>SBHC01000049.1 GCA_006226375.1 Deltaproteobacteria bacterium | reverse complement strand
CCGTTGCAGTCGTCGTCCAGCCCGTTGCAGCTTTCTTTCTTGGGTTGGGGCGCGGTGCAGTTGATCCATGAGCCCTGGTTGCACGACTCGTACCCTGTGCCGCAATCGGACTTGCAGGTTCGCAGAGGCACGCTCTCATCGATCAAGCCGTTGCAGTCGTTGTCTTTGCCGTCGCACGTTTCGCGCTGGGGAACCACGGCGCCGGAGCAAGTGCCCCACTGTCCCGCGCTGCAGGTTTGGGTTCCAGCTTTGCAAGGCTGGGTGCAGCTGTATCCTCCGGACTGTGTGGGGAAGCAGCCAGCGGTAGCGGTGTAACACGAGCGGCTGAGGCCATCATCGATGGAGCCGTTGCAGTCGTTGTCGATGTTGTCGCAGATCTCCGGCTTGGGCTCACGAGCGGAACAAGCGCCCCAGGTTCCAAGGACACAGGTGGAAGTTCCTGAGCCGCACTTGGTCTGACACGACTTTGTAACGCCGTCGTCGATTTGGCCGTTGCAGTCGTTGTCTTTGCCGTCGCACGTCTCGGTTTGTGGTTTGGGGGCCGAGCAATTCTGCCATGAACCGCCGGAGCACACTTCCAAGCCAGGGCCGCACGCAGTGGAGCAGGTTCGGGTGAGGCCGTTGTCCACCTGGCCGTCACAGTCTTCGTCTTTGCCGTCACACGTCTCAGCTTTGGACAGTATCGCTCCCGTGCAGGTGCTCCATTGTCCGGCGTTGCAAGTCTGGGTTCCGGCTTTGCAGGGCGCCACACACGAGTAGCCTCCGCTGGGTTGCCACTGGCACCCGGAGTTTCCGTTGTAACAAGGTCTTGTCAGCGACTCATCGACGTTGCCGTCGCAGTTGTTGTCTTTTCCGTCGCAGATCTCCGCCTGGGGCAAAACGTCGCCCACGCAGACGCTCCACTTTCCGCCGATGCATGTTTGTTTACCAGCGCTGCAAGGACCGTTGCACTTAAGAGAGCCGTCTTGTTGCTTGGTGCAGCCGACTTTGCTGCCGAAGCAATCTTGCTGTTCGCCCGACTTACAGACGCAGGCAGGATCGTTGTCGACTTTCCCGTCGCAGTCGTTGTCGAGGCCGTCACACAGCTCTTTTTGTGGCTTGGGCGCGGAGCACAACGACCACTTGCCTTCGAGACAAACTTCGGAGCCAGGTCCACAGTCGGTCTTGCAGGCCTGGATTAAGCCTTCGTCAACTTTCCCGTTGCAGTCGTTGTCTTTCCCGTCACATGTCTCGCTGGAGGTTTTGTGAGGGTTGCACTTGCCCCACGTGCCCTGGAAGCAGATCTGACCACCAGGACCACAGTCGGTGGTGCAGGAACGGACGACACCGTTGTCAACGATACCGTCGCAGTCGTCGTCTTTGTTGTTGCACTCTTCCTGTTTGGCTTCCGGACCTTTGCATACCCATTGGCCGCTTTCGCAGATGCTGACGCCAAGGCCACATGGAGTCTTGCAGGCGCGCGGCGCGAGGTATTCATCGACTCGACCGTTGCAGTTGTTGTCTTTGCCGTCGCAGGACTCAATCACAGGGTACGTCTCGCCGTCACAAGTGTTGCTCCAGACGCCGTTGACGCAACGCTGCTGGCCTGTGCGACATTCACCCACGTTGGTTCCACACGAGCGGACCTCTCCAGGAGTGCAAGGGCAGCCTTCATCAATCAGACCGTTGCAGTTGTCGTCCAAGCCGTTGCATTCGTCTGTGCTCTTGGGCAACACCTGCGCCTGACAGGTGCTCCAGCGTTTGTCCTGGCTACCCTTCTCTTCACAGGTTCGGGTTCCGGTTTTGCAGATTCCCAGGTTTTCGGTGCCGGAAGGTCCTGTGTAACAAGGCTCTTTGTCGCCCACCTTCTCACAAACGCACTGGGGTAGACCTTCGTCGACGTCACCGTCGCAGTCGTCGTCCCTTCCGTTGCAGGTTTCTTCCGTTGGTTTGACATCGTCGATGCAGGCGGATGCTTCGGTGGACCACTCTCTCTTGCTGGCATCACACAACGTCCGGCCTGCGGCACACGACCCCACATTCAGGGTTCCCTCAGGACCCGTGTAGCAAGGCTTGATTTCGCCGGGGAAGCAATACTTCGCGCAGTCTTCATCGGCACGATCGACCTTTCCGTCGCAGTCGTTGTCGATGCCGTCACCGCAGCGGTCCTTCACATCTTCCGACTCCACCTTGTTAAGCAGCTCACAGTCGCCCCACTTTTGGAGGCGGAGGTAATCCGGCTTGCAGGTTTTGATGCCCGCTCCGGAGCGACAGGTGACGCTGTCTCCCTCAGGCTTGGGCCGAACAAAACAGCCGGTCTGAATGCCAGGCTTGGTGCAGTCGCCACGAGCGACAGAGTCACAGACCCCTTCGCTGTTGCAATAGCCCTCGTACACCTGGTTGTTGCACTCGCATTTGTATTTGCAAGGGCTGCCGTTGGGATTGATGGTAAAGTCACTGACCCGGTCATCAGGCTGGCATACCGGTGGCGCACCGCAGCCCACAACCAAACCTGTCCAACATGCCACGATTATGACGATCGCGGCCAAACGTGTATACAATCGACCCATGAGTTTCCCCGAAGCTCCTTCGTTCCAGGTAGGGAAACCAAACCATCGCTCCTTGATGGTTCCCCCATTCCTTTTTTTCCTACATTCTATCTGTTATCTACCAAACGGAAGGTCATCCGATCTCTGAAGCACTGTGTGGTACAATACCGGATACGCCCTGAGCAGGTACAGAAACCGACTCGATACTCCCAGAGAAGTCGAACGATTCAGTCTTCGCTCTCATACGAAAGGAACCTTATGATAGGCTTGATCTTTGTGGGTCTCATTGTTGCAGTGTGGGTCGTGACCAACCGTCGCAAGAAGCGGGAACGAGAGAACAAGAAGAAGAAGCAACAAGGCCCAGGCCGATCTCCGGAAACAGCCGAGATCATCTACGACCTCAAAAAGATTGAGGTCTTTGTCCGACGACAACGCTGCCACTGCAATGGACGTGTCTACGCTCGCGCAGAAGCTCCAGTTCCAGGTTACTCCAACATGCGCGTGGCGGTGTGTGAGTGCATTCGATGTGAAGAAGTCCATCGCTTTTACTTCGAGATCAATTACTTAAATTAAGACCTAACTTTCCTTTCATTGGTCTCTATTTCTACCACTTGCCGCTGCAACTCGTTCCAATTCTACAAAAACTACATATTGCGCCTTTAGAGACGCCAACGAAGAGCCGTTTAATAAAAGAGTCAGATAGAGCAACGACTTCGGGTCATCTTTTCACCTCACGGCATCGCGGTAGGGAGCACACCGTTGCAGTGGGGTCAAACCAGTGGAAACCATCCAAATGGAACAGTCACATCGTTGGGTAGACAGCCAGGAAGGCATCGAACCAAAAACAGAGCTTCGCTGTCCACAATGCCGAGAAGAATACCAGGGCAAAGGACGCGACGAAGTGCTGCAGGGGAAAGCCATTAAGTACTGTGGTTCGTGCAAGTTTCCGTTGTTGCTTGTCGCTGGCAAGTACCAACTCCTCCGCCAACTGTCGGATACAGCGACCTCTGTGCTGTACTCGGCTCGGCATCAGCAATTGCAACGAGCCCCCAAGAGGGTGGTGAAGTTTCTTAAGCCCTCTCGTTTCCAGAATGCCTCAGCCAAGAAACGGTTTTGGCGAGAGGTCCAGTTGACGGCGTCCATCTCACAGCGCAACCAGCACATTGTCCGCATCTTCGACGACTTTGGCGAGATCCCCCAGCTGGGCTCGTACTACATCATGGAGCACCTGAACGGGAAAACGCTGGAAGAGATGCTGGAACAAGGATCGCTACCGATCCCGCTGGCCGTCCTGATTATCCTTCAGATCTGCGACGCCCTTAACTCCACACACGAAGAAGGGATCGTCCACAAGAACCTTCGGCCCAGCAACATTCACCTGATTGAGCAAGGCAACAACGCTCACTTTGTGAAAGTCACAGACTTTGGCAGCGCGCTCACCACCACCGACACCATGGAGCAGATCGGCGACGAAGACGAGCAAGACATGCCGCTCTACATGGCACCGGAGCAATTCTCTGAGCATACCGTGGATCATCGCGCCGACATCTACACGCTCGGTACCATTTTGTACGAAATGCTTTGTGGCCAGCCGCCGTTCCCCATGACACGCTCGATGCGGGACAGCGGAAGAAAACAATCCTTGTCCTTGCATGCGATCGCAACAGCCCATTTGATGGAGACTCCCCCTCCCCTCTCCGCCGTTTGCCCCGAACGCAACATCCCTCGCAAGCTTGAAGAGATCGTAGAGCGTTGCCTACAAAAAGACCCGGAGAAACGCTACCAATCGGTGGAAGAGATCCTTCGCGCACTCGAAACCCTCACCATCCTGAAGAGTCCAGAAGTCGCCGCGACCTTGCAGTTCCCTCCCAACAAGAACCCGTTTGGGGAGGAAGGGTTCATGGTCTCCGATGTGTGGCAAGAACACTCCACATACGTCGAGCTGGTGAAGATCTCATCGCAGCCCAAAAGCCCCACAGGCACCGAAGAACAAGACTCCCAGGAACGCCGCACCTTTGTGATGCGGACGCTGTCCAAAGGGACCCCGCTGCCACGCCAAAACCTCCCGTTGGAGGCCTTCACGGAAGTGGATATGCCCCAACCTCAGGAGGCGCTGACATCCTATGCGCAGATGGTCGAGATTCCACAGGAAGCCATCAAGACGGCCCAGTTCTCCCATCCTCCACAGTCTGCAGGCATGGTCGCCACCCGTTCACAACGTTACGCCACGGCCCGTCCGATCTTACTGGAACGACGAGAACTCCTGGAAGAGAAGGGACGCCCCGACACGCAAAACTGGATCAATGCGCCGGCGGTGATCTCACTTACGCCGCTGCCCAACGCGCCCTCCTCCTCCACCTGGACCAACCTGGACTCTGACCCTTGGCCTCCCACGCCCATGCCTTTGGGCCTAGCAGGGAACTCGTCGTTTCCTTACGTCCAGTTGTGGTACCTGCTCCTTGGCTTCCTCCTGGGAGCCGTATTCTTCTGGACCATCACCTAGATTCCATCCTGTTAGAAAACTCTTGGCCTTCGCTCTTGGTTTGACGCGGGGGCACTGAAGTACCCACGCTAGCCATGCAACATATTCGCAAGGGATAAGAACCCACATCCGTGGGCACTCCATCACTACAAACCATGATACTGTTTGTTCAATTCATGGGAGTCTGTTTCCCTCCTCATACAAAGACAACCACACCCTGAAAGCCCCATATTCTTCCCCAAGCTTCCTTACCGTTGGAGGATGAGCTTCCGGATCCGATGGTTTTGGGTGTCTGCGATGTACAGGTCGCCTTTCTGATCAAACGCAAGCGCTGAAGGGGCGTTAAACTGTGCGTAGGCAGCCAGGCCGTTCTTGTATCCAGGCTTTCCGGTCCCGGCAACGGTCGTTACATACCCCTTGGGATTGACCCTACGGATGGCGTGATTTCCGGCCTCGGCTATGTATACATTGCCTTGTTCATCGAGAGCGATACCTATAGGAGCGCGGAATTGTGCAACGGCAGGTGCGCCATCTTTGAAACCTGGCTGACCCGAGCCAAGAGCGTACGTCGCCCGCTGCAACGCATCAAACACAACAATTTGATGGGAGCCTGCGTCGACGAGGTAGAAGCGTTGCCTGGCTTTGTCGTAACCCATCGACCGGATGTCTTGAAAGGTATAGGCTTTGAGTCCCTTGTAGTTCGCAGGAAACGTGTGCTTGGTGTTGAACGAGGTGGAGGACTTCCCAGTGTCCAGCGTGATGGTTCGGATCACAACATTGCCCTGGTCCACCACCACCAGAGAGGCACCGTCCAAAACCAGGAAGGACGGTTGGTTCCATTCGGTGAGCAGCAAGTTCGCCCCATCTTTTGCGCCTTGCTTGCCGCTGCCTGCAAGCGTAGCGACCTGCCCAGCCGAAGAGATCCCACGGATTCGATGGTTGTTGCTGTCCGCCACAAAGTAGACGCCGTTGTCGTCCGGTCCCTGAATCGCTCGCGGGCTGTCAAATTGAGCGACCAACAGCGCCCCATCCTGGAACCCTTGGGACGATCCAGCCCAGGTGCTTACCTGGTTGGTGGAAGGATCCCACAAGCGAATCCGGTGGTTGTTGGTGTCAGCAATGAACAAGCCCAGTGTGTTGTCCCAGTGGAGACCTTGAGGCTCGTGGAACATCGCCTGGTTGGCTGTTCCCTCGTTGAGACCGGATGTTCCGGAACCAGCCACGTCCTGCACACAGAAGAGGGCCCCTTCGTCAACCTGGCCGTCGCAGTCGTTGTCGATACCGTCGCAAACCTCCAGGCTGGGAGTTGTTGTGCTCGTACAGACCAGAGCTGCGTTCTGGCAGCCAGTGACCTTCCCACGCCGGCATTGGCCTTGTTGGGTTGTATCGTTGTCGCAGGGTTGCCCAACTTCACGGACATTGTCATCGATGGTTCCGTTGCAATCGTCGTCTTTCCCGTTGCATGTCTCACCTTGAGGCTTGGGAGCATCGCAGCTCAGCCAGCGGCCTTCCACGCAAAACTCGCTGCCTTCTCCGCAGTCGGTCTTGCACAAACGACGGAGTCCATCATCGATTCGACCGTCACAGTCGTTGTCTTTGTTGTCACAGACTTCAGCCAAAGGAGCTTGCGCGGAGCATGCTTCCCAGATGCCTCGGACACAGCGCTCTACACCTTTGCCACAAGCGGTCTGACAGGCTCGTGTAAGGTTGTCATCTTCCACCCCGTTGCAGTCGTTGTCGCGCCCGTCGCAGATCTCGGAGGATGGGCCTTGCTCGGCCTCACAAGACCATGACCACGCGCCACCTTCGCAGCGTTGTTTGCCATGTTTGCAGCTTCCCAGATTGCTACCGCAAACCCTCGCTGAGGAGCCTGGTTCACAGGGACATCCTTCGTTAATTAGACCGTTGCAGTTGTCATCATTGGGGCTGGAACAATCCTCTTGGGAAGGAAGCACTTGCCCCACACAAGAGCCCCACCGCAGCACGTCGCCCTGCTTCTCGCAAGTCCGGATTCCAATCTTGCACTTGCCCTTTCCTGCTGTACCAAACGGGCCTCCATAACAAGGTTCTTTCGCTCCTTCTTTCGCGCAAAGACAGGAATCAATGTCATCGATCTTTCCGTTGCAGTCGTTGTCTTTGCCGTCACAGACTTCGGGAAACGGCAACACCTGGGAGATGCAGATACCGGTCCATTCACCTGTGTTGGGATCACAGGCTTCGTTGCCCGCCGCGCACAAGCCCAGGTTTCGTGTACCTTCAGGGCCTTTGTAGCAGGGGCGAATCTGGCCTGGGTTGCAAAACTTGCTGCAGTCGGGGTCGGATTTGTCGAGGATTCCGTCACAATCGTTGTCGATGCCGTCTCCACAAAGAGCTTTGGTGTTCTCGGGTTCTTGTTTGTCCAGAGGCTTACAATCTCCCCACTTAACCACCTTGAGATTGTCACCGCACACCTGAGCGCCTGCCCGGCACACCCCGCCGACTGGCTCAGGACGCAGCAAACAGCCTCGCCGCGCGCCCTCTTTGGAGCAAGCCTCCCTGGGAATGGAGTCACACACTCCTGCGGGTGAGCAGAAACCTTCGTAGTTTTGGTTGTTGCATTCACACAGGCGCTTGCAGGAACTCCCGTTGGGATTGATGGTGAAGCTGCTGGGTACAGAGTCATCGTCACAAACGCTGGGTGCCCCGCACCCCAACGACCCCATCACGCTCCACACCCCTACACATGCAATGGCCCATAGCCACCCTCTAATTTGTCTCATTTGTTGTCCTCTTTCGACTCCAATTATTTCGTGTTCTACCTCAAGACACAGCATAAAGCATGACGGACATCTTTGCATAGTTGTCTACAGTTCCAACATTGGTTAAAGTGCGCCCGAAACGCCCTGCCCTTTTCACCCTTGCACAAAACCAAGACCCACGATGAACCTTGATGAACCCCATTACCCAGACTGGCTCGAACAATGGTGGCTGGACCAAGTCGAAGCCCACCTTCCCTCTGTCGATGGAGAGCGTGACCTGGACACACTCGCCGACGAAGTCCAAGATCTGAGCGACCTGTTCCTCCAAGAAGAGGCCAACTTTTCGGCCTACGACGGCGACCCTCGGCTGCTCCTTGCCTATGGTCTGTTTTACTTTCCCCAAACCTACGTTCGGGCGCAATGGCCCCTTCGAGAGCTTCTCACCTACAGAGGTTGGAAGCCTCCACTCCATCGCCCGATGCGGATTCTGGATCTGGGTTCGGGCCTGGGCTCTGCTTCGTTGGGAGTGTTGGATGTGTTGGTGCAATACGCAGCCATCCAAGACCTCCCAGAACCACTCGAGTTTCATCTCACAGCGGTGGACCACGCTCGTCACAGCCTGCAGTGGTACAGCAAGTTGGTCCACGATCTTCACGACAGCTGGCCCGGTTTGACTCATCACACCCGGCTCGACAACCTCCTTCGGTACGGCACACTCCCCGCGGATTGGGAGAAGTCTACAACGACAACACAGACATCCGAGCCTCGGCCAGCCCAACGGCGAGGCCGTCAGCGCAACAAACCACCGCGGGGGCAACGGCACAAAGGCAAAGCTTCAACCTCAACGAACACTCCGGCTGCTGCACCTGCCGAGGAGCCCTGGGATTTGATCGTCTCTAGCTTTGCGCTCACCGAGGTGTTTCGGGGCCACAACAGCGACGTCATGTGGACCTGGCTGCAAGGTCTCCTCGAACGCCTATCTCCTGAGGGAATCCTCTTGATACTGGAGCCGGCTTCCCAAGACTCCTGTGAACGATTGGAAGACCTCCGCGACCAGGCTGCCCGCGATGAAGCGTATGGAATTTGGGGTCCCTGCTTGCATCACCAAGACTGTCCGCTTCGACAGGATGGACGCGCGTGGTGTCATGAAGTCCGAAGTTGGGACGTTCCCTCTTCTCTGGAGTACGTGAACCGTCGGCTGTACCGCGCGATGCAAGCGGTTAAGTTTGGCTATCTTGCCTTGGGTCATCAGCGCCCTCAGACTCTCTCGTCCGAAGCCCCCACCATGCGTTTGATTGCACCGATGTCCAGGCAAAAGGGACACTGGATTACACGAGGTTGCACCACAGAAGGCGAAAACGTCAGCCTTGAGATTTTCACCCGGGACCTGAGGGGGTACCAAACAAGTGAAGTCGAAGGGTTCACTCGTGGTGATATTGTCAGCGCCAGCCAATGGGAGCCCCGCAAACGGCCCCAAGCCTTTCGACTGCCTCCAGGAGAGAGCTTGACCACACACCACCCAGAGCCCCACGAACTCCAACTCGACTCCCACGACGAGTAAGGACAACGAATGGAACAAGACAGCCCAACACAACGTTAACTTGCATCAGGTTCCGGGTGTACGCAAAAGTAAGGTGAACCGTATAGTGACCGGAGCGGTGAGTGTCGGAGCAACCAACCAAAGGAAGAGGAGCATGAGGTCAAAGCAGGCAAGGAAGAGACAAACGTGGTTGTCCACTCTCAGCATACTGTGTGCGCTGGGCTTTGGATTGTGGCTTGTCTCGACCCTGAAAGGCTGCAGCTCAGACCTTTGCATCAACGGGGTTTGCCCGGAAAAGTCCGTGGAATCCACGAGCCAGGACGCATCCACCCCACCCGAAGTGGTGCAGGACGGCCTGGCTCCACGCAAACCCGCGGCGCAGCTTATTGATAACGCCTTGTGGAAGCTTGTCTCGGAAAGCCAAGATCCCTTCATCAAGTACAAGAAGCCTACGTCCAAATGCGAGGAAGCCCAAGGTCGAAAAGTGGAAGACGGCGTCCTCGAAATCGACACCGACTTCTGCAACTACATCACCCTTGAGCAACCCACATTAACAGAGATACGTTCGGGTGAACTTGTCGAGTTTGTGATGTGGCACCTGGAGCTTTATGCCCAGACCCAAGGCACCGGCTATGTAGCGCTTATGATCAACGGAGAGATGGTTTGGGAGAAGTCCATCGACATCCCTGGAAAAGCCCAATACTACGAGCCTACCTGGTCACCCCAAACCCCTATCCCCAAAGGAACCCAGGTGATGTTGCACCTCCACAACCACGGCGCCAACACCTGGAAGTTCCACTCCCTCACAACCGGTGAACCATTCTAAAGCATGAGAACTGACATTGAGCGAGAGGCATTTGCCCGCTACCGATCCATCGTTCCCGATTGGGAGGCCTTTTGCGAGAGCCTCGCCGAGCCCTTGCCTGTGAGCTTTTGGACCAATTCCACCAAGATATCCTCGACGGACTTGCTCGCAACGTTGGAGGAGTTTCCAACGCCTACGCCCCTTCCCTGGCGAAGCGACAGCTTCACCCTGCCTCCAGGCTCCAAGTTAGGCGCAAGCTGGCAACATCTCATTGGCTTGCTGCAGATCCAGGAAGAAACCTCGCAATGGCCAGTTCGCCTCCTCGACCCTCAACCTGGAGAACGCATCCTCGATCTGTGCGCAGCACCGGGCAACAAGACCTCACAGATCGCTCTCGCGATGAACCACCAAGGCACCCTGGTCGCCAACGACAACACCAAGGGTCGCTTGTGGGCGATGCGTCGCACGCTGTCGCGGTTGGGCATACACAATGTTGCCCTCACCCTCTTTGACGGCTGCAACTACCCCAACACAGCGGGAACCTTCGATCGCATACTCGTGGATGCACCCTGCTCCTGCCAAGGAACCTCACGCAAAGCTCACCAAGTGCCCTCGCGCTGGTTCGATGTGGCCTACTCACTGCGCATGAGCCAAACACAAAAGCGACTGTTGCGTCGTGCCTACCGGCTTTGCAAAACAGGAGGACGCATTGTGTACTCCACCTGTACCTACGCTCCCGAAGAAAACGAAGGTGTGGTGAATGAGATTCTTCAAGAGATGGGTGCAGAGAACCTTCGACTCCTTCCAATCGATCACGCCTCGTTTGGAGCTATGGAAGGGCTGACCTCGTGGGCAGAGCAAACCTACGCGCCAGAGCTTCATCACGCAGCAAGAGTTTGGCCTCACCTCCGGAACACAGGAGGTTTTTTTGTGGCAGTACTAGAAAAGACAGGGCACACCCCTGAACTCCCAGCCCCTCTTCCTCCAACTTGCGTGGCTGCATCCTCCAACGAATGGAAAGAACTTCAGCAATCCATCGTGGAACGTTATGGTTTCTCGCCCACCTTGCAAGACAGCCTCGCCTGGACGCTGCACGGTCTTCACAATGTATACACACACCCCAAAGCATCCACGCCGCCGCAGCAACCTCCAGTCCAACAACATGGTCTGCTGTGGTTGCGACACAAAACCCACTACAGCAACCTGAGCACAGTTGCCGCCATGACCTGGGGCCAACAAGCCACCCGCCACATCGTCGAGTTAACCGCAGAACAACGTGACGACTTTCTTTCCCGACTCACCTTTGCGGTGGAGCCGCACCAACAAATCGAATGCATCGAAAAGGGGCTTGTCATTGTTCGCTACAACGGACAAAGCCTGGGCACAGGAATTCTTCGCAGAGGTTCATCCCCTCACTCTGCGACATTGGAAAGCCAGTTCCCCAAAGCTTGGAGCCAGGAGTTTCTCGCTCGCTCCCACTCTCCTTAGCCTCCCCAAGAAAAGTAAGAACGCTCTAAACAAAAAAAACCCAGCGAGCCTCCCGAGTTTAGGCGGCGCTGGGCTTGAGTGTCACTCCGTCTCCGAAGCGAACTTTGAGGTCGGCGATTAGATGTTGGAGATCTGGCCGCCAGCTTTGACGCTAGTTTTCTTTTTCATTGTCTTTCTCCTAGATGGTTGAAGGATTTGGCCTCAATGAGGCGATTAGATGTTGGAGATCTGGCCGCCAGCTTTAACGCTAGTTTTCTTTTTCATTGTCTTTCTCCGTGTTGAGCTCGAAGTTCTGTGGAAAACAAGAAACGAAGCGATTAGATGTTGGAGATCTGGCCGCCAGCTTTGACGCGTGTTTTCTTTTTCATCGTCTTTCTCCTTAGTGGAATGAATGTGAGTGCTGTTGCGAAGCGATTAGATGTTGGAGATCTGGCCGCCGGCTTTGACGCTAGTTTTCTTTTTCATTGTCGTTCTCCTTGGTTCGTCTAGTTTCACTCTTTCGAGTTTGTTTCTCTCTTTGCCCCCTCCTTCTACACATCTTGTGCCAAGATAACAGCGCCCACAAAGAGACAAGCAAAGATGAATACTATTCGACACATAACAATCCCACCCAAGAGAAAGACAGAAGCGATGACACAAAGCTGTGTTCCATTGTTTACACCCCACCGTCAACAATTGAACACGATTCAATGAACGATCCGATACACTTGGAAGCACTTGGCTTCCAACGCTCGTTGTTCGATCCGAAAGGGGGTTCTTTTTTGTATTGGGAGCAAGAAGAGCAAGATGGGTAGGAGGGGTCTAGGACAAGGAATACCCTTCGGAGAGATCGTACTTGTTGATTCGTTTGTGCAGCCAGGCTCGGGTGATCGAGAGGCTCTTCGCAGCCCGTGTCACGTTCCATTCGTGTTGCACCAGAGCTTGCAGCAAGACCTCACGCTCTGTTTGTTCCATAAAGGCTTTGAGATCCGTGATCTGCTCAGGAATAGCTTGCTCCATCCCGCTTGAACCCTGAGGAGAAGACTCTGAGAGAGGAGAGTCAACAGGAGGAACAAACTCAGGCAGCTCAATGTCATCAGCGTCCAGGTAGTGGAGCGCATCGGGATCACCGAGGATGTCGACCATCGCAGTGGCCCGCATCAACACATTGCGTAGCTCTCGTACGTTCCCAGGCCACAGAAACCCTTGGAGTTTTCGAACAGCGGCGGGAGTCACCATGAAATGAAGGTCGGGCTCCATATCGTGCAAGAGCCACTCCGTAAGAAGAGGAATGTCTTCGACTCGCTCTCGCAGGGAAGGAACATGCATTTGAAATACCGCAAGACGATAATACAAGTCACGGCGAAAGCGGCCTTGCTCAATCAGAGACTTAAGCTCCTGGTGGGTAGCGGAGATCAAGCGGAAGTCGACGGGGTGCTCTTGCTCGCTCCCCAATCGCTTCACGACGTTTCGCTCCAGTACGTCGAGGAGACGAGGCTGAAGTTCCAGAGGCAGCTCCCCAATCTCATCCAAAAACAGAGTGCCACCGTTGGCTTGCTCGAAGTAACCTTTGTGAGACTGGTTGGCTCCCGTAAAGGCCCCCTGGGTGTGACCAAAAAACAACGACTCAATCAAGCTGGCCGACAATGCCCCACAATTCACCGTCACAAACGGACCCGATGCACGCTCACTTTGTTGATGAAGGGTTTGCGCAATCCGACTTTTGCCTGTTCCAGTTTCGCCGGAAAGCAAAACCGCGATCTCTCGCCGTTGCAAACGCTTAAATTGGGAGAACAGCTTCCGCATGGGAGGACTTTTCCCCACCAACGTTTGGCTACCATCGTGAAACTGAAGCTCAATCTCGGTTTGGCGTTGTTGGGAACGCAGCAACAAGGTGGATTGCCCCAGCTTGATCTGGGTGCCTTCCGGTACGTACGCTTGCAGCACCCGAAGCTGGTTGATCTGGATGCCGTTTCGGCTGTCCAGATCGCGCAACAAAGGACCTTTTGTGGTGAGAACCAGCTCAGCGTGCTCTTTGCTTGCGAGGCGGTCGTTGGGCAAACCCAGATCACACCACTCAGCCCGGCCTATCAGCAACAGTTCACGATCCAAGGTAACCTTAAGCCCCTTGTGAGGTCCATCAACAACCTCCAAGACCCAATCCTCCACAGCCATTTTGTTGGAGGAAAACCAGCGGCTTTGTAGCTCCACAGAGTGAACTTGTGTGGTAGAAGAAGAGATTTTGCCAGACTGGGACATGCAACAACCTTTGTAACGCAAAGAATATCACTACAAGACCAACATGGTAGCAAAACCTATCCTTGATGAAAACCCAAACCTTGTCAAAACCTTCACGGACAGATTCTGCCACACTTTTCTGCTTGTGCATTGTCAGCACTTTGTGGTTTGATCACCGCAGCATTCCTGGATGCAGAAACTTTTGGTCTTCTTTGGCAGGCGTACACTATGATGAACCCTTCTCTCCACCCATCAACCTACCGTGTCACGTTGCGGCTTGCCGTCGCGGTGACGCTTGTGCTCCTTTTGTTTGTAGGATGCCTGTCCGTCTACCCAGACCTCACAGGGTTTCAATGCGATCGAGATGTACAATGCGGCCCCAACGCGCTCTGCGAAGACGGGCGCTGTATCCAATCAGGCCTAACAAAGGAAGCGAGCGACCCGGATGGAGGGCCCGATGTAAGGCCCGACGGAGAACTAGATGGAGGGCCCGATGTAAGGCCAGACCTCCCCAAAGAAGTGTTGTGCCAGACGCCCAACCTTCAAGCTCCATCCAACCTGCCTCCGTCGTGCCTCAAGCGTCGAGCTTGCTGGACCAAGACTCTCGCTGGAGAGGATGTCTACAATTGGCAGTTTGGTGCCGTGGCCTCCACAGACAAGGTTGTGTACGTCACAGGCTCGTTTATACAGTTGAAGGAGCCGCGTAAGACGTCGCGAGGCAAAGGAACTGACGTCTTTGTCTCTGCCTATTCCATAGAGGGCAAACACCTCTGGACCGAGATCGTAACAGGCACAGAGAGCGACGAACGAGCCGGTGCTATCGCAGTGATGCCCAATGGAAACGTTGTGGTGGGGGGATTCTACATTGGAGAAACGGTCCGCTTTGGTGACACCATCCAACGCCAATCCACCCAAAACAGCCAAGGCATCTGGAACGCCGACGCTTTCATCGCCGTATTGAACCCCAACAAGCCACAAGGCCAGCGCTTTGAACAAGTCTGGACGATCAATACCATAGGCTTCACAACCATCAGCGGCCTTGCTGTGGACAACAACAACAACATATACGCCGCGGCCAACGTCTCAGAAGGCGACAAACTTCTCAACCAAAAAGAGACCATCACGAGCGTATCCAGAGGCTTGAGTGATATTCTTTTGCTGAAGTTCTCGCCCCAAGGGAAGGTGCTGTGGTTCCGCTACTTCGGAACCAGCAAGCCAGACTACGCTGTGGGCAACTTGCACGTTGAGGAACCTGCGGGAGGCTCTCTCTACATGGGGGGGTACCGCGCAGACAGCGTCTTTGTCGACGAGAGCGGCAAGATCTTAGGTCCAAGCGGAAAAGGCCCCTACGATGGCTTTGTCATGAAGTTTCGCAAGCAAGACGGTAAGATGGATTGGATCAAGAACATCGCGGGAGACGACGAAGAATCGGTTCGCGATGTAGCCTTGGACCCCAAAACGGGGGATGTCTTTGTCGCAGGAACATTTCTCAGCACTCTCCCTATCGATCAGCAAGCTGAAACCAAGGTCTCTCGTGGACTGCGCGATATCTTTTTGATGCGGCTCAACAGCAAAGGCGAGACCCTATGGACCCAACATTACGGAAGCGTCGGCAACGAAGCACCCACAAGCCTTCTGTTTAGCCCCAACGGCATGCTGTACATGACAGGACTTCACCAGAAAAAGTTTGAGTTGCTATGCCACACCTTACCGGCCTCCTTGGGAACCAGCGGGTTTGTGTTTCAGATCAATCCCACAACAGGGGTCTCCTCACAAGTCTTTGGGATACAGGGAACAGAGACCCGCCTGCTCAAGCTTGCGTTCTCCCCAAGTGGCTTGCTGTTTGGCGTGGGTCAGCTCACCAGCTCCATCCAACTCGACACGCTGATCTTGGAGCGAACCGAAGGAAAGGCCGACCTCTTCCTCACCTTGTTGAATCCTGTGTTGCCCTAAAGTTGTTTGGGCTGGCCGTCTTTCACAAGAGTGATGTGACACATTCATGCCCATGAATCTTCCTCTCCCGAAACAAGCTTGTAAAGTTTGTCTTGCTGATGTAGCGTCTGCTAAATTCACAATCGAAGTCTTCCACTGTTCGGCATTGACTGTTTGCTGAAAAGAACTTGTCCACATTCTGTCTGTCTCAGGGATACTCATCATGTCTTCTGTTGGAACACACAACGCTTTCCGTCTCTTTTTGCTTGGCTTTGTCACCCTCTTTCTCGAATTGCTTTTGATCCGCTATCTTGGCGGCAACATCTGGAACCTGGGCTACTTCCCGAACCTGGTGTTGCTGGCGGTCTTCATTGGAATGGGGCTGGGGTTTGTCTTTCACCATCTCATTCCGGACGAAAAGTCCATGCATTGGTTTGGGGCAGGCATCCTTCTTTTGGGTCTCTTAATCGTTGTTGTAACGTTCGCTCACCCGTCTTTGCCTGGCTTTGCAGGTGCAGAAGGAAACCTGGACGGCGACCTGTACTTTACAGCCACGATGGGGAACCAGCAGTCTTCGTTTCTCTCTTTGTTGATGTTCCTGGTCTGGTTTGGTTTGATTGTTTTCATCTTCTTTGGGATCTCCCAACAAACCGCCAAAACATTCCGCCTGTTCACCCCTCTCAAGGCATACACCCTTGATATTGCGGGCTCTTGTGCAGGTATCGTCTCGTTTATGCTGATCAGTTGGTTTCGAATTCCTGCGTACTACTGGTTTGTGTTCCTGGTCCCTTTGATATGGCTCGCCGCTCCCAAGCTTGCCTCTGCGTTGAGCAAGGCTGCGCTGGTTGGCGTTTTGATCGTCTGCGCAGGTCTTGCTTTCTACCAAGACAATCAATTGCTGTACCGCGCTTCGTTTAAAGGGAAGATGGAATCCTATTGGTCGCCCTACCAAAAGGTAGAATTTACCAACACAGAGAAGTCTTCGTTGTTCCAGCGGCAGATCTTTGTGAATGGGATCTTTCACCAACGAATGGACTCTGTCAAAACCATCCGCCGCAACTGGTACAACATTCCATATTTTTATCGGAAGCAACGAAAGCTTCCACCGTACAAGAATGTCTTGATCATCGGCGCTGGTTCAGGAAACGATGTATCCGTAGCCTTGCTTAACGGTGTGGAACATGTCGATGCAGTAGAGATTGACCCGATCATCGCGGCACTTGGGAAGAAGTACCACCCTTACAAGCCCTACAGCAACCCGAAGGTCACCTTAACCATCACCGACGGTCGGGCGTTTATGACCAACACCCACAAGCGATTCGACTTGATCATCTTTGCCCTGACAGACTCACTAGTCAAAGTAAGCCCGATGGCGCAGCTCCGGCTTGAAAATTATCTGTTCACCCAAGAGTCGGTCAATCGGGCTCTTTCGCTGCTTCGTCCCCAGGGCGAGCTGATGCTCTACAACTACTACCGCAAACAATGGCTCAAAGATAAGATCGCCAAAATGCTCTACAAGGGCACGGGCAACAAACCCAAGATCCTCATGCAAAACAAAAGTCTGGCCGTGTTCCTGGCAGGCAAGCACCTGAAGGGCAAAGGCCGGTTCGACTTCTCGGATGTTTCGGTCCCAACGGACGATTGGCCCTTTCTCTATCTTAAGAACAAGAGATTGCCCAGCCTCTACCTCTCGTTTATCGTCTTCTTGTCAAGCTTTGTCCTGCTGTTGTTAATGCTGTTGGAGCGGTCTTCTGCCCAAGACAAAGAGCGACCCGAAGCCCACTCCAGCGTTTGGTTGAAAACAGCGTTTGTGTTTATGGGGGTGGCCTTCTTGTTACTCGAAACAAAGAGCATCATTCAATTCAGTCTGCTCTTTGGAACCACATGGGTGAACAACTCCCTTGTGTTTTTAGCGGTGTTGGTGTCTGTACTCGCCGCGAACTGGGTGGCTGTTGTTCTCCCGCGCTCCAGCCTTAACATCATCTTTGTGCTGTTGTTTGTCTCATGCTTGCTAGTCTTGGTCTTTCCTCTGTCCAACTTGTTGTCCATTGACAACCAGTTTCTACGGTTTGCCCTCGCCAGTTTGATGACATTCTCCCCAATCTTCTTTGCCAATCTTATCTTTAGTATGTCCTTTCGGGATGTCCCCGTAGCAGAGCATATCTTCGGTTGGAACTTGCTTGGAGCGACATTGGGAGGAGCCGTCGAGTACCTTTCACTGGTCACAGGATACAACGCGCTCGCCTGGGTCGTCGTGTTCTGCTACGCCTTCACATTCCTCTGCCTATGGTTTGACCGACGCCACGCATCAGCGCCTTCCCAGACAAGCCCAGCCTAAAGCGCACCGACCGACTCCTTTGCTTCCTTTTCCTATCGAGGTCTTCCAACAACAGGGAACAGAAGTTTCGTATGGTGTTGTTGTAGTAGGGAGAATGGCTTTCATGAACCTTTCCCCAAAACAACAACCAGACCGATCGGGCTGGCAAAACCCAGAGAGGAGTGCTCATGAGTTGGAACCCTTGCATTGAGCCCCATTGCCCCAACGCAGAAGAGATGTCCCAGATCGAGACTCTTATTGTTCCGAGAGCCCGAGACCTTGGAGGCTTTGAAGTTCGTCGTGCCTTGCCATCCGTAGAACGTCAGATGGTGGGACCGTTCATCTTCTTCGACCAGATGGGACCTGCCGAATTTCTCACAGACCAGGGCATTGATGTACGTCCTCACCCCCACATTGGGTTGGCGACTGTGACCTATTTGTTCGACGGAGAAATCTATCACCGCGACAGCCTGGGCACCCAACAATTGATTCATCCCGGCGAAGTGAACTGGATGATTGCAGGAAAAGGCATCACCCACTCCGAGCGAACCGCCCCGGAAGTTCGGGCGTCACCCAACTCCAAGCTGTTCGGCATCCAAACCTGGGTCGCCCTCCCTGAAGACAGCGAAGAAGTCGATCCCGGCTTTGAACACGTCAAAACGGAAGCCCTCCCCTACCTGGAAGACGAAGGCAAAAAGGTTCGTTTGATCCTCGGCAACCTCTACGGCCACAGCGCTCCGGTCAAAACCTTCAGCGAGATGTTTTATGCAGACGCAGTGTTGGAAGCCGGCGCACATCTCCCGCTCGACCCAGAGCACGAAGACCGCGGTGTTTATGTGGTAAGCGGCGAGATCAACATCGCTGGTGATACCTTCACAGCAGGCCAGATGATGGTGTTCCGACCCGGTGACTCCATCTCCATCAAGGCTGTCCAACCGTCCCGCTTGATCTTGCTCGGCGGCGAAACCTTCAACGGACCGCGCTACATCTGGTGGAACTTTGTCGCCTCTTCGCAAGAAAAGATTGACGCTGCCAAAGAAGCCTGGCGCGAAGGCGATTGGCAATCCGGACGCTTCCAACTGCCTCCCGATGACCAAGACGAATTCATCCCTCTCCCCGACAAATAACCCCCCAACAAGCTTTCCTAGAACCTTCGTGACAGCGACAAAACAGGCCGAAAGCCAACCTGTGGCATACGGTGGTAGCCCTCAATGCACGGATGTCGAGAATGCCCCAACGTATCGGGCTTCACGAACATCCACGACACATCCGACTCTCCTGGCGTTAAGGTCCATTCAAACACGTCACCGTGTGGGCTCACATACCAGGGAGACCCAGAGGATTCTGCGTTCTCAGGGGAAGGAGTCATTTGGGTTCCACCAGAGCGACGCAGCCGTCGAACCAGGGCGCTCGTGTTCTCCTGGTACGGCCTTGTGCTGTCAGGAGGAGGCTTGGATGTTGGCTTGTACGATAGACGCCGGACTTCCTCCACGAAAGGCAGACGAAACCCAGGGCAACGACGAAAGTAGGAGTCAATGCTCTCCTCGACCTCTAGCGGAACAATGCTGTCATAAAATCGCCAGTTGTAGTTGGCGTTGAAGGAGGTAGGCAACCCCAGTCGCCTCGACAATTCATCGCAAAACAACAACGCCTCAAACCAGCTCACTCGTTCCACAGGAGCGTCAGGGCTTGCAAACGAAGACTCGGGGATTGTCCCTGTGACTTCGGTGTATTGGCGACAGGTAACAGGAGAACTCCAGATCCAAACGCCTCGCGAGGAAGTGTCACTATCCTGCCCTTTTTGCCCCTTCACGACGCGACGAAGCTCTGACGCTTTGGACGAGCGCGTTTCGGGTTCAGGCAAAAGAACCATCGTGGCCTTAGGAAGACCTGGAACGGACCGGACCTCCAGATGATGGGGCAAATGAGAAGGACGAACACGAGCTTCGGGATGCGAAGAAGAGGATTGACGTTCCATGTCAGCTCTCCGTGTGGGGGTAGGTGGCAACGCTTCAAGAGACAAAAACAGATCCAACAACGAGCGAAACGGAATACAACGCTTCACTGCCTCGGGCAACATCACAACGTCATCACAAACAACACACAACAAGCGACATACGATCTAGCAAGCGATCCCTCATTTCTTACGCTTGCACTTCACCACAACGTGGGCAAAGTTCTCCCATCATGACCAAGCGCTACCAAGTAACGCAATTTTTTTGCAGCATGAAGGAAAGAAAAAAGGAAGCACAAGAGGCTCTCTTAACGATCGACGGGTTTGGGGGAAGCCGAAGTGTTAGAGGATGTGAGTAAGGTCAGAGCTTTGGAGAGTGCGATATCTTCGGATGCGTCGAGCATTTGATACAGTTTGGTGGCGTCGTGACGAGGGTAAGGAATGAGGTGTTGGGGAGGCACTCCTATTTTCTCGTAGGTATGACCATGCGGGCTGTAGTAGATCTCGTCGGAGAGCGTGTATTTCCAGCCAATGGGAAGGTAAGCATGGGCCATGTTGGAGAGGATGCCCTGGGTTCGACTCCCCACCAGCGTGACATTCGGAAGCTGGCGCGCTGCCAACGCTAGAATTTCAGCGGCGCTCATGGTCATCTGCGAAACAAGCAGGACCGCTTTTTGTTGTGTCCGGTAGCGATTTGGGTAAGGCTTCAGGTACATCTTCTTCAGCTTGGAGAGCTTGCCATCGTTCATCTCGCGCTTGCTGTACACCAAGACTTTGGACTTGGCGAAGTGCCCCATGATGGCGAGAGCCACTTCGTCTTCTCCACCCACATTGAACCGAATGTCCAGAACGATTCCCTTGAGTGTTTTGAATTGCTGCAAGATCTCGCGAACGATGGTGGTCGTAGCTTCAACATCGCTGATATCGCCACACAAGGTCTCTGCCCAGATCTTTCGACGGTCCACGACATCATCGTCTTCCTCGTCGTCATCGGTGGGAAGTTTCCGTTGCGCGACGAGGTAATCTTTGGGTGCTTTGGTTTTGTTGATCTCTCGGACCCGCAACGCAACCAGAGCCTTGCAGTCTACCAACTTCTCCAATTCGTTGATTTGAATGTAGCCAACGTCCGGTTGCTTCTTCAGTTTGCCCCAACGGATCGCTCCGTTCTTGTAGGTTTGCATCGCGATCACATGACGCTCGGCCAATCGGTGAGCCAAAGCTGAAAACCGATTCGAAGGGTCAGGAGGGACATTGCTCAGTTGGCAGTCGTCCACATCATAGTCTTCGGCGTCCAACGAAACATGACCGTCTTGAAAGTGGCTGAGCATACTGTTCAAGACGCAAAACAACTCTTTCTTGGTCTTGGTCTTTTTCACCCGTGGTTTGTAGCGTTTTCGGATGGACTTCCAGGAAACCTTGCGAAGGTTAAAGAACGCGTAGTTCTCCTGGAATGCATTCCACAAGTGGTTGAAGTTCTTCATGGGGGAGCGGTTTCCGGCCCAGGCGATGCAACAGATGCTCCCCAGCAGGAGGAACACTCCCAACCGTAGCCACGACTTCATCGCAACCTCCCAAACGATATGTTTCTTTGTTTACGCTGTCTGTCCTAGAGAGAAGAGCTGCCCCTGGTGTTGAAGGGCAATGGAGCCGTCGTCTTGTTCCACCAGGAGAGATTCCAGATCCAGCAGCGCTTCCGAAGTCACTCGCGCGATATGGTCTTCGCCGTCGTGAGCCCCGGCTTTCCCCTGCTTCACACGTATGTAGAGCACACCCTCTTCGCTCATAAAGAGACTGTCGGCCGAGAGAGGTTCCTCGGTCCCGTCGTTGAGTTGTGCTGTCATGGAGGAGGTTTCGGGGTTCTCCCCATCAAACAAGATTCGCTTCACAACAAACGGAGCGTCTTCAATCTCAACCAAAGCCCGTTGGGGGCCGTTCACCACCCAATAGGTTCCTTCTTCCGTTCGTCGAAGCTGCCGAGCAAGAAACCGCTGAAGCCCAAAGTGCTTAATCTTGTCTCCCTTAAACAACCACGCCCCGTCTGCACGCAACTTGAGAAACCCATCCACGAGAAACCGGTCCGGTATTTCCTTTATGCTTTCTGTTCCTTGGGGATCATACGAAGGCAAACCGTTGGGTTTTGACGCTTCGGACATGATGTGCTCCTCTCCATCGCCGTTGTCACAAAACAGAACCGAGCCACCCGCAACGTAAACGAGACCTGGTACCTCTGTCAAAGGGGCCTTCCAAAGTCACACGTCAGGCCCAAACACTCGAACCTTTCAACAGCACAAACACAAAAACCCTTCCCAGCCCGAGTCGTTGAAGCGACTCAGACCGGAAAGGGTTTTCGAGAGGAAAAGGACCCTTTGACGCGTTCAGCAGAGTTTAGCGAGCCAAGCGGGTCAACATGTCCATGAAGTTGCGGAGATGCATCAAGAACTTTTTGGAGCCTTCGTTCTTTTCACGACGACGACACGCTCGGAACTTGGTGGAGCCATGACCAAAGGTCTTGAGTTTCTTCCAACCAGCGCCACATACTCCGCCTTTCTTTACCTTGCACGACCGCTTCATGTGCTTGCGATAAGCAGAACAAGCGATCTCAGCGTGCTTTCGGTTGCGCTCCAACAAGACGTTCTTCTTGGCGCAGGTTCGGTAGTTTTTACCGAAGCCTTTGTACACTTTGATGGCTCGCCAGCCGTACATGCAGGGAGACGTTTGGACGACACAAGGCACTTTGTTCATCTTGGAGAAGTGTTCGCAGTCTTTGCGAGCCTTGGCGTGCTTTTTCTTGTTGGCTTTGCAGCGGGAGCCGCACTTGGCTTCTGCAGCGCTCGTCAACATCCAGGTTGCAGCCAACAAACCCAAAGAAGTCAAGGTCACTTTCAAAAACGTTTTCATTGTCGTTCTCCATCTCCAACCTTGTGAGGGGCTGGAGTTCCGTTGGGAAGAAAGCAGAGGATGAAGACACCCATCTGCGTTTTTCGTGATGGTTCTTCAGGAGACGAGGGAAGGAACCATTCAGCTCTGCAGCATTTTCCTTCGCCTGCCTTGCACCCAAAGGATTACGGACCGAACGTCACAAAAACGTCTCAAGCTGGAGACGCTCCAAGATACAACACCCAGAGACCTTACTTTTTCTCTTGTTTTTGTTGGGTTTTCTTGCGCTCCAACTTTTCAAACTTCTTGCGCAGCTTGCGTTGGGCTTTCTTAATTTCGCGCAGATCTTTGCCCAGTTTGCGCAGACGTTTGCTCTGCTTGCCCTGTCGGTAGATCATTTTAATGGCGCGCTTCACTCGCTTGCCTGTGGACTTGGTTGGAGCCTGCGCAGCAAAACGACGAAGGTGGGGCACAGCCCGGGCGTCGCCCAAGACACCCAACGCAGAGACCGCCGAGCCTTGCACAAAGGGGTCGGGATCCTTGAGGAACGGAAGCAGCAACAGCATGTCTTCCTTGTCCTTCTTGTCATCCCGGAAGAACGCAACCATCCGAGCATACGAAGGCATCGAGAAGGTACGAACGCGGCGCTGTTTTCCGGGCTTCATCGACTCTTTCAGATACTTCAGCACGCGCTTGTCTTCCAGAGCCATCATGCCAGAGAGAGCCGCAATGCGAGTGCGTCCCAAACGCTGGGTTTGCTTGTACGCTTCTTCCATCAGGCCAAAGGAGGTCTTGTCACGGAGCTTGGCGATGGAACCCACAGCGGCATTGCGCACATGGTAGCTGGGATCTTTGCGCATCGCTTCAGCCAAAGCCTTCAACGGCTTGGCGTCAGCACAATGTCCCAATTCACCAGCCACGACGCTGCGTACCTTGGACTCCTTCACCTCTTTCAAGCCCTTAAGCAACGCGGCACAATCGGCGTCGCGAGCGAGCTTTCCAAGACCACGTGCAGCATCGCCTCGCAGCGTGTGATGCAGCTTCTCGTTGAACAGAGTGGCGACCAAAGCCTGGGTCACCTTGGGACGATTGGGGAAGTCTCCGAGCTTCTTCGCGGCCCGCGCCTGGCTCAACATAGCGGAGCCATGTTGCAGTTGGAACAACCACTCCTGCCAGCTTTTCTTGACCTTCACCTTCTTCAGGATGACTTCCCGAGGATCAAACTCCACCAAACTGGGGCGGGTGGGATACGGGATGGTGACAGTCTGAACCTTCTTGTTCACGCTGATGTTTACGACCTTCCGCTCCTTCTTATCGTTCGACACAACAAGGACAGAGTCAAAGCGATACAAAAGCTTCTGGGTTTGGCGCAGAGTCGCGACAACCATCTTGGTCTTGCGGTTGTACTTCCACGAGAACTTGAGCACGGGCTGACCGGGACGTCGGATCCACTGGTCAAAGAATGGCAGCCAGTTTTTGCCAGACACCAGCTCCAACGACTTGCGGAAGTCGCTGGTTTCGACAAGACCGTGTGCGTGTGTGGTGACGTAATGGTTGATGGCTTTCCACCACAGCTTGTCGCCCAGGATGTTTCGGATCATGTGAAGAACAGCTGCACCCTTGGGGTACGAGTGGGAATCAAACATATCGCCGGGGAACTCGTACCGATTGGTCTGAATGGCTCGTTGGTAACGAGAGTACCAATGCCAATGCAGCATCCGACGACGCTGGCTGTCAAACTCTTGCTGCCCCCATTTGTGCTCCACATAAAGCTTGTCAAAGTAGGTGGCAAAGCTTTCGTTCAACCAGATGTGACTCCAGTTTTTGCAGGTGAGCAAGTCACCAAACCACTGGTGGGCCAACTCGTGAGCGACAAGACCGTCACTGCGTTCGTCCAGGTGAGCTTGAGCGTCGTGCAAGGTCGCCATGGTCAAGATGGTTGCGGTGATGTTTTCCATGCCGCCGGCCACGAAGTTATACACGGTAACTTGATCGTACTTACTGTAGGGATAGGTGAAGCCAATCTTCTCGGAGAAGAACTTCATCATATCCGCGGTGTTCTCGAAAGAACGCTTGGCTTGTTCAAATCGATGGGGCGGCACATAGCTTCGGATGGGAATCTTGTTCCAGCTTTGCTCAAACGCTTTGAACTCACCGATGGCAACAGCAACTAAGTAGTTAACGTGGTTGTATTTCATCTTGTGGTGGTAGGTAATCCAGCCGTCTTTTTCCTTCTTGCTGAGGAGCTTTCCGTTGGTAACAACCATCAGAGGCTTACGGACCGTGAAGAGGGTCTCGCTGGTGAAGCGCATGTTGGGTTTGTCCCACGAGGGAAACCAGAAACGATTGGTCTCGGTCTCACCTTGGGTAAACACCATCACGGGACGCTTGGGATACGCCTTGCCAGGCAGCACAAAGTACATACCGGTGCGGGGGCTGGCCGAATACACAACACGAACCACAAACGCTTTGCCCGGTGCCATCGACGCGCCCAACTCAATGTGCAGCTCTTGTCCTACGCCTTGCCACTTGACCTTCTTTTTTCCAACCCACACCTCTTTGATGCGAAGCTCAGCGGCGTGAAGGACCACATGTTCAATGGCTTTTCCCGTAGCAGCCATCGTCAACAACGCCTGTCCATCGATCAGACGCTTTTTCGGCTCAACCTTGAGTTCCAGCCGAATGTGTTTGATTTTGAAAGGGGTATCCAGCGCATACTTGGGCTTGGTTCCCTTGGGAGCAAAGCGCCCACCCAAAAGCTCTACATGTTCTTCGTCATGGGACGAAGCGCCCACCTGTCCAACGGCCCAGCCCAAGGCCAGAATACCGATACATCCGAACAACCACTGTCGCCAATGCATTGTCGTCTCCTTCTAGTACTGCGAGGTGATGAATAAGGAAGGGAAAGAGCACAAACTCTCTCTGCGTCCGCTTAATTTGAAACGGCAGGACTATACCGTTGAACTCACACCACGTCTATCTCTTTCTCTTGAACCACCCCGTGCGCAAAATCCTGTTGCGCTGGCCCATCGTTTCTGTCACCCTTGATGAAGTCGGAACACAATTTGCTCCCCGCTCCCGCTCAAAAACAGACGAGTCCCCCCGAAAATTAGAGATTCCGTCGCTTCGTTTGTTCACGAGACTTTCTCGTTCCAAGCAATGAACACCAAGCTTCCATAACACAAGGATATTTCCCACATGGATGCCACATATTGGAAAGACTCATTACAAGAAATTCAAGACACATCAGACCTCCCGGAGAGACGAGAGGCAGCACCCCCGCCGGAGCAGCAGCCTGAAGCAGCCCTGGAAGATGCCGAACCTCCAAAGACGGAGCCCTCCCCCACAACCCACAAAGCAACATCGACAGGATTGTTGGATTCGGAGCCACCAACGGAAGACTATCTACCCCCTCCCACACCGCTCCCTCCGGATTTGAATCATCCCCCTTTGTATATCCAGGAAGCCATGGGAAGGTTGGCCAGCCCTGAACCCTGGCAAGCCGAGTGGTCCTCTCTTCAGGCTCGATACCAGGCTCTCAAACAGTCGAAGATGAGAGAGTATCGCCAACGCAGCCTGGAGCGCATCGAGCAATACCATACGATGTTGCAAGGCATCGAGGCTCTTCAAGATGAGTTGGAGTGGTTGGCACCGAACCACCCCATGGTCGAAGAAGCCCAAGCGCTGGAACAACACCTGCACAACGAGTTGGAGTTACTCGAAGGCTTTGAAGCGTGGCTGCAAACATGCCCCTCCCAACAACCTCTCGAAGAGCGCCAGCTACGCTCCCCTGCTCATCCAATCCTCACACCCCTTCCAGCGACAGTTTCCCTTGAACCTTCACCTCCTCCACCAGCAGCAAAGGAGGACACGACGGAGCAAGACAATGAGCCACCTCCGCACGAGGCCTTGGCAGAGCCTCCTCAGCAACCCAACGAAGCAACGGCGCAAGAGGAGATCTCCCCCGATGTTTCAGCAAGCATCGAAGAAAGCGAACAGCCCCGCCAAGCTTCCACGTCGCAAGGCTCCATGTATACAGTGGAGAGCCTTACCGTAGCAGCCCATCTTGGGTACACCGAGCTTTTGCACACTGTACAACGTGAAGACAGCCACACCGTCGAACGACTGGTGGAGCGTATCCAGCTAGGACTGGACTCCCCCTCGCTGCGATGTGCAGCCAATGAGCTAGAACAAGCTCTCCCCAAGCTGTCGAACTCACTCTGGGAAAAGCTCGCTGTTCTTGTCTCGTTGCGCTTTGTCTTTCGAGATGTCTCTATCTCTCACTTAAGCAAGTTCTCCCATCTCCACCGCGTGGCAGAGTTGCTGTTGCAGCGTGTGGGAGTTGCTCAACTGAAAAAGCTAGGACGCCCCCAACCTTCGGAGGTTCTCGCGACAGAAGCACCTGTGGTTGAACAGACCGAAGAGCCGAACCTTCCACTGGATGAATCCGATGACCAGGACGCTGAAGAAGGTTGGTCCCAGCGCATGCAAGAACGCTTGCCCTCCGACCTCGCTGCTCATCTTCGTACTGTGGAGGCCAGACTGTTTGGTGCACAGAGTCAGGAGGTAGCGTATCTGGAACCTGAGGAAGCAGCCCTTGCTCTTGAAAGCACAGGCGCCCTTGCTCGCTGGGTTCAGGAGCATTTGCCCAAAGAGGAAAGGCTCGCACCTGCTGTTCGTCGTTGGTTTGGCGTGCTGGGCAAACTTCGGGTGAAGCATTGCAACGAACACTGGCTTGATTCCCTCAACCGGGGGCACCAACCCAAGGAAGGCTGGCTGGAAGTTCATCGTCAAAACGAGAGCAAGCGGGAAAGCCTCCGTGAAGAAGAAAGACGTGAACTCCAGGCCGCACAAGAAGCCTTGGAACAACAACGTCGCTCCCGGCAAGAGAACCGCCAAACGCTCCGTCATTTGAGCAACATCGCGTCAACCCTCTCTCCTGATTTGCCCCAAGAGTCCGAAGAGCGGCAACGATTCATCACGAAGGTAAAGACCTTCTTGCAGAGTGACCTCGCAGTCCCATCCCACCCTGAACTGCTCACGATGCTTCAACCTCTGGAGCCCTGGTTTGCGCAAGGCAAATGTTTCCGGCACTTGCGCAAGCATCTTCGGAAAGCAAACGAAGTGGACCTCCCGGAAGCAGAGAGCCAAGAGCTTCCCTTTGAAGAGGACGACCTGGCGGAAGAACCCGCCGTGGCCAAAGCTCCTAACGCAACACAGCTGCTCTTGCGCCAGATCCTTCCGGAGGTTCGAGGGAGTCGAGCCTTAATCATTGGAGGAGACATCCGGGAAGCCAAGCGTCAACGTTTGGAGCAGCGACTGCAACTCAAGAGCTTAACCTGGATCCCCTCCGAAGAAGGCAGCGTCCGAAAGATAGGCAGCGCTGTTCGCAGCATCGAAAGCGGCCAACTGGACATGCTCATCTTACTTCTCAGCTTCTGCGGCCACAGCAAGGTTCATTCGCTGATTCAGGCGGCCAAGCGCCACGATGTCTTTTGGGTGCCTGTGGATCACGGTCACGGCGAAGTCCGCATCATTCACCGCATCGCCTACTACCTCGGATTCCTCAACAGCTCCGACACTTAAACTCGACAAATCCATCAAAACTCAGTATAGGGGGCAGTGGCGTTGTTCATTCGAAAGCGCCCGAATCCCCCAACTTTTAGTGATGCGGAAGGAAGCTTGATCGTGTGGCAAAAACTTATGGGCATGACCATGCGGGTGTTAAACCCCTCTGGAGTGGGCCAATACAAGCCGTTGCTGCAGGCCATCAATGGTCTGGAAGACAAGATGAAAGCCCTCTCCGACGAGGACCTCGCAGCCTCCACAGAGACCTTCCGAGAAAGACTGACCCGCAACGAAACGCTGGATGACATCTTACCCGAAGCCTTCGCTGTGGTTCGTGAAGCCTCCCGCCGAGTCTTGGGAATGCGTCACTATGATGTCCAGCTTTTGGGCGGCATCGCGCTGCATCAGGGACGCGTCGCAGAGATGAAAACCGGGGAAGGAAAGACCCTGGTTGCCACACTACCTGTGTACCTCAACGCGCTGACAGGAAACGGCGTACACGTCGTGACTGTCAACGACTACCTGGCCCGACGTGACGCGAGTTGGATGGGCAAGATCTACCGCTTCCTCGGCCTCAGCGTCGGCGTCATTCTCGAAGAGATGGGGTCCTCCGACTCCGAAGAAACGCGACTTCGACAAGAAGCCTACCAAGCCGACATTACCTACGCGACAAACAGCGCCCTGGTGTTTGACTATCTGCGTGATAACCTCGCGACAGACACGAAAGAATGGGTTCAGCGCGGACAACACTTTGCCATCGTCGACGAGGTGGACTTGCTCTTGATTGACGAGGTCCGAACTCCTCTCATCATCAGCGGCGCCTCCCAAGAAGACAGCAGCCAGTTTGTGACGGTAGACCGGGTCATTCGACAGCTGAAGGTCAAAGAGCACTACAACGTGGAGTGGCGAACCCGAACTGCCTCCCTCACCGAAGAAGGCTGGAGCATCGTTGAAGACAAGCTCAACGTTGGCTCCCTCAACCACCCCGACAACCTCAAGTGGTACCATGCTGTCTACCAGTCGGTGTTGGCCCATGGCGTATACAAAAAAGACGTCGATTACATCGTAAAAGGCGGAGAGATCCAACTCATCGACGAACACACGGGTCGTGTCTCCGCCGACAAGAGAATGTCAGATGGCTTGCACCAAGCCATGGAAGCGAAGGAGAAACTTCGGGTCCGTCCGGAAGATCGAACCCTGGCTCGCACCAGTTACCAAAGCTTCTTTCGGTTGTATGACAAGCTATCCGGAATGACCGGAACAGCGTCCCAGGAAAAAGACGAGTTTCGCCGGACCTACAACATGGGCGTCTCTGTCATTCCAACCCACCGACCCATCGCGCGCAAAACGTTCGTGGACCTCGTCTATGTGGACCTGGAAGACAAGCACAAAGCCATCGCTGATGTGATCGAGCATTTGCAAGAGCAAGGTCGCCCTGTCCTCGTAGGAACCGTATCCGTCGAAGAATCCGAGCAGCTCGCCCGCGTCTTGAAGCGTCGTAAGATCCAATGCAAGGTCCTCAACGCCAAGAACCACGAGAAAGAGGCACAGATTGTAGCGCAGGCCGGACGATTGGGCGCGGTGACTCTCTCCACCAACATGGCCGGTCGTGGAACCGACATCCTCTTGGGTGGCGACCCTGAAAAGCTAGCCTTGCAACGAGCGAAGCCGGGCACTCCCCAATACAAAAAGCTCCTCGCAAAGGCCGAAGCAGAGTGCGAAGAAGAGCAGAAAGCTGTTGTGGAAGCCGGTGGTTTGCACGTCATCGGAACGTCGCTGCACGAAGTGGACCGCCTCGATGACCAGCTTCGTGGTCGCGCCGGACGACAAGGAGATCCAGGCTCGTCTCAGTTTATGATCAGCCTGGACGATATGATCTACAAACACTACGGAGAAGCCGAAGTGGAAGCCTTGATGGAAGCCTATGAAGAGCTTCCCGAAGGCGAGGCCATCCCCAACAAAAGCGTCCACAGCCAGCTCATGGAGCTGCGCAAAAAGGTGGCCGCCGACCACGCCCAAGAACGAGCCGAAACCTTTAAGTACGACCTGGTGATTGAAGAGCAACGTCGCCTGATCTACCAGTGGCGACACGACCTGTTGGAAGCCAGTAACTCTTCCGAGAACGCCCATGAGCAGGCCGAAACCCTCATCGATGAGACGCTCCACGATCTCGTTGTGGCTGCGTTTGAAGAGCAAGAAGACGAAGACAACCAACGCCTCGACATGGACGACCACCTCGACAGCTTGGAAGACGCCCTCTCCAACTTGTTTGGTGTGGAGGTCAACCTTCCTGACGCGTTACAAGCCAACCAGGATCCTGAAACCGTACTGTTGCCCGAAGCCAAGCAGCAAGTCCTTGATCTGCGTCAGAAGCGTCTGGAAGCCTTTGGAGAAGAGGCGCTCCTCAAGGTGGAACGAAAGCTCCTCCTCGAAACCATCGACCAGATGTGGATGAACCATCTCACCAACATTGAAGCCTTGGAAGATCGTCTTCAACTGATGGGATACGCCGAGTTGGACCCGTACGTGCTGTTCCGAAACGAGGTCGCTCCGATGTTCGGCCGTATGCTTCGAACGCTCCGACAGAAAGCGATCGCGCTATGGTTTGCTGTGGACCTGGAAGTGACGAACCCCAAAGGCAAAAAGACACCTGACTCCAACCCCAGCAAGCGGAAACGTAAGAAGAAGCGGGGCTAAGGTCTCTCCGAAACCATCAACGCCGAGCCCAGGTGATGACGTCGGGCAAACATGTGTGATGACGCCGGGCACCTACGCGGCCCGAAACATTTACCCGGCGAACCATGCGGGATATAGGTAAGGGAAAAGTACCTACATCTGTGGGCACTCCAACACTGCAAACGACGATACTGTTGTTCTTTCTGTGGAACTCCGATCAACATGTGGAAGAAAAGTCTGTCACATCTTTGAAGTCTGTGGAGACTTTGACGAACCAAGAAACCAACAACCTTCGACCGCACCCCAACTTCCTTAATGGCTCTTCCTAAGAGATTCGGATACTTTGTATCCCTCACCGTTCTTCCACGAGAAAGTAGCCAGACGCCCTCCACCCACCAAACAACGTAAGCCTAGAAGAATCAAACACATACAAAACACCCCTCTCTGGTACAGACCTTGCTTAGAAGAGAAGGAAACAAAGCCTCCAAAGCACCAGGAAAGGGATTGGATATGTGGATGAAAGAAGGAAACACTCCTTGGAAAACACTGCTGGGATGGATGTTCGTTTCTTTGTTGTGCATGGGTTGCGGTGCACCTGGAAACCTATCTCCAGAGACGAAGACCCAAACCCAGCAAGACGATATTCAAAAGCAAACCGACAAAGAGAACATTGAGCTTGCAAAGCCCTCGCCGTCACTCACGACGCTGCGCAACGCACGCAAGTCGCAACCTGCTCTCCAGCCCAAACATCCACCCCAAGGTTCACTTGCCAAGCCACAACCAACCTGGTCCCCACCGACGACAATGAAGAGTTGGCTGTACACCCAGGGCGGCTCCAGCTTTGTACAAGCCACCCATGTGGAAACAGATGCACAAGGCAACACCTACGTGCTGGGTCATTTTCGGCATCAAGTAGCAATGGGTTCTCTGACGCTGGTTGCCCGTCGCGAGTGGGGGATCTATGTCGCGAAGTACAACGACGCAGGTTCGCTGGCCTGGGCTCAACAAGTGTCCTTGCAGCCCCAATCGACATCGACCGACCGCATCGTAACGGAAGCCGGTTTGGCTTTGGACAGCCAGGGACATATCACGATCGCGCTCAACACCAAACCGGGAGAGTTACAATTTGGCTTGGGAGCCCTACGCGCAACAGGTTCCTCTCCATGGTTGGCTCGGTTGGATGCCCAAGGTCGCTTCTTGTGGAGCAAACCTCTGACCAAGATTAAGTCGGTTGGCTTTCTCCAAGTGGTCGCTGCAACAGGCGCAATCTACGTTCGGGGGCAAGTCTCCCAGCGTACTTCTTTTGGCAACACAACGCTCACAGGTGACAGCCGTTTCTCCAACGTCTTTGTGGGTGCATTAAGCTCCGACGGGACACCACAGTGGGCCATTCAAGGTGGAGCGTTGTACTCCAACAACGCCAACTTGTTTACGTTTCATGTGGACAGCCAAGGTAACCTTTGGCTTGTCGGCTCCGAGGGAGTGGTCAGCCTGACATTCCGAGGAAACAAAAGCATCCGTTCGACGAACTTGAGCTATCCGTTTGTTGCCATGGCCAAAGATGGCTACCTCTCCTGGTACAAGGAAGGTACCTATGGGATGAGCCTGTACCAATACCGCATCAAAGACGGAAACATCGACATATTGGGAACCGTCAACCGGACAACCAAGTTGGGGGGAACTCCCATTGTCACCAAGAAAGGCTCCTTCCACATTCGCCTGGATAACAAAGGAACCTTTTTGCAAAACAGAGACGCTCCTCATTACGTCCGCTACTACATCAAAGACTCCTTCTTTCGAGGAGACAGCTACGTTTTCCTGGGTCACTCGACCTATCCCATCACGATTGGAGAGACACGCGTAGAAGTAAGCAAGGAAAACCCCTACTTTCTCGCAGAATGGAACATCAAGACCGACAAGGTGAAGGTCCAACGTTTCTATCCGCAAGGTCAGCCCGTTGCGCTTCGTTCGGGACCTTCCGATCGATACATCACAGTGGAACATGTGAAGGGCAAAGCAGCCGTCCAAGACTTGATGGTAGCCCAAGTGGATCCAGAAACCACATGGTACAAAGCACAGACCCGAAGCACAGGGTTGGCAACGCTCAAGCCGCTGCAGATGGCAACGCTCTCTGATGGTTCGCATGCGATCCTCGCAGAAGCCCAAGGCAGGCTCCCCTTTCGTTGGCTCAATGTGGACACAAACGGACAAAGTCAATTCATCTTGTTGCGACTTAACACCGAGGGAAAGGTACTTTGGGCAAAGGAGTTCCCGACCGATCGATTCCACGTCGACAAAGACGACAACATCTGCGCCTATGGTCTAACCCAACAGCCGATTCAGGTAACCAAAGATATTAAAATTCCGGGCTGGAGCTTGTTCGTGGTCAAATGGGACGCAGGAGGTCGGTTCCATCATCTTCAAACGACCGAGTTTAGCGCCAGTGTTCCCTCGCAACAATCGGTCATGGACAAGGAAGGCAATCTGTATGTTGCAGGGATAGCCTTTCGTAGCTTGACCATTGGGGGTGTCTCAGCCAAACAAGAGCATCTGTACCGTGTGTATGTTGCGAAGATCTCCCCCCGAGGCAAGGTGTTGTGGTTGGCAGGTGGAGGCGGGCAACAGTACGACTCAGTTGGTACGTTGGCGGTAGACCACAAAGGCTATGTATACTTAGGTGGGGTCGAAGTCGGAGACAACATTAAGTTTGGAGACCTCAAGGTTCCTCAAGGCGACAAAACATACGGTCGCGCCAAAGGAATGGTGGTCTTGGACCCACAAGGCAACTTCCATAGCATCACAGCAGAAGCACACTGGAACTGTGAGTCCATTCGGCTCACTCCCTCCGTGGAAGGAGTCCTTGTCACAGGATCTTGTCCTTACGGAATTGCACCAGACAAGCAACCTACCACTGTGATTGCCAAGTACAACAAAGAAGCAACGATTCTGTGGAACAACACTCTCCAAGGAAAAATAACGCTTCAGATAGCCTCTGCAACACCTGACATTCACGGAAACATCGTACTGTATGGGACCTTTGAAGAGAAGCTACAACTTGGCCAACACACCCTTCAGTCCAAAGGACACAAAGACATTGTTCTTGCTTGGGTGAACCCCAAAGGTGAGTGGTGGAAGGCAACCTCATTTGGTGGACCCAAGGATGAGATGTTGTCCTCACTGTCCATCTACGGTGACAACATAACGCTGCTCGGCAGCACACGAGGAATGTTTCAGTGGAACAGCCTCACCTTCCCTCAACAAGGAGGCAATCCTCTGTTTGTCCTCGGCACACATCTCTCCAAGTTGCTCCCCTAAGAAACCCCTCTATTCGTGTGTTTCAGCTTGTTCTTCCAACCAGTCAAAGGCCTGTCGTGCCACATTGTCGGTGGCTTCGGGTCCAGTGCCTGTAACCACCGGCGGTTTTCCGTCTCTCTCGTACGTTTCGGTGTGGTGAATATTCACGAGCGAAGCAGCGTGGTCCAGCAAGTTGAAGGTCAGCCCAAGTGGCTGGGTTGCTCCCTTGCCTATATCTTGCATGGGTAGCGCGGGTAAATGTTTGCCCCGCGTCAAATCAAAGGCGAAGGCCACTCGTAACCAACAGGATTGAACCACATCCCTCACACGACATCACAGCCAAAGCCGCTCACTTCATACAGGATGTGCTACCCGACGAAGGGTCAACCTGCAGTCGACACAGCCCTTGCTTGAGGCAAAGCTGGCTCTTCTTGCAATCTTCGGAAGACAAGCGACGACATACACCATCGAAGTCGAGGGTGCATCGAGCCTCGTTCAAGCAGAGCTGACTTTGGGCACAATCGCTGTTGTCGGACGGAGCGCAATAGGCTAGCCCCTCGGCGTTGAGCTTTCGTGTGCAATGTCCGTCGCTACCACAAGTTTGATTGTCCTGGCAGTGACGTTCGGTGGCAGGACGGCAGCTGCGGTCTTTCCCGACAGCACAGCCACCCGACTGAGAACAAGCCTGGCTGTTCTTGCAGGCATCGTCGTCTTTGGGTGCACAGAACACGCGCCGCCCCGAAGCATCGGATACAATGGTTCGGCTGCAACGACCGCTCGTTTGGCAAGACTGACTTTGTTGGCAGTGTGCTTCCGTAAGAGGTGCACAAAGGTTGCCAAACTTGGCGCAAGCCCCCGCCGTTTTGCAACCATCACTTTGGCTACAATCGGAGTCCTTTTCGGGGATGCATTGCCCCTGTGAAAAGAAGCACAACCCTTGGGTCTTGCAAGCGCTGCTCTTGCTGCAGTGTTCGGCTGTTCCGGGCGAACAGCGAGCGCCAACCTTCTGGCAGCGGCCTTCCTCCTTGCATCCCTGGCCTTGTTCGCAAGAGACACAGGCTTTGTTGGTGGCATCCAAGCCACACAAACCTTGTTGCCTGCAAAGGTCCGACTGAACACAGCCTTCTTCGTTCACGACGCAGGTTCCCAGTTGGGTAGGGTCGGAGTTGGGTTGAAACACACATTCTCCGTGCGTTTTGCAACGACGACTGTTTGCACAATCACGAGAACTTCCAGGCCCACACGTCAGCAAACTTCCTCTGCGACCGTAATGGCAGGCGCCAGTTTCTTGGCAGGGTTTGGCTCTTCGACAGTCCGAAGTCGAGAGAACGTTACAGGCCGTTTCCCCTCGTGTGCAGCGACCGTTGGACTGGCACTCTGTACTTTTCTCACAGCTAACATGGGTATCGACGACGCACGCAAGGACGCCAGCATCAAACCCACAGACTCCGTTATTTTTGCACTGTAGAGAGTTCGCGCAACCTACAAAGGTTGGAACACAACGATTGTCTTTGAGTCCACACAACCCTTTCTCGCTGCAGACTTTGCTGTTGCTACAATCCAGAGCGGAGCGAGGCCCACACTGACCTTGCAAGATGCCGGAGCGAATGGCTCCGCAGTGTCCTTTGACCAAACAGTTGGTGCTGTTGGCGCAAGACTTATCCTGCAAGGTTCCACAAACATAGCTACCGTCGGTCTGTATGATCCGCTCACAAAGTCCATCGTCTTTGCAAGCTGCGCTGTTTTGACAGTCTGCATCCGAAGAAGGCTGACACAACGACTTCTGGCTGGGTAACGACAAATAAGAGCAGGCTCCCAACGCGTTGCACAGTCCGCTGTTTTGGCAGTCGCTTGTGGATTGCAGCACACACTGGTTGGGCACGCTGAAACTGCACAAGGCTTGTTTCTGACAAAGTTCACTGCCCTGGCAATCGCTTGCACTTCCAGGAACACAACGACGTACGGTCTCCCCGTTTTGCTGAAGCTCAACATACGTACAAGATGCCTCTGTTTTGCAAGCGTTGCTGGCCTTGCAGTGCTGGTTGCTAGAAGGCTGGCATGTACGAATCTCTTGCTGGTTGCGAGTGACCTTGAAGAAGGAGCAGTGTCCTTGGGCCAAGCATCCGTCACTTCGTTGGCAGTCTTCGTCCGAAAGCAGCTCGCATCGTCCTTGCGGCGAGACAGAGCAGAAGCCACGAAGTTTGCATTGCGTGCTGCGCAAACAATCCAGGTTGCTTCGCGCGATACATCGGGACGTTTGGGCGTTCAGGTAGCAAAGGCCGTCCGTGCGACACCCTTCCGAGCGTCGGCAATCCAACAAAGAGCCTGCCACACACTGGCCTTCTTTTCGGGTGCAACGTCCTTCTTTGGAGCAGGCCTGACTTTTCTGGCAGTCCAAATCAAACACTGCAGCGCATTGGCCGTTGACGGTTCGACAGCGCCCTTCTTGACGACAGACATCGGCGAGAAAGCAGAACGTGCACGCCGTCCGCAATCCATCGCGCAACAAGCCACATCGTTTTTCGTCTTTGCAAGCGTTGGACTGCTCACAATCCTGATCCGTTCGGACAACACAGCCTTGTGCACCCAGCGTACATTGACCTTCACGGCTGCAGAGGTCATTGCCTTGGGGGAGCTTGCAGTCTGCGTCGGTTTGGGCCACACAGATGTTTTGGTTGGAGTCGAGGGAGCACTTGCCTTCCACCTTGCAGCCTTCGCTTTGCAAACAATGACTGGCGGTTTTTGCGCTGCAGTTAAACAAAGCGTTGGGATCGGACTGGCACAAGCCACGTTCCCGACACACTTTGGAGGCGGCACAATCCAGCGGGGACGGCCGACACCCTTCGCCGTTGGGTAGCTTTTGGCATAGCTTGTCAGCACGGCACAGCAAGCTTTGTTGGCAGTCGGAGTCTGTACTGACGACACACCGTTCGAGGGCCAACGAGAAGCTACATCGACCTTCTCGGGCGCAGGCTTCGCTGCCACGACATTCCGCGTCGGAGCGTACCTTGCAGACGTTTCGCCCGTTGCTGTCTGTGACAAGCGTACAGAATCCTTCGGCCCTGCACTTGGAACTTCGCTGGCATTGTTCGTTGGAAGGGGCTTCACACCCACGCAACTCGGGTTTGTATTCGCACAGACCCAACTCTTTGCACGACTCACTTTGGGAGCAGCTTACGCAGGTTCCTTTTGCGGAGCGAGCGCAACGTTTCTCCTGTGTGCAAGCGGCGCTGATGCTACAATCCTGGTCTGAGCCGGCGATGCAGCTCAGGTAATCGATGGTGCAGTTGTTTGTGCGACTGCATGACGTACACTTTCCCTCTTGTTTGCAGACAGTGCTCAAGCGGCATTCAGCCGTTGAGTCGGCCACACACACTCCAGCTCGCTCGCTGCATTTGCCCTCTGTTTTGCAAACCTCGCTGTCTTTGCAGTCTGCGTTGTTTCGGGCGATGCAAATCCGCGCAGGAGTTCCTTCAGGGTTTCTGGCACACAGCCCACGCTTGCGACAACCTTCACTCTCTGCACAAGAAACGCAGCGACCGGCTTCCAAAGCGCAAAGTCCCTTCTGAGAACAATCGCCGCTGGTTGCACAGTCGGAGGCAGCCTGACGGACACACTTCCCCCCGACATACCGGCATTTCCCGTTGTCGCGACAGGCCTGAGAGCGGTTGCACAGCACACACGCGCCCTGAAACGCACCACACTGCTGTCCTTGCGAACAGAGCGAACTTTTTTCACAGTCCTCATCCGTTTGGACTTGGCACACATCCCGCCAGACTTGGGCGACACGAGTTCTTACCTTGGAGCATTGTCCGAATTTGCCGCAGACTTCGCTCTTTTCACAGTGGTCTGGTGTTGTTGGAGCACACACCACCTCAGGCAGCACTTCACCAATGTAGACCGTTGCCTTGGCACACTGGCCTCTCTCGGAGCAAGCCAACGAACCCTTGCAATCTGCGTCGGTTTGAATTTCGCAACCTTCGATGCCATCCTGGCATTTGCCTTCGTTCGCACACTCTGCGGTCTTCTTGCAGAGATTGCATCCTTGCCCTTGGCAGCGTAACAATCGATAACTTATCACCTGTCCTTGGGTGTTATCCAACAACAGCTCTATGTTTCGATCCGCCGCATTGATCGTCCATTGAAACGTTCGCTGCTTCGGTGAGATCGATGTTGTCTCCGCTTTGGACTCGCACGGGTTCAACGTATGCTGAAACGATAGCTCTGGCTTGAAGGTAAGACGGTTCTCACGGACTTCTGCTCTACCACGTTCGTACACAAACGTTCCGCTGGCGCTTGGACAGGTGGTGTTGTGTACAAAGGAAGCGTAGGTATACAAGCCACCCAAGTAGAAGCTATAGGCTTCGGTATTGACAGGGACAGGTGTTCCTTGAGAGTCACGCCGTTCAAAGTCAAAGGTTGTGGGAACGCGCCATCGCTGCAGCACCTCGTCGTAGAGGTCGATGGAGCGGTTCGCGGAGGTAGACCAGTGGCCCAACATGCCGCGAGGAGGAAAGTTCTTATCATCTCCAACCAGTTGGGAGTCCAGGCAGATCTCCAGGGTCGTGTTCACCGGATAACACGTAAACCCTTGAGGGCAGGGATTGGTGGAGGAGCAACGTTGGGTGCACCAACCGCCACTGAGTCCCCGAAAGACTCCCAGACAAACGGCGGACTTGCATTCGTCACGGACCCAACATGTGTCCCCCAATGGTTTGGCGTTGGGCTTCGTCTTTAAGCACACCAACCGGGAGGACGAGAGACTCGGCGCAAACGGCGCACAGAACGTGGAGTCTGGGCAATCTTCCGTGCTGGTGCAACCTTGCGTGCAGTAATTGGGGCTGCCGTCTTGCGATTGAATGCACGTCCCGCTGGCGCATTGGGTACCAGAGTCGCACAAGGCTCCAAAACCTTTGTTGCCATCTTTGGGGATGCAGGTTCCATCTCCCAACGAATTCTTCTGGCATCGCTGACTTTCACATTGTTCGTTGGAGCTACAAAACTCTCCGTCAGCGCGTTTAACGACAGGAGGTTCCCCACAGGCCACGATCCCGAACGAGAGGAGAGCGAGCCCAAAAAGAAAGCTCCAGGAGAGCCATCGGTGGGATAGGTTTGTTGTAGTCATCCGATACGCTCCTCTCATTTGTCGAGACACTGTCCGAAAAGTTTTCGGCAGCGCCCCTCTCGTTTGCAGGCTTCGGATTGTTGGCAGTCATTGTCAGAGCCAACCACACAAACCATGCCTTCCAGCTTGCAGAAACCTTCCAATTTGCACCCCTCACTCGCCTCGCATGTGGTGCAAGAGCCTCGGTCGGCGATGCACTTCTGTTGGTTAGCACAGCCTGCGCTCAAACGGCACTGGGCCGAGGAGAGCGCGACGCACTGCCCCGAGTTGGTATCCAGAGAGCATCGGCCTTCTTCTTTGCAGAATGAGGTCTTGTCACAGCTCTGGCAGCGACCTTCCACTCGGAAACATCGTTGCTCGTTTTGGCAGGCTACGGTTTGGGTACAGTCGGCTTGTGCAGCGACAACACAACCGGACGTTCCCAGGCTGCACGCCGCTTCTTCCTTGCACAAGAGGCTTCGTTGGCAGTCTGCCTCTGAACTCGCGACACAGTCAAACAGTCCTCGGGTGCACTTGCCTTCGCGAGAGCACAAGGTGCTGCGTTGGCAATCCTGGTCGGACACAGCCACGCAGCGGCCTCCTCGTCGAACGCATCGACCGGCGAGTTCACAATCCAAGGTATTCTTGCAAGTATCATCAATGACACACGCACCGTTGGACGCTTTGCAACGGCCTCGCAAAAAGCAGTCGTTGCTATTGAGGCAGTCTTGGTCACTGAGAGCCACACAGGTGTTGTTGTCACCCAACGAACATTGCCCCAGGGTTTTGCAGATTAAGCTTTCTTGGCAGTTGAAGGGTTGGCAGCGATTGTTCTCTCGGTCGGCAATGCATCGGTTTTCCGTGCGACAGACCTCACTGCGTCCACAATCCGAGTCAAACGCGACAACGCATTCGCGCTTCTTGGTGTCAGCGTAACATTTCCCTTCCGCTTTGCAGGAGTCTGTTTCCTTGCAATACTCTTGGGAAAAGGTTCGACACTCACCCTGAAGCAGGACGCAGGCCCCACCCTCTTTGCAACGGGTAGATCGCTCACAGTCAAGGTTCGACGTTGCCACACAGCGACCGTCGCGAGCCGAACACTCTCCCAAGTTTGTACACGCCCGACTTCCCAAACAGTCAACATCCTCCGCAGCAATGCATGACCCCTCTTTCTTGGTGCAAAGACCCTCTCGCTGACAGAGAAGCTGCAACGAGCAATCTTCTGGGCTGGCACAGCCTCCTCCCCCCAAGATGAGCGTACCCCACACAAGAAGCCAGATCAAAAGAGACGACTTGAGTCGGTTTCTCATCGGGGATACTGACGGAGGCGATCCTGAAACAACAAAAGATCGATCCTGAATTGGATTCATCCTTGAACTCACACTCAACTTCCTATGTGGCAAAAAAAGACAATCCATCTTCTCATGTATACGACCCTCCTACCAAGAGATTAACTCCATGGGTCTCCAAATCGTCCAACGTTAGGGGGAAAGGAGATGCTACAAGTGAAACCTCGCCACGTCAAAAATCTCGTTTGTATTTGAAGATTAAGATCCTCTCCCAACGATCCGTTTAATAAAAAAGAACCCAAGGAACTGGCCGAAGGAGGCACACGGTTTGTGCCTCCAAGTTGTTCAGGAACGGACTCCTGTGGAGACAAGACGTTGCGAATGCGGAAACTCAAAACTCTCTGGATCTTGGTTGGGCTGCTTGGATGGGCCGTCGGTTTGTGTGGATGCGGAGCCATGCAAGCGGAAGACTGTGCTCAGTCTGCACAGTGCCGGGTCGAAGGACGCTGTGTTCAGGTGGATGGCACCTGCAAAGCTGGCTCACACTCTCACTGTCAACTCAGCCAGGCTTGCCAAAGCTACGGCCAATGCTCCGAGCACAATGGACGCTGTGTCGCCAACTCCAACGAAGAGTGCCGTCGCTCTCAACAGTGCAAGGAACGAGGCTTGTGCATCGCAGGCAACGGACGCTGCGTCGCCATCACCCAGAAAGACTGTCAAAGCAGCCCGGCCTGTCCCAAACAAGGGCTTTGCTCTCTCAACCCACGTTCGTTTGTCTGTGAAGCTGCGACCGATCGCGACTGCAAAGCGTCGGAGCTGTGTACCAAGCGCGCACAGTGTCAGGCCGAAGAAGGTCGCTGTGTTTTGCCTTTGTCGTTCTGTCGTGAGTCTGAAGGTTGTAAGAAACAAGGCCTGTGCAGCCGAAAAGGTTCGGATTGTCTGGCTCTCACCAACAACGATTGTGCGGACAGCGAAGCTTGCCGACTGGAAAGAAAATGTGAGGCCTTCCAAGGTCAATGTGTCACAGACAACGCCACGGAAGGACCTTCCGAAGAAGGCACTGCAGGAACTCCCGACGCTGGAGAGACGTCAACGCCTGACGCTGGCCCCGACCCCAAAGCCACCCAACCTGACAACACCCAACCCGCTCCCGACAAGCCCTCTTGCTATCGTTCTGCCCCAGGCGCTCCTTGTGCAGACTCGTGTGACCCCAAGAGAGGCATCGTAGCTGGCTCTACCTGCCCTGCAGGATCGTACTGCCAGTTTTCGGCGCTCCATCCGCCAGGGTACTGCCAGGTTCTGCCTACTCCTTCCAAGCAAAATGGCCCCAAACAACTGGGCGACACCTGCTCCACCACGCGCCCCAGTGAGTTCTGTGACACGCAACAAAAGCTGGCTTGCTGGCAGGGCCGTTGTGTCCAACTTTGTGATCCTCGCCGCGGTGTCACCGACAACGATGCTTGCTTGCGGGGAGAACACTGCCTGGATCAACTTACCGTGTCCCACCTTGGAGGCGTGTGTCAAAGTCCTACAGGTCGAAAGTTGAAGAAGGCAGGCGAGAGCTGTGACGGTCTGCAAGAGATTTGCGGTGTGGATGCTGTCTGCGCAGGTGACAAGGGAGAACCCCGCAAGTGCTACAAGCTTTGCAGCTTCCTGACCCCAAGCACAGGATGCAACGCCAGCGAGAAGTGTCGCTTCTTTCCCGAAGCCAAAACCTTTGTCTGTGTGGAAGGTACGGTCGCCAAGCTGGATGTCTGCGATGGATTCAAGAAGTCATGCGGCAAGAACCTGACCTGCTACGGTCCCATCACCCAACCTGGAGTGTGTCGGGTGACTTGCACACCAGGAAAGTCTTCCACTTGTCCCACAGGACAACAATGCAAAACCATGACCCCCCACGAAGGTGCTTGCGTACCTGCACCCCAAGGCTTGGGAGATCGTTGCGACACACAAAAGCTCTGCGCATCTGGGCTGGTCTGTGCTCACGACGACGTCCTGGATGTGAACAAGTGCACCCGTGCTTGTGACCCAAACACCAAACCCAGTTGCCCCGCAGGCTATCGTTGCGATGCAGTGCAAGGCCGCGCTCTTGGCACTTGCGTCAAGGTATCACGCACCCTTCAACAAACGTGTGGCACAGGAATGTTTGACCTGCACTGCCTCAACAGCCTGACGTGTGTTCGAGGTTTCTGTCGTCAATCCTGTCCAACCAACAGCTCTTCAGCTTGTGGCGCTGGAGAGATCTGCCGCCTCGGTGGATGTGTCAAGGCAACGCAGGTTGCTGGAGAGGTCTGCGATGGTCAAAACTTCTGCACCCCTGGACTGAATTGCATCAGCGATCCAACGGTCAAAGAAGGCAAAAGCTACTGTCTAAAGCCCTGTCAATCGGATCGTTCGTGTACATCCAACGAAACCTGTAGCGCTATCAACAACCAACGCTTCTGCCTGCCTGAAGTAACCCAAATCGCCGGAGAACTGTGCAATGGGTTGAGCCGTCGCTGTAAGGATGGATTAACATGTCGCGAAGGCCAGAGCGGTCATGTTTGCGAACAAGCCTGTGACCCCAAACGCACCGACCAATGTCTGCCCGGCTTCACCTGCAAAGTCCTCACGCAAGGAGCCACCTCAGGGGTCTGCCGCAGAGCTCCCAAACCACTTCAAGAAGGCCAGGTTTGTGGCTCTGGTGAGGCTCGCTGTGCCAGCGGCTTGCTGTGCTACAAGGTGCAAGACGAACAACATTGTGTTAAGCCCTGCAAGCTTGGCTCAAGCAGTGGATGTCAAACCAACCAAACCTGCCAAAAAGACGTACAAGGCCAAGCGTTCTGCATCAGCACCCCCCGCCAGAAACTTGGAGACGTCTGCGATCCCATCCTGAACGCTTGCCAGGCTGGCCTTCATTGTTTGCCGTCCAAAGACAACAACATGCGATGTTTCCAAGGCTGCAAAGCTCAAACTTGCAAAGATGGAACCTGCCAAAGCACCGTACAAGGAACCTGCAGCAAGGGACAGCAATGTGTTGCCCTACCACAGGGAGGAGCCTGCCTGCTCTTGGGAACTCGAAAAGAGTACGAGCAGTGTGGCTACAAAAACACGGAAAGATACCAATGTGCAGCAGGACTCTGGTGTTTGCAGGGACGATGTCAGCGCCTTTGCCACGCAGGCCAAACCAACTCTTGCCCAACTGGCGGCACCACCCATTACAGCCAGTGCGCCAAGGTGATGGGTTCGTACGGTTACTGCAAGGGAACGCAATGCCTGTTGGGTCCCCAAGACAATTGCCCGGCTCAACACACTTGCGTAGCTCGCGGCGATGGAATTCGGTACTGCACCCGCGACTTTTCCACCCAAAAAGCTGGCGACGCTTGCCTGGGTTGGTTTGGCAACAACAACGCCAAGCAATGCAAAGAAGGCTTGCTCTGCCTCGACGCCTTCGCAGGTCGAGAAGGCCGTTGCGCTCGGGTTTGTAGCCCGTCCGAGCCCTGGCTTTGCCCGCAAGACTCCAACTGTGTACGAGTCTGCTCTAGCATCCACAGCGGAACATGCCAACACGAGTGCATTCCTCACAGTCAAAAGGGAGAAGGTTGTGACTCCCAGCGACGCTGTGCCAAAGGGCTGCAATGCCTCAGCGATGGAACCAGCGGTGTTTGTGTGGAGCCCTGTCGCACCGATCGTCATTTGAGCTGTCCCAGCCAAGAGAACTGCGAAACCTACCAGGGCACAAGCTACTGCAAGATCAAAAGCGGTCAACCTTTGGGAGGGCTGTGTCACACAACGCTGCAACCCTGTGCTCAAGGTCTCTCTTGCCTGCACACCAGCGGCGCCAACCCACGATGTGTCCAACCGTGTACGGCAGGCAAACTGGGGACCTGTGGCAAAGGGTTTTACTGTGAAGCTACCCAAGACAACCAGGCTCACTACTGCCGCAAAGCAATCCCCGGCAAAGAAGGAGAAGCCTGCAACACCGATCGCCCCTGCGAAGGCTCACTCTCCTGCATAACGTTGACCAAGCAGATAGGCAGCACACAAGCTGGCTCCTGGTGTTTCCACACCTGCAAGTCCTCCAAGGCAGACTGTCCTGGAGGAGGAAGCAATCACGACGCCTGCGAACCTTTGTCCAACCCATCTGGTGGAGTCTGCATCCAAAAGCGCGTGGTGGAAGCTGGACGTTGCAACGCAGCCCAAACCTGCAAAGACAGCTCCCTCATCTGTGTTCAGAAAGGCCTCTCTGGAACCTGTGAGGTTCATTGCGACCCTCGACACAATCCTTGTCGCAACGGCGAACAATGCCGACGCGACACCCCCACCGGTCCTTATTACTGCCACCAGCCCCGAGAAGGAGAGTCTTGCTCCCAAAGCTGCGCTCCAGGCTTGTTCTGTGCAGGCCCCGACGCCGCAGGACGGAGCCGTTGTGTCCGAAGCTGCGACCCGAATGCTTCCAACCCATGCCCCAACGGTGGAACCTGCTCCAAGTTTGGACCCATGTTGATTTCCAAGGCGTTTGGAGGCGGAGAGAGCCAGTCGATCGACTTAATTTACTTCTGCAGCAAAACAGCGACCCAACAGGAAGGACAGTTTTGCTCCCTCAACTTGTTGTGCGCCAAAGGACTAACATGTGCTTCTTCCACCTGGACCCCTGGCGCGAGCCATTGCGTTCGTGAGTGTGTTGGCTCCTCAAACGCCTGCCCAGCAGGATCCGCATGCTTCCAATGGACCGTGGGCTCCCGAATCGTCCTCAACGAATGCATCGACATCAAATCTGGCGGAAAAGACGGCGCGGTCTGTGACAGCAAAAAGCCCTGCGCTTCTGGCCTCGTTTGCGAAGGCTCCCCCAGCCTGGGTAAGGTCTGTACACGACGCTGCAACCCGCAAGACCAGAACGCCTGCCCCTCAGGATTTCAGTGCAGAAAAGACATCAACGGTAACCACAACTGCTACAGCTTCAATCGTGAGAGCGGAGACGCGTGCAACTTTGTCGCGAACTGCAAAGCGGGTTGGACTTGCTCCGGAACCAGCGTTAGCAACGCCAAATGTCACAAGGAATGTGATCCCAAGCTAGGACGATGTGTGGGCGGCGATATGTGCCTCACCACAAACGGAACCAAGCTGGGAGGAACATGCTGGCCAGCGACGGGAACCACAAGCACGTCATGCAACCCCTCCAAGTTTCAGTTCTGTCAGCCCGGCCTCACTTGCCTTCAGAAAGACCCCAACAACAGCACCAAGTGGTGCGTCAAGGCTTGCAACCCATCTCTCAACCACAAAGACTGTGGCGCGAAAGCTCGCTGCACACCTGTGGGCACCAGCACCAAAGTCGGCTATTGCCAGCCCACATCACGAAATGAAGATGAGCCCTGTGACAGTTCATCCAATGTCTGTCATGTGGGGCTATCTTGTATCGCGGGCCTGTGCCGAAAAGAGTGTGACCTCCAAGCTCCAAAATGCCACACCAGCCAGGTGTGTACCCAGCTTTCCCAAACATCGAAGTTGGCCGTCTGTTGGACTCCCACACAAAAGCAAGGCGACGTTTGCAACGCTGGAGCCTATCAATTCTGTTTGCCCGGTATGGCTTGCGTCTCCACAGGTCTGCCAGGAGCAAAAACGCGATGCTACAAAACCTGCAACCCATCATCCCCTACCTGCCAAAGCAACGAACGCTGCCTGACCATCAACGGCAAGAGCTTCTGTGCAAAGGCCACCCAAGACGCCGGCAACGTCTGTGACAGCGCCAACTTCTGCAAGGGCAATCTGGTATGTGCGGGAGCGTCGGCACAGTCGGCGTACTGCCGTCAGCCTTGTGACCCCAAAGCTCCACAGTGTCCGTCTGCCATGAAATGCTTTACCACACCCGACCAGCGAGGCTTCTGCGAGATCTCCGCCCAGAAAGAAGGAGACCTCTGCAACGACCTTGAGAAGCTCTGTGACCCAGGCCTGGTTTGCTTGAAGATCGACAAAGACACACACCGCTGCCACCGACCTTGCACAGCCAAGAACGACTGCAAAACCAACGAACAATGTGTGAGCTCAGACTCTCGCAAAGGCTGCGTGGCGCCGACCCGCAAAGCTGGTGAAAGTTGCAGCACCACCAAGCGATGCATACAGGGAGCCTTCTGCTTCCAACTTCCAGGAGCACCTGAAGGCGAATGCGCGACCTTGTGTTCGCCGCAGCAAAGCAACGCCTGCTCCACAGGTGAGGTCTGCACTCCCTTCACTTCAACAGTCGCTGCGTGTTTGCGTTACCAACGCAAGCTCGGGGAGTCATGCGGAATTTATGAGCAATGCAAGGCAGGTTTCGCATGTCTGACCGAAGAGCAAGGCGGCGCGACATGCTACAAGACATGCAAAAGCAACAACGACTGTGCTTCCAACCAGGGATGCGCCCCCATTTCTTCGTCCACTTCGGTGTGCTTCGATCTCACCCAAGAAAAAGGAGATAGCTGCGCTGTCGAACCAGGCAAGCTATGCAAGCGAGGACTCACCTGCATCACGACCAACTCCACGCGCAAGCAGAACTACTGCTTCCCGGTCTGTAATCCCCAAGCCCCTTCCTGCTCCAAGGGAGAAGTCTGCCTACCTGTTGGCTCCGGTGGCATCTGCTACCCCAGCGGCTCCCGCCAGGATCAAGAAGCCTGCTACATCGGCAAAAGCGAGTGTGCCTCAGGTCTAGGTTGCTACATTCTTCCGGATCTTGGCCACAATCGATGTTTGCGCCCCTGCAGCCTGAGCAACCAAAGCAGCTGTCCCCAAGGTCTCCGCTGTGAAGCGTTTGGAAGCAGCGCCTTCTGCATCAAGCCCAGCCGCAACGAAGGAGAAAGCTGCAACGTCTACAAACTTGAGACCTGCCAGGATGGTCATATTTGTTTGAAAGACAAGCTCTTTGGAGACAAGTGTCGCAAGCAGTGCAACCCCAACCAAAGCAACAGCTGTCCTACAGGATTCACCTGCACCGCTCAATCTTCCACCATTGCATACTGCAAACCCAACGGAACCAAGAAAGAGGGAGAGGCTTGCAAAAACGACTGCAAACAAGGTCTGGTCTGCCTTAATCTTAGCTCTTCACTGGGCTACCGATGTTACCAACCTTGCAGCAACGGCGGCGGGGTTTGCTCCTCGGGCCTTCCCTGCGTCAAACCCTTCGGCTCCACCACCGCCTACTGCGCTCTCCCCGTTCGACCGGAAGGATGGAGCTGCAGCAGCACTTCGCTCTACACCTGCCAGACCGGCATTTCTTGCATCAACGGGATCTGCCAACGCATCCGTCAAAAGGACCAAGCCAAAGACCAGCCCTGCTATGCAGGCGACCGCAAATGGCTCGGATACATCTGCAAGAAAGGTCTGGTTTGTGCCAGCAACAACACCTGCCAGATAGATTGTCACACCAAGCCTTATACATGCCCAACCAACATGACCTGCAACCGCGGCTTCAGCAGTTCGTACTGTGTGGCACACACCCAGAAGTTTGGCGAGTACTGCATCAATGATCCCAGCAAAGGAATCATGTGCAACGACGGTCTTCACTGCCTCGGTGGAACCTGCATCGACTTCTGCCCAGGACAAACCAGCTCTGGATGTCCAACTGGCGCCGTCTGTGACTACGGCTTTTGCTTACCACGAGGACTCAAGGAGGGTGAAGCTTGCGGCATTTCGGGCTCTGGCTTTATCTCCAAAGCCTGCAACCAAGGGCTCACCTGCCAAAACGGCAAGTGCGTCCAGTAGCCGTCCTTGGAGCATGCATCAAGTGGATGAACCGACCGGTGGATGAGGGCTAGGTGTGCAACACGGTCGGGTTGTCCTGGCAAGGTTCAAGATTATGCTTGGGAGGCCTGCAAGTTCGTTTGGTAGTTCCGGTACAAGATGCTACCGCTCACAAGCAAGAGAGGTATTGTGCAGTAGTATAGGGTTGTTGTTTCTCTCAAGTAGGAAGCAAGAGCGCCAATACCTACAAGAAGCAAACCCAACGAAAATGGAATGCTGGAGCCTGGAGCGACTGTATATTTCCCCAGCACCAAAAAGAATACTCAATAGTGTTTCTGGAGGTTCAGAAAGATCCCAAGGTCTGTTGCGTTCTTGCATTTTCTCTGTAGGCCACTCACATTGGCACCCAACACACCATACGATTGGAAACCATGATGAAGAATCGCAGAGACATTTTGCTCCAAAAAGCTCCCAGTTGGAATCGCTGGCCAGCAGACTTTGATTTCCGACACAGCGGAGCGATTGGACCGGAAGCTGTCTGCAATGAAGCTCATTTGGTTGAGCGAGACCTTAGCTGCATCAACTTGACTCGCTGCAAATTCAGAGGTGCCGACCTACGTTCGGCAGGCTTCTCCCACACCATCCTTCGTCAGGCAGATTTGCGACACGCAGACCTCCGACATGCTCATCTTGTAGGAGCAGAGTTACAACAGGCTAATCTCCACGGTGCCGACCTTCGCCACGCCAACCTTGCGGACGCCAACTTGATGGGATGCGACCTCACAGAGACCAACTTGGAAGGCGTGGATCTCAGTCAGTGCAAGATCGCGATGGATCGCAACTCGCTTCGTTACGAGTTGCATCGACTCAAACAACAAGGGCTCACCACCATCGACTTGCGTAGCTCCACAGCGAGGTTGCTTGAGGAGTTTCAGAAGGTTACCCAGGAGCTTTGGGACAAGACAGAAGCAAAGGACGAAGAGCTCCAAGCCCACAAGAAAGATTGGGAAGACGCCTTGTTTTTTGAACAAGAGTGATCATACTGGACATACTCTCAAAGAACATTCGCATTGATTGTGTTCCGTCCTTACACAAGAAAGACTGAACTATTTCTTTGCAAATCAGTCCCATAGAGTTTTTTAATCTTTTTTTCGAACCCAGGAGAGAATGATCCGTACCACAGACAACGCAGCAAAGACCTCCTAGCAGACCTTGGTTTGTTGGAAGGGTGTGCGCTGGTTTTCTTATCCAATTCTACGAAGTTCATTTCTGTCTTAATCCAAAAACACTGTTTTGTTTGTCACAAGAAAGGAGCCGACCATGAAGCTGATTAGCATGAATCGATTCCTCCAGGTTGGAGCGAAGTAATTATGGCCGCCGCAACTGCGACCGAAACCGCGGCGCTGTCGGGACCCAACGGTTCGAGTTCTTCTTCGTTGATGCATCTGACACCGCCCCAAACCCGCGGAGCCAGTCTCGTTTCGAGTCTACTCTGCGGCCCAAGACGCAACCTGTTCCGACATTTTGGATGTCGTCGCGTCGCTAGCTCTCTGACAAACAAACAGATCGATGGACAGACTTACGGATCTTCCGCTCTCTTGAATCGTGGCTTTGCTACTGCTGCAAAGTCTTCTTTTCGACGATTCTGGATTTCTCTACACCGTTGGAGATTCCGCCGACTTTGATCCCCGGAGAATTCGTTCTCAATTGCAATCAAGTCGGTTTCTAACTGTATATGCGTGGCGACCCCTCAGGTGGGAGTGGTCGATGTACAGTGCCCGGTACCCTCAACAACCACTTCGGGTACCTTTGGGCCGGCTCAGGCCGATTCAACTCCACGCCGTCTATCAGATGGCTTCGGATGTCCTTCTCCCTTTGCTGTGTGAGCGATTCACACAGGCTCGTCTCGGTTCACCGAACACATCGGCAAAACGTTTAAGGTCGATGGCGTCACCTATCTTGTTTCCTGACTGGGCTACTTCCTTCGTGAAGATAAGTCATGAAACATCATCGCACCTATGGTGCAGTGCCGCCTTCTACTCGTTTTTGTCTTTCGTTGCACCACCCGAGTTTGGAGACTTCATACCCAAGACTGTCGTTCCGGGAAGAGTTCGGAACACAAGCATCCCTAATCTGCCCCCGATTGTTGTTTTGTCATATAGAGTTTAACGCGCCATTCGACCCATTTGATGGGAAAAGGCAAGTGAGCGATCTCTCATTTTGAGGATCGCTTTTCGTCGTTAAGTTCATCTTCAGACCCAAAACGGTTATTTTGTAGTTGCTATCCGAAACAAGGCTTTCTAGATTGGCTCTACATTGCGATTCTTTCCGATCCCTTGTATAGGATGAATGTCCCCAAAGGCATACTGCGTTCTGCCCTACAAGTAACCTGGAGCACAATACAATGAACTGGAAACGACTCGTCCTGGGACTCGGTGTTTGGTGTGGTGCACTCGCCATGACCACTCCGCTCTTCGCCCAGACGCCCGAGCCTCGTAACGAACAACCTAATGACCCTGCCGACGACAGCGCGAACAGTAAAAAGACGGATACTCCCGCCAAACCCGATGGCACACAACCTGACAGCCGGGTTCCAGGCAAGGATGGAAATCCAGCCGCTGCAGCAAAACCGACCGTTGGAACTATCCCTGCAGTCGCACCCAGCACCTACCAAGCCATCGCAAGTTACAACATCAAAGCTTCTTTGAATCCAAAGAAGCGTCAGGTCATAGGCTCCCTCCTTCTCGATTGGAAGAACACTTCCACCGACAACGTGGGGGACTTGTGGTTTCACCTGTACATGAACGCGTTCAAAAATGAGCGCAGCAGCTTCTTAAAGGGTGTCCGAAACGCGCCGCCTTCCCGACGTTTCTCTTCCACCAACCTGAAACATTGGGGTTGGATCGATGTGAAAAGCATCCAGGTCGTGAACGGAGAAGATCTCACGCCGCGCATGAAATACCGTCAACCCGACGACAACAACCCTGACGACCGCACAGTCATGCAGGTAAAGCTGAAAGAGCCGGTGAATCCCGGACAAACCTTGCGTCTGCGCATCAAGTTTGTCACCCAACTTCCCGAGGCCTTCGCGCGCACCGGATTTCGTGGCAACTTCTTCATGGTCGCGCAGTGGTTTCCAAAGATTGGAGTGTACGAATCCGCCAAGAAGCGGGGAGCAGCCAAAGGCGCCTGGAATTGTCACCAGTTCCACATGGCCAGCGAGTTTTACTCCGACTTTGGAACGTACAAAGCTGAGCTAACCGTTCCCAAAAACTTCATCGTGGGAGCAACAGGGGAGCAAACCAAGCGCGAATCGTCGGGCAGTACGGTAACATACACCTTTGTTCAAGATCGCGTTCATGACTTCGCTTGGGCGGCATACCCTGGCTTCGTGAAGCTGGAGAGTTCCTTCCTCCCCTCCAAAGATGTGACCGCCAAAGACCGGACCAAAGCATCCAAGCTCCTGGGTGTACCGGCCTCTAGCTTTAAGTTGGGCAAGGTTAAGATTATTCTGTTGACCCAGGAGTCGAAGAAGTCACAAGGAGAACACTTTCTCCAAGCAGCCAAAGACAGCCTCAAGTTTTACGGTTTGATGTTTGGCGCGTACCCTTACAAAACATTGACCATCATCGATCCACCTTGGGAAGGTCGACGCCGCGCGATCGGAGGCATGGAGTATGCCACTCTGTTCACCGTGAACCTGCGCTGGTTGGACGACAAACGAAACACCCTGGGTCCCTATATGACGCTGATTCACGAGTTCGGTCATCAATACTTTCAAGGCCTCATCGCCAGCAACGAAATGGAAGCGGCGTGGTTGGATGAAGGGGTTAACACCTACACCAACATGAAGATGATTGAGTGGGTGCTGGGACAACACACGCTGGTTCCTCGCATGTTCCACCTCCCCCTCTCCTTCATGCCTCTGGAGATTAAGGATCTTGCAGGAATGCTGCAGTCGACCTCGTTCCGTCCAGACAAAACCTTGGACCCCATTAACCAACCCACCTGGAAATACTATAGCTTTGGCAGCTACGGAATGATGTCGTACAACCGAACGGCGCTCACGCTGTACACTTTGGAGCGCCAACTGGGAACACCGGCGATGATGCAAGCCCTCCGCAACTACGCGTTGAAGTGGCGCTTCCGTCACCCCAAGCCCAAAGACTTTTTCGCATCCTTCCAAAATGCTTCCAAGTACAACCTGTCGTTTTTCTTCGACCAATTCTTTGGCACCACCAAGGAGCTGGATTATGCCGTACGTAGCGCAGTCACAAGCAAAGACCGCAAGGCACTAGGAGTGTTCACAAAGAACGGCAGCACAACCACACAGTCCAAGTACCAAACCACCAAGCAATACCTCACCAGAGTGGTCGTGGAGCGTAAGGGAGATGCCGTCTGGCCGACAACAGTGCGCTTTAAGTTCTCCGACGGTGTGACGATCAACAAAGCATGGAGCGGCAAGGATCGTTGGAAGCGTTTCATCTTCCGCCGCAAGGGCAAGCTACAGTCGGTCCACATCGACCCTGAGAACAAGCTCCCCTTGGATCGCAATCGCAGCAACAACAGCTACCTGCTCCAGCCCAAGCACCCCACAGTGCTGCACTGGTCTTCTCGGATGATGCTGTGGTTGCAGTCGGGTCTTCTCATCGTCACTTCGATTTTTGGATAAACAGGGGGATCTCCAATGCGTACGCTCTTCTCTGGCCTGGGCAGCGGATTTCGCCTGTCCTTCCGCAACCTGCGCATCGTTTTGGTGCTGTGGTTGCTCAACTTTTGTACCGCGCTCCTGATTCTTGGACCGCTGCTTGTTACCCTCCAAAAAGACCTGGGGAACAGCGCACAAGGAGCCGAACTGTGGAAGAACTTCAACATCGCCTGGATTGGTGAGTTTGCCGCCAGTCACACCGACCTTGTCGGGACAACGTATCTCTTGCTCGCGATCGGAGCGGGAGTGCTGCTGTTCCTACAGATCTTTGTGTCTGGTGGTGTGTTGGGTCTGTTTTCGGATTACGACAAAGGACAAACCATCTCCCGCTTTTTGCGTCATGGCGCTCGATGGTTCTTTCGCTTCTTTCGCCTCGCAATCCTCTATGTGATTGTGCTGGCCGGCGTCATCATCTTGTTCCAAATGTTCGCAGCCAAACCTCTCAACAACTGGATCAACCAGCAAATGGACGAGGTCTGGGTCGCAGCCATCACCTGGTCCCGTATCGGCCTGTTTCTCGCGTTTGTTGGCTTCCTCCGTCTGTGGTTTGACTATGCTCGCATCCGCCTTGTTGTCGATGAGAGTGGCAGCACCCTGCGGGCTGCATGGTGGGGGCTTCGCTTTGTCCTCCGAAACATCATCTCCCTGGCGTTCCTCTCCCTCGTGTTGGGACTCTTCACAGCGGGGATCTGGTGGCTCTTTGTCTTTGCCCAAGGCCAGATCAAGGTCACGGATGCAGGAACGATTGGCCTCTTTTTCCTCGCCAGCCAGGTATTTCTGATTCTCCGAATGTGGATGCGGATGATGTACTTTGGCGCTCATTGGGGAGTGACACAGGCGCTCGCCTCCGAGCAAGTCCTGCCTTCCAAAGTTCGCTCTCGTATCGACGCCAACATCGCGAAGCTTGAAGAGCTTGCCGAGCCTACACCGGCTCCAGCGCAGCCTTCTCCGGCTCAACCTGCAGGTCAACTGCCCCCGATTCCCGCTCCGCCAGCCTCGGCGCCAAGCGTCTCTGCGGGTGTGAACACCCCCATGCCAAACCTTGGCCCAGGTTCAATGGGAGGAAGTCCAGAAGAGCAACCCACGATTCCAGGTGGCATCCCTGGCTTGGAGCAGACCCACCCACCTGCACCAATGACCCGAGGCCCGAACATGACTCCTCGCCAACGACAGGCACGAGACATGGCCAACCCGACACCGATCCAGCCGGTTCCCCGCCCGCCCTCGTATCGTGGCTTGCCTGCAACAGGTCGGACGGGTCAGCACCCCACCATTTCAAGGACGGGACAGCACCCTACAATCACGCGGACAGGTCAGCATCCAATGATCAACCGTACGCCCAGCCGCACGATGCAAATGCCGCCAACTCCGCCCCTTCCCGAGCCTGCTTTGCAGCGCAAAGACGGTGAAGAGTTGCTGGCCTCCCAGCCCAGCCGATTCTCCAGGGTCACCGGCTCTTACAACTCGTACGAGCACATCGACTCTCGAACCAACCTGACACCACCCCAAAACCACACCATGGACCAACCACAACCCCCCAAACCTCCCACCAACAACGACCCCAACAAGAAGTAACTCCGCCACTTGCCAGATGGTCCTCCCCTGCTTCTATGACACTTCATCTCCCAGCGTAAGTTCCAGATTCTCCAGCTCATAGTGTCGTGCTACAGCTTCAGCTTCTCGCTCAACAGCGCTGAAGTGTTGGGCTTTGTTCCAGCCTGTCATTGGTGTGACCTGCATTTTAAGGGCCTTGCGGGTCCGCTTTTGTGTCCAGGTCGCAACAATCCGTCCTCGATCCATCACCACCGCCATCACATGAGCAGCTTTGCGCCACACAAGCTTGCGCTCGGCTTCCACCGGAACGGTCAAGCTCTTGTCTGCATGACCCATCAGCAAAGCCTCATACAGGGGGAGAAGTCGCAGCGGCCAATCCCCTCCTTGCGAAGGCGGCTCGATCAAGAGTTCATCACGATCTCCAGCCAACGCCAGCATCTCTTCTCGCCCCTCGCAGGTAACCTCCAGCAGCGAAGTGTCCTGCTCCAAGGCCGCCACCCACTGCCGAACATCCTTTCGTTTGGCGTTGAAGAAGTGCGCGATGTCCACAACAGTCGCCGGTCCATAAGCAGCCAGATACCGACGAACAAAACGCGTTGTAACCTCCTCAGGATTAGGCATCTCGGAAGGCCACTCCAGGTCAGGAAACCACTCGGAGCGCAAGACATAACATTGCTGAGAGCCCATCTTCTCACCGAGGCACACGTCACCCCGTGCCGCCAGAGCAAACAACAAACGTCCAGCTCCAAGATGCACAGGATCCATGCTGTATTTTTCAGCGTTGGGTCGAAGCTTCTCAATGAGAGACTCTGGCACCAGCGGGTGCAACGACTTTCGTGTGATGGGTTCAGCAAAGTCTTGGAGCTGCTCCAACACTTCATCTTGCTCATGCTCTTCAGGAAGAACGCCACCCCGAGGGCCCTTCGAGAGTTGTTGAACCAACACGAGCATATCCACCCAATCTCGAACCGCATCAAACAGGAAGAGGGTTTCACGTTGTCCCCAGGTTCGAACGATAGAGCGGGGTCCTTCAAAGAGGTGGGACTTCATTTCAGCCAGCGTCGGTGGCTCACGGAGTCGCATGCTTAAACCCAGCACACCGGGCTCGATCTGTTGGGCTTGGGCACCAACAATGGCGTGCGCAGCGGTCGCCAGATCAGGAGCACCTGGACCTGCCAGGAACTGACGTCGTGCGCGAAAGAAGAGCACCTGCTCTTCGGTTAATGCGATGGATTCACGTGAAGTCGCCATACCTTATCCTGTGCTGGGGAAGAAGTGCGGCAGCGATCCAACCCAGAGTGTCGTGGGTTGGGAGGCCTTGGGTTGGTTTACAAGTTTGTCATGTTGACTTAGGATGCTCCACAACTCAAGAGGATGGCATTGTCTGTCTCTCATCCACACAGAGAAGGTGAACGAAATTTATGGACAAAAAGGCCACAAAATTCCTGCAGACACTCCTCACCACCCCCTCGCCTTCCGGCCACGAGTGGACGATCCAGCGGACCTGGCTGGACTTCGTCAAAAAGTTCGCCGACGATGTCCAAACCGACATCATGGGCAACGGCATTGGTGTCTTGCACCCTGACGCTCCGTTCAAGGTGGTACTGGCTGGCCACTGCGACGAGATCGGCTTCATCATCAATGACATCGATGACAGAGGGTACCTCTCCTTCAGCAAGGTCGGGGGAATCAGCCCCAAAATTGCCCCAGGGATGAGGATGAATGTGTTGGGCTTCAACGGCCCCATCACAGGAGTTGTCGGAGCACGCGCCGAACACCACGGCGGGCTTGAAGACGAGATTAAGTTTGAGCAGCTTTACATCGACTGTGGGGCCACCTCCAAAGAGGAGATGGAAGAGCACGTCCAGATCGGAGACTTTGCTGTCTACCACCGCGACCCCAGCTTCCTGCTCAACGATCGAATCAGCGCACGTGGCCTCGACAACAGGACCGGTGCCTTTATCGTCGCGGAAGTCCTCCGTCGCCTCGCCAAGAAACGTCCCTCTCCCAATGTTGGAGTGTACGCAGTCAGCACCGTCAGCGAGGAGATTGGATTGCACGGCGCCTACGCTGCAGGAGCCGGGATTCAGCCGGATATGGCGTTGGTTTGCGACGTCACCTTCGCAACAGACCACCCCGGTGTCGATCCGAAAAAGCACGGCAAATGCAAGCTCGACGGAGGACCTGTTCTGGCCAAAGGCTCCCCCATCAACCCCATCATCAACAAGAGACTGGAAGCATCGGCCAAGGCGCTCAAGATGTCGCTGCAGTACGAGCTGACCCCAAGCAGCACAGGCACCGATGGCGACCGCATCCGCTTCACAGGAGCAGGTGTTCCCATCGCCCTTGTCTCGCTGCCCATTCGTTACATGCACTCCCCTGTTGAGACCGCCAGCCTGAAAGACCTGGACGAAGAGATCAAGCTGATTTGCCACATGCTACGACAGCTTGAAGGAGACGAAGACCTCCGCCCCATCACGCCCTGAGCTTCTCTACTCCCTCTCTTTTTCCCGCTCCATCTTGGCTTTAAGCTCCTCCAACATCGACTCCACCTCTTCCTCTGAAGGCCGACGTGTGCGTGCCGCTTGTTGCAAGAGTTCTTGTTGGATCGACGGAGACGCTGGCGCCCGATCGAACCCAGAGCCTGGTTCGGTCGTCTGGGAAGCCGTTGGTTCCTTGTCAGCTTTGCGTTGTCGAAGCCTTGGCTTACCAGGCTTTGCTTTGCGCGGCTCCTTCTTTTCTTCCAAGGCCTTCTGTTCGTCGCTCTGTTTGGGTTGCTTCAGCAGATACCGAAACGTCGCCCACCAGGCTTGGGTGGAGCTGCCTTTCTGCTCTCGAACGTCCTGACCTGCTTTGAGCGCCGCGTAAAACCGCAAGGTCATGGCAAACGGCAGCAACATCCGAACCACGCTCTGAAACATGGGATGTTGGATCAGCTTGTCTCCGAACATAAAGAGGAGTCCGATCCCTGCAAACAAGAACAGAAACAGCTTCCAGCCGAAGAACGCAAACAAGCCAGTCCACAGCAAGAGTGGAAGAAACAGCGTGAGAAAAAGCGCCTGAAGTACGAGTTTCCATTGATCCATGAGGTCGCCCTTCTATAGTATGGTTGCCCTTGGAGAACCTGTACCCCAGAAGAAAGCCTGTCAAGGCGGCGCGCAACATTTCCGGAATGAAAGGCCCATAACGTTCCATGAGCGACATTGTACTGTGGCAATGGCTTCAAGGCGAGCCATCACCGTCCCCCCATGACTGGCTCCCACTCATTCCGGAGGTCAGCACGCTGCCACTGGAAGCCCGCGCGCCCTTCCTTGGTTACCTGCAACCTTACTTACGCCACGACGACCCCAGCGTCCGAGCGACGACATTCTCCATGTTTCGAGGAGCAACAGGGTACCCGGCCTGGAAGGAGTTTCTGCGAGGCCTGAACGATCCAGAGGCCCAAGTTCGTTATGCGGTACTTGAAGCCCTGAAAGAGTCAGCACAACATGACCCACACCGCTGGATGCACGTTCTGCTTCACCCACAGGCAGACGTCCGGGCTTGGGGCTTGCAACACCTCCCAGACAACTTTCCTCAGCACCTGTGCCTGTACTTGCTCAGTGACCCAACCCAGCACGGCAGAGTGAGCGAGCTGCTGGAGACCATGGTCACACCTCCAGAGCAAACCTTGTTGCTGCTGGACTATCTCGACCAACACCAACTTTCCGCCCCACAAGCTCTCCGTATGCTCACCAACATCCCGTGGCAGCGGCAAGGGAATCGCTACTTTGAACAGCTCGGCCAAACTCGTGTCCTCTCCGACTGGCCAGAGACCCCCGAAGCCTTGGAGTTGGCCGTTACACACCCGCTGCTCAGAGAGGATCCACTGGACCGAATCAACAGCCTGCTCTGGCAAGGTCAGGAATCGGACAATCCAACACACCAGCAACAAAGCCAGAGCGTATGGGACGACTGGACCTACCGATGGAATCGAGGCTACATGACGCGCGAGACCTTGAAGCGCATCGGTGTGTCCCTCGCGGTGGTTGGCTTTCGAGAGTGGGACTGGCAGGCGCAGCCCCTCGCCCTTTGCGCCCGCTCCCTTCCCTGCATTTTGATGCACCCTAGCATCCCTCTGACCGTCCGACGCCAGGCTGTCGCGCAGACACAACCCAGTCAGGAAGCCTGTTACATCGCCCAAGAGATTGCGACGTTGTTGGAGAGTGACCTTTGTCGCTACGATGACGGACTCCTTCACCTCGCGACTGTCGGTCGGCTTCTGCGCCTGGTTCCCAGCCTGCCCTACAAGCTCTTGCTCGAACATGTGGACGAGGAGCTTGTGCTGCAGTCGCTGCTCCAACACCCAGAGTGTGGACCGGACTTTCTCTCACTCCCTGCGCAAAACCGAACCGAAAAAGCGTTCTACAACCTCCTGCTTCAAACCTATGTGAAAGCAACCCAACACAACCACCTCGAACGCCTGGGCGATCTGACGCTGCAAGTCCCCGTGGACTGCCTCTCGTTCCTCAAAAGCCTTTCGGACGAGCCTTTTGCGCTGCGTCAGACCTTGCTTAAGTACCTCTTGGACCAAACCCACCCTGCAGTAAGGGAAGTCTCAGAGAAAAAGCTTGATCGACTGGCCCAAGCGCTGCTTGACCTGTTTCCCCCCACAGAACTCACAGATCTCCTTCGCACCCTCACAAAGTCGATGGAATCGACCTTGCTTGAAGCGCTGCAGGAAGTGAGTCCTTCTCTTGAAGCGCCGGAAAAAGAAGACTCAACGGGGAGCAGTGAAACACTTCGTCAATCTTGGCAAGGCATGGAAGGACAAGAGCTTCGGACGCAGTTGCTCCAAATTCCATTGCTCCCCCCGTTGGTCTTGAACATCCTCGGCTATGTTGGACGAAGGCACAACAAGGATGAGTTGGGACAAGCCGTTTCGAAGCTTTCGTTTGTAGAGATGGCTTCGTTGTTTGCCCTGGAACAGCAAAGCATCTTGTTTCCTTATGAACAAGAGCAAGAGCTCTTCCAACAGCTACGAAACCAAAACAGCCCACAGCTACAAGCGCTCGCTGGACCTGACCCAAAAAGCTCGCTGAAGACATCCAGGCGCACCCAACCGTCCAGCCTTGGTCAACGAAAGCGGCTGTCTCCAGAACAGAGCGAACGTTGGAGCCAGGCAAGCAACGCGGAGCTGGCAAAGCAACTTTGGGACCACATGCCCCAAAGCCTGGAGGGTTTGTGTAAGGTGCTATCCCGTCACAACAGTTTGCCTGAGGATCCTGTTGTGGCTCTCGCGTTGCTCTTAAGCGCTGACTCTTACGAGGAGGTCGCCCTTGCCCTTCATCGCCTGGAGTTGATGCACCCCCGCTTGCTTTCCCAACTGGACAGCACATTGCTCGCCCAGTGTGAGCGTATGAAGAACTTGCCCTTGATGGCAACAGCCTGGTTGTATCGCTGGGACCGACACCATGATGCGTTCGTTCGCGTCCTTCAAAGCGAGCAAGAGGACATACTTCAAGCGCTCCAGTGGTCACTGGGCTTGGCTTCCCCGAGCCTCTTGCTTCGCTTTTGGAAAGCAATACAACGCTGGGTGAATCGGTGGCGATGGCACCACAAAGATGAGCTGGAGCCGCTCTGTCCCTCAGAGCTTTCAACCTTCCTGGTGGACATGCTACTGCCCCCTCACCATCGGCACGCTGCCCGTTTGGACAAACCACCCGATTGGGTCGCACGAGCCGTCGAATTGCCTGTGCAAGAACAAGTCGCTCATATCCTCACAGTCTTGGATGCTTTGGGCTGGCATCATGAGCAGATGACCTTGCAAAAGCAGCGCTTGCTTCCGTTCTTGCCAAGCCTGCCTCCTGAGCTACGTTCGGCCCTTCAACGATGGCTTCCTGTTGATGGGAATGTACAACAGAGCAAAGCCTCCCGAGCGTCGTTTGAGATAGCTTCCTCTTCTCTGTTGCAGAAGCTACGTCAGACGTTCATCGCTCACAAGCTTAAGGAACACTGTTACGACGATCGACGCGTCGTTGTCGAAGAAGCTGTCAGCCAACTCGTCACCCTGGAAGAGGAAGGCATCTCTGTTCTCCTTCGCATCATCCTTGAGGATGACCCACCCCATCTGCGCTGTTTGACTGATACCATTGCGCTCTGGGATCACGAAGAAAGCCTAGCTCAACTGCGGCAAGCTGTCTCCACATTCTCCCATGACCCAGAACGTCAATTCCTGATCGCTGCCGGGCTGTGTGAACGCGGCGAAGACTCATGTTGGTCTTTTGTCCACGACGCTCTTCATCATACTGTAGAAGAAGACTGGTTTCTCGCCGACGATTGGCTTCAGTTGGAGCGGCTCTCTCTACCGGTTGAAGATGTTGCGATCCAACTTGTACGCTCCCCTTTGTATGGGGTGTACAGTCGCGCCATTCATCACCTCCTAAAAGACCGCTCTGTGTGGAACGAGCGGTACGAGCAAGCCCTCGTGGCGTTTTTGGAGTGTGGTTTTCATCGACTTCCCATGCTTCGTCGTCGTGTCGCTCGAAGGCTCCATCAGCACCAATCCTGGCAAGGCTTCCCGCTCTTGTTTACAGACGCTCTGAAGGAACGAGAGGGACAACCTGATACCATCGCTGGCGAAAACGCTTGGAAGTCTCTTTGGGCAGAGGCAGCACCGGAGCTTGTCAAAGCAACCGTACAAGCTAGCTTGCTTGCAGGCACTCCAAGCGTCTCACTGAAGCGAGCGATGATATGTCTGCGCCACTCCGATGTTCCGAAGAGTGCGCAACAACAAGCCTTGCTACAGATTCTTCGCACCAGCTACAAGGCCAACGATCAACAGCAAGCCTTGCAACACCTCCAACCCACAACGCGCCGCTCGGGTTTGCTTCAGAAGCTAGCCCAAGCTTTTGCCTGGGGGATTCAACGAGGCCGAGAGCTTACAGGTAAGATCTTTCGCATTGAGATGATCGGTGGGCAAGACTTCGGATACACCCGGCTGAACGAAGCTCGCATCTTCGTCAATCCGCTGCCGCTGTTGCGCGAAGTTCAACACGGCGATCGCATCCTTAAGGGGCTCATCCTTCACGAGATCGGACACCACATTTATCACAGCGACCCCGAATCCCAGAAGCTATGGAAACAAGCTCAAAAAGAGGGCTTGGGCAAGATCCTGAACCTGGTCGCTGACGAACAACTGGAGCGAAGTCTGCGGGCCAAAGACCCAACGTTTGGCAACGACTTGAAGCGGCTGGCAGCTTTTGCCTTCCAACACAACGACCGGGAAATGCATATCGGTCAACTTCTCTTGCTTCTCCGCACCCAAGGCTTTGCTGTACTTAGCCAAACACCGCTACGTCCAGCGCGACGCCCAGGTCATGTTGTGCTATCGCTAGGCAAGCTCTTCTACGAGTTAGAAAACCAAGGGTTTAGCTTTCCCCGTTTTGTCCGCGCCCTTCGTATGGGATTGGGCAACCGCCACGACGACCCCAAAGTGGACCAAGCGCTGAAGCTATTCACCAAAAGCTTTCGCAACGCGGATATGGCTCGCATGTTGGATATCAGTCGGCAGCTACGGGACATCTTTCACAATGAGATCCCTTTGTTGGCGGCCCTCAGCCAGGATGGTCTGTGGAGCGAGCAGAACAATTCAGAGATCACCGCCAAAGGAGAAGGTATCACTGCGGGCGAGCTACAAGGAGAGGTAGAACGCATCCTTCGCGGACGTCCCAAGTCCAAGAAAGACCCCACAGCAGAGCGAGTAATCAACCTCTCCGATGAAGAGAGTTTTTCCCTCATCCACAACATCGTGCCCCTCGTTCACAACCCCAGCGAGCACAGACAATACAAGCTTCGTGTGGCCCGCTGGAGTGGAAAGATGCGCGACCACTTTCGACGACTCGGCCTAGGAACCGTGCCACAGCGCCGCCGACTCTCTGGCTACCGGCTCAGCACGCCGGGTCTTTCCAACTCACTTCTTCGGGGCGACCCTCGCATCTTGATGTCACGCAAGACCGTGTTCAAAACAGACCTGTTTGTCGGAATCCTGGTGGACTGTTCGGGTTCCATGAGCTTCAACGAAAACCTCGAACGCGCCAAGCTGTTTGCGGCGTTGTTGGCCGAAGCCGCAGCCTCTCTGACTGGCGTTGATGCACGCTTCTTTGGCTTCACGGATACAACCATATTTGATGCAGGAACAGCCCAACAATGTGCCGTACATGCTTTGGAGTTGGGGGGCGGAAACAACGACGCCGCTGCCCTCTGGCACGCCGCTCAAATTGCAGTCCGGAGTCGACGTCAGGCCAAGCTGCTGGTGATGATCAGCGATGGCGCTCCCACCGAATGCTCTGTGACCGCGCTGCGTGCGCTGGTGAAAAACATCACAGAGAGGATGAAGATCTGCTGCGCTCAAGTCGCGGTGCATCCGTTGGAGGAGATCTGTTTCCCACACTACATCGAGGTAACCGACGATCAACTGGACCTGGCCATTCCTCGCTTTGGAAAGATTCTAGCCCAACTGGTACGACGCGCCTTGCAAGGATAACTGTTTGTGAAACTAACTTCAGATAGCTTACAAGAAAGAAGCTATCGAGGGACAAAGGAGACCTATCGATTATGCCGGGCAAATGGAAAGTAGAAGACATCACCATCGGGGCAACGATGGAAACCACGTTTTGGCCCAACCCCGTCAAGCACTCGGAGTTCCGGTATCGTGCGACTCATCTCGATGGGAAGCGAGCGCCCAAGGTTGTCCTCTGTGATGACAAACGGATTCGTCAAGGTGTACCTTGTATGGTTCGTGTTGTTGCACTTCACAAGCCCGACCGCCCAGACCGTGGGATGATTGAAGTGGAGTTTGTCCACTCGTTGTCACTCAAACTGGAAGGCATCTACATTGACCCTGTTGTCTCTCGCAAGCTTCAGATCTTGCTAGAGAGCGGACTGAACATCTTGTTGGATGGCCCCCAAGGCTGTGGAAAAACCGTACTTGCCCGCGCCATCGCCGACTCGCTTGGGATGCGCTTTGTGTTCTTCAATTGCAGCTCGGTGATTGAAGCGACAGACTTTCTCGCGACCATTCAGGTGCGAGCATCGGATAGCGGGCAACCGATCACCGACTTTGTCAAAACAGACTTCCTCCATGCACTGGAAGAAGCCAACCTCGAAGAGAACCAGACCCAGCCTTATCTCTTGTTCCTCGACGAGTTTAACCGCTGCCAGGAGAGCGCCCGCAACGCCTTAATGCCGGCGCTAGACACAACGCGTCAGATCTTCAACCCCGTGACCAATAGCTTCATCACGATCCCCGACAACGTCCAGTTTATCGCGGCGGTCAACCGGGGGAATGAGTTTTCAGGGACCTTTGGCATTGACGCCGCTCAACTCGACCGATTTGCCCCGCTCCAGATGGACTACTTGCCTCCCAAAGAGGAGATCAAGTTGCTCGCAGGCCGACACCCCGAAATTGGCCCCAAGATGCTTCAAACCATTGTTCATATCGCCGATCGAATCCGACACACACCAGAACTTGGAGCGGGTCTCTCCGTCCGTGCCACCGAAGAAGTTTGTGTGTACCTGAAGCACCCTCTGATGCAGGACAACCAACGCAGAATGCTACCAGAGGTTCTCCAGTCCTCGTTCTGTGGCCGGTTTGCCGGACGCTGGAACGATGTATCCTCCGACGCAGGTGCGGTCTGGGCTATCGTCCAAGACGCCCTCCGAGAAGCCGACACGGCACAAAAGAAGAAGAACGCTGCCTCCTCCTGAGAGGCCCTCATTCAGGCTTCTTTCCGTCTTGTTCCTCTGCCTGCTCCGACTCTTCGTTGGCACATTCCCACCAAGTTACAGCGTACGACTCCACGCGAGGCCCCCGAATCTCTTCGTGAGGCCCGTCCTCTTTGGTTGGTTGGCAGCGCAAATGACCCGGCAGGTCGTCGGGCTTCTTTTGCGGTCGTCTTGTCACGATTTTGTCCATCACACCCACTCCAAACGTCCCAGCGCTGCCCTCCTGAAATGAAGACCAAACGAAGCATTGGCGCTTCGACAGCTCCAGGAGGCAGAGCATCCACCTTACCTAGAATACGCCTTTCGGTCCCTACGTTCCTTGACGCAAATCAATCCAGCAACACCAACAAAAACAAGACATTGTTTTCGTTCCCGTTGATAACAAAAAAGATCTGATGACGCGAAGGCACTGAAGTACCCACGCTACCCATGCGGGATATAAGCAAGGGAGAAGATGAACCCTCCATTGCACGGTCCATGAAATAATGGCAACGTCGCACACTCTTGTTTTCTTGTACTCCACATTGCGATAGGCAGCGATGGCATGACAAACGCCCCACTCTCCACCCAACATGAAGTTCCTTTGCCACGACTGGTTCTCTTTCTGTCTGCTGGAATCCTGGCAATTAGCGCATCAGCCATTCTCATTCGATTGTCTCATGCTCCCAGTCTGGTGATTGCGTTTTGGCGCATCACGTTATCAATTCTAATTCTGTTGCCGCTCTGGCTTCAACGACAACGCTGGCAAGAACTCAGAGCCCTCTCCACGCCCCTCCGCTGGCAGCTTCTTGGCTCAGGACTTTGCCTTGGCTTCCACTTCTGGACCTGGATCGCAAGTCTCAAATACACGAGCGTGGCAGCCTCAGTGTTGTTGGTCACGACCAACCCCATTTGGGTTGGGCTGTTATCGCCCTGGGTTCTCAAAGAACGACTCTCTCGAAAAACTTGGCTTGGGATCGCTGTTGCCATGTTTGGGGCTTCCTTGATCGCCCTCAACGCGGAGAGCGGATTGGCAGAAACTCCCAACCCTATGTGGGGCAATGTCCTCGCAACGCTCGGTGCGTTGGCCGCTTCGGGTTACCTGATGATGGGTCGCAAGGTTCGACCCTATCTCAACATCTGGAGCTACGCCTCCGTTACGCTCTGGGGAGCCTGGGTGGTTCTAGCAGTGGGCGTCCTCATTCAGCCCGGCGACTTGGCTCCCATGTTGTTGAACTATCCCTGGAGAGAGTGGCTGCTGTTTCTTTCCATGGCTCTGCTTCCTCAAATGGTAGGACACAACGCAATCAGTTGGTCCCTTCGGTACATTCGGGCGGATACGGTATCGGTTTTGCTCCTCTTGGAGCCTGTAGGCTCCACCCTACTCGCGATCCTATTTCTCCGAGAAGTTCCTTCCATGATGGTGGTTGTAGCTGCGCCCGTTCTGTTGGTTGGCATCGCGATGGTGGTTCGCTCCACCTCGGACTAGCTTCTTTTTTTAAGAAATAGCTCAAGTTTCCCCCGAGACCTACCGTATATACCTGTGGGAGCAAACTTCTTTTTTTCAGGGGAGACGAACCAATCATGCGTCACACAATCCTCACACAAGCGCCGCACAATCGAATCATTCACTACACACCCAGTGAAAGCCCCCCCACACTTCCATCTTAAAAATAATAGCACACTGTTGCGGATTTCATAGCTCGATCAGGATAGCTTGTGGTTCGTTACTCCATAGCTATAGACACCTGAAGTGTATCTGATCGTCTGGCCTACCGAAGAACAAGCATTGGAGGGATACATGCAGTTCTACAGGACACGTACGTCAATCGTCGCAAGCGTTCTTACCGCAGCCGCAATCGTCTTTGTATCGCAAGGAGTGGAAGCCTTTTGTGGGGAGCCGAACGTTCTTATTGTCCTCGATCGGTCCGGCAGTATGAACAGCGCAAACAAGTGGACACAGGCCAAAACCGCGATCAACACAGTAATGAGTAACAAAACACTCAAGGTTCGCTACGGCCTAGTCACCTTCTCAGACACAGCGGCTGTGAATGCCAAGCTTCCCTCACCACCCTCTTCCATTCAGTCGGCCTTAAACTCCATTTCGCCGTTGGGCCAAACCTTTATGGTGAAAGCGATGGGAACCGCCCGCACCCACTTGCTCCAATCGCTGCAAGCGGATGCATCTCCCGATCGACCCACCCAAATCTTGTTCCTGACTGACGGAGAGCCCTCCGATCGCTGCCCCAGCGCAGAGGTCTCTCAGCTCCGAAAGACACTGGTCCAAGGGCAAACGGTAGACATTCGCACCTATGTGATTGGATTTGGAGCCCTGGTCAACCGGGTCTGTCTCAACGATATGGCAAACCGGGGAGGCACAGCGCTTCCCGGAAGCATCCAATACTACGTGGCCAACAACGCCAACGATCTCGTCTCTGCGCTGCAAAAGATCATCACTGACGCCTCCAACAACGCCCGAAAAGAGGTCTGTGACAACAAAGACAACGACTGCGACGGCAAAGTCGATGAGTACATCACCCGCTCCTGCTCCAATCAGGGTTGCCAAGGAAAACAAACCTGCTCCAAAGGAACATGGGGTGCCTGCTCCGCTCCAGCACCACAACCTGAAGTCTGCGACAACAAAGACAACGACTGCGACGGTAAGATCGACGAAGGTATCAGCCAATCTTGCTCCAACACCTGTGGAACAGGCCAACAAACCTGCTCCAGGGGAAAGTGGGGCTCCTGCAACGCCCGTGACGAACGAACATGTACCTACAAATGCGCCACCGGCAAACAAGTCTGCTCCAATGACCAATGGGGCTCCTGCTCAGCCAAACCCAGCACAGAAGTCTGTGATGGCAAAGACAACGACTGTGACGGCAAAACCGACGAAGATCTTCGACGCGACTGTTTGCCTTGTGGAGAACAAACCTGCCAGGGAGGGAAGTGGGGTTCTTGCGTCAAAGGAACCCCGTCACCTGAGATCTGCGACAACAAAGACAACGACTGTGACGGCAAAGTCGACAACTTCTACCGACCTTGCACCAACAACTGCGGAACAGGAAAAGAGTATTGTTCTGGCGGTCGTTGGCGAGGTTGTGATGCCAAGAGCGAGAAGGCGTGCACCAACACTTGCGGAACAGGCAAGCAAACCTGTTCCAAGGACAAGTGGAGCTCCTGTAGCGCACGAAGCGAACGCACCTGCACGTACAAATGCGCCACCGGCAAACAAGTTTGCTCCAATGACAAGTGGGGCTCCTGTTCGGCCAAGCCCAGCACAGAAGTTTGTGATGGCAAAGACAACGATTGCGACGGCAAAGTCGATGAAAGCATCACTCGCTCTTGCGGTCCTTGTGGCACCCAAACCTGCAACGCCGGGCAATGGGGTGTTTGCAACAAAACCAAACCTTCCCCTGAAGTGTGTGACAACAAAGACAATGACTGCGACGGCAAAACCGACGAAGGCTTGGAGCAGCCCTGCAAAAAAGGCTCATGCACCGGCAAACAGACCTGCTCACGGGGAAAATGGTCGCCTTGCAAAATGCCCGCCGAGGTCTGTGATGGCAAAGACAACGATTGTGATGGCAAGGTCGATGAGAATTGGTCGCAGAAAGGAAAACCTTGTGGAAGCGGCGTTGGGATCTGCTACCGCACTGGCGTGTTTGTCTGCAAGCCTGATGGCTCGGGTGTGACGTGCAACGTTCCTCCAGGAAAGCCCGAACAAGAAGTCTGTGACGCCCGCGACAACGACTGCGACGGAAAAAGCGACGAAGATCTGCAACGCAACTGCACCACGGAATGCGGTGGAGGAACACAAGTCTGCAAGGAAGGCTCATGGACCGCTTGCGTACACAAGCAAGGGAAGACCGCCAAGCCCGAAAGCTGCAACGGTTTGGACGATGACTGCGATGGAATGGTCGACAATGGCATCGCACGACCCTGTCAAACGGCATGTGGTGAGGGCGTCCAACAATGTTTGCAAGGCGACTGGTCAACCTGCTCAGCGCCCTTCCCCAAGCCTGAAGTATGCAACGGAAAAGACGACGACTGCGACGGAGAAAGCGACGAAGACCTGGCGGAAGGCTCTTGCGACAAAGGCTTCAAATGCATGCAGGGTGCCTGCCGCTCCAAGTGTCGAAACGGAGAGTGCCCCGCCGGTCAACGCTGTATGGAAGGCTACTGTGTCGGCCCCACCTGCGCTGGAGTACGATGCTCCAAAGGATACGCCTGCGAGAAGGGGGTTTGCCAACCCGACGGCTCAGAAGAACCCAACAATCCTGGCAACAACCCTGGCAATCCTGGTAACAACCCCAACAACCCTGGCAACAAAGGTGAAAACACCACAAGCTCGGAAGCGACTGCTGTAGATGGTGGAAGCCTTCCAGGAACCTCACCGGACGGAGGCTCTACGGACAAAGGAATGGGTCTCAGCCAAAACCCCAACAACCCGCTCGGCTCCCCTAACACACCTGCAGGATGTGGCTGTTCGACACAACCTCAGCGGATTCCCTCTTTCGTTTGGTTGCTTCTGATCCTCGCCCTCCCCCTCGTCACTCGACGACAGAACGCTCCCCCCACATAAACCCTCATGCATCATGACGTTCTCACCATCGTTTGTCCTGGAACAAAGAGAGGGGTGCCCTTGTTAGGAAGGCATTACTTTTTCTGGCAGGGAGATACCTCATGACAACAACCCCCACATTGATCCGGGCCGACCGCTCGCAACCTGCAAACGTTTCGTTGCAGTCGCTGGAGTGGACCCCGTCACCTTTGGCTGGCGTGGACCGCAAAATGCTGGAGCGAAACGGTGACGAAGTCGCGCTAGCAACCACCGTTGTTCGCTACGCACCGGATAGCTCGTTCTCCTCTCATACCCATGCTAGAGGGGAAGAATTTCTGGTGCTGGAAGGTGTGTTCTCAGATGAACATGGTTCCTATCCGCCAGGGACTTACATTCGAAACCCACCGGGCTCCAAGCACACACCCTTCAGCAAAGAAGGCTGCACCATTTTTGTGAAGCTTCGGTATATGAAGCTCTCCGAAACAGAGCGCGTGGTCGTGGACACCAACACAGCCACTTGGATCACCTCAGACCAAGAAGGGCACACCCTCCTCCGTTTGTTTATGGATCCAGAAGGCGACGAGGATGTCACCATGGAACGCCTCGCCGAAGGAGCCTCTGTCTCCTGGGAGATTCCCCAAGGAGGTGAAGAGATCCTTGTGGTGGAAGGAGACCTTACAACGCCCAAAGGTACCTACACACAAGGAACATGGTTGCGCCACCCTCAAAAAGGCACTGCCACATACAGCACCTCCCAAGGATGCTTGTTGTGGATCAAACGACGTCACCTCCCCTCACCAGCATAAGACGTCCAAGCAAGCCCCCCTTCTTCTTTCTCCCTCTACAGATCTCTCCTCCTGTCCGCCAAAATGAACCAACTTCCACTTGCTTGAGCACGACAAAGAATTGATCCAAGTCAAAGCCAGGATTGATACTTCGTCAAGTCACATTCCTATTTCTTCGGTATAGAACTGATTGTACTTGATTCATCAAGGTTATTTGGGAATGGAAGGGTGTGCTATGGAAACGCTCAACGCAATCCGTGAAGATTTGGAAGCCCGCCAAAAAAGGTTGATGACACGTTTGGGGAAGATCAACAGTCACCTTCGACAAGAGAGTGGCCCCCTGAACGCTGACTGGAAGGAGCAAGCCCAAGAGCTTGAGAACGAGGAAGTCTTGCAAGCTCTCGACGCTCACGGCCGGGAGGAGCTGGAAAAAATCACTCTGGCCCTGGCCCGGATGGATGCTGGTACCTATGGTCTATGCAACGAGTGTGATGACAAAATTGGAG
>SBHC01000068.1 GCA_006226375.1 Deltaproteobacteria bacterium | reverse complement strand
CGTATCGCGCCTTCCGACGCAGATGTCCTCATTCTGGGGGAAACTGGGACCGGGAAAGAACTGGTGGCTCGCTCCATTCACCGACGCAGCCAACGCAAAGACCAGCGCTTTGTCCCTGTGGATTGTGGTGCGATCCCTGAGAACCTGATGGAGAGCGAGCTGTTTGGCTACGAGCGCGGCGCGTTTACCGGTGCAGACGCCCGGAACATCGGCTTGTTGGAGTTTACCAACGGCGGCTCCTTCTTTATGGACGAAGTGGGGGAACTCCCCCTTCATTTGCAGGCCAAGCTGCTGCGTGTGTTGCAGGAGCGAAAAGTCCGTCGCATCGGCGGAAAGGAAGAGATCGCTCTTGACCTCCGTGTGATCGCAGCCACTCGTCGTGATGTCGGCGAAGCTGTGCGGGAAGGCCGCTTTCGAGAGGATTTGTACTTCCGAATCAACGTGATTCAGATTGAACTGCCTCCTCTCCGGAAACGAGGAGAGGATGTGTTGCTCCTGGCCGAACACTTCCTGAAGTTTCATACGCAAAACAACGACAGCCATGTTCTGCGTATCAGTGATGCGGCGAAAGCCGCGTTGATGCGGTACCAATGGCCCGGGAACGTGCGCGAACTTCAGAACGTGATACGGCGTGGCATTGCCATCTGCCAGGGTGCTGTGATTGAAGTGGATGACTTGCCTTCTCACGTCGCGTCCTGTGGTTCGACGGTGCCACGGCCCGATTCATTTGATCCCAATCTGAGCTTCTTTGAGTTACGAGAACACTACATCGCAGAGTTTGAAGAGGCTTTTCTCATTGAGCAACTGAAACAAACCAGCGGTGATGTGTCGGCGGCGGCTCGACGTTCGCAGATACCCCGTGGAACCTTCTATCGATTGATGAAAAAATACAACATTCAAGCCCAAGAGTACCGTGTGTAGGTGGAGGATAAAAAGGTGAGCAAAACGGAAAACTTCTTGATGCCTCGGGTGACAGAAGCGAACGTCCAGGTGTATTTGCAGAAGCGTGGCTATGCAGATGCGGAGGTTCTCTCCATCGCTCCGCTGGGACAGTCAGAACAAAACGAACTGAAGGACTATGGCTACGGGCGACCGCTGCGGATCTCCTTCCGGTCGCAAGGTGACAACCGCGATTTGGTGTTGCGCACCATGTCTCCCGATCCCTTCGGTCATGACCGACGCGCTGATCGAGCGAGCACGCTGCTTCTGTCGTACGATTCGTTTCATTCCATCCCGCAGCACATTGAGCCTTTTGACGTGGGCGCCTTCAATGAGAAGGGCGAACTTGTCTCCATGGCCCATGGCGAAATCTTCCTTATCACCGACTTTGTGGAAGGCCAACTGTACGCCAACGACCTGTCACGGTTAAGCCAACACGACGAACTGCAAGACGGCGACCTCGACCGGGCCCGAGCGCTGGCTCGTTACTTGGCTACTCTTCATGGTGAAACCTTTGCGCCTGAGCGTTACATCCGTGAATTGCGCGATGTTGTGGGGAGCGGCGAGGGCATCATGGGTCTCTGTGATAGCTACCCCAGCGACCATCCTTTTGCTACACCCCAGCGGTTGCGCTCCATTGAAATCGAAGCGTTGCGGTGGCGTTGGAGGTTGAAAGGCTACGCGCATCGGGCGCGACGTACCCATGGTGACTTCCATCCCTTCAACCTCTTGTTTCGGGAAGGCTCCGACTTCTCCGTCCTGGACTGCAGCCGAGGCGGCGTCGGTGAACCGGCTGACGACCTCACCGCGCTTTCCATCAATTATCTGTTCTTCAGCCTCCAGAAACACCGCTTGTTCCATGGGGCTTTGCGAGAACTTTGGAATGTCTTCTGGCGCACGTATCTGGAGGAAACCAACGACACAGAGGTGCTGGAGGTTGTTGCGCCGTTCTTTGCATGGCGTGGCTTGGTTCTGGCGAGTCCGGTTTGGTATCCACACATCGAAGAACCCGTTCGTGAGCGTTTGCTTCGATTCGTTGAGAAACTCTTGGATGGCGCGTCGTTCCATCCGGATCGTGTGGATGAGTTGCTGTGAGCCGTCTTCATCCATGGCAAGGTCTTGTGTTCTGGCTGACAGGTCCTCCTGCAACTGGCAAATCCACCTTGGCACAAGGTCTTTTGGAGTGTTTTCATCAGCAAGGTCTTGTGACGTTGTGGCTGGACAGTGATGACCTTCGCACGGCGTTTACCCCACATCCTACGTACTCTTCGGAAGAACGTGATGTTTTTTATGGCTCCATCGGTCATGTCGCAATACGTGCAGCCGAAGGTGGTGTTACGGTTGTGATAAGCGCAACGGCTTCCAAGCGGAAGTTTCGGGACGATGTGAGAGAGTCGGTGGAGCGATTTGTGGAGGTGGAGTTGGAAGCCTCACCTGAAACATTGCGCCAGAGAGACATCAAAGGCCTTTACCAGAAAGCAGACGCTGGGGAGATTGCTGAACTACCAGGAGTGGGTACTCGATACGAGTCAGCCGTCGCTCCTGAGTTGGTCCTTAACTCACAACGCAACCAACCTGATGTTTTGGTGAACGAGGTCCTCGCATGGTTGGAAGAGCGATGGTCGATAGCTTAAGTATAGCTACAAGGAAATAGCAGAATACCAACGGAAGCTATTAGAAGAGCTTGATCAGCGTCATCACACCGAGAGCAAAGTTGGTGAGGAAGCCAAGAAAGAAGCAGAGGGTTCGGACGGGTCGTAGGTCTGCGTAATAAACAGCGGTGTGAGCAATTCGTGCGCCAAGGAAGACCAACGAAAGAGTGTTGGTCCACCACGGAGAGACACCTGCTGCGATTGCCAACGCAACGACAATGGCAAAGGGGAGGACGTTGTCGAGGGTGTTGGCATGGGCTCGTTCGGCGCGAAAGTTAAAGTCATCATGGCCTGTTGCAATCGGTACCCCAGGCGTTCCTTTTGCAATGACATTTTTGGCGGTCGCTGCAACAAACTGCAAAACCAGGATCCATACGGAGAGTGTGGTGAGGGCGATCAATGTCATGTTGTAGAGTTCAAGCTTCATCGTGGTTCTTCTCCCTTGTGATAGAGCGCAGATATCTTAGACCAGTTTTCATGTCCCAACTCTATTTGCTTTGTTGGGAGAAGTAGGTTTGCATTGGAGTGAGGTACCGCTCCTGCCATCCAGTCTCGTAGTTCTTTCCCTGTCCCTCGGGGATGTTGCTGTGCTGTATGGTGACGTGGGTGCCTGCTTCGACAGGCTTCAGCAGGATTTCCAGGCGGGAGTCTTGGTCTGTGTCGGCAAAGTCGAGAGTTCGCCAATGTTGGACGATGCGTTTGCCCGACTCCAACGCGATATGCGAACCTTGAATGTAGCCTCCCCAAGCTTTAAACGAGCCACCTGTTTCGGTGCTCTCTATCTCCGCGGCACCCCCTGTCATTGCAGAGTGAATCTCGCTGCTCAGAAAGCCTTGGTACACGTCATTGGGTTGTGCTGGTACTACACCTGTGACTTCAATGGATTCGGTAGACATCGCCTCTCCTCCTTCTTGGATGTACACGTTTTCTCTCAGTGATATCTGTACTGTACACACTTTGTGGGGAGGATGCCAGATTGTTCATCCAGCGTTGATGTCGGATCGTCCAGAACAGGAAACTTTGCAGCAACGTGAGGGGATTCAGGGGGTCTTATTGGATGTTCATCAAGGTGTGAGCGAAGAATCCAAAGGATGCGGTGAAGCTGAATAATGCGAAGGCTACGAAGCTATACGTCTTCCACGTTTTTTGAGGGCGGGCCCGCCAGTACACTGTGAGGAAGAACAGGCCAACCAGCGGTGTGATGACGGAAACGCAGCCGTACTTGAGCGCTGTGAGAGAGCTAGACAAGATGGGGAGCCAGTTGGGGACATCTCCAAACGTTCCAGCTTGCCCGTGTGATATCATGTGGAGGTGCAGCATGTTTTCTGCAAAGTCCGTGATCGAGGCTACAATCGGAAGCCAACGCAAGCGTAGCCCCCACTGCAAAAGCACGCCGCCTTGCCCTGCAACCATCACCATAAACAAGCTGAAAAAGAACAAACCAAACCCTAAAGGAAACACAAAGTCACCGGGCCAAAGGATCTTTTTGACCAGAGTCATGCCGTTTTGGTTTTTGTCGTTGTAGGGTGTTTTCCAGCCCTGGATGGCCTTGTTCACGCGAGCTTTGCTGAAGGCGAACATCAACGCGTTGGGTCCACGATATGTGACGGTTTTGCCTTTGTACTCATGCTTCTTCAGCAACACTTGTGCGTAGGGTGCCATCAAAGCAAGACCAGCAATGGTAATGACTGCGCCAATGGCAACGAGCCAGGGCCAACGAGGGGAAGGAGATGCTGTCATGGAAGGTCGTCCTTGCATAAGTAAGGGTCGATGCCAAGGTAAAGGATAGGTCTTTGGAAGCTATCACATACCATGACGCAGGTCCGTCAAGCAAGGGCAACAGGGGATGGTCGTAGGTGGTTGGTTTGTTGGTACGGGGGAGGAGTCCGGAGATTAGGCAAATTTCACAGGCAAGGATACCACGTGGTGTTGGATGGAGCTTTGTGGGGATAACAACAGTATCATTGCTTGCAGCGTTAGAGTGCCCACGAATGTGGGTACTTCTCCCTTGCCTATATCCCTTATGGCTAGCCGGGTAAATGTTTCGGGCCGCGTAGGTACCCGGCGTCATCACAAAGGCGGAGGTCACTTACACCTTTAGCTTGGCGACGCTTACCACTTGTTTACGCTTTCGTAGCACGAGGTTCTTGTATTCGATGGATTGCTCGGATGTTCCGGCGTTACGAACCACCATCACGGAGATGTGTGTTTCGTTGCCCAGCACGTTGGAGCGATGTCCGTAGAACTGAAGTTGGACATGGTACTTACCAGCCGGAGCGTTGCGGTTCTCATAACGCTCTGGACCGTAGCCACGAGTGATGTCTTCCAGGAGGCGTCCTCCGTCCGGCGTGCTTTTCTTTCGGTAGTAGCATCGGTGACCTTGGGGACCTGTGACCCAAAGATCAATGTCGGTGTTGTCGGTGTTCCAGGTCACGGTGATGCGTAGGCGTGCGCGATTAACCGTCAGACCAAGCTGTGACTTGCGAAGTTGCAGTCTGCGACGCATGCCAAAGGACAGATCCTTTCCACGCATCGCGGTGTGCAACATGAGCGCGTATTCTTCTTTGGCAAGACGTTTGATGCTTTTGAAGCGGCTGTGCCAACGTCCAGCGACGATCATCTCGTACATGGCGGCGGCGAGAGCGTATCGCTTCATCCGAATCAAAGAAATGGCAACATCGCGGAAGGCATGTGGCTCAAATGAGCGACGCTCCAAGACGCGGAAGAACACCTGAGCCGCGAGAGAGGGACGGTTCCAGGCTCGCAGATAATAGCCCACAAGACGCAGCGCCTGAGGGTTGGAGGGATGCAACTCGACAATGCAGGACAGGCTGCGGACGGCGCCTGCAACATCCGCGTCGATGCGGCGCTTGGCTTCCTTCACAAACGGTCCAAACTGTTGACGGTCTTTCATCCTTTGTTTGAGGTAGGCTTTGGGGATGTTGTTGCGAGTCCATAGCTTGGCAGTTTTGAGATCTTGAAACTCGAAGCTATTTTCTGGCATCGCGTAGAGCATCGACAACACAGAGCGACCGGAGCTGCTCTTGAGGGTCTTGTAACGCTTGAGCACGCGGCGCATCAAATGAATCCAACGTTGCTTGTTGGTCACCGGTGCACCTTTGGCGGCCAGCAACTTGTTGAGGAAGACGGCAAGGTCACGAACTCGTCGTTCCTTCCGTTCTTTTTCAAGGCCGTATTGCTTGTATTCCTTGTCCGTCTCCAGAATCAGGAAGGAGCAGTATTTGTTGGGCAGGTGGAAGTGTTGGGAGTATGCGACGATCAATTCACGTTGCTTGGGATCATCCAACTCCATCAACTGGGCAACGGCAAGCTCGGCCCAGGCGCGTGGGCCAAGATCGCTCTCGGCCTTCAATGTGGTGGTCAGGGTTTGTCGGAAGGGCTTGCCTTGGTAGGTTCCAATCAAATGAATCTTCGCCGCTCCGTCCTTCTTGAATTGTGCGCCTACAGTGATCAAACCGTCGGGGTAGACGTTGGTTTGGCGTCCTGCAACGAGGATCTGAGAGGCGTCAATGCCTTCCACTTTGACTTCCTTAAGCAACAGCGAGGAGCGGGTGTGAGCTTGGGCGCAGCGAGGGATCTCGCTCCGGCTCAGGCAGGGGAACAGAGCCCCTCCGCGACGAACCAGACGGCGGAAGAATCCGAGGTTTTCGGAGCCAATGCCCATCTGATAGGCAAAGAACCGAACCTGATTCCAATGTTTGGTCTTGTGGAACTTGTGCAGCATCCGATCGACGTGTTGGTTGCCCCAGTTCATTTGACCATCGCTCAAAACAAACACGTTTACATTTCCGGGTTTGTCCTGGTTGTTGAGCCATGACGGCTTGGCCAAAGCTTCCATCACTGCGCCGAAGTTGGTGGCTCCTTCCAAAACAATCGTCTGGATACGTTTGTACAAAGCCTTGCGTTGCTGGGTTGTGTTCGCGATCCAGCCTTTGGTGTTGGCCCAACGAACGCCCACGTCGAAGAAGGCGACGTTGAATCGTTTGATGTGTGTGTTGGTGGCGAGCACTTGGCGCAAGAGCTTGACGTGTGCTGCGAACAAGTCGGGCTGCGCGGAGAGTGACGTGTCCAACAGGAACACTGCGTCGGAAGTTGTCTGTTGTGCCGCTGCGTTCGGGAGTTTGACCCGAGCTTGCGCGACCATATACTTTTGACCGCTGAGTGGGTCGGTTCCAGCCACAGTGGCCAGCTGGTTGTTGGTGGGCTTGAAGTAAAACACCCCGTCTTTTTTGGGCTTGTTCTTTTCCCAGTAGCAGCGGACAAACGGGCGCTTCTTGGGCATCTTGCAACGCAACGCCTTAAGGTTGGAGCGAGTGAGCTTTCCAAGGCGGGGGTTGTAACCCATGGTGAAGTCGATCATGTCGGCCACTTCGGGCGGGAAGCGGAAGCGATAGACGTGTTGGCCTTGGAGCTGGGGCAAGGTCTCTTCGTAAGCGAGAAGAACCCGGTTGTATCCTTTCGCTGGAATGGGAAAGACCCGACCGGTGAAGGTGTTGGGAGCGTCTTGCTCCAGCAACGCGGGGTCAATCCGACGACGGGTGATCTCTTCGTACACTTGGCGTCCTTGCTCTGCAGCAACCAGACGAGCTTCGCGCAACTTTCCCCAGCCTTTGTGGGGGCGTGTGCGAGCGAGGACTTTGGGGTGCATCCGAAGAAGGTGCCGGGGGTTGGGCCCTTTGCCCGAGAAGAAAGAGGGAGTTCTACGTTGACGACGGCCCACAAACATCGCGTAGTACGAGACGGATGCATCGGGCGGAAGTGTGTACTTGAAGGTTCCTTGTAGGGTGCGGTTGTGGGGGTTGTAGTAGATGTGGTCGATCAGGGTGCGAACGCGCATTCCTTCCACCTGAACACTCACACGGAATTTCTTCAGTTGAAGGTACTTTCCACCGCCCACCGACACTTTGGAGAGTACAGTGTTTGATTTGCTGCGCTGCCAGACTTGTGCGTTGGGCTTCTTCTTGCCCTTCTTCTTGTCCTTCTTTGCGCTTTTGCTGCCAGGGGCTCCTCGTCCTCCGCTTCCTTGAGGGCGTGCCAGATCTCCTGCTATGGAGTCACTGCCAAAGGAGAGCGTGGTTCTCCGGCGGTAACCTGCGCTACCCCCTCCGCTTGGAGCATCGGCTGGAGACGGTGGGGCTGATTCGGCTGCTGCAGGAGGTCGCATCGCGCGGATGCGGAGACGGCGTCTTGCAACGTGGTCGAATTGGGCAGAGCGTCTTCTTCGTCGGGAGGTTCGGCGTGGTGCACGACGTCGTGGTGGAACTCTCATGATCTTGGCCGGTTTGGGCGAAGGATGGACAACCCGAGGAGGCTCTTCTTCTTGCTGCTGTGGAGCACTGCAACGGGACACTTGCTTGTGAAGCGCCTTAAGCTTTTTCCAGGACTTCACCATGCCAAAGTAATAATGCTTGGCTTTCAAAAGCTTGTTCTTGTTGAGAGCTTTGTTGAGCATTCGCCAGGCAAAGTTAACAGCCTTCCACTGCGTGTTGCTCTGTGCCGGCCGACTTCCCAAACAGCGGATGGTGCTTGCTGTTCGAGCGCGTTTGGCTTGGCTCCAGCGGACCTGAACACTTTGGTTCCAGGTGTTACTTTGTCGATGGATGTGTCGGCTCCACTGGAGGACTTGCGCTTTGGACAAGTTTCGGATGGTTTGCCATTGCGTGGGGACATTGGAGGGGGGCGAAGCCATTGTTGTTTGCTGTGAGATCGTACTGAGACCCCACAACAAACACAGGGTGAGCAACCATCGAAGTCGAGACGATGACCTCTTTGATCGGGCACGTTTGGGTTGTGATGAAGGTGAATGTGTCGGCAGTGACATGGTTTCCTCGTCAGATGCAAGAGGGAAGAAGGATCCTCATGGATTGAAATGACAAGGGGGATAAACGGGGAGTGCTCCGGTTCGGTCTAAACCCATCAAAAAAAGACGACGATGTGGACGAACTGGACTATTTATTCCGCAGAAGGGCGGGAGATGAAAACAGAGCAGTGAGCGTGGTGGACAACGTAATCACTAACGCTACCCAGAAGTAGACGTTTGACAGGTCCGAGACCTCGTGAACCCATGACAATCAGGTCGATCTTCTCGGATTCTGCAACATGACAGATGCTCAGACGAGGCGAACCAAACATCGCTTGTGTTTTGTAGCGCAGCCCCACGGTTTCCACCATTTGTGCCGCCTCTTCCAGGATGCGAGGGCCAGTTTCTTGAAGCTGTTGTTCCAGGTCCTGCGCAGCCCCAGTGGACCAGGGAGGGTGCATTTCTCCACCTGGAGGAAGAACCATCAGCTCCATCTCTGGAACCACTGTCAGGAGAAGCAACTCTGCTTGTTGGGCTTGAAGCATGGGCAGACTGTGCTCAAGGGCGTATCGACTGGTGGAAGAGCCATCGTAGGCTACCAAGACTTTCATGGTGCAACCTTGTTTGTTGTGGGTAGATGGGTGTCCCGACATTCCTTTTCAGGGTAAAGCGACCCTCTGGTTTTGTCGGTGTGACCTATCAATGGAATAGTTGATACAAATCAACGTTTCTTTGGGTGAACCATGCAAACCTATCATTCTGGAAACGGAACGAAGCGGAAGGCGGTGTTGGATGTGGAAAGACCCTTTGCAGCGAGCTATGGCGTGGAGCATGATCGTTGCCGTTGTGATGCTTGTTGGCAAGTTGGCGGCGTATTTTGTTACAGGTAGTACAGCGATCCTATCCGACGCTACAGAGTCAGTCATTCACATTGTCGCGACAGGCTTGGCGGCTTGGAGCACCTGGTACGCGAAGCAGCCGCCGTCTCGCAGTCATCCTTATGGTTATGGGAAGATCGCATATTTCTCGGCAGGCTTTGAGGGGGCTTTGATTCTCATCGCAGCCTTCGCGATCATTTACCAGGCAGGTATGGCGCTGTGGGTGGGCCCACAGCTGCGGAAGCTGGACATTGGCTTCTTTGTGATTGCTACTCTTTCGCTCGTCAACCTTGTCTTGGGACTCTACCTCATCCGTACAGGGAAGAAGCATAACTCCTTAATTTTGGTGGCAAACGGTCAGCACGTTTTGACTGACATGTGGACCAGCGCGGCCGTCGTGGTTGGCGTTGGGGTGGTCTGGGCCACAGGGATTCTTGCCTTGGACCCGTTGTTTGCGATCGCGGCGGCCTTGCACATCATGTACAGCGCGGTGTCGTTGATGCGTCGCTCTTTTCAGGGAATGATGGAAGTCGTCGAGCCGGAAGACAGCCAGAAGGTGCTGAATACCTTGGAACAGGCCGTCGAAGAACGGCAAATCTTTGGTTTTCACCAGCTTCGATTGCGACGTGTGTACAACCGCGTTTGGGTCGAGGTTCACCTGTTGATCTCAGGTTCCCTCTCCGTCGAAGCGGCTCACCAACGTGCCTGCCGCGTGGAGGCAGAGATTGTTACCTTGTTTCCCAAAGACCAGGTCACGATCACGTCACATCTGGAACCCAGAAATCACGAAGAAGCACACCCCGATGGGCACTCCGATTCTTTGGATGTGTTTGCTGTCGAAGAAGATTTGTAGGATCTCAACATGTGGGATGGTGGGTGACACATCATGAGGTTTGGGTGTGTCACCAGGGAGCAAAGGAAGAGTGTGGGGGATGCTTGAGCGAGATGTTTGGCCGGAGAGCCTTGAAGGGGTGTTAGGCTGCTTGTTCCAGCTCATCCATGAGACAGTCGAGGTCAGGGACCTTGACGGAGCGCTTGTGGAATTCGACAACACCGTCTTTTTCCAGGGCACGAATCGTACGTGACAGAGTCTCGGGTCGGGTTGCAATCATCGAAGCCATGTCTTGACGTGACAGAGGCAGGTCGATGTGCAAAGCGTAGCTTTCGTCCATGTGCCCGTAGCGGTCTTTGAGCTTCATCAAGAGATGAGCCAGGCGTGCGCGTACCGACAACGTGGCGAAGTGGAGCTTGTCTTCCTCGGCCTGATGGAGCGCCGATGAGATGTTGCGAAGGAAGGCAAAGCTTACATCTTGGTTGTCTTGCAGCATTCGCTTTGACGTGGTTTTGTCGATAAAGCAAACACGTGCTGGAGTCAGAGCCACAGCCGATGCTGAGTATTCACCATCGGTAAAGAAGGTTCGTGCTCCCAGCACTTCGCCGCTGTGTACCAAGCGGACAATAACTTCGTTGCCTTGGGCGTCACACTTGCGAAGCGCCACAGTTCCTTCTTCTACACAGTAGAGGCCCATGCAAGGGTTGCCTTGGTAGAAGATCGCCTGGTTCGGCTGGTACGTGTTGGATGTCTTCGCTTCGTTCAAATCAGAGAGGTTGTCTCCCAGAGCGCACCATTCTGCGGCTCGGTGTGGGCATGCAAAACAGTTGGAACGTTTGTGGCGCCAACGTGCCATGGGGTTGCTCTGTGCGCCGGTATGATTCGTTGTCTTTGCTTGCATTACCATCTCATCTCTCCATTTGTGCTTGTCCACGATGATGTGGAATGGGTTGTCACACGCGATGAAATGTCAAAGCATAAACCGTACCAACGTTGAGAGGAGAGCTTCGAGTGCCTCAGAAACGTACGTTTGGTGGAAATTGTGTATGAGTTTGGCTAGATAGATCTTCCATTGGCTGTGTCTTAATTGTGTGACACTTGCCGATCTTGAGCCAGATCTTACGGGGAGTTGACCCAGGTCATCTTTGCTTTGAATGAACTATATTCCAGGTGGTTGTGGTCACGTCGGACCTCCGGAAATGTGCCCTATGTCTCATGTCTGTGACACTTTGGACGCCTGTTCACATTTGTGTGACACCTTGCTCGATCACTTTTGATGCAAATCAAATGCAGCTTGATCGAAGTGTTCATTCTTTGTGACAGATTTGTCTAGGTCTTAGTTCATCGTACTGTTTTTGTTTGGCTTTGGATGTGTGTCACGATTGTGAGAATTGGGTGAGATGTTAGAAACCCTATGTTTTCGTGATGGCGAGGCTGTGGAAGGAGAGGTGAGGTTTAGACAAAGTCTTGGACAGAGGCTTTTGTCTAGGTATCGCTGGAGGTTTTCTGGGGGTCGTCGTCGTCGAAGAGTATGCGCATCCCTGGTGTGTCCAGGTCATCAAATTGGCCGTTTTTGGTGGCCCAGATGAAAATGCCTACTGCGCCGGCTGAGAAGATGAGCGCAAGGGGGAGAAGGAGGTAGATGACGGACATGATGTGCCTCCAAAGGTTCGTGCACGGTACGAACTGGTAATGACAGTGATGGAACTTAAGGGCATCAGCACCGCAGCCCACAGGGGAGTCAGAAGTCCTGTGATGGCGAGGGTTGCACCCACCAAGTTGTAAATCAAAGAGAAGCCAAGACCTCGTCGGATAACGCCCATGATCCGGTTTCCACCGTCAAGCAAGGAACGTAGCGGGCCAAGTCCGGGTCGAGTGAGGTAGATGTCTGCAATGGCCAAGCTGGCTTCTGCGCCGCCGTGGACGCCGATGCCGATGGTGGCTGCGCTGAGAGCTGCAGCGTCATTGACGCCGTCACCCACCATCACAACCGTATCACAAGGTGTTTCTTCAACAAAGCGGAGTTTGTCCTCTGGAGAGAGCCCGCCATGACAGTCTTCTGGACGGAGACCCAGCTGGCGAGCCACAGCTTGAACCACGTCATGGTGGTCACCAGAGAGGATGCCCACACGCCAACCAACCTTCTTAAAGTGGTCGAGAGTGTCTTGCGTGTCGCTGCGTATGGGGTCACCCAAGCCAGCGAGCGCTTTGATCTCTCCGTCTATTGCGATGACAACGGGGGTGAGCGCGTCTTGGGTGAGACGATGGATGCATGTCTCCATGGACGGTGGCAACGCGCCCAGTGTGTCGCGAAGGAAGGCTGGGGAGCCAATGTGGAGGGTTTTCCCCTGGATGGAACCAACAATGCCTTGGCCCAGTTTCTGTTCGACCTCAGCTTCTCCTGCAGAGGGAAGATGCTCAAATGCGTCGACAAAGGCTCGGGCAATCAAGTGGGAGGAGCGCTCTTCAATCGCCCGTACCAGCGGCTTGATCTCTTCCGCGCCTTCCCAATGAACAAGCTTGAGTTGTCCACAGGTGAGTGTTCCCGTTTTGTCGAGCCAAAGCTGACCGGGCTGGGCGAGGGCTTCGAGAACGTCGCCTCCTTTGATGAGGATGCCTTCCTGGGCGGCCTTACCCAAACCTGCGCTGATCGCCAGTGGTGTTGCCATGGCCAACGCACACGGACAGGTCACGATCAAAAGAGCAACGGCGTGTTCAATGGCTTGCGCAGGGTCACGCACCCACCACAGAACAAAGGTCGCGACGGCTAGCGTAAGGATCGCTGCCACAAACCAGCCCGCGATGCGATCGGCTTGCAACACGATGGGCGCGCGTCGTTGACTGGCTTCTTCAACCTGTCGCATCAGCTGGCCAAGGCGAGTTTCACTGCCTGTGGACTGCACATCGACGAGGAGCCTGTTGGAGAGGTTGGTGCTTCCTGCGTGGACGGGCATGCCTTCCTGCACGGACACCGGGCGTGACTCGCCTGTGAGAATGGAGAGATCCAACTGTGACTGTCCAGCCCGAATTGTACCATCCACGGGAATGGTGTCTCCGGCTCGCACTTCAATGCAGTCGCCTTCTTGTAGCGCTTCAACAGGCACTTCCCGAACGTCACCGTCTTGCATCCTGCGGGCTTTCGACGGGGAGAGGCTGTACAGCAACTCTGTTGCCTGTGCTGCCATACGTTGTTGCCTGTGCTGCAACCATCGACCGACCAACAACAGGAAGATCAACGTGGTGACAGAGTCAAAGTAGACTTCACCCACGCTCATGATGGTGTTGTGTGTGCCCCAAGCGAAGCCAGCTCCAATTCCCAGAGCGATGGGGAGATCCATGTGCAGTGTTCGGGTTCGCAAGGCTGCCCAAGCGCCTTTGAAGAAGAGGTTTCCTGCCCAGAGAACAGCAGGCAACGTAATGATCAGGCTGGTCCATCGAAAGAAGTTGCGGTACGCCCCTTCCATTCCTGAGAACATCCCACCGTAAAGAGCAAAAGCAATGAGCATGGTGTTGCCTGCACAAGCTCCAGCCACGCCGATGCGTATCAGCATTTTACGGTCTTCTGCCCGTTGCGCTGCTTCTCGTTTTTGGTCTCTGTAAGGGTGGGGTGGATAGCCTAAGCGATCCACAAATCCAGCGATGCTGGAGAGCTTCACCTCGGCAGGGTTCCAGGCGACACGAAGGAGCGAGCGACGAAAATCAAGGCGGGCTTCCACCACTCCTGGTACCAGGGAAGGCAGCTTTTCCAAGAGCCAAACACACGCTGCGCAGTGAACTCCCTCGATGTACAGCTCCATCTCGAGGAGCCCTGAGCCGCTGGGTTTGGTGTACAGGCGATGGAACACATCATCATCGAACTCGGCGTAGGCTGGCGGCGTGCTGGTCCGTGGATCTGGGGTTTCGCGCTCTCGCTGCGCCATCTCATAGTAACGCTGCAAGTCGCATTCGTTGAGCATCTGGTAGACCATCTCACAGCCGGAACAACAAAACTGTAGGTCCGACTCTGGGACGAGCAACGTTTGCGGGACAGGCAAGCTACAATGGCTACATGCCACGTAGTCTGTCTTCTGGCTCTCTGTTGCGCTGGCTTCGTTCGTCATGGTGCTTGTCTTTCGCTGCCCCAAAGGGCGAGCTTTGCTACCGTTGCTTGGGCTTTTTGCCACCACAGCAGCTTGGTTTCTTCTTGTGCAACTGCTTCACGCGCTCAAGGTTGGCGTCGGGATTGGTGGACGCTTTCACCGCGCCTTGTGAAGGAATGGGCACGAGCAAGGTGGAGCGCTGCCAGATGGTGCTGATCCCAATCAGGATGATGGCTGTTGCGCTGATCCAGGGAAAGTGTCGTCGCAGTCGCACGCTCAATGTGTGGATGCCAAGACCCAAACCCAGCAGAGCCGGGACCGTTCCTACCCAGAAGGCAGCCATCACAAGAGCACCTTTCCATGGGCTTGCTGTGGCTGCTGCAGTGACGGCAAACGCATAGAGCCAGCCGCAAGGAAGAAGGGTTGAGATCAAACCCAAGAACAGCGCGCGCCATACGGGAGGTTTGTCTTTGAGGCTACGTTGCCACTGGATGAGGCGCTGCTGGAAACCTAGGGGAAGCCGGAGGTGCTTCCAGTGCAAGCCCCACTGGTGGGAGATCATTAAGATCCCCCAGCCAATCATCAGGACTCCAGCGATGATCGCCGTGATATGTTGCATTCCAGCCGCTGTGCCAGCGAAATCAACGACGGCTCCGGCCAGTCCTACCATCGCACCGAGCAGGCTGTAAGTAAGCAAGCGTCCCCCGTTGTACGCGAGGTGACTGAAGGAACGCTCCCAGCCTTTGCTCTGGTCTCCCCCAGCATAAAACGCGACAAAGCCCCCGCACATCCCGATGCAGTGGAGGCTGCCGAGCATACTTGCAAGGACCACACTGCCCAACAAGATCCACATGGGTCCTTCTCCTTTCTACCAAACAATGGAGCAACCCGAATCATCTGGGTGCTTAGATCTCGCGGCGTACTTGTTGTGTGTACTGCAGCTTGCCCTTGCTTACGGTGAAGTGAAAGACCCACACCCCACGACGGTGAAAGGCAACTTCACCCTGGTGAACGTTGGTGCTGCGACGTGTCAGGTCCAAGCGCGCTCGCTGGTTGGAGCGAGCGTTGTGAAAAAC
>SBHC01000053.1 GCA_006226375.1 Deltaproteobacteria bacterium | reverse complement strand
AGTGACGGGACTCGAACCCGCGGCCTCCGGCGTGACAGGCCGGCGTTATAACCAACTTAACTACCACCGCAAAAAGAGACTTTGTTTGAGTGGGCGGGATAGGGATCGAACCTACAACCCTCGGCTTGTAAGGCCGATGCTCTGCCATTGAGCTACCCGCCCTGAACGTGAGATAGCTTTTATCATTTCGATGACAAATGTGTCAACAGTTTTTTTCAAAAAAAGAAAAATAAAAAAAGTGTTGACTTCACCTAACCGGACCACTAGATTCCTGGCAATTTTCAGACCCAAGCCTAATCATCTAAGATCACTGCAATTGTGGTACTGAACTTGGTTTGTACACAGGAGTACATGACCTCAATCTTTTCACTCTGGGGAACAAGTCTTCCATGAGTGTATTGCTAACTGAGGCATCCCATAGAAGGTGCCATTCAAGGAGAATCCTTAACATGAAGAAGCTTATGACTGTTGCTTTCGCTCTCGCTTTGGTTTTCACTGGCTGTAAGAAGAACAGCGTTGAAGGTACCTACAACCTCAACAAAGAAGCCATGACCAAATCCATGAAAGAAAAGATCTCCAAGCTCCCCAAGAAGCAACAGGGTTTCGCTAAGCTGATGCTCGCTATGGTTGCTAGCATGGACGTTTCCGTGAAGTTGGAAAAAGGTGGCAAGGCTACCATGAACTCCACCGTGAACTTCATGGGCAAAGAGAAGAAGTCCAGCGACAAAGGTACTTGGAAGAAAGATGGCGACAAAGTCATGATCACCACCACCAAGATCCGCAAGCGTGGCAAGAAGGAAGTCAAGAAGACCTCCACCGTGACCTGCACCCTCAAGGGCAAGAACCTGACCTGCCAAGAAGACAAGAAGAAGGGTTCCAAGAAAAAAGGCATGACCTTGATCTTCAACAAGGCATAAGACACCCCCTCTTCTCTCCTTCGTTCTCTCCTCTCTCGCTCCGAATTGTCTTCCCAACAATCCATTCACACACCCAAGAACTTCCCTTGTAAGGAAGATGCATCGGGGTGTGGACCTGTGCGTTTCGGACGCTTTGTATCTCGCTTTTACTTGCACACACCCGATTGGCAAGTCCAGGTTGCCTTGGCATCCAAGGTCTTGCAGTCGTTGTTGGAAGTACAAACGGGTCGGCATACGTTTCCGCCCGACGTGTCACATTTTTCTGAGTTCGCGGGCAACAAGCTCGTCGCACAATTGACTGCTGAACAAGGCGGGTCATCCACTTTTATCTTCAGAGCTTTGGTTCGGATGGTGCAGGTTGTCCCGCTGCAACGGCGCAGATACAGCTCGTACTCTCCAGACGCCTTGAGCCGAGAAAGATTGAGGGTAACTGTGACCTCTGTAGCTGACGTAAACGCCACAGGTATCGGATTAAGCACGTTGTTGTTGAAGATCACCTGATCCTTCACGCCAAAGTTTGTACCGATAAGTTTCACCTGCTGAACCGGGTTTCCTCGGAATCCAGAGGGCGGACTCAGGCTCGACAGTGTCGGCGGCGGGGGAGGCGAAACCGTAAAGACGACCTGGTTGCTCTGCGATTTGTCTGGGTTGATCACTCGAACCAGATACTTCCCTTCCTCCAACGCCCCAACCGTAAAGTCGCCACGGATGAAGGTTGTGTAGAAGGCCGTTGATTTGAACTGGCTGCTGTAATCTTTCTTGTCAGGACCGATGATCTCCAGCTTCCCTTGGGCAGGTTGGCTGGCAAAGCCAGTCCCGTACACATAAACCTGCACGCTGTTCTTTGAACCGGCGATCACATTGGAGGGGTTCAAATAGTTGATCGTGGGTCCCACAGCTTTGTCGAGGAAGAGAGGATACACGTTGCTTGTTCGGGTTCCGTTTTGAACCTGGAGCGTGTGCATCCCTGCGCTCAGCTGAGAAGCATCCAGTCCTTGCAAGGTGATCAAGGTGGAAGAGTTAAACTTGCTGAGGACACGCTTGCCATCCAGCAACACAGCGCTAGAAAGGATAAAGCCCGTTCCGGTAATCTGGATGTCCTGGAGCGCGCCCACGTTCTGCGCGTTGTTGGTCACATCCTTGATTTCCGGGATGAAGGTCGGAACGATGGAGAACTTGGTCTTCGCCACAAGACCGTTGGGGTTCTTCAGCTCCACGTCTTGCTCTCCCACCGAAGCAGCGGAGAAATCGATGGGGTCCTTGGTTTCCAACTCTTTGTCAGACTTGTAGACCAAGGGAATAGCCTTGCCATTCCAGGTGAGGGTTGCACCCGTCGTGAAGTTGCCACCTTTGATCACAAACTTGGTCTTTTCACCCACACGGACAAAGGGCGGATCAAACTTTGAGATGTAAGGCAGCGGCGCAGCCTCTACCACAAAGCTCATCTTGGCTCCGCGAACTCCACAAGGATTGATCAGGACCATGTCGTAAACGCCGGGCGTGTAGCCGGTCAGGTCGAGGGTTCCGTCCATCGAGTAGCAATAAATGGTTGTTGAATTGCATGTCGTGGGGTGTTGCTTGTTCCCCAACTCAATGATCGCCCCCGCCCGGAGAGACTGAAGGCTCGTAGTGTTGGAGAAGTCGGGCTGAATCGTCAATTGAACCTTGGTGTCGGCTCGTCCCCATTGAGGATTCACATAACTCACAACAGGCGTTGGGCTTGCCTGGTCACTTAGCACAAAGTTGGTTTGGGCCTTGGCAATGGGACCGTTCTCCACCGAGACAACGAACGTTCCAGCCTGCATCGTGGTGGTTTTCAGTTGGAACTTCAACGTACGGTCGTTCACATAATTAAGTTTGTTGGTGGTGCTGGTTGGAGAAAACGTCAGCGACGTACCAAACTTCACGATGGCTTTGGGGAGGAAGTTACGACCGATGATCTCCACCTCTGTATCGCATTTGGAGGACCAACTGCTTGGTAGCATCGCATCAATGCTGGGGATGCGGTGGCTGAGGGAGAGCTTGAAGGGAGGGGACTTCTTGCCGTTGGGGTTGATCACAATCGCGTCAACATCGCCGGCCGTCCACTTGGACTCATCCGTAAGATCCACGGTCGCGACAATGTAGGAATCACTACGCCAAGCTACGGAACCGAAGTTCCCTGCGATTTCGTTGTTTCCAATCATCACCTTGGCTCCCGGAAGGAAGTCGGCTCCGTAGATGGAAACAGCGGCCGTTTTCTCCCCCAGGAACAAGGTGAAGGGAAGGATTCGATCAAGCCTGGGCTCGGGATCTTTGGAGCGAACGCGAAATTGCTCTTTGTTGGAGTCCTGACCGTCTGGGTTCTTCACATACACATCGTACAAACCCGGCTGGATGTTGGTGAGGTCCAGCTGCGGAACAGCGGCAACTTCATCTCGACTGCGTCGAACCGAGCCAATCTCCTTCCCATCGAAGTAAATCTTCGCGCCCTGACCAAAACCCACACCGTGGACGCTAAACTCAAGCCGAGTTCCTGTCACTCCAGAGGGGGGGTTCAGAACGTTGAGCGCTGGCTTTGCGAGCTTATCCAAGACCATAAAGTTAAGGGAGTTGGAGGTCTGATTCCCTGGATTGATCACTTTGACGGGATAGGTCCCAAGAGGCGTGCTGGTCAGATCGACGTCAAACTCCAGCTGGGTTGTGCTGATCACACGAGTCGGAAGCTGCGTGGTTTCAAAGACAATGTTGGTCTGGTCTTTGATGAAGTTCGTACCCGTGGCGGTCACGACAATCTTCTGCATTCCCAGGTGACCTTGGGAAGGCGAAAGTTCTTTGAGCGTGGGCGCTGGAATTCCAAGAACCTTAAACGAGATCTCCTTGGACGCCTTGCCGTTGGTGTTGATGACCTGAACGTTGTGAGTTCCAGGACCGACCTTCGCCAAGTCCACTTTTGCGGTGAGCTGGGTGTCGGAGACCCAGGTGGTCGGAAACTCGGGCGTTCCAATCTTAACCTTCGCACCCTTCACAAAGTCTTTTCCTTCGAGGGTGATGGCGAAATCGATTTCGTAAGCGCGACCTTCTGTCGGATTCATCTTGTCAAGGACGGGGATTTTGTCGGCGCCTTCCAAGGCTTCCACAGTGACACTGTCGGGGTCAGACTCCTCCCCACGCTCGTCCTTAACAACAAGCTCAAGGATGTACTTTCCAAGTTTGTCTGTGGTGATGGAGGGTTTGTCGGCGGAAGGATCTGAGAACGAAGCGTTGCTTCCATCCGGCTTGGACTTAATGCTCCAGGAATAGGTCAGCTTGCCTCCGTCTGGGTCGCGACTTTGTGTTCCATCCAATGTTGCGGTCCCGCCGGGAACCACAAGCTGATCGCCGCCTGCGTTTGCGATGGGCTTGTTGTTGGGGGGAAGCACCGCTTTGAGAGTTGCCGTTGCTTTGGAAGAAAAAGAGGAGCCGCTGCGCAGGATGCTGACGGTCACTTCAAAGGAGTAATCCCCAGCCACATCCGGGGTAAAGGTTGCAATGACCTGTTCTCCCTTCTGAATGGTGGCAGTGCTACCCTCAGGCTTGGACTTCAAGATCCATTCGTAACGAAGACCCAGACTGTCACCCAAAGGATCTTCACTGTCGGAAGCATCCAGGTTGACGAGGCTCCCGACATTGACGTCATTCGGTTTCACCACCGCCTTGGCAACAGGGGGATCTTTGGGCAGCGGGGTGCGACACTTTTTCCCCCGGCATTCAAAATTGTCCGTACAATCCCCGGTGGTCTCGCAGGGAGCACCCGCTCCTCCTCCAGTCCCAGAGCTGCTGCAATACGACAGGGAGAGTGAAACAAACAAACACAGGGTCCACAAACCCCAAGGAAGATGAAATTTACGCATAGACAAACCTCCGACAAATCCCTCAACAAATACAGAGGACAGTCTAGCAAATAACCAAGAGATATCAAAGCAAGAATGGGTTGGGAGCGAAATCGAGGAAGTAGGAAAGAGCATATCCGTGGAGCGTAAGGCGAAACACAAAGAGACTGACGAACATCTTGGTTCCCAAAAGGTTCAGCCAGGATGGAACGACAACGAACACAAGCCCAGCAAGAAAAACCAACCGCAAATGGACACAAGATAAACGTTTATGGCTTGCCTTCCCTGCCACCCTAACAAGGGCTTCGGGAGCCCCGAAGAGAGAAGTGTCCACCTGAACAACCGCGGAAGCTTCACATCCTCAAGAAAGATAGGGGTTCGATTCCTCCCCAAACACATCCATACAAAACAACCCTATGAACAGTCCGCAATAGGCGTCCATTTTGTGTTCATCTGCGGTTCTCTGTTCTCCACTTACTGAAACCGCAGGGTCCCCTTGTGAGCAAAGGGGATGTCTCGCCTGCAATCCTCAAAAAGAGTAGGGGTTCGATTCCCCAGGTTCTTCGTTCGTGGCTAGTCCACAGACTCAGGCAACGACAACACACGAAGCAAGTTGGTTCCGCCCTTAACTCCGATGGGAAGGCCAGCCACCAGGACCGTGAGATCACCCGGAGAGAGATTCATTTCGTTTAAGGCTTTGCGGGCACCTTCTTCAAAGAAGCCTTCGATGGATTGCGGCGGCGTAATCACCATCGGTGAGACACCCCAACGCAAGGTCAGCAAACGACAAACCTGCTCTTGGGAGGTTAAGGCGAGGATTCTTCCGCTGGGTCGGTACTTGGAGACGCGCCCTGCTGTTCCGCCTGTTTCGGTGAAGGCGATGATCAACTTGGCATCCAACTGACCGGCGGTACGGACGGCGGCGTAGCTGATCGCGTCATCTGTCTGGTTTTCCCGGTACTTTCGCTTTTGCGAGAGGATGGATTCGTAGTTCAGGCCCGCTTCCGCTTCCAGAGCCACTTCTGCCATGATTTTGACGGCCTGAACCGGATAGGCACCCACCGAAGTCTCACCGGAGAGCATGATCGCGTCGGTCCCATCGAACACTGCGTTGGCTACGTCGGTGACTTCGGCGCGAGTGGGGAGCGAAGATTGACACATCGACTCCAACATCTGCGTGGCCGTAATGACGGGCTTTCCAGCGATGTTGCAACGAAGAATAAGGTCCTTTTGAATCAAGGGAACCCGAGCGAGTCGAACCTGGACGCCCAGGTCACCGCGTGCAACCATGATTCCGTCGCTGGCTGAGAGGATGGCGTCAAAGTTGTCGAGGGCCTTGGGACGCTCAATCTTGGAGATGATCATCCCCTCCCAGCCGCTGCTTTGGAGGATGTCTCTTGCCCAGATGACGTCTTCGGGCTGGGTGACCATGGAGAGAGCGACAAAGTCAGCCCCCATCTCACCAGCAAAGTTCAACGCCTCCATCGCTTTCTGCCCAACAAAGGGACGAGAGCGAGTCGAGCCAGGAGCTGTCACGCCGCGACCTTTGGTGAGCTTTCCACCCGCGACCACGACACATTCAACATCTTTGTCTTTAAGTGAGCGGACGCGGAGAGTGATCCGACCGTCATCAATGAGAACTTTCTGGTCCACTTCCACATCGAGGTGAATGCCTGGAGGAGAGACGGAAGCAATGTCGGGGGAACCCACCAGATCGCGGCTTGTCAGAGTAATAACATCATCATTTTCAAGGTCGATCTCTGAGGGTTCCAGCGCTCCGATGCGGTATTTTGCGCCGGGAACATCCACCAGAATTCCTGTGGGTTTGCCAAGTCGTTCAGCAACGTTTCGGATTCGGGTGAACAATTCGTGGTGCTGACTCAACTCACCGTGGGACAGATTCAGTCGAGCGACGTTCATACCACTTTCGATCAATTGCTCAATTCGTTCTTCCGAATCGGTGGAAGGTCCCAAGGTACAGACGATCTTGGTTTTGGGAAACTCCGACATACTTCTCTCCTTGCACGCCACGGGTTAATGGACGTACCATCGCACAAACTGTTGGTTGGAACAGGGGTACATAAAACACAATCCCTGGGAAAGATCAACAGCACTCTAAGTGACGTTACAGTCCTGTCACCGACTGACTTTCCAAGGCACCAGAACACCGCGAGGAATTCATGTTCTTTGTCCAACCCAACCCCAATGGACCGTCCTGGGCTGTCCAACTGAACAGCCCCATAGAGCTAGGGATACCGCTGCGATTTGATGGACCACAACCCAACGCTTTTGGATTGCCAAAGGCCGAAGCCGAACCCTTTCGAGCAGGCAGCTTTGTTGGAGCTTTGAGCGAGGGTGGTCCTGTGAACTGTTACACGCTCAAGTTGACTCCACATGGCAACGGCACCCACACCGAGACAGCGCTTCACATCCTCCACGACGCCCGGGACCTGAGCAGCATCCAACTCCCTGCCTGGATGGTTTGTCATGTGGTATCGGTAGCATTGACGACACCGAGGGAGTCAAGCGAGACGTACCCAGTTGCGTTGTCATCCAGCGACCGATGGGTCACAAGGGCTGGACTGGAAGAAGCCTTTTCAAGTCGGACAACAGAGTTTCCCAACCAGGCGTTGGTTGTCCGGACAAGACCGAACTCCGAGAAGAAATGTCAGGCCAACTACAGCGACGGAACGGGCGCGTTTCTCAGCGTGGAGGCCATGGACTGGATCCGGGAGCAAGGATTCCGCCATGTGTTGGTCGATTTTCCTTCGGTGGATCGCCAGGAAGACAACGGCTTGCTTCAGAACCACCGACGGTTTTGGCGAGACAACCTGGAGGGAACCATCACGGAGTTGGTCTACCTTTCCGAGGAGCATCCAGATGGTGTATATATGTTAAACCTTCAGGTACCCCGATTTTGCATGGACGCCGCTCCCTCTCGTCCTGTGCTGTACCCTCTTCACCCGAACAATGCATAGCGAGGTAGTTGTCAATGGAATCACCGACCGAGCGTTCGTATGCTCAGGCTTTGGATCGCGATGATCCCCTTCGTTCCTATCGCAACGAGTTTTTGTTTCCACGTCAACGAACCGGTCAGCCTGTGGTGTATTTTACGGGCAACTCGCTGGGCTTGCAGCCTGTAGAAACACGACGGTATGTCTTGCGTGAGTTGGACAAGTGGGGCTCCATGGGTGTTGAGGGTCACTTTGAAAGCCCCGCGCCCTGGTACAGCTACCATGAGTTGTTTGCAGCTCCCATGGCCAACATTGTGGGTGCCCAACCCCACGAAGTCGCCGTGATGAACAGCCTGACCACCAACCTTCACTTGTTGATGGTCTCGTTCTACCGACCCGACTCCAAGCGCTACAAGATCGTGATTGAGAAGGGAGCCTTTCCCTCCGACCGCTACGCAGTCGCGAGCCAGGCCCATTTCCATGGATTTGACCCCAAGGACGCGGTGATCGAGCTGGCACCAAGAGATGGGGAAGCCACCCTTCGTAACGAAGACATTGTGGCAACCCTCGAAGCTGAAGGGGACTCCATTGCTTTGGTGATGATGGCCGGTGTGAACTACTACACAGGTCAAGTCTTTCCGATGAAAGAGATCACCGAGGTTGCTCACAAGCTCGGCATCACCGTTGGTTTTGATTTGGCCCATGCAGCGGGCAACATCCCCATGCAACTCCACGACTGGGACGTCGATTTTGCAGCGTGGTGCACCTACAAATACCTTAACTCGGGTCCAGGCGGGGTGGCGGGCATTTTTGTCCATGACCGCCATAAGTTTGCCCCCGACCGACCGAGGTTTTCGGGCTGGTGGGGGAACGATCCAAGCACGCGATTCAGCATGCCGGATGCCTTTGTCCCACAGGAAGGCGCTGGCGGCTGGCAGCTCAGCAACGCCCCGATCCTTCCGATGGCATCGCTGCGAGCCTCGCTAGACTTGTTTGAGCAAGCAGGCTTCGATGCCCTGCAGAGCAAGTCGCAAAAATTGCACAGCTACCTTCGAACACTGGTTGCGAAGATCCCGAACATTCCGTTTGAACCCCTCACTCCCTCCGAAGAGGAACGGCACGGCTGCCAACTGTCGATTCGACAGCCGGACCCGAACCAGGCCAACGACATGGCCAACTTTTTAAGAGAGCGAGGCATCATCAGCGATGTCAGAAACGACGTCATTCGGATTGCCCCAGTTCCTCTCTACAACTCCTTCGAGGATGTGTGGTACTTCTACGATACGTTACGCGAATTTTGTGAACGGCAGTAACTCACAGAACACTGCTCCATAGGCCCCGCTCTGCCCTTTGGGTGGATGACTCTATTTTTGCACACCAACCGGTGACTTTTGGGAGGACGAATGAATAGCAGGTCTTTTGTAACTAGCATGATCGTAGGGGTGTGCCTTGTGGGCCTCTCTCTATCCCAAGTTTGGGCGGCAGGGAACTATCTCCCAGGAAATGGGGCCAGCGCCATTGGAAAAGGGACGGCGGTCATTGCAACAGGTAGCGGCCTGGATGCAACCCAACACAACCCGGCCAATCTTGGAAAGCTTCGGGGGTTCGGGCTGAAGTTTGACAGCCTCCTTAGCTTCCAGCGAGCGAGCTTTCTACGCGCACCTGAGGGAAACTTTCAGTTTGAGAGAGTCTCCAAAGATGGCGCCCCTGCCTACATTCCTGCTCTTCAAATTTGGTACACCTTCAAGAACCTGGGACCGGGCAACCTGACATTGGCTCTCTATGGCTACGGTCCTCACGGGAAAACAAACTTTCGTTATCCTGAGGTCGAAGGAACATGTGTGAAGTCAAAGAACGGCGACGCCAACGTTTGCAACCCCATGCCTGAGCCAGGTCCCCAGCGCCTGACCATCATCAACACATCGTCTCCGTTGATCTTCTTTGGGTTCGCCTCTGCCTACGAGTGGAACATCCAAGAGGACACAGCGTTGCGCTTCGGCGGGACCTTGCGTTTCGCTTACATCAGCGCCCAGCAGCGTCAATCCGCGATCGCAGCCAGCCTGTTTTACAGCGCGAACACGTCGAAGATCACCGACGGTGAGGTGATCATGGACCTCCGAGGGAGCGGCGTCACCGTGACAGGTGACATTGGCGTAAGTATGACCCTTCCCTTTGGCTTGGCCTTTGGTGCTTCCCTCTTGTTTCCCATGCACGCCAACTTAAACGGAGACCTCGACCTTCAGATCAACACCACCTTCGATAGCCTCGCTTCCATCCAAGGCAAGGGAGTGATCGCAGAGTTGGACTTTCCTTTTGTTCTTCGAGCCGGTCTGGGCTGGCAAAAGTATGGATTCTCGATTGAGGCCAGCTTCGTCGCAGAGTTCTGGACCATCCAGGAGCAGATCTCTGTGAAACCCCAAGACGTCAAGCTCAAGTTTGGAACAACAGAGAGCACCATTCCCGACTTCGCCATTGAGCAAAAGTTTCGCAACTCCTACTCGTTCCGGATTGGTGCGGAATACCTGATCAAAGGTTGGGTCTATGTTCGCGCGGGTTATATGTATGAGATGGGAGCGACCCAAACGAATCGGCTCTCTGCCAACACCTTGGATTACCCGGACAAGCATATTTTCGCTGGCGGAATTGGAGTGAAGATTCCTGGAGGGATACAGTTGGATGTCTCTGTGATGCACGCGCTTGAAGGTAACTTCGACATCACCAACAGCGAGACGTTGCCCATCAACGTGAGCCCGCCAGACCTTGCTGGAGGAACCGTGACAACCGTCGGAAACGGGAACTACCAGTACGGAGTGACCGTGGTCAACATTGGAATCTCTGGGAATTGGTTGAAGTAAGAGCAGACAAGCAAGAGTCCACCCCTCTCACCCTCAGCCAGCTCCCTGTGTCAGAACATGGGTGGAGATCCCGCCCTCTTCCAACATATCAAGGAAGTTCTTCTTGTCGATGGCTTTGGTGTAGGCTTCCTTCACATCCACGACCTTCCGATTCACATAATCAAACAAAACATCGTTGAGACACTGCATACCGAGGCTTCGGTTGGTCTGCATGATACTTTGAATCTGGTGAATCTTGGATTCGCGGATCAGGTTGGCAACACCGGCGGTAACAACCAGAATTTCCATGGCCGCGATACGCCCTCCTCCGTTTTTCTTGAGCAGGGTTTGGGAAATGACCCCTTTCAAAGAGTTGGAGAGCATCATCCGGATCTGTTGCTGGCGCTCACCGGGAAACTGATCGATCAATCGGTCCACGGTAGAAATCGCGCTACTCGTGTGGAGTGTGCCAAAGACGAGGTGACCGGTTTCCGCCGTTTCAATCGCGATGGCCATCGTCTCCAGGTCTCGCAATTCGCCCACCAGGATGATATCTGGGTCTTCACGAAGCGCGGCCCGCAGCGCAGCCTTAAACGAGTTGGTGTGAACCCCTACTTCCCGTTGATTCACGAGGCATCGCTTGTTGGGATGCACAAATTCGATGGGATCTTCGATGGTAATAATATGGTCATCGCGGGAGCGGTTGATCAGGTCAATCAAGGCGCACAGGGTGGTCGATTTCCCTGAACCGGTTGGGCCTGTCACAAGCACCAGCCCTTTGGACAGGTAGCAAAGGTCGCGAAGAACCTTGGGAAGGCCCAGCTGCTCAGCGGTGATGACCTCCGATGGGATCAAACGAAACACAGCCCCAACACCGAGGCGGTCGCGGAAGATATTCGCACGGAAGCGGCCCACTCCATCGACTTCATAGGCAAAGTCAGTGTCCCAGGATTCAATGAACTCCACCCGGTTTCGCTGGGGAATGATAGGAGCAAGAAGCTGCGTCACTTGCTCACAGTCCAGGATGGGGAGGCTCTCGATCCGCCGAACACCACCGTCAACACGGAGCATGGGCTTTTCGTCGCTGGAGATATGCAAATCCGAGCTTCGCTCTTTGAGCATCATCTCAAAGAGACGGTCAATTTCGCGTTCACCGTCAGCATGTTCAAACAAGATTCGAACGATGCTTCTCTCTTCCGGTGAGAACTTGGAGTAATCCACGTTCTCGATGCTGGGTATTCCAGCCATGGACCCTAGGGAGACTTGGGGCGCACCTGCCATGCTCAAGTGGCTGTGCTGATGAGAGGCGTGCATTCCGCTGTACGTAGGCGCTCCGGGAGCAGGTCCAACAGGGGCACCGGACAAAAACGCAGAAGAGCCACCAGAAGGTTGCGAGAGAGGGACACCTGTGGGTGGAACCGCTTTGATAGATTGTGAAGGAGGAGACGGATGACCAGGAACCTCAATGGAAGCTGCGCTCATGCTGGCCAGGGAGGGACTCGGAGTTTCAATGGCCTGGTTCGGAACCCGGGTAAATCGGGTTTTGAGATCACCATCACTCCAACGCAATTGGCAGCGAAACATGCCAAACGGAGAGTCGTATTGGTAGTTGAGTCGCCGTTTCTCGTTCAGGTCAGAGACGCCGGAGTCTCCCACCACTTCTTGAAGCAACGAGAGGATGTCGTCGTTGCTCAGGCTCTGAGAGAGCTCTTTCACTGGCCTTTGTTCCAACAAATACGTTGGTGGAACATTGGCATACATATGCAATTCGTCAGCCCGGCCATCTGCAATGGGCTTCAGATATTTGTCGAGAATGGCCACTGGAAGCTCCTCTCACACAATCTCGTTGAAGGGATAGGTTGGGCGCCCTTGAAGGCTACCGCAAGCCGGTCTATACTATCTCAAACTCTGAACGAAAGAACAACACTTTCTCCTCATCAACACTAACGACCAAAGAGAACAATTCATGAAGAAACGGAAGTGGCGAGGTGCTGACCTACTTCGAAGTGATGCCAAACCCGTACCGAGCAAGAAGCCTTCGGTCGACCCCGACAAGCGACTCGGCCGATTGGGACTTCGCAAAGTGATGCGTGGGCCCGACGGAGAAATCGTCGATTTGACAGACCGAACGGCTGTCTGGCTGGTTCAAATGGATGGCATTAACGAGATCATTTTGGGCGACAAGCTCAAGTCACTGGGTTGTGACGTCGAATCGTGCGAGTTCTTGTACAACCTCCCCGACCAACTCGGTGAAGCCCAAGACTTTCCCAAATTAATCATTGTAGATGCACGAGCTGTTGGTCAGCAAACACCCTTCTTCCGCAAAACGATTGTACCGCTCCTGTCCGATGTTGAAGTGCCTTGCCTGATCACAGGTGTCGCCAACGAAACGCAAGAGCAACTCTTCCGAAACTGGTACACAGGTCCGATGTTGATCGGCGGAGAAGTAGAGACCTTCTCTGATGCCGTCAAACAGCTGCTAGGACTCTAGTTTGTACGATTGAAAAATAGACGAGAGGGGGAAGGTACGAGGAAAGAAGGAGAGCGACCTTAGCGGTTGGCTTTGGCTGAGGGAGCAGCTGCGGGTCCAGGAGCAATGTCGTTCTTCTTGGAGTCGGACTTCTCTGCGACGCTGGAGTTACGCGGTGGCTGGATCTTCAAACGTCGGATCAAGTCTTTGTTGTAGGCTTGAGCGGAGTTGAGGTAGTCGTTGTTTGCGCTGACGTTCAAGGGGATGGCTGCGAGAAGAAGCGCGACACCGCCACCAGCGATACTCCATGGAATGGCTTGCTGAGCACCGGGGAAGTCGTCTCGACGGACGAGAGCAAGGAAGCCACCAATAACGGCCGCCACTGCGCCAGTGACCTGGAAAACGATCGCGGCGCTACGCTTGGCACCGACGGAGGAGAGCTTTTTCTTGCTCATGTTGGTGCTTCGGAGCAGCGCGTCCACTTCGTTCTGGTTGTAACGACGACGGTTAATTCCAAGAGTGAAGTTGTGACCGGAGAGGCCAGAACCTGCCCATCGAATGTGGTACTTCAACTTGTCGGACACTCCGGGAGTGGGCGTCAGAACCCGGTAGTTCAAGTTTTTCAAGCCGGTGGGGAGAGGTTCACGAACCACATAACCCACACGCTGAAGGCCTCGTAGGCCGAACTTGCTGGCCAGAGTCTTCATCACAGTGAAGCGCCGTTCCTGTCCGCCCATGACAACCACAAGAACGGTGCCTACGGGAACTTCAGGAAGGAAGCTCGTGGAGTCGGTGAAGATATTCTCTTTCAAGGAGATACCACCGGTTCCTTTGTGGAAGGTTTTCCAGTACTGAGCCTGGCTCGGGTCAAAGAACTGACCCGTGATTTCCACGACAACCTGACGACGGCGCTTTCCGCGACGGTCGGTGTCCACAAGTCGGATGACTCGCTTAATACCGTAGTCTCCCTTGAACGGTCCTTTGTGGATGGTCAAGGTATCTTTCGACCGTGCACCAGCAATCGGTCGGTAGGTATCCGTGAAGTAGCTCAGTCCGGTAATTTTTCCGGACAGCCCACGGTGTTCCCATTTGAGACGACGCAACATAAATTGTTGCTGTCGAGCCGAAACAGTACCACCGGTAGCAAGTTTGGTAATAGGTGCTTTGGTGAAAGAACCCACATTCGAACACGCGGCCGAAGTGATTCCAAAAAATACAGCTCCCAAACCGAGAGTCCATCGTTGCCAGCGTCTCATAGGACGTATTCCTCCCGCTTCCACAAATTCAGAACGATGTATGCTTGCCGGCAATGAGGGGCCATACACCCAACATTGCTTCACAATGATGAGACCAGGATAGATGAAGAAGGGTCTACCACGTCTCACTCACATTAACTCAGCGCTTTGTTTTCACTAATTTCAGCCGGATTGTCAAGTAGGATGTCACGAATCGCATTGTAGACGGCTCGTGATGTTGCCAATCCAGCGTGTCCACATTCAATCTCGATGTACTCCGCGCCGTCCAATCGGCAGAACCTTGAGGGACAGATCAAATCCCTTGAACCTGCGATAGAATAATAGGAAACCTCCTGTGGCAAAGGAGTGGCTCGCAGCTCTTGGATGAAAAAGCTGTTGGGCAGCAGCTGCCAAATCGCTGGAGAAAGAACACCCAAGGGAGGAACTCCAACAAAAGCAAAGTTGGTTCCGTGATGCGGTGTTCCCAACGAGATAAATCGACGGACGAACTGATCACCTCCCAGTTGCTTGATAAAATAAAGTCCAATCAAGCCGCCCATGCTGTGACCGATAATATCGATCTTCTCCAGGTCTATCTCCCGAAGAATGTCTTGGATGTGACGGTGAATCCGGTAGGCCGACTTTCGGATATCTCCAATGTTGAGGGCTCCCAAGTTCAAGGAGAAGACAACAAAGCCATCCCGGCGAAGTCGGTATTCCAGAGGGAACATAGCGCCACGCGTTCCAAGAAAACCATGGATCAACAGGATGGGCGGGACATCAGGGGTCACACGGTCATAGAAGTCGGTGGACTTCTCACGGTTCCCCATCTGAACCAGATACCGGAAGTAGGTTGCAATCTCCTTCAGTTCGTTCAGAGGATATGGCAGCTTAGACAATTGGGATACCCTTGCTGAAGCTTCTCCAATCCCAACACTCCACGCTTCTACCACGTATACGAAGCGATAGCCCTGATTGGTTTTCCAAACACAGTAGAAATCCTACCAACACCAGGGGACAGGAAAAGAAAACAAAGAAACAACTACGAGTGAATCACTTCACTATCCAAAATGATGGTCACGGGGCCTTCGTTTAAGAGTGTGACTTGCATATCTGCCCCAAACTGACCTGTCTCAACAGGCAGCTTGTGAGCCTTGAGCATCAGAACAAACTCATCAAACATGGGATTGGCTTGCTCCGGATGCATCGCCTGTACAAACGACGGACGACGCCCTTTCCTGCAATCAGCAAGCAACGTGAATTGGCTTACAGCTAGAATGCCACCCTCAATGTCGAGCACAGACCGGTTCATCTTCCCCTCATCATCAGGGAAGATGCGTAGATTTACCATTTTGTTGGCCATCCACTCCATGTCTTTTTGTGAATCTCCATGACCCAGTCCCACCAAAGCCAGCAAACCTGACCCTACGGACCCGACCACTTCGTCCTCAACCACCACTTGAGCATGGGCAACTCGTTGCAAAACCACCTTCATGACTCTTGTTCAACCCCGCGTCCACAAACCATTCAATAGATTCACCGAGGGTTCACGCCCTCAAAAGGTGAACATCATACACGATTTGTAGGGGGAAGGAAAAGCCGTAACCCAAGACGCTTAAATTACTTGTGGCGGGAGACCTCACTGAGAAGCCGATACGCTTCTGCATGACCTGGATTCAAAAGAAGTATTCGCTGGAACAGGCTGGCTGCTTCGTCGAGGTAGCCTTCGTCTTTTCGGATGATGCCAAGGTACAAATAGGCGTCTTCAAAAATCGGATTCATCTGCAAGGCGCGTTCGATATAAGCACGTGACAAAAGACGTTGGAGAGGGTCAGGACTCCCTTGACGATAAATCGACCACCCCAACTGCAGATAGTTAACGGGCTCTTTTGGATTCGCTTCGATGGCACGTTTGTACAACACAGCGGCTTCTTTGAATCGATTCTGCTTTCGAAGCGCCTCACCCTGCTTGGATTGCTCTTGGGCAAAAATGAGTCGATTGCCCATTTGAGATTTCTCATGCTGGAGCTTGTACTCCAGCTGCTGACGGGCCTGAGGGCTGGTCAAGACGTTGTATGCTTGGGAAACCCTGCGGAGAATCTCGCCCGCCTTGGTCCGAATTTCAGGGTCTTGATGTCGCTGAACTTGTTCAGGGCTGTACGTTTGAGACAAACGCCGATACGCAAGCTGGATGTCCTCATTGGTTGCGTTTTCTTTGAGACCCATCACCAAGAAAAAGTTCTCGGACTGGACCTGAAGAAAGTCGAGAGCCAATTGCGCAGTCCAAGAACGCTCTGGTTGCGAAGAAGAAGAGCTGTCTTGCACGCCCGACAAAGCGCTAGGGGAATCCGATGGGTGGATCTGGTACATGTTCTGGCTGGACCCAGAATGCCCATTCGAAGAAGGCGGCGTCAGTGGAGCCACAGGAGAGAACGGAACCACCGGAGAATACGTTTGTGAAGGACTGCTCGGAGGCGACATAGGATGGGTCGGAGAGACAGGCGAATAAGGAGCCTGTGTGCTAATGGGGACCTGAGCCTGGTTGTTCGCAAAGGGAGCAAACGGCACAACCGGTGACGGAGGTGCCATGGGGGTCGTGTTGTAGTATCCGGATGCTGGAATAGCAGCAGAGGACCTTGAATCCGATCGCCCATAAGGGTTGTAAGCCGGCGCATTCCGGACCATTGGATTGAACGGCTGCGGTATCTCAGAGGAGCTCGGGTCTTCCCCAGCCAAAGCGCCGAGGTGGGCCTCTCTGTCCATCACAACAGGGGTTTGACTGGACCGTCCATGTGCTGGAGTTCCAGGAACAGCGGCACCTATCCTCGACTCATGAACTGCGTGATGATGTCCGGTCGGCTGTCGAACATTGGCAGGAAGAGGCGAACGTTCCCTCATCATCTGTTGCATCACGACAGAAGGAACCATCTCCGTTTGTACAGGATTCTCCTTCAGAGTGGGTCCATACAAACCTGTCTGGGACAACCCAGGGATAGGCTCTGTGTAGTAGGGAGAACCTGGAGTTGGTGGAGTCTGACGCAGCGTGGGATGCGGTGTATGAGAAGATTGATGCATCACGGGATGAGGAGTGTGTGAGGATTGATGCATTACCGGGTGCGGTGTTGGAGTTCCCATGCCCCTCGGATGCGGCGTTAAGTATGCCTGCGAGTAACCTTGAGGTTTTGGAGTACGCGAAGAGGCAGGTGCACCTCTCTCAAACTGTCCACCCAAAGGAGGAAGCGCGCCTTCAAACAAAACAGGGCCTTCCTTCGACTCATGGACTTGCACATGACCCGCTGTCCCATCAGGAGCAGAAAACACAAGCAAGCGAGCCAAGGATAGAGTCTGCAAAAGCTGCCCAGAGGTTTGAGGATTGGAAGTAAACTCACGCAGTAGCTGCTGCACCGTCTTACCAGCCAGACGTTGCGGAGAAAAGGAGATCCCCTGAAAGCGAGGAATTAATGACGAAATCTGCTGGGTGTACAACGGCGTGATGTTGCAGCGATACAGATGATAAGGAGACAGCGCCTGGAGGAGTTTCTGAGGAGTGTAGTACCTTCGAACTCCCTCAAACAAAAGCAGCAACACATTGATGGGCATGGCCGCCGTTCGTTTAACATAGGCCACATCATCAATGAATTGGTAAGGTCCCTGGGTAAGGAACATGCTCCGAATGATGATGTTTTCCAAATAAAGCTGATACACAAGGTTCAACTCTTGCTCTGGAAGAAGCTGCGCCCTGTGGATGGCTTCCCGTTGTAAGGCCGCACGAGCGCCTGTACCTGCGACGACTTTGTCGAGTTGAGCCTTGCCGATAGGTTGTTTGACCTTCTTCAACAAGAAATGAGTGAACTGTTCTTCGGGAATCAAGGACTCCGCATAGACCAGCTCACCGTCTTGGAAGGCAATCCGACGATCCCCCTGGGGCAGGGTCAGCGTTAGTACACCAGTTTGGTGTTGCTCCTTGAGTTGAAACAGCAAAGCAGGGAGCGGAGTTTGCAGAAGATCTCCCCACGCCAGATAGAACTGTTCGGGTTCGTGGATGCCAGGGACCGGTCGAGGACGCGCGGTACCCATCGTCGTCTGGTAGGTTTGCTGGACAGCATCTCGAAACTGTTGGGCGTGTAGGGGCTTTTGGCAAATAGCATTGACCATCGAACGCATATCGTTGGAGAGAACTCCAAAGCGCGAGGATGTCATGATCACGATAGGCAGTTGGGCTGGACTCACTTGTCTGCGAAGGCGACAGATCAACTCTTCGCCCGACAACAAGGGAAGAAACTGCTCCATGATGATCAGTTGAGGAAGCTCACGGTTGTAGGTTAGGAGCGCCTCAATCCCAGTGGTAGCGGTGTACACATCCCACTGCATGGACTCTAGCAAGGCGCGAAGTTGCGACCCTATCCGCTGATTGTCTTCCACCAACAATACTTTTGGTCGAGCCATCCTGGCCGCTCTCTCTATAACCAAGCCTTCTCATGGAAGGCGACGGGACCCTGAAACAAGTTGTAGGCATTGTACGAGTCAAGTAGACGATCCGTCAACAATGACCTTTTCGTTCACCACCCACTTCACCTTAACTTTGCAACGGACTCCCTTACACAAACGGATGCTTTTCAAAAACATTCAGAAAAAAATCATGAACACAAGAACCACGTTCACGCACCCTAAGAAATCCCCCCTGTCGATCCGACCTTCTGGTATGCTACGTTCCAAATTCACCTTGGCAACCTTAGCGAGGGTGATTTGACCCGACGACTTCCAGCAGCAAATTCAGCATCAGCCAGGAATTCCAGCCATCTTGTTGCACAAAGGGAAAGAAAGATTAACTTGAGGATACACCAAGCGACAGGAGAACGCGTGCAATGAGCTTTTTCAAGCGATTAATACGAGTGATCAAAGCCAACCTCAACTCCCTCATATCACGAGCGGAGGAACCCGAAAAGATCTTGGATCAAGTCCTTGAAGAGATGCAAGAGCAACTTCAAGAGGCCCAATCCCGCGTCGCTCACGCCATCGCTGACGAAAAGAAACTCAAAAAACAATACCAAGAAGAAGCCCGCCAGGGCGACACATGGGAAAAGCGAGCCATGCAAGCTGTCGAAAGTGGCGACGATGAGTTGGCGAAGAAAGCGCTCGCTCGGAAAGCCGAACACGACCGAATGGCTGATGAGTTCTTCCAGCAGTGGGAACACCAAAAGAACGCTGTTGAACAACTGAAAAACGCGCTTCACTTGCTCCGTCAGAAAATCGAAGAGGCCAGCCGCAAGAAAAACCTTCTGATCGCCCGGAAGAAGCGAGCCGAAGCCCAACAAATGATTCAAGAGACGATCTCAGGGGTCACAGAGAACTCTGCCTTTGACACCCTCGATCGAATGACCAAGAAGATCGATGAGCTTGAAGCTCATGCTGAAGCCCACGCCGAACTCAACCGGGAATTGAAGGACGACTCTCTCGAAGCCCAGTTCCAAAAGTTGGAAGATCAAAACAACACCCAAGACGACGCGCTCGCTGCCCTCAAAGCCAAAATGGGAGTCCCCAGCAAAGTTCGCGAGAAAGAGAAAGAACGAGAGGCTGTTGCTGTACCCCGTGACGAAAACTGGTAACCCTTCCCTCTCTGAATCCCCCTCGCTCCTCAGACCCCCAAACCATCAACAATCATCAAAGAACAAGCCCCCCCTCTAAACGCAAAAAGAGCGTCTCTCCAACAAAGGAATGACGCTCTCTCGTGACCTTCTCTAGGAGAAAGTCACCCGACAGAAGCTTCTAACGAATTAGGCTTCTGCGGGGGTTGCTGCGATCTCTGTGCCCGCGTCGGTAGCGACGGGAGCTTCGAGAACCTCAAAGAGGATCTCGCTCATGTTCTCCAAGAACACGAACTCCAGATCGTTTTTGGCTTCTTCGGGCACTTCGTCCAGGTCTTTCTGGTTGCGGTGTGGGAGAAGGACCTTCTTAATGCCAGCTCGGTGAGCCGCCAGAACCTTCTCTTTCACTCCACCCACAGGCAGGACACGACCGCGAAGGGTGATTTCACCTGTCATCGCTACGTCGCCGCGCACGCATCGTCCCGTCAGCAACGAAACAATCGCGGAGAAGATAGCGACACCCGCCGAGGGGCCTTCCTTGGGTACAGCGCCCGCTGGAACGTGGAGGTGAATGTCGTATGTCTTGTTGAAGTCAGCGGCAACATTCAGGGACTCGGCGTTGGAGCGGATGTACGCCAGAGCAATCTCTGTCGACTCCTTCATCACGTCGCCGAGCTTTCCAGTCATGTTGAGCTTGCCGCTACCGGGCATTCGAGTGGCTTCGATGAACAGCAAGTCACCGCCTGTTGGTGTCCAAGCCAGACCTGTCGAAACACCGGGGAGCTTGGTTCGCTCGGATGCTTCGGGGAAGTGTTTGGCTTGGCCCAAGAAGTCGCTGACGTTCTCGTCGGTCACCACGTGGGTGGACTCGTCACCTTTCGCGACATCAACAGCAATCTTACGACAGACTGTACGGATTTCACGTTCGAGCTGACGAACACCGGCCTCACGAGTGTAACTCTCGATGATTCCTTTGATGGCTTCATCTTTGAGTTCGATGTGATCATCTTTCAGACCGTGATCTTTCACCTGCTTGGGGAGCAAGTGGTCGATGGCGATGTTGAGCTTCTCTTGCCAGGTGTAGCCCGAGAGTTCAATGATCTCCATACGGTCACGAAGCGCCGGCTGGATGGGGTCCAACTGGTTGGCCGTGGCGATGAAAAACACATTGGAAAGATCGTACGAAATCTCCAGGTAGTGGTCCGAGAATGTGCTGTTCTGCTCGGGGTCCAACACCTCCAAGAGCGCCGAAGAGGGGTCGCCGCGGTAGGAAACACCAAGCTTGTCAACTTCGTCCAAGAGGAAGACAGGATTGATGGTTCCAGCCTTGCGCATGCCTTGAACGATTCGACCAGGGAGCGCGCCCACGTACGTACGACGGTGACCACGAATCTCAGCTTCGTCACGAACGCCACCGAGGGACATACGGACGAACTCACGGCCCAAAGCACGGGCAATGGAGCGGCCCAAAGAGGTCTTACCCACTCCCGGAGGACCGGAGAAACAAAGGATGGGACCCTTCTTCTCGGGGTTCAACTTACGAACAGCGAGGTACTCGACGATACGCTCTTTGATCTTGGTCAGACCGTAGTGATCTTCGTTGAGAATCTCGGTCACGTGGTCCAGATCAAGGGTGTCTTCGGTTTCGGTGGTCCAGGGAAGATTGCCCAGCCACTCCAGGTACGTCTTGGCGACCATGTACTCCGCTTGCGCAGGGTTCATAGCACGCAGACGGTTGAGTTCGCGGTCCGCCATTTCCTGAGCTTCCTCGGGAAGGTTGGCTTCTTCAAGCTTCTTCTCCAGGGTCTCGATGTCCGACGACTTGTAATCGTCTTCACCCAGCTCCTTTTGGATGGCCTTCAGCTGCTGACGCAAGATGGTTTCGCGTTGGCTTTTGGCCACATCATCGCGAAGATGATTCTCAATCTCTTTGCGCACCGAGAGGACTTCTTTGATCCGACTCAACATTTCCAAGGTGGTTTCGAGTCGGTCTTTGAGGCCGAAGGTGCTGAGGACCTTCATCTTCTCTTCGAGTGAGATGTCGAGAGTCGATGCAATCATGTCAGCCAGTTGCCCAGGCTCTTTGATGTCGGACAGCATCTTCTCAGCGCCACGGGGAAGCTCAGGGGTGAGCTTCATCACCTCACGAGCGACCTTGCGGAGGGTTTGATCCAGCGCATGAACTTGGAGGTCGTCCTTGTCGGTTTCTTCGATGATAGGAGTGACTTCAGCCATCCAGTAAGGCTCATCGGAGATAATGCGCTCCAAAGAGATACGTTGAACGCCTTGCACCATCAGGCTGTACGTGTTGCGTCCTGTTTTCTGAATTTTCAGGATGCGCGCGAGAGTTCCGACCCTGTAAAGATCATCTTCTTGAGGCTCTTCAATCTCAGGATCTTTTTGGGTGATAATGGCGAGCATCGTTTCTGTGGGATCGGCTGCTTTGATGAGCGCAATCGACTTTTGCCGACCAACGTTCAGGGAAATCACACCGCCCGGAAAGAACACGCCATTGCGGAGAGGCAAAAGGGGAAGAGCTTGATGTTGCTCTAGAGTCATACGGGATCACTCCTATAGTGTAGCGGATTGCTGCTACCCAACGGTACGGCAAGGTTGAAGTCTCTGGGATGGGAGTCATGCCATTGAGTCAGACACAATGAGAGATGCAATGGCCTTTGGGAAGCAATTTGTTCGCAGGGGGAAACATCAACGCGTCGGAGAATTGCTCCTGGACAGGCTCGCGTTAGGTAAACATAGTTTCGGGTTGATCGGCTGTCAAGAAAGAATCTGGCCCGACTCCATGGTTCCTACTCACCTGAAAGGAACAGATCCAGGGTCCACTTCCATTCCCGAAGAATTAGTTCGACGACTTGGAGCCATGAAATGCTTGAAAGGCTTCCATAACTTGCTGACGAGAACCGACAACACGAGGGCAAGCTTCCGGTAGAGCGTTGAGAAATCTCTTCCCGTAGCTTTTCTCCACAACGCGCTTGTCCAAGATCAAGACGGTGCCTCGATCCATGCGACTCCGAATTAAACGGCCAAACCCCTGCTTGAATTTAATCGTCGCGGAAGGAACCGTATATTTCACGAAAGGATTCTCCCCTCTCGCTTCAATCGCCTCCACCCGAGCCTCAATCAATGGCTCGGAAGGGACCCGAAACGGAAGCCGTGTCAGGATAACATTGGACAAGGCATCTCCTCGAACATCCACGCCTTCCCAAAACGAGTCGGTGCCGAACAACACACTCCTCGGATCATTAATCTTCTCTTGCAACAAAGTATGCCGTGGGGCTTCACCTTGCTTCAGCGACCGGATACCCATCTCTTCCAGAAGCCGGGGCGCAAGTTCGTTATGAAGGTAGCGAAGGAGTTGAAAGGACGTACACAAAACAAAAGCTCGACCGTCCGAGATCCGCAACGCCTCCATGATCACATCCGTAATGACCATTTTGAAGCTTGCGTCATAGGGAGCAGGGATATCTTTCGGAATCCCCACGAGAGACTGGGAAGAATAATCAAACGGCGAAGCAAACGTCGCGCTGGAAGACCGGCCATGTTCCAGTCGGTCGATTCCCAATCGCCCGGAAAAGTAGCTGAAGTCTTTGGAGTCAGTCGCCAACGTAGCCGAGGTAAACACAACCCCGCCGAACCGATCATACATCATGTCATGCATCGCTTCGCCAATTTCTAAGGGGGCGGTCTGCATCTTGATTCGGGTTGTGTCACTGGGAGAAACCTCAAACCATCGGACCAGATCATCTCGCTCCGATGGATGATCATCGGTTTTGGGTCGAAAGAACAACTCAAGGGTCCCGGCAGCTCCGGTCAGACGGGCCGTTGCTCCTTCAAGATCCATCAAAGGACCTGCAAACTTCCGAGCCATCCGAGTGGTCGCAGTGTCGATGTTTCGTCCCAGCCGAAGCAGTTCATGCACCAAGCCGCGGAGTTCATCGGACCAATCCATTCCCAGGCTTTGCAAACGATCCCACGGTCCCCGCTCCAACAAAGCATCCGTCACGCGGATTTTGTGGGTTGACGTGTCTTCTTTGTTCTCTCCTCCCAACAACGCCTTGTGCATCTGCTCTGCGAACCACCCAGCCCTTTGCCGCTGGCGTCGAACCGTGGGGAGGACTGTCTCCAAGATGGTCTGCCTGAGCTTCTCCTTGTTTTGGACGTTTGAGGCATGAAGGAGCATCCCTGCCAATTGGATCAAAAGACCGCTCTCCTGGCGCCCTCGGTTCCGATACAGCTGCCCCAAAGCTCGTAACACGCCGCGACGAGTCACCTGACTTCCCAAGAAGGAGCTTGCAGCATCTTCTACGTTGTGAGCTTCGTCCATCACCACACGTTGGTAGGGAGGTAGCAGTGCAGCCGCGTGGTAATTGTTGGTGGCTTCCCGCAAAGCAAGATCGGCAAACAAGATATGGTGGTTGGTGATCAGGACGTCTGCTTTGGCCTGTCGCCGACGAGCCATGTAGTAAAAGCAGCTGCGGTAATATTCGCAGCGGTTCCGAGCGCAAGAGTCAGCATCCGTCGCAATGGTAGACCAGATCGCATCCCGAGGCATGACCGACAGTTCAGCACGATCGCCCGTTTGGGTCTGATTCCCCCACTCGATCAGATATTGGACATCTTCACGTTCTTCTTCGGGAAACAATGTGAGGTCATCGGAGTTCTGATGCAGCTTACGTTGGCAAAGATAGTTGCGTCGCCCTTTCACAAGGACGGCTTCAAACGACTCCCCCAAGACCCGTTGAAGAAACGGAATATCCTTTTCAAAGACTTGCTGCTGCAGGTTGATGGTATTGGTTGACACGAGGACACGTTGGCGGTTCCGACGAGCCCAAAAGATGGCAGGGATGAGGTAAGCAACGGACTTCCCGGTTCCTGTCCCTGCTTCCACAAGCAAGACCTGCTCATCGTTGAAAGACCGCACGACATGCCGCAACATGTCCATTTGTTCCTGGCGTTCTTCGTACCCTGGCAGATGTTTGGCCAAAGGTCCGTCTGGACCGAGGATGTTGACCATTTCCTCTTCGTTAAGGGGCGTGGCAGGTGCTTCTTCACGGAACGGCTCGACCAGAGCATAAATCTCGTCCACTTCGTTGTTAATGATGAAGAAGCCAACGCCTTTCCCATCGAATTTGTGAGCGATCTCTTCGTCTGCTGTGGAAGGAAGCAAGTGACCTGAGGGGTGGTTGTGAATGACCACATCGCCGTACTGAGGGACAGAGAAAAGCACCATCACCGAGCGTGGACCTCCACGGCAAACCACTCGAATTTCTTCGATCTTCCCAGATTCACCGGGCTTTCCAACAAAGAAGACTTCATTCCCCTGGGCGTCGGCGATCGACTCCCGCATCTTTTGGCAAAGTTCAGATGAGATGTATTGATCAATGGATGGCACGCGCCATTCCTCCTCTTCGTCCCAGTGCGACTGGCGCTTCAAGCAACAAGCTTCTTCTCGACTTGGGTCTCAGACTTAGCCATCAGAAGCCCACGAACCTTAGAAAAGTGCCCCTCCCTTGTCAACCCGTACGACTGAACAAGAGTACAATAGAATTTCAAGGAAGGAATCTAGGGAAGCCAGGAAGGTAAGAGCAGCTGCCCTATCAGACTGGGGGGGGCGTGGGATAGGGAGAATCCTGCATAAACAAAGGCCACTCGACAGGGTGAGTGGGGTGAGCGCTCTTCAGCTTCTCAAAGTATCGCTTCACAATCAGGGGGACCATGCCAGGGATCTTTTGGAGGATATCCCAGACAGGCTCCAACTCAATGCTTTCCCCATCTTCATGCCGATCAAAGTGACGTCGAATGTAAGCCTCAAAGCTCTTTCGATTAATCCAACGTTCCAACCGGACTCCATCGTAAACTTGAAGCATTTGTTGGACCAACTGTTCCATCGACACAGGCAACGTGACCTCCGTGGAAGAAGGCACGTTCACATGGCGGTTGGTGTCCACAGGAGGAGCGACAGGTGGTGGCGTAGGGTTGGCCCCAAACCCTGCAGGAGGATGAGTTGGATCCACAGGAACAGGCCTACGTTTCAGCCTGTCCAAAGGCGACTGAGATTGGGGAGGTCTAAACGAGGGAAGCGAAGAGGACCGATGCCCCACAGGCTTCTGCGCTGGCTGAAGTGGCCGAGAAGGCACCTTAGGCATGGGAGTTTTCGTCACAACTCGTTGAGGCTGGGGGCTGTGTCTTGCAATAGGCTCCTTGTTGGGCACAGCATCCCAGTCCACCGACGACATGGCAATCGGAGGGATCTGGGCTTCCGACATCGTTTGAAGCATGACATCCCGCAACTCCAAGATGGCCTCCGTCATCACGGATTGGATCTTGTTCCAAACCACCACCCGCTCATTGAACATGACGAGAGGGGGGCGGAAGTTCCAAAGCCACTGACGAAGGTCTTCCAACCCAGCATCAATGGAGGAGCGTCGGGCTGCTGCATGGAGTTGTTCCGTTAACGCCTGCTTTCCTTCATGGGAAGCCAAGTACCGGCGAAGCTTGGAGCTGTTGTTCTCTCGCAAAAGACGAAGACGGACTTGCGCGAGGGTTCTCTCCACATTCCAATCCGAAACAAGCTCCTGACGCTGTCGAGACTGTGCCTGTTCGACAACGCCGAGCAACCTCTCCGTCTGCTGTATCACGATGTGAAGTTCCTGTTGTCCCTGTGAAGACAGCGTATCAGACTCATGATGCAGCACTTGCCCCAATTTGTTGACGAGGCTGTCCAAGTGCTCCTGGAGCTCCTTGGCGATGTTGTCTCCCATCCGCCCCACCACATCAAGCTGCTCTTCTTGAATGCGTTTGGCCTCTGTAGCCTTGCGTTCTTCCATACCCTCGATGAAAACCCACATGTAGGAGTCACCCTCTGCGGTTCGAAAGGGAGAGCTGGAAAACAGAATCGGGACTTGGTGCCCTTGCTCATGGGTGAAGTTGGCTTCTACAGCGTGGGAGAGGCTCAGATTTAGGAGCTGGGGCACCTCTCCAGTGTGACCAGGTTCAGGGCTGTCCAACATCTCGTAGATGTTCCGAAACAACAAGCTCTCTTTGATGTAGCCGCCCAATCGACAAAAGGCCGCGTTGGCATCACAAATGGTCCCGTTGGCCAAGGCCATCACGACACCAAAGGGGTAAACCTCAAACAAATTTTTATACATGGCCAACTCTGATGCAGCGAGAGCCATCGTCTTCCCATCATTGTGTTGAACAGGCATTCATCCATGTCCCTTCCAAAGTGTACCAAGAACTTCCGCAAAATCTTGGTACGAGTAAACGTCTGTAGTCTCCCCAACAACACTCACAAACGTGAAAAAGTTTCACTCTTTTCAAGATTCCAGGTTTGCCAGCTCGGATTGGAGAGCGAGGCCGGTAGAAAAATAGTCTTGGTGTTGTTGGACTTTCTATTCCTAGTGCCTTCAAAAAGGAAGAAGGGTTCAAATTTTGCACGAAAACCATTTAATTTGAGGTTTGGGAATCCATCCAACATCCCTATACTGGAGTTGGATTGCCACGGGCTTGGAAGCCAAGAGTTTGACTTGATTCTCACCTAAGAACGTGACATAATGCCCCAAATTATCCTGGCGGAAGTCCAGGATTGAAAAAAGGTTCTCGCCGAGAACCAAGACGTATCGTAGAAAGTTTTCCTGGAATCGCTCGGATGTGGAGTCTTCCCATGAGATTGATGACACGTATTGTTCCTATTCTTCTTGTGTTTGCAGCCCTGATCGTAACCAACTGTTCGGACAGCAGCAAGCCCTGCACCAACAACAGCGAGTGTGACAGCGGTCAGACCTGCACCGATGGGAAGTGCTCTGGTGGTAACACCAACACCAACTCCTCCGATGACGGAGGAGGTACAACCGAAACCCCAACGCTCCCCCCCTGTGAGTCCGACAAGGACTGCGAAAAAGGCAAGATCTGCAAGGAGAAGAAGTGCCAACCCACTCCTGAAACTTGCAAAGCGGACTCCGAGTGCGGAACCGAACTTGTCTGTGATCCCAAAAGCAAAAAATGTGAGCGCAAGCGATGTCAACTGGACGATGACTGTCCAGAAGGTCAATCCTGCGACAAGAACACTGACGGTGGTCGCTGCTTGCCCAGTCAGAAGTGTGAAAAGACCGAAGACTGTCCCAACAACTGGGTTTGCAACACATGTCGTAAGGTCTGTACCGTGTCCCTTGGCACCGACAAATGTCAGGAGAGCTTCAACTGCATCAGCATGGGTGGTGTTGACAGCGCCTGGTGTGACAAGTGCATTGGCGAATGTCGTCCGCTCTTGAAGATCTGCCAGTCCTGCTCCAAAGACGAACAGTGTGGTGGCGAGGAAGATCACTGCATTCCCGACATCCTCAACCCGGAAAGTGGTGCCAAGTACTGCGGTCGTCGCTGCTACCAAAACACCTTCTGTCCGGCAGGCTTCCGTTGCCAAGAGTTGGACAAAACCAAGTACAAGTTCCCCTTCCAATGTGTGCCCGCCTCGGGTGACTGTGCGAAGCCAGGTGAGTGTGAGAACGACGGCGACTGTGCTGCCAGCAACAAGATCTGTGACCCACGCACCAAGCTCTGCGTCAAAGGTTGTCAGGTCGATGAGAACTGCCCCGTTCAAACGGCTGGACCCTGCAAAGAAGACGCCGACTGTGGAAACCGCAAAGCGAAGTGTGTCAACGGCGTTTGCAACATCCAGTTGACTTGCTGTAGCGGTCAGTGTGGACGCCCCTGTACCGGTGACAGCGAATGCGAACGGAACCAGTTCTGCAAAGACGGCTGCTGCCAAGTCGACAACCAGTGCCAGACCAGCCGCGACTGTCAGGTCGGAGAGTACTGCGACACTTCCATTCGACTTTGCAAAAAAGGCTGTCAGGTCCCCAACGACTGTGGTCTGCCCGATCCTCAGAAACAACGTTGTCGCTTCAAGTGCCAGGAGAACCAATGTGTGGAAGACTGCGCTTGTCGCAATCCACAGCTTGACTGCCCGGCCATTCGCTTCTGTCCCAAAGATCAGACGCAAGCGAATGCACCCTGTCGAAAGCCTGTTGGACCGGTCTGTCAATCGTGTGCGTCTGACACCGACTGCGGATGCAAAGCTGGCGATGACTGCAAGTACATTTGTACACGAAAGACATGCAGCTCGGATGACGACTGCAAGAGCCTCGGGAACGGAGCGAACTCTTGCTACAACGGACGTTGTTCCACCAAGAAGATCTGCCGTGTCGACAAAGACTGCCCTGCCGGAGAGAAGTGTGAAAACGGTAAGTGTGCAGAGAACTGCAACAACCGATGTGTTCAGCTGCAATCTGGAAACCGTTGCTTTACAGGTTGTGATCCCATCGGAGACGGCAGCGAGTGTCCCTCGCGCTTGAGCTGTATCGAACTCTTGCCCCAATCCGGCGAAGGTCCCAAGTGTTTGGGAGCCAAGACCCGCTGTACCAGCGACAGCGACTGCAGCGGCAAGCAACCCCGATGTGGAGAAGACGGTTACTGCTCCGCATGCGCGAAAGGCAAGGTTTGTCGGAATCTTGACCCGCGTGACCCGCTCAACCTAATTTGTATTGACGCACCACCCACAGTTTGTGGCTCTACGGGAGGTGACCTCTGCGCGGACGGTGGATTCTAATTCCCGGTCATCATGGGCTGTCCAGAACGTGGTCTCCTCTTCGCAAAGGATGAGGAGTCTGCATTTGAGTTCGGCCCTGCCCCCAACGACCTTACCAAGCACCGTCTTGTTGACAGTGTCCGCCGCTTTGCCCTCAACGCAGCCCACACACATCGCCTCCTTCGACCACGACTTCGCTGGAAAATCGAACTGGAAAGACCCCCGCGCCGTACAAGGTTGCGGTGTTCTTCTTTCGTGTTCAGCCACTGAATGCTTGCATTCGCAATCGTTGGATGGCATAGGACGTCTTCTCAGGCATCTGCCAAAGATGCCCCTCCAGGAAAAATCCAGCTTCCCAAGCCACTTGTTGAACGAAGGAAACTGGGCCAGCTCCCGGCGTGGGTGTCCCTTTGATTCCTCTAACGCTTGAATGGAACCATGAAAGAATCACTCCAAACCACCCGATGCTTGCTTCTTGTGATTGGACTTTGTGTTGTCTCTCTGTGGGGCTGTGACCGCACGGGACAACGACTCGAAGAGAATCCACCGCCCAACCCCCTTGTGACCAAGAAGGTGAAAGGGACGGAAGGACACCTCCTCTCCGGAAGCAAGAAAGCGCTGGTTCGTTCGGCCCATCTAAGCGCCGCCGATGCCGCCAAGATTCTGAAAGGTTTTTCCTATACAGCCAAGGCTAACTACGTCTACAAGAAAGGCGAGAAGACGCTGAAGCTGCGGGAGACCATACAGATGGAGCAAATGGCGACAGGTGCCTACAGGCTGAAAGTGACCAACAACAGGCAAAAAGGGTACGAGGTCGTTTGGACCAACAAGACCCTTTACCAAAAGATGAGGAACCGACCCTTTCGAGTCATCTCCAACGACATCGATGACGCTTACCGATGGCAACAACGAGCCATTGGACGATGGCGCAGTATTGTTGGCATCTTTGGGAAATACCTCGCGCTGACTCAGGGTGGAGGAACCAACCTCGCTGGACGGTCATGCTACAAGTACCAAATTGCCATGACCAAAGAAGTTCAGGACATGCCCAAGACTCCAGAAGGAACCGCCTGGGCAGGCAAAGTGCCGGATCATACGAGAGGCGACGCAGCCAAGAAACCTCGCTTGCCTGAATCAGCGAGAGGCACCCTTTGGGTCGATCAAGAAACGGGTCTGCCCCTTAAGGTCGTCTTCAAGGGTAGGTACACCATCGGCGGCAGCAAGGAAAAAATGTCGGCGACCCTCAACTTGGAAGCCACATACAAGCGTCCCACGTCATCTTCCATTGCTCCGCCCGCCAAAGTGGTTGCTGTGAACAGGGAAGTGGATGCGTATGATCCGTTCCAAAGAAAGAAGCCTGGCTTTTTGTTGCCCCCTCCCGAGGATAAAAAAGCAGGCAAAACCAAAACTCGCAAACGTCGTCGCCGTCGTCGGCGGAGACGAAACCAATAAGACCTTGGTTTCCTTACCAAAGGGAGCCAAGCTGGACGAAGACAACCTGATCAGGTTATGGAACTTGATTTGAACCTCAACGGAAAAAAGAGTTTGCCAAGGCGGCCGTAACGCACCACCTTTGCTATGTGAGAAAGGAAGAGAGAAACGCTTCCCTCCTCACAAAACTTAAAGAGATGACAAGATGCTGTCGTCTTTTTAGAACAGAGAGGAAACGAGAAGGAGTAAGGCATTCTATGGAATCATTGGCCCTTAACACACAAACCCCAGCCACCAACCCACCCACCGAAGCCTTGGGCATTGAAATGGCCCACTGGGCTGCCGAAAAGAAAGCGGTCAACCTTCGATTGTATAGCGTTCGAGAGCACTGCTCGTATGCCGATCATGTCCTGATCTGCAGCGGAACCTCCGACCGCCACGTCATCGCTATCGCTGACTACTTAAGGGAACAAAGCAAGAAAAGCGGGGTATTGCCCCTTGGGGTGGAAGGGATCCAACAGGGACAGTGGGTGCTTCTCGACTTTGGGGAAGTGATCGCTCATGTCTTCTATGATCCTGTACGGGACTACTACGAGTTGGACCGTATGTGGGGCCATGCTGACCAAGTTGAGATTGAAGGGGTGACGGCAAGTGCCAGCACACTCGCTGATAGCCTCAACGCCTCCGAAGATGACGACGACGAGTAAGCTTTCTCCATGAAACTTGTGATCGCCGTCGTCGGAAGGATGAAAGATCGGTACCTGGAAACCGGAGTCGACGACTACCTTAAGCGTGTGCGTCGCTACTGCGCTGTGGACCTGGTTCGGATCAAAGAAGAGCGAAAGACCAAAGCGCAATACGAACGTCAGGCCATTGAGATAGAAGGAGAAAAGATCCTTCAACTCGTAAAACCCGGTGACAAGTTGCTCGCTCTCTCCGAAGAAGGCCGGCAGTTCGACAGCGAGCAGTGGGCGCAGCAAATGGACCAGTGGTTCCAAACCACACCGGGTCGGCTAATCCTTGCCATTGGCAGTGGACCTGGCCTCTCCCCCTCGGTCAAACAAGAAGCCGACATCCTGCTTTCCTTGTCCCCGCTCACTTTTCCTCATCAACTGGCCTACCTTTTGCTACTGGAACAACTTTATCGAGGATTTTCCATCCTCAACGGTGAACCTTACCACCGAGCCTAGCCCCTCCCTTCCTGTTCCTTCAAGCAAGAGAATCTCTATGTTACCCCCTCCACGATCCTTGCAGTCCTGGACGCAATGGGCGGTGGCTCTTTGCTTTCCGCCATCTTGCCCTGGCTGCCGAGAACCTATCGCACATTACCCACAGTCAGCTTCTGGCGAAGATGCCTCTTTATGCCCTGTATGCTTGAAGACCCTGTTTCGATTGTGGACACCCTTGTGCAAAATCTGCTCACATCCAACGCTTGGTCAGGAAATCTACTGTAGCACCTGTGTTCGCCATCGTCCCTTGTTTGACCGAGCGTTTTCAGCCTTTGTTTATGTGGGAATCGTCCAGCAGATGCTGCATCGATACAAATACAGAAACGACAGAGTTGCTGGTAAAACCTTGGAACAATGGATGGCCAAATCCTCTCAAAGCCTAGAGATCAACTGGTGGGAGTATGAGGCTGTCGTCCCGGTCCCACTCCACCCCAAACGATTGAGAGAGCGAGGGTTTAATCAGTCTGTACGACTAATCCTCACCATCCCAAACCTGACACAAAGCCAACTCCAGCTGCATTGGCTCCAGCGAGTGAAAGCGACCCAGCACCAGTACACCTTGAACTACCAAGAGCGCCAGCAGAACCTTCGAAGAGCCTTTCAGGTGCATGAGAAAGCCAAACACCTAATTCGTGGGAAGCGTGTTCTTCTTGTCGATGACGTCCTAACATCAGGAGCCACTGCTGAAGCATGTGCCTATCATTTGCTTCAGGCAGGAGCCAAGAAGGTCGATGTTCTCACCTTGTGTCGGGCAGTCCTTTAGAAGGCTTCGAAGAAATCAATCCAAAACATGCCTTGTTCTGACAGACGAAGAGGTTAAAGTAGAGGGGTGTTTTGAAGAAAGGAGCAAGGATGTTCGATTGGCAAACGCGCGCGAGGACGCTGCCATCTTCGCCCGGTGTCTACATCATGAAGGGCAAAGAGAGTGAGATTCTATACATCGGCAAGGCCAAAGATCTAAGCAAACGGGTTCGTCAGTACTTCCAAGAGAGCGGAGATCCACGACCGTTTGTTCGGCAGTTGCCAGTCCTTTTGGAAGAAATCGATGTGATCATCACAGGGACCGAGAAAGAAGCGCTGCTGCTTGAAGCCTCGATGATCCAAGAGCATCAGCCCCGTTTCAACATCCTCCTCAAAGAAGAACAAACCTACCTGTATCTGCTCCTCGACCAAAATCATGCCTACCCACGACTTCAGGTCGTTCGTCGAAAAGCCCGCAGGGTACGGCGCAACAAGAATGAGCTTGTGTACGGCCCATATTTGTCAGGTTACGCAGTGCGGCAAACGGCCACCATCATTGACCGCTTCTTCCGGCTGAGGACCTGCAGTGACAAAGAGTTCAACAACAGAGCGCGGCCTTGCCTGGAGTACCAGATCAAGCGCTGCGACGCCCCTTGCTGCTTTCAACTTGAAGAAGGTCATTACGAAGATCACGTCAACACCGTCGGGATGTTCCTTGATGGAAAACACCAAGAGCTTCAAGACACGCTCCAAGAGCGGATGTGGAAGTCAGCAGAGAACCTCAAATACGAGCAGGCTGCACAATACAGGGACCAGCTCGCAGCCATTCAAAAGCTGTTGGACGAGCGGCAAAAGTGGAAATCTCGTGATCATCGGGATCGAGATATCTTTGGGATCTTTCGAGAAGGCCTCCTCGTTGAAATTCAGATCTTAACAATGCGACAGGGCCAGCTTTCAGGAGGGCGCTCGTTCTCCTTTGCCGGCCAAGAGTTTGACGACGTGGACGTGTTGGAGAATTTCCTCAGCGCCTACTACCTCCGCGAAGGCGTAGAGATTCCCCATATTGTATGGCTACCGACAACCATTGAGAGTCAGGATGAACTCGCAGCGTTGCTGACCGAACGAAGCGGTAGACAGGTCACGATCCATGAGCCACTGCGAGGGCAAGGCAAACGTCTCGTTGAGGTCGCGAACCAAAACGCAGAGCAAGGCTTTCTGGAAAAACAAAAGACCGAAGAAGCCAACCAAGAGCTGTTGGAGCGGCTGCAAAAACGTCTCCGACTTGAGCGATATCCCCAACGGATCGAATGCATCGACAACTCACACTTGCAAGGAAGACACGCCGTTTCAGCTGTTGTTGTGTACGAGGGAGGATACCCCAACCGGTCCGCTTACCGGCGATACCACATTAAAGATGTAGCCCCTGGTGACGACTTCGGCTCCATGAAAGAAATCCTGACGCGTCGGTTCAAGCGCAGCGCACAAAGCGGTGAGCTGCCCGATCTTCTGGTTGTCGATGGCGGCAGAGGTCAGCTGGGGATGGCGCTTCAGGTACTCGAAGAGCTCAACCTCCAAGACATCCCCACGGTAGGGATTGCGAAGAAACGTTCGGACGACCCAGAAGATACAGCGTTCCAGGACCGCATTGTCCTTCCCAACCAAAAGAACGCAGTACCGGTCAACCCTAGATACCGGGAGCTGCTTCTGCTCAGCCAGATCAGAGATCAGGCTCACGACACAGCCTTGAAGTTCCACCAAAAGGTACGAAGTCGAGCCAAGTTGTACTCCATTTTGGATGATGCCCCAGGGATTGGACCCAGCAGGAAACGGTCCCTCCTTCGAAAGTTCGGCAGTGTCGAGAAGATCCGTCAGGCAAGCTTGCCAGACTTGGCGGAAACGCCCGGCCTGTCCCTTCAATTGGCAGAATCTTTGTTGGAGTATCTGGAAGAAAATCCAAACGAATAACGGTTAAAGGTGTGCATCTCCGCCAGTTTTGTCGTATAGAAAACAGAAGGCAAGGAGACGCACGACTCCCACCGTGGGTCCAACAACGGAAGACCTTCACCGGTCGCTTCTCGCCGATGCATGTAAGTATGATCCATCACTGTCGAACGTAGCCCGAAGACAGTGTTTGTCCAATGAAGGAGTTTCGATATGCCACAAACTTGGAAACGCTGGCGGTTGTACGTTGTTTTGGGACTTTTGATTGCGAGCCCCTCGCTCCTCGCGGCCCAATGTTTCTCAAAGTTTGAGATTCCCGTCAACATCAAGAAAAGCGTAGAGTTTGACCTTGATATTGACAAGTACATCCAACCCGTACTGACCAAGAACAACATCCCAGACAATGCAACGACGGTTCCTCAGGGAGTCCCAAGTTTCAGTGTACCCATTGCATTTGACCAAACCTTGGACATCAGTAACGAAGATGCGATCAAAGCTGTGGGTAACAAGATCACCGGAGCCAAAGTGAAGAGCATGTTGCTTGAAGCAACAGCGAACTCGTTGACGGCGTCCCTTCCCGGCTTCAACCTCGTGATGGGCAGCAAAGACTCTTCGTCAGCGCCAACCCAAGTGGTTGCAACCCTCACCAGCATCCCAGCTGGAAAGACCGGAACCATCGAAGATCTCGTCAAGAGTGGAGCCCAGACCTCGGTCATGGAAGGTTACCTGCTCCAGTTTGGCTTCAAGTTCGGCATCCAGGCCAACCTCACCTTGAAGGCAGGTGATACCATCCCCCGTGGCAAGGCTAAGATGAAGATGACCTTTGATCTCACAGTCGAAGTAACACCTTTCAAATAGGTCTATCCTGCACATTGTGAACTGGCATACCTTCCAAGCTCACCTCGCTCGCTTCATCCAGTCAGAACAACTCGTCCAACCTCACGATGCAATCCTAGCTGCTGTCTCGGGCGGCGTTGACTCCGTCCTGATGCTGCGCGGCCTTCTTGCTGTGCAACAACGTCTTTCGATACGGGAACTTGGAGCCGTATATGTGGACCACAACCTTCGCCCCGATGAAACTCCAGTTGAAAAGGAGTGGGTGAGACAGCTCGCGCAAAAGCATGGAATCCGATTTTCAAGCATAAACCTGGACCTGGAACCCACGATGCCCTCACTTCAAAACCAAGCCCGAGCGCAGAGACGAAGAGCCCTCTCTTCTCTGATGGAAGAATGGGGATGGGACTGGGTCGCTACAGGACACCATGCTGATGACCAGGCTGAAACCCTGCTCCAACGAATGTTACGAGGAACCAGCCCCAAAGGGTTGGCCGGGATTCATCCCCGACAAGGACGCTGGATACATCCTCTGCTTCCTTTTTCACGCAACGACATAGAGGCCGTCGCCAAGGAGATCAAGCAGGACTGGCTTGAAGATCCCTCCAACCGGACCACCAAGTACAACCGGAACAAGATTCGTCTGGAGTTGCTTCCTCACCTGGAAACCAACTTTAACCCCAACCTCTCCAAAGGGCTTTGTCAACTCGCCTCCGCGATGCGAGACGATGAGGATTTCTTCCAACAACAACTGGAGGACGTTTGGGAGACGTTGGTCCATCATCAGGGTGAGGAGCCTGTCTTCGTGCTGGAAGCATGGGACTCTCTGCATCCAAGCTTACAGCGACGGGCCTTGACCCGGTTTTTGGCGTTGCGCACAGGTCACCCGGAGTGCCTACAGGTTACGCTGGATCATTTGATGCAGTGGCTTGAAGGCCGAGAAGGAGAAGCATACACAAGCCTGCAGGATGGATGGCAAGTCATTCGTCGGTACAACGTGATGCTTGTTCGTCGAGAACAAGAGCGTGTCGATGTGCCTGCGAAGCTCCGACTGAACCATGAGCCTAAAGAAATCCAAGAATTTAACCTTGAGATTACAAAGCCCGGAAGATATCCATACCCTGATGGTGTTGTATGGGTTGAGAGCATGAACAAGCCTCTCCAAGAGAAGCCTGAACAAGAAGGGATGACCTTGGTGTGGGAGGTTTTTTTGGCCAAGAACAAGGAACGCGAGACACTGGAGTCAACAGTGAGCCCATGGTCCCTACGATACCGACGACCTGGAGATCGGTTGGACTTTGGAACCCATCATCGCCCCTTGAAAAAATGGTTGATCGATGCGAAGATCCCAAGGTCCCTGCGTTGGAACCTACCTTTGCTTGTCAAAGACGGCTGTATCTATGGTGTTGCGACACTGTTGTGCCTGCCGCCCTTGCAACGCAATCCAACCTCGCTCGGTTGGCGCATTCAACTGTACGCCAAGCACATCCATTCGTCTGAGGTAGCCCCGAACGGAGATCCCGCATGATTCGCCGAATCTCACTGTATGTTTTGTTGTTTGTTCTTGCCTTGTCCCCGACCCTCTTGATGGGAGCGGTTTGCTCAAGAGCCATCGACATTCCCATCTTGGTCACTGCCAATTTGCCCAACAAGGACTCTCGTGGCCCGTTTGTTCTCAACCTTGATGCGGCGTTGCGAGACGCTGGGATTCAGCCCGTCAACGGTCGTATCCCAAAGAATGTTCAGGAGCCCGTCATTGTCAAACACCGTGATAAGTTCGACCTCCGGGGGGAAGAACAGATCAAGGTCCTTGGAAACCGAGTCCACTCCATTTACATCAACGACATCCAGGTGGAAGCGCAGGAAAACACACTCAACACGCCGCTACCAGCCATTCAAGTAAGCGTCACGAATTTGCCCACGAGTGGAACGTTGCCCGATACAGATGACTATACCAAGGTGGCAGAATTCACAGGAGTTGCAGCCCTTGAGACAGGCGCCCTACAAGCTCCAGCCTGGGAGACCGAATCGATCGGAGTCGTCAAGGACGCGTTGAAAACGTTCGCGATCGCTGTGGAACTCAAAACGGTCATCAACTTGAAGGCCGATGACCCCTGGCCCCAAGGAAAAGCCCAATTCAAATTGAAGTTTCAGTTTGCGTTTGTCATCAAACCTATCTAACTTGCCCCTCCCCGAAAGATGGTTATACTCACCACTGACGTTGATCCATTGTCTCATGGGGCATCATTGAGACAGTCACTGTCCCTGTTTTTTATAGCATTCGAAGGAGCCCTAGGTTGAAACAGTCACACCGTACCCTGATCCTCTGGGTCGTTCTGATTTTGCTGCTTGTCTTTATTTACCAATTGTTCAGTCCGCGTAATCCTGGCAAACCCATTTCCTTTACTGACTTTATCTCCAAGGTCAAAAACCATGACGTGAAGGAAGTGACCATTCAAGGCCAGGTGTACACGGGGAAACTCCGTGATACGACGAAGTTCCGGACTGTTGGTATTAAGGTCAACGACAAATTCAACAACTTCTTGGTGGGCAACAAGGTCAAGGTGACCTACAAGAGAGTGCAGGTCAATTCGTTTTGGCAGCAGCTCATCATCTCGTGGTTACCGTTCATCTTTATTATCGCCATAACCATCTTGTTCTTCCGACAACTCCAGGCTGGCAGCGGCAAAGCCATGTCGTTTGGAAAGAGTCGAGCCAAACTCCTCAACGACCATCACAACAAGGTGACCTTCAACGATGTTGCAGGCGTAGAGGAGGCGAAAGAAGAACTTGAGGAAATTGTTCAATTCCTCAAAGACCCGAAAAAGTTTACCCGCTTGGGTGGCCGGATTCCGAAAGGCGTCCTGTTGATGGGCTCTCCCGGAACAGGGAAGACCCTCCTTGGCCGCGCCGTTGCAGGTGAAGCGGGTGTTCCGTTCTTCAGCATCTCCGGCTCCGACTTTGTCGAAATGTTTGTAGGTGTCGGCGCAAGCCGTGTCCGAGACCTGTTCGAGCAAGGCAAGAAAAACGCTCCCTGCATCATCTTCATCGATGAGATCGACGCCGTAGGTCGCCACCGTGGCGCAGGGCTCGGCGGTGGACACGATGAACGTGAGCAAACTCTCAACCAGCTCCTCGTCGAGATGGATGGTTTTGAGTCGAACGAAGGTGTCATCCTTGTTGCCGCGACGAACCGCCCAGACGTTCTTGACCCAGCGCTTCTCCGCCCCGGTCGTTTTGACCGCCGCGTCGTAGTGCCCCTTCCCGACCTGGTAGGTCGTGAGAAGATTCTTGAGGTCCACTCGCGTCGTACGCCTCTCGCCGATGACGTTGACCTTCATGTCATCGCACGTGGTACCCCCGGATTTTCGGGCGCTGATGTGGAAAACCTTGTCAACGAAGCCGCGCTTACCGCAGCTCGTATGAACAAGAACCGACTCCACATGGAGCACTTTGAAGAAGCCAAAGACAAGGTGATGATGGGCCGCGAGCGACGCTCGATGATCCTCAACGAGGAAGAGAAGTATCGCACCGCCGTCCACGAAGTCGGTCACGCCTTGGTGGGCAAGATGCTTGAGCATGCAGACCCCGTTCACAAAGTGACGGTGATCCCACGTGGTCGCGCTCTCGGTGTCACCATGTTCTTGCCGAACGAAGATGTTCGAGTGCAACACAAAGAAGCCATGGAAGCCCGCATCGCAGTGGCTCTGGGTGGACGTGCTGCAGATGAACTCATTCACGGAGAAAAGAGCAGCGGCGCCTCCAACGACATCAAGCAAGCCACCTCTTACGCTCGCAAGATGGTCTGTGAGTGGGGCATGAGCGAAAAGCTGGGTCCCCTCGCCTACGGTGAGCAAGAAGAGCAAATCTTCTTGGGTCGTGAGCTTTCCCGCCACCGCGACTACTCCGAGTCGACAGCCATTGCTATCGATGAAGAAGTTCGCCGGATTGTGCAGGAAGCCTACGATTGCGCAGTCAAGATTCTCTCGGAGAACAGAGAGCTTGTTCTCAAGATCTCCGATGAGCTGACAGCCCGTGAAGTTCTGAGCAGCGAAGAACTCGACATGATGATCCGCGGCGAAGAACTCCCCCCGATGAAAGGCGCGCACCCCGAGAAAAAATCCGAGAAGGAAGAAGTCTCGAAAGCTGCAGAAGAGACGGAGAAAACGGACGCCAAAGAAGGTTCGGATTCGTCAGCTTCTCCCGAAGGCAAAGAAGAAAAGAAAGACAAGGAAGAGAAGAAAGAAGAGAAGAAAGAATCCTTCTCCTCCCTCTCCATTGACAAGGACGGCAGCCCCTCCGGCGGGTCCGAAGCCTAAGCGTTCCAAAAACATCCAAGTCCTCGGACTTGTGATCGTTACCTTAGAAAACCCTCGGCCATCTGGCTGGGGGTTTTCTACATTCTCCCAAAGCATCTCGACCCCATCCCCAAAAAGGAACCCACACAGACATGGACACGACCTTTTCCATCCGATGGTTCCACGTTCCTGACTTGAAACGCCACCCCAATCAAGCCACAGAAGAGTTCGTCTCGTCCGATGCAAACTGGGCAGGAAACTGGGTAAAGGTGGCTGGCCTCACCACGCCGCAATGTGCACAGTACGCGGAGTCCTTTTCACAGAAAACGGGGGGAGAGTTTCAGGTTTTGCCTCATCCCACAACCCTGTCTCCCACGTTGTTCTTGGAATACTCACCTCGACGACTTGAAGCATGGTGCCAGGAAGGCAAAGAGCCTCTCCACAGCACTCTTTCTGAATGGTTAGGTATCTTTACGACCCCGCCACTGCCCTGGAAAACCAAACGAGGGACTCTGTCCTTTTCCGAGGGGAAGCCCCTTGTGATGGGCATTGTCAATGTCACCCCAGACTCGTTTTCGGATGGCGGTCACTTTTACCAAGCTGAGAACGCCATCGCCCACGGCTGTCGAATGGCGGAGCAAGGAGCTGACGTCCTCGACATTGGCGGCGAATCCACAAGGCCGGGTTCGGCCAGTGTCACAGTAGAAGATGAGTTGGCCCGTGTTATCCCAGTGATTGAAGGTTTGCGAGAGCAAACCGACGTTACACTTTCCATCGACACCACGAAGGCCGCTGTTGCAGAGGCTGCCTTGCAAGCCGGCGCAGACATCGTCAACGATGTGAGCAACATGAGGTTTGACCCTGAGCTCCCTAACGTGATTGCTCGTCATCAGGCCCATGTTTTTGTGATGCACAGTCGCCACACGCCAGCGACAATGCAAAAGGCTCCACATTACGACGTCCTGTGGGATGAAATTGTGTCAGAGTTGGACGAAGGCCTCCAACTGCTTCTCGATGCAGGGGTTCCCAAGCACAAGATAGGAATTGACCCTGGGATTGGCTTTGGAAAGAGGCTGGAGGACAACTACAGAATCCTTCGAGAGCTTCCCAGCCTTTACGGACAAGGATATCCGGTGTTGGTTGGTGCATCCCGAAAATCCTTTTTGGGAGCCATTGTCGATCAACCCGCTCACCAACGTTTGGAAGGTTCCCTTGCTGCTGCGTGTGTCTCTTCCTGGCATGGAGCACACATGTTGAGAGTCCATGATGTGGAAGAAACGGTCAGATTGCTGAAAGTAATGCAGGCCATCCAGGCTCCACCTCAAAAACAGTGAGTGGCAAAAGGTGATAAAACTTCGCGACCTTAGGAACACAGTTTCGGTTGACGAAGAAATAGCCTTGGACCACCAAACGAGATATAGTACAACTTGGATGGAAATGAAGTGACGAAGTAGGCGTAGATTCATCAATGAAAGAATGGTTGCTCTCCCACCAGGAGACCCTTATCGAGGTATTGTTTAACAAGTCCACCTGGCTTGCGGTGTTGGACATTCTCCTCGTGTATGCGCTGATCTACTGGGGCCTCTTGCTGCTCCGAGGGACCAAGTCCGTCCGGACCCTCTTTGGCCTGCTTCTCCTCACCATCGTTTACACAACTGTCCGGCTGATGGGCTTGCAAACCATCACTTGGATCTTTGAACAATTCTTTAGCTCTTTCATCCTGGTCATCCTTATTTTGTTCCAGGACGAGATCCGGAGGGCGTTGAGCCGCCTAGGGATCAGTGTATTCAACCAAAACAGACTCTCCGACGAAGCCAAAGGTGGCTTAAACAATATCGTTAAGGCAGTCAGCAGTCTCTCCACCAGCAAAATTGGTGCGTTGATCGTGATGGAGCGTGACGCCGACGTCAAAGATTTCATCCAAGAAGGGACGCAGATCAACTCGGAGATCGTAGAAGAACTTCTCTACAGCATCTTCTTGCCTTACTCCCCGCTCCACGATGGTGCCGTTCTCGTCCGTGACAACAAGCTAGTATCCGCAGGGGTCTTCCTTCCCCTCGCCAAGAATCCCAACATCGCGAAGAGCCTGGGGACACGTCACCGTGCAGCCATTGGCCTAACGGAACAGACCGACGCCCTAGTGATCGTTGTCTCTGAGACGGACGGAAAAATTTCTCTTTGCTCTGACGGTGAGATCAACCGAGGGCTGGATGTAGCCTCCCTCAACAACCAGCTGCTGGCCCTTCTCGATCCACAAGGAACGCCCCTTCCTCTGCCCAAAACCTCCACGGGAGCACGTAGCCGCAGGTCTTCCAACCCAGGCCGACGTAAAACAAGCTCGTTCCCTACGTTTACGAAGAATGCGTCAGGCGAGCATCCGACCGTGAATCCCGAAGAGAACGATTGATTCCGTGTAACAGCAATGTTATGCTGCTGTTGATTTTTGAACGACCCATCCTTTTTGTACGCACTTTGGGGTGTCGATAGTGGCCTGGTTTCGCAAACTCCTCTTTGGCAATTTTTTGCTCAAATTGTTTTCGCTGATCCTCGCTATCACTCTGTATGTACAAATCCACAAAGACACCCTGGTTCGAGCAACAGCGGTTGAAGTCAAGCTGTTCTTCGACTATCCCTCCGACTTAATTCTAACTTCAGGCACAGTGACCAATCTCAAAGTCACGCTTCAGGGGCCTGACTCGATACTCAAAAGACTCGCCAGCAAAAACCTCCGTTACAGCTTAAAACTCTCTGATGCTCTTCCTGGTAGCATGCAAACGGAACTTTACACCGAACAACTTCGGAAGATTTTCCCTGTTTCGGTGCGTGTGATACGAGTCCAGCCTTCACTCCTTGATCTGACCTTTGCGAAGATATCGAAGAAAAAGCTTCCGATTAAGATACCGACCAAGGGCAAGCCCCTCTTTGGTTATCGACTCATTCAAGGTCAACCAATTCCCCGTGTGGTTGCCGTCGAAGGCCCCGAAGATATCATTGTAAAGCTGAAAGAGATCACCTCGGAGACCATCGACTTGCGCGGCAAGTACCGAGATCAAGTGATGGTGGTCAAGCTGCTCAAGCCCGACAAGAATGTACGCTTTGTTGGCCCGCTTAAAGTGAAAGTCTCGTTGAACTTTTTGCAGCGGAAGATCAAGAAGGTCATCAAGGATGTACCCGTCCAGCTCCTGGACTTTCTCAACAACAAGTTGGACGTCACCCTTTCACCCAACAAGGTGGACGTGACGTTAATTGGGCCCCAGAGCCAACTCACTCCGCTCAAAGCCAAAGAACTCATAGTCACGGTAGATGGTAGCAAGATATCCAACAAACCTGCTGGGATTCACCAGATTCCTCTCCAGGTAAAACCACCCAATCCCGAACTAAAGGTCATCAAAGTAACGCCCTCTGCGGTGGTTCTTTCCACCAAGCCAAGGCCCACACAAGACCCACCTGTTCCTCGCCGAGGTGCGACACCCAAGCCGCAGGTTCTAAACGTCAAAACCAAGCCCAAGCAGAAACGTCGAAAACGTGTACGGCGGCGAAAAACCAAGCGCCGGAAGGCCAACTCCAAAGATGATGACGACGATGACGACGATGAGTCCAAGAAGAAATCGAGGAAACGTCGAAAGCGTCGCCGCAAATACCGTCGGCGTAAGAAGAAGCGCAAGAAGACAGGGTATCGACGACGTCGCAGGCGACTTCGCAGGAAAGCCAAACGCCGCCCCCGTCGAAAGCGATCACAGCCGAAGCGCGCTCTTCGCCGACTGGCAAAAGGTCCCAAACCGTCAGGGCGACTCCCTGCTCCTCCTCGTCCCAAAAGCAAACAACGCCTGGGCATACGAGTAGCAAAGAAGGGAACCCCCCAAGCTCTCTCCGACGCTCCATTGCTTCATAAGAAATTGTCTCACAAACCCCATCGCACAAAGCGCTCCACAGCCTTGACCCGCCCTTCACGCCGCTAACTTTCGACAGTTACAAGGACTAGACGTTCCAACGACAATTCGTTATAAGGACCACGTCCTCCATGGGCGCGGAGCCAAGAGATTCGTTGGTTCCACGACGTCCTGTTCGACTTTTCCACCACAAAGATACATTGACGGGAGCGGGGAATGTCCAACCGCAAATCCTATTTTGGAACAGATGGAATACGTGGCCATGTGAACAAAGCACCGATGACGGCGCACATTGCTCAGGCCCTTGGTGCTGCTGTGGTCTCTTGGATGAAAGAGACACACCCAGAGCAAACGTTAACGCCAGTCATTGGCATTGGCAGTGACACCCGTCGTTCCTGCACGATGCTCTCAGCCGCTTTGGCTTCGGGAGCCGCGTCCATGGGAAGCAAGGTGTACCAATTGGGCGTACTTCCCACACCTGCAGTGTCTTGGTGGACCCAGCAACAACCGTTTGCGATGGGCGTCGTGATCTCCGCCTCTCACAACCCCTACCAAGATAACGGTATCAAACTGTTCGCTTCTTCCGGCTACAAACTCTCCGACGAAGACGAACTGAACATTGAAGCCAAGCTTGAGCAGTGGCTGTCGAAGGAGTTGCCACTCCCCGAAGCCGAAGAAGTCGGACAAATAGAGAGCCACGGCGAAGTGGCCGAACAATACACCCAGCACCTTGCTCAACTTTGGCAGTTGGAAAACACGCTCAAAGGGTACAAGCTGGTCATCGATGCAGCCCATGGAGCCGGGTACGCCATCGCCCCCAAGCTGTTTGAAGCGCTCGGCGCTGAAGTTGTCGCGATGGGTGTAGAACCCAACGGACTCAACATCAACAAAGAGCGAGGCGCCACGCACACCAAGGCATTGCAAGAAGCCGTTGTGGAGCACAAGGCAGCCGCTGGAATTGCACTCGACGGAGACGCTGACCGGCTGATCGCTGTCGATGACAAGGGCCAGGAAGTAGACGGCGACCAGATCATGGCGATTTGCGCTCCCTACATGAAAGAGCAAGGCACCCTGCCCCATGACTTGGTTGTCGTGACTGTCATGAGCAACCTCGGCCTCGAACATTGCCTGACCAAGCATGGCATTCAATTGGTCCGCACCCAGGTCGGCGACCGGTATGTGATTGAGCAAATGAGAGCCAAAGGAGCAACCCTGGGTGGAGAACAGTCGGGACACCTCATCTTCTCCAATCATTCCACAACAGGCGACGGACTCCTTGCTGCCATTCAGCTCCTTCAGATTATGGTCGCTCGCCAGAAGCCTCTTTCAGAGTTGTCTGCAGCGATGGATCGGTACCCTCAGGTCCTCAAGAATGTCGTGGTACGTGAGAAGAAGCCTTGGGACAACATCCCCTCCATCCGAGAAGCCATCGCCCTTGCTGAAGAAAAGATGGGTGGCCAGGGTCGAATCCTGGTGCGTTACTCTGGCACACAAAACCGGGCGCGAATCATGTTGGAAGGCCCCAACCCTTCGCTACTCGATGAGTTAGCCGATGATATCGCCCAAGAATTTGAAGCCCAACTCGGAGTATAAGGAACACCCATGCAAGCCTACCTGGATTTGCTGAAGAAAGTGATGGAAACAGGCGAAGATCGACCCGACCGAACCGGAGTTGGGGTTCGCAGTATCTTTGGTCACCAGATGAGGTTTGACCTCTCCAAAGGGTTCCCTGCCCTAACTACCAAGAAACTCCATCTGCGCTCGATTTGGGCCGAGCTGCTTTGGTTTCTCAAGGGCGACACCCATGTTTCAGGGCTCCACGACTACAGAGTCAAGATCTGGGACCCTTGGGCCACCGCAGAAGAATGCGCCAAGTTCGGAAGACAAGAGGGAGACCTGGGTCCGATTTATGGGCACCAGTGGCGGAACTTTGGAGCCACCCAGCTTCCGGACGGAACGTTCCAAAAGGATGGCGTGGATCAGATTCAAAACATCATCGACACCATCAACACCAACCCCCACAGTCGAAGACTGATTGTCACCGGATGGAACCCGAAAGAAGCCACAAACGTAACCCTTCCACCCTGCCATACCCTGTTTCAGTTTTATGTAAGCACTGACAAAAAGCTCTCCTGCCAATTGTACCAACGTAGCGCGGATATCTTTCTTGGCCTGCCGTTTAACATCGCGAGCTATGCCCTGCTCACGCATCTGATCGCTGCCACCTGCAGCTTGGGTGTGGGTGATTTTGTCCACACCATCGGAGACGCTCACCTGTACCTGAACCATCTTGAACAAGCGACGATGCAGCTTTCACGAGAGCCCAAGCCTCTCCCAACCTTAGTGATCGACCCACCTATCACATCCATCACAGACTGGACCCCCAAGCAGATCCGATTGGAAAACTACGAAGCCCACCCCCACATCAAAGCGGAAGTTGCGGTTTAATTGGTCCCTTCGTCCTTGTCCATGGGCTAGAGAGGAACATTCGTGAAAGCAAGACAACCCCTCGCCATGATAGTGGGGATGAACGCCAACCGCGTCATCGGTGCGAACGGAAGCATCCCCTGGCATTCCAAAGAAGACATGCGGTTTTTCCGAAGGATGACGATGGGTCACGCCGTTATCATGGGCCGGGTAACCTACGAGTCACTGCCCAAGCGACCCCTCCGAGATCGTCGCAACATTGTCGTCAGTCGTAGCGTCTCCAGCCTCCCAGATTGTGAGGTTGTCGCTTCGGTGGAAGAAGCCATCACCCTCGCGCATAGCAGCGACCCCTGCCCGTTTGTGATTGGCGGAGCGCAGATCTACGAAGCTGCCTTCCCCAGGGCCACTCACCTCTATGTCACACAAATCGATATCGAAGCAGATGGGGATACGTTTTTCCCCGAGATATCCGAATCCGAATGGAAGATGCAACACGAACAGAGCGAGTCCAACTGCGCCTTCCAATGTTGGACTCGGACAGGCTGAGAGGAGCAAACGATGAGAACGATCCGAATTCTGGGTGTCCCTATCGACATGGGAGCAGGACGCCGTGGCGTGGACATGGGCGTGAGCGCCGTTCGACTGGCAGGGCTCACCAAGGTCCTTACAGAGTTGGGTCACACCGTTGAAGATTGTGGAAACATCGAAGTTCCCGTGGTCGAGACCCTCGACGCAGAGCGAGGACTCCACTACCTCAACAGCATCGCCCAAACTTGCCGGAACGTGTACAACTGGAACAGAGGCGTCTCCAAAGAAGACTTCGCGATCACCTTGGGTGGCGATCACTCCATTGCTATGGGTTCTGTCGCAGGCATCGCAGAGCATGGTCGAACAGGGGTGATCTGGATTGATGCCCACACCGACATCAACACACCCAAGTCCAGCCCAAGCGGTAACTTACACGGTACACCCTTGGCCCATCTGCTTGGTCATGGCGACCCTGTCCTGCGAGAGTATTGGGGAGGAGAAGCCGTCATCCGACCTGAGGATGTCGTTTACATCGGACTGCGAAGCGTTGATGGAGGCGAACGTTCGCTGGTTCGCCAGCTTGGGATTGATGCCTACACGATGAAGGAGATCGATATCCAAGGCATCGCCACGGTGACACAGAAAACCATCGAAAAGCTCAAACACCTCGACCGAGTCCATGTCTCCTTCGACGTGGATGCTTTGGACCCAACGATTGCCCCAGGAGTAGGAACTCCCGTCAAAGGAGGCCTCAACTACAGGGAAGCTCACCTTGTGATGGAGCTTCTTCACGACGCCAACATTGTAACCAGCCTCGACGTCGTGGAGGTCAACCCCATCTTGGACGTACAGAATCAAACCGCCCAGGTTGCCGTTGAGATGGTCGCCAGCCTCCTGGGTCAGTCGATCATTTAACAGCGCTTTTTGTTACGAACGTAGCTCTTCCAAAAGCCGCTGCGCCACAGAGTGAGACACGATGTCTTGCTGTTCAAGTTGTGCAGCAAGAGCCGGAACCTCTTCGGGTGTCGCTCCAACCTCCATCGCGATGTTTCGTGAGTGAAGTCGCATGTGACCTTTCTGGATGCCTTCCGCTGCCAACGCCCTGAGCGCGGCGAGGTTTTGGGCAAGCCCCACTGCAGCAGCAATCTCCGCCAATTGATGGGCTCTCTCCACTTGCATCAACTTGATGCCCGCCTGAACTGTGGGGTGAACCTTGATGATTCCTCCTACCGTACCCACCGCGAGCGGAAGAGTCATCTCACCTTCCAGATACTCTCCCTTGTAGCGCCAACGAGAGAGCGCAGAGTAGTGGGACTCTTGGGCTGCGTAAGCATGCACGCCAGCCTCCACAGCGCGGTAATCCTGCCCAGTTGCCATCAACACAGCGTCCACACCGTTCATGATACCCTTGTTGTGAGTCGCTGCACGATAGGGATCGCGCTCGGCAAAGACCGACGCCTCTTCAATTCCTTTCGCAACCTCATGGCCAAAGGATGCAGGCTTGCCTCGCTTCACAAAGGCCTCGACAGGGACACGTCCTTTGACAGTCACCAGGCGGCGATCCGTTAAGTTGCTCAAGATTCGCAAGCGAACGCGTCCGCCCGTTATCTCCGCGACCGTGGGAGCCAAGAACTCACACATGGAGTTGACGGCGTTGGCTCCCATCGCATCCCGAACGTCCACAAGAATATGGACCACCAACATTGGAGGGAGGGGGTCATTCTCATCCAGCGGTGGCAGCCGACGAACTTCCAAATCAACCGGCCCACCGCCACGCTCTTCCCACGCGGGAAATTGAGCGCGAAGCTTGTCCAAGAGAGCTTCTTTTTGAGCAAGAATCGCCTCGGAAGCCACGGACAGGTCATCCAGGTCCATGAGCTGGATTTGCCCGATCATAATCGGTTCGGTTGACGTCGCTGTAATGCCACCACCTGCCCGTAACATTTTAGCGGCATTGGAAGCAGCAGCGACAACAGAAGACTCTTCAATGACCATGGGAACAAGGCGGTCTTTGCCGTTCACCTGGAGGTTTGTACAAATCCCCAAAGGCAGCTGAAACATGCCCACAACATTTTCGATCATGGCTTCGGCTTGTTCAAACGGTAAGCCAGTTTCACCCCACATCGCATCCAGTTCTTCTGGTTCGATGCCAGCAGCCTGACAAACCGTTTCTATCTTTTCATCAATGGAGAGACGATACAGTCCTGAGATACTGCTCTTCATTCGATTTCACTTCCTTTGCAAGCCGTTGGGGCGTATGGGTAGCCAAGGGATTTCCAAGTGGTATGTTGGATCGCAGACAAGCCAAAGCAACCCCTTGGGGGTCTTAACATTTGCGGGGGGATTATACTTCCTTGTTCTGAAAAGTCGAATCGACGGTAGGTCGTAAGGAACAGGTGCTTGACCGGCCCTCGTTTCACTGGTAAGGGAAGCAAACGTTTTTACACATACTTCATCACCCCTTTGGATCCAATAGGTGGTAGAACCCCATGAATCAAAAGCGCGGAAAGCGGAAGAAAAAGTCGAAGAGCACACTGGCCAAAGCCGCTGACAAACATGTGTTGTACGAAGCTTCGGTCCAATCTGCAGAAGCGTACATTGAGCTTCTTAACAAGATCTACAAAGGCATCCGAAAAAAGAAGCTACGCACCATCCGTGAAGATTTCTGTGGGACGGCCCGGCTTTGCTACGAGTGGGTCAAAGCCGACAAGAAGATTGAGACCTGGGGCGTCGACTTTGACTCCGAGGTCTTGGAGTGGGGAAAAACCAACCACGCTCCTGTTGTGGGTGATGCGGCAGAACGTGTCCACCTCCTCTGTGAAGATGTACGAACTGCTCAAACTCCCGAAGTTGACGCGCTGATCGCGTTCAATTTTTCGTACTACATCTTTAAGCAGCGGGATGAATTGCTGTCGTATTTCCGAACCACCCTGAACAACCTCAATGATCGGGGCGTTCTGTTCATGGACCTGATGGCTGGGCCCAAAAGTTACGACGACGACTACGAAGAACGCGAAATTGATGACGAAGTCACGTTTGATGGGAACGAGGTTCCGCCGTTCACGTATGTCTGGGAGCAAGACAAGTTTAACCAGCTCACCCACGACATGAAGTGCTACATCCACTTTGAGTTTGAAGATGGAAGCAAGCTCAAGAAGGCCTTCTCGTATGACTGGAGAATCTGGACTCCCATGGAGATCCGGGACCTTCTGCTGGAAGCTGGCTACTCCGAAGTCGACTTTTACCTCCAAGGGTGGGACGACGAAGAAGACGACACCGACGACAACTTCGTGAAACGCATCGAGTACAACGAATTGGACGCGTGGTTTGGCTACGTGGTTGGAATCAAGTAAAACCAAGGACGACAATCCACTCAGAAAGGATGAGCATTGTGCCAATGTGGAGTAAATTTTTGTGGGTAGCTGGTGGAGGTGCTTGTGGTGCCATGGCTCGCTACGCAACGGCGCTCCTGGCACAGCGTTGGGTAGGTGGCAACTTCCCCTACGGGACCGTGATTCCCAACATGGTAGGCTGCTTCCTGATGGGGTTGCTCTTTGCTCTCTCGACCCGCGGGATTGCCCTCCAGCAAGAGCAGGCCAAGCTGTTGCTTCTTGTTGGCTTCTTGGGCTCCTTCACGACCTTCTCATCGTTCGCCCTGGACAGCGTCTTGTTGTCTCGGGAACAATCCGTCTCTATGATGCTGTTCAATATTGGCTTTCAGAACATCCTGGGAGTTGCACTCGCGGGACTTGGAATTTGGCTCGTCCACCAAATAGGATGACGCCATTAATAGAACATCACGTCACGAATCCCGTCTCCTATATACCAACTACCACAACCCGCTTTGATTGACCCACCTCAAATCAGGAGAATCCAATGGCTGGCCAAAAACGTCCCCCCAAACGAGTACCTTACAAGCGATTCATCTCCAGCGATGGATACGAGATCCTGGTGGGCCGAAACGCAAGAGACAACGACGTCCTCACGTTCAAAGTAGCCCGCCAACACGACTTCTGGTTCCATGTCGCTGCAACTTCAGGCTCGCATGTGGTTGTCGTGAACCCTGATAACTTAAAGCGACTCCCCCGCGACACCATCCGTGAAGCCGCAGAATTGGCTGCCTTGAACAGCAAAAGTCGCAAAGGGGGCCGAGTCGTTGTGCATTACTGCCCACGAAGCAACGTCCGCAAAGAAAAAGGGGCTCCCGCCGGCCAGGTCCAACTTGGGAAAAGTCAGAACATTACGGTATCACCGGCAGATTGTGAATTGGAAGAGATTCTTGACGAGTAGAAAGCAAGGCGGGGAAGTGTTGGTTGACTGCAGTCCTACTCGCAGTACTTGTTGAGGAGCGAAGACTTGCAGCGGTAAGGAGAAGGACAGTCCGTGCTGCTCTTGCACTTGCATCGTTTGTCCAGGTGCCCCACGCTGAACTCACATTTCAAGCCACAACAATCACTGTCGTTGCTGCACTTCTTGTCAAACTTGCAGGTGTTAACTTCGCAGACTCCAGTGGTCCTGTTGCAGGTCTGCCCTGAACCAGTTGGGCATTTGTAGCCACATTGACGGCAGTCGGTTACACACTTTCCAGTGGTTGTGCTGCAACAAGTCGAACCCGAACATTGGCTGGGGTTCTGACGACAATCTTTGATGGTCTCACATTGACCGTTGAGGTTGTTGCAGGTTGTGTTTCCAGTGCAGGTCCAGTTGGATCGACAATCTTTCTTCACGCACAATCCAGAGACGTTATCGCACTTGGTGGTCGTGTCAGGGCAGCCTGCCACCGAGCAATTCTTCTCACACTTGCCTGTTTGCGCGTTACAGGTTTCGCCACCTGTGCACTTTGGCTTGCAAGCATCGGGGTCCTGCCCACAAGTCGCGTTGCTACCCACTTCGATGCAACGTTGGCCTGTTGGACACTCGCTGTCTTCGCAACAGAGACGACAAGTCCCCGTCTTGGGACAACACTTCTTCCCGCCGTTGCATGTGATGTTCTCGCACTTGTCCACCGTTTTGCAGACAGAGTCTGGGACGCACAGCTTTCCTAGCTTCGAGCCCAGAGAGAGACAAGAGAAGTCTGCTGGGCACTGATCGTCAGGACAGGTAGGAATGCACGACTTGCCTCCACCTCCAAGAGCCGCACAGCGTGCCTTGGGACCGCACTCTGGATGATCCGTGCAAGGTTCACAGATACTCTTGGTTCCACAGGCCTGACACTGTCCACCTTCGCTGCAGCAGAAGCCGTCTTTGCAGGGAGTCCCAGGACAGGGGTCCACACATTGGCCAGTAGAGGGATCACAAGCTTTTCCAGGATCACAAGTTATGCCCGTACACTTGTCCACAGGTTTTTGGCAAACACCGTTGGTGCAGGTCTCTCCAGGGCTGCAGTTGGAGTCCGCTAGGCATTGGACACACTGTCCCGAAGACAAATCACATTTGGTCTTTGTACCGTCGGTACAGTCTGTGTCAGCCGAGCATGGCGTACCACAGGGAGGGTTGGAGCAAGAATCTTCACTGGAACTGTCCGTACCTGTCGAAGCATCCGATGTGCTTGACTCGCCGAAAGACTCCGTCCCTGAACCTGAATCAATGCAGCAACCATTCTCACAGATTTGATTGTTTTCGCATTCCGCTGTGTACTGACAAGACACACAAGTCGTTCGAGGAACACAGCGACCTTTAACAGGATCACATCGACGACCCGAGGGGCAAGGATCACCACAAGGTGAAGCAGGTTCACTGCATGAACTGACAGACAGTCCAATCAAGAACCCTAGAAAAAGAAGAACATACAAAATGTGTCGCATACTACAAAGCCTTCTCATCGCATGATGCTGGAACAGCACAAGTTTTCTCTATAATAGTCACAACTACCTCATGCGATCAAGCGACTGGAATAGGAGAAAACCTCAAATCTGTTCCCATTTAGGAACCGTACCACCGTTAACTAGAAACACTACGAAGACAATAGAGTTTCTACAAACAACTTGTTAGGCTCGATTTCTTCCGATGCCGAAGCACCCTGTCCTCTTGCGTTGGACCTCACATGCATTTACGAACTTTCTTTTGGCTTCCCTCTCTTTTGTTGGTGGGCTTTTTCCTAACGACATACGGCTGCGGCCTGCCTCAAACAGGCGGAGCCAACGAAGCTGTTGAAGTTCAGGCTGAGGCAAATACCACCAAAGAGAGACAAGAAGAGCCAACTTCGCTTGAACCACAAGAGGAAGCTCCGGTCTTGGACGAGGTGGTAGTTCAAGACGCTTCCGAGCCACACGAAGAGCCCCTCCAGGTTGAGAATCCCCCTGAGGGTTGCCAACCGGGAGAGATACGAGCGTGCGTCCCCTCCTCCTTGCCTGAACCTGTTCAAGGGAGTTGCAAGCCTGGCAAACAGGTCTGTCAGAGTGAGAGAACCTGGGGCGCATGCACCGGCGCAGTCTTCCCCACCCAAGAGACTTGCAACGGTAAAGATGACGACTGTGACGGATGGGTGGACAATGTTCCGTTGTGTGTCTACACCCTCGCAGGAACGGGACAAAAGGGATACAAAGAAGGCCCTGGAGCGCAGGCCCAATTTGACGCTCCTTCCGGTCTGGTCGTGACATCCAAGGGGATTGTCTTCATCGCAGACACCATCAACCAACGCATCCGGATGATTGATCGCTTGGGTGTGGTCAGCACCTACGCCGGAACCGGAGACCCAGGCTCCAAAGACGGATTTCGCACAGAAGCCCAATTTTTCAATCCTGGAGCCATCGCCTTAGGGCCCAATGATAGCCTGTATATAGCCGATACCGTCAATCACACCATCCGGAAAATTGATCCCCAAGGGAACGTGACCACCTTGGCCGGATCACAGCTCGGGCTTAGGAACGGAAAAGGTTCGGCAGCCCGGTTTTATTTTCCCTCCAGCCTCGCCGTTTCGCCCAAAGGCGTCGTGTTTGTTGCCGACACCCTCAACCACGCTATAAGGAAAGTCACTCCAGACGGAACAGTCACAACGATGGCTGGAAACGGTGACCCTGGCTGGAAAAACGGCACAGGAGCAGTGGCAAGGTTCAATATGCCGATCGGAATTGCGATGGGTTTTCAAGGAAGTCTCTTGATCGCAGACTCAGTCAACAATATGATTCGGCGTCTTGAACTGAACGGAACCGTGACCACGGTCGCAGGGGAAGGTAATCGAGGATTTCGCGATGGAATCGCCACGTACGCCCGATTCTACCAACCCCCTGGAGTTACCACTGATAGCAAAGGCAACATCTATGTGGCAGACGCAGCCAACCAACGAATCCGGAAGATCGCACCAGATGGAACGGTCACGACCCTTGCAGGCAATGGAAGGCAGGGCTCCAAAGATGGACTCACCTCGCAAGCCGAGTTGTTCGGGCCAACTGGCATCTTCATGGGGCCACAAAACAGGCTCTACTTCACCGACTTCAACTCCCACACCATCCGAGTCCTTCAGCTCCCTGACTGATCTCGTCGTATCCTTAAGCAGCCTTCGCAAACTCCACCGACAACACTCGATTCTCACAGCCTGCGTAGCCATGCTGTTTGTGTGTTTGGCTTTTGCAAGCCAAGTGAGCGCTCAGCCTCCTTCCGACGCGCAGGCACGAAGACTTCTGGCGCAAGCCCTGCGTGGTTCGGCCATGGCCAAAGCGAAGCAAGTGCGGTCTCTTTCCCTCGACCAAACGCTGAAGGAGATGCTCCTTCGAAACCCAACTCTCGCTCGGGAGAGGCTGACCATCCAACAAGCACACTTCGATTGGATTGGTTCCAAAGGAGCGTTTGCCTTTGACCTTCAATTGGACCTTCGCCTCAACGGGTCCAACCTCCCCGCGGACTCGCAAATTGATCCCCAATTGCTGACCTTTGTTGAGGGCAATCTCAGCCTGCAAACGTTCAGCGTCGAAGGTAGCGTTGTTCTTTCCAAACGATTTGAGATTGGAACATTGTTGACTGTCCAGTTTTCCAATTTTTGGAGCATCCAGGACAGCATCAACTTTAACTTCACTGGCCAAAGCGGTGACAGTTCGACAATCTCCCTCCAACGAGTCACAGGAGCCTTGTCGATTCGATTGAGCCAGCCTCTCCTCAAAGGAGCGTGGCTGCCGTTTAATCTTGCGCCCATTTACCAGGCCGCAGCTCGCGTGAAAGTGACCAAGAACCAAGTCGCGGTGTCCGCCGCCAAGCAGGTGCTGGATACGGTTCAAGCCTACTGGGATCTTGTGTACGCCCGTCAAAACGTAAACATCCAACAAGGGGCGTTGGACCTCGCGAACAAACAGTTGCAGCAAACACTCGCCCTGATTCAGGCTGGTAAGATGGCCTCCTTGGAGCAGTTCCAGGTCAAACAAGTTGTAGCCGCCCGACGCGGTGACTTGTTGCTGGCCAAGGAACAACAACTGGCTGCCGAGACCAAGCTTCGCATCCTGCTCAATTGGGAAAGTGGTTGGATGATTCAACCCAACCAGTCGGTGGAAACCATTCCCACCCTGCCCAACTTTGTTTCCTTGTTACGGACCATCCAGAACAACCACCCTCAAATCCGAATCGCCCAACAGCAGCAGATCATCGCAAAATGGAGTGTGACCAGCGCCAAAAACCAGGTCCTTCCACAGCTGGACCTGAACGGCAACTTCACCTTCGCAGGTTCAGGGCGAACGTTCCCCCCACGGAACGGTCAAACCAACACCAACCAAGCGACCCCTCTAGGTCGAACCTACGAGACTCTGTTCGACCCACGCTTCCATCGCTTCTTTGTTGGCATCACACTCAAGATTCCCTTGGACAACCGGGCAGCGGTGAGCAAGCTGGACTCCAGCAAAGTGGAGTTGGAGCGGAGCAAGATGCAGATTGCCTTGTTGAAGCGACAGTATATGCTCCAGGCTGCTCAACTCTTCACCCAAGCGGAGCGAAACAAGAAGCGCCTGGAGATCACCAAAGACTCCTTGCTGTGGGCACAGAAGAAGCTGGAAGCTGAGCAAAACAAGCTCTCGGTGGGTCAAACCACCTTGTTCCAAGTCCTTCAGTTTCAGCAAGATCTCGCCAAAGCCAAACTGGCTCGCCTGAGCGCCTACGTTGACTATCACAAAACTCTTGCTTCGCTCCATCACACAGCAGGTACCATTCTGGAGCAATACAACGTGGTGTCCGTCAAAAAGTAAGGCTCCCCCCTATCCTGCCAAAGAAACCTTCTTAATGTGAAAGTCGTTCACACCTCAACAGTTTGAATCCCTTGCATTTCTATATATTTCCTGCTACAAGTACAGACTCACGCATAGGAAATTACTACCAGCACCTTGAGTCAAATGACTTCCATTGGGGTGAAGAATGAGTTTGCAGCAGCTTAAAGCGATGAAGTCGGGCAACCCCCGACGTGAACTGCTTGAGCAGTTGTTTGAAGCAGAGTCACCGTTGCCTGACGCGATGAGTCGAATGGCTGCGCTGCACGTTGCGGACAAGAACGCTGCAGCCGAGTTGCGAAGTATCACTGTACAGGCCAACGATCGTTACTTTCCGCATCACAAAGATGTGCCAGCCCTGATCCTTTTGTTTTTCAAGAAACTTCATGGGCTGTGGAGTGAATGTGCAAATCCCAAGGACGACCTGTTTGTCGCGTCGTTTTGCATGTACGGCGTCTCAGCCATCCATCCTTTTGAGAATGGAAATGGTCGAACCTCCGTAGACTTGGGGCAGTACCTCTTGATGCTGCGTTGGAACTATCCGTACCCGCCGCTCGCGCTGCCCAAAGATGCACACCGCCTGATTGCCAGCTATGTCGCAGCGCTGGATGATGACTGCGATGGCAAATCTGCCGAATCGTTTTATGAGTTACGACAAAGCCTCGCCGACTACTTGGACGGCATCACCTTATCCGAGATAAAAGAAACCGTTCCATTCCAGATCGTTACAGACTGGTTGGAGCAAGCATTGGTTGAAGGCGCGATGCCTTCGTTTGAAGAGGAAGGATCACCATGACAAAGCTCAACTCTTTGGTTCAACAAGTTCGCACCGGTGCGTTGGAGCTCAACGCCCAGACCGCTCGCAGCATCATCCAGGAAGCCACGCAAGACGGTCGGCTCCACAAGACGGATGAACTTTCGGTGTTGGAAGATCTTGCAACCCAAGCACCATCGGGAAGTACGTTTGGCCGCGAACTCATCCAAGAGTTTGTACGCGGTGGACAAGGCCGCTTCCGCGCCGAAGAGAACAGCCGCGCGACCTCACCTGGTGCCATTTGGTTTGACAACATGAAGATGTTCAACCCGTTCCTGTCCTTCTTCAGCGTTCCCAAGCCAAGCTACGCTCACACCTTGTCGGGTCGTCAGCACGCGGGCAACTACACCAAAAACCTGGCGGACCAAACCGAAACCAACGCAACCCGCAACGTGATCGGCCAGGAAGCGTTGGAAGAATTGGCGCTCAAGTACCAGGGCGCTGCCGAAGACGTGGGCCTGACCCGCACCCGGATTGAGATCAAAGACGATGTTTATCAGGTCTACCTGGATCAGGTGAAGGACCAACCCGTCAACGAGTACGATCCCCTTGGCGCTGTCCAATCCTACCTCGACGCCAACTACTCACCTGTCCAGAACTAAAGCCCCCTCTTCTTCCTCCACTCAATCCGGCCCAGCCCAACACACATCATCCCTTATCGACGTCGCCTTGCCTTGACGTTCCTGGTACGGAACTCAGGAGGCTTGCGTCGTATCCAACGCACAAACGACTGGATATCTGGATGCTCTCTGAGCTTCTCAAAGGTGTTGTATTCTTGGAAGAGTTCGCGATTGGTGAAGAGCGAATGGATCTTGGAATGACAAACCACATGGGTCCAATACACATCACGTCCACCATGGGACTTGGGAACCACGTGATGCAGGTTGACGCTCCGGCCCTCAAGCATCTCTCGACCACAAAGTGGACACGGACCAAGACTCTCGCTCATGTTGTCGCACTCCTCTCTCAAAGGTTTTCCCCTACCCTCGTAGACCATCATAAATCGATGGGTTTCCGTCAGCAAGACGAACAAGAGGGTTGAGGTTGTTTGGATTGGAGTCCAATACGAACCAACAAGCGGAAGGTTCAAAAGAAGAGAGTACCGAGCAGGTGGAGGCAGAGATTAGGGATTGGGCATAATGTTGGGGTAGAAGGAGATCTTGTCGCGGTAGAGTCGCTTGGGTCGAGCGTCTGGATGCTGTTGGAGATAAGCCTGGTATGGCTCAGAGATGCGACGAGGAAGCTCCCCGTAGACCATCTCAACAAAGCCCACAACCCCTTGGATTTGTCGCTTGGTCGCATCGTCCAATTGACCTGTAGGAATCTGGGTAGCAGCCCTACGCAAGATGCTTCGGTACGCCTTCATCTTGTCACGTGGCAGACGAAGCCCATCATCATCCACGTAAATACCGCAGATCTCGATTTGCTGCCCTTTGTCAACCTCAGCCCGGTGGGTTTTTCTTGGATTCCAGCGGAATCCAGAGCGTCGAATGACACGCTTGAGCTTGTTGAGGAAGTCTGTGGTCAGCTCGCCGTCTTTGCAGGTGAAGGTAAGGTCATCGGCGTATCGAGTGTACGTGACTTCCTGATCGTGCTCTTGAATCAGCTCGAACAACCGCTTGTCCAACGACATGGCCGCGATGTTCAAGAGATATCCGGACGTTGGAGCCCCTTGTGGGAGCTGATCGTCCACAGTCAGCAGTTCACCCAACAACGCGATGAGTTCATCCCGCATCGGACGAGGAAAGCGAAGACCAAACTTTTTGATCACGCGACCCAATCCAATCCGAAGGCCCAGCTCCACCCGATGTTTCGACACGGAAGGAAACGCATCCTTGAGGTCGAGGTTGATCAAACTGGTTGCGCCTTGGTGGGTCATCGCGTTGGTCACAATCGAACGACCGGGCACAAAGCCGTGACAAGCGTTGGAGACCGGGATATGGTAGATCAATTGGGACAAGATTCGGGTTTGGATATCCTTGAGCTGATCCACAGGCGACGTAATGATTCGCTTGCTGCCGTTGCCCTTGTCGATGCTCCAGCTTTCGTACCCTTCGCCAGCCTGAATCTTAGCGCGAGCTTCCGCGATGGTCTCTGGGGTCAGATCCAACCACTGGGCCAAAAGCTCAACAGCATTGCTTGGCTCGGTTGCAAGAGTGACAGGAGCCACAGCTTGGGCAACTGTTTCAGGCTCTTCGGGAAGTTGACGATTTGTTCGGTACTGTTGGTAAGGTTCGGCAATGTTGGGTGGCAGGTCTTGACCGTACACTTGACGGAAAAACACCATCACACCGCGAATCTTGCGGCGAAGCTTTTGCTCAGCCGTGGGATTGCGAACAGCCTCTGCGTTGCGGAGCATGTCTGCGCAACGCTCGATCAACCCACCTTCAGCAGTAAGCTGCTCACCCGACAACTGCACCCCACACACAACCAGAGGCGCAGGAGCTTGTGTCCGTGCGATTTTTTGGTGGTTGAGGTGAAAGTCACTTTTCACAACAGCCAGCTCAACTTCTTTTTGAACTTCATCGTTGAGTTGGTTGGGGGATGAGACCACAAGGTCATCGAGATACCGACTGTACCGAAGATTCAGCTCAGGGTTTTTCTCGATAATCTTGTAGATTTTCCCATCGAGGGGCAAGCAAGCCAGGTTGAGCAGATACCCAGAGGTCGGTGCCCCTTGTGGCAAACAATAGACCTGTGTTGTGCGGCCTTGTTGGCGAACCGTTTGTTTGTATGTGGTCAAGCCGGCCAACAAATGGATCACTTCATCCACAGGGTCCAGGGTTCCTGAGTGTGCAGTGGGTAGCGGTCCAAGCTTCCGCAGCAAAGGCCGAACTTGTTTACGGAAGATGCTGTGGACACGGCTGAACCGCACCGAGGGAAACGCGTGACGAAGGTCAATGCTGAGAATTTCTTGTGCGTCGGGCAAGTGCTGCCGGGCGTTGGTCACGACCGAGCGTCCAGGAACAGCACCGTGAGCTGCGTTGGAAACAGGAATGGGGTACAGAAGACGATCAAGGATCCGCCGTTGGACCTCTTTCAATCCTCCATAAGGATCAAGAATCACCCGCCATTCGTCACGGCCAGGTTTGGGGATTCGAAAGGATTCGTAGGCTTGTCCAGCAAGAATGGCTTCCAGAGCCTCTTGCAACAAGCCTGTATCCACATCCAGCCACTGCCCCAACAAGCGGTAGGCAGCGTCGGAGTAACTCGCCAGCGGACGCCGGGCCTGAATCGTCAGGTGCGAACGATTCCGTGGGCGAGGTGTGTTTGTCTCACTCATAATGGCCTCATCTTATACATATTCAACCGTATTCATCGAAGTGATCATCGACACGATTGATTGTGCTACATATACCTGTCAAACAGTGTCACTCACCATACAACAAGCCATAGCATAAGTGAAAAAACGAGAGTTGGGACTAGACTTCAGAGTCGAGCCAACAAGTGTAACGGAAATTGGTCTCTAGGTTAAGCACCCCAGACAAGAAAAAAAAGGGGGTCTGACAATCCCCTGAAACTAGTGTGATTTTGAACATGTTTCAGTTGAGGGAGGGAGAGGGGTGGGAAAACCAAAGGAGCCACAGGCTATCGTGATCGTGGCGGGGGGACCGCTTTCTTCTTGTCACTGGAAGGCTTCTCAGCCTTGGCCTTCTTTTTGGGCTGCATCCACTCTGGAAGGTTGGCCAACAACGCAGCCTCCAAATTTCTGTACTGGGGAGTGAAAGCAATTTTCCAGGGAGCATCGGATTTGCTCTTCCACATCACCATGCACCCGTAGTTGGTTCGAGCAGGTCCGCCTTTGAGAGCTTGGTGTGTAGCCCAAAACATCGCCACGGCAACCCTGGGTCCGAGATTGATGATCGCCTGCCCGTTGCCCAGCTTGGAAAGTTCAAGGGTGTCGTAACCAGCTTTTTTGAGCGACTTCTCAGCCTTTGCAAGCATCTTGAGGTGGCTGTCTTTAACAACGTTGGCAACCTCTTCAACGTAACCCCGGTTGACCAGGCGGAACTTTGAAAAGAAAAGCTTGTGTGTTTTAAACAGCCGCAACGCATCGTGCGTAGCAAACTTCGAGACTTTGCAAGTGCCATACTTTTTCATGCAGGAGAAGTAGGTTTCGACAACCTGCTTTTGGGCATCATTGGACGCTCCAGCCACACCCAACCCTGCCAACACGAACCAACCGACCAAGCTCAAGACGAACACATCGCTTTTTTTCATCCAAACGTCCTCATCAGAATACCAGATTGAATCAAGAGGGATACATGAGAGTGTTTATCCCGGTATGTTGTACCCTTGAAGAACACTGAACTTCAAGAATCGATTCGATTTCCCCAGAAAAAAACTTCCAACCCCTCAACAACAGAGGGGGAACAAGCTTAGACAGCAAAGGTGTTGACTCTATGAAGGCAATCGGGTACGTTGTGCCCGCTTTGAAACGACTGAAATGCAAGGAGAACAGTGAATGAGCATGCCAGCGCTGAAGAATGACAGCATCCATGATTATCGCATCGCAGATATTTCCCTCGCCGATTGGGGCCGCAAAGAGATCGAAGTGGCTCAAAAAGAGATGCCAGGTTTGATGGCGCTGCGTGAAAAGTTCGGTGAAGCCCAGCCATTGGCAGGTCACCGTGTCACTGGGTCATTGCACATGACCATCCAAACCGCAGTTCTGATCGAAACCTTGGCTCACCTTGGAGCCGATGTTCGTTGGGCAAGCTGCAACATCTTCTCGACACAAGATCACGCAGCCGCAGCGATTGCTGCCGCGAACATTCCCGTGTTTGCCTGGAAAGGCGAAACCTTGGATGAGTACTGGTGGTGTGTGTACCAGACCTTCTTGTTTGAGAACAACCAAGGTCCCACCTTGATTGTCGATGACGGTGGTGACGCGACCTTGATGCTTCACCTCGGCTTTGAGATGGAGCAGAAGTACAAAGAAACCGGTGTGATGCCCGAGATGCCCGAAGGATTGGTGGGTGAAGAGCTTGCGTTGAACAAAGTTCTCCACGCTGCAATCCGAGAAGATGCAAACTTCTGGTCTAGCCGTATCGGACACATCCGCGGCGTTTCGGAAGAGACCACCACAGGTGTGCACCGCTTGTACCAAATGATGGAAGAAGGCAAGCTCAAGCTTCCCGCTTTCAACGTCAACGACTCTGTCACCAAATCCAAGTTTGACAACCTCTACGGTTGCCGTGAATCCTTGGCCGATGGAATCAAGCGCGCGACCGATGTCATGGTTGCAGGTAAAGTCGCTCTGGTCTGTGGCTATGGAGATGTCGGTAAAGGTTCCGCACACTCCCTCCGTGGTTTTGGTGCACGCGTGTTGGTCACCGAGATCGACCCCATCTGTGCGCTTCAAGCGGCAATGGAAGGCTTTGAGGTCACCACAGTTGAAGACGCCCTCCCCGTTGCAGACATCTACGTCACGGCGACCGGAAACAAAGACGTCATCACCGCTGACCACATGTCGAAGATGAAGGACCAAGCTATCGTTTGCAACATCGGTCACTTTGACAACGAAATCCAAGTGGCTGCTTTGGAGACCTTCGATGGCGTTGAGAAGATCACCATCAAGCCCCAGGTAGATAAGTATGTCTTCCCCGATGGTCATGAGATCTTCTTGCTTGCTGAAGGTCGTCTCGTGAACTTGGGTTGTGCTACCGGCCACCCCTCCTTCGTGATGTCCGCATCCTTCACCAACCAGGTTCTCGCTCAGATTGAGTTGGCACAGAAGGATCACGAAGTCGGTGTTTACATCCTTCCCAAGCACCTTGATGAAGAAGTTGCTCGCTTGCACCTTGGCAAGCTCGGTGTAAAACTCACCCGCTTGACCAACGAACAAGCTGAATACCTCGGCATCCAAGCTGAAGGTCCCTTCAAGCCCGAGCACTACCGCTACTAATCCCTTTTTCCTCCTCCAGGGTCGCTCCTGACCCAACTCACGCCAACGACAACAAGACCTCCGTCAATCGAAGAGGGTCAATGTGGATATCCCCTTTGGACTCAACCAAGGGGACATCCAACAACCGAACCCCTAGGGACTCGACCCTTTCCCGATCCAATTCCATTTCGTATCGCCCATGCTGGCTGTCCACCAAAACATAATGAAGAAAGTCTGAGGGTGAGAAGCCTTCACCTGTATCGCGTTGAAGGTGACGCAGCAAGGTCTCGATCGTATCGCTGAGACGCATCCCCACTTGCTCAGGATCTTTGCCCATGTTGGGAATGTAGATCTTGGGACAGCAAGTGTCTTGGATGGCGCGCCCTACCCCTTTGGGAAGCAAGTTCGCGATCAAGCTGGAGTAAAAACTTCCGATGGGGTAACACAACACTTCGGCGCTACGGATCAGATTGCGCACTTTCTCAGGGACCGCAACTTCTGCGGGAACAGGCTGCTTGAGAGAAGAAACGAGGCGAAGCTCTTCGACTCGCGACTCAATCATGGGGCCTTCTTTTCCGGTCAGTTCGTGCTGTCCCACCACTTCAGAACCATCTTGAAGGTACGCAGCCAAGTGCAGATCAACATCCACAATGGGCTGCACCAGACCCCGAACTTCGACCAGTCGCGAGAACAGAAAAATAACGGAGTCAATATCTCGGCTTTGGTTCAAATATCCGCCTGCCAAAATCAGATTGCCAATGCTAGCTCCTCGAAGGTCAAAGTGGGCAGGCATATTTTCGACAAACAGCTGAAGGTGGTGCTGAATCAGCTGACGCATCGGTTGAGGAATAGCAACCACCAATGATTCTTCACCACGAACCATTTGTTCCAACCAACCCTGCAAGGTTGCAATGGATTCATCTTGGGGGAAGCGGTGAGAGAAAAGAGAATAGATGGCTGGGTTTCCCTGGATACTTTCATCAGCCAGAGCCATCAGCCTGTTTCGCAAGTCACCCACCGACAACATCGCGAAGGCCTCACGAAGATGTGCGGAGCTTCCTCCAGAATCAAACGGTGTGATCAAATGAATGGAGTTGTGAGTGTAGAGTTTGAGAGTTCGACTGATAGCTCGAAGCGCAGAGCCACCGCTGAAAAACAAAATGCGGGGACCCAACTCTGGGGTTCGTAAACTTCGAGCAACGCGAATAGGATCTGGAATTTGAACAGAGCGAGTAACAAGAACAGAACTCATCAGAAGTTACCTGAGCCGAAGTTGTGGGGAGGACTTACCAGCTTACACCTTGGTTTGCCCTGAAGTATGAGCTTTCAAGGAGCTGGTTCTGCGTCGAAATACAACCAAAGCAAGGAGCACCATCAAACACCACCACAACGCCCCACCCGAAGAATGAGCGTTGCACTGACAGCCGGTGTTGCCTACCCAATCCGCGTTTGTTCCACTTTCGCTCGAAGAGGCATCCTCTGTTGTCCCCTCCGCCGCCGTGGGAGGCTCACCCGAAGGCTCCTTGTTTGTAGGGCTCTCTTCCTTGGAATTGGAGGGCTCCGAGTCCGGAGTGGGTTCTTTGGAGGCTTCCTTTCCTGGTTCAGGAGAGTTGGGTTCCACAGGTGGCTCATAAGGACCCTCCATGATCTTATCCATGGAATGGGGTTCTTCGGGCAAGGAGAGTTCCGACTCCGGCTCAGAAGATGGCTCAGGACGGGGCTCAGGGCTGGGTTCAACGACAGGCTCTGGGCCTGAACATAGATCAACCAAGTTAACACTGTTGGTGTTGGTTTCTTCGTTATCTGCAAGGTCCACAGCGCGTACAACATAGCCACCAGGAAGACCTCGGAACGAGTCCCAACTCAGTCCAAAGTAAAAGCCACTGCACACCTGTGCTCCGCGAGATTGAGGGACATACCGAAGGACAGGTTTCGACAGGTCGATCGTTCGGTAGATGTTGTACAGCACAAAAGAAGCTTCGGTTTCGTCAGTCCCTGCGGTCCAATTCACATCAAAACGATGGTAGTGATAGGGTCCACAGCAGGCACTGTTGGAACAAACACTTGGGCTTTTCACTGGAACAATCGACTGTAGACCCGCAAACGAGGGAGGCTTGGTGTCATCGCTGGTCCCTGTTGTAAAGGTAGAGATGACTTGGGGTGAGCCTGTTGTGCAACCAGGGTTCCCGCCGAAAAAAAAGCAGGGGATGGCCTGGATGTTCGTAACCACTTCATAGGTGGTGTTGGGTTGGAGGTGCCCCTTCAGGAAGAAGAACCTTCGCTCCCAATTCCCCACGCTGACCTGTTGGGGAGTGACAGCAAGATTGGCTCCACCGAAGGGGCGAATGGAAAATGTTTCACTGAACGCCCCACCCTTTACATAATTGTATCGGACATTGATTCGTGCGTTGGTTGGGACATTTTTGGTGCCATTAGGAGGGAAGACAGATACAGACAAAATGCCAGGTCTTGGTGGAGAACAAGCTTCAGCATTGTCATGTGCGGCACACAGAACCAAGCCCACAATCAAACCGAACCATACATTACGAACAAACATCAAAACACTCCATTCCTTTGTCCATTCCATCGACCCAACCTTGGATACCTATAAACATACAAAGAGTCATGAATGCGTAGAGGCAAGAATGATCAAGTTAACGAGTTTTGCGTGGAAGAACAAGCCAGGGAGAAAGAAGGGGTGGAGATGAGAAGATTGTTAATTCTTGTAAGGATGGAGTTCATCAAGCGAGAGAGCCTTGAGATCCTCGATTAAGGCTACAGTGTGGGCCAACATGAGGTCCCATAATTTTTCCCCTTTCTCGATGTTTGCTTTGGTAGGGTCTCCCATGATCCCATTGAGGGATTGCTTTTTCGTGCGGATAAACCAGGGCACTTTTCGATGGCTGCGGAAATTAAGATAGCGACTGGTAAACTGAGGATAGGTTCGTCGGGCCAGTTCCATGTTCACGAGAGAAGGACGAGAAAACAGGCTCAAGCTTGTGTCGAACTCCCCAGCATGAACATCATTTTCAGACTCAAGTACTTTCTTAGCATCAACCTGATAACTTTCACCGCTGTCGACACAAACAAACAAATTGAGGTCCTGACTGATTCGCTGAGCAACATCATGCAAAGCCGGAACGTTTCCTTGATCATGATTTATGATCAGAAGCTTATGCACTCCATTTCTCGCTACGCTGGCAGCGACATCGTAGATGAGATTGACAAAGGTATCGTTGGACAACGACACAGTCCCAGCAAAGTCTTCATGATGTCTGGATACACCAAAGGGGACCAATGGAAGAATCAGCGGTTGAGGTTGTTCACACGCAGCAACGGCTCGTCGGGCAAGTTCATCAGCGAGGTGGCCGCTTGTATCGAGAGGTAGGTGAGGTCCTTGTTGGGCAATAGAGCCGACGGGCAAGATGGCCAAGTCTAAGTTTTCAAGGCGTCGGTGTGCTTCGGGCCATGAAAGCTCACCCCAAGTGATCGTCTCAGACCGAGAAGTGATGTACACATCGCCAGACTGGGGCACATAGGAGTCATCGCTATCGACTTCAAACGGATAGGGAACACGAATCTTGTCGTGACTGAAAGGATCAAACTCTTTCCAACCTCGACCCACTCGCATCAATGTACTGTTAAAATGTTGCAAGAAAATAGAAAAGATAGGTTCACGCAAGTCATCAGGGATAGCATTTATGGGTGATTTTTCCCTGGCAAACCGTGCGGCCACAGGGACAGCATGCTTCGCAAGATCTTCCATTTGGTTGGGTTTGAGTGCGATAGCATGCTGGTGCTGAAGGGCCAACAACAAAGCATCAATTTCAGAATCTTTCCAATACAAACGTCTTGCAACGATCGATTCGATGGCGTGGTGAGTTTGCTCTTTTTGGTACCCTAACTTCGTGGGATCAACACTATAAGCGACAAGAAGTGCTTGATGAATGCGACATTCCACACACCACCCACATCGGCGGACCTCTTGCGTTTCAGAGACGGGGCGCAAGCAAGAAGAAGCAAGAGCGTGTAGCTCTGGATATCGCTCGATGAGCATTTTCTCCATAAGCTGCTGGGTTAGAGAACGCAGGAAGCTAAATTGATGGACCCTCCATCCCTTTTGTTGAAAAAATCTGGATTGGATAGTGTCATTAAAATAGCTACTTTCGTAAAGCCCATCATGATGGGGGACATTGTTTACAAAGTCCTTCTGCGTAGACTCGTAATCATGGCCTTGGACAATTCTCCGAATGTTGTGTTTCTTAATAATAGGAAGCAGAGAAAATAGCTTGACGCTTTTCTGCCAAACCCGGAAAGGAGGGTTTCGATGACGAATGTCTTCGTACTCAGATCGGAGAGTTGGAATGAGAGAGAGAAACCATCCATACAAGTCTTCGAGATTGGTTTGAACAGAGAGCACATCTCTTTGACTTCGTTCTTTTAATGTGCTGTACAACTCATTGTCTAAACTCGGTTTATCGGTTTGAGTCCGAACAAGCAAAGCGAAGGTTGGGCACCCAAGCTCCCTTAAAATACCAAGAGAAAGCAAGCTACCCCTTGAGCCATCGACAATGACAGCGTGCCTGTCTCGAGAAGAGACCCATTGATCCCATTGAATGTACGGTTCCCGATTCCCACCAGTGACTTGAAGATCTGTTCGAAGTAAGTTTTTCTTTGTAGGCGCGATCCAACCTTCCAGCTCTGGCTTTAGAAAGGGATTCGGTTCCACCAAACGGTTGATATAAACTTCACGAGCGATGGTTTCCCCCTGGTTCCGAATCATCCTCCGATCATGGTTATCAAAATGACCACGAAAGATAACCGTGTTGGCAAACATCGCATAGTTCAAGGCTGGTTGGATAGCTATCAAAGAAGCTAGGTTCATAGATGTAGGATCATCCACATCAAAAACATCTTCTTCGTATTCCAATAAGAATTCAGCATTGGAGAATCGTGATCCTTGCGTAACAACTCGATAAGGAACAGACAGTTGCCTTGGCTCAACCTTAATTGGACCCACTTCGAGAGTGTCAAACCACTTTAGATTCATCCCATTCTTCATCAAGTCTTGCATCTCATAACTTCCCTTCAGCGAGATTCACCCCATGTGAGAAACACACACACACAGAAAATGTCACGATTCTGAAAAAAAATGGATATGTTTTTTCCGCGCTACAATCAGAAGAAACACCTTAAGACACTGAACTCACAAGACTCTATAGGACAAAAAAAGTATCAAGAATGTGAAAAAGATTCACGCACTGAACACAAAGCCTCACTTGAATGAAGACTTGAGACTGGAAGATGCTGGAAGAGAAGGGAAAAATAGGAATCAGGAAAGGAACTGAGTGGAAAAAAAGGGGCTGCCAGACGGCAGCCCCGTCAGAGTGGATTACTCGAGGACCGCACCCCATGAGGAGATGAGGACAGGCGGGGCCGAGCTGGCCAGACCGACGGTGGTGTAGTTTCCATCCTTGGTCTGGTCGTGTTCGGAAGGCTTGACCGCTCGCAACTTGTCCAGTCGGTACTTGTTGCTGGAGGCCGGGTTGCGTCCCGCCACCTGGAACGACAGGAAGTAAGAGCCCGGTCGCTTCACAGTGTAGTTGTGTCCTCGCACGCCAGTTCCGGTGTTGGTTCTCGTGACCTCGGTTTCACCCGGGTTGTACGTGAACGTCACACCCATCGCCAGGGTGTTCGCACCCAGCGACATGTATCGATGATACTGGTACGGCTGCGCTGTGCTGCTGTCCTGGAGCATCGGCACGGTGTAATGCAGATCCGCACAGGTCTTCGTTGGGTTGTCGCGGAAGGTGTTGTCATCCGGCAACACGGTCGAGCCCATGTTGCAGACGCCGTCCTTCTCACAGCAGGCCAACGGATTCACTGTCGAGTCCACATAGCCCAACACGCGGTGGTAGAAGTGCGCGGTGTTCTTGTCCTTCAGCGCGTTGAAGCAGTTGTCCGTGGTGCACGGGTCGCTGAAGTGGATACCGTAGACACGGGAGTGTCCGGGGATTCCACAGATCGGCAACTCTGTGCTCGGTGTGTACGAGGTGAAGTACGCGGTTCCGTTGAACACGATCGGCGGTCCGGTCACCCGTTCCCCGTTGGGCGACTTGATCGTCACCTCGGGTCCAGGAGTCTTCTTCTCGTCGTTCTCGTTCGTCAGGTACTTGTCCAACCTGGTGATGTAGTTCGGGATGGCTTCCACGTTGGTCACGAGTCCGCCGCTCACCGTTACTTTCTCGCGAATCGAGAACACCTTGTTGAAGCCGCTCACGAAGTTGATGTTCTCCGTGTCACCGGTTCCACCAAACACCACCAGCTCACCGCGTTGGTTCAGCGCCAGACTCAAGCCGGTCATGATCGGCTTGGGCGTCTCGCCCTTATCCCACAACTTGTCGAAGAACTTCTCGATCTTCCAGTTGGTGGGCTGCGTACTGTTCAAGTCGATGCGATACAGGTTACCAATCACATCGCCCACGAAGGCTTTGGTTGCGACCGCAGGCATCAAGCCGAATCCTACAGGCGTGGTTGCGATGCCGCGCATGTCTTTGGCTGTCAACTCACGGAGAACCTTACCGGTTTCAACATCCACGACGTAGACCACGGCGCCCATGTTGGTCTCGTTCTGATCCACGGTGTACTTGCCGAGCGTTTTGTTCAGCTTGATACCACCAGGCAGAATCGCAACCGCGCGCTCTTCCGGTTTGCCGTTGCTGTTGAAGTCCACCAACACGTTGGCGAGGAAGGGTTGACCGTAGGTGTGACCCAAGCGGTCAAACTTGCCTTTGCCTGCGTCGTTCGGATCTTTCTGGGAGTTGTTGTTGATTTCCCACAGGATCCTCGGACGATACGGGTTGGTCACATCGAGAGCGAGGTAACCGCGACCACCGGCCCGGAAGCCGACCACCAAGATGGTCATCCACTTCGACTCGACGTTGCCTTTGACGACCCGTCGGTAGATCTGGATGTCTTGGACCAGCGGCGAACCATCGACCGTGTAGACCCGAGACTTGTCTTCGTCCACGCCATTCACGGCGGCACGCAGTCGGCTCAGGATGGTCGCGGGCACGACACCCCAGAGTTCGATGCCGGTGTCGGCATGGAACGCGTGGAGAACACCGTCGTTGCTACCCACGTAGACCACAGCCGGTCGGTCCGTTACCTTCTTGTCGTTGAACGCGCCGGCCGGGATCTTCGTCTGGAGCCAGGCCTGGTAGCCCGGATCCGGGATGATATCCGTGGGAGCCTTCGCGACAGCGGGTGTGGAGTGGTAGATCGCACCCAGTCGGTAGGTTCGATACGGTGTACCGCTGTTGTTGTAACCGACGATGGTCCAGATGGTCTCATCCTTGTCACGGTCGCACTCGAAGGCCTTACCACAGTTCTTGTCGATGCCCATCATCTTCGCGGTCAGCGAGGTGTTGCGGGAATCAAACTTGTAGTGGTAGGTGCCGCTCCAGCCACTACCCGAGGGCAACGACCAGGTCGTACCGTTGAGAGCCGGGAGGTCGTAATCGCTCGGATTGACGCCAGCCACAGCCGGACGTTGATCCATGGTCTTCGTACGATGGTCCACTGTCGGGAGGTTGACGAACAACCAACGTTCCTTCTGCTTGTTCAGGACATCAGCGCCGAAGTCGATCACGGTCAAGACCGTCAGGTTGCCGTTGCTGTCGTAACCGGTGCCGGAGCGACGGAGCACCCCGCGAGGAACGATACAGTTGAGGGCCACCTTCTTCTTCTGACGACACCAGTTCACACAGTTGTTGGTGCACGAACCCGTGGTTGCCCAAGGCACGTTGCGACAGGTGTGACTTCCAGGCCAGCTGCAGGTGTTGACGCCTGTGTTGTTGCAGCAACGGTTGCAGTAGAACTCAAACGCATCCGAGGAGGGTCGAGGCTGGCTGGCCTTGCTCGGTGTACAAGCGGTCGCCTTCTCCGGATCATTGCGACAGGCTTCGTTGTACGCCTTCACATCTTTCGCCGCCTGGCTGTCGGTGGCCGGGCAGTAGCCCTGAACATCGAACGCTGCGATGAAGGTGTAGAGGCGGACACCTGCGCGATGCTGGTCGCTGCGCGAGCTGATCTGGCTGGTGTTGGTCGGACGCGAGTAGGACTTGACACAGGTACAGTCACCACCGGCGTTGTTGTCGATGATACCGTCACAGTCGTTGTCCAGACCGTCACACTCTTCCTTGGTCGCCTGGTTCACGATGTCCTGGAAGGCGTCAGCCAGTGAGGCTGCGCTATCCGCGGCATAGAATTCCAGGCAACGGCCAGTGTTGCACTTCTTGCTGTTGGTCTTACCAGCACGTGCCAGGTCGGTCAGACAGTTCTCACCCGATTGACCCAGACCGGAGCCGAATCCAACCACGTAGGACTTGATTTCGCGCTCTTTGCCGTCCTTGTCTTTCAAGGAGTAAATGTTTTTGACCTGGTTGATGCCGCTGTTGCAGCCTTCGCCGGGATAACCATCGGTGATGAACAACACCGCTGACTTACGGTTGCCCACAGGATCCTTGCTCAACGAATCGTTGAGGTGGTTCTTTGTGGTCGTAAAGGCGTTGGTGTAGTTCGTTCCACCGCCAGCACCGGACGCGGCCAACAAGGCAACAATGGCTGGCGGATCCCTGTAGATAGGCGCGGACAGGGTTGCCTTGCTATCGAACAACACCAGACCGAAGCGAACCTTGCGATCCTGGTAGTTGTTCGCGGCCGTACCACCGTAATCCGTGACCACACGCATCAAGGCTGCAGCTGCAACATCCCAGCGAGTGAAGCGACAGGTGTTTCCACCTTTGCTCGAATCGTACTGGCAGTCGTAGTTATACTTCGGTGTGTAAGACGGTGTCTGATGTTTCATCAGGTTCTTACACTCCGCCTTGTTGTTGCAGGACTGACCGGTGTTGACATACGCGCTACCTGTACCCCGCATACTGCCCGACTTGTCGAGAATCAGAACCAGGTTGGGAGGCTGACACTGGGAGACCCCGCCAGAATCCACACACTCGTTCTTGATGCATCGGTTCTTCGAGCCACAGTCAGCCTTCAAGCAGTCGAGGTCGCTGTTGCAAGACTTCGGACAGGTCGAAGGCACGCACTTGTTGCCGTTGCCACACTTGAAGCCGTTGGCACAGTCACCGTCGATGATACATTCCACGCAGACGTGGTCGGTCACGCGACAGCGAATCTTGCCGTTGCCACAGGTGCTGGCGTTGGCAGCACACCAGGCGTCGGTGCGGCAGTTGCCACACTGTTCGGTCGGCTGCACACACTTGTTCGCCTTACACTCTTTGCCCGAGGGGCAGTCGCTGTTGGACACACACTCTTTGCAGGTGTAGTTGTCACAGACGCTCTTACCGGACGGACAGGCCGTGGTCTTCGTCGCCTTCGCGAACGGACACTCGACGCAAGTGTTGGAGGCACAGTAGCGCTTCACCGGGTTGGTGTTGCTGGAGTACTTCCTGTAGCAGTAGTTGTAGTCGTACACGCCCGTCGCGCTGTCGTTGGGACATTCCACACACTTCAAGTCTTTGCAGTAAGGCTTGGCGTC
>SBHC01000043.1 GCA_006226375.1 Deltaproteobacteria bacterium | reverse complement strand
TGGGGCGTCCGGGTGTGGAATCGGCGCGTGGGGCTGTTTGCAGCCTTTGCCATGATGCTGATCCCCCGGTTCTTCTTTCATGCCCACCTTGCGGCCTTTGACGTTCCTGTCAGCGCGCTGTGGCTGTTGGTCGCGTATGCGTTCTGGAGGAGCTTGCACAGTCAGGTGTGGGGCGTGTTGTGTGGGATTGCCTTTGGCCTGGCCCTCGCGACCAAGCACAACGCCTGGATTCTTCCTGTTCCTCTTGGGTTGTACTGGCTGTGGCAGAACTGGAACCGGTACAGGATGAAGGTCCTTCACGACGGTTCTTACGTTGTCCGCTTCCCGCCGCTACCTCTCGCGCTCTACACCATGTTGTTCTTTGGACCTATCATTGTGTGGCTGCTGTGGCCGCTGTTGTGGCCGACCCACTTGTTCAGCGGAGCAAGCTGGCTGGCTTCCTTTAAGCAGTTTGCGAAGTACGCGGCCTTTCACCTGCAGCACAATCATTACGACGCGTATTACTTTGGCGTCCTTCACATGGAGCCGCCGTTTCCCATCAACTTTCCCTTTGGGATGACCGCGCTGACCTTTCCTCTTGTCACTGTTGTTTTGTGTCTGGGTGGAATCTGGTTCACCCTCCGGCAGCAACGGATGGGCACTCACATCATGTGGTGGTCGGTGTGGTTGGGGCGCGGCTTTTGGTCCATGGTTCGGCCGCTGCTGTTGCTTTCTCTGACCCTCACTCTTCTGCTACCGGCTCTAGTCTTTGGGGTCTTGTGGCTGGTGTTCACCATTCTTGAACAGCTGGGGCGGATTGTTCCTGGCGGAATTGGTGTGGAAGTTCGTCGTGGGTTTGGTTGGCTTGGAGCGGGTTTTCGCGCAATGTCGGACGACATTCGAAAGTGGAACCGCTGGATGTACGACGAAGGCCCAGCTACCCGTGAATACAAACCCCGACCTGTCGGCCCCGCTGACAAAACTGGCTTGTTCTGGTTGATGAATGCGTTCATCCCTATCGCGGTGATTGCTCTGCCCAACTCGCCTATCTTTGGCGGAACCAAACACTGGATGCCGGCGTGGCCTTTCCTGGCGCTTCTGGCTGGGATCTCGTTTGAGCGGATGTGTGTGGCCCTTCGAAGATCGTGGGAGGCCATGCAGCAGCCAGCGTTCCAACGCGTTGTGATTCCTGCTTTGGGTGTTTTGCTGCTTGCCCCCGCGTTCATTGGGCTGGTTCGTTCACATCCCCACCAGTTGGCTTATTACAACACTCTTGTTGGGGGTCCTCGGGGAAGCGCCAACTGGAAATTGCAGCGGACCTTTTGGGCTCCTCACACCCAACAAGTTTTGCCCTGGGTGAACCAAAACCTTGGCGGGAAGAACAAACGGTTTGTTCGAGTTGACTTTCACGACTCAAACGCGTACTGGAGCTACCGAGAAATAGGCCTCATCCAAAGACACATCGGTGAACAAAGAATTCGCAGCCCCCGTGACTCTGCCGAAGCCATTTTGTTCGTTCACCAAAAGTGGCTGCGCAATCAGCTGTACCACACGCTGTCGATTTTGGGGGCGCGTGCACCTTCGTATGGGGTGTATCTCGACAATGTTCCCTTGATCACGGTGTGGGAAAAGGTGGCACGCCCAATCCCAGTTCACTGGTAACTCTTCCAACCAAAGCAACGGCGGGCGACTCCACTTGTCTCTTTGTCTTTGCTGAAAGTTGTGACACAATCTGACATCTACATTGGTTACAAATGGGTACTTCATCGAGGATGAAGTCTTTTGCTATAGGGAGAACACTACATATCATGACGGAGCGAAAAGCCGGCGGGGCCTCGACCTCTCATTCGTCCTCTACGTCGTCTTCTGAATTTTGGGATGGCGACGAGTGGGGACACACAACTCAAGCAGTTGAAGATTCCCAGGACGCACCGAAGTCCGCTGCTGACCAATGGGATGATGGAGAGGAATGGCCAAAAACCCGTCGACCGATGGTGCCTCCTCCCTTGCCTCGTCCTCGACCCCGTGCAGCCGCAGCGCCTCCTCCACCACCGGCTCCCAAACCCGTGAAGGCTGTGGTGGTGGCTCCTGAAGCTCCCAAACCCGCAGCTCCACCTGCTCCACCTGCGCCACCTGCGCCTCCTGCTCCTCCCGTTCAGAAGGTGGCCAATGTAGAAGAAGCACCCCCAGCGGAGGCCGAAGAAAAAGCTCCCGCTACAGAAGAAGTTGTGGAAACGGTGGAAGCGTCTGCTGCGGAAACCCAAGACTCTGCAACGCCCAAACACGATGACGCTGATTCCCAAAGCGACAGCACAGAAGACTCCTCCACCGACGAAGCAGAAGCCAAGTCGGAAGAAGAAGAGGGTGACAGCTTCGTCCTGGACGGTGTGCGAAACGACAACGTGTGGGGCAAGAGCGATCAGGCTTGGGAAGCTGCTGATTGGAGCGAAGACAAAGTCGAAGACGCAGAGGATGACGCCGCTGACGAAGCGGAAGAGTCATCCCAAAGCGACAACGGAACCCAACCTGAAGAAGCCAAGGCGAAAGAGGAAGAGGCTGTTGTGCTTCCCCGAGGTTACATTCCAAGCGGACAGCCCGCTTGGGTTGATGCCTTTCGAGGAAACCAGGGCTACTTGCTGGTGTTTGTTTTTGCTCTGCTTGTGTACGGCTCGTTGTTTGGGAAGCGCGTGGGACAGATGTCTCCAGAGCCCCACTTTGCGTTCCTGGCCGACTCGCTCTTGGATGGTCGCTGGTACTTGAAGGGCGAGCCCCGTCATCCCATTCACAAATACCGAATGAGGAACGACTGGGCGTTCATGGACGAGATCCTTGTCACCCGTGTCAACGGCAAACCTTTGGCCAAACTCACCAAGCTGAAGGGACAGTGGAGAGGTCGTCGAGGTTATCGCCGGACGTTTTCAACGCTCAAGGGCAACTACATCATCTACAGCAAGGATGTACGGAGCAGCAAACGATACCACTTTGTGTCGTTCCCACCGTTCCCCTCGTTCCTGATGATGGGTCCGATGTGGTTGCTTGGGAAAATGGGCTACGACCGGACACGCTTCAGTGACATCTCCTTCACGTTGTTCTTTGCGGCGCTGTCCGTCTTGCTTTTGTTTGTGCTGTTGCAGCGACTCTCTAGCAGCGGCGTCAGTCATCGCAACCTGTTCGAGAACCTGCAGCTCACGTTGTTGTTTGCGTTTGGGAGCGTCTTCTTCTTTGTCGCAACCCAAGGAACGGTGTGGTTTACCGCTCTAGTGATAGGGACGTGCTTAAGCTTTGCCTTCCTCATCGCCGGGCACGACGCCAAACATCCGATCCTCGCCGGGATCTTTGTGGGTTTTGCGTTTCTTACCCGGCCGCTGTTGATTCTTCTCAGCCTGGTCTTCTTGTTCCTTGTCATTCACAAAGACGGCAAATGGACGTCGCCGTTTGAGAAGGACAACCTGCAAACCTTGACCTTGTTTGCTTTGCCTGTTGCGGTTTGTTTGTTTGGCATGATGATGTTCAACCACTACCGCTTTGGCGCGCCCATGGAGTTTGGTCACGGTTATCTGCCTGTGGTGTTCGGTCGTGTGAAGCAGTATGGTTTGTTCCATGCGCATTGGTTGCCGCGGAACTTCTATTCGTTCTTCCTGGCCGTTCCAGAGTTCAACAACACCTTGGGTGCGTTCGACTACTCCAAGTACCCGCACATCGTCGCCAAGTACCTGCCGCTGATTCCGAAAGGCATGATCCCTGTGTTGGCCATGGTTCAGAAGGTGGCGGCTCCGATCCTCGCTGGCCTAGCTGGTGTTGTGGTGTGGCGTTCGTTTGAGCTTCGCAAAGAGCCGCACAAGAGTGACCCCTTGTTCTGGGGCTGCGCGGTCGCCTTTGTCGGCTTGTTGGCTTTGTTCTGGGCGATTCGACTGTTGCCCTTCCCACGAATCAACGCGCACGGGCTGAGCCTCTTTCTCACCATGCCGTTTTTGTTGTTCTTGTTCTTCGACCGTCATCGGCACCGTTTGTTCTGGGGGTTGCTTGGTGGCGCGTTGATTGTCATGATGGTCCAATTGTTCTACCAAAACACCGGATGGTTGACCTTTGGTAACCGGTTCAGCCTGGACTATTTGCCCCTCTTGATGGTGCTGGTTGCCCTCAGCGGGATTACCTTTGGACGCCTTTGGAAGTTCGCCCTGATTTGTGCTGTTGCCATCAACTTGTTTGGGGCTGCAACCTTCAATCGTGTGAACTATTTGTACAACACCAAGTTCGACTCGTTGAACTGGATTTTTAAGCTTTTTTCGTGATACAACTTTGTGTTCCTGCTCATGATAGCAAAAAGCCACAACCTCTCTATGTTCTCGTCACCGGACGGGAATCTTGGGGGAACATGTGGGAATGGTAAGGGAAGATAGAATGGTGAGTTTCTTTCGTTGGTTGGCAGCTGTTGGAATCTTAATGGGAGGCTTGGTGGCTTGTGGTGGACCTCAACCCACCTGTCCCACCTGTCCCGTTGCCGATTTCCAACTTCTTGGGCCTGCTACCTTGCTGGGCAATCCTCAACCGGCTTCAGGCCAAACCTGGGGTCGTGTGGAGCTCTTGCTCTCTCCCCAAGCTGGCTCTCCCTGGAGCATTCCTGCGAGCAAGCTCACCCAAAATGGTGAGGGCTATTCCTTCACATCCCAAGCCAACGAAAGCAACGTCATCACTGTGTTTGTCGTTGGTACGGCTGAGGGCGACAAGGTCAACGTGACGACCATGAGTGTGTCTGTCTGGCTGGGTGCCTCTGACGTTAAGAGCTTGGTCTCCAACACAGGGCTGAAGATTCGCCTGCGGTTGGACCAAGACGTACAAAACGTTCAGTTCAACATCAAAGGCTACGTTTATGAGGCTGGCCCCAAAGATCCCAGCACCGGCATCTCCAAGGAGAGCTGCAAAGGTGAGTATGTGGGAGGGGAGGGTGGGTCCTTCGGCGGAAGCAGTGGACTCATCACTCTCAAAGACGAATGCTCTGCAAATTCGTCGTCAGGTTGTTGGAAGTCTTGTAGCGACTAAGTTTCTATCATTCCAAAAGGTATCAATCATCGACCGACAACGTACGAGGTGACATTGTGTCGGGTGCAACGAAACGAAATACAATCAGCGCAGTTCCCTTTCAGTTGGTTTATCTGCTGTACTGCGTTTTGTTCGGGATTATCATCAAGGAGGCGGGTGTCTCCGCGACTATGACCCTCGGGGTAGTGGCGTTTCTGGGAGGTCTGGGCTTGCTCGGCCTGGACGACTTTGAACTCAGAGATGTTCCCCTCGCTATTGGAGGTTTGTACCTCGTTGGCGTGATGGTTGGGTTGATGTTGTTCTCCGTCGTTACATCACTTCCTCTGGTAACAGCCGCTGTGCTTGGCGGCTTGTTCGTGGCGGGTGTTGTCGGAAACATCTTCTACTTCTTGGGGGAGAACCAGAAGCTCTCCTACCTCAACGGACAGATCTCGGAAGACGGCTTGACCTTGCGCAAGGTCGAGAAGCTGTTCCCGCTCTGGCTTGTTGTGGTGGGGAACGTCCTTCTTGTCTTCCTCATCACCCCGTTGCTTTGGGGTTCGTTGTACAACGTTGTTGGCTCCTTCCTGTTTGAGGTCAAAGCAGAACCCACACTCACAGTGTGGTTTGTTTTTGTGATGGAAAACCTCAACCAGTCGATGTTGGGCGTGGCGTCCCTCTTGGGATTGTCGCTTCCTGAAGAAGCCGTTGTTCCTTCTGGCATTGTAGGCCGCGCACTCATCGCTGTGTTCCGCCTGGGGATCTTGTCGTTGGGTTTGGGGGCTATCAAGCGTTACCTCGACCTCCGCGCAACCACCCGTCGCTTGATGCTGGCTCTGGGCCGCTCCGGTTTGGAACAAGAGCAGTGGGAATGCCGCACAGAAGGAAAGCGAAACCTCTCCGACAAAGAGGCGCAAGAGTTCGAAAACCGTCGCAAAATGTGGCAGCTTCGTCTGCGCCAGTTGATTCAATTGTATCCGGCACAGTTGGACCGATTGATCGCTGAAGTCACCGGTCGTGGCGACTGGCAGCTTCGTATGGAAGCCCGCTTGCCTGTGAGCAAAGACGATCCTCTTCAGGCGGACCACCTCGGCGACTGGGTTCGCAGCGAACTCGCCGATCTGTTGTCCCAGGCTGCTCTGTACGAAGGGCAACCGGCCGAACGGCAGGCTGTCATCCGCTCGTTGCTCCAACGTATGCGACCTGTGGAAGACCAGGCCGAGTTCTCGCCCCGCCTGCGCCGACGTGTGAGCGTTTCGCTGGCTCGCTTGCTCCGTCCTTCGGATCCTGACAACGTCAAAGAACGTGTCATGGCGATGTCGAAGGCTTTGATTGAGCGCTCCGATGCCCAGCTCGATCTACCTGAGTTGGGTGGGTGGCTACGTTTGTTGGAAGCCCGCGCTCGATTGGGCGCGACCTACGCTATCCTCTCGATGGGACAGCGAGACCGCATCATTGAGTTGCTTCCGGCATTTCAGCGTCAAGGTTCTACCCTGGCCGTTGATGTTCACTTGTACATTGAAGCGCTGATGGAAGAATGGAATGTGCACGAATCAGCCATTCTCTCCGCAGCCGAGCGACTCCTCACCATCGATGAAGGTGAGACAGCCGCAGCCTTCTTTACCGAGATGTCCCATGCACTGCGTCAGGTGGACATTGAGGTTCGCCCCACGTACCAGCTTTTCGTTGCGAAGACCCTCGTTCTGTACTGGTACTTGGTCATGGTGCACGACGAAGAACTGCTGCAGCCGACCGCTCGCCTCTTGTTGTTGAGCGGCGAAAAGAATGCTGCCCAGTCGTCGTGGCGGATTGTCCAGACGTTGCCCGAGATTCAGTGGCGACAGGATCTACTCCAACTGCTCGTGGACGGTGGCCTTGCGTTGGTCCTTGGAAGCTTCTTCCGGCACAAGCTGGGTAGCACCTGGAGCCGCGAACAAGCTCTGGCAGCCGACTTGTTGACGGCTCTGCCTATCGATGCGAAGAACTCCCTGGCCCTGCAGCAAATGGCGGCGCACTCCCGTGTGGACGAAGATGTGCGCTGGCGCAGCTTGTGCTCGTTGGCCACCTTACGTCAGGCGTCTGACTTGTTCTTCTTGCAGAACCTTCACTTCTCCGAGACCACCCAAACCCGTCTTTGGGCGGCCTGGACGTACGCCAAGTCTTGCTGTGGTGAAGCGGAAGCTCTTCCCTTGTTGCTCGATACCCTGATCCAAGAGCCGGCAGACTCTCCTGCTTACCTCGCTGTTCAGGAAGTGTTGGCAGATCGGCGACCCAACGAAGTTGAGTCTGTGTGCACAGCGCTCAACGAAGAAGCCGAAGTGGAGGAGCGCCTGGAAGCCTGCGAAAACTTCGTGAACAAGCAGTCTCCCTTGGCGCTTTTGATCCTCGATCGTTTGATTCGCAACCCCGAGACTCCCAAGAAAGTCCGCCAAAGCGCGGCAGAAGACTTGGGTATTTTGGGTCGCTCTATGCACGCCGAGCAGCTGGGTCTGATGAGTCAGACCAAAACACCTGCAGAGTGGGCGTGTGAGCCTCTGTTGGAAGCTCTGGAAGACGACAACGACAAGCTCGTTCGTATCCGAGCCGCCCGCGCGTTGGGACGTTTGGGCCTGCCCGAGATTCGTCAGCGATTCCAGAAAGCGCTTGTTGATCCGACTGAAAACGCAGTGGTTCGTCAGGTTGTCGCGCAAGCCGTCGGTGAGATGGGTGACACCTCCTGGATGGACTTCTTGTTCGAACGATTCCCCGTGGAAAAGAGCGCCCAGGTCCGTCAAGGTATGATTACAGCCCTTGACCAGCTGGGAGCGGACGCAGACTTCTTCTTGGGTTGTCTCTCCGAGTCGAACTCCAAAGTGCTCCAACTCTCCTTGCAGGCTCTCTCGATTCGTCGTCTGGAAGAGGCCCAAAAAGAGGCGATTGTGCCGCTGTTGGATGGCTCTCACAAAGACGTCCGCGCCGCAGCCGCTGAAGCTTTGGGTGCGCAATACTACGAGCCTGTTCTGACCAAGCTCTGTGAGATGGTGCACCATGAAAGTGAGTCGCAAAAGAACGTGCGACGTGCTGCGATTCGTGCCCTCCGAAAAGTGACTCGAAGCAAAGAGCAACGCGCCGAAGTCCGCCAACACTTGGAGCAGGTCTTCCGCGAAGATCCCGACCACCTTGTGGTGCAGGATTGTGCTGTCGCGATGAGCGATTTGTTCGGTGAAGAAACCGCAGGTCTCCTCCTCGACGCTCTGAAACGACGCGAAGACCACGAACCCTGGATGAAAGGGTTTGCCGGAATCGTCCGTGCTCTCGGCACTTGCGCCGATGAAGAAGCGCAAGATTACCTGTTCGACCAGCTCCGCAAGCTGCTCAAAGCCGAAACCCTCAACATTGCTCGCCTCAACGCGTTGTTGCGTCCTGTCGGTGCAGCAGGTGGTTCTCGCGCTCTGCCCGTTCTGTTTGAGTTGGTGCAGAAGAACAGCGATGCCTTCTCCTGGGTTGCTGCCCAGGTGATGGCAGACATTGGCGATCCCCAAATCGTCAAGCCTCTCAAAAAGTTTATGAAGTACAAGCGGTCTATCCAGGATCTGGAACCCAACCTGGAAGCCGTTCTTTTGGTCACTCTGGTTCGTATGGGTGAGTGGGAGTACCTGGAAGAGCTTGTGGCTCTGCTTCGGGACACCTCCACCGAGCGAGAAGTGGCTCGACGACGTGCCTTGAATGTTCTCCCCGAACTTCAGATGGATCTCAGCTCCTTGTTGTTGACCATGGCGATGAGTCCACAGCACACGCCGCACGAGAAGATCCGTGAGACCGCTGTCAAAGCGATGGGTCGTCTCACCGCGAAGGTTGAGCACCACATGCAAGTCTTGCAGTGGCAGGCTCAAGCAGATCCCCGCGCGAAAATTCGTGACGCTGCACAGCAAGCCTTGCAGTCCATTGAAGGACGTATGTCTCGCAACCTCCGCAAGATGCGCGAGCGTGAGATGTTTGATGTGAAGTCGTACCTGGGTTGGTCCAGCCAGCCGGTTCACCCGGTTTGGCAGGAGCAATGGGATCGTCGGGTCAAAGACTCCGAGCATGTGGACCTGAAGTTCCTGATCCCCGGTGAAGAAGACCTGATTGAGCCGATCCAGCCGACCGAGCCCATCGCAGAACCTACCGCCGATGAGCCTGTTGAGGCAGTGGAAGCATCCGAAGAAGCTACAGACGCTGCAGCGGCTTCGGAAACCACAGAGCAGCCCGAAGTTGCTGAAGCGTCGGTCGTCTCCAATGTAGACGGTGCAGCCGCTGATGTTGCTGAAGCAGCCGCTGCTTTGGAGCAAACCGAGCAAGAAGCTGTTCTCAACAATGTCGCAGCATCCCCTGTGGAAGCGGCCGCGATGTTGTCGACCATTCCTGCTTTGCCAGAGCCCGTGGTGGAAGAAGCTCCTGTCGAGGAGCCTCCTGCTCCTCCAACATTTGCAGAGCAATTGGCCGAAAGCATCGCCAACAACGATGTGGACACCTTCCGCACCCTGGTCCAATCCCAAGACGCTGAACCCCAACGTCGCTTGTGGGATGAGATGCTCTCCTTGCTGGATGATGCTCAGGATCTGCAGCAGCAGTTCGGTACCGATTGGTTCCTGGTGGGTGGTGAAAGCGAAGGCCCTGCCATCTACTGGCCTTTCTTGGTGATGCGTAACCCTGTGACCAAGAAGGCATACGCCGATTTCTGCGAAGCGACCGAGCGACCTCTTCCCCGTAAGTGGAAGATGAACGCTTCCGAAGAGAGCGACAGCGCGACCAACATCAAGTGGTTTGATGCGGAAGCCTTTGCGTCTCACAACGGTCTGGAGCTGCCGACCCATGAGCAACTGACCTTAACCTTCGGAAACTACGACCTGTATGGCGTGAACGGCAAGCGTATCGGTTGGATGCTTTTCCCCGAAACGCAGGAATGGACCTCGACGCCCAACGAAAGTCGTCGTCAACTGATTCGTGTCTTCAGCACCGATGATCAGGTTCCCCAGCATTTGCACCGTGACACCCAGTCGTTCGAGATCTCCTTCCGTTGCTCCTACTCGGTGGATAGCCGAAAGCATCCGGTGGTTTCCTTGATCTTGGAGTCGGGTGAGTTGCACACGGGCTCGATGCTTTCGTTCATCACTGACCGCCTTGGCTTGGCGTTGCCTGAGGACGAGGGTGAGTGGGCTTCCTTCATTGAGAACCTGACAGCCGAGCAGCTTGCAGCCGCAGAAGAGTCCGTGGCTGATGATGCCTCTGTAAAGGCTCCCAAGACTCTGCCCACACCCAAGGTGAAGAGTCAGGAGACGGTGGTTCTGCACGATACTCCTGCTGAAACCGTGACCGTCAAATCCACCCGCAAGGTGGACGAAGTTTCGGCAGAAGAGCAGGAACGCATCAACGAACAAGCTCGTCAGCTACAGGCCGAGGAAGAAGCTCGACGTGCTGAAGCCGAGCGAGCAGCAAAAGAAGCACGTCTGGCTGAAGAAGCCCGACAAGCTGCGGAAGCAGAGGCGGCTCAACAGGTTGCAGTAGAGCAACAGCGAACCACGCAAACGTCCGTGTTCTGGGGCTATCTCCAAGACGGTCAGTGGAGCCAGGCCAGCGAATGGCTGCAGCGACAAGGTGAAGAACACTTTGAAGGTGCAGAGTTGTCGGCGCATGCGCTGCAAGACCTCTGTCGTTGGCTTGAAGAGCAGGCCGGTATGATCTGGGTCCGTGAGCATGACAAAGAAGAAGCTGAGCGCGTGATGTTGCTCCGCGAACGTTATGTGTCGCGCAAGGAATACCACCGCTTCTGTCGTGAGAATGAGCTTCCCATGTCGCCTCGTTGGCGTGGTGGTGAGCGTGTCTCTTCGCCGAAGAACCCCGCCACTGATGTGTCAGTCCTGGCAGCTCGCGAGTTTGCCACCTCGGTGGATGCTCAGCTTCCTTCCGTGGAAGATCTTGAAAACGTCCTTCCCTACGACTTTTTCGAGCGAACACGCCACGAACTGACCAACACGCACTACAGCAACAACGCGCGCTTGTACTACAGCTTTGACTTGACCGCTGCGCACCAGAACAAGCCGTCTCGGAAGACGCTGCGACGTGATGAACCTGCCGCTCAGGCCGGCTTCCGTGTCTGTCGCACCACCACTGTGGATGAACTTCCTGTTCTCTTGCAGGAGATGGCTCCGCACCTTCCCTCCGCGTTCCCCGTGGACGACTTCCCCTCCCTGTTGGGTCCAGCCCTTCGTGTCTTCTTCTCCCACCGTATGGATCCCCGCTCCTAAGGGATTTTTCTCCGCATTTGTTCGATCTTCTTGTTTCTCTCCGTGGTTGGCATTATAGTGCCTGTACCTTTGGGTACAGGTGGCCTGGTGGGTCACTTTTGTTGTAACTTTTGACACCGAGGGAGGCGGAATCGAAGGGATTTTGTTAATCTCTGCGACACACGACCGTTGAAACGCGAACTTTCTTTCCCCCTGCGTTATCCAGTCCTCTCCGCTTCGTAGCCCCTCCTGTAAGAATCATACGGATGTTTGTTGATGTCGAACCCTTCTATGACCTCCCAAGACAAGCCTCTTGCATCTTCCAATAGCACAGAGCCTTCCGCTACAGAGAACGCCGAACAAGCAACTTCCTCCACGCAGGAAGCCAATTTGCAAGAGCGCTTGCACAACAAGCTGCAAAGCTGGGGCTTGCCGACGTGGATGATCCAACTCATTCTGTTTGGTTTGATTGGGGCCAGCGGTATTGTTGTGGATCTGGCCGTTGTGGTGTTCTGTCGTGAGGCGTTTGGCCTGGATGTACGCTGGGGAATGTTCCCGGCCTTCATTGTGGCTGTGACCTGGAACTACGAATTGAACCGGCGGATTACCTTCGACAGCCGAAACGTCAACTGGTGGTACGCGTACATTACCTTCTTCCTGGCGTGCACGTTGGGTCTCGCCGTCCGCTTTTTGTGGGTTGACTTTGCCGTGGACACTCTCGGCTTGGGCGACAACTTCTTGGTGATTGGGTCGTGGAAAGTTCCCTATCTCCGCCTCTCCTACATTGCTTATGTGGGCGGGATTGTCATCGCCTATGTCGTCAACTTCTTGGGTAGCAAGTTTGTCGCGTTCCGTCAGCCGAACAAGACCCAAGAATAGCCCTGCCTCATCCTTCTCTTTCTTTTCCCATCAAAAACGTCGTCGCTTAGAAGTACATCTGAAGGCCGGATTGCATCACAAAGCCAAAGGCCTCGAACTGCGTCTTGATCGGGGCAAAACCGATAATCATTCCAGAAGAGAAGCCAGCTTCCAACACAAACGATAGCGAGTTCACGAGGAAGATTTCCATTCCCACGAGAATGCTGATGCCCAAGGTAGGGCGCTCTGAAATCTTCGTAATCTCAGGGTTGATGTTCATGATGTTCCACAGCGGCCAGAAATCCAGCCGGGTGACGGCGTAGTGTCTCATGAACGAAAACAAGGTCGGTAGGCGAACCAACAATCCCAAGGACAGGCTTGTGTAAGAAATGATGGGTTCTCTTTGGGTGGCAAAGAACAAGGACAGACTCAGTCTCATGGCAAGGTATGGTGACAGAGGGATCGCTCCACGCAGGCCGAGGTACGGCATGTTGCCCCAACTTCCGGTGTAGCCTCCCAAGCCCAGGTCGCGGTTCCAAACGGGTCGCAGTTTTGTCTTTTTCTTGGCCTTTTTGGCAGCTCTCTGTTTCTTTGCAGGGTCTTTCTTGGCTGCCGCGCCGGGTGTTTGGGTGGATGTCTCTGTCGACGCGGGCTGATTTGCGGCGGATGGAGTCGCAGCGAAGCTTGGGGTGCTCGTGCCAAGCAACCCTCCCACTCCCAACCAGATTAAGGCCCACAACGTTTGGTATCTCATGCACCACACTCTAAGCATTCCAACGACTCTCGTTCCTTCATGATTATCGGTTTTGAGGCTTGGAATCAAGAGACTTCTTCGTTCGGTGCAGTCGTTGGGTACACAAGGAACAAAAGGCGGGTCGGATAAAACGAAGCCTGTGAACGTAAGGATGGGCGTCGCGCATCGCACAGGCTAGAGTTGCACAGTGTGGCAGTCGCAGCAAGTGTCCCCACTCATGAAGGACAAGACTCTTCCACGCGCGGTCTGTTCGCTGGGCCGAAAGCTTAAGGTTGGCCAAACGATACGTTGACAACACAGCGGCTGGCCCACCTGTATCCGATAGGCCAAACACAGCATGGTCCAAATAGTCCGGTAGCGACGAAGAAATATCGACTTGAGTCAGCCCCACAATGTAGTCGGCTCTCTTCGGTTTGTGGGTCGCAAGGTACGAACAAAGTCGATCGGCGCGGTATCGTTTGTACCTTTTGGAAAAGGCTGAACGAGGGAGAGGGTGAGCCGGAAGCCATACCAACTTTGCAAGTGACCCAAGAACATTCTGCACTTGCCGGCGTCTTTGTTGTGGGAACGGCTTTCCCAGCGGAAGAATCGCGACCGTTGGCTGCCCTTGCTTCTTTGGTAACGTTGCGGGCTTTCTCGCAGGTTCCTGATGTGGCTGTCTCTGCGTGGTCTGCTTGTTTGGAGCGCTTTGGAGCGCTGACTCTTTCGGTGGTTCCGGCGTGTTGGATCTTCGTTGGCCGCTGAACAGTCCACAACCGACGAGACATCCCAATCCTACAAGCAAGCTACTTCTTACTGACAAAGGCCTACCTTTCTTTCCTTCATGGACTGTCATGTTGTGGGTGAACGCTCTTGTGTGTCAACCTGCAAACTTTTGTTGTGCGAGTCGAATCGTTCTGTGAGTTGGTTGGTCCGGTGGGGCGGCTCATTGCTCTATGGTACTTGTCGGTTCAAGGATATTTCCATCTCACCGACGCTTTAGCGTTTTTGGGGAGGTTTGGAGGGGGCAGTGCTGGGTTTGGGAGCATTTCGGATGGGGTAGATGGTGCGCGTCTCGTCCTCAATCACAACGAGGCCAATCAGTCGACCGGTTTTCCGCGACAAGGCTGCTGCACCGTGAAACGCTGAACCCAAGGGTACAGAATCGTTGAGGGTCAGGGTGTCCTTTTGCTTCTTCATTTGGGTGTTGGAGATGGGCTGCTGCAGGCCGGAACCTACGACCAGTACGCTCTTTTCGGGTTGAATCTTTTTCACTCGAAGCGCCTGACAGCCTCGTCGCTCCTGCTTTAGCATCCAGTCCAACAGCGGCTTCAAAGTGTTGACCGACGTCGGACGAATGGCTCGCAGTTGCTTGTGACCTGTGAGAAGGACCTTGATCCGGTTGAGCGCAAAGCGATGGCCGGCGACCTCCAACTGCCCGTCGTACTTTTTGGCGAGGTTGAACAAGTTGGCCGGACCCCACAGCTGGTTGCCCATCAGCGTGAGCCACCCTGTGCGAGCTTTCTTCAGGTCGCTACGGAGGAACCGTCGTTGGGTCCAAAGCAAGCGAGCCTGAACTTGGCAGGGTGGGGTGGCTTCTTTGGGTAGAAACTGCAATCCCACACGGAGCAGCGGCTTCCAATCTTTGGCCCAATCGGCCTCGCTGGGCTTCTGGTTCAACACATACGAATGACCGTTACGAACCGGCTTCCCTTTCTTGGTCGGAATGGCAAGGGCAATGTCTCCAAACAAGAGGGTTTTGGCTGACATCCCAATCCGGAAGCCCGACAGCAAGATACCCTTTTCGACGTTGATCGGTGCCTTGACCCAGAACTCTGTGTTGGTCCGTAAGAGGTCGGTGAAGGGCTTCTTCACTCGCGCGTAGATCTCTACCATTTGTCCCGTCGCTGCGAGATGAATCGATTGAACCGAGCCGATGTTAATGCCTCGATACGACAACGGAGTTCCAAGGCGAACACCCGAAATGTTGTTGGTCCGCAAGACGATGTCCAACTCGCCGGGCTTGGCGTTGGTGTCTTTGCGAGGTCCTTCCATGCCTTGGAAGCGGGTACGCCAGCGTTGCTTGTCGCTTTTGCCCGGTTGCACGGCGATGTAGCGCGCTCCAATCACAGTCTCCAGACCTTTGATGCCCGACAAATCGACCTGTGGGTGGACAATCCAAAAGCGGCTGCCGCTGCGAGCCAATCCTTCGTTGCCAGGGCGCAAACGGACCAGCGCTTTGACCCGAGATAGGTTCTTGGTCAGGACCAAACTTTCCACTTCTCCAACTGTCATCCCTCTGTACTTAAGGGAGTTACCGGGTTTGAGACCGTAGGCATGAGAGAAGTTAATCTCGATCACCTGCCCTTGCTGTTTTTGGTGGGTGTAGAGCATCCAGCCAGTCAGCGCGAGAGCAGCCAAAGGAAGAAGCCACGCCGACCACACACGGCGACGTTTGGGTTTGGTATGTGCAACAGGCAAGTCATGCGCCTGGGTTGTTTCAGGGTTGGAAGGTTGTGTCATCTTGTCGCTCCCATACAATGCGGGGATGGAAGAAATAGCTGGCCAACAAACTTAAAAACACGACAGCCGCAAACAGCATGGCGCCGGGACCGGGATAGACATTCACCAACTCTCCCACTTTGAGGAGAGCGACAAGAACGGCTACCAGCAGCACGTCGATCATCCCCCAACGGCCCGACCATTCAAGTATTTGGTATGTGCGTGCGCGGTGTCGTGTTTGAAGGAAGGAGTCGCTGCACACGACCCAAATGCCCACCAGCTTGCAGAGAGGGATGAGCACCGAGCAAAGCAACACAATGATTCCCAAACCCATGTAACCATCGGTAAACAAGGTTTGGATGGAACCCACAATGCTGTTCTCTGATACATGACCAAAACGCTCAAACCGCAAGGCTGGCAATGTAATCGCCAATGGATAACAAACCAGCGCGGCCAAAGCAGCCTGGCGAGACCATGCGATGCGTGTTTCGCTGTCCCTGACCTGCAAGGACGTTTCACAACGACAACACACAGGTATGTCGTCGGATGATGTGCTCGGTGGAAGACGCTGGACCAAGTGACAAACATGGCAAGCAATCACTTCAGCGTCATGCTCTTGAGCGTGGGACGTTGTTTCGATGTTGTGCGATTCTGTGCTCATCTTCACTCTCCAAAAACGCCTAGGATGGATTTCTAGTTTGAGCACAAAGCAATTGTTGTGCCAGGGCTCGTTTGTCTAAGATTGTTCTCAAAATGTAGAAATGAAGGTCAATGTTGCTGTTCTAGTCTTACGTTTTGAAAGGTTTTTTGGTGAGGCCGTGCTGGAGAAGGGGGCGACTCAAAGAAAGATGAGGCGATGAGGTACTCGCTGGGAAATACAGTTCCCACTGCGAACTGCGTTTCCCAATGAGTGAGCGAAAGCTTTCTGCATTGTAGCTTCTTGTGCCAGAAGAAAAACGGGTCGCTGGGATGTGTAGGGCGTGTTGAACAACGCTTCTCTGTTCTGGCAACGGAGTTAGGTTGTAATCCGTTTTTGTCCAGGCGATTCGTGCTGGTATGGGAAGGTGAGCACCACTTTGGTTCCATTATCGCGGAAGAACTCTACGTTCCCCCGAAGCTGTTTGGCGAGGGTGCGAATCAGAGTGAGGCCCAGGGATTGTGTCTGCTCAACCTCTTCATCGGGGGGGATTCCGATCCCATTGTCTTCCACAATCAAAATCACTTCCGACTCCGAAGGGGTCCGCAACCGGATGGTGACTTTTCCCTGACCTTGATACGTGTTGGGGAAGGCGTGTTTTCTAGCGTTAGAGACCAACTCATTGAGGATCAGGCCACACGGTATGGCGAGCTCAATGGTGAGGTCGATCGGTGAGATATCAATCTCCTGTTGGAGCGAGTTTCCACCGTATGAGTTCCAAAGATGAGCAGCAAGGCTCTCGACATACACGGCAAAGTCAATGCGCGCTAGGTCTTGGCTTTTGTAGAGCTGCTCGTGAACCAAGGCCAGCGAGTGAATCCGATTCTGGCTCTCTTGAAACAACGAGAGGATGTGTTCGTCTGTGATGAATTCCGCTTGCAGGTACAACAAGCTGGAAACGATCTGCATGTTGTTTTTGACCCGGTGGTGTACCTCTTTAAGCAGCACCACTTTTTCTTCCAAGGAACTCTTGAGCTGCTCTTCTTGTCGTTTTCTCTCGGTGATGTCTTGGGCCAAACAAACAACACCTTTTGTTTCTTTGTGGGGTTGGTGGAGGATGGAGATAGACAGTGACACCGGGATCTTCTGACCGCTTTTGGCTTGATACCAGACCTCCTGATTTTGAAAGGCTTGTCCCTGGAGGATGTCGGGAAGGTGGATCTTCTCCAGTGATTCTTCCGCGAAAATCATGGAGACGGGCTGATCCAGAAGCTCGCTTTCTTTGTAGCCCAGGAGCTCATAAAGTGCTGTGTTGGCCAGCTGAATCTGGCCTTGCTCATCGGTGACCAAGAGGGTGTCCAACATGGAGGAGATAATGTCATGGAGGAGACCCCGCGATACTGTGGAGCTATGGAGCTCTTCTCCCAAAGCGTTGAGTCCAGTGGCCAAGGCATCAAACAAGTCCCCTTCGGTGCCGACAGGGGCTTTGTGAAAAAAATCGAGCGAAGCAAAAGCCACCATCGCATCCACGAGCTCGTTCAACTTTTTGTTTGTTTTGGTTCGCATGGAGCGCCATCGAGAGGATTCCTTCTTCAACTCCTGGAGGGCTCTCAGCGCTTGTTCGTGCGGTTCTTCTTCAGGGTCAAGCTTCCTCTTCGGCAGCCACTCGGATGCTAAATCCATAACGGCGTCGACAAGCTCTTGGGTGCGAGACTCTTTCATGCTGTGTCCTCTTGGCTTGTTGGCGAACGTTGATGCAGCCAAAGCACAGCTTCTTGCTCCGACGTAAAAATCTTGGTTGGATAGTGTGGCTTGCTGAAGTTCATGATAAGATTACCAAAGAATTTGCTGAGCGGAGAGCGAACCAGGAGAGCAACCGCAGTAGCATACAGTCCAATGTCACTCCTGGAGAGGTACTTTCTGGCTTCTTTGCTCATGGATTGGATGTTTCTCATATCCACCAAGAACAAAATCCGCTCCTCTCCAAAATGTTCGCCCAGCAAAGCCTCGTTTTCTTGTACATCCTTCAACTCGATAATTGCTTGAGGGCGCAGTGACATACAACAAATGCCATCATCTCGCATTTCGAAAGTCGCTTGACTTGTTTTTATGATGGGTTCTTTCACTTGCGCTCTCCTACACCGTTTCCATGCTCTAACCTTAACACCGAATTCTTTCTCTTTACTTTGTTGCGGCGTATGTTCGCAGCCAACTCAAAGCTTCTTCCATAGAGGTAAAAAGCTTGATGGGATAATCAGGCTTTTCTAGCTTGAGAAAAAGGTTTCCTATCGTCCTAGACAACAGGGAGTCACACAGAATCGCGTTGGCATTGATTTGTACGCTGTTGTCGACATGGGTGGTAAAGTAATCACGTGCTTTTTTACTCACCCGGCGAAGCTTTCGGATGTCGGTCAGCAACACAGCTGTGTATGTCAGCACTTCGTACAACGCATGTTGTAACTCTTCTGCCTCTTCTTGTCCGTCCATTTCAGCTTGTTCGTGGAATACACACCACCCGGTACCTTCCTGATCGATGTACAAGTCCGCCAACGAAGTTTGCCATTGGTGCTTCATGAAGGCTTTCCTTCGGACGGGGTTGTTTCTTCTTCCTGGGGTGGGGTGGCCTTGGGGCGGTTGGGGGGAACAAAGGTTTGAAGCCAGGCCAAGGCCGCTTCTTCATCGGCAAACGTTCGGAGGGGATAGGGAGGTTGGCTCATCTTGGTGAACAGGTTGACCACTGTTTGAGTCAACAGGGAATTGACCACGACAGCGTTGGCCAGTACCACATCGTGTACCGCTTGCGTGTCAAAGAACTGACGAGCTTCGCGATGGATTTGTCGAAGGTTCCGAACATCCGACAACACAGGTCGCTTCATGTCTTGGTTCAAGCTCAAGAAAGCCTTGTGCAATTCCTGGGCTATTTGCAGTGTTACTTTGGTTTCTTTGTAAAAGAAACATCGAAGAATGCCGTCCGGCTCAAGCCAGGCTTCTCCTCCTGAAAAATATGCTATGTTCCTGTTTTCCATCCCTTTGTTGTACTCCTCCTCTAGCATCGCAAAGTATAACGAATCCATGTTTTGTGTGTCAACCTATACTGTTCTTTCAAATTCCTCTTGACAGAACAAGATGGATGTAACTATTGTTCTTACAACAGGATCTCTTGTTTTGTTTGTATATAAGTGCTTGAAAGTTCATGATCTTTATAGATTGCTCTTCGCCTCTCTTTGGAGGACATTCTTACATCGGATTCTTAAGTCGCTTCAAGTTTTCTTACAAGAAGGGGGTTCTTCTTGTAGAGCGTTTTCTTTGGGGTTTGGGTAGGGGCTATGTTTTCCAAAATTAAAGTTAAGGTGCTGTTGATTGAAGACGACGAAGGAGATGCCTTCTTCTTGGAGGAGCTCTTCGCAGGGCATGCCAGCCGCTCGATATCGTTGCATTGGTGCAAAGATCTTGCAGAGGGGCTTGAAGCTCTTCAACAGCAACATTTTGACGTTGTTTTGTTGGATCTTTCGTTGCCGGATAGTATCGGCTTGGACACCTTTCTGCGGGTGCAAGAGCAGGCTCCGTCACTTCCGGTCGTGGTGTTGAGCGGGCTGGATGATGATGATGTAGCGATTCATGCTGTGGAAGAAGGTGCCCAGGACTACCTGATCAAAGGCAAGGTAAATCGGGAGTTGCTGGTTCGTTCGTTGCATTATGGGATCAAGCGGAAGCAGGTCGAAGAGGAGCTTCGGTTAAGGACGCAGGCGTTGGAGGACGCGAACAAAGAGCTAAGGGCATTTAGCTATACCGTGTCGCACGATTTGCGTACGCCTTTGCGCTCCATTCATGGGTTTGCGCAGCTTCTTGAACGAGGACCTGTGGGAAAAATCAACGAAAGAGGGCGGCATTTTGTGCGCAACATTGTTGAAGCCAGCACCCAGATGGAGCGTTTGATTTCGGATCTTCTTAAGTTTGCGCGGCTAGGACAGCAATCGGTGGTGTTAGAGGATGTTTCCCTGGATTCTTTGTTGTCCAAAGTGGCGGAGAAAATCAACGTTCAACTGAAGGAAGTGGGGGGTCGTATTAAGGTCTTTGAACATTCTGTGAGTGTTCGTGGCCATGAGGTCATGTTGCAGCAAATCTTCTTTAACCTTTTTGAGAACGCCATCACGTATCGACAACCGGAGCGACCTCTTGAGCTTGTTGTGACTTGCGAGGCCAACGAGCCGGACTCAGGCAATGTTGAGGCAGGCAAGGTGGTGGTTCGGGTGGAAGACAATGGCTTGGGTATCGAAGAAAAATTTCATCAAAAGATCTTCGCCATGTTCCAGAGACTGCACCACCAGGAAGATTATCCAGGAACAGGAATTGGGCTTGCGACGGTTAAAAAGTCTGTTGAGCTGATGGGAGGCAAGGTATGGGTGGAGTCTGAGTTGGGGAAGGGAAGTATCTTTTGTATAGAACTGCCAAATATCTAAACAGAACGGAAACAACGGCTCATGGAGGAGCACGAGTTTCGAGGAAGCTACCATGAAAGCACACAATCCGGCGCATATTTTGTTGGTCGAAGACAACCGTATGGATGTTGAGTTAACTCTCAACGCTTTTGCGTGTGCACGGCTGGGCAATGCCATTCAAGTAGTGCGCACAGGAAAGGAAGCGCTGGACTATCTTTTGGGGAACGGGAAGTTCTCTGATCGTCAAGAGTACCCCATTCCTGACTTAATCTTGTTGGATCTTAAGTTACCAGGGATTGACGGACATCAGGTCCTGGCCAAGGTGAAAAGTACCCCTGTTCTCAAACGCATCCCTGTGATTATTATGACGTCTTCTGTCGAAGAAGGAGACCTCATCTTAAGTTATGACAACGGAGCCAATAGCTATTTGGTGAAACCTATCGACTTTGCCAACTTTATCGAGGTTGTGCAGCAAATCGAGAATTATTGGCTGTCCTTGAATGTGAGCCCGCCAGACGAATAGACCGTTGGGAGAGTAAAGAACGATGGATTGCTCGCTTGGTCCTTCGGACCCAGTAGACCTTCTGTTCTTTCTGCTTGGAGCTCGCGCGGATTCAGGTCGCGTCGGTTGTGGGGTGGAGTTGTATTGGGAGTTTCACTGTTACGGTGGTGCCTTCGTTTTCAGTGCTTTCGACGGAGAGCGTACCGCTGTGAAATTCGACAGCTTTTTTGACGATCGCAAGGCCCAAACCTGTGCCAGGAAGTGTTCCTACATTTTTGCCGCGATGAAACGGTTCAAAGAGGTGGGGAAGATCGCTCTCAGGGATTCCAATGCCTTGGTCTTGAATGCGAAACACGGAATGCTCCTGGTCTTGGTGCAGCAAACAGACAACAGGCTTTTCCGTGGTCGAATATTTGGCTGCGTTGGAGATGAGATTGGTCAAGATTTGGCGCAGTAGCTTTTGATCCACGTTTGCTTTTTGCAACGGTTCCTTCGCTTGCCACTGGATGGTGTGAGAGGGGAGAGTTTTTTGGAGTTCGTCGATGAACTCCTGAGTATACACTTTAAGGTCCGTAGGTTCGGGCTTAAAGTCCAGCTTGTGCATCTCGCCTTTGCCCACCAGCAAAAACTCATCCAGCAGCGTCGTGATGTGTCGAACCACGTCCTGAATCTTGAGCAATCGCTGCATACGTTGGCTGTCGGTCATCTTGTTGTGATACTGGGTGAGGATGTTGCTCATCACCATGATGGAGGCCAGCGGCGTGCGAAACTCATGGGATACGACAGAGATAAAGCGGGCTCTCATTTCGTTGGTCGCTTGCTCTTTGATCAGCGCCTCCCGCAGCGCCGTTTCTGCCTTCTTGCGTGAGAGTTGGGTGTGGATGCGTGCCAGCACCACAGAGAAATCTTCAATCGGCTTAACGATGTAATCGTTGGCTCCTGTGGACAGAGCCTCGACAATGTGTTGGCTGTCGTCGCTGCTCGTGACCATGATCACGGGAAGCTCAGCCTCGGAGTAATGTTGTCGCAGGATGCTAAGGGTTTCAATCCCGGATAGCCCTGGCATCATGAGGTCGAGCAAGACCAAATCAAAGTTCTGGGCAGCCGCTAGCTCCAGCGCTTTTCTTCCGTCTTCGACAGATGTGGTCACGTAGCCTTCGGCTTCCAACTGAATGGTGATGAAGGCGCGCATAAACTTGCTGTCGTCCACGACCAGGATTCGATTGAGGTCGAGTTTGCTCATGGATGTGTCTCGTGGGGGAAGGTCAAGCAAAAGGTGCTTCCTTGGTCAGGCGTCGAATCCAGCGCAAGCTGTCCGCCGAGCAAGGTGATCGCTCTGTTTGCAATGTTTAATCCGAGCCCGACACCTGGGTACTCGTCTTGGTTGTGCAGCCTCTTGAGGGGCTGAAAGATGGCTTCAACAAACTCTTCTGGAATGCCCACCCCGTTGTCGGAGATCTTCAATGTCAGCGATTGTTCCTGTTCTTCGGCTGTGATCGTGATGTGAGGCTTTCGTTCGGGAGGTACGTAAAGCAAGGCATTGCTCAGTAAGGGTTTAAGGGAATGACGGAGCAAGCGGAGGTCGCAGTGTAGGGTGGGGAGATTGTCAGGTATCTCCAGGACCGCTTGGCTCTGTTGGATTTCGTTTGTCAATTCACTTGCGATTTCGTTCAACAGATCGGAGAGAGGCAAAGGCATGAGGCGAGGCGGCTGTTGTGTGAGTCGGATGTAGCTTAGAAGGCCCTTCACAAACCGTTGCATCTGGTCGTTGGCTTCGACAATGAATTCACAATACAGTTGGCCTTTTGGGCTCATCTTCTCGCTTTCGTTTTGGGCGAGATGTTGCGCAAAGTTGCTGATGGCGCGAATGGGGGCTTGTAGGTCATGGGATAAGGCGTTTCCAATCATCTCCATGTCTTGCGAGGTGCTGTCCTGATGCGGGGGGATGAGCTTCATGTCGGATACCTGAATGTGTTGGGACAATGACAGCTTGGTTCTAGAAGCATAGACTTGCTTTAGTTTGGGTGCGTTTGGACAAGCAGTGCTTCGAATTCTTGCTGGGGAAGGGGACGGCTGAAATAATAACCTTGGGCTTTGTGGCAGCTATGCTTTTGCAGCAAAAGTAGTTGGTCAAGGGTTTCAACGCCTTCAGCAATCACTTCCAGTTTTAGGAGTTGGGCGAATTTGATGATGGATTCCACCAATAACATATCGTTGGGATTGGTGTCGATGTTTCGTAAAAACGCGCGGTCAATCTTCAGCGCATCCACAGGGAAGTTCTTGAGATAAGCGAGGGAAGAGTACCCTGTGCCAAAGTCATCAATGGAGATCTTAACCCCCATCTCTCGTAGGTCGTTTAAGCGGGCCAGGGTCATCTCCAGATCCGACAAAAAGATGGTCTCTGTTAACTCCAACTCCAGAAAAGATGGGTCTATCTGTGTCTCCTCCAGAATCTCTTTGACTGTATGGACAAAGGCTGGCTCTTTGAGTTGCACACCGGACACATTGACGGCGATTTGCAGCGGGGCGAAGCCTTGGGTGTTCCACTGCACGATTTGTTGGCAGGCTTGGCGAAGAGCCCATTCACCGATGGGCAGAATGAGTCCGTTCTCTTCCGCAAGAGGGATAAACTTAATGGGAGGAATCAGACCCAGCTCAGGGTGCTCCCAGCGTAGCAACGCTTCTGTGCCCGTGAAGGAGGACTGCTCGATGTCAAACTTGGGTTGGTAGTAAAGTCGAAGCTGTTGTCGCTCAATCGCTTTGTGGAGCTCGCCTTCCAGGCGAAGTCGTTCTTGCGCATGTTGTTTGAGTTCGTCCTCGTAAAACTTAAACTGGTTGCCTCCTTCTCCTTTGGCATAGCGCATCGCCAGCTCGCTACGTACCAGCAACTCTTTGGGGTTTTGCATCTCTGGAGATGTGGTGCACATGCCGACACAGGCCGTCAAATGTAGGTTTTGGTGGAGCAGGTGTAGGGGTTCTTTGATGCACTGCAAGACGGCTTGTGCTCGTTCGGTGAGTTGTTGTTTCTGGAAGACTTGGGGACACAGAATCGCAAAGGTGTCTCCTCCGATGCGGTGGAGCTGCTCGGGCTCGGAGACCATTTGCTTGAGGCGTTCCGTGACCATCAGGAGGAGCTGATCCCCGTTCTCTGCACCCAGAGCTTCGTTGATGTACTTGAAGCGGTCCAGGTCGATCAGCAGGAGGCTCACGGAGGCGGACCCTTGGTTGGAGAGGATGTAGTTTTCAATCTCCATCTCCAGGGAGGGGCGGTTGGGAAGCCCGGTTAAGGAGTCGAGCTTGGAAGCTCGTTCCAGGTCCTCTTGGGCGCGTTCAAGCTTGTTGGTATAAAATTGTTCGTGGGCTCTTCGTTTTTGCAGTTGGGCTCGGATAGAGGCGAGCAACTCTTCGCTGGTAAAGGGTTTGGTGATGTAGTCGTCGGCACCTCGAGTCATGCCTTCGCGAATATCCTCGCGGGTAGCCCGGGCCGTTAGAAATAGAAAAGGGGTCATGGAGTGCTTGGGGTCTGCGCGAACCTGATGTAGCACCTCCCAGCCATTCAAGGCTGGCATCGTGACGTCACAAACGATAACATCCGGAGAAAAGGTTCGAATTAAATCCAGACCGTCGCGGCCGTTGATGGCTCCTTGGGCGTCGAACCCCTCTAGCTCAAGAATTGCCAATGTTTCAGTGAGCAACAAAGAAGTATCTTCAATGACTGCTACTTTGATCATGATGATGTACCTGTTTATCTGGCAGCGTAAAATAAAATGTACTGCCAGCCCCTGGAGTCGACTCTACCCACATTCGACCGTTGTGTCGTTCCACAACTTGTTGGCATATCGATAAGCCAATGCCCGTACCCTTATATTCTTTTTGTGTATGTAACCTTTGAAATACTTTAAAAATTCTTTCGGTGTATTCTTTTTTGATACCTATCCCATTGTCTTGCACCGAGATCTTCCATTCACTGTCTTCTTGTGTGGCTGTGATATGGATCTCGGGTGCTTGTGTCCCATGAAACTTAAGAGCGTTGTTGATCAAATTTTGAAAGAGCTGTGATATCTGTTGTGGATCCACTTGAAGCTGGGGAAGTGGGTCGCACGTCACGACAGCTTGGTTTTCTTGAATGCACAAATCCAGGTCGTGAAGGACTTGTTGGACGATTTGATTTAAGTCTGTGAGTTGGTAAGAAAGTTCTTGACGTCCTATCCGCGAATAGGTCAGGAGAGCAACAATCAACTGCTGCATTCGTTCGGCACCATCGACGATATAATGAATGTACTTGTCTGCTTTTTCGTCCAGGTCGTCTTCGTATCGTTGCTGAAACAGTCCAATGTAGCTTGTGATTTTGCGTAGCGGTTCGCGCAAGTCATGAGAGACAACATAGGCAAACTGTTTCAGGGCCTCGTTGGAGCGGGCTAACTCCGCTGTACGTTCTTGTACGCGTTCTTCCAGCTCGTCTCTCGCTTGTCGTAACTCTTGCTCCATCCGATGTTTGTAGAGAGCGATTTCAATGGTCGTTTCGAGCTCTTTTTCGCCAAAAGGTTTGAGCAGGTAGCCAAAAGGTCCCGTTTCTTTGGCTCGAAGCAGAGTGTCTTTGTCGGAGTAAGCGGTCAGGTAAATGATGGGGAGGGATTGCTTCTTCAAAATCGAGGCTGCTGCAGTCACACCGTCGATCTCTCCAGAGAGCATGATGTCCATCAAGATAAGATCGGGTTGAGTCTCTGAAGCTTCCGCGATTGCTTCTTCTCCAGAAGCTACAATATCTATCACATCGTAACCTAGATTTTCTAGCTTCTTTCGAGTGGAGAGAGCGATCAATCCTTCGTCTTCAACGATGAGAATTCGTATCTTACTCTCCATGCTAGCACCACCTATTCGCCGTTACTTTGGTTTGAATTGCGTAAGTTCTATAGTTAGCATGTGGCACAAGGAGATGCCAAGGATATTCTTGTGTGCTACGTTCCGCTAAGGTTTGGGGAGGAGCCGAGAGAGAGTGTGCTTGTTTTTTCTTGTGAGTTCGTTAATATAGGATTGTCCCAACATTTTTTGTGGATGATGCCGGATACGATGCACATGGAAGCTCATAACTCAGTTCTAACGATTCTGCTGGTGGAGGATGACCCTGGCGACGCCGAACTGTTCCAGGAATCTCTCTCTGATTCCAAGCACTCCTTCTCGTTCCGTTGGGTCGAAGATGGTGTGTCAGCGTTGTCTTTTCTACGGCGGGAAGGGGCGTTCCAAGAGGCTGAAAAGCCCGATATTGTGTTTTTGGATCTCAACTTGCCAGGGAAAAATGGACTGGAAGTGTTGCAAGACATTCGAGGGGATCAGGAGCTGTGTCAGCTTCCTGTGATTATGTTGAGTACGTCCGATCAACACGACGACATTGCTAGGAGCTACGAACTGGGGGCGAACTGCTACCTTGTCAAACCTTCCAAGTTTAGGGAATTCTCGGAGATGATGGGAGCGCTCACTGCGTTTTGGTTTAAGTTTGTTAAGTTTCCCCTTTTGTAAAAAGCAAAGGGAGAGGCTGGTTGTGTTTCGGTGCGTGTTCGTTCTCTTCTCGGAACGAGTTGGAGAGGGGTGTGTTGATGTTGGAAGCTGGGTTTTCCCACACCACCACAGTGTTTCGTCCTGAGGCTTTGGCCTCGTAAAGAGCCAGGTCAGCGGAGCGAAGAATGTCGCCGTTGGCGGGAGCGTGAACGGGATATGTTGCAACTCCGAGAGAGATCGTGCTTTGGAGCTTCTCGCCTTTGTATTCAATGAGCAACTTGCTGAATTGCTTGCGCCACTCTTCGGCCCGTAACAGGGCCATCGCGGGAGAGGCTCCAACCAGGACCACCACAAACTCTTCTCCACCGTACCGACAGATGATGTCACCTTTGCGCGTGTTGGACTGGAGAAGCTGGCTCAACTCTTGGAGGACGAGGTCCCCTGCTTGGTGTCCATGGGTATCGTTTAATCGCTTGAAGAAATCAATATCAAGCATCACCAGGCTTACAAGGTAGCCTTCGCGTTGAGCACGTGATAGCTCTCGGGTCACGGTTTCTTCCAGATAGCGGCGATTAAAGACGCCGGTGAGAGGATCGCGAACGGATTGTTCCTGCAACATGTGTCGAAGTTTGATGTTCGCTAACGAGAGCTTCATCGACTCCGCGGCTTGTTGGGCCAACTTTTTGCTTTCCGTGTACCAAAATTGGGGCAAGCCTTCGGGAAGGTGCAAATGGAGGATGCCAAAAAGTTCTGTCTGGGATGCGATCGGTACACAAAGATAGGGACTGGAAGAGGCCAGGTTGGCAAGGTCACAGCTCTCTTTGGGGTCGCAGTTCGAACTGAGTTGAGCCTTCTGCATACATGCAGCTTTGCATTGTGTGGCTTGAAAGGCTTGCCCAAAGACCATGGTGGGAGAGTTCCCCCACACGCGGATGGTGTGGCACTGCTCTTGGGAGTCATCACACACAGAGATCATTCCATTGTGCTCGGGAAAGATCTTGGGCAAGGAGCGACCGATCTCTTCGTGTGCTTCGTCCAGAGATTGGCACGCATGCAGCGAGTCATTCATTTGAGAGAGTACGCTCATACGCTCCATCGTGAGCTGCAGCCTTGTGTTCTTCTCGCTCAGCTCTTGGGCGGCCCGTTTTAAGGCATCTTCCATCTGCTTTCTTTTGGTGATGTCTCGGATCACGATGACAATACCCAGCAAGTCGCCTTCTTCACTGAGGATGGGGGATGCTGTAAGGTCGATGGGTTTGACAGAGTCGTCCTGGGCGTAAATCGTGGTTTGTGTGCTGAGGTGCACTGGTCTTGCGTTGCCCAGCAATTTTTTCTGCAACCACGAAAAAGTGATTTGGGTCTCTCCTTCAAGGGCGGGCAGTACAAGGTGTAGCTCTTGTCCCTGTGCCTCGGTTGGACTCCACCCAATGATCGCTTCGGTTGCAGGGTTGAGAAAGGACAGCTTTCCTTGTCCGTCTACGGTAATAACCGCATCTCCAATGCTGGTGAGCGTGGTCTCAAACTTCTGTCTGCCCTCCCGAAGTTTTCGTTCGACTGCGTGCTTGTACAGAGCCATCTCGATCGCGATCTGCAATCTTCGTTCATCAAAAGGTTTGGACAAATAACCTGCTGGCGCTGTTTGCTTGGCTTGTTGGAAGGTCTGCTTGTCCGAATAGGAGGTCAGATACACGATCGGAATCGAGTGCGTTTGTTGGATCTGCTTGGCTGTTTCTATACCGTCCATTTCTCCCTTTAGCATGATGTCCATGAGGATCAGATCCAGAGGGCTGGAAGCCACTTGTTCTAGCGCTTCTTCTCCTGATGGCACCACTGTAGGCACTTGGTATCCTAAGTTTGTTAGCTTCCTTTGTAGGGAGAGAGCGATGATGCTCTCGTCCTCCACCACCATGATCCGTGGCTTCTCCATAACCTAACCCTCTAGCCTCAAAGGCCTTATAAGAACATACTTGGATTGTGTAAAGCCAAACAGGCTCCCTCAGTTTGTAATAACGGGCGATTCTTTGTAAAGCTTTAATTTCAGCAGGTTGGTTTGCTTTTTTTGTTGATCGTTTTTGTGGAGGATGGAATTGCTTTGATAGCTTGGATAAGTCGCATACATCAGAGATGACGAAGTTGACACCGTTGGGTTTTGGCGAGTGTATGGAGGTTCATGTTTCTTATGGCTGGTTTTTTTGGAGTGTTGGTTTGCTTCTTGTTCATGACAGGCTACTTCTCAGGCCTGACATTCTTAAAGGTCGCTCTTGACGTCATCTGAGGGCAGAGTTAACCTTTCGTTTCTTCATGTAGTGACAACGATAACCTCTGTGGTTGTATTGGGTTGCTGTCGACATCGCCTTTTAGGGACGGAGAGATGGACGAAGTCATCGAAACACAGTCTGCCAAATTATGGCTGAGCGACGAAGGATTTACTGTTCTTGAGTTTAAGCCTATAGAAGTCACTCTTGAGATGGCAATGGAAAACATTAGGACTCACGACATGTTGTCGAGAAGTAAAAGAATTCCGATGCTGATCTACGCTGCAGAGCTCAAGGCGATCTCAAGAGAGGCCCGAGTCTATAGCTCTGGGGCTGAAGCCAACGATTCCATCTTAGCCCTGGCTATCATGATCAACTCACCTGTGGCCAAGGTTCTGGGGGGTTTGTACCTGAGAGTGAACAAACCGATTTTTCCGACCAAGTTGTTTGTCACCGATGACGCAGCTATCGCCTGGCTAAAGGGTTATGTGGACTGAGGTTCTTCCGAGATTTGTTGTCGTCGAATGTGTCGGTGTATCACCGGCTCCAAGCTATCTTGTCCCTTCCTGACGTGGTGTTGCTTTCTTGGGTGAGCGGAAAAAGCCTGGTCTTTATGACTGGGCTTTTTTGGGTGTACCCTGTATGTTGTTCGGAGCCTTGTTGTCGGCTGAGAATGCTCGAAATTGTGGTTAACAAAGGATTGAAAAAAAGGAGCCTTTGTGGTGGCGTTGTCTGCGCGTTTTGTCCATACCAACTTAATTGCTCACGATTGGCAGAAGTTGGCAGCGTTTTACGAGCAGGTGTTTGGCTGTGTGCCCCTTGCGCCTGCCCGTGACTTGTCGGAGCCTTGGCTGGAACAGAGCACTGGCGTGAAAGGGGCACATCTTAGAGGAATGCACCTGCGGTTGCCAGGTTGCGGTGAGGACGGTCCAACCCTGGAGATCTTCGCCTATCAACAAGAGATGGAGCGTCAACCGACTGCTGCGAACCGTCCAGGTTTTGGACACATTGCGTTTGCTGTCGATGATGTGGATGAGGCTGTTCAGGCCGTCTTAGAGGCTGGAGGAAGCCGGGTTGGAGAGACTGTCTCTGTGGCTATCCCACAAGCCGGGCCTCTCACTTTTGTGTACGTAACTGATCCGGAAGGAAACATTGTGGAGTTGCAGCGATGGGGGTAGTGATGCGTTGGACGTGGATGATGGGAGCCTTTGGGCTTGGGTTGTTTCCTTCTTTGTTGCTGGCCGGGCCAGCCTCTCGGCCAACTTCCAGGCCAGCCGCGGCGTCGCGCCCCGTTCGTGTGGGGGCTGTGGTGCCTCGTCAAGCCACATCTCTTAAGGTTCGAGTGGTTCGTCCAGCGGCTCGCACGGTTTGGGTGAAGTCTGCTTCCAAGCCAGCCAAGGTGCCAACGTCGAAACCCACTACGCGACGAGCGCCTGTGGTTCGTACAAAACCGACTCCTCGTCGTGTTGAGCCGCCTTCCCGCCGTGTGAAGGTTGTGGTTCCGATGAGGCCGCCCGAACGTCGAAAGCTGGTTGTTCAGCGACCTGCTCCTCGGAAACGCTGGGTGGCTCCAGCCAGGCTTCCCAAGTTGCGCGGTCCTTTTGTGTCCGGTTGGTTGAGTTTTACCTTGTCAAAGAAGGATGACATTTGGCTGGACGGGCAGCATCTGGGTCGCGGCGTGATTGCGTACCTTCGCTTGCTGCCGGGAGCGCATCGCGTGAAGGTCATCCACAAAACTTACGGAGTTCTTGAGATTCCAGTGCAGGTGGTGGCCAACCGTCATGTCGTGGTGATGCGAAAGGGGAGACGGGTGGGAACCCGACGCAGTCGTTGGGAACGAAGCAATGCCTTTGTCCGAACTTACGATGTTAAAGGGAAGCCCCAAGAGAAAGTGGTGATACCTGGCCGCTTCTGCATCCGCAAAAAGGTGTGCCCTGTGCTGATGCCTGGCGATGAACTCTACGTGCAGGCTGATGGTCGGTATGTCATCGTGTCTTCCAAGATGGCGACCCGCTCCACACAGTCGTACCGCAAGCGACCTGGTGATGGTTTTCTCACCTTGTACAGTTACCCACCTGGAGCGTTGTTCCTCAACAAGAAGCTGGTGGCCATGGCTCCTGTCGCCAAGCTTCCTGTGCGACCTGGGAAGTACAAGATGCGGGTGAAGAATGGGTACCTCAATATGGAGTGGAGCGGCTGGCTTGTGGTCAAGGAGGGGAAAGAGGTCCGTAAGGTTGTCTTGACCACGCCCTCTCACAAAGTCGGGGCGCCCGGTGTCAGCGCGAACATTGTGGTCCGCTCCAAGCAGCCCGCGCGCATTTTTGTCGACGGACTTTACCGCGGATGGACGCCCGCCCGGGTGCTCCCTTCTACCCCTGGAAAACATGTAGTAACTCTTCAATATCCTAACGGAACCGTATGGACCTCTCGGTTCACCCTGTGGCAGGGACAACTGGAGATTGTTGACGGCCCTTAACCCTCCGCTTCCCCCTCCATTTTTCTCCATCAGAGAATCCTTGACAAACGCCTGGAGAAGCCATAGTCTGCCTACCGATTGAAACTGAATTGTGATTCAGTGCGGTCTTGTGCGGAAGGAAAGACGTATGGCTAGGCAGGATGAGATTCTCAGAGCTGCGATTTCGGTGTTGGCGAAAAAAGGCTTTCAACACACCAAGATTCGGGATATCGCGAAGGCGGCGGGTGTCGCTGACGGGACCATTTATTTGTACTTCAAAAACAAAGACGAGCTCTTGGTTCGTTTGTTTGAAGAGGTGATGCAGCGAGTCCTTGGGATCTTGCGAAAAGCGTTGGAAAAGGTCACAGAGCCGGAAGAGAAGCTGCGTTGTTTCCTTCACACTCATCTCCACATGGTGGAGGAGGAGCCTGAGATCGCGAGCATCATCTCTGTGGTGTTGCGTCAGTCTACAACCTTCCTGACAGAATATGAAAATACGCTCTTTGTGGAATATCTTCGCTTGCTACAAGATATATTACAGGAGGGGGTTGACGCTGGCGTCTTTCACAGCGGTGTGGATCCAATCATCACGGGACGTGCCTTGTTTGGCGCGGTCGATGAATTGGCTCTGGCTTGGTTGATGTCTCGTCAAAAGAGTTCGTTGGAGCACACTTCGAGTGTGGTGGCTGACATGGTTTTGAACGGACTCTGTCAGTCTCTGGAGCGCCCAGCCTAAACGAGGTTAGGTACTGACGATAAAGAGGAAACCACAAGGTTTCCATAGAGGGACATTCGATGAGAAAGCGTCCCATCTCTCTCAATTCCATAACAACACAAGCTATTGCACGGTCAGTATCTTGTGTTTGTATCTGATGAAGCGCGTTATGCCGGGCTTGTTCTGGCAGAACCCTGATACCAACAGATGGAGAAGTCCACGATGAAAATCCTTGTGACTGCCAAGCGCGTCGAGCACCCCGAATCCAAAATTCGCATTAACAGCGAAGGCAATGGGATTGTGACCGACGGTCTGAAGTATGTGATCAACTACTTTGATGAAATTGCTTTGGAAGAAGCTGTTCGTTTGAAGTCTGCCCATGATGCGGAAGTGGTTGTGGTCTCGATCGAGCCCTCCGACGACACCCAGCACCTGCTGACCGCTCGTGCGATCGGTGCTGACCGCGCCATCTGGGTGAAAGTGGACAGCATGCCGGACCAGGCAGGTATCGCGCAGATTCTCAAAGCCGTGGCCGACAAAGAAGAGCCCGACATGATCCTGATGGGCAAGCAGGCGATCGACGACGACAGCAACGTGGTCGGCCAACTTTTGGCAGAGCACCTGGGCTGGCCCCAGCTGACCTTCGCTTCCAAGAAGGAGTCCTTGGAGTCTCCCGAGGAAAAAGCCAAGCAGCCCGCCGTTGAAATTGATGACGGAATGGCCATTGTGGTTCGCGAAGTGGACGGTGGTCTGGAGACCTTGGAAGCTGAGCTTCCCGTTCTCGTGACTGCACACGACCGCCTCTGTGTGCCCCGTTACCCCGCTCTCCCCAACATCATCAAGGCGAAGAAGAAGCCCATGGATGAGCTGACCCTGGACGATCTGGGCGTAAGCCTGGAGCCCAAGGTTACCGTGTTGGGCTATGAGCCGTTGCCGGAACGTCAAGCTGGTGTGATCGTGGAGACTGTCGACGAGTTGCTGTCCAAACTCCGCAACGAAGCCAAGGCTCTTTAATCCTGAACATTCAAACTATCTTTTAAGGTTTGTACTGCTATAGAAAAGGAGATATCCATGGCTAGTTTGTTGGTTCTTGCAGAACAAATTGGCGGTGAGCTGCGCAAAGTGACCTTTAACTCTCTCGGCTTTGCCAAGAGCGCGGCTGCTACCCTCGGTCTGGACTTCAACATCTTGCTGATCGGCGAAGACGTCAGCGATATGGCCAACGAGTTGACTGGCTTCGGCGCAGCCAACGTTTACGTGGCCGAAGACAGCTCGTTTGAAAACTACACCACCGAAGCCTACACCCAGGCTGTGGTTCAGGTTGCCAATGACACAGACGCTCAAATCATTGTCGCTGCAGCGACGATCATCGGAAAAGACTTGATGCCACGTGTCGCGGGTCGCCTTGATGTGGGAATGGCTGCGGACATTGTTGAGATGCTCGACGATGGCACCTTCAAGCGTCCGGTTTGGGCGGGTGCAGCGATCGCTCACATCCGCGTGGAAACCGAGCGCAAAGTGGTCACCCTGCGCCACACCGCGTTCAACCCGGCAGAGCCCTCCGGTGGTGAGTCCAACGTTGAAACTGTTGACCTGGACCTCGATGAAGATGCCATCGAAAAGGTTAACTACATGGAGCTGGAAGCGACCGAATCGGAGCGTCCCGACCTTACCGAAGCCGACGTTGTTGTCTCCGGTGGGCGCGCGATGAAAGACGCTGCTGGCGTTGAGATGATTGAGTCCCTCGCTGATACCCTCGGTGCTGCGATGGGTGCTTCCCGCGCCGCTTGTGACGCGGGTCTCGTTCCCAACGACCTTCAGGTCGGCCAGACCGGTAAAGTTGTGGCTCCCAACCTGTACTTCGCTATCGGCATCTCCGGTGCTATCCAGCACCTCGCTGGTATGAAGTCTTCCAAGGTGATCGTTGCCATCAACAAGGATCCCGAAGCTCCCATCTTCCAGGTGGCGGACTACGGACTCGTGGATGACATGTTTAAAGTTGTTCCCGAGTTGGAAGAGAAAATCAAAGCTGGCTGATCCTTGAAAAAGGCTCACACCGCTTCTTGTCCAGCAACCTTGAGTTGAGCATGCTCTCTCTTGGGTTGCTTGGGTAACATCTGACGCGGCATCGTCTCGAACGGTGCCGCGTTTTTTGTGCTTACCCCCTCCATTCTCTCATCTGAATAGCATCACGTTGACATGTCCTCCCTCGCCGCCGCTAGGTTTGCATCATGGCAAACGCTTGTTTCGATGTCATCACGGGAACAACTTCAAAGTCGACAAGGTCGCTCCATTCTGCGATCCATGCATTAAACAACGTTGGATCTTCGGTCTCCATCAACTGAAAGCATCGGTCGAAGTTGGTCTCGACCCAGCTGTCGATGTAGCGAAGACCCTCCGGTAACATCCGGCCTTGCTCCGAGGCTCTCTTGTAGATGGCTTTGGCGTTGCGGTCTTTGTAGCGTTCGATGACAAGATAAAGCATGAGGTCCTCACACCTGCAGAGGGGAAGCTGTCCCCTACAGGGTCACTCCAGGTTGCAGTTGGTTGGGGAGGAGCGTTCGTTGACGCCAGTGGCCTTCCGACTCCAAGATTCTGTGCAGAAAGTCGGGTCGAATGTACTTGTACCAACCGACGGTTTCTTCGGTGGTTTCTGCTTTGATGTAGAGTCCTTCGGGATAGAGGCTGTCTTCGGTTTCTTGAAGCAAGCGCTCCCAGGGATAGCTTGTTTGTTGCGCTATTTCCCGCAAGCTATCTTTCCATGTCTCTGTTTTGTAGAGCGAGGGTTGCAGAAGGCTCTCCAGTTTGGGAGCGTCTTCCTTGCTTCCTTCGAACAACACAGGGACCGAGACGACTGGCGTTCCTGCGAGAAGCTCGCGTCGCTTGGGTGTGGAGAGCCAGACGCTGTCGTGTTGGTCCCAGATGTCGAAGGCGAAAAAGTAGTGAGGCAGGGCGTCATAGAAGACGGTGTGTTTGGCGTACAACCACTCGCCGAACAAGATGTAGCGTGACTGCAAACAGGACCATAACGACTCCACATGAGCGTAGGCCCAGGCTTTTAATCGGGCGAATTCGGTCTCGTGAGGGCCTCCCGAGAGAACCGTGCCTCGGCTTTGAAAGATGAGCTGCCCTGGGCCTTCCATACGAAGAGACACTTGGGTTCCATCGAGCTTCTCTTCTATCACAACGTACTCGCCTGGGAGTTCGGACCATGCGACACGATCAGGCTTGTCCTGACCCAGTGAACCAACAAGATGATAGGTTCTTGGATACTTCAATGTCGCCTCCCGTTGTGCTTGTGTCTTAAGGTTCAACCAACTCAAAGCTTAACGAGTCATAGGCTTGACCGTTGATTTGCAGCGTAATGGTATGTTGACCCAGGCTGAGGCTGCGTGTGGTCATGAGCTTCATCCGATGCTTCTTGCGGAGAGTTTGCGAGCTATCGGCTGGAGCGTCCCATTGCTTGAGCTTGAACACTTTGGTGCGTGCGCGTTTTCCGGTGGTTGCGAACTCCATCACGTAGTCGATCAGGAGCTTTTGGTCTTCGTGGGATGTAAGAACCAACGAGAACTCAAAGGCCTCACCGAGTTTGACCTCAGGCGTCGAGGTTTGTAACTCAGAAATGGTGACGTTCGGCTCTGCTGGAAAACCAAGCATCGCAAGAGCGCCTTCGTGTCCCTTCTTGACGAGGGTGCGGAGGCTGTGTTTGGTGATGAAGTCCATCTCTTTGGGTTCTTGGGACTGACTTTCTTGCCAGCGCTGCAGGGTTTCGACGACAAGGTCTGGGTCGAGCTTGCTGATGTCGTTCAGGTGGTTGGCAACAGAGCGCGTGACAAACCGGGTGGAGTCAGCGAACAGCAAATCCAGGATCGGCAGCGGCTGGGTGTACTCCATCACAAGAGACTGTGCCCAAGGGAGCTTGGGGCGTGTTCCTTCGCTTGCCCAGCGGCGAACATGGTAGTGCGAGTCTGTGGCACATGTTGCAAGGAATGCCAGGGTCTCTTCGGGAAACTCATTGATGAAAAATCGAATGGCGTACTCGGCTGAGAACCTCTTGGTGCATTCCTTGAGAGCCTCAAACGATACCGTCAGGTGCTCCTCGGTGCATCCGTACGTTGCGACAAACAGTGAGATTGCTGCGAAGATAAAGTCCCCAAAGTCGTCGTCGGATAGGTTCGGGTCTAACTCGGGAGGTAAAGCTTGAAGTAACAGGTTCAAAGCTTCCAGGTAGCTATCCGGCAAATACTTACGAAGGCATTCCGTGATGTGTGCGATGCGTTCTTTTAGTTCAAGTTGCGGGAACTCGATCATCACGTCGTGTTGGAATTGATCTTCCTGAAATGCCGGATACACAGAGGACACGAGCCCTGAAAGATAGCTTACCTTTTCAGGGTTGAACAATTGGTCCTTGAGCGAGAATGAAGTCTTGGCTTTCATCAGCAGGTGAGTCCATTTGGGTTGTGGGTAGCTATCGGATGGAGGGTGGCAGGAGCTATACTGTTAGCAGGGGACAAATTGAACGTTCAGGTCAACGTCAGCAACGACCATGTGGTTGGGGGGAATGCTATCCCAACCTGGATCCTGGCTGAGAGGCTCGGAAGCGATCAAGATGGCACCTTTTTCCTTGTCAGGGTTTTCCATTCTGCAGACACCATCGATACATCGGTAGCTTTTGCCTTCGTGGATGTACAGAGTGTTGGCTCTCTTTGGATCTCCTGACGTAAAACGCGATACAACCACATGAGTTCCATCGCTTACTGCCAGGTTGAGGAAGCACGGTTCATCAATGCCGCACTGTTTCATCAGTGACAACACACGTTGGATGGTTTCTCGCATTGCTTCGACCATCGCGGTTTTGGGGTCTTGGCCTTCCTGCTTATCGAATTGATCAAGAAAGATAGCAAACATGTGCTCCGAGTCTGTGGAACCCAGAATCTTTTGGTAGCTTTTCTCGCTCAACTCTCCCACCAAAGAACGTTTGATGCAGGAGAAGTCGGGAATGTAGCCGTTATGCATGAAGGAGAAGCGTTGGTAGCGGAAAGGGTGGCAGTTTGTCTCCATCACTGGGAGTCCCGGAGTTGCTGCGCGAATGTGGGCGAGTATGCAGTGGCTGCGGGTGACCCGAGCGATGTCGTAGAGGTTGCGATTGCTCCAGGCTGGAGACACCTGCCGAAACACCGCAGGTTCAGGGCTCAACTCAGGTGCATACCAGGCCACACCAAAGCCGTCACCGTTGAGGGGCTCTTCCCGTTCTTTGCTCTTGTAGCTTTGATGGATGAGTGAGTGGTCAGGCAGTGTCACCAACGTATCCATGGTGATGGGGCTTCCCATGTACAAAACAAAACGACACATGAATCCTCCCGTTGTGTAGTTTTGCCCGACTCTATCATCCTCCTTCTTGGAAGAAAAGTAGCCCTTGGAGCGATGCTACCAGACGCTCTCCTGGCTCCAGGATTCCGGCCAGGACTGTCCTGTGTTTCCGGGAATCTCTTTGCCGTTGCTATCCGTCACAAAGTTGTTCTGGTCGGCAAAGGCTCGCTCTTCGGATGTTTTTCCATCGCGCTGTCGCATTGGTTTCCAGGACGAACCTTTGCGAACTTCAATCGCTTCGTGAGGGCCCATTCGCAAATCGACCAACGCCCCTTTTCGTTTGGCGTTGAGCAACTGCTCTTCGTTACCGATGGGATCCGCGACGGTCTTGGCCTTCAGCGTCCAAACAAGCAGGGTGGTCGGGTCGCGGTCGGGATAAGCAGGTGTCAGGAGGTCCTTCGCGCCGTAAAACTCTTTGCCGATGTCGTTCTGGTTCACGGGGCCTGCCATCATGCAGATGCCTGCGAGCAAATCACAGGATTCGGGTAGGTCCAAAACGCCCATCAGCTCACTGTAGAGGGCGCTTCGTGCAGAAACTGCGCCGACGGCACGGATGGCAAGCTCCCAGCCAATGCCTGCGTCTTGCATCTCTTTGTGGGAGAGTCCGCCAAGGTAAATCCGTTGGCCAGCGAGGGCGAAGGCTTTGCGGCCCCGGTTGGCGTTGCGGCTGAACAGCTTTCCTGTGGGCAGATCAATCCACAGCGGCAGGTCCTTAATCACGCGATCGGTCACGTCGTTGAGGGCCTGACGAATGTTGCGAAGGCGGTCTTTGCCACCGGGGGTGAGGACGTCAATGCGCTCCAGCAACAACAACTCTTTAGCGCGCTCTCGATCCACACCCGTCCAGTGGGCAAACGCATTGTAGGATGCTCGTCCTGCCATCTCCGTAAGCTTGTCAGAGACGTCCATGTCCTGGCGGTTTTGGTATTGTTCCGGTGCTTTCTCTTCCTGGTTGATTCCAGGCTGGATGCGTTCGCTACGAAAAGCGAGGAGGTTGGCTCCAAGCTTCCGTGCCACGTTGGGTTCAAGCGCGATACGCTCGTCCTCAAGGGCCTCTCCGACCTGAGCGACCAGCGCGATTCGCCAGCCTTGCATCCGCTGTCCCCAGGTCAATCCGCACAACGCCTCCAGCTTTCGGATGATGCGCTGGTTTTTCGTTCGGTTGTCATCGCAGAAAGGAGCCTGGTGAACCTGGGCTCGACGACGTCCACACGAGGCAATCACTGCAGCCCGCTCGATCGCTTCTGCCAAGATTCCGATGTGAAGGTCTTGGAGGTAGCCGATGGTTGGAATGTCGGTGATGTGCTGGAATTGTTTGCGCAGCGCGCGCAAGGGCACCGTGAACAGGTTGAGAAGGGGCTTGTGACCCACCATCGTGAGAAGCAGCGTAAACGGCGTTCGGTAGGGGCGAGAGAGCAACACATGGGTGTACGATGCGCCGTCCAAGACGGTTGCGTCTTGGCCTTGCAGCTCTTTCAACAACGCTGCGACCTGCTTCGATTCTTCGGGTCCCAGGGTCTTTTGCTGGTGTCCGCGGTAGTTGGTCGACTGGCGGGATGACAGCACTCCCAAGGAGCACTCTTCAAAGAGTTCTTGCTCGGTGACTGGCTGGACCTCAGCAAAGCCCGTGGGACGCTCCAGAGCCAACAAAGGCAACACCTGGTCGATCTCCTCCTGGCTCATGGTGAGACGAGTGCGGTATCCTACTGGAGAGGAAGAACGCAGCGAAGACGGCAGAGAGTAACGTGTACGTCGTTCACCTTCTGCGGCAAACATTGCACCTCGTTGAACGCGCTGTTCTACAGGCGGCGGCGCAATGCTAACGGACTCCAATGTTTTGGGTCGTGGGGTATCGGAAAGGCTCATAACTATGCCCTCTTGTATGTCAAAGCAATAAATGAGAACTATAAAATGTTTCGGAAGCGGGGCCTTGTATCATAGAATCCGGCGTTCGCCTAGCCTTTGACAACGAAAGTGATGCGTCTCCAGCATCCGTGAGATGCTCTGTTCAAGGATTGCACCGTAGAGACGGAAGAAGAAAACCACTTGCAAGGTAGAGCCACTGTGTATCTTTGTAGAAATAGATGAGAGAGGTTGTGCAACGATGGGACGATTCTGGATGAGGCTGGGGACGCTCTTGTTTCTGGTGGTTTGTTTCTCTGGGTGTGGTTCGGCCTACATTTCGGACAATCCTGCTCCAGACTCTTGGGGAGGTGGCGCGGAGTCCTTTGCAGATGCAGGTGGTTCAGAGCTTGTAGAAACCAAAGCCCCTGAGCGTTCTTTGGAAGGGTGCACAAGAGCTTGTTTCCAAGGAAGTCATTGCTGCGATGCGACTTGTGTAGACATTCTTAAAGACCCCACAAACTGTGGCCAGTGTCGACGACGATGTCCACAGGGTGCAGAGTGTTGGAGTGGCCAGTGTATTTTTCGCTGTCACCCCTTACAGACCCTTTGTGGTGAAACATGTGCCTCTCTCGATACCGATCCAAAGCATTGTGGTGAGTGTGGAAAGCCTTGCACCTCAGGTTTCAGGTGTGTCAGCGGCGAGTGCATAGAGTGTACGTCCAATGCCGAGTGCCTCTCTGGGTATACTTGTCGGCGTGGTCGTTGTCGTCGAGGCGATTGTCAATCCGACGCAGATTGTCCTGGAGGGCAGCGATGTCTCGAAAGTTGGGGCCGATGTATCGTTGAAGACTCCATCCCCTAAACTGGTGCGTGTGATTCGCATCGTGATTGTGCCAAAGGGTTTGTCTGTGTTCGTTCGTCGGAGTGGGAGCAAGCCCATTGCTACAAGGACTGTTCCAACGGTGAGATCTGTTTCAAAGGGCAAACGTGCTTCTCCTCGTCGAAGTCGCTGTCGTTTTGTGCTCAGGTGGGGAAAGAGAGCGACTCATGTGTGTCTAGCAACCCTATGGCACGGGTGGTTTGTGATGACGCCGGGCTCAACAAACCAACGGCCAATGACCACACCCATGAGAGAAAGGCTAGTTGGCGGAAGGTTTGATTCCATGTAGACTGAACAACCTTGCAAGGTTCGTTTCTGGATAGAGGGGCATGGGATGGATTGGTTACGGCGCACACACTTTGCCTTGTTGGATTCACCGTGGTTTCCGCTGTGGATTGCAACAGTCGTGTTTGTGTTGGTGTTTCTTCGCTACTTGTTGTTTGCAGGACCTGCGTACTTGTTATGTTGGAAGTGGCTTCGGAAACGACTGCACTTCCGCCGGATCCAACTTAAGTTCCCCAAGCCGGGTCGGGTGCGTAAAGAGTTTCTTTGGTCGGTGTCTACCTTTGCCATCTTTGGTGTGATGGGCTGCATTGTGTTTGCCTGTGCGCGGCGAGGTTGGACCGTACAATACGAACGAATCTCTGATTACGGTTGGTCCTATTATGTCTTCAGCCTCATCTTGATGGTTGTGGTTCACGACGCATACTTCTATTGGACGCATCGTGCCATGCACCACAAGTCATTGTTTTGGCTGTTTCACCGTGTGCATCATGTGTCGCACAACCCCTCTCCTTGGGCTGCGTTTAGCTTTCATCCTTTGGAGGCATTTGTGCAGTCGGGGATCACGTTGGTGCTTACCCTCGCGGTGCCGCATCACCCAAGCGCTCTGGGCATCTTCTTGCTGTTTATGACTCTGATGAATGTGTTGGGGCATCTGGGGTATGAGTTATACCCAAAGGGTTTTGCAAGTCATCCTGTGGGCCGGTGGATCACAACGTCCACGCATCACAACATGCACCATTATCGGGGGAAAGGAAACTACGGGATCTACTTCAATTGGTGGGATCGTTGGTGCGGTACGTTACACCCTGACTACGAAGAGACGTACGAGGAGGTGACCCTTCGGCCTCGTGACTTGCAGCCGGATGCGTAACATGATGCAGATGGGGGAAGGGTTGTTTACTGGAGAGATTGTAGGACGCTTTGTGGGATCTCTGTGGTCTTCACTGCCTTTCCGAGGCGCTCCCACTCCATGTCTGCTTTCAGCCAGCCCGACGGTCCACAAGCAGGGTCCAGGATACGAATGATCTCCCCTGAAACTTTCTTTCCAGTGCGAGTGCCAGAAAACAACGTGTAGTAGCGACATGTGCTGTTGTAGACATTCACAACAGTGTAGATGGTGAAGTTGCTACCGCTGCCGCTGGTGTAACCTTGTCCTGGGTCAGAGCTAAAGTGATTGACGAGCTTGATCTTTCCGTTCTTTTGACCCCAAAAGGACATACCTTCAATAAGAACTGCACCCTGGCCAATACCAGCGTTGTTGTTGTCTGTAATGGTGAGGGTGACTTTCCACAAGCCTGTCACTCTTTTGGGGGAGTTACCCGTGTGTATCGGAAAGTTTGTTGCCGTGATAGCTTGTTGTACATGGGCAGGGAATGTTGGTGGCGGCGGGTTGGGCAAGTCAAAGCCATAGTAGGCTGTTGTGACTCCCTGTTGGATGGTTCCAAGTCCGTCTTGCGAGGATGTCTTGTGCGGAGACTGGTTTCCAAAGAATGTGCCGCTCTGACCGAGGCTCTGAGGCTGTGGTGTGCAGGCGAGGAACAATATCGAAAAACACAACAACAAAACAAAGTTAAGGAAAAGCGAACGTTTCATGCATACGTCTCCTATCAGTCTTAAATGGGGCTGTGTCGTGACTAGGTTCTAACTAGGCTGAAGAGAAATAGCTATTGCGATGCTACAACTTTCAATTGTGGGCTGCACCTATAGTGTTCGAGGCTGAAACGATCGTTCACGGTTTTTTGAGAATGTGCAGATGGCTTGACATCCAAACTCTGATCCTTGAGGCTTGTTCTCTCTATTCTTTGTTTTTTCGACATTACAGAATTGGGCGTTTTGATGTGGCGAGTGGCTTCTGTGACCAATCCAAGCAGCCAGCAATCCTCATACGAGTGGGGCACTGCAACCCTGCAACCGATGGGCTACCAACAGGACGGGATGCAGCGAATCTGTGACCTACGCGCTACGTTGGAGCCAAAAGACACTTGGAGCGATGGCGACATGGAGCTGCTAGAGACGATTCTCTTGCACCATCGCCTTCCCAACGGTCGCTCGGTGGATACGTTGCGGGTTTGCTTTGACAACGAAGAGTTGGCCCTGGAACATGGCGACGCGTTGAATTCGTTGGGTGTTGTGGTGTGTGTGCTGGAGTCCGAAACGGACAAGCCTGTCCCTTTGTCACCCATGCGGTTTCCTAGCAGCGACCTAACAAAACGTTTGGAAGAACAGGGTCTGTCAAGGCCGTCGTTTCAGACTGAGTGGAACGCCTCTTACTCCGTTCAATGGAGTATGGGGAGTTGGGGAACCGAGGACCCTGAATTGCTCGACATCACCATCAATAGCTTCTTTCTGGTAGGTTGGATCGTTCTTCTGCTCATTCTGGCTGGACTGTAGCCGGTTGTATCGATCGCTGCTTGGGTTGCATTGCCTCTATGACGAATCGTAGGTTTGCGTCATGAACGTATCGTTTTCGAGAGTTTCTGGACAAGTCCTTCAACGTCTTCGGGCGTGGCAAGAGAGCCCAGGGGAGCGACACCGCTATCTCTTGTACGAGGAAGGGCATCGAAAAAGAGCGGCCTGGAGCGCCGTGTTGTTCGGAGGCATCGGGTCTGCTGCTCTTCCCTGGCTGGCGACGTTGCTCAAGTCGTTGTCATTGCTGACATGGGTTCTTGTATGCTTGCCTTTTGCTGTGGGCCTGGTGTGGGGAGCGCGGTATTTGTTTGCGTTCTGGCGTGCTCCTCTGAAGCCATTTGTGTGTCTTACGCCTTCTCATGCTGTGCGTGTGGATGTAGACGGCGTGCAGTGTGTGGCTCTGTGGCGTGATGTGGAGTCGGTGGGTATGCGTCACCGATACAAAGACAGCGTGTACGAAGGCTGTGATGTGCAACTGCAAACCCAAAAAGGTTCCTTAAGGCTTCATTTGTCTCATGATGTGGCAGAGAACCTGGAGCCCTTGCTGCAGCGTTACGGTAACTTTGTGTGTCGGTGGCGCGAAGCCAAGAACCAAGACATGCTGAACTTGTTTGATCCTCTGCAAGGTTCGTTACTGTACGGGGGAACGTCGGCCTCTCCACGTTGGAAGCGCTGGTTGCCTTCTGCGTCTTTACTGGCGGCTTCGTTCTTTGCGGTTGGTGGTGGGTATCTCCTTGCGCGTCAGAGTCAGAAGGCAGGACACGTTGCGTCGATACAGAAGTGTGAGACCTTGGATTGTTACATCCAGCTGTTGAAAGGAGACTTACCTTCGTCTCTGCACCGCGACGTGTACAAGGCGATGGTCAACCACTTTCATACCTACAAAAACGATGCACGTCGGTTGCAGGTTATGATGCGATTGACTCGCGTCCCGAAGCTACGCTCGGAGCTATCCAAGAAGCTATTTGCGCTCTTCCATGAGGAAGGGAAAAAACAACTTCAAGATATGGTGGCGCGGGTTCGCGTTCGTTATCTTAAGCAAGCAAGGCTGGCTTCTCCCAAAGCGAAGAAAGCTATCTTGACCCTCTTGGAAGCGGTCGAAACACAGGGGACTCAGACACTGTCTATCTCGTTTGAGCGCAAGGTGAAGGGAAAGGGAAGCAGCCGTGAACGCTTTGATCCTGCGCGTCAGGTTTCGATCAAGGTAGAGCCTTTCTATGGAGCATTTTCTGTCGGCGCTCATGGGGCTCGTGAGCGTGATTTAAGATGGCAAATCATCAAAACCTTTCACTCCATCATTCCATCGCACATGCTGGAAGTAAAAGAGGTCCTCTTTCAGAAGTACGATCGGCCTTTTTCGCTTCACATCCGCTATACCGCAGAGGTGCTGAAGAAGCAGTTCTTCAAGGAAACATGGGGTGCGAGGTACTACACGGGATTGCAGTACCACTGGGAGGCTTCGCTTTGGGCAAGGTCCAGGCGGTTGTGGGTGAGGACGGACAACACCAAACCCACGCCTTATCTTTCCATGTTCCGTTTTCCCAACTCCGCACGAGGAATGAGTCAGGCTGAGGCTGCACAAGAGAATGTCCGGATGATGTACAACAAGATGGCTTCGTCAGCGTACGAATCCTTTGGAAGCATGGTTCAGTTTTCGTTGGGTGTTTCGAAGGGGGCGTTGCTTAACAATCCCACAATGAGCGAGAAGTCCACGCCTCAAAAAGAGCTTGAGCGAATGCAGCGCATTTTGTTGAAGCGCCTTCAGAAGAGTCTTGATGCTGCGTCCAGGCCCTCGCGTTGAACGATTAAGGCTGGACTTTCCAACGGCGAAAGGCTTGAGAATCTGGGGCAAAAAACGAGTCACGGAGTTTGCGACGAAGCTGTTGGAACGCGAGAGTTGCCATCTTGCTGTACACGCTGTCTGCATCAACCTGACGACCTCCTTGGCTGTTCTGCTGGCGGGCAAAGAGTCGTTTGGCAAAGGCTTTGAGTTGGGCGTCACTCATCGGACGTCTGAGAAGCTTCTGGACCTTCGGATCTTGAAGCAATGCTTTGTCATTCAAGCCCGATGCACCTTTGGATACGTACGATGTAACAGAGAACTTGTGCGGCGGGTTGACTGTCAGGTTGAAGCGCAAGGGCGGTGGGCTGGAAGGTATCGAAAACTTAATCGTGAATTGCACCTGAATGCCAACAAACACGCGGTTGGGGTTCCGTTTGGATGAGTATCGTCGGCTTGTTGGAGTGATTTGGTACGAAACCAAAAGAGTCGGTGCCGTCGCAGGGATGGAACCACCTGAACGTGCTGGTGCTACATTTTTTCCCGTCAGTTGCAGGATGTCCTTGGGAAAGATCGTCTGGAAGCTCTTGTTAAGGATGGCTCCAATCTCGGACTCTCTGATCTGGTTGATGCCCTGGGTGAAGTGAGGCGCAACAGGTTCAAGTTGGACCTTTTGGTAGCGTCGCGCCATCGCCCGCAAACGACGAAGCATCCGGCGACTTCGCCTCCTGTTTCTGCGTCTGCGTGCGCGCTTCTCCCATGTCTTAATCAAGGCTTGTAGCTTGGTCAGTTGTGCTTTGCTCTTTTGAAGCTTGTCATCCATTCGTTGGAGGGCTTTCTCTGTGGGGGCCTGGAATGTGACCCGAACGTACGGTGATTGTGTCGCTTCAAGATGTTTCAGCAGACGTTGAATGAACGGCATCAACTGAGGGTTGCTCTTGGAAGCCTGGGTCTTGAAGCGCTGGATAGCTTCCTCGTATAGCTTGTGTATGCTAGCTTTGGCTTCTTTGGCTAACGTTGCCGGCGGTTTGGTTTGAAGATAGTCTCGATAAGCCTTGAGCGTATTCTCTTTCTTCGTCTGCTTCAGCCGAATGACCGGGAGGATGTGTTTCTCTATGTCGTCTTTGTGGTAGCGTCCTCCACGGACTTCGTAGAGGTTCACGTGTGCTTGGGTTCTGATGTGCTTGAAGAATTCGGTGTCCATCCGCCAGTCGCGGAGTGTGCTGAACCCAACTCCAAGAGAGATACCCAGCAGCAGGATGACCCAGGTTGGTTCTTTCAACCAATTGGGGAGACCCGGTCTCCAGCGTTCCAGTGGAAAACCTTCTTCTTCTTCAAACTCGTAGCGCTCGTAGAGAGCAAGAGGATCGTACTGTGAGGCCGTCTCAAGGTCACCGTTGTCTCGGGCTTTTTGGGCGAACTGCTGCTCTTCTTCGACAGCTTGGATGACTCGTTGGAGTTGGTCCTTGTCGTCGAAATCAAACACATGGGTGTCGCCTCCGTATTGAAACGACCACAACATCCCTTTTCCTTCTGTATCGTACGCTGTTCGCTCGATCGTTCCTACCATTCCGCCCTCGGTGATGGAGCGAAACGATACCGCGTGGAAACTCACACCGAGGACGGCAGTGGAGTACAGGTAAGTACCCTTTTCAAAAGGTGTCGCGCCCAGAGTAATGTCCCGGTAGAGGAGGGTGACAGCGCGAACAAGCCAGACAAAGAAGCCCACATACAATGACATCTTCACCCAGCTACTTTGTAGGTAGATGTTGGGTATGTGGTCATAGCCTACAAGCATGCGATAGACATCAATCACAACATTGAGCATTCCCATCAACACAACGAAGAATGCGACCATTTTGGGCCAGCCGTCCCAATCCAGAGGGATGCTGTAATGCAGCGGGTCAAGGTCGGCCTCATAGCTCCATTTGTGGAACGTTGGTTTGCCTTTTTCATTTAAGCTTTGGATGAGCTTTGAGCGTTGGAGAGGGGACATCTCACTCCAGTTGATGTAGATCTCTCGGGTGAAGCTTTCCTCTTCGATGTCGTTATCCTCTTCTTCAGAGGAAAAAGCCAGCTCCAACTCTGTGTATTCTTCCTTGGTGATGTTTCCGACAACATTACCTTCTTCATCCCGAAGTTCAAGGGAACCTTCTATCTCTTGGATGCCAACGATCTGCCCGCTCATCATCATAAAGATTTCTGGGCTGACCTTGTCGGTGTCGGGCGCTTTGAGGAAGTGTTTGTTCCCTGTAAACGAAAGAGCCAGAGACGCTTGTTGGTGAAGCTCTGACATGTCGTTGGCGACATACATGATGTAGCCTCGCCGGGCGATGGATACGGAAACCATCACAGTACCCAAACGCTCTTGAATGGAAGCGAGGTGAACCGGCGACATCACGGACTCTGCGGCGAATTCATGCGCGCAAGTGATGGCCTGAGCGCCGTTGACTTCCACCTCTTCCCAGGGGAAGTCGATGTTGTTGATGTGTTCGGTCGCTTTGTCGAACAGAGCCTGACGATGGGCTTCGTCGGCGACATTGGATTGGAGGATGCGGTGGTACTTGTCTTGGCCGTCGTAGGCCAGGGATGCCAGAGGCAACTTCGCCGCCGCGTTTTGATGAAGGTGGTCACCGATAATGTTTCGGTTAACCACATAGTCTTGGGCTTCCCAGTCGGCCGGTCGGAGGACAAACACGACCGGACCGGGCGGGGTGGACATGACACTCATACCAAGGCTCCCTGCATTCTTTCGTAAGTATATCCATGAAGCTACAACAGGATGCTATCGAATGTCTAATCGTGTCTTGCGAGAATGAAGGTGTGTTGCTGCGCAAAGCCTCCAGTGATAAGGTCAGAAGGCTTGAAATTCAAATCACAAAAACAGAAAACCATTCGATTGAGGAGCGTGATGTCCATGTTGCGAAACATATGGATCGGGTGCTTGTTCTTGGTTCTCTTTGTTGGAAGCCTGTACGCGGAGTCTCCCGCCCCATACACCCGCGAAAAAGAGCCTGCGACGCGTCCTTCGTTGCCCAAGGCTCCGAAAATCCCCAAGGTGTTACAGGTTCCTATCAATGCCAGGATTGGCTCCCTTGATCCTATTCGCTATGGGTCCATTTATGATGCACAGCTGGGCTCGTTGGTGGTAGAGCCGCTGTTGGAATATAACTACGTGAAACGACCCCTCGTCCTAAGACCCTTGCTCTTGAAGAGCATGCCGACGGTTTCCAAGGACAGGCGGACCTATACGTTCACCCTACGTCAGGGGATCTTCTTTCACCCCAGCCCTTGCTTTCCAAAAAGGCAAGGACGCGAGTTGGTCGCGAAGGATGTGTTGTATTCCATCAAGCGGATGGCCAACCGTATGCTGCGGCCCCAAGGCTGGTGGCTCTACTCGAAGAAAATTGCAGGCCTTGGTCCGTATCGTACAAGGCAATTTCTTCGGATGAAGAAGGGGAAACCGTTCGACTACGACGCGGCTGTCTCGGGGCTTGTGCGCCTAAACCGCTATCGGTTCCAGATAAAACTGATAAAGCCTGACGCACAGTTTCTTCATCGGCTGGCGATGTCTTCTACAGGTGTAGTGCCCCGTGAGGTGGTCGAGTGCAAGGTTGGTACTCGCAAGCGAACATTCAGTTCACATCCTGTGGGTACAGGCCCATTCATGTTTCAATCTCGAAGCCGTCAGACTTTGGTGTTCGTCAAGAACAAACGGTACAAACACTCTCGTTACCCCACGCAATTCTCGGAGCAAGACAAACAACGCAACCTTCATCTGGATGCTGGGAAGCAGCTTCCTTTTGTGGACAAGCTTGTGGCTCAGGTTCGTGGGATATCTCAACAGTGGTATCCTTTCCTGATGAACCGTTTGGATTTTATTGTTGTGCCCAACGAAAGATACGCCGCCGTGTTTGACACGGAGCGCAAACTCAAGCGGACCTGGAAACAACATGGCTACTACCTGTGCAAGGAGCACTTGCTCGATTTTATTTACACAGGCTTTAACTTCAAAGACCCAATTGTCGGGGGATACAGCAAGCGGGCAAGGTATTTGCGTAAGGCTCTTTCGTATGCCATCGATTACAACGAGATCAATCGAGTCTTTTACAGCAACTCGTTGACCATCTACCAAGGGGCAATTCCACCCGGTCTTAGCGGGTTTGCAGGTCCTCGACCGAAGCGAGACCTGAAGAAGGCGAAGCGCTTCCTTGCGATGGCTGGTTATCCTGGCGGAAAGGGGCTGCCGGTCTTAATTATCGCAACCTCCCTTAGCGCAGGGGCCAAAGACCGTGAAGCGATGTTGAAGCGGCAGTTTGCGCAGATCGGCGTGAAGGTAAAGTACGAACTCAGCACATTTCCCCAGCTTGCGCGAAAGTTACGTCAGGGCAAAGCGCAGATGTTTGCCCTGGCTTGGGCGTCTGACTACCCAGACGCGGAGAACAACTTAATGTTGTTTTATGGGCCGAATGCGTCCCCTGGACCCAACAATTGGAACTACAACAACCCCAAATACAACGAGCTGTTTCAACGTGCCCACGTCTTGCCGCCTTCACCGCAACGGACGTTCATGTATCTGCAACTGAACCAGATCTTGATCGACGATGCCGTCTTTTTGGGCGCAGGTGCGAGAACCCGTACCTACATGGCGCGCCCTCGACTGCGGAACTTCAAGCCCAATGATATCCTCGCGAACTACTTCAAGTACCTCAACATCGTGCAGCCTGTGAAGAAAAAGTCGAAGGTTCAACCCCGCCCCTAAAGAACCTTTCTAGGAGACGCTTGCGCAAGGTCGTCGTTGGACGCTCTTACAACAGCCGTTGTCCTTGGGCGTCGATGTACTGGACGTCGTGGGCTTCGTGCAGGTAAGGCCATTCGGTGTTGCGGAGTTGCTTTTGCAACACAGCGGTGGGGATGGCGCTTTGTCGCTGGGCGTTGCGGGCTATGATCTCGTGTTCGGGGATATGAAACACAACCAGGCTCACTCGTGCATGATAGCGCATGCCCAGATCAATCAAGGGGCGACGGAAGTCTCGACGTAGATTGGTTGCATCCCAGACCACATTGCGCTTGCGACGAAGGTGTTCCTTGAGTTCGTCTGTGGCCATGTGACGGACTTTGCCATTCGAGGACTGGTCGCTAACTTTTCCCGTAAGTTCTTTCCTCAACGTGTCCATGCTTACCATCTCGTAGCCAGGAAGGTTGCGCTGCACCCAGGTTGATTTGCCGGAGCCGCTCGGACCACACAGCAGCACAAGATGAGAATGTCCTTCCTTCGCATCGTACGAGCGCGAGATCGCTTCTTCGGGCGTAAAGATCTGTCCTGTTTCTCGTTCCCAGACGGCTTTGGCGTGAACGTACGTTTGCCACTCTTCCGGTTCATCAGCGAGCTGCTCGTTGAGGCGTTGGTGCCAGTCTTGGTGTGGAGTGGGATTGTTCCAGGCGTTGTACTCTTCGGCAAACATCCGAAACATCTCAATCGTGTCGAGCTGCTTCTGAAGATCGTTGCAGGTTCGTCCCAACATATCGGCGACTTCAAGGAAGTACACCAACTCAGTATCAACCTGCCGGGCGAGGCGTAGAAACTTGTGAGCAGGAGCTTCTTTGCGCACGAACTTGACGGGATCATGGTGATGACCAACAAGGGCGAGGACCTCGTACATCAGAGAATAGGGTAGGTCCAAGGCAAAGAGTTTGGGAGCCAGGTACGATCGGCCTCTGTCAGCATGGCGAGGAGCAACGATCCGCTCTTTGCCGTCGATCTCTTGGGCTCGTGTTGTGAGTGGCTTGGCAATGTCATGAAAGATCGCGCCTAAGATCAGGGCAAGTTGACGATCCTGGCCCAGGTGAGACGCAGGTCCTTCCAAGAGTTGGTACACCTCATGGAGCACGTTGTTGGTGTGAATCAGGACGTTGCCTTCTGCGTGCCATTCTGGATCTTGTGGGGTGTCTTCCAGCTCATGAAGCAAAGGACACCAGGAGCCCCAAGCGTTCAAGACTTCGGTCATCGTTGGCCGTGCGCCAGCGACTATGTCAGCAACCAACGGTTCCATGGGGCTACCCTTTCTGGACGTGATGGTAACGAAAGATGCAGGGGCTTCTCTTAAGAGGCGATGGCTTCGGTTGTGTCTCGGAGCTGGTTGGGAATGACAGGGCGGTGCATCCAGTGTTCGTCAGTTTGCACATGGTTGGCCCGAACGACCTTGGCGAGGTGTTTCTGAAAGTCGGTGTACGCGAACCCAGCCACTGTCCGAACTACATAGCCTTCGCATATCTCTGGGTTGAACGATAGGTTTTCGATCAGGGCTTCATCCCAAGGTCCCTGGTAGAGAACGGGAGGAACGGGGAGCTGAAGAAGCTCAGCCCACTCGATCGTTTCGTTCCAATCAAGACACTCGTTCTCTTCGTTCCAGACAGAGAACAGGTAGAAGTAACTCTCCAGGTCATCATAGATGATGGAGTGCTGAGCGTACATGTTTTCGCCACAGATACGCCAACCTTCGGGGATGTTGTAGCCGATCCGTCCGTGAAGTTGCTTAACCCAGTTGCGCGAGGGGTGATGTTTGCTGTCGAGCGAGCGCGCGTGGATGTAGTCGGTGTACATGGTGGTGTTTTCACCGTCCATCTTCTCGGTCACTACAACCTCGCGACCTTCGAAGCAAGAGGCCAAATCAAGGGTGATGTCATCCGACGTCGCGCCTTCGGACCAGGGCAGGTGAGGCGTACGTGGGTATTTGCGTCGTTGTGCGGTCATGAGTTGCATGCTCCCCAGAAAAGAGATGATGGGCAGAGCATACAACGGTTGAGGCTGGAAAAGGTTTGGTTTGTGGAGGAGAGGGGGGAGATCAGTCGTTGAATTGGAGGAGGCTGAAGACAGGGGTGTCGCCGAGTTTGGCGCGGCCATTGAGGAAGCCCAGCTCGATCACGAAAGCAAAGCCGTTGATGGTGCCACCAAGCTTTTCGATCAAACGTCCAGTTGCGGCAGCGGTTCCGCCAGTGGCGAGGAGATCGTCGATGACAAGAATTCGATCACCGGGGTGGATCGCGTCTTTGTGGATTTCCAGAGTGTCTTCGCCGTACTCCAATGAGTAGGTTTCGCTGATCGTTTCTGCCGGGAGTTTTCCAGGCTTGCGCACAGGAACAAAGCCTGCGTCGAGAGCTTGGGCCAGCGGGGTGCCAAAGAGGAAGCCACGGGACTCCATGCCCACCACTTTGTCGATGCGCTGATCTCGGAACTCTGCCACAAAGCGGGCGATGGTTGTTCCAAAGGCTTCGGCGTCTGCGAGCAGCGGCGTAATGTCCTTGAACAAGATTCCTGGCTTGGGGAAGTCAGGGACATCGCGGACAAACAAGTTGAGATCGAGGTGCTTCCGTTCCATGGCGTTGGCTCCTTATCCTGCGCTGGGGTTGCGGCGTTTGGCGACAAAGTCCAGAGTTAGCACACACATCACTCCGGCCACAACCAGGACAGCGGCTAACACGTATTGCGAGTTCCATTGGCTGGGCCAATGGTTCTGCATGTACAGGCCTTTTTTGCTCAACGTGAAGAGGATTTCTTCACGGAACGGCCAGAAGTATTGGGTGGTCAGCTCCTGTACGGTCTGGTAGTCGCCTGTGCCTGTTTGGTAGGGCCAGATCTTACGCAGAGAGCCGATCATCAAACCGGTGAGCGCTGCGAGAGTTGGAGCGTGGAACCGATCGAGGAGCCAATTCAAGAATCGTGAGAAGGCCAGCAAGCCGCAAGCGCATCCTGCCGCAAAAACGACAACGATAAGGAAGTTGTGATCGATCTTGCGATACTTGATGAGGTTCGACAACGACTCCAAGATGAACGCGTATTTCCCGAGCAGAAGCAGCAGGAAAGCGCCGCTGATCCCTGGAAGGATCATCGCACAGATCGCGATAAATCCACAGAGGAAGATAAAGCCGAGGTGTTCGGGGGTTTGGACGGGGATGAGTCCAACGAAGAAGTAGGCTCCAACAGCGCCCAGCAAGACCATAATGACTGTTCCGGCGTCGTGCCGTTCGATCTGCTGCCACACGAGGTAGATGCTCGCCAGGATCAAACCAAAGAAGAAGCCTTTGGTGGGAGCGGGGTACGTGTAGAGCAGCTTGGGCAACACCTTGGAGAGTGAGCCGATCGCAACCAGGATTCCCATACCAAGAGCGATCAGGAAGGGCAGGTTGACGTGTCGGCTGAAGCCCTTGATGTTTCCAGAGAGCAACAGGCGGACGGCATGGAAGTCAAAGGCTTTAATGCTGGCCACCAACTCCCGGTAGATACCAACGATGAGGGCCATGGTTCCGCCGGAGACACCGGGGATCACATCGGCGCCGCCCATCAGGACCCCGCGTACAGTTACGCCAGCGTATCCCTTGAGATCACGCTCTTGGTAGTAGTCAGACGGTTTGGCTTCGAGGGAAGAAGTGGCTTGATCCGTGGTGGAAGTCTCTTGGGACGTCATGGCGTCAAGTCTCTTTCTTGCTGGGGGTTGAGGTCAAACGGTTTTGTAGATCACCCAGGCTGCTGTAATCCGTGAGGTCGAGATGCAGCGGGGTGACTGACACATGCTTCTCCAGGATCGAGCCCGTGTCGGTGTCGGGTTCATCGCCCAGACGAGGGGGCTTTCCGCCAATCCAGTAGTAGTAGCCGCCGCGAGGATCTTCTCGACTTGCAACATCGGGTGGGTAATCGACCTCACCCAGCCGAACCGCGCGAAACGGTGCGGGTGTTGGCAAGGGGCCTTTGGGGATGTTGACGTTGAGAAGTTTTCCTTGGGGGAGGGGAGGCTGATCCAGGTACCAGGTCAGGAACTCGCGGACCACACGACCGGCTGTTTCCCAGTCTTCATCGGTGGGATGGCGTGTGGCAAGGGAAAAGGCAACAGAAGGAACACCAGCTCGTGATCCTTCCATCGCTGCTGCGACCGTGCCTGAGTACAGCACATCAATGCCTAGATTGGGACCGTAGTTGATTCCTGAGAGCAAAAGATCAGGTTGAGGATCAAGCACCTTGTGCAGGCCAATGTAAGCACAGTCGGTGGGGGTTCCGGTTACTGCGTAGGCATTGGGTCCGTGATTGCGTAATCGTAAAGGTGCGTGGAGTGTGATGGCATGGCTGACTGCGCTGCTCTCGTCGTGGGGGGCGACGGTGATGCATTCGCCGAATGCCTGGGCTGCTTGCTGCAGCACATGAATGCCCTTGGCGTGGATTCCATCGTCGTTCACAAGAAGAATACGCACGATGTGATGCCTTTGATGAAGAAAGATTCTTGGGGGAAGAAAGAGAGGAGAGGAAGAAAATGGTCGGGGCGAGAGGATTTGAACCTCCGACCCCTTGACCCCCAGTCAAGTGCGCTACCAAACTGCGCTACGCCCCGACCAATGATAAGATGAACGCTCGAAAGAATGTCTTGCGTGTCACCTCACCCACGTGAGAAAAACTTCAAAAAGCTTTTCTTACGAATTGAGCGCGTTCTTTAATACCTGACTGGGTTTAAAAGTCAACACTTTTCTTGCAGAAATTTTAATTGCCTCTCCAGTCTGGGGGTTACGGCCGATGCGTTCACGCTTGCTTCGGACCACAAAGTTGCCAAAACCGGAAACTTTGAGTTTCTCACCGTACTCCAGGGTCTCTTTGATCGTATCAAAGAACAGATCGACCATGTCGGCCGCTTCTTTTTTCGAGAATCCAACGTTGTGGTGAACACCGTCGATCAAATCTGCTTTGGTGACCGTTTTGGACATGATAGGTTTCTCTTTCTTGTCAGTCAGTAGTTAAAGAAATAAAGAGGTGGTGATGTGGCGTGGGTTAATCCAACTTGGACTGGGCCAACTGGACCAAGGCGCCAAACGTCTCAGGATCGCGTACTGCGATGTCGGCCAGCATCTTGCGGTTGATCTCGCAGTCTGCTTTTTTCAGGCCGTTGATCATACGGCTGTAGGACAAGCCATTGGCTTTGGCTGCCGCAGAGATGCGGGTGATCCAAAGCTTCCGGAAGTGACGCTTGCGTTGGCGACGATCCCGGTAGGAGAACGCCAGAGCGCGGCGAAGAGTTTCGGCTGCTTGTCGGTAGATTCGACGTCGTCCAGCCACAAAGCCCTTGACGAGCTTGCGGAGCTTGTTGCGGCGTCGGCGTGCTTTAAATCCGCGTTTAACCCTCATGGTTACATATCCTTACACTATGATTCCAAACGTTGTAGGCCATACGAAGCCGTTGGGGCTCTCGCTTTGGCGGACATGGGCTTTACCATGTCGCGTTAGCCTTGTCAACCCATTGGAAAAAAAGTTATTTCGAGAAAGGTTTAGGCCCAGGGCATCCGATCTCTTGGTGAAGATCCAAGGGATCGGGTGGGCAAGATGGCTTACTTTTGTCCGTAGGGCATCATTCGCTTGATACGACCTTCGTCGGTCTTGTCCACGATGGTGCTCTGACGCAGGTTGCGCTTGCGCTTGTTGGACTTCTTCGTGAGGATATGGCTTTTGTTGGCCTTGTTGCGTCGAACCTTGCCGCTACCCGTGTAACGGAATCGCTTGGCCGCGCCGCGGTTGGTCTTAATCTTCGGCATTCGGATGGCTCCTTATGTTGAACAGATACAGATCAGCAACTTTATGATTCAAACCACTGATGTGTGGATACGAATCGGACTCACAAGCTTGTCCCTCGCCAAGCGCAGGTGCGCTTCGCAGACAAACCAACTCCCAATGGGAGAGACAAAACAAGCCAAACCCGGAAATCCCTGCCGAAAGCCCGGCAGGGTAGGTTTGGCCAATAAAAAGGGGGAGACAGCAGCGGGAGCTACGTGGTGGGTGCGCTTTTGGCAGGTGCCATGATCATGATCATGGTGCGGCCTTCCATGCGAGGGCCCATTTCCACGTTGGCCTCTTCGCCGATCTCTTCCTTGATGCGTTCCAGGATGGTACGGCCTCGATCCGAGTGAGTGATCTCACGTCCTCGGAACATGATGGTGACCTTTGCTTTGTCTCCATCTTCCAAGAATCGTCGGATGTGCCGGATCTTGGTTAGGATGTCGTGCTCGTCCGTTTTGGGACGGAGCTTCACTTCCTTCACCTGGATATGAGAAGCATTACGCCGAGCTTCTTTGGCTTTTTGCTTTTGTTCGTACTTGTACTTGCCGTAGTCAAGCAGTTTGCACACCGGAGGACGGGCGTTGGGCGCCACTTCCACCAGGTCTAGTCCTGCTTCTTCCGCCATTTCAAGGGCCTGGCGAGAAGATACAATCCCTACTTGCTCTCCGTCAGCACCGATCAATCGAACTTCTCTGGCTCGGACGGCTTCATTTACACGAGGCTCTTTAATCGTTCGCTCCTTCTCATTTCACTTCATGCATTTGGCAAAAGAGCACTCCCGGGGCAGGGATTCGCAGAAAATCGGAGGGCCAAACGCAAACAAGTCACAACCACAAACAACCTTGTATGTGCCGCGGTTTAGAAGGATACCGGCGGGGCTCACATACGGGGAGCGTGGTGTGACCACTCCTAAGAACACCGAATTTCCCAATGTTTATAGAGATGATTGCCCACTCTGTCAAGCAAAAATTGCATGAATTGCCTTGGAATCTCTCAAAGGATTCCCTATGTTGGCCTTAATGTCGTGCTTCCATTCGACCCCACAACAGGACAAGTGATGAATCTAGCCGTATGGTACGCCAGCCTTGACCCTTCTGAACTTCCCGGCTTTCCCCAGCGTTTGCTTCATCGGTTGGAGCAAACATGGCCTGAAGCCCAGGTCCAACTTGTGGATGTGGTGGCGACCTGGGGCAAAAGCCTGGGAAGAGGTCTGCTGCAAACCGGGTTGGCTCCTCTGATGGGCTGGTTTCCGCGCCTCCTCCAGCTATGGGACTCCCCTGAAGGACAAGACTCGCATCGCTTTGTTCTTGGGCAGCTGCAGCATGTTCTGGATGTGCAGCGAGCGCAAGACGCTTTGGAGGCTGAGTCTTTCGATCTAGTGATCACATGTCATCCCATCGCTGCATGGCTGGCCGAAGAGGCACGTCGTTCTTCATTAATGAAGGACCCTACTTCAACGGTTCCTGTGTTGGCTTTTGTCCCAGCGTTTCATTGGGATGCGTTGATGCCTTCTCTTTATGGGAGCAAAACGGTGCTGCCCCATCCCGGCCTGATCGAGGAGTGGGTGAATTATGGCGTCTCTGACACCCAGCTGGAGGTGGCCTCCTTTCTGAGCGAGTCCCCTGTTTCCCCTGACCATGGTGCTTCTCTTCGTGAACTGGCTGGACCTCAACCTGTGGTCTTGATCGAAGCCAACGATTGTTCAGAGTCGCAGTTGAGCTTGTGGATGCAATCGTTGGCTCTTGTCTCGACAAAGGTCACTTGGTGGTTGCACTACGGAGAGGACGATGCAAAGGCGGTCTTTCTGCGAGAGCAGGCCCAGCGCTGGGGGCTACGTGCCCAGATGTTTGGTCATCGGGATGATCTTGACGCTTTTGTTGCTGCGGCGGACATTGTCGTGGCGTGTCCCTCTTCATCCGGGTGGCCTTCTTTGCTTCGATGCTGCACGCCTGTGGTTGTGTGGGAGCCTTCCACGGAGGCTTGCCTGCGCGATGCCGAGTTCTTTGTGAGCCAGGAAGTGGCCGCCGTCGCGGAAGAGCCAGAAGCCCTTGAAGCGGTGGCCTTGGAGTTGTTTGCAGCAACTTCAGAGATCCGATGGGATCTTCTCCACGAGGATTTGGGACTCAACGACAATGGAGATTCATGGATCTCTCTGGTTCAACGAGGGCTTCAAGAGAAGGAGGAGTGGCTTGTTGCCGAGGCTAAGCGGCTGCAAATGCGATCTTCGGCTGGAGTGGAGGAGGCCGAGCCGTCAACAGGTGCATCCTCTCATTCTTTAATGCAGGAGCAGCCAGAGGCTGTGAACCAGAACGGGCCGTTTGAAACGATTGGGCCCGAAGAAGGGAATGGAACACCGTCGCCTCTGCAGGACGATCCAGCACTGGAAGACGCCTGGACCGAGGAATATTCTCGGTTGCTGCTGGATGAAAAAAAGAAACAGGCTCGGATGGAGGCTATCGACGAGCGAATTCACCTATGGCAACATCGTCATGAGCTTGCTGAGCGTTCGGGGAACCCATCGTTGCAGAGGGAGGCTCATCAACAGCTTATCGAAGCCAAGACGGAGCGTGAGGATCTTCGAGTCTTTTGGCAGCGTTTGCAGCAACGAAAACAACAACTGTTGCAGCGCAAAGAGGGTTGGAAACGAGACGCTTCGTCCTCGACTGCGTCGGATCCAGCGGCGCTGCATGATGCAGGAGAAGCGCAAAGTCTCCGTGCTTCTTCTATGGAAGAGCAGTTTGATGTCTTGACCGCAGAGGACGAACTGAGCAAGCTCAAGCAGCGAATGCGCATCGACAAACGTCGTCTGGACCTTTCCAAACTACAGGACGAATAGGAAAACATTCATGTTCTGGTGGCTTCAGCCCAAGTCTGAGATTCCCGCAAGTGACCTGGTGGACATTCACAACCACTCTCTGCCCAACATCGATGACGGAGCCTCCTCTGTCGAAGCCTCCCTCAATATGTACCGCGACTTTGCCAACTGCGGATACTCTGATGTTGCGGTCTCCTGTCATCTGGGTCATCCACGATTCCCCGAGGTCTCTGGCGCGAAGATCCGCGAAAGTGTTGCCATGATGCAGGAGCACCTCGACAACGAAGGCATCGCGCTGAAGTTGCATCCAGGCTCTGAGATCTGGTGCGATGATCGATTTGAGCAACGTTGGGAGGCCGGTGAACTTCTCCCTGTTGGGGGTGATGGTCCTTATCTTCTTATTGAGTTTGCCTTGCGTGACCCGATGTTGCGCATGAAGGATCTGGCGTTCTCGATGACCACACAGGGCATCCGGCCGATCCTGGCTCATCCTGAGCGATACGACGTGCTGTTGCGCAAGCCGGAACTCATTCACGAATGGAAGGAGTCGGGTTGGAGCATGCAACTCGACCTGTGCAGTCTTCTCTTAAACGGGGTAGGCTCCGTTCGGAAGCTGGCGCGAACCTATCTGAAACAGAATGTCTTTGATTTGGGCGCAACGGATTTGCATGGACCTACAGGGAAGATCGGAAAGATGTTGGAGCTTCTTTCCCGCGAAGTCGACACCGATGAGATGACTCGGCTTCTTGTGACCAACCCCCAGCGCATCTTAAGAGGTGAGTATCTGATTCAGTTGGATCCTGAGGACTAGCTCAGGCTTAAACCGGAGCCGTGCGGAAGGGAATTGTGAGGGCGTTGAATTAATAGAAGAAGCCAAGTTCGAGTTTGGCAGCTTCGGACATCAGATCGGGTGACCAGGGTGGATCCCACACCAGCTCGACCCGCGCGGTTTGTACGCCATCGAGCGCGAGGGTTTTCTCTTCCACTTCAAGAGGAAGGGTTCCTGCCACAGGACAGGCTGGCGAGGTGAGGGTCATTTGAACGAGGGCATGGCGTTCGTCGTTGACGATGATCTCGTAAATGAGTCCAAGCTCGTAGATGTTCACGGGGATCTCTGGATCGAAGATCGTGGAGATCTGACCCACAATGGCTTTCTCCAGAGCAATTTTCCCCCAAGCTCTCTCTTCATCGCCCAAGGCGGCCCAGGCTTCAGGGTCAAGAACGGCGAACTCGATGCCAGGGTTGTCGAAGTCTTGCTCTGCGTCCATCCCGATCACTTCGCCATCTTCGTCGTACTCAACGGCTTTGGCGGTGGGGGAAGGCTCTGTGGCAGCCGCTTCGGCCGTCGCTCCACTCTCTGTTGTTTGTGCCTCCGCAACTGCAGGGGTTTCCTCTGTGTGGGAGGTGGCGACCGGTTCACTTGCCGTGTCTGTGCTAGAGGCAGCGGCTGCTGGTGTGGACGTGGTGGAGGTTTCTGACATGTGTGTTTCCGGTTTCATTCGCTTGGTTCCTCGCAAACGAGTGGGGGAAGGAGACATCCAGGCTGCTGCTCCTGGAGCTTATCCTTCCCTTAGGATTCAGTGGACACAGGAGCTTCGGAGTTTTCCAAAGCGGCCTGAAGAGTTCGCCAGGCCAATGTGGCACACTTGAGGCGTGCTGGAAAGTCAGCCAGCCCCGTAAAGACAAGAAGTGGACCCAACTCTTGTTCGTCTTGGGCAGAGAACTCGCCCGCTAGCATTTGTTCAAAGCGTTGGTGAAGGCTGTGAACTTGCTGCAGCGATTGACCTTGAATGGCTTCGGTGAGGAGAGAAGACGAGGCGTTGCAAATCGCACATCCTTCGCCCTCAAAGCCAACTTGTTGAACCTCGTTGCCTTCTACCTGCAAGAACAACTCCACACAATCACCACACAATGGGTTGTTTCCCTTCGCGTGATGGGTGAAATTCTCCAGCGCCCCAAAATTTCTGGGGTTGCGGTTGTGCTCAAGGACAACCTTGCGGTAGAGGTCTTGGAGATTCTGGGACATGGTCTACATCTGGAAGATCTTTATGGCTTTGCGGATCGCCTCCGCGAGCCGGTCGATCTCTTCCTTGGTGTTGTAGAAAGCAAACGAAGCTCGCGCCGTCGCAGGGACCTTAAAAAAATCCATCACGGGCTGCGCGCAGTGGTGGCCGGTGCGAATGGCCACGCCATCGTTGTCCAGAATGGTTCCTAGATCGTGGGGGTGAATACCATCGAGCACGAAGGAGATAACGCTCGCTTTGTTGGGCGCAGTCCCCACAATGCGAAGGCCTGGGATCTCTGAGAGGATCTGGGTTCCGTACTCCAACAGCTCATGCTCGTAAGCAGCGATGTTGTCCATGCCGAGGTTTTGGAGGTAGTCGATCGCTGCGCCCAGAGCAATACCGCCTACAATGTTGGGGGTTCCTGCTTCAAACCGGGCAGGGGGCTCGGCGTAGGTGGTCTTTTCAAATGTGACATTCTCAATCATGTCGCCACCGCCCTGGTAAGGAGGCAACGACTTGAGCATCTTGAACTTTCCGTACAAGACGCCAACTCCAGTGGGGCCGCACATCTTGTGGGCCGAGAACGCGTAGAAATCACAGTCCAGATCCTGCACATCCACTGCGAGGTGGGGAACGGCTTGAGCGCCGTCCACCAGCACTGGGATGTTACGCTCGTGAGCAATGGCGGTCATTTCCTTGATCGGATTAACTGTACCCAAGGCGTTCGAGACATGCATCACGGAGACCAACTTGGTCTCTTCCGTAAGCTGGGCCTTGAAGTCTTCGAGAGAGAAAGCGCCGTGCTCATCGATGGGAATCACCTTTAACACAATGCCAATCTCGTCCCGTAGGATCTGCCAGGGGACAATGTTGGAGTGGTGCTCCATCGTGGAGATCAGCACTTCGTCGCCGGCTTTGAGGCGGGAGCGCCCAAAGGTTTGTGCCACAAGATTAATGGCTTCGGTGGTTCCCCGGGTGAACACAATTTCTTTTTCGCTCTCGGCGTTGATGAAGTGTTGGACTTTGACCCGAGCGTCTTCGTAAGCCTGTGTGGAGCGCTGGCTCAACGTGTGTACGCCGCGGTGGATGTTGGCGTAGTCGTGTTCGTAAACACGCTCAATCGTCTCGATCACATGCTTCGGACGTTGGCCTGACGCGGCGTTGTCCAGGTACACAAGAGACTTCCCACGAACTTCTTGTTGCAAGATGGGGAAGTCCGCCCGGATCTTCTCAACATCCAGCGGTTTGCTTGGGGCTTGCGCCGTCGCTGCTGTGTCATTCGTTGGTTGGGGCTGGTGCGGAGTATTCATCTGGGTTCCTATCGGGTGGGGCGAGGCACTAGGCCTCGCCACCTTGAAAAATCAAAACCAATTAAGACTGATAGTCCAGACGCTGCTGAAGCAGGGACTCCAACAGGTCGTGCAAGGGCTCAATCTCAACCTTTTGCACAACGTCGCTGGCAAACGCATACGTGAGAATGCGTTCTGCTTCAGCTTTGGCGATGCCTCGGGACATCAGGTAGAACATCGCCGTGTCATCGAGGTAACCGCTGGTGGCACCGTGTGAACACTTGACGTCATCAGCGAAGATCTCCAGCTGTGGTTTGCTGTAGATCTCAGCGTCATCCGACAGCAACAACGCCTGGTTGGTTTGGTAGGCGTCTGTCTTTTGAGCTTGCTGACGGACATAGATCTTGCCGTTAAACACGCCCTTGCTGGTGTCGCCCAGGATGCCTTTGTAGTACTGGTTGCTGGTGCAGTTGGGAAACGCGTGCTCCATGCAGATGCGGTTGACCATCAGCTGCTCTCCTTCCGGCATATACAGGCCGTTCAGGTCACAGTGAGCGTTCTCCCCAATCAACAGAGCTTCAATTTCATGACGGGAGGTGCCGCCGCCGAAGGAGAAGTAGTTGGAGTGGAAGTTGCTGGAGGCAGCCAACTCCACCTGTACCTGTGCGAAATGCCAGGTGCTTGCGGCTTCTCGCTGGACTTTGGTGTGAACCACATCGGCGTTCTCACCCAAGACAAAGGACGATGCAACGTTGGTCCAACTGCTCTCCACTTCGGGAGAGACGAAGGTTTCCGTCACTGACAGCTTGCTGTTGGCTCCGACCACAACAAGGTTGCGGGGGTGGACCATGGTGGGCTCATCTTGTGGAGTGGAGAGGTACACAAGGTTGATGTGTTCTTCCAGCTCTGTGCCGTCGGGAATGACGATCAGGGCACCGTCAGAGACCAGAGCCTGGTTCAACCAGTTGAAGGGGTTGCTGTTGCGGAAGTCGAGGAGGCGACCCCACTGCTCTTCCACGACTTTGCCCCAGCGGTCTTCGTTCCAGGCCGCTCGGATGGAGCCCACGTATCCGTTCGAAACGTCGGGCAGGTTCGACAGCTTGGGTTGGAAGTAACCGTTGAAAAAGACCATCGTGTGGCCAGGAAGCGAGGCGCCAACCAGCTCATGGATGTCGGAGACGCCAAGGTTTGTGGAGGGCGCGCTCGACAACGTTTGGAACGATGCTTTCTCCAGACCGCGGACAGGCGTGTACTTCCACTCTTCCGTTTTGCGGTTGGGCATACCGGCTTCCACAAACAAGTCGTAGGCTTGCTTGCGGATCTCAGTCAGCCTGGTCGGCTCGTTGCCTTTGGCGCTTCCCCACCACTGGGAGAACGCGCTACCAAAAGGTGTTGTATCGGTTTGCATTGGATTTCTCATTTCGCTCAAAGGTTAGGTTCTGACTCCCTACAAGCGACAGCTCAGAAAGCTCGGTTTTCTGAAGCTCGGCTGTGCAAGGGCAAAGACTCCTGTCTACCGAAGCTTATGCAGCGTCGGTGATCCAGGAGTAGCCTTTTTCTTCCAACTCCAGCGCGAGTTCCTTCCCACCAGAGCGAACAATGCGACCGTTGTAGAGAACGTGTGTGTAGTCGGGGACAATGTGGTCCAGGAGTCGTTGGTAGTGGGTGATCACTACGAAAGAGCGACCGGCGTCGCGCATCGTATTCACACCTTTGGCAACAACCTGAAGCGCGTCGATGTCCAGACCCGAGTCGGTCTCATCGAGGATCGCAAGCTTTGGCTCCAACACCGACATTTGAAGGATTTCGTTCCGCTTCTTCTCACCGCCCGAGAAGCCTTCGTTGAGGGGGCGCTTCAAGAAGGATTCATCTATCTCAAGCAGCTTGACCTTTTCGCGGACAGCTTTGAGGAACTGCACACCGTCCAGTTCTTCTTTGCCTCGGGCTTTCAACACGGAGTTGAGCGCGGTGCGAAGGAAGTAGGCGTTGCCCACTCCGGGGATTTCAACAGGATATTGAAAGGCCAGGAAGAGACCTGCAACGGCGCGCTCGTCGGGTTCCAACTCCAGGAGGTCTTCCCCTTCAAACAAGACTTCGCCACCGGTGACTTCGTAACCATCGCGGCCTGCCAACACGGAAGCCAGGGTGCTTTTCCCTGAACCGTTTGGCCCCATGATGGCGTGTACTTCACCAGGTTTGACGGACAGACTCAGCCCTCGCAGAATTTCCTTTTCTTCTACCCGAGCATGAAGGTCTTTGATCTCCAACATGGTTCCCAACTCCTCTAGTGTAACTGGAAGCCCCATCATCGAAAGGGGCGTTTGTAGCGATTGTTGTTTCGTATCTTGCTTCTTCGACTTGGTGTGAGGTCGGGCCGCGTTGTCGGGGTTTGAACAACCCGAAGCTTGTAGGTGGCTTGTGCGACAACGTTTCTTGAAGGGACCACGTGGAAGCCGAGAGAAACGCAAGAAGCGCCCCAAAAAGGGCGCTGAGATTTGCGAAGAGAGGCCCTCCATGACAGAGGCCTCTCGATGGGATGGTGTGGTGTGTTGGTTTTGTGTTACCCCACACTTCCTTCCAGGCTGATGCCAAGAAGGTTCCGAGCTTCCACGGCAAATTCCATGGGAAGCTCTTTCATGACCTCTTTGCAGAAACCATTCACGATCATGGAGACAGCGTCTTCTTCCGAGATGCCCCGCTGCTGCAGGTAGAACATCTGGTCTTCGCCGATCTTGGAGGTGGTGGCCTCGTGCTCGACCTGGGCGCTGTTGTTTTTGATCTCAATGTACGGGAAGGTGTGCGCTCCGCACTGATCGCCAATCAACATGGAGTCGCATTGGGTGTAGTTACGAGCGTTGGACGCTTTCTTACCCATACGAACCAAGCCTCGGTACGAGTTCTGGCTATGCCCCGCGCTGATCCCTTTCGAAATGATCGTGCTGCGGGTGTTTCGGCCCAAGTGAATCATCTTGGTGCCGGTGTCAGCTTGTTGGCGACCGTTGGTCACGGCCACAGAGTAAAACTCACCAACAGAGTGGTCGCCCTTTAAGATACAGCTTGGATACTTCCAGGTGATGGCCGAGCCGGTTTCTACCTGGGTCCAGGAGATCTTGGAGTGGGCGCCTTCGCAGATGCCGCGCTTGGTCACAAAGTTGTAGATACCGCCTTTGCCTTGTTCGTCGCCGGGGTACCAGTTCTGGACCGTGGAGTACTTGATCTCGGCTCGCTCCAAGGCAACCAATTCAACAACTGCAGCGTGAAGTTGGTTCTCATCGCGCATCGGGGCGGTGCAGCCTTCCAGGTAGCTCACGTAGCTACTTTCGTCGGCGATGATCAAGGTGCGCTCGAATTGTCCTGTGCCCGCAGTGTTGATGCGGAAGTAGGTCGACAGCTCCATGGGACAGCGCACACCCTTCGGGATGTAGCAGAACGAACCATCCGAGAACACCGCAGAATTAAGGGCCGAGTAGAAATTGTCGGTGATGGGTACGACAGAACCAAGGTACTGACGGACCAACTCGGGATGCTCTTTGACAGCTTCTGAGAACGAGCAGAAGATGATGCCCTGCTTCGCCAACTCTTCGCGGAAGGTGGTCGCAACGGATACACTGTCAAACACCGCATCCACCGCAACTCCGGTGAGTCGCTTCTGCTCCAGAAGAGGAATGCCCAGCTTGTCAAAGGTCTCCAACAAATCAGGGTCAACCTCGTCGAGACTATCCAACTGCTTCTTGGGCTTGGGAGCCGCGTAGTAAATGATATCCTGAAAGTTGATCTCGGGATAGTCCACGTTGGGCCACTTGGGCTCCACCATGGTTTGCCAGTGGCGGAATGCTTTGAGGCGCCATTCGAGAAGCCACTCCGGCTCTTCTTTCTTCTGTGAAATGAAGCGGACAATCTCTTCGTTCAGCCCCGGAGGAGCGACATCTGCATCAATGTCGCTCACAAAGCCATACTTGTATTTCTGTTCCGCCAGCTCTTGGATGGTGTCCGTTGCTGTTGTCATCGTCTTGTATCCCTTAGCTCTCCTCGCCAAATTCTCTGGCCAGGAACAAAAAAGAACTCTACTTTCAGTAGTTTCATAAAGCCTACTTTTAAAGTAGGCTTTAGTCGTTGGCTATAGTAGTGTTGAGGTTCTAGCATGTCAAGCGAAAATTGCAACCCAAAATCAAAGAATCTTATACGAAAGTTAGATGTCGTAACTTTTCTTAGATTGGGTTGACACACAAGGTCTTAAAGAAGGAAGAGGCTTGTGTTCCCTCGTTTACATTCGCCGAAGTTTACAACAACGAGGGGCGACAAAGAATTTCAGGTCGTTGCAAAAGGTGAAGGAGAAGTTGGGGAGAGGGGAATGGCATTCATCCCTTCGCGGCAAGCTTCTATACCATTGATATAGAATGAAGGAAAGAGGTGCCTGTTGGGGAACTCCACGAGGGCGTAGAGAGAGAGGGGTGAGAGCCTTCTGAAGCACCCTTGACGACGAAGGGGTGGAGCTTCTCAAGTTTTTTGTTTTTGTAGTTCAGGTGTTTGAAGAATATCACACGCAAAAGATAAAATAGTTTGAAAATATGTGCGCAAACTCACAACTGGATACGTAGAAATACCGAAGATGTTCGATCCATATCGTTCATGCTGTTGCGTTTTGAGTGGAGAGCAAATCTATGAAATATTGGACGTTTTCTCGTTACATTGCCGTTCTTTTTTTGGTGGGAGTGATGTCGGCCGCGATCGCTTGTAGTGGTCAGGCTCCGACCAATCCCAACAACAACTCCTCGACTGCCGACGGTGGCACAACCTCGGGAACGGATGGTGGTTCTGCTACCACAGATGATACTGCACCAGTGTGCCCTCAGACCTGTCAAACTGATGACGATTGCAAGGGTTGTCCTGGACCGACCAAATGCGCACCGACTGCCCAAGGCAAGTTGTGTGTGAAGGATGACACTCCTCCGGCCTGTCCCCAAACCTGCCAAACCGACGCTGATTGTGCCAACTGTCAGGGCTTTACGAAGTGCGGACAGACTGCGCAAGGCAACGTGTGCATTGCTGGTGATCCTCCCAAAGGTTGCCAGACCGATCAAGATTGCAACAACGGGGAGCGATGCGATCAGGGTGCTTGTGTTCCTGATAACACGGGAGGCTGCCAAGGCGATCAAGACTGTCCCCAAGGTCAAACTTGTGTGCAGGGACAATGCCAGGGTGGCAACACCAACAACAACAACGGCGGCTGTCGTACCAACCAGGATTGCCCACAGGGTCAGCGTTGCGTCCAAGGACAATGTGACGGTGGCAACACCAACAGCAACAACACAAACAACAGCGGCTGCCAAACCAACCGTGACTGTCCTCAAGGCCAAGTTTGTCTTCGAGGTCAGTGCCGTAGCAACAACACCAACAACAACAACGGAAACACGAACGGTTGCCGAACCAATCAGGACTGCCAACAGGGTCAAGTGTGTTTGCAAGGCACCTGTCAGACCTTCTGCCGGACCAACCAGGATTGTTCCAACGGTGAGCGTTGTCAGCAAGGTCGCTGTGTTGCGACCAACAACAACACCAACAACAACACCAACAACAACACCAACAACAACAACGGCTGCCAAAGCAACCAAGACTGTCAGCAAAATCAGCGCTGTGTACAAGGTCGTTGCATCTCATTGTGCCGCAGCAACCAAGACTGTCCCCAGGGTCAGGTCTGTCAGAACAACATTTGCCGCGCTGGAAACAACAACAGCAACGGAAACACCAACAGTTGCCGCTCGAATCAGGACTGCCAACAGGGTCAAGTGTGTCTGCAAGGCACTTGCCAGACCTTCTGCCGGACCAACCAAGATTGTCAGCGTGGTCAAGTCTGCCAGCAGGGCCGCTGTGTGACAAACAACACGAACAGCAACAATGGCAACACCAACACCAACAGCTGTCGTTCGAACCAGGATTGCCAACAAGGTCAGGTCTGTCTTCAGGGGACTTGTCAAAGCGTCTGTCGTACGAATCAAGACTGCCAGCGTGGTCAAGTGTGCCAACAAGGTCGCTGTGTTGCGAGCAATACCAACAACAACAATGGGAACAGCAACACGAACAGTTGCCAAAGCAACCGCGACTGTCAGCAAGGACAAGTTTGTCTGCGAGGCACCTGTCAGACCTTCTGCTTGAGCAACCGCGACTGTCAGAATGGCCAGGTCTGTCAGCAAGGTCGTTGTGTAACGAGCAACACGAACAACAACAACGGAAACAGCAACAGCAACAGTTGCCAAAGCAACCGCGACTGCCAACAAGGTCAAGTCTGTCTGCAAGGCCAGTGTGTATCCGTTTGTCGAACCAACCAAGATTGTGCTCGTGGTGAGGTCTGCCAACAGAATCGTTGTGTCGCAAGTAACAACAACAACAATGGGAACAGCAACAGCAATACGAACAGCTGTCAAAGCAATCGAGACTGCCAGCAAGGCCAGTTCTGTCTGCAAGGCACCTGCCAGACCTTCTGCTTGAGCAACCGTGACTGCTCCAACGGTGAGGTTTGTCAGCAAGGTCGTTGTACCAGCAACACGAACAGCAACGGCAACACGAACAGCAACACCTGCCAGTCGAATCGCGATTGTAGCCAGGGGCAACGCTGCCTCTTGGGTCGCTGTCGCTAACAAAATCTTCCTCTAGAGCTACTCCCCCTCACAAGTGCCTTTTCTTACTCGCTTCTCTCCCAAAAAACGTTGGAGTTTCTGATGAGTCCACTGCCGTGGTGCGGCTCCGTACATCTATGCAGTTTTGGATTCCAGAGGCGGTGCTGGTGTGAGGAGGGCGAAGAGGGCAAAGCTCAAGCAGATAAGGGCAAACAAGTCACCAACTTTGGCGTAGAAGGAGGGTAGCCGGACGAGGGGAACTTCGTACATCAGGACTTTGCGTTGAAAGATCGGACTGAGCTTGTCGGTTTTGCCCAGCGCATTCACCACCGTGGACGAGCCAGTTGTTGCCAAACGGATGAGGGGAATTCCATACTCAGCGCTACGTGTGGCGGCGAGCATCAGATGTTGGTAGGGAGCTGTGGTCTTTCCAAACCAGGCATCGTAGGTGATGTTGACAAGAACATCTGCTCCAGCGTTGACAGAGCGGCGAACTCGCTTGGGATAAATGGCCTCGTAGCAGATGAGGAAGCCATAAGAGATCTTGTCCAACTCAAACACGCCGATGGACTTGCCTCGGGAAAACCGAGAGAACCAGCTGATCTTCTTGTAGATAAAGTTCAACTCTTTCTCAAATGGCATATACTCACCGAAAGGAACAAGGATTTGTTTGTCGTAGCGAGGGCCCATTTTGCCTGAGCGGTCCACATGGATGGCGCTGTTGAACATCACGTAGCGACCGTCCTTGCGGCGTTTAAAGTCGTACCCTCCGAGTAAGATGGGGCGTTTGACTTGCTTGTACGCAAACGACAGCAGGTTCTTGGCGGCTTTGGAGGAGAGCGGACGTTTGAATTCACCTTCGGACCAGACAATCCAGTCGGCTCCTTGCTTGGCCGCTTGTTTGCTGAGTTCCAAGTAGGTGGTGTAGACCTCGGTGAAGCCTGTTTTCCGATGGTCGTGTGGGGTGTAGTTGGACTGAATTAAACCAACTTTGAGCCGCTTGGCGGCGGGAAGCTTGCTTTTGTATAGCGATTGACGCCAAAACCCATAGCTCACTGTCAGGACGGCAACAATGGCGATGGCGATGGCTTGTCTTTTCGGTCCTGGGCGTTCCTGGCGTCGGTGACGAAGCCACTGGAAGAGAATGGTGTTGGACCAAAAAACCAGGAAGCTTACACCGTAAATGCCTGTGATCGAGGAGAGTTGAACGAAGGGAATGACTTGGTAGTGACTCACTCCCTGCATGTACGGGAAGAGTTGGGGCATCAGGTATTCCAACATGACCAACAAGCAAGGGGCCAACAGCACCCAACCGTTTGGAAACTTCTCGATGATGCGTGGAATCCACTGCGCGAGAAGCACCCAGAGTAAGCTCAGGTACATGCACAGCAACGTGGTAAGGATCACAGCAACATAGAATGGGATGTTGCTGAAGTTGGGCATTAAATTGACAACCCAGTAGAAAATCATGAGGTTGGAGAACGTTCCTCCAAACAAACCCAGCAACCATCGACCTCGGCCACCTTGTGCTGTGATTGCCCAGAGAAAAGGGACCCAGGCAAACCAATGCCAGGGCCACCAGTTGAAGGGGGCAGACAGCAGCGGCTGGCTGATCGATGTGAGCGCCACTGCGCCAAACCGCAGCGCCAAAAGCTTGTAGCTACCGTAGCCTCGAAACAGGCCAGGTTCGCGTTGCTTTTGGGTTGCGTTGTGTGATTGGGCGTCTTTGTTGGGTTTGGAGTCGGATTGGGGAGCCTCCGCTTGGGACCCTTTGTCTTGTGAAGTCATCCTGGCTTTTCCTCTACCTCAAACGCTGGTTTGGGAGTAGTTATCGTTGCGAGACATGTCGTATCATTGGGAGAAGGGAAGTCTTTTTGGGCGAGCCAAAGTGTGTACAAGACATAGGAGAAGGCAATGAGAGATGCAAGAAAAATCGGCCCTCCTGTTTCCTGTCTGGATGGTTGAGGGGTGGTTTCGGATGTGGGGAGTGTTCCGTTTATGGTCCAGCCTGTGTGTTTGGGTTGTTTCCGCTGTGGAACACTTGCCGAATGTAACGTTGCTTTGCTCTACGTTTCTCAGGGGTTGTATGGTTGTTGAAAGTGGTACAGGCTTTGCTCCAGAGAGACAGGCAAAAGCGAGGCGGAGTTCGTTGCCTCTGCCGTTTCCTTTCTCCCACAAGAGGCGAATGATGATGAAAACAAGACAGCACACCAAAAAGCACAACAGGCATCGATGGGTTCGATGTGGGGTTGTGATGGGTTGGGGGCTTCTGGTCTGGCTTGCAACAAGTCCGGCTCAAGCCGGTGGTTTCTGTGACCAGAAGGGACAGTGCACCCAGGCCCCCTGGAGTTTTTCAGAGGTCGGTGTTGCCACAGGAGCCTTCTTCTCAGGCTACAACTATGAAATGGGCGGAAACATTTGGGATCCCTATGGCTTTCTTGAAGTGAAGGGGCGTTTCCGACCAAGAGGTCACAACAACTTTCTCGATCGGCTGATCGTGGAAGGTAGTTTGTTTGGTAACACGCCGTTGGGTTTGCCTGGTGCTTCAACCATGGGAGCAACTGCCCGTGTGGGGCTGGGGTGGCGCTACTTTGCTTTCACCGTGGGAGCCTACATGCGCTACGACTTTACGGACGAAGCGCCCTTTCAAATTTGGCCATCTTTAACCTTGAAGGTTCGTCCTGGAGCTTTTGCGATTGCGCTCTCTGTGTTGGATCGTCCTGACGGTGCTGTCGCCCGGTTGGCTTTCGAGTACGGCAGCTTTGGGGTCGCTTTCTCGGCTTTGTACGGTGTTGAGGCCTATGCCCGGTTCGCGGTGGCTTCCACCTGGGCTTTGGAGGTTCGTGGTTACGCCAACTGGTTGTTTAATAGCTTTTCTTCAGGGTTTACGCTCGCCGCAGTGTGGGGAGAGGGCAGTACCTATCAATTCGGTGGAGGTGCACGATGAAACGATGGACGATGGTGTTGACGTTGGTAGTGGGTGTCGTGAGCGTGGGCCTCTTGGGTTGCGATTGGCGACCCCAATTCTCGCAGGAAGAAATCAACAACCCCGACCTGGGAAAAGACTTTCCCAAAGGATTCTTGTTCGGGGCAGCGACTTCGGCGTACCAGATCGAAGGCAGCATGGACAATGACTGGACCGAGTGGGAGAAGCAAAAAAACAAGGAAGGTCAGTGGTATGTGAAGCCTTCTGATGATCCTCGTTGCCCCACGAAAGGCCAGCCTTGCAGTGGAAAAGCAGCCGACTCCTGGAACCGTTGGCAAGAAGACATCAAGCTGCTGGAAGAGTTGGGAGCCAACTCGTACCGCTTGGGCATTGAATGGAGCCGCCTGGAACCACAAGAAGGCAAGTTTGATGACGCAGCGTTCAACCGCTACCGCGAAATGCTCAAGGCTCTGCGCGACAAAAACATCACTCCCATGGTCACCTTGTATCACTTCACGTTGCCTAAGTGGTTTGCGGAGAAGGGTCGTTGGGAGGATAAGAATGAAAAGGCTTTGTTCTACTTCAAACGGTTTGCTGCGGAAGCGGCCAAACGACTGGGTGATCAGGTCGACCTGTGGGCCACAATCAATGAACCCAACGTTTATGCCTTTGAGGGATACTTGTTTGGAGAGTGGCCTCCTGGTGTCAAAGATAACATGCAGATGACGGCGAAGATTATTGCCACGTTGCTCAAGGCTCATGGAGAGGCTGCAGTGGCCATTCGCGAGAACGATACCACTGACATCGACGGAGACGGAAAGGGTGCACAGGTTGGTATTGTCCACCACGTCCGTATCTCACAGCCGTCATCTTCGTTTGCTCTTGACCATATGATTGGCGGCCTGACTGACGACTTCTTCAATGAGGCCATCATCCGAGCTGTGACCACCGGCAAAATCTACTTGTTTGTTCCTGGGGATGTCACGATTGAAGAGGATTATGGGCCGCTCAAAGGGTCGTCGGACTTCATTGGCATCAACTACTACACCCGAGATCACATTCGCACAGACTTTGGTGATCCTTCACTGTCCAAGCAGTATGTGCCCAAAGGTTCTCAAACCAACGACCTTGGCTGGGACATCTACGCTGGTGGCCTGTACCAAACGTTGATGCGCTTCTCACGGTACAAGTTGCCTCTCTACATCACAGAGAACGGAACGGCTGATGAGAAGGACACCATTCGGCCCACGTATATGAAGTCACACTTGGTGGCGATGCAGCGTGCGATCGAGCACGGCGCGGATGTGAAGGGCTACTTCCACTGGTCGTTGATCGACAACTTTGAGTGGGCGATTGGTTACAATGCTTACTTTGGTTTGTTCCGCGTTGATCCTGCAACCCAGAATCGAACCCCGCGTACTGAGTCGGTCACGACTTTCCAGAACATCGCCCGCAATATGGGCCTCAATCCTCAACCCCGCTAGCTTTCTCTCCAGACACCTCCCTATTGCTTCAATACAAACCTTCTTGACTTGGTACTGGTTGTATGTTCAGTTGTGTCTCCGTAGATAAATAATTTGCTTTCGGAGACTACAAAAAATGACAACCCTTCTTTCTCCCAAGATCGATTTTGTATTTAAGGCTTTGTTTGGACAAGAGCACAACAAGCCGTTGTTGCTCAGCTTGCTCAATGCAGTGTTAGACCGCGTGGAAGGTGAGCAGATCACCAAAATTGACTTGTTGGATCCCGTGCCAAGCAAGGCGGGCTCCAAAGACAAAGGTGTGGAACTAGATCTGCTCGCTCATGACGAACAGGGACGTGTGTTCCATGTGGAAATGCAGGTCGAGAATCATCAATTCTTTCTTGAACGGATGTTGTTTTACTGGGCGCGTTTGTTTGGTCGTCAGCTCCAGGGTGGACAAGAGTACCAGGAACTATGTCCCGTTATTACAATCATTTTCGCAGACTTTGTAGCGATTCCTGAACTTTCTGACTATCATACTTGTTGGATGTGGAAGGAGGTGGAGCATGGAACGATTCTCTCCGACCATGGACAGATCCACATCGTTGAGTTTCCCAAGTTTCATGAAACT
>SBHC01000055.1 GCA_006226375.1 Deltaproteobacteria bacterium | reverse complement strand
CTTGGTCTGGTCGCCGGACTCCTCACCAAAAAAGTCTGCGAGACGTTCACAGTGGTGGGAACCAAGAAGAAATGCACCACGGTAAAAGTTGGCGGAAAAAAGAAAAAGAAGTGCGTCAAGAAGCCCACCAAAACCAAGAAGCGGATGTGTTTCGCCATCAAAGACATCGCCAAGGCTGCTGGAACCTTACAGAAGCCCCTTGAGAAGTTGGCGGACAAAGCAGCCAAACCTGTGATGAAGTTCTTGCCCAAGAAGCTGCCCCTTCCAGGTCTTTCCCAAGTCAAAGCCTTTGGCAAGAAGATGAAGAAAGCGCTGACCATCAAGAACCTCAGTAAGATTGGAAACTTGATGAAGAAAATGGATTTAAACATCAACGGGTTGAAAGCGATCAACTCGAAGCTTCAAGCCATCAAGAAAGGCTTGAACTAAACCAGGCTCTCCCGCCAATTCCTACACGAACCTTGCTCCCCTCCGTTCTCCACCTATTCAATGAAGATCCCAACAGCTCGCCCTGGAAGTTCGCTTGGAGGGAGGTTCCCAAAAAGCTTGGCGACGGATTGCCCCGTTTGCAGGAGGCTTCGTCGCCACAGGCTTGCTACTTCATGACATTCATTAGAGGCTTGCACCCTCCTTTGTGTTTCGACCGAGCCTGACCGTCGCACCTTCGTACAGACTCTCGGACCCATGGGAGCTGCTCTTGGACCTTGATTTCTCGATACGACCAGTGGGATTGGAGAGTGGCGTGCGGGTGGCTTTTGGATTTGCGGTGAGGCTTGGGCTGCGGTTCCGACTGTTGCCGTAAGAATGTCTTCAGAAAGAGTCAGGAGGAGGCTTGCTCGAAGTTCTTCTTGTGGAGCCAATCAGCGTGACGAGGAGCACGCTTGGTTTCGGCCCACTCGTTGAGCATCTCCCACTTCACAGAGTCCAGGCGAGCCAGCATGGCTTCTTCTTCCGGGTCGGGACAAGCCAGCTCGATTCGATGGCCGTTCGGATCAAAGAAGTAGATGGAGTGAAAGATGGAGTGGTCCGTTACGCCTAACACTTCGACGCCTAAGGACTCCAGATGGTCTCGGTAAGCAAGCAAGGTCTCGCGGTCCTTTACCTGAAAGGCAATGTGCTGCACCCACTCTGGTGTGTTTAAGTCGCGGCTCATCTCTGGCTTGGTGGGCAACTCAAAGAAAGCGAGGATGTTCCCTCCGCCAGCATCAATGAACACGTGCATGTAGGGGTCGGGCTCTTTTGTGGAAGGCACCTTGTCTTCAGCGATGGCCAGAACAAAGTCCATCTTGAGGTACTTTCCGTACCATTCCACCGTCTCTTTCGCATCTTTGCAACGATACGCGACGTGATGAATCTTATCAATCTTCATGGGATAGCCCTCCTGTTGTTCTTGGATAGGGTGGCTTTGGTTTGGCTACTCACCACACAGCGACACCAAGGTACAAGATTCCCAAGGAGGAAAACTTGAGCCGGATCAAGTTTCTGCAGACTTTCTTTGCGTGGTTTCGTAACAACCCAACAGGAAGGAAGGTGACAAGAGCGGCCTACGAAGAAGGAACATAGCCCTCGGGAGCATGTTTGTCCGTGCCTCGGGCGGTTCCAAACGCGCTGCGAAGTTGACCGCAAGCCGCGAAGATATCCTGGCCCCTTGAGATACGAACGGAGGTGAAGACATTGTTGGCGATGAGGTGGTCCTTGAAGGCCTCCACCTGTCGCGCATTGCTGCGTTCGTAAATAGCTCCAGGGTAAGGATTGAAAGGGATAAGATTAACTTTGGCTCGAATGCCTTCCAACAACGTGACCAACCGCTCGGCATCTTCGAGGGTATCGTTCACATCTTTGAGCATCACATACTCAAAGGTGATCCAAATTTTACGGTCCCCTTGAAACCGGCGACAAGCGTCCATCAACTCCTGCAAGGGCCACTTGCGATTCACCGGCATAATCTCTTCCCGTTGCGGGTCAGTCGTCCCGCTGAGAGAGATGGCCAGTGTCACGTCGGTTTCTTCGTGAAGACGGTCGATATAAGGGACAAGCCCGCTGGTGCTGACAGTCACCCGACGGCGAGAAAACGCAAGCCCTGCATCATCCAAAAAGATCTGACAGGCCTTAATCACAGCGTCCGGGTTGTGAAGGGGCTCCCCCATTCCCATAAAGACGATGTTGCTGAGCGGGAACTGTCGGGCCATCTGAGAGACTTGAGAGACAATTTCAGCCACTTGCAGGTTGCGGTCGAAACCTTGAACTCCAGTAAGACAGAACTTGCAGGCCATCGCGCAACCCACCTGGGACGAGATGCAAATGGTCATCCGGTTCCAGTTCTCTTCGTTAAGCTCCGATGGGTTCTCTTCTCCCCGGTAATCAATCCCTTCTTCCGTCACTTTCGCGTCCTGACCTGTGGCTGGAATGATGACACTCTCAATGGTTTTGCCATCGTTAAGTTTCCATAAGATCTTTCGCGTCCCGTCCTGGGACTGCTGTTCAGTCAGAACATTGAGATGAAAGATGGAAAGGTTGTCATGGAGCCATTGCCGCAAGCCGGAGGAGAGGTCGTCCATCTCATTCCAAGAGGTCGCGTGCTTCTGGTACAACCAGGAGAACAGCTGCTTCGCGTGGAAGTGAGACTTTTGAATGGCGTAGGCTTCTTTCTTCTCTTTGCTCGCCTTTCGCCGACGGTTTTGCGCCACCTGTCGGCAAAAAGGCAGAAGAGCCCCAGCAAGTTCTTCACGGGTAAAGGATTGAACAAAAGGCAATGACACGGTACGTCGTCCTGAATCGAAAAGTTGCGGATACAAATGCCACGAAGGGTTTGGGAGGAAGTTCTCCCTCCAAGCCTCGTCATGCAGCGGAACCTACCAGCAAACTCATTGACAGATCAAGCCTCAAAGCGGTAGACGGTAGGAGAGAGGCAAACTGAAACACAGCGAACGAGAACCACAAAGAATCGAATGGTACACATTTTAGGGATAGAGAGTTCATGCGACGATACAGGGGCAGCCGTCCTTCAATGCAATGAAGAAGGCATAGAGGTCTGTTCCAACGTCGTCTCCAGCCAGTTTATGATCCATGAACGGTACGGAGGAGTGGTCCCTGAGCTGGCGACACGCGCTCACCTCCAAAACATCGTGCCTGTCGTGGAAGAAGCCCTTCAGCAAGCCAATCTGAGTGGACCTGACCTCGACGCCATCGCAGTCACGCAGGGTCCGGGCATCATGGGAGCGTTGCTGGTGGGAGTACAGGTAGCCAAGTCCCTTGCGTTCTCATGGGGGACGGACTTGATTGGGGTGAACCACCTCGAAGGTCATATCGCCTCCATCTTCTTGGATGAAAAGGCTCCCCAAGACTTTCCCTTTGTTGCCCTGTTGGTTTCGGGCGGCCACTCCTGTTTGTATAGGGTCGAAAGTTACACGGATGTTGTCCTCTTGGGAGCGACCCACGATGACGCTGCAGGAGAGGCCTTTGAGAAAGCCGCCAAAATGATGGGTCTCCCCTACCCTGGCGGTGTCAAGATTGACAAGCTTTCCAAGCTGGGTGACTCAAGCGCGTTTACCTTCCCACGACCGATGCTTCACAAGGGTTTGGACTTCAGCTTCAGTGGCCTGAAAACAGCCTTCCGGCAAACCTTGGCACAAAGCAGTTACAAGGAGGGAGAGGATTCACAGCTGCTGTACGATCTGTGTGCCTCGTTTCAAGAGGCCGTCGTGGATGTGCTGTGGACCAAAGCGAGGCGGGCACTTCGACAAGAAGACTGCGACACCATCGCCGTGATAGGCGGGGTTGCAGCCAACAGTCGGTTGAGAGACGTGTTTCAAACCGAAGGGACAAAGGAAGGCTACAACGTCTGTGTCCCCAACAAGACGTATTGCACCGACAACGCCGCGATGATAGCTTGCGCTGGCTATCGGCATTGGAGCCAAGGAGAACGTAGCAACTTCTCGCTCACTGCCTCTACCCGTATGCCCCTGCGTGGTTTGCGGGGAGGAAGTAACCGTCGCGTGTCGGGTAACACCTGAGGCAGCCTTTCCAAAACAACAACCCCAAAGAAAGCAACCTTAGAAACCCAGAGCTTGTTGCAAGTGATGCTCGCAGAGAGCGCTTGGATCTTGGGCTTCGTCTTGCGCCCGTTGACACGCTTCGCAAGACGCAGACTCTTCGTACGTCCGTTCGTTCTGGAGTTCCTGATCCAAAGATTGAAGCTTGCTTTGGATATCATCCGAGCCACGTTGTTGGGGATCCCAGCCTGGCCGGTTTCGCAATTTCGCGGCTTGTTTTTTGATCGACGACTGACTTGGCTTTTTTGGCATCGCCCTCTCCTACTTGATGGAAGACAGGTCATTTGTGAGATGCGTAGGTGTTTCGTTTCCTGAGGGGTGTGATTCAATCCCATGGGTAAGCAATGGGTAAGCTATGGGTAACAAGTGGCCTTCGCCTTTGCTTTGACGCCGGGCAAACATTTGTGATGACGCCGGGCAATAAATTGCCCGGCTAGCCTTGCAAACGCTGATACTGTACTTGACCCACCAAACTCCATCCAACACGCGATAGGTTCGTCTGTGTACACTTGCCCTCTTGCCCTCGAACGAATAACCTTTGTTAGAACTTGAAACCATCGAAGAACAAGGAAGCAACAAAGAACATGACGATGGACGTTGTAGCACTCGCCAAACACTTGATCAACATCCAATCCACATCGGGTCAGGAAAAACCAATGTCCGACTTCCTCGCGACTTACCTTGAGGAGAAAGGGTGGGAGGTGACTCTCCAAGAAGTGGCCGAAGACCGCTACAATGTGCTGGCTCGGCGACCAGGAATCCAGCAGCCTCAAGTGATATTCAACAGCCACATCGACACCGTACCTCCGTACTTTCCAGCCACCGAAAAAGATGGATGGCTTCATGGTCGGGGCGCGTGTGACACCAAAAGTCTGATTGCTGCACAATTGGTCGCAGCCCAAAACCTGGTGGAAGATGGATTCGAGGACTTGGGATTGTTGTACGTGGTAGGCGAAGAAGTTGATCACTGTGGCATGCTCAAAGCCAACGAATTGGGGCTCCAACCGGCGTACCTGATAGTTGGAGAGCCAACAGAGTCCAAGCTCGCACGACGGCAAAAAGGAATCGTCAAATTTAGGCTGCAGGGAAGAGGAAAAGCTGCTCACTCCGGCTATCCAGAGACTGGAGTATCGGCGATTGATGCCTTGCTGGATGTGCTACACGACCTTCGAAAGGCCGACTGGCCCGAGAGTAACATGTTGGGTGCAACCACCCTCAACATTGGTACCATCGGAGGAGGCCGAGCGGCGAACGTCGTCCCTGACGAAGCCTTTGCAGAGGTCCTGATACGAGTTGTCACGGACGAACAATCCATACAAGCGATGGTGAAAGAGATCGTCGGAGGACGAGTCGAGTGTCGCATCATCTCAGCCAATGACCCGGTTGAACTGACGACATTGGAAGGATACGAATCCGCCGTTGTTGCCTTCAACACAGACATCCCCTACTTCCACTTTGAAGGCAAGGCGTTGCTTTGGGGCGCGGGTTCGATACTGGACGCCCACACATCCAACGAGAGGATACGAATCGACGACCTTCGCCACGCCGTCCAGATCTACAGTCAGCTCGCCAAAGATTGCCTGGACAACTCGGCAAAGCATTCGTAGAGATGCTCCATCAACAGCCGAACTCGGGCGTTTCGGTGCAAGTCACGATGGGTTAGAACCCAAAGAGAATAGTCAAAGCCTTCCAAGGTCCCGCTCATCGGCACCAACTCAGGAAACAGGTTGGCGTACACCTTGGGCAGGATGCAAGCGCCTGTACCAAGGCGGGTCATCGTAAACAAACCCATCAACGAATCCACACGCGCCCGCACTCGGTGAGAAGGAATGTTGGACTCCATCCAGGCATCCGTCATTTTTGCTTGCACCGAAGGGTCAAGCCCCACCCACGGTAACTTTCGCCAGTCCGGCTGCTCTTCCACAAGGTCTTTGTGGGCGTAGATTGCGTAATCAATATCAAGGACCTTCCGGCCAATCAGGGTCTCCTGGGGAGCGTTGGAAGCGCGGATCACAACGTCAGCTTCTCTCCGATTCAGGCTGTGCAGACGAGAGCTATCAACCAACAACTCCAAATTGACCTTGGGGTACCGCTGCATAAAGGTAGCAAACCATTGCTTGTGCTGTTCGAGCATGAACATCAGCAATCCAACCCGAATCACACCTGACAGCTCTTCTTCCTGACCCGACAATTGACGCAGAAGAGTGTCGGATTCGACCTCCATCGCTTCGCTAGCAAGCACCACCTTGATACCGGCCTCTGTCAGAACCAAACGCCCAGAGACGTTCTGGATCAGCCTGACTCCTAACTCTTTCTCTAGCTCACGAATCCGACGAGATACGGTACTTAGATTGACGGCCAGATCCTCGGCAGCTTTCTGCAGCGTCCCTTTTCGATGAAACGCCAGGAGGACTTGCAAGTTTGACCAGTTCATTCCGCTTTCCTTCGCCTATTGAACCTCTAGGTTTACAATGTTCCCAAGCTATCCCGTGCCCACTGAAAGCTACAAAACGGAACCTATGTCAAGATGAAAACAACGAAAGAGGCCAACCTTCGGCCCAAACACGCCACAAAGCAAGTAGAGCCAGATGCCCCATGTAAAACCAATACAAGAAGAAGCGCGGCAAGAAGCGAGCACCCTGCAAAGTTTTGCAAAGAAAAAAGACCCCAAGAGGAACAACAAATGTACCGATGATGGGGAGGAGTCCAACGCTGGAGAAGCCCTCCCACACCAGGCGACCGTTCTCCATGGAGGTCATTTCATCAAGCTCTGCATTAAAGAAGACGAGCAAAGCACAAGAGCAAAGGATGGAGATGGTGTCCTTCCGAAAAGCTCCAACCAGCATCGCTGGGAAAAGAACACCAACCAAATCAAAGTCAGTCACATCTTTGCAGCAAAACGACCAAACGATCGCAAACAGACACAGCAGGCAGCGCCGAAACGCCGATTGCTCCAGTACCCAGGGCGAGATGGCCGCAGCAAGAGCCAACGTAACAAGAACGTTGAAGTGGTTGGAGCGAAACGCCAACACAAAGAAGGGCTGACTCAACAAGGCAAACAGAGCCAAGCGTCGCAGATACTTCTCGACCGGAACACCACGGTACAACTGACAGGCCATACCGTATGCAAACAACGGGTAGACTCCACAACCCAACGTAGCCAAGATATCGAAGCTGAAGTTGAAGACCGCTTCGTTCAAGTGGTCACCAAGCATCAACAAGGTAGCCAAAAGCTTCAACGCATCCAAAGAACGCCCTGTTAGCAAAAACGGAGCTTCATGATGTTGTGTCAAACTACACTCCCACAAACGAAGCAGAACCTTTGGAAAGACGAGCTGCTCGCCAAACCAAGCTCACCGAGTGAAGACAAAAGGAAACTGAACCTTAGCCTTCTTCCCACCCCGAGGTCGCGGGAAGGTCCACCCTGAAACGCTGCGCATCAAACACTGGTGAAACTGGGGGAAATGGACGTTGCTGTGATGAACCTTCACCTGAGAGACACTTCCATTCCTGTTAACAACCCAGCGCAACGAAACCTTCCACACCAACGGGGTGCTCGGAAACACAGAGCGATGGTAACAGAGTCTCAACTCACGTAGATGCTTTCGCAACACTGAGACAACCTCTTTCTTCGACAATGTCCCCCACTTCTTGGTTGGAGAACCTCGATGTGAAGGCAGCTTCCTGAAACGCAGTTTGGCCTTTGTAGTGAAACTCTTCTGAGCCCGTGGAAGAGGAAGTCGAAAGGTCTCAACAACCTTGCACACACAAGACGCCAGCTTTTTGGCTCTCTTGGAGCTACCCAAAGCTTGGCAGCGAACCTTTTTGCCTTGGGTGGAAAACATCCAATCAAACGTCATTCGGCTTGGAGGTATTGGGCGTTGCTTTGTTGCGCGAAGATAGCATCGGCGAAAACGCTGTTGGTTTGTTTTCAAGATGCTTTGTAGGCGACTCAAGCTCTTGGAGTCATGGCGCTTTGAGAAGGTCCAGACAACAAGAAGTCTTTTTGTAGAACCTTGCGCAAAGCAATCCTTTGGATTAGAGAAAACCACCGCCAAGAGACACAAGAGCCCTGGCACTTGGAGGTATCCAAGCATGTACAGCCTCTTTAAAAGCAAGGTTTCAAAAGCCACAGGCGCCTCCTAGTCCTAGCAACACAAGCCCGCATGAATCCGAACGTTCAAGCTGTGGAGCAAGCCATGAAAAAGCCCAAAGTGTTAACTCTCTCCGAAGAACAACTTGTCGCCTACAACAACCGCGACATTGATGCCTTTTGCGCCTGTTACCACGAGGAAGTCAAAGTCCTCGATGAAGAAGGAAAGGTGACCATGGATGGCATGGAAACCTTCCGACAAAGGTACGCTTCCTTGTTTGAGAACTTCGAGACGGAGGCCTGGATAACAGAGCGACTCCTGCTTCCTCCTCATATCGTAGAAAAAGAGAGGTACGTTCGAAAGAACCTTGAGACAGGAGAAGAGACAACCGGAGATATCATCGTTCGATACACTGAGAGAGACGGCAAGATTGCCCTCGTTGCGTTTCTCCGCTAAGTCCTGTAGGCACAAACAAGCGAACTTGAACGTCGCTTCCTCTCACTGTTCGCTTAAATTTGGTCCAGGATGGGATCGACGGAGATGGCCTGACGTCGGATGTACTCGATGAGGGCAGCCTCATTCTCATCCACTTCTCCATCTGCCTTGATCTTCTCCACAAGCCACTGCGCCTCTTCGGCGTCCACGGCTCCAGGAGACTCCAGGTCGTCCAAGACATAAGAACCAATCGCATTAACAAACAATGGCTTCCAGGCGGGGTCGTTGTCAGAAGTAGCGTCGTTGAGAGCGAACAAAAACTCAGCTTCGTCCTGATCAATCACACCATCGGCATAGATCTTGGTGCGGATTTGTCGAACCTCATCTTTGTCAATTCGACCGTCTTCCAAAATCAGCCTCTTCAATGCACCCAACGACATGTATTTGGGATGACGTTTCCGAAGTCGACCAACCTTTCGTTTGTGAATCTTACCCATGCCTTGTTCTCCTTAACTTTGGAAGTGAATCAACCCGATACTCATTGGATACAAGAGAGCATACACGGAACCTCAAGAAACGTCACCCACCATGGAGTTACAGAGAGAGATTCAGCTCGCTCAGCCACTGCCGCAACCCTTCCGTGCGGGGTTTGCATGGATGCCCAACTTGCTGAAGGTCCCGGCTCCACAGAGCCTCTACGCCCAACAAGATCAGGGTCGGAGATTTCGACGCTTTCTCCAGGTCCTTCGTAAGGATCTCGGTCAGAAACTCTCTCCAAGATGTCGCAGTCATGGAGGAACCTGGCTTAACCGTGCTCAGTCCAAAGGCATTGTGAAACAGGCTCTCCAAGAAGAACAATTCACGGGGATGTTTCCAGCCAAGCAACATGGAAGCGGAGAGGATAAGACTGTCCAAAGATGGGCGCTCTGTTGGCGGATCATCCCATCTCTCGGCAAAAGGAGCCAAGGTGGCGCTGAGAAATTCAATCTCTTCTCTGGAAGAAACAAAAGGAAAAGACTGGTAGGAGCCGTCGGCCCACTTCTGGAGAAAACGCTGTTCATGCCCCTGAAACAACCGTCTGGCGGTGGAAACGGACGAGAAGAGGATATCCGTTCCGTTGTGATACAAGTCCCACAAGGTACTCTGAAACAGTGGGCTGCGGGCAGTCCATCCACACGCTCTACAGACCAAACTCACATCCTTCTCCCCCGTCGTGAGGGCAGCTTCTTTCGAGCAGGATGCACAACGATAGGATTCACCGAGATTGTGGGTTTGATGGGAAGGAAGCCCGACCCGTTCACCCAAGCGATAGGACTCCGCTAGCTTGAGTCTGTCTGAAGGAAGCACCGCGAAGGGAGCAGGCGTAGCCAAGTGAGTGACAGAGCCACAGTTGGCCTGGAGCAGCTTGCTCAAGAGGGAATGCCCCACATTCGTCATGCGAGGACCAGGGTAAAACAAACCGACAGGGACGTTGCGCTCTCTTTCTTCTGAAACACTCGACATAACGAGTTCGGAGAGTTCGTCCTCCCTGGCGACTTGCATTTGAAAAGACTGTTCTCCCTTGTCGTTGTGCTGTACGACCACTGCATGGGGTAGGATCTTGTCGGTATCCAGGGACCGTTCGAGAGACGAAAGCAATGTGTCCAAGGAAGAGAACGAGATGGTTCGAGGTTTTGGCTTTCGTTTCCATGTGGGTAGTTGAGGCAGAGGGGTCCAGGGAAGAACAATGGTTTCTTCACGAAACATCGAACTTCCGCTGAGAAGCAACACGCGGAAGGTACCAGGAGCAAGGACCGACATCGATTCCCCTCGAATGAGAGAGGAGCGACACTCCACCATCGGCTCTTCTCGTAACACAAGCGACGACAAAAGAGGTTGTCCCCCTGCCACTGTTCCTTGCGTAGCATCCGACGAAAACCAATCAGCAGGAATGGGTTCGCCGCGGTGGCACCAACGCAGTTGCATTCCATCTCTGCGAAGGGAGATACCATCCAGAATCAACAAGGGAACATCAGGCTCCAGCGTCGAAAACGGGTGGGGAAGCCTGTGCAATCCAACTTGCTCTGAAGTTCCAGCAACAGCCAAGCTGTCGTCGAGCCACTCAAACGCAAAGCCGTGACTCTCTAGCCAAGACTCCAACTGACGCCGATGCGCTTCGTCGAGGTGTCGCCAGCGAAGGACGGCTGGCTCCTTGGTATCCAAACAGCCAACAAAGTGAGAGCCGCTGGCAAGAAGTTGTGGGTGTTCAAGCACCTCCAACGATTGGGAGAGGAGGAGGCAATCCATAGCGTCCAACTGACTCATCACCTCAAGAACATGCTGTCCCGGATCAAGTTGTCCCAAGGAGATAGTGAGAGGAAGGTCGTCCAGAGCAAACGTCTTGAGCAACTCTCCGTTGAGCAACAAATGACCTTCGGTGTCCTCAGAGAAAGGATGAGCCGCTTCAAGCCTGAGGGAGACCGGTTCCCCAGCAAGACATTCGGATGGCCCCTCCATCTTTAGGCCAGGCGAGACATAAAGAGTCGCGACTGGAAAGAGAACCAGATCGTTGTATCCATCGCGAAACGCCGAAAGCAGCGGATGTTGTCCCACTCGTCGAGGGAGCAAGTGAAGCTCATGAGTCCCTTCGATCCAGGCGTCACCACCGGACCACCGTAAGCTTCCTGGATGAAGGTCATACGACAGCTCCAAGACAGCATGCTCACCGATGGTTAATCTCGACACCTCACCAGGGTTCGAGTCCACGATACGAACAAGGGGAACAAAGGAGAAAGGTCCAACAGCTGGACCGCGTTGCAAGTACCCAGAAGGCCAACGAAGCCAAACTTGCAACCTTTCAACGAGGCCAACTTCCTGTGGTCGCAGTTGGACAGTAAGTTCTCTGCGCAGAGGATTCCAAGAGCTAGAAAGAACTTCAAGAGGCCGGATGTTTCGGTAGCGTTCGTCAACCACCATCATCCGCTCCAGCACAGGTTCCTCCGAACCACCCACCCGAAAGGTCAGCGTTGGATGGTTTGCAGAGAAGGTAAATCGTGTGGGCTGAACTTCTGCAACCACCGAGAAGTCGAAGCGGGTGTCGCTCACACTTCCGAAGGCATCCGACACTTCGAGGTAGAGTTCCACCTCATCCAGGGTGTTCCATTCGTAAGCCTCCACCCGGTCATCGACTATCCGAGAAGGCAAGGTATCATGGACTTGATCGTCGTCTTCGTAGGTATCAAGGAGGTACCAGGTCTCGTCCCAAGTATCGACATTGTTGCGGTAGATCTCGATGTATCGAATGGTGTCAAAGTGCTTGTCGTGCTCAACCCGCAGCTCCGTTGACGATTCGCCCACAGGTATCACCAACCAAGCGAACCCAGACGACCGAACAAGCGGAGAGATACGGGTTCGCGTCCCACGATGGCCCAGGGATCCACCGCCTCGAAGTTCTTGGAAGGAGAACGAGTCTGTACCAAAGGATTCAGCCCAATCCTCAGGGGCTTCGGCCGAGCCAAGAGAGATCCGCTCACCGTTGTCAGGGACACAAACACGTAGATTCCGACCTTGTCGTTTGTAGCTATCCCGCAAGTGGTCTGCAAAGCGATGCAATGCGAACCCATCCCCATGGATCAATGTGACGGATTCTTGGGGGACTTTGAGAGCAAGCTCTTCTAACTCTTCGTAGCTTGCATGGCTCGTGATGGAGAACTCCTTTACCGCTTCATCAGCAGCTTCTCGTGAGACAAAGGTGGAGCTACCCATCGGGATCGTTTCATCGTACAGGAATCTGCGTTTGAGCCGAGAGCCTGGGGTTCTTGGATCCATGTATCCACACAAGAAGATGCGGTCCAGCAAAGGCTGTTGCTGCAAAATCGCGATGGCAATGCTGTAGGAGCCCGTGTTCTCTGCCATCATCCCATGACTGGAAACAATCACAGCGGGACCCTTCTCCGCGACAGACAAATAGGCGTCGCGGTAACGCTCAGCCCGCTGGTGTTCCTTGGTGTATCGTGGATTCAGGTCTACCTTAAAGGGCTCGGCCTGCTGCACCCTCTCCACATAACCTTCTTTAAAAAACTCGGACACGGAGCAGCTCAGACCGTTGATGCGGTTAATCATACCTACTGTGTAAATGGGAACTTCCGCAGTGGTCGGTGTTTGAGCCAAGGCTTCCACAATCAAGGAGACCATCTCTTGCGCACGACCCACAGAAAATGACGGGATCAAGACGCAGCGATGCTCATCGATGGCCTGGTACAACGCTTCGACAAAGTCATCCAGGTTCTGTTGCCGGGCAGCTTTGGAAAACGAAGGGCGGCCGCTGTACGTACCTTCCATGACCACATGGGTGGCCTTCATTCCTTTGATATTGAGCGGGTCCAGCGAGTGCTGGGGAAAGGTGCTGAAGTCTCCGGTGTGAAGCAGATGCCAGTCAGACATTTTGAGCTCTGCAGCGATGGCTCCCATGATATGCCCGGCATGATGAACCTTCATGCTAAGACCAGGAATTTCCGGGATGTCGTAGGTTTCTCCTGGCTCAACAACACAGAAACGTTCCATGTCAATGGCATGCACCATGTCGTAGCTAATGAGGGGAGCCTCTCCAGTAGAACGAAAGCGGAGCTGACCGATTTTGGCGGTGTCTGAGAGCAAAGGAAGCAGGATGTCACGGGTGGCGCGGGTGCAGTAGATGGGCAGGTCTGGAAAGGCGTAGAGCACGACGGGCAGCGCGCCCATGTGGTCCAAGTGCGCGTGAGTTAGAATCATCGCGTCGAGTTGTTCGATCTGCTCCAGATTGGGAAGTCCCAACCAACCATTGCGGTTGGCGTCCAGCCCAGCATCAATGAGCAGCCCACGATGACCCAATCGGTAGTAGTACCCGTTGGCACCAATCTCACATGCACCACCCAATGGCTCCATCGAGATGGGAATTTCGTTGTGAACAGAGTCTTGCCGAACGGGCTTCTGCAAGGTTCCAGCCGATGTTGGTTCTTTGCGGAACGACACCGAAACAAACTCATCAGGCTCTTGAGGACGACGCCAAACCAAGTAGCTTGTGTCGTGCAGCTCTAGCTCAGTCTGCTCACCCATCCGACCGGTTTGGTGGGCTAGCTCGACATGCCAATGACTCCCCCATTCATCCGTAGTCGTCGGGTCCATAGAGGTAAAGGTGGGGATGTCATCAATGCGTTGAAGGTAAGGTAACCAAGAGAGAGCATGATCGCCATGTTGAAGGAGGAACGGAAGCCGCACCCGGACAACCTCATCCGACGCCGAACGAACTCGTGGAACGACCAGCGGTCGGTCGGGCATCTCAAGGCTCTCTCGAAGAGGCTGAAACAAAACGCTCAAGTCACGGGTTCGGCGGAACAATGCCCGCTCCCATGCGATGCCATGCTCCACGGGCATGGGCTCTCCCACAAGAGAGAGCGTGACTGTCGATTCCTGACGACTCCAAGAGGCTCGTATGGGATAACGCTCCGTGAACACATCTCCCAACAAATAAAGCGCGTCCAACTCCTCAGAGGAACCAGCCGATGCAACCAATCGAACGGTGGGATACTGTCCGGCAACTTGTAAGAAGCGGACCCGTAAGATGAGAAACACCCGCAACATCGCTGCAGTCACGTTACATTGCGAAAGAGAGATCCGGGTACGCCAGCCCAGTTGGGATTGTTCAGGGTGCAAAACGTCCAAGTGACCGGACAACTCTTGGGGGTCCAGTGCGGACGACAACCAGCCCACCTCTTGCAACACCGCAACCACTTCCACAAAGTTTTGGTGGGCGCTCTGGTGTGCGAGTTGGTGTCGATGGCCCCCTTTCATCTGTGCAACAAGAGTGACGCTCGGCTGACCGTGCAACAAGGTCTGCTGCAATAGACCCACCAAAGCCGCATGAACAGAGTCACAACCCACATGGGTCTGACGTGGAACCAAACTAGAAAGCATTATAGAACCTCAGCAAAACCCCGAAGCCAGGGTTTGAAACAACGAAGAACAAGAAGTCCCTTTTCCCTCACGGAGTAGCGTGTTGAGAACGAGAGAGTTTGTCAAGACGGACGAGACATCATAAAGTTTCCCTGTCCACTGCTCAGCCCCTGAATGACTCCTGGGCACAAGAGCGACAAAGTTTGCCCCACACCAACCCAAAAGGAAAGTCCCCCTGATGACCTCACCCTCTCCCTGGTTTCTTTATGTGCTGGAGTGTGCAGATCAGTCGCTGTACACAGGGATCACAACAGATGTGGAGCGACGGGTGGAAGAGCACAACAGCTCTCCCAAGGGAGCCAAGTACACGAGAGCCCGACGACCCGTTCGACTTGTGTATGTAGCAGAGTACCCGAATCGTTCGGAAGCCACAAAGGAAGAGCGGGCGTTCAAGCGACTGCGTCGGAGAGAGAAGCTAAAACGGGTGGGGAAAGGAGAAGAGGAGTCTGAGCAACAATCCAACAATGCTTAGTTGGGGTTGTTGTCCACGGTCACTTGCGGACAGTATCGCTTGAGGTATTTGTTGGTCCACTGACCCAGAGCGCGGGAGATGCTTTTGCGAAACGCTCGGCCCCAGTTGGCTTTGTAGCCTCGCTTGCGCCACACCGTCAACGAGCGAGCGCTGCGCACATGAATCGGGAACTGGGTCTTTACCTTGCCCGATTTCAGGTCATACAATGCAAACCAGCCTTTGAAACGAGCGGGACGAAGGATGCGTCGGTTCTTCATTTTGCCCGTTTGCCACTCGTCTGTGAGGAAAACGCCCAAGTAGCGACGTCGTTCAAGGTTGCTGATCTTGCGACGAAAGCTCAAGGGGTAGAACTTCGGGTCCATCGCCATGCTGCGCATTTCCTTGGACGTCCCAATGGACTGGGGAAGGTACTTGGACTTCCGCGTCTTCGCGTTGGGATCCACGACCTTCTTCAAGAACTCATCTTGCACCAACGTGATCTGCTTTTCAGGGTCTTTCACAGAGCCCTCAGAGCACCGAATGATCTTGCGGTCTGCCTTGCCAGGAAGATTGTTGAGAACCTTGGTCTTGTAGAGTTCTTGGAGTGTCTTGAGACGCTTTCGGTTTTTCCGAACAACCTTGGCGTGCTTTTGACACCCCGTCATCACAACGAACATCAACAATAGAATGCCCCATCGCATCATGCTTTCTCCTTTTTGAGAGTCAACCTGGATTGGGAGAAGCTGCATCTTTGCTAACAGCTTCAACAACTTGTGCTTCCATGCCTCTGACTGGATCATTCCAGCAGGCGGCAACACACTACCATGTCAAGTTGCACAGGAGAAGTGAAAAGACACGCCAACATGGGGAAGGCGAAGCCCCATCAGGAGCAGCAAGATTCGCCCTTGGTCCAGGGAGCATTTCCAGGTTCTCAGGAACCTCAATGGATGCCTTTTTGATGCTTCTGTTCGTAACAACACAGCCGGGCCTTTTCCACAAAGGCCTCAACCTCAACCTTCGACTCCGAACGCTCCACAAGCCCCACACAAAAGCTCAAGGAGATGGAGTGTTCGTTCCCGTTGAACATGCTGATTTGAAACGGCTGGTTCGCTACTTGCTCCTGCAACTGCCTGACTTTCTCGGACGCTGCGTCTTTGTCACATGGTAGTATGACAGCGAAGCTATCCCCGCCCCAACGAGTGACCAAAGCACCTTTGGGTGCCCAGCTTCGTAGGGTTTGGGACCACTGCTCCAGGAGCTTGTCGACCACGGAGTAGGAGAACTTTGTGTTGAGGTCTTTGAGACGATCGAGGTCCATGTACAAACAGGTAACAGGCTCGTTGGCACACTGTTGGTTCAGCATGTACTCAGCCGAAGCCTTAAACACGGATCTCATGGGAAGCCCAAGCGCGCCCTCCTGCTTCTGGCCGAGAGTCGCTCCCAGCGCTTTGCAGTGGTGAAGCAGGCGCTGCACTCGAACAACCAACAGCTTGGAAGGAGCGCCCCAAATCGTGACGTCGTCGTACTCTTCCAAGTTTTCAACGATAGGCCCCAACCAAGACTGTGGGACAAGATACAGCACTGGGAACAACAAGGTCTCTCGAAACTTTAACAGAGCCTCTGGAGATTCGGCAGCGCTGTCCGGGAGGATGTACAGATCCGCTGGCGGTGGAGGGGTTCCTACTTTGTGTGCAAACACCGAGAACTCAGGGGGCTCGGACCGGTCACGGAACGGACAAACGTCCCCAGGCCCCAACCAAACCAATTGTGGCTTGCAACAACTTCCTTTGGGATCACCTTGCATGGAATCAGTACTCTCTCCAGTTGAAGGAAACATACGAGTGTGGTCGTTGACGGTTGGTACGTAGCCTTCATGAACCTCACCCCTATTCGCTACGCTCATTTTCCCTTCTCCAACGTGGAGAGGGGACCATCTGAATGTGTCTGAATGTTGAGGGGTGAGGTCCAAAAAGGCATGATTTACCACAAGGTAAACGTTCTACCCATAGGATTGAATCACACCCAAACACACAGCCCCGCACAAGGGCCGTCAGGCTGCCACATCCTATCACAAGTCACTCAAGAGGTAAGGGGGAGATAAAACGCAACAGCTCAGATGGGTCAACTTGCCAAGGAACAGTCTCCGAACCAACAAGTGGATTGGAACGTCATGGGCTTGCCAAAGGCAAACGGAGCCTTAGGTTACGGTTCTTCCACCCACTCATCCATCCAAAAGGAGAATAGAATGCCGGTACTCGCGATGCAAGTTGTATTCGAAGAGAGTCATCCCAACGCCAACGCGCTGCACATCTACACCTTTCAGGCTCCAGGAGTCGAAGACCTCCGCGTGATAGCCAACCTGGAGAATACCTACCAGGTGGGTGACATCGCAGCCGTCGCGACGGTTGGAAGCGTCCTCAAAGACGGCACGCGAATCAAGAAGGCATCCCTCCGCGGCGTGGACTCCTTTGGAATGGCGCTCGGCAAAGTACAAGTCGAGGTCGGCACGGATCTCACGGAAGAATATGGAAGGGTTCAAGAAGACGCCCAACCTACGAATGAGGACGCAACGGTGGTGAAGTGGACCAGCATCCAACAGCTCCCGAACCTCCGCGTGAACTTGGAGAAGGTCAAAGAACGGGAGGGAGACTCGTTTGTCTACCCAGTCCTGACCTTCAAGGGAAAAATCAAGCTGGATGGAAGCAACGCTGCGGTCCAGTTGTCGCCGGACGGCTCTGTGGTGGCGCAAAGCCGCACCCGCCTGCTCACGGTAGAAGATGACAACTACCAATTCGCCCAATGGGTGGAGGCTCATCGAGACTACTTCGCGGCCCTCGGCAAATCGTTAGGGCCTGCGATTGTGTTTGGTGAGTGGTGTGGCAAAGGGATTCAAAGGAAGGTCGCGATCGCAGGCATTGACCGAAGGGTCTTAGCTGTCTTTGCCATCCAATACGGTGACCACAACACCAACGAAGCAACCATCGACATTGAACCCGCACGAATCCGCAGTTTGTTACCGGACCACCCCGACATCTTTGTGCTTCCCTGGTACAAAGAGTCCATCACTCTCGACTTTGGCAACACCGAGACGCTTCAAGAAGCTTCCCAAACCCTCAACGAATGGGTCGAAGCGGTCGAGACTCGAGATCCATGGGTGTCTGAGAATTTTGGCGTCGATGGGGTTGGCGAAGGACTCGTGATGTACCCCTACCTGGAAGAGGCCAAAACCCAGCCCATCCCTCGGGACCCCTGCACCGACTTTATGTTCAAGGCCAAAGGCGAAAAGCATCGAGTGGTTCGACAGAAGCAAGCCGTCCAGATTGACCCGGAAGTCGCCAAGCACGTGGACGACTTTGTTGCCATGTTCGTCACCCCTGCAAGGCTGGAACAAGCGATAGGAGAGACCTGCGAACGACCCCTCACGATGAAAGAACTGGGAGGCTTTCTCAAGTGGATCGGCCATGACATACAGAAAGAATCCGTGGCCGAATTAGAAGCCAGCGGGCTGGAATGGAAACAAGTCAGCAAACCTGCCATGAACGCTGCCCGACAGTGGTTCTTTCAAGAGATCAAGCAACAGCTCGATTCGTGAGACGGAGGGTTCTGGAGGGGTGGAGCCTCCAGAACTCCCAACCCGCCAAGGAACACAACCTACTCACGCATCGGACGTTCATCAACGTGGGTGGATGACCAGCGGCAAGTCACCGTCTTTGGGCCGGAGAGTGAGTCGAGGTTCGGCTGCGATTTCTTGGTATCCGGGCTTTCTTTCAAAACGAAACCGCTGGCCCAGCATCGCGAGGACCAGGGTTCCTTCGGTCAAGGCGAAGTGGTCGCCGATACACTTGCGTTGGCCTGCAATGAACGGGATGAAGGAGTGCTTGCCTGAGGGCAATTTGCGACGGGCTTCCACGCGTTCAGGTGCAAAGCGGTCAGGGTCAAAGGTCTGCGGATTCTCCCAATACTCCGGATGTCGATGGAGGTCTCGGATCCCAACGAACACAATCGCACCCTTCGGGACCCGAAAACCCCCGATGGTGTCGTCGTCTTTGGCACGCCGTGCAAATGCCCACACCGGAGGATACAACCGCATGGTTTCGTTGAACACCTGGTTGGCGTACGTCAACTGGCTCACGGTCTCGGGTGTGGGTAACTTGTCTCCCAGAACAGCCTCCGCTTCTTCCGCCAAACGATCAGCGACCTCAGGATGTTGGGACAAGAGATACAAAGCCCAACTCAGCGCAACAGCTGTCGTCTCGTGGCCCGCTCCAAGCATGGTTTTGGCTTCGTCGAGGAGCTGACGGTCGTCCATTTGCTCGCCAGTTTCTTCATCGACGGCTTCCATAAACATCGACAGGAGGTCATGGTGTACTTCGTTGGAGCGTCGCCGCTCCTCAATGAGATCCGCCAACACACGCTCGATGTTGCGCATAGCCTGCCAAAAACGAACGTTGCCAAGAGTCGGCCAATACTCGGGATAAGGGATGGGTGCGTTCGTCAGCCAGTGGAAATGCTCCAACACATGCTTCAAGGAACCACCCAAACGATCGGCTTCTCCGCTGATGTCCCGACTGCAAAGCGTCTCCCCTGCAATCCGCAAGGTCAGCTTCATCATGTCTTCGGAGATGTTGGAAGTTAGAGTCGGTGAGGCCGCTTGAGACCAACGACTCGCAAGATCTCGGGTTGCTTCTGCCATGTTCTGCACAAACCCAGCGATTCGCTCCCGGTGGAAGGCCGGCTGCGCGATGCGTCGCTGCCTTCGCCAAAAGTCACCTTCGCTGGTGACCAGTCCATTGCCCAGCAACAGCCGCAGCTTGGCATACCCACGGGTTTGTTTTTCGTAGTTTTGAGCGTTTTGCACCAATACATGTTGGGCATGAACGGGATGAAACACGCCGTAGGCATAGAAGGGACCAAAACGCAGTCGGACCAAATCGCCCATTGCGCTGGCTCGCTCCATCGTTCCCAAAGGGTCACTGCGCATGGATGCAAAGTGACCCGACCACCCTTTGGCTTCTAACTCTGGCATTTGGCCCGCTTGGAACTGATTCACCATGTCCTCCTAAACCCCCTGGTGCGACGATGAGCAACCTCTTGTCGTTCTCCCGACTTTACATGAGACAAGGGCCGAAGTGCAGCAACCATTTGGGACCTTGCACACTTCTTCAACAACTTTGCCTGCAGAGCCGCTGATGGAGGATTAGATAGAATCACACCCAAGCGGTGGTACGAAGAAGAAGGTTAACGCAAGGCTTGCTCGTAAAGTTGCTCCATATGTTCGACGTAACGAGGAAGGTCATACTCTTCGGCTCGTTGGATCGCGCCTCGGCTCAAAGACTCCCGCAGCGCTTGGTCTCTCACCAGAGTTTGTAGGCATTGGGTGAGTTGTTCGGGAACACTTGGGTCAAAGGTCATCCCAGACGTTTGGGTTATGACCTCACCTGGACCGCCGATGGTTGTCCCAATCACAGGAGTCCCCACGGACATCGCTTCGGGCACAACAAGCCCAAAAGGTTCGGGCGTTGTGGACGCATGGATGGCAAAGTCTGCGGCTCGAAACAAGTCTGGTACATCCCTACGTGAACCAAGAAACGTCACATAAGGTGCAAGCCCCTCCTCTTTCACCATCTGTTGCAGGCGCTCGTTGTAGTCGCTGTCATCTTTGGAGACCGCGCCGACAAACGCCACAAACAAGCGCTTCTTCACATCTTCGGGAAGCTGCGAGATCGCTTGAAGAACGACATGCTGGCCTTTCCACTCGCGGATGTTCCCCACCATGACAGCGAGTACTTGCTCATCCGACAAGCCCAGCTCCTCCCGGACCGCAGCAGGCTCTTTGGAGAGCCTGCTGCGAAACGCTTCAAGGTCAACGCTGAGAGGGAACACATCAATGCAACGTTCCGGAATTCCAGCGGCAAGAGACTCTCGTTTCATGTGCTGACTGATCGCGAGCACCTTATCGAACGACCGAAAGAGCTTCTTGTTCAAGGCACCTTGTACGGGGAAGACCTCTCCCATCGCATTCGCAAAACACGAGAGCCGCAGCAAGTGTGCAAGGGGCAACCACGTATTTAAACCAAAGTTCGGGGTGTTATTAATGAGAACCAGATCAATCCGATGTTTTCGAAGGAAGCGCAGCCTCCATCGCAGAGCATACAGGCGCCCTCGCATCTTCTGCAGCCAGGAGGAAGAATGGAGCAGGCGAACTTCTTTCTTCCTTTGTTCTTCAAACAAGTGAACCTCAACGCCTGCAGACTGGAGCCGTTGCGCAAACATGTTGTTTTGTCGAAAGGCGCACACAGGTTCAAAGCGTTCCGGGTCGAGGTGGGTTGCGAGATCAAACAAGACCTGGTGGGAGCCTCCCACAGTAAAGTCTTCGTTGAACTCAATCATCAGGATTCTAGAGCGTTTCATCAGGCCACTTTCACGTCAGCAAGGCTATAGGGAAGACGACGATTCCTTTCGACTCCCGAACAGGAGACTCAGAGCTATCTCCTTGTAGATAGTAGTACGTTCTGCAACCACACCTCCACGGGCAACTTGACAAACGCTCCCTGGCCAAGAGTTTGGAAACCTTAGCGAAGGAATAAGAAAGGCAAGATGTCAGGTTCTGCAGTCAGGCAGATAGGATTTCATAGGGGAGAATACCATGTCCAAGAACGTAGTCAAAGCCATTCATCGCCTAACCTTTCCCTGGCAAACCCAGGACCCATTTTTGTTTTGTGTTCACCATCTGGATCACTACCCCGAAGGAAATGGGGAAATGGCCCCCAAGGCCTCCCTGCAGGGCAGACAGATTGGGATGGATTTTTCTGGCAAAGATGGATGGAGCATGTACCACGGTGAACAAGTACCGGGGTTTCCCATGCACCCTCACCGTGGGTTTGAGACCATCACGATCGCTCGGCAAGGGTACATCGATCACTCCGATTCTCTCGGTGCCACGGCCCGATTTGGTTTGGGAGATGTGCAGTGGATGACCGCAGGCAATGGGGTGGTTCACTCCGAGATGTTCCCGCTTGTCCATGATGACAAGCCCAATCCCACCGAGCTGTTTCAGATCTGGCTGAACCTTCCAAGCGCCCAAAAGCGAGTGGATGGTCACTTTAAGATGCTGTGGAACTCCATCATCCCCAAAGCCACGCTTGAGGATGAGAACGGTAACTCCATCCAACTGACTGTGGTTGCAGGAGACTACCAGGACCTCAAACCTCCTGAACCACCGCCCCATTCTTGGGCCTCTCAGCCCGAGTCAGACATTGCGATTTGGACCCTCAAGCTCGCCCCAGGAGCAACGTTTGCGCTACCTCCTGCCAACGCGGGCAGCAACCGCTCGCTCTACTTCTTTGAAGGCACCACTCTCCAGGCTGGTGGAAAACCGGTGGAACCGGGCCATGCCATTGAGCTACAGGCTGATGCAGAATGTCTCCTCGTCAACGGTGAAACCGAAGCAGAGCTGTTGATGCTACAGGGAAAACCCATCGGCGAACCTGTGGTGCAACAAGGTCCCTTCGTCATGAACACCCGGGAAGAGATCTACGAAACCATCATGGAGTACCGCAGGACCGGGTTCGGAGGCTGGCCCTGGGGTTCCGACTCTCCCGTCCATCCGAAGCAAGAAGGTCGCTTTGCTATCCACGCCGATGGAAACAAAGAAGTACCCACCGACTCCTAGAGCACATTCTCGCGACACAAAAGGAAGAAATCATGAGCGATGCAAACGTCCGACACAATCCTTCAGAGAATCGTTTTGAAGTACAAAAAGACGGGCACCTTGCCGTCCTGGACTACCGAATGGAAGACAGCAACATCCGCTTCATTCACACGGGAGTGCCTGAAGAATTAGGAGGCCAAGGGATTGGCAAACAGTTGGCTGTTGCAGGATTGACCTACGCGAAAGAAAACCAACTTGGCGTCATTCCGCAATGCCCCTTCGTACGAGGCTACATCGAACGACACCCTGAATGGCAAGAGTACGTTGTGTCCGATGGGAAGAAGGCCTAAACACCCTCACCTGAGGACAACGCACCAGGCTTTTGTTTCACGAGGAGAATGTTGTTCTCCAGGTCCAGACTTCCGGAAAGACCCAGCTCCTGGAGTTGATGACAAGCCCAAGCTCCAGCCCCTTCCACTCCCTCACTCTCCAACCACAGCGCGATAGGTGACCAGGGCACCGACCAGGTAGCCCCTGTTGCGTTTCCAGCCTGAAGAACGTGTTGCAAAAGCTTGAAGCCAAGTGGGGTGGTGTCGAGGTGCTGGGTTTGTTCGGTGGCCACCTGGTCGCGTTCTCGGAATCGCTCCGCCAGGCTTCGGACAAACAAGCCAAGCCAGTAACCAATCCCCAGATCCTCTTCAAAATGTTGCTCTGTCACCACTGCGAGAGTGACTGGCTCCAAAGCTTCCACGCTTGCTGTACGTGTCTGTGAGTTGGAGAAGACAGCGGTCTCTCCGAAGACGTCGCCGGCTTCCATATCCCGAAGGACGACCTTGTCTTGCCCCACTGTTTTGTAGACCCGGCACCGCCCCTTGGTGATGATGAAGGCTTCGTGCCCCAGGTCCCCTTCTCGAACGATCGTCTCGTTGGCAGCGAACAGTCGGCGCTTGAATTGCCACCCACTCTCCAAAAACTCACGGACTTGTTCTTGGAGTTCTTGCACCGTTGCGAAGCGGTCTTCGGGTTGTCTCTTGAGGGCACGCTCTGCAATCGCACACAACTTCTTGGGAAGCTCGTAACCTGTTCGCTCGGCCGGTGGGATGATAGCACCCTGCGAGGCTTGAGCGAGAACGCTAGTCAATGACTCCATCTGGTAGACCGGTTGTTTGGTGAGGATCTTGTAGAGCAGTCCACCCAGGGCAAACACATCGGTTCGCTCATCAATCAGCGCCCTTTGTTTCCGAGTTTGTTCGGGAGCAATGTAGCCCAGCAAACCAAATTGGTGTTCCTCCTGACTCCACGACTCCGACGCGTTTTGGCTCTCCGAAGTGTTCAGCCAGCCTCCACCAGAAGGACGGAGGGGTCCCGCATCTCCTGCGGCTTTGGTTTGAGCCAAGGCCCGCTCTTTGCGTCGTGTGATTTCCCAATCGATGGGGTACACATCCCCCCGCTCTGAGGGACGGACCTGGTTCTTCAAATGAGCTAGACCCCAATCCATGACATAGACCTGACCAAAGTCGCCCACCATAACGTGGGTGGGATTCAGGTCACCGTGAATCACGCCCCGGCTGTGGGCGAAGGCGACGGCATCACACACTTTGAGAAACACTTGCAGTTGATTTTGAAGCTCTCTCTCTGAGCGAACTTCAAAGTCTTGTTCTTCCAGCAAGGAAAGAAACGTTTGCCCTTGCACAAGTTTCATGGTGAAGAACAACGTGCCGTCGTGGTCGAGGCCAATTTTATGGACAGGAACAATGCTGGGATGGTCCAATTGGGCCATGATTTGGGCTTCTTCGATCAACCGTCGCACGGCGATTGGATCCAAGCGTTTGCCCGTCTGCAAGGTTTTCACAGCCACCCAACGCTGCAAGTTCAGGTCAAACCCTTTGCGAATCACGCCAAGTCCACCGAAATCAAGGACGTCTCCCAGTTTGATTTGGGGAGAAAGATCCATCCTTAACTGTTGGTGGTCCAAAGACACAAACGCCGGGTTCGACTCGGGAAAAACATCGTGTTCACCCGGCTCTGCCAGCTCGGCGACGACCTCAGCCACTTGCTCAGCAAGCCCCAACCCTTCGGAAGCCTCTTCGGGCTGCAGTTGGATCCGTGGTAGCTCCCACTCCTCATGCAGTTCTTCCGAGCCAGCGGCTTCAAAGTCTGCCTGTGTGAGGAAGAAATCGCCGCCAGTCTCCTTGTCGGATGGAGACAGAGCGGGAGTGTGGTCTTTTGAGTTTGGATGTTGGTGGCTCATCGTACGAAGCTCGTCCGTTGGGATTGCAAGTGGTCGTTCTGTGCTGCACAGCATGGGACGACGCCCCAAAGATTGTCAAGGTGTTCTTGACATCGAAGGGATTGGATCGATACTTACGTATCCATGAATGACCGAAGGATGGACCGTACCTTTCGATGAAACCCCCGACCTCAACAGGGAACAAGAGACGCAGCGCATGCTAAATATCTCACTGTCGAACCTGGAGTTGCAAGCGTTGTTGTGCATCCCTTCGTTTCAGAACCCAAGCCATCTGTCTCCTTTCCGTGAACTCGCCAGCCAGCGACCGGCACAACCTCCGGAAGAAGGCTTGAACCTGCTCATCAAAAAGAAGCTCTGGGATCCACAAACCCAAGAACTCACAGCAAAAGGCCAAAAGAGGCTCATCCCGCTTTTTTTGACGCAGTACCACATCTGTATTTCAGCCACAGGAGACAGCTCTCCGCCCCAACATTTTTACGGATACCGTTCTGTGATTGTCCAGAATGTGGGCCGAGAGGATGGGACCCAAGTCCTCTCCCCGATACTCTCCGACAAGATGCTGATGCAAGGATTGAAGAGGCAACTTTCCAATCGGAATCCTCCCATCACGGAAAACAACCTCACCCTGTTTCACCATGAGTTTGCCACCCTGTATGAATTGAAGAACCTCGAAGAACAGGGCCAAACGGCGACCGCTCAGACCCTCCACAACGCCGTGGAGCAACGCTGGAGTGTGGAGGGAAGATACCCCATCCTCGGTGACTTTAAGCAGCACCCCCATCTCCATGAGCAGTTGAGCGTCGAAGGCATCCAACATACGTTGCAGTTGTTGCTCAATGACCAATTGATACAACCCTCAGCCAGTGGTTCGTATGTGACAGGTCAGGCTGTGGGCGAACTCTTTGCTCGCTTGCTGGTGAGTCCAGAGTTGCGAATGCTTCGGGAAGAGATTGAGGACCAACATTTGCTCAGTCGGGAGGCGTCCATCCTTGAAGGACAAAAAGGATATTTCTTAGGACGCAGCTTCTTCCACGAACAGCTCAATGCACCCATGGTCCAGATGGAAGACATCGAATGGTACCAGCTCTTCACGCTGCTCAATGAAATTGTAAGACCCAAAGAATACATTCCGCAGTTGAAGCTATCCGCCAACAGCTTGTGGCTCCAACAAATCAGAGCCTGAGACACCTTATTTCTTTCGCTTGGTTTCCAGCCCGTATTGGCTGATGCGACTGTACAACCAGGAGGGAGACAGCGACAGGATCTTCGCAGCATCCCTGGCGTGAGCGTCGCACTCGTCCAGGGCTTGTTGGATGATCCGCTTCTCGATGTCCTTGATGACATCTTTTAAATCGAGAGGCGGGTTGTGTTCTTTTAATGGAAACAAGGAGAGAACAGGATCGTCCGACTCGATGGGTTCGGCGGGGAAGTGGGTAGTAGAGGGGTACGAAGAATACACAGGTTTGGCGGCGATAGCCTCCTGCGTTGAGGGTGAAGGTTTCTCCCCATACGAGGCCTGTTGATCAAGCTGAATATCTTCTGCGTCGATGGCCACGCCATCAAAAAACGTCACAGTTCTCTCAAGAACATTGCGCAACTCTCGAACGTTTCCTACCCAGATCTGTGTGCGAAGCTTTTGCATCGCGCGGCTGGACAAAAACAAAGGAGCATCAGGGCTGAGTTCTTTGAGAATGGCTTCTGCAAGCAGGGGGATATCGTCCCGTCTTTCGCGCAAAGGAGGAACATCAAGAGTAAACACAGACAAACGAAAGAAGAGGTCCTCTCGGAACCGACCCTGCGAGGTCTCTTCCTGCAGGTCTTTGTGTGTTGCCGTGATCAAATGGAAGTTGACATCGATCTCTTTGGTTCCGCCCAAGCGACGGACCTTTCGACGCTCCACCACATCCAAGAGTTTGGGTTGCAGTTCGAGGGGAAGTTCGGCGATTTCATCAAGAAACAAGGTGCCCCCGTTCGCCATTTCAAAGTATCCCGCCTTGGAAGTATCCGCTCCCGTGAAAGCCCCCTTTTGGTGACCAAACAAAGCGTCTTCGATCAGGCTCGCGGGCAACGCTCCACAATTCACAACCACAAAGGGAGAATCGGGATCGCCATGCATGTGAAGGGCTCGCGCGATGCTAGTCTTTCCAACGCCCGTTTCACCGGCAATAAACGTAGTGACACGGCGCTTGCTAAGCTTGGGCAGCATGGAGAAGATCTTCCGCATCACGGCAGTTTTGCCCAACAGGGTTTGGGTGTTGTCATGGTAGGAGACCGTGACGGTCCGCTTGCCATGATGCGCCTGCAACTCCAGGATGCTCTGACCCACCTGAAGTTGAGAGCCCAATTCAAGATAAGCGTCCTGGATACGGACGTTGTTGATTTTGAGGCCGTTCCGACTGCCCAGGTCACGGACTCGAACCCCCTGCTCACTCAACCAGCATTCGCAGTGAGTTGAGCTGCACCAAGGATCATCTTCCAGAGGCAAGTCACACCACTCTCCTCGGCCCAGACGAACCACCTCTTGCTCCAGTCGTAAGGATTTCCCTTCATGGGGTCCATCGACCACGACCAAGGACAGGTCCAAGGCGAGGAAGGTCGAAGATACAACAGAGTCCATCACGTTGATGGTTTGCTTGCTCAAACTCATAGACATCTCTCCTCGAATGTAGTGTTACACCCTACACCCCACCCTTTCTCAAGTCCAGCGTGGACCCAAAAGGCGTGAAGCACAAGACCACGACCCCACCGAGGTCTTGGGAAACGAAGCCCTGTTCTCAAGCATGAAACAACGTGATACAAACGTGCTACACAAAAATGATAGGAAACGGGAGTCAAGCATGTCAGACTGGTGGAACACAGGCAAAGGTGAGCTGCCAAGCGGGAACACCCTCTCACCAACATCCTCCTCCAAGGCTTCTGGTACCGACAGCGACCCACACTTAAGATTTGTACAAGCCGGTCCACTGGGTGAAGGGGGCTACGGACAAGTTGTTCGGTACTTCGACAACCACCTCAATCGGTGCGTCGCAAAAAAGGAATTGCAAGCCAACCGAATGGATGATGAGCACGCCAAACTGCTGGTGAACGAAGCTCGGTTAATCAGCTACCTTGAGCACCCTGGCATCACCCCAGTGTACGACACGTTCGTTGGCTCCGATGGTAGCCTTGGCTATATGATGAAGATCATCAGCGGAGAAGACCTCGACACCAAATTGGAAGGACTCGCGAACCAACAAAAGTTGATGAGCGTCGCGGAGAGCCTACGCATCTTTACCAAGCTATGTGAGACCATGGCGTTTGCCCATGACAAGGGGGTCCTCCACCTTGACCTCAAACCCTCCAACATCATGCTGGGAACGTACGGGGAAGTCTGGCTGCTCGATTGGGGAACGGGACGGTTCTACAACCCCGAGCGGTACGAACAATTCCTCCGTCAGTACGGCAAGACCAGCGCAAGCACAGAGTTCCATACTGTAGCACGGGGCACAGGGACCCCACTGTTCATGTCACTGGAGCAAGGAACTCGCCCTAGAGAAGAGTTAACTCCAGCCTCCGATATCTTCTCTGCAGGTGTTGTCCTCTACTTGATGCTCAGCGGGAAATACCCTTTTCCGGCGAACACCATTGGTGATTACTTTCTTGCGCTCACCAAGATACCTCCCACGCCATTGCACCAGCACCGCGGCAGCATCTCCCTTCGACTCTCTGAGCTGTGCATGCAAATGCTGGAGATCAATCCTAACAACCGGCCCAAGAGCTTTCAGGCTGTACTCGCCGAGTTGGACAGCATCGCCAACGCCGGAGCGGCGACTTCGCCTTCCGTTTACAACCCCGGTGAGGCCATCATCCGAGAAGGAGAATTTGGCGAAGAAGCGTATCAAATCATTGAAGGGAAGGTAGAGATCTCCACGATGGTTGGGGGAACACGGAAGGTGCTCGCCGTCCGTGGGGCAGGCGAAGTGATAGGCGAACTTGCAGTCTTTGCAGGAGGAACCCGAAACGCGACCGTTGTAGCCTTGGAACGAACCCAAGTGAATCGGCTCACCAAGAAGCAAATGGAACAAGAGCTGGAAAAGCTCAATCCCTGGATCATCCAGGTCTTCCAGGGACTGGCCAACAAGTTCATCGAAACAATAGAGAAGAGAGTCCAAGAATCAAAAGAAGCCCACACCTCGCCCACAAAGAAGTCTTCGAAAAAGAAAGCAAGCCCCAAGAAGGGAGCCAAGAAAAAAGTGACCCCAAAGAAAACGAAAGCGGGCTCGAAGAAAAAGACTGCAGGGCAACGGAAAAGCAAGAAGAAGTAGCGGCGTGCAAGAGAGGCTGGAGAGGTTGGGATTTAGCTGATGTCCTCGGTCGGAGCAGCGGCCGTTCCCTGCGGTCCCAGACTGGCTTCTCCCGTGTCAGAAGACTTAATCTGGTAGAGGGTGAGGGCAATCAGAAAGGATGCCAAAGCAACAACGCCAGCAGTAATCGAGACGACAAGGGTGTCTTTGTATTTTACAAAAATGCCCAAGGAAGCCCAGGTGAGAACCAGCATGTAGGCCTTGTCACGGCGAGAATACGTCACAGTGACCACGATGAGGAAGGCGACTCCCAGCAAGATAGCTCCCCATACTGGAGGAGCTATCCCTGCACCATCCCATCCAGCCCATTGCAAAACGACAGTTGTGTTCGCGACCGTTGCAATGGTTATCCACCCTAGATACACGCTGAAGGGCCAATGGACAAACCAGCTCTCTTTGGTGGAGACCTCGAACCGGGATGAGTCCAAACGAACGTAAAGACCCACAAGAGAAACCAACAAACCCAGCATCATCACAAGGCTGACAGGAAACAACTCACGCTGCCATACCACCATCCAGGCGCCGTTGAAGAAACAAGATGCAATGTACCATCCCTCGATCGACTTGATCCGTGGATTGTCAGCCTGCGTTGGCAAAGCCTGGTACACCGTAAACGCTAGAAGCGCCGAATAGATCAGCCCCCAGATGGAGAACACATACCCCGGCGGGGTGAAGTAATTCTGAAACTGATCCGAGATCTCACCCACACTCTTCCCCGATGGAGAAAGAGTTGTCGCCAACCCGTTGGCCACGATCATGCCCAAAGTAGCCAACACGATAACACTGCGTCGCAAAGTACTTCGATTCATCACATGCTCCTACTTCGAGAGGCTCCCGCTCTCGATGTTGATACTAACGGACAAACCAGCGTTCCAAACGTTTCATTCCGCAAAGCAACGTTCCACAAGAACTCCTTGGGGAACAACTTTGTAAGAAGCAAAGTTAAGGGGGTTACATGGAAACTACCATGATGGTCAGATTGTGCAACCTCAAGAAGGAAAAGGATGAAGTACATGAACATTCTGTCACCCCGTACCCTGACAACCCTGTTGATGGTCGCCAGCTTTGCTCTGGTTGGCTGCAAAAAGAAAAACAAAACCACCACCAACAACAAGCCCACCCAGCGACGAAATGCGAACAGCAAACCGGCTCCAGCCCGAACAGCCGACGCCGGTGTTGTGGGAAAAGAAGTGACGTACAAAGCCGGTGACACAACCCTCAAAGGCTACCTCGCGTATGACAAAACCAAGAAGGGCAAACGCCCAGGTGTACTGGTCGTCCACGAGTGGTGGGGACACAACGACTACGCTCGACGCCGCGCCCGCATGCTCGCCAAGTTGGGCTATGTAGCATTTGCTCTGGACATGTACGGAGAAGGCAAAAACACCGGACACCCCAAGAACGCTCAAAAGTTCATGATGTCTGTGATGAAAAACATGAAGCAAGGTGTGGAGCGGTTCAAAGCCGCAAAAGCAGTCTTGGAAAAGCACGACATGACTGACAAAGACAAGCTCGCCGCCATTGGATATTGCTTTGGTGGAGCCATTGTGTTGCACATGGCTCGCATCGGCATGGACCTCGACGGCGTTGCTAGCTTCCATGGCAACTTGAAGTCGATGCACAAGCCCAAGAAAGGCGAGATCAAAGCGGAAGTGTTGGTGATGAACGGCGCCGCCGACCCCTTCGTACCAGCCAAGAGCATCGAAGCCTTCAAGGCGGAGATGAAGAAAGCAGGCGCGACGTTTAAGTTCGTGAACTACAAAGGCGCAAAGCACGCGTTCACGAACCCTGGAGCGACAGAAAAAGGCAAGAAGTTTAAGCTTCCCCTGGCCTATGACAAAGAAGCCGATGAGAAGTCTTGGGCCGAGATGAAGGCATTTTTCGCTCGTATCTTCAAGTCCTAGAAACAGAGAGTTCGCCTTCCAACCTTGGTGGTCTCGCCACCAACGCCAACACCGTCGCCCCCACCACAATCCAAATGCATCCCCACAGCAGCTGTGGAATGGTGTAGCCTCGATCGATGAGCCATCCTCCGATGGGAGGAGCCAAGGCCGTTGAAAACACCATCACCATGCTGGCAAAGCTCTTGATCGACCCCAGATGAAGTCGTCCATACACTTCAGCCCACATCGAGCTTCGCACATTTCCCACCGCTCCAAACGACAACCCCAGCCACACCATAAACAAATGGCCTGCGACAATGTGGTCGATGAACAGCAGGCTTAAGATGGCGCCAATCATAGGCAGCAACGTGAAGGGCAAAAGCTTCGTTCCACCCCAACGATCAACCCAAGGTCCGCTTAAGAAGGACATCGCTGCCGAAGAGATACCATACGAAAGAAAGCAGCTAGCAAACAGCTCTGGGCTCCACCCTTTCGACTTGGCAATGTGGGCCTGGAAGTAAAAGAAACCCGTTCCAAGGCACGGCGGAACAATCAACAGCGGAACCAACAACCAAAAGTAGCTGTTGGACAAGAGTTGACGCCGCCCCCAATTCAACTCAACCTGGTTGCTATGCAGAGGGGAGTCTGATTGGCTGATGTGTGGGTGTTGAATGTCGTCGTTACGGTTGACGAGGAACAGGGACAAAGGCAAGAAGATTAGCAAGCTACATCCAGCAAGGACGACATAGGAGAGCCGCCACCCCTGGCGACCAATCATCAAAGCCACCAGAAGAGGCAGAATCGCTTCCCCCACTGCAATCCCAAGCCCTGCGATACCCAAAGCCTTGCCGCGAGCGATCGTAAAATAGCGCGACATGGTCGTAAAGGCCGTATGCGACATCAACGCCTGACCACCGTGCCGAATCAGGTACAAAGAGACGATCACAAGCCCCAGATTGGGAGCGAGGACAATCCCAATGCACCCCACCGCAACCATGAGCCCCACAGCAACGCTGTACAAACGAAGATTCACCTTGTCAATCAAGGGCCCCGTGAAGAACAAGGTGATGGCGCTGGCGAGAGTCACCATCCCATAGTAAGAACCCATCGAAGCCTCTGACTGGTGAAACACCTGACGCACATGAGGAAGAAACAAGGCGATCAGAAAGGTCTGTCCAATGCTTGAAAAGAAGGTATGAAGGAATCCAAAGCCCAGATACCTTGGGTATTTTTTGATCAGATCTTTGTAATGCAACGCCGTTGTCTCCTTGGTTCATGACGCAAGCCAGTCGGCGGTTCTATGCCACAGACCCCTCCAAACGACAAGGCATCGAATCTTGGATCTCAAAAAGAGCGCAAACCCAAGGACCTCCAGGAGATGGTGTTGGGGTCCATCGACGGCGCTGAAAAAGGACCCTGGCCGCTCGTTGACGAATCACCAACAAGCCAACTACCCTCCACCTGAACATGATCCTCTCACGTAGGCTGGGCCTTGTATGAATGTTTCTTCCCAAACCCAACCCATCCATCCAGAACCTCCTCTCCATGGCGTTGAACGCCTTAAGAGCCAGAAGGAACCCCAGAATCGGATTCTCAAGTGGGTCGTGTTGGGTTGCCTCTACCTGGCTTTGTTTGCACAGACTCACATGGGTTGTACGGGAGCTTCGTTGCAAGAGAACCCAGGGTTCGAAGCTATCGCAGAGTCGGGCCAAGACAAGGACCCGAACAACGCAGAGGTGAGCCGAGAAAGCACTCTCCCAGACTCCCCAAACGAAGAACCCTCTACGGAGCCACGTTCCAGGGTTGAACCGGGAGTCGAGGCCCCAGGTTCGGGGAAAGAGGCAACAGCGGATCGGGCGAACCAAGAACAAGCAGGTCCACAAGAAGCAAGCAACGAGCCAACTCCAGAAGCCGGAACCGCAGAAGAGCCTGTCGGCTCCGAGCCACACCCCCCCGAAGGCTCACCGGACGCAACATCGGCGACAGGTTGCAGCCCCCTTCCCTCCTGGACATACAAAGCGGGCGCGACGTACTGGGGTCGAAAGAACTACATCCAATATCTTGCTGGAGACTTGCCGCTCATTTTAAGCGCGCCTCACGGCGGAACTATCAAACCGAGCGAGATCCCAGCCCGAACGTACGGGACCACGGTGCTCGACACAGGCAGCCACCAACTGAGCCTGGAAGTAGCCCATGAGATCTACCGACTGACAGGAAAGCGCCCCCATCTCATCATTTGTAGGTTAAGCCGAACACGACTCGATGCGAACAGGGATATCAAGGAGGCCGCACAGGGGAATCCTTGGGCCGAGCAAGCCTGGAAGGAGTTTCATAGCTTCATCGACGCAGCCAAACAATGGGTCACCCAACAATGCAAGCACGGTCATTACTTTGATTTGCACACCCACGGTCACTCTACCGCCTGGGCGGAGTTGGGGTATCGGCTCTCGTCCAAAGAGCTGACCTTGTCCGATGCTGCATTGAACAGCTCCTCGCAGTACGCTTCCAAGTCATCCATCAAACACTTGGCGAGCCGCTCTCCTCTGAAGTTTGCAGCCCTGCTCCGTGGAACAACAAGCTTTGGAGGGATTCTGGAGAATGGCCAGTATCAAGCCGTTCCAAGTCCCAAGAACCCCGACTCTGGAGGCAAGTCCTATTTCAATGGAGGATACAATACAGAGCGTCATGGCTCCAAGCTGGGGGGTGTGGTCGACGGAACCCAAATCGAGAGCGCCTCCTCCATTTTGGGGACAGGCTCGAAGCGCAGGCCCTATGCTGCGGCTCTCGCTCAAAGCATGATCCGCTACCTGGAGACTCACTATGGGTTCTCACTGCTCCTTCCCAAGCCAGTGCCTCCGCCCGCCCATAGCAAGTGTGTCAACGCAAAGCTCATGAGCTTTACCAGCGGCAAGGTTGTCATTCAGGGAAGCACCTGGGGAGCCCTGAACGAGTACGGAACGAAGGTATCGTGTTCTCATACCTCGGGCTTTGCTGGCGGTCAGGTGTACTACAAGTTTCCACTGAAAGCCGGCAGTTCCTATACCTTTGCGTTGCAGCCCACGTTCCCCTCGCGGCTTTATCTGTTCGGTGACACCTGCAACGAAACGTCCATCCAATCCCAGTGCAAGACCTCAGGGATTGAAGGCGCCTTGGTTGCAACCCAAAGCACGTTCACTCGAACCATACAGCCGAAGCAGTCAGGAGCCTACACTCTTGCAGTGGACAGCCTGCAAGAAGCCTGGTACGGGACCTTCACCTTAACCGTTACAGAAAATCCCTAGTTAAGTTGAAGCGCGCTCTAAGCGAAACAGGTTATCCCACATCAAGTATGGATTGGAGTTGTTTGCGAGTGGCTTCGTCGTCGCACACCAATTCGATCTGGTCAGCCGAAGTTACGCCAATTTTGAGTTCAGCGGCGCGTGCAATTTGTCCATGCTCGAAGATCTTCTTTTGGATGGGAGCAGCCGTGGACTTGTGAGCCTTCAGAATCGCCACCCCTACGGCATCAAGAGCAACTCTGTCCTTGCTCGCAACGATGAGGCCTGGATGAGCGAGAGTTCCTCGGGTGGGACCTCCATCCACGAAGCAGCTCAAAGCATCCATCAGGACCAGATCCGGTTCAAAGCCAGCGTTGATGTCAGCAGACCAACCAGGAATGTTTCCCGAGCTGTGCAGTGCGCTGCGACGAGGCACAGGCGTAATGCCGACAGCCAACTTCAAGCTCATAGTGAAGTGACCACCCAGGTTGTGCGTCTTGCAGTTGGGGAGCAAGACCACGGCGTGGTCTCCGCGGAATAGCTTGGGAATGGCAAGCTCTCCCTCCCAGAACATGCCGTCAAAGCTGAATGACTCCCAGTGCTCCGACGAGAGGTCATCAAAGTTCGTCAGCTTGATGTTTAAGGAGTCGCAAAGAGCCTGGGTCTTAAGCTCAGTTAGGACTTGCGTAGTGCGCCCAAGCCCCGCCGACTCCCCAAGCACAATGTCTTTGCAACCCGCCTTACGAAGTTGAGCAACAACCGTACGAATTGTATCGTTGTGGGTGATCGCAGGATAGGGGTCATTGCTAACAAGGTTGGGCTTGATCAAGACATCCCGACCTTGGGCAAAGTCCATCCCAAACCATGTCATCATTTGGTTGAGCCCTGCCACCCGATCCGCAGCTTTCACGATGTACACTTTGGACTTTGCGGAGACCGGTGGTTCTCGCCGTGGCGGTGGTTCTTCAGGGGTTTCACGAGTTTCCGGAGGGGGCTGTGTTTCCCGCTGTTCCGGGGGCGTTCGACGTTCAGGAGGCTGTTGGGAGGCTCCCCCTCTGGAGTCAGGCGGTGCTGACGAATTTGTTCCAGGCTCGGCTCCGAGTTGGCTATCGGGTGTGCAAGCAGCAAGAACGGAGGCCGCAACGGCTCCCGCCCCCACTGTCACCACAGTTCGACGAGAGACAGCCGAAGGTTGCTTGGTCTTTGAGGTTGCCTCTTGTTGCTCCGGTCGTTGCCCGTCCAATCGACTCGGTTGGTCCGATCCATCCGTTTTGGTTTTCTTAGACACAGCTGCACACTCCTGCTTTTCAATCGCGTACGTCCCACTCACCTCCATCCTAGGGTTTTTAGAAGGAAACGACAAGCCAGTCCAATAATGAATCACCACATTTGTCTCTGCAAACGTCAGAGCAGACCGACAGCTCGTAGGGATGGGGATGACTTTGACTCCAATTCCAAGTACAACCAATGCCACCACACACCCATTCAAACATTCCGGAAACAAGGAAGAGACAATGAAGCGCATACACATCGTTGGAAGACGCAACCATGGAAAAACCACGCTCACGGTGGAATTGGTTCGTGCTCTCACCGAAAAAGGATACAAGGTTGGGACCCTCAAGCACTCGTCCCACCATCACATCCTTGATACACCAGGCAAAGACTCGTACCGACACCGAGAAGCCGGAGGCAATCCAGCTTGCATCGTGACGCCGGATATCACTGGTGTATTCTTCCGCACCCCCACCCAATCCGACATCTACGAAAAGCTCGCCCCACTTTATGAGGACTGTGACCTTGTCGTTGTCGAGGGAAACATCGACTCAGTGGGACCCAAACTTGAAGTCTGGAGGGAGGAACGAGGAACCCCTGCTTTGGCTCTCGAACGAAAAGACATCGTCGCAATCGTTACGGATGATACACCGCCTGAAGGCGTAAAAGCGCCCCAGGTTCCCAGACAGGACCTGGCCGCCATTGCAGAGAAGGTTGTTGATGTGTTGGGTTTGTCAGAGGGAAGCTAGAGGAAAGAAGGCCGTGTGGGATAACAAGAGGGGATTTGTTGTATCTTCTTTAGTAGAAGAGGCTTCCCCAGGAGGCGACAGCGATGGGAGGAGCCGTTTGCGAGACTCGCATTGTAGCGAAGTTACCTTCCTTGAGGCTGGAGTCTGTGGTGAGGGACACAGCACGAAGACGATCCAACTTGAACTTCTCAAGCTTGGCCAGGTTTCGTCCGGCGATTTGGAAAGCCAGCATCATCTGTCCGGGGCTCACCACGGTAAAGTTGTGTGTGACCAAGTTGCTTGAAGTCTTAGCGACCCGTTGGACTTGAACACGACCGGGTTGGAAGACGACCTGGGAGCCCATGCTCAGAGTGTTCGCTCCCAAACCGAGATATCGGTAGTACTGGTAAGGCTGAGCCTGGCTGTTGTCCTGCAACATCGGCACCGTGTAGTGGAGATCGCCACACGTCGTGGGAGTCGCCAGGAAGGTGTCGTCCGCAGGCAAGGCGTCATCACCAACACCGCAGGTTCCATCCCCTTCACAGCACTTGAGCGGGGTCCGCGTTGACTTCACATAAGCCTGAACACGGTGGTAGTAATGTTGAGCGCTTTCTCCAGCCAAGGGATGGCAGTTGCCTGTACGGCAGCGATGGTCGAAGTGAATCCCGTAGATTCTTGATTCTCCAGGGACACCGCAAATGGGGAGGTCGGTGCTCGGCGTATACGTGGGGAAGTATGCGGTCCCGCTGTAAATCATGGGAGTACCAGTGAGTCGTTCGCCCGTGTAGCTTCGGGCCGAGATCTCTGTGGTGGTACCGTTGCTGGTGTCCTCTTTGAGCATCTTGTGAAGAGGTGCAATGTAGTTGGGAACAGCCCGAACCACCGGCTCTTGGGTCGTGGGATCCAAGGTCAGCTTCTCTCGAATCGAGAAGAGCTTGTTCATTCCCGTGACAAAGTTAATGTTTTGGAGGTTTCCTGTTCCGCCAAACAGAACCACTTCTCCTCGCTCGTTGTAGGCAACTGCTGGTGCAGTCATGACCGGCATGGCCACTTCATTTTCAGTGAACAAGCTATGAAACAGGGCCGCTTTCCACTTCGTGGGGTCCGTGGAGCGAAGGTCAATCCGGAAGATTCGTCCGAGAACATCCGCCACAAAGAGACGGTCGGCGACCGCAGGCAGCGGCGCAACGGCAACAGGAGTAGCAGCGATGCCCCGCTCTTTCCCTACAGCGACGCCATTCTCAGGATCGTTCGGGAAGATCTCACGGATCAGCTTGCCCGTCTCCAAGTCCACCAGGTAGATCACGCCGCCGCTCTTGGGGTTGAGTTGGTCAATGACCATCGCGCTACCTTTCTGGATGAGGTCAATTCCTCCAGCCAGAACAGCGACAGCGCGCTCTTGGGTGCGACCTTCCCACTGCACCGCCAGTTTCATAATCACTGGCTTGGCGTAGGTCAAAGCCAACCGGTCAAAGGTACCCAACGTGGGTTGCGCAGGATCCTTCAGGCTTGTGTTGGAGATTTCCCAGAGCAAGCGGGGACGATACGGATTGGTCACATCCATAGCGACATAACCCTTCCCGCCCGAACGAAGGCCAAACACGAGAACCGAGCGCCACTTGGAGACAAATGCGTTTGAATTCGCATCAAAGTAGCGATACATCTCCACGTCTTCCACCACCGGCGTTCCATCCACGGTGTAAACACGCTTTCCATCCGGCATGGCACCGTTGGTTACGCTCCGAGATTTGTGCAGAACCGTTTGCGGGATGTAGCCCCACAACTCCACTCCGGTTTCCGCGTTGAATGCGTGCATGATGCCATCGTTGCTACCCACAAACACAATTCGGGGTCGCTGGGATACGTTGTAGTTGCTCGATGAGCTATTGGGGATGGGCTGGTTCAGCCAGTCCAAGTACTCTTTGTTATTTAAGGTAGCGGAGGGAGGACTCATCACGGTCGGTGTAGAATGATAGATCGCACCCAAGCGATGGGTCCGAAGCTTGGCGTTGTTCGACTCGTTGTACCCAAGAATCAACCCGATGGTGTCTGCGCGGTCACGAGCGCAGGAAGTCGCATCACAATGTTTGCTCTCAATACCAAGCATCGCGAAGGTAAGCTGCTCGTTGTTCACACTGAAATGGTAGTTTTTGCTTCCCCAAGAAGCCACAGGTTTGGACCATTGAATTCCATCCCGCGTGGGGTAATGGAATTGATCTGGAATCACGTCGGCAACCAAGGGACGTTGGTCTGTTGGAACAGTCCGTGGGTCACTCCCAGGCAAGAGAGTAAACAGCCATCGACCGGCCTGCTTGTTGAGAACATCTTCAGAGAAGTCTGTGGTTGACAGTACAGTCAACTTGCCCATGCTGTCGTATCCAGAGCCACTTCGGCGGAGGAAGCCACGAGGCATGTTGCAATCTGTCGCCGCGATCTTGTGATCCTGGCACCAAGTGGTACAGCTATCAGAGCAACCTGTTGAACCACTCCATGGAGCTTTCCGACACAAATGATCCTGTCCCCAAGAGCAGGTCTGGTCTCCCGATTGGGTCACTGATGAACCACAGCAACGATTGCAGTAATAACTGTAGGCATCACCAGCGGGTTCTTCCGTAGCGCCTGTGCAAGAGACGGCATGCTTCGATTTGTTCCGACAAGCTTTGTTGTACATCTCCACATTCTTGGCTTCGTCGGTGTCCGGCTGAGGACAAGTTCCTCCATCCTCGTACGAGGACAAGAAGGTGTAGAGTCGTACACCCTTGAGGTAAGAAGTTGAGCTTGCTGCCGGTAAGGCGGACGTCACCCCAGTTCGAGACTTCACACAGTTGCAAGAACCATCGCTGCGGTTGTCGATTTGACCATCACAGTCATTGTCCAAACCATCACATACCTCTTCGGTTGCGGCGTTGATGATGTCCTGAAAGGTGTTCAACAATGACGCTGAGGTGTCTGCGACATAAAAGGAGAGGCAGGTTCCAGAGTCACATCGTTGGGCGTCGGTCCGTCCAGCGATCGCAAGCTTGGTCAAACAGTTGTTCGCGTTGGCGTTCAGACCTGAACCAAAACCCACAGCGTAGGTTTTGATTTCGCGGGGTTCGTTGTTCGAATTCGTCATCTTGTAAATGCTATCAACCAGCAAAGGTGAAGCACTGCAACCCTCGTTTGGCTCACCGTCTGTGATGAACATCACCGCAGTTTTTCTTCGTTTGACAACGTCCTTGGGCAGAACATCCATCAAGTGGTCTTTGGTGGTTTGAAATGCACGATCATAACGAGTACCACCATTGGAGCGAGCATCGTTCAGGAGCTTGTACATGTCAGGGGGATCTCGATAGATGGGACCCAACACTTGACCGTAGCTATCAAACAAGATCAAGCCAAACCGAACCTTCCGGTTCTTAAAGTTCTCTTCTTGGGTTCCACCGTATTGACCGATAACTGTTTTCAGGGAGCTTACGGCAACATCCCAGCGGGTGTAGTGACAAGTGTTTACACCCAGAGAGCTGCTGCTTCGACATTCGTAAGCATAGACAGGTGTATGAGGAGGCTTCATTCCCTGCATTTGGGTGAGGCAGTCTTGGACTTGGGAGCAAGGTTGCTTGGAATCAACGAGAGAGTTTCCAGCAAACTGCATACTTCCAGAGCGGTCAAGCATTACGACGAGGTTAGGAGGCTGACAACCAGCTGCGTCGGAAGCGTCTTGGCAAGCGTTCTCAATGCAACGAGTTCGGGTACCACAAGCAGCCTGCAAGCAATCAAAGTCACTCTGGCAGGAAGAAGGACAAACAGAGGGAGCACACTGGTGGGACGAGTTGCAAGTTTCGCCTGTCTTGCAGTCACCGTCTGTCACACACTGAACACACTTGTTGGTTCGTGGGTGGCAGCGGTTCTTCCCAGCTCCACAGAGAGCCCCATTCACCGTGTTGCTGCCACACCAAGCATCAGAAAGGCAGGCACCACACTGCTCAGCCTGAGCCAAACCAGGGCTCATAAGCATCATCATAGCCAAGGTTAACGATCCCAACCAAACCCAGAGAACTCCTCGACCACAAGAGAAGCGAACTCCATGCTCACCACGCAATTGCCTGTGAGATGTTCTCTTCTCTCCAATTTCGACATTCTCTATCACTCGGTTCATAGCTTTTCTGATCCTTTGTTGGTCACCCCAAGACCGCTTGCCAGTCTTGTTTTGTTTTCATCACTAAAAAACGGCGGAAAATGAAGTACCTGAAGGGTTCTCCGACAATAAAAGCCATATTATTGATTTTATATACCTTTTTACTTTTATGACATTTTTACAATAACTACACAAACAACACAAAACACAATTACAGGAGCAAACCCATGACCCAACAGTATGAAGGGTGGGATCGGATCAATCCAGGAATTGATGGCTTGCCAGATCCAATGAAACATGGGATGATGGGAGCGTCTTGAAAGTGGCTGTTGGAAGACGAAAAAACGAGTAGGTTTGATGAAAGAAGAAAGGAATGTCTTTACAACTGGAGACATCGCCAAATTTTGCGGGGTTCATTTCCGCACGGTCATTCGTTGGATTGAGAAGGGGTACCTGGAAGCGTATCAACTCCCTGGACGGGGAGACAACAGGGTACGACGAGAGGCTTTGATTGCTTTCTTGGAAGGCAACAAGATGCCGATTCCCAAGGAGTTACAGGACGAGGGCGAAGACAGCCAACCGAAAGTGTTGATTGTTGAGGATGATCTTCGAGCGGCTTCAAGCATGGAGCGCGCCCTGAAACGCGCGGGCTTCGAAACAGCAAAAGCCGAGAATGGGTTTGCAGCAGGCTTGCTTCTGACAGAGTTTAGCCCAACGGTGATCACTCTTGACTTGAACATGCCGGGCCTTGGGGGAAAAGAAGTCATCCAGCTGGTACGAAGCTCGGAGAAAGACAAAGCCACAAAAATCCTGGTTGTGTCAGCAATGGGGGAAGACGAACTGCAATCTGCGTTGGAAGTGGGTGCAGACGACATTCTGGCCAAGCCCTTTCGCAACAAAGAGCTTGTCGATAAGGTACGCAGCCTGATGGGTCTTCAACTTGTGGAGTAGGCTCCTCTGCTCTTCCTGATAGGCCCCAACCTTTCTGCCAGAAATCGTTCTTGTTTCATCGGAGAGCCTGCGTTTTTTTCGTCCTTGCCTAAGGGGGTTTGTGCAATGCGACGTTGTAAGAAATGAAGACGCTTGTCCAAGAGATGTCACTTGAGCAGAGAGGCAGAGAGTTCGTATGAATTTACGGGAGACAAACCCATCAACATGGGAAGCCACTGACCTTGGAGGGTTCCAACGCAAACAACACGGCATGATGACTCTCGCCCGATTGTTGCCGGGGATTGTTCACGAGTTTAACAATCCAGTCACGTACATCATGAGCAACATAGAGACTCTCTCGGAGTACATGGAGCACCTTCGTCAAGGCTCGCAGCTGTTGCAAACGGCCGCGGAAGGAGCAACCCCCCCCTCTCCGGTGTGGTTGAATCAGGCAAAGAGCTGGTCTCAGCAAGAAGATTTGGAAGGTTTGTGGGAAGACATCGACGCCATGATGGAAGAGACGATGGATGGCCTTCAGTTGTTGCCTCATACCACCCAAAGCCTTCGAGAGTTTGCCAAAGGTCTTCTCAGACAAGACCCAGAAGCGAAGCCGTTGGATCCCAATCACGTGGTCACACAGGCGATGCAGTTGACCCACAATGCCATCAAATACAAAGGGTCTATCGTCCAAGAGCTATCTCCAGTTCCGAAGGTCGATGGAGATCCAGGACAGTTGCTTCACGCCGTGCTCAGCCTGCTCGACAACGCCGCCCTCTCGATGGCGGATCGAGGGACGTTGACAGTCAAAACGCTATGTGCGGAAGGTTGGGTGATGATAGATGTCCAAGACACAGGGTGTGGGATGCACGAGTCCTCCATTCCAGAGGCGATGCGTCCCTCCACCAGCCTATGGCCAGCGAGCCCTCACCAACATCTAGGGTTGGGGCTTCCGCTTGCATTGCAATGTTTTGAACAACACAGAGGGTCGCTTCAGATCAAGAGCCAACTGGGGAAAGGGACTTGGGTTCGGGGTTACTTGCCTGTCAGCCAAACGAGTACGCCATGAGTCAGTCCAACGACAAAACCCATGACTCCAACGCCCCATCTCCCGTTCGCTGGAAGCGGGCTTTGGGCTGGAAAAGTTCGGGCCTCGCCTCGGGACCCAATCACCACATGCAGTTTCCTCCGAGGAAAGTTTTTGGTTTTCAAGACAGTCCATCCCAGGAATCCAGACCGACGGTCAAAATCGAAGACGTTGCCCAAGAAGACGCCCAACCTCGGCAGGTCCTTGCCGAACACACGCATGCGCTTCTCACCTACACCAACGATGTTATTTTTGTGCTTACCGGTGGAGGTGGGATTCAGTACCAAAGTCCATCAACACAGCGCGTGTTGGGTTACGAAAACCAATCTTTGATCGGCAAAAGCTGCTTTGACCTGATTCACCCCGACGACACCCCCGAGATGTTGCAAGCGTTTGGCTCTCTGATGGGTCAACCGGATCAGCACCGGCCCTGCTCATTCCGCTTTTGGCACCAATCTGGGCTCTGGCGAATAATGGAAGGAAGCCTACACAATCAGTTTCACCACAAAGCCATCGGCGGTGTGGTCCTCTCCATTCACGATGTCACAGAGAACAAGGAGACCGAAGAACAGCTTCGGAACAGCGAAGGGAAAAACCGCGCACTCCTCGAAGCCATCCCTGATTTGATGTTCTGCATTGACCCCAAAGGCAGAGTGACGGCCTTCAAAGAGAGCCTCGCGGGTTGGACGCCGACACGCGAAGCGCCTCCGAATCAGAGAAAACGACACGTCGTGCATGCCCCTCATGAGCTGATCGCCTTTATCCAGACCCACGCCAAGAAAGTGTTTGCCAATCACCAGGCTGCTCTCCTGGAATGTCGCCTGGAAATGCCCGACCAACATATCGATTACGAGATCCGGGTTGTGGAAGGTGGGCACGGGGAGGTGCTCGCGATTGTCCGGGATATCACCGAACGCAACCGACTTCACTACGAATTGATGCAGGCCAACCGGATGGCAGAGTTGGGAACACTTGCCGCGAGCGTCGGGCATGAGATCAACAACCCCTTAACCTACATCGTGGGGCACTTGGAAGAAGTCCATGAACAGCTGTCCCACCAAAACAGCTACTCCTCCGCGCACATTGTGCATTGGCAAGAGCTTCTCCGTGAAGCGCTGGAAGGCTCCAATCGAATCGCAGCCATTGTTAGAGACCTAAAAACCTACACTCGCCAAGAAACGGATGAGTCGGACCACGTCAATCTTCACCACACTCTGGACAAAGCGTTGCAGATGGCAGCCAACCAAGTGTTGCAAAACGCACAGCTCCACCGGGACTACCACCCCATTCCTTACGTGTATGCCGTACAGAGTCGGCTGGAGCAGGTGTTCTTGAACCTTATCGTGAACGCAGCCCAGGCCATGTCACAGTCGTCAGGTCCACCAAGCTTGTTACTGATTCAGACCGAATACGATGAGACGCACCACCAAGTGATGGTCTCCGTAACAGACAACGGCGCAGGCATCCCCTCCGACAAACTCTCCGTGATTTTTGAACCTTTCTTTACGACCAAGCCCATTGGCTCTGGAACAGGGCTTGGATTGTTTGTTTGTCGCAACATTGTCGAAAGCTTTGGGGGTCGTCTCTCTGTTCAAAGCCTGGAAGGACATGGCAGCACATTCACTGTGACATTGCCTGCAGCAGGAACCGAGCTTCACACACACCAGCCGCTCTCTCTTCGCCGAAAAGAAAGCAAACCTCATGAGACCCAGGCGCTTCCCCATTTGGGCCGAGGGCAGCTCAGCGCTGCAGTGTCATCCCCGAGCAACCCGATCCCGGCTCAATTGCATCTCAACGATACAGTCCTTCAGGGAACTCCACCGCCGCCCACTGCGATGCTTCATGACCAACCCTCAACATCCATCCTTATCATCGATGACGAACCCCGGGTTGCTCAATCGCTTCGCAGGATCCTTCGCGGTCACCAGATCACCATCGCCAACGCAGGTCGGCATGGACTGGAAGAGTGCCTGAAGCACAACTACCGGTTGGTGTTCTGCGATGTGTTAATGCCCGACTTAACAGGTCAAGAAGTGTACGAAGCTGCCTCACGCCAACGACCCGAATACCAAAACCGCTTTGTGTTTATGACAGGCGGAGCGTTCACAGAACAAACCCGTGAATTCTGCCAAACCGTAGAGCGACCGTTGTTGGAAAAGCCGTTTAACAGAAAGGCCATCCGAAAGATGGTCGAGGAGCTTCTCTCCGAATCCAGCACGCGCTGAAGCACGGCCCTGTATTCGTACGAGAGAGGCCCTACGATGCCGCTTTCTTCGTGGGGATTCGAATGGTTACCGTTGTACCAACATAAAGCGTGGATTCGAGTTGGATGGTTCCGTTGTGTTTTTGAATCACACCAAACGCAGATGAAAGTCCCAACCCAGTACCACTGCCCACAGGTCGAGTCGTAAAGAACGGTTCAAAGGCCCGGGCACGAATATCCTCGTTCATCCCACACCCGTTGTCGTGGATTTGAACGACAACATCGCCGCCCTCCTCCCAGGCTTTGATCACCACTTCTCCGCGCTCCCGGCTGCCCATCTCTTCTTGCTTGGTAAGAATGGCTTGTGAAGCATTTCGGAGAACGTTCATAAACGCCTGATTCAGCTGGGCAGCCCAACATGTTAAGAGGATCTCACCTTCCGCCTCAACGTGATAGACAACTTCGTTTTTGTACTGGGCCTCCACCAACGACAAGGTCGCGACAAGATCTTCGGCCACGTTGGTTTGTTTGTACTGGGCCTCATCGTGTTTCGAGAAGAGTTGTAGACCTTTTACGATGTCGGATATCCGGGTAGTCCCGTCCATGACTGTGGTCAGGTTCTTGAAGATGGGATCCAGCCTCTCCTCAAAGAGATCCAACACCTCCTGGTTGTCTTCTCCCACCAGCTGGAAGAGAAACTCCTTCAACTCCTTGGTTCTTCTCTCAAGATTCTGCGCACCCTGACGGGAGAAGCTAATGGGGTTGTTTAACTCGTGGGCAATCCCCGCGACCAAAGTACCCAATCCGGCCATCTTTGCGGACTGCACCAACTGGGCTTGTGCGTCTTGCAACTCACGGTGTTTGCTTGACAAATCCGCGTAGGTCTCTTCCAGCCGCTCGTTCGCGTGACGAAGTTCGCTCGTCCTCTCTTCCACCTTTTCTTCCAGGTTGGCGTACAACCTTGCGTTGTTGATGGAGATGGAAAGCTGAGAACTCAGCAAGTCGAGAACCGAGCAACGCTCTTCAGTAAAAGCCTGAGAGGTTTGGTTGTTTTCGAGATACAACAACCCCACAAGCTCCCCTTGCTTGAGCAGAGGCATGCACAACAGTGACATCACTCTGTTCTCTACCACGTAGGGGTCGTTGACAAACGAACCGGAAAGAGATGCTTCGCCTTCGGTCACTCGCTGAAGAGTGCGCACAGCGTATCGCACCGCTGTTGTGGCAAGAGACTCAACGTCCACAGGTTTGGACTGCAACACAACGGGTTCCGCTGTGGGAGACTCCATCTCTGCTTCTATCCGAAGGCCTTCCGATCCAGGCAGAAGGAGAAGACCTCTCTCAGCCCCAGCATTTTGAACCACCACACGCATCAGCGCCATCAAAGTTTTGTCCAGGGCAATCTCTTCAGAGAAAGCCTGGCTGGCGGCAAGAATGCTGTTTAAGTCGAGAAGATTCTGTCCATGGTTCGTTGAAGTGGAGTCGACTGTCATCGTCGCTTCCAACGAGGTGGAGCCTGCAGCCAAAGAACGAGTGGAGTGCCCCTTTAAGAACGGAAACCTCACTTCCAATTGAGCGGTCTTCGCGTAGGCGTTGCGTTGAACGTAGGCGTTGTAGGCATCGACCCGAAACGACCGCGCAGCCCGGGTTTTCCCGAGGTACTCCAGCTGTTCGGAGGCACGCTCCAAAGCCAAAGCCTCCCCTGCAACGGTGTTGTGTTTCTGCGCCAGAGCAATCGCTTTTTCAAAGTGCTCTTCGGTCTCGTCTACGTTCCCTTTCAGAGCGGAGAGTTCTCCCAAGGCATGGTGGTACATGTACAGGTAGTTGAAAGGAACCCGTTCCCCCCAAGCCTTGAGCTTTTGAACATTCTCTTCGATGGATTGTTTGTACTGATGTTGTTCCTCAGCAGAGGCTTTCGGAAACAGCTTGGCGTACAGCACACATTGGTGAAGGTGAAAGAGCGGCAACGTCGGCATAGAGAAAGGAGGAGCCATCAAAGGAAGCGCGTTTTCCAGGTCCTCCTTCGCCTTGTCCAGCTTGTCCAGGAGCAAGTTTCGCTCCATCCGACGGTAGTACAACTCCGCAGCAGACGGGGGAAACATCGCCTTGAACTGCTCAATCAATGTATCTTCCACAATGCCCTGTTCAGCCAAGGCGGCGAGTTTGCGCTCTTCCCCAGTGAGAGTGTACAGAGATAGAAGAACCCCAGACATGGTGCCAATCATAAAGGGCTGACCGAGCCGTTGCATGGTCGCGATGCTTTGTTCGGCGTGACTTACAATCTCACCAAGGGGTTTGCCTGCGCCGATCTTCACCCAGAGCAGGTTCACAGCACAAAGACACACAGCCTCATAATTTCCATGCTCCATCGCAATGGCAGCGCTCTCGCGTAGCATCTGTTCGACATCAGGAAGCGGCTCACGCCAGTGCTGCATGTACGGAGCGTGCAATTGGCCCAAGGGACCTCGGCGAGTACTTTGGGTGTCGTTCAGCTTTTCGTTAACAGCCAAAGCCAGATCACTGAAGGCCAAGGCTTTGTCGTACTGTCCCATCAAAGCGAAGGGGACAGCGTAATTAACGTAAGCAAAAGGAGACTCAACTGTGTTTCCATGTTCCAACGACAGACGAATCGCCCGGCAAAGGCTCAACATCTGGAGATGAGGAGCCCAGACAAAGAAGTAGGCAATCCGGGTGAAGGAGCGGATCTCCATCGCAACCCGAGAGTCATTGGCTTGTGGAAGATGAACCAAGTCGGACACTTCTCGCTCAGCAAGGAGTTCTTCCACACGCCCCATCTCTGCCCCAGTGAGCTGCTCGATAGCATTCTCCCCTTCAGGGACGTCAAGGAACAAGCTGACAAGCTCCATGCACGCTGGAGCGATGCCATCGGTTTGGAAGGTGATGTTGAAGCGCGTCAGTCGTTGGTTCAGGACAAACGCTTTCTCTTCTACGGTTTCAGCAAGAGCGAGCGCCTGCTCTTCCGCCGCAGCAGCTTCCTCAAACTTACCGCTAAGGCGGGCCGACTCACTGAGTTGATTTTGGAAATCGAGAGCGATATCACGCTGCACTGTCAGTCGGCCTTGCTCCAGCAAAGACAAGCCTGCCTTAAAGTACTCGTAGGCTGCTGGGTAGGCGGTAGCATCCATGGCCCGATGACCTGCCTGAAGATTGAGCCGAAGAAGTAGCTCAAGCTGGTTGGGACCGTTGAACAAGTCATGCGCCAAGTTCCAATGGTTGGTGATGACAAACAAGTAGTCCGAGACGGTTCCGGCCTTGGTGTGGACGCTGTAGAAATAGTTGCCCAACTTGTGGTGGATGGTCTTGCGTTCGTTTTCGGATTGGGAGGCCAACGCAGCTTCACGCAGTCGGTCGTGGCCAAAGCGATACACAACCTTGGTTTCGGTTTGCTGACTCATCTCCTCCGAGGACAACGTCACAAGCTTGTACGAGCTTCCAACGGGTGAAACAAAGCCTTCTTGGACTGCAGGCTGAAGGGTTTGGGTGAGTTCAGCCAACGAGCTTCCAGTCACAGCCTGAAGGGGGTTAAGATCAAACTCAGCGCCCACACAAGCGGCGACAGCCAAAAGGTCCCGAGCCCCCTTCGTGAGCCTCTCCAACTCGTAGGCCATCAACTCGCTGACATCGTCCGAGAAGCCAATGTTTCGGACTTTTTGGAGGTCCCACTTCCATTGGTTGGTTTCTCGCTCGATCCAAAGAGCTCCTGCTTCGTCCAAAGCCTGCAAGAAGTGCTGGACGAAGAAGGGATTCCCCTTTGTTTTGTGGTACACTTCTTCCGACAGGCGCTGGGTTCTTCGGGGGGTTTGGAACAGAGAGTCGGCCACCCACTGGTTCACAGGCGCAAGCGCCAAGGGCTCCAACTCAATTTGAGTCAGTTGGTCTGACGCTTCACGCAGCGTCTTCGAGTGCACCATCAAGGGATGGCTGTCGTCCACCTCATTGCTTCGGAAGGTTCCCACAACCAAGATATGTTTCCACTCCCCCATTTCGAGGGTTTGGAACAAAAACTGGAGGGTTGAGCTTTTCGCCCACTGCAGGTCGTCGAGGAAGATGACAAGCGGATGCTCCTTCGTGGCAAACACTTGGAGAACACGTTGAAGGAGCCTTTGAAAACGATGCTGGGCTTCTTGAGGGGAAGCCGGGGTCAGCTCGGGTTGCACCCCGACGAGCGTCTCTATTTCTGGTATTTCGTCAACAAGAGCCTGACCGACATGGCCCATCGCGTCCTGAAGTTGCTCTTTCCAAAACCGAAAAGCTTCAGGAGGCAAGGTTGCGACGTCTTGAACCAGTTGACGGATGGCCTCCAAAATGCCGGAAAACGGGGCATGCAACAGAGGATCAAACTTCCCTTGTACAAACCTACCGTGTTTCTCCGTGATGGGCTTGTACAACTCTTTGACAAGAGCCGTCTTTCCAACACCAGAAAACCCGCCAACCAACATACAGGAAGCGCGACCGGCTTTGGCTTGTTCGAGAGCGTCATTCAGGCTTTGAAGTTCCCTCTCACGTCCGTACACCTTCTCCGAAACCTGCAGAGCTGGAAATGTATCCTGGCTCCCCAGCACAAACGAGTGGATGTGACCTGTGGCGCGGAACAAGTCGAGGCAGTGTTCCAGATCTGCTTTGACTCCAAGGCTACTCTGGTAACGATTTTCGGGCCGCTTCTCCATAAGCTTCAAGATGATATGGGAGAGCACCTCAGGAATTTCAGAGTTCACACGATGAGGAGGAACAGGAGCCAACGCCATGTGAGCGTGGAGCAAACTCATGGGGTCTTCGTGTTGAAACGGCAGCTCGCCAACAAACAACTCGTAGAGGGTAACACCCAAAGAGTACAAATCGGTTCGATGATCAATGTGGCGATGGATTCGGCCCGTCTGCTCAGGGGCGATGTAGTACAAGGTCCCTTCGAGGTGCTGTGGAGGGCTCCAGTCTTTGGCTTCACGAAGGATTTGGGTCGCCAACATGAAGTCGATCAGCTGGACCTTCTGACTCTCGCTATTAAGGACAATGTTCGCTGGTTTGATATCTTTGTGAACAATGTTCTGATGGTGGAGGTTTGCCAGCGCTTCTACGACCTTAATCGAGATCGACAGGAGTTGTTCAAAGTCCGGATTTTCTTGTTCTTTCCATTCGTGCAGACCGACACCATGGATGTCTTCCATCACCAACACAGGGCGCTTGTTTTCCTGCAACAAATCGTATGTTTTGCAGAGCCCTTCGTCTTCCAAAGCACGAGTGATGTTGAACGAATAGCGATAACGTGCCACCACACTCAGTGGCAACAGTTCTGCAGAAGGAGCCTTCAGAATGACAGGGGCATTGTCTTCCTCACGAATGGCTCTGTACACAGAGGATTTAGCGCTCAGATGGATCAGATCCAAATCGCGATACCCGGAAACCTGTAGCATGAACTTCCCTCCTGTTCACACAGGAATAGACTGCCCACTCCGACAATCGAAGTGGAAGAGATGACTGGTCAAAATACTCGGAATGGGACAAAGACGTCGCTGTGAAGCCACACTACCAAGAACCTACGTTTGAGTCAAACCCATAAGTTCGAAGAATCAAGGACGATTTGGAGGTGACAAAAGACTACGATTCGACCTTCTCCACGCCCTGACTTGCGTCCTTGCTGATGAGGGATGAACCGTCCAGGTTTAAGCTCTTTCCTCGACTGATCATGGAGAATGTCCCGTCCAGAGAACACAGGGCAAAGGCAGCGTCGGTCTCCACTTTTTTCCCGTCAGGCAAGGTCACTGAGGTGCCAGCTTTGGAACCTCGCAGCCAGGCAAAGTCAGTCCCCTCGGATGTTTTGATCAGCCAACCCACAGCGTCGTCACCGCAATCCACAGAGGTGACCTCCAAAGGACCGTCTTTTGAGCCTTCGGCCTCCCCCATCTTGTAGGGAGCAAACACAGTCAAATAGTGAGGGGCGAGCGCAGTCACCACGGAGTCACTGACGAAGTGATCCATGACGCTTCCTTCAACCTTGTGAACATGAGGCACCTGGTTCTTCTTGTGGGTGGGCTCTTTCTGCTCCACTTTCCCTCCCACAGCTTGGATGTGCATGTGCATGCCAGCCTTCTTTCGCTGGATATGCAACCCGTACGACTCGAAGGTAGCCTTCGTATCTTTGAGATCATATCCAGCGTAAGCGTGAACTCGAAACCGGTGCTCGCGAGGTTGGTCATGCGTTGTGGTCAGCCGATCGACCATCACAAAGTATCGCTCACGGACAAAGGCTACGCCACGCACAATGGTGCTTTTTTCATACGATTGTCGCGCCTCAGACCACGCAAGCTTGGTTCCATCCACAGAGTGTTCGAGGTAGGCGTCAGCGTCTCCCCAACGGTTGAGCACACCTTTGTTGGGCGCTCCTTTTCCATCAATGAAAATCACGCTATGAGAAGGCGGGTCGGCCGTAATCGGGTTGTCCAGGCTCCCCTTCTTGTAGTAGCCGGGATCAATGACCAGTGGTTCATCGTACGCAGTGATCACAAAGGAAGTGCTGTCAACATGGTCATGGAGGGTTTTGCGGGAAGAGCCATTTTCAGCCAAAAGCAACAAGGAGATGGCTTCGAGATCCCAGCCGGAGCGAAACACAGCCAGGCCGGTCTTCTCAAAGAACTTGTTTTTCCAGCTTGGAGGCGTCGGCTTCTCCGTGGCTGGTGTGTACATCAAGTGAAACAGGGAAAGATCATAGCCGCCAGTGGTCTTGTAAGGGATACGAGGGTTGCTCTCCCAGTCCCAGTAATGGTAGCTCGGAGCACCAAACGCTGTAAGGATGGGCGGTCCGTTGATGATGGTAAAGTTGGAGTCGGCGATGGGAGCCCGTTGTCCTTGCCAAATCCGCTGGGCCAGAGACCACTCGATGGTTCGCTGGAAGTAAGGGGTGCGCAAGGGGTTCTCAAACTGAAATGCTTCGCCGTCCTTGCAGCCGTGCCCCTTCCAGGGGTCGAGTTCGCTGCGGTTAAGGCAGCTGCGTTGGAAGGTTTTGTCAGCAGGTAGAGCGTTCTCCAGTGCGATGAAGAAAGCAATACTGGGCGACAAAGCAAAGCCGTAATAGTGGGGTCCTTCCGTGACGCCGCCGTCCTCCATGACATATTGACCGTTGGGTCCCCAAAGGTAGCTTAACTCACTGAGAGCCCAGTCCAGGAAGGGCTTGGAGCGCTCGTCTTCCATAAAGGTGAGACCCACGTAGCCTATGGCACAAGCCGTTCGGATAGGGTGGTTGTTTTGTGCAGGGGTCAACACCATACCGCGTGTGGCATTGTTGACCACGTAATCCTGGTAAAACAAACTGATAATGTTGAGGAGCTTTTCCTTAATCTTGTCCTGGTCATCTTTGGGAAAATGCTCCGTTCCCCTCAACAAGTCGTAGGCATTGCAGTAATGAAGCATCGGCTCAGGCATGCGGATGTTGATGTCCCAGACACCGTGGGTTTCCCAGTTCGTTGTAAGCAACGACATTCCTTCCAGCGCGCGCTCAGCCGCCGCTTTGTCGTTGTTGAGCCAGGCTAGAAAGGCGTTGGACTCTGCAATTTTTCCATTGTCGCCGTGTTCACGATGGTTCCACTTGGAGGGATCCGGAGTGATATATTTCTTTTTGGCTTGCTCTTCCACACCTTGATAGAGAGAAGCAAACGGTTCTTTCTTCCACTTGCTCTGTAGTTCATCTTTCGACAAACCAGAAGCCACGGTGGTTCTAGGATACGTGACGCCTGTTCCGGTTTTTTCGACGATGGGCTCGGGAGCAACGGAAGCGTCATTCGAAGAAGGCTCACTTCCTGTAGCGTTCTCCTGCGGAGCGGTGTCGGAAGAACAAGAGGCCAGACTTCCCGCAGACAAGGCGACCAACAACTTGGAGGTGTGCTCCAGCAACCGACGACGAGACAACAACAAATGATTCTTTTCTTTCACCGAACAATCCTTTCTTGCCTCCTTCACAGTGCTACCCACCCATCCCATCACTCCATGAGGCTGGAGCTATGGTAGAAAAGATACCCTAGGATTGCAACCACCTGAAGGTTCAGTGGTCCTTCCCTAAATTCCCTGAGAACTCCACGCTCCGTTCTTCCTTGTACCAATCCAGGGTTCGCTGCAAACCCTCTTCCAGTGAAACGGTAGGCTCGTACCCCAACATACGTTTTGCTTTCTGGTTGGAGAACACCAGCGGCGTACGCGCCACACGCAAACGGTACAACGTAAGGAGCGGCGCGGTGCGAATGGAAAGTAGCTTGTAAACGCCTTCCCACAAGGCAACCAGTGGAAACAAGAGAAGGAATGGAAACGACAGCCAGGGTGGCTTCACACCAAGATGCCTGGCAGATGCTTTCGAAAATGACTTCCAGGTGAGCGTTTCATCATCGCAAAGCACGAAGGTTTCCCCGACAGCTTCCGGGTGTTCACCTGCCAAAGCAAGCCCAGACACGAGATTGTCCACGTAGCTAACGCAAAAGGGAGCCTCTCCCCCATCAATGTAACCAAAGGACCTTTGCCGAATCGCGTCCAGGATTTGCGCGATATTGTGTCGGTCACCAGGGCCGTATGGGAACAACCCAGGCCGAATGATGACCGTTTCGAGATCTTTGGAGAAGGAACGAACAACCTCTTCAGCATCTCGCTTGGTGGTTGCGTACGCAGGAGAGACTGCGTCACAAGGCCACTCTTCATCCCCTTCCCAGACAGGCCTGTACTTGTGAACCGCAAGAGAGCTCATGTGAACAAGACGACGGCACCCTGCCTCGACAGCCGCTTGAAGAACGTTTCGAGTCCCTCCAACGTTCACGGCCTGGAACAAGGACTCTGGACCCCAGTCGATGACCACAGCAGCCAAATGAAAGACAACCTCTATCCCCTCCATCGCGGGAAGCAAAGTCTCTAGTTTGCAAACGTTTCCTTCCACGATGTCGTCGGCGACACCCTGAACAGAGGACCTATCAGTACCCGTCAGAGCCAACACACGAACCCAATCGCCTCGACGCTTGAGCCCTTGAACCAAATGACTCCCAAGGAACCCATTTCCACCTGTCACCAGGACACGCATCACTTCAAATCTCCATCACGATGGACGTGGTGAATCACAGCCTAGAAAGAAACCGTGGACGAGGGCATGGTGTCAAGATGAGAAGAGCCCCGCAGCTTTTCCATGAACGTAACACCAGAAGTCGGTGGAAGCCCCAATGTACCAATGAAGCAGAATGCCCCAAAGGATGGAGCGACTTCGCCACACAACAATGCCAATCAAGAACGCACCAATGATCGCAGAGAAGGTCTCCCCAAAAGGCTTGCGAACATGAATGAGGGTGGAGGCCATCATCTGAAACAACATCGCAACAACGGGTCCCAGTCGAACCTCTAAGCCGAGTTGTTGCACCCCACGAAAATGGAACTCCCAGGCGATGTAATACAAAAGATAAGTCAGCTCCCAGAGCACCATACTGGTCCAGCCATCTTGGCCGAACAAGCCGCGAACCAGAGGGTACTCGTTGAACAAAGCCGCATCCTTCCCGCCGATGTAGAGGAACGGAGCCATCACCACAAAGACCACAGCCAAATACTTGATGGCAAACCGCCAGTCTCCCAGACAAACCCCGTAATCACGAAGTTGTTCTTTGAGAACCAACTTGATCAGGAGAACAGGCACGCCGACAAGGAGGAGCAGATCCACAACAAACTGATAGAAGTGAGCCCACCACAATTGATGGGGGTTGCCCTTCGCCAGCCCCAGTTTAAGAAAGGTAGTGTAGTACCCAGGATACCAAGCCAGCGTCAGAAGGACAGCAGAAGAAACCAGCAAAAGCACGAGTCGCTTCTCTGCCTTCACCTCTTCCCACAGCGTACGTAAGGACCGAACTGCTTTGCTCACCATCGAACCCCACTGCCACAAAAGATGACTTCGAACCGCAAGAGGATTGTCTCCACAAACGTAACGCTCCGGTTGTATCCAGTGTATAGCTTTCCATAGGCTTCTGTGCCATACTTTGGCCTACGATATGGAGAGAAAAGGAAACCTTCTTTTCCTCTCTACATCGACCAGAGAACAACGTAGTTGTAGCACGTGAAACGGGAAGGAGCAACGCAGCCTCATGCAGCACTTGAGGGGCATCTCATCGCAACAATACAGAACATGGGTCTGGCTTTTCTTGGGAGGGTTCCTTGTGTTGGGTTGCCAACGGACCACAGAAACGCAGCCCACACCGACCGCCCAAAAAGGAGTGTTGGACTTGCGCAAGTCCCTGCTCCGCCAACCCCTCCAACTCGAGGGGGAGTGGCTGTTGTCGTGGTCGAAGTTTGTTCGACAGGGATTCCCAACCGACTCCTCCAAGCTCAAGAGCATCAAGGTTCCAGGAGCTTGGTCCAACAATGTGAACAAGTCTCTTGGGCTGCCTCCACGAGGTTTTGCGACGTACCACTTAACCATCCTCTTGCCAAAGCATCACTCCAAAGGACTACTCCTTCGGATAGGACGGGTCTACAGCGCCTATGAGCTATGGGTCAACAACCGACGGCTGGCTTCTGTCGGAGAACTTGGCACCCAACCCAAACAAGGAAGGATGGAGTTAAGAGAAGTCACCGTCTCACTTCCAGCAGCGCCTATTCTCCACCTGAACGTGTTGGTCAGCAACTACAGGCACCGTATGGGCGGACTCCGTCGGAATTGGTCGATTGGTAGACCCCAGCCGCTGTTGTCCTCGTTGCAAGCGCGGGACCTTCTCAGCGGCTTGCTTCCTTCCGTTATTTTTGCGGTGGGATGCTTCTTCCTCGCTATCGGAGGGGTCCGTCGTGAAGTGGCGTGGCTCTGGTTTGCGGCCTTCTGTATGGCCACGGCGCTACGCTCCAGCTTAAGCAACGACGCTTTTCTCTTTCGCCAAGTCCTCCCATGGCTGGATACGACGGCCCTCTTGCGTACAGAATACATGAGCATCTATGGGATTGGGGTGACATTGCTTGGCTCCTTCGCCTACTCCTTTCCCAAGCAGTCTCCCTGGCGCGTGGTGCATCTGCTGATGGGGATTACGGTGGTGTTCATCCCGGCCTCCGCGTTGATGCCGCTATCTTGGGTGCTGGGGAGCCTCCCGCTGTTTGGCTTGTTGAGCATTGCCTCGCTCTCTATCGTCCTTTGGATCACAGCGCAGGCCTGGTTCCAACATGAACGACTCGCAGGAGCGATCCTCCTCAGCCTCGTGATCGCCTTGCTTGCCTTTACCCACGATGTCGTGCAAGCCCTGGGGTTTGTCCCCACCAAGATGGAGCTGGCCCCTCTCAGCTTTATTCTGTTCGTGTTTGTCCAAACCTACGCGATGGCTCTTCGATTTGCAGAGTCATACGACCACATCAAAGAGCTGTCCGAAGAACTCCAGGAAGCCCACACCAAGCTCCAAGAAAAGCACAAAGCAACCTTGCAAGAGTTGGAAGAGTTCCGTCAGATGGGGAACTACCAACTGGAAGAGCTGCTGGGCTCCGGTGGAATGGGAGAAGTGTGGCGAGCCAGTCATAGGCTGCTCGCAAGGCCTGCTGCGATCAAGCTGATTCTTCCTGAAATGTACATGAAGTCAGACGACCAAGGCCTCCAACGCTTTGAACGCGAAGCCATCGTCATTGCACAGCTCCGCTCCCCCCATACCGTTGAGCTTTACGACTTTGGAGAGAGCCCCGAAGGCGAGCTATACTACGCAATGGAGCTCCTTCAGGGGTTGGACCTGGAGCGCATGATCAAGCACCATGGTGCGATGCCTCCGGGCCGAGTCATTCATATTCTCAAGCAAGCATGCCTCTCTCTCGCAGAAGCCCACGGGGTTGGACTGGTGCATCGCGACATCAAACCCGCCAACCTGTTTTTGTGTCAGATGGGTCATCAATTCGACTTCGTCAAAGTCCTCGACTTTGGTCTTGTGAAAGCGCTTCAACCTGAGGTCTCACCGACCGAAGACGCTTTGGATGCCGTCAAAGAAGAGCCTACAAAAACTGTAAAAACCCCCTTCCCTACGGCCAACTTTGAGCGAGCCCCGCTCAAGACCCCATCCTCCAATCGCGCTGTAATCAGCGGAGAGATCCAACAGCCGCTCACCCTCATAGGAACCATCACTGGAACCCCGGCCTTTATGGCTCCAGAGCAAATCAACAACGATTTGATTTCAGGAGCAGTCGACCTCTATGCCTTGGGATGCATTGGATACTGGCTCCTGACAGCCCGCAATGTCTTTGAGTCCACCAATACCTTTAGCTTGCTCTCCCAGCATATTCTGGCGGAGCCGACCCCCATCCAAGATGTCAGCATGCAAAACATTCCAGACGGTCTCCAGCAGCTCATTCACCAATGCCTAAACAAGAAGCCAGAAGACCGACCCCTGAGTGCTTCTTCGATGTACGACACGTTGGACAGTCTCAGCCAAGAATACCCTTGGACCCACCAAGAAGCTCGTCAATGGTGGGAAGAACACGGCGACATGATAGACAACACTTCCACCCAAGAAGCCTTGCTCACCACACAGCTGTCCATTCGAGCCAAGTTCTAGCGACTTCGGCCTCCCTCTGTCCGCAATGCGGACAGCTCGGAAACATTCCGTGCTTTTGTTCCAAACGCTACTTCGTCCGGTTCTACCAAGCATCAAAAACGCGACATGATGGGTTGGGTAAGCAAAGACAGGTTGCACGATGAGGAGTTCTCCGAATGCTAAGCCTTCCCGAATATGATGTCCAAGAGCTCATCTCGTTGGGAGCACGCTCCACTGTGTACCGGGGGCGAAGGCGGTCTGACCAGACTCCTGTGGTGTTGAAGACACGGACCTCTGAATCTCTAACGCCTCGGGATGTTGCTCGGATCCGCTTCGCGTTCCAATTGAGCCAGAGCCTTGCGATCGAGGGAGTATGTACACCTTACGAATTGCTGGACGATGAGCAACGCCCAGTGATAGTGATGGAGGACATTGGAGGGGTTGCCCTTAGCCACTTGCTCCGCGAAGGACCTTTGGAACCTGGACTGGCACTTCAATTGGCTTTGGGGATCACCACCATCCTGGGAGAGTTGCACCAACACTTTGTGATACACAAAGATATAAAACCATCCAACGTGATTGTGGAACAAGAGGAAGGCCGGATCCAAATCATCGACTTTGAATTGGCCTCTCAACTGTCCCGAGAAACTCCCGAGCTAAAAAACATTTCCTTGCTGGAAGGAACCCTGGGATACATCGCTCCCGAACAGACCGGCAGGATGAATCGCTCGGTGGATCAACGCGCTGATCTCTACTCCTTGGGCGCGACGATGTACCACATGTTTGTGGGAGAGCTTCCTTTCTCACAAACCAATCCGATGTCCTTGGTCCATGCCCACATCGCAACCCTTCCAACACCTCCACATCGGGTCAATCCAAACGTCCCAATCCAGGTGTCAAAGGTCATCCTAAAACTGATGGCCAAGACCCCAGAAGACCGATACCAAAGCGCGCTTGGTTTGCAACGAGATCTTGTGGAGTGTCTGGAACAGTACCTACAGACGGGCTCCATTTCTCTGTTTCAGCTCGACAACCACGAGTATTCGCACCACCTGCAGGTGTCCCAAAGGTTGTACGGTCGAGAAGAAGAGATTCAACAGTTGATGGAAGCGTTTGAACAAGCCAAGAACGGGCAGTCACCTATCCTTCTGGTCGGCGGTTATTCTGGTGTTGGAAAAACAGCCTTGGTCCGTGAAGTACACAAACCCATCGTGGGTGCCCGAGGCCGCTTTGTCTCTGGAAAGTTTGACAGGTTCCAAAACGCGCCCTATTCCGGCCTGGTACAGGGACTCACCCAGCTGCTCCAAAGCATCCTGACGGAGTCGGAAGAAAGCATCCAACAATGGCGCGACACCATCCTGGAAGAGCTCGGTGACCTGGGACAGTTAATGGTGGACTTGATTCCCGAATTGGAGCTTCTCGTCGGAACGCAAAAGCCCGTTCCTCCACTCTCGTCGTTGGAGACTAAAAACCGCTTTAACCGATTGTTTGTCAACTTCTTCAAGGCCTTTGTAAAACCCGAGTCACCGTTGGTTTTCTTCCTGGATGATCTGCAATGGGCCGACAGTGCCTCGATCCAGATGATTCGGCTGCTTTTGCAGGAATCAGACCTGAATCACGTGTTGATGATCGGGGCCTATCGTGACAATGAGGTCTCCACAGCCCATCCACTTGCCCGAATGATGGAAGACATGAGCCATGAGCATGCTCCACTGACGACTCTAAGACTTCAACCCTTGAGTCGCGAGGATGTAGCTCAATTGGTGGCAAGCTCCTTGTTCCAATCTGTGGATGAGGTAGCCTTGCTGGTTGAGGAAGTGTACGCCAAAACCAACGGCAACCCGTTCTTTGTGGAGCGGTTGCTGCGAAGCATGTTCAAGGATGAACTCCTCTGGCTCAACGCAGACACCCATCGTTGGGAGTGGGACCTCTCGAAGATCAAAGGGCTGGAAAGCTCCGAGAACGTCACAGAGTTGATGGCGCAGCAGATTCAACGGTTGCCCCAGAGCACCCAAACGTTGATGCAACAAGCGGCCTGCATGGGCAACACCTTTACGCTGAGTCTCTTAAGCCATCTGACGCAGAAGGCTGAGGCTGAGATCGCCGAACAGCTGTGGCCTTCCTTGCGCGATGAGCTGGTGCTTCCAGTAGGTGAAGAGTACCGCTATGTTGGATTTAGTTACCCCGTAGGAAGCAATGAAAGCTGGAGTCAAGACGCAGTCTATCGGTTCAGCCATGACCGTGTGCAAGAGGGTGCCTACGAGCTTCTCAGCGAAGAAGGGAGAGCTAACACACATCTGCGGATTGGTCGCATGTTGTTGTCACAACATAACCTCCAAGAACAGCCCACCCTCCTGTTTGACGTTGTAAACAATCTCAACCTCGGTCGTTCCCTGGTGACTTCGCCAAACGATCGGGAAGAGTTGGCGCGATTGAACCATCGTGCAGGCATGCGTGCGATGGAAGCTTCGGCTTGGCAGTCAGCTCATAACTATATGTTGGTGGCCACAGAGTTGCTGCCCGAAACGATTTGGGAGGACAACCACAAGCTTGCCTACCTCTTACACAGCAGCCTCCTCCAGACCGCCGCCGCATCCGGTGAAACCGAGCGATGGCAACAACAAGAGTCCTTGCTGCTCGAACGCTGTAAGGCTCAAGATGAACAAGTGCTGGTTCATAAGTTCCGAATACAACGACTGATCATGAACGCAGCGAACGATGAAGCCGTAGCTGCCTGCATCGACGCGCTAAAACTCTTTGGCTTTGAGGAGCCCACAGACAGCGAAGGATGGAACCCTCTCATCGGAGCGGAATCCTCGCAGATAGGCCAACACTTGGAGGGACGAAGCGTAAGCGACCTGCTTGAAGCTCCAGTCATGACAGACCCTCAGGTGCTGCAGGAGATGGACCTGCTCTTGGGGTTGGCTCCTGTGTCCATGATCAAAGCCGAGCTGTTCGCTTACACGGTGTCGCGCATGGCTCGATTGTCGATGACCTACGGGCACTGTGACGCTTCGCCCAGCGGTTACATCTACTACGCAGCCTTTCTCTCTGCGCTCCAACAGTATGAAGCAGCCGATGCCTATGGCCAGCTAGCCCTTGCGCTCAACCCCCGCTTTGGTGGTCCCTCAAAACGAGCCCCCATCGACCACATGTACGGCGCTTTTGTACAACACTGGCAACATCCCATCTCTGAGGTACAGACCCATCTGCAACGAGCGGTCACCGAAGGGGCAGAACACGGTATTTTTAACAGCGCGGGTTGGGCAACCCTCAACATCACACCCTTTATGCTAGAGGCTGGAGATGAACTACCGAACACGCTACAGGTGGCAGAAGAGTATGCAGAGCTTGCCCAGCATGTCATTCGTTACAACGACATCCGCTATTTCCAACTGGCGATGGTGCACATTGTCTGTGATTTGATGGGCAACACCCGACGCAAAGATGCTCTCGACGCACAGGGGCTGTCCGTGGAAGAGTTGGACAAGCCAGAGAATCTTGGTCATTACCTGGCAGCCTTGGGCTACGTCTACACCCATCGCCTCTCTGTTGCGATCATCTTACGAAAGTTTGATGAAGCGTCAACTCTCCTCCCCAACGCTCTATCCACCACAGCCATTATCCCCCAAGGTTTGGCCTTTGCAGCGGTTCGGTTCTACGAGAACCTGCTCTTGGCAGAGACCTTCCACACCCTATCCAAGGAGGAACAGGAAGCAGCCCAGGCGACGATGCAAACGAACCTAGCGATGTATGAAGTTTGGTCAGTTGGTGCTCCCAGCAACTACAAGGCCAAGCTGGAGTTACTGAAAGCATCTTACATGGTTTTGGAGGAAACCAACGATCCTTCCGCAGTGATGAGACAATTCGACCAAGCCATTGACCTGGCTCAAACCGACAACTTGCGTCACGTACAGGCGCTGGCCCTGGAAGGAGCAGCCCGCTACTGCCTGGAACGCCAGCAAAACCGAATGGCGCGTGGCTATCTGATTGATGCGCACCTTACCTATATGCGCTGGGGGGCTCTGGCCAAAGAGACAGCCCTCGAAGAAGAGTTCCCTTCGTTGCGAGCCCAAAGCTCCAGCAGGATGGCCCACACACTTACAGCGGTTGGGACTCTTTCCTCAACACACAGCGTGGGAACAACCGCACCGGGCCACCTGGACCTTCTCTCCATTCAAAAGGCTTCGCAAGCCATCGCCAGCGAAATAGTCCTGGCTGATCTGTTGGGAACCTTGATGCAGGTATTGAGTGAAAATGCTGGTGCAAGCCGCTCCGTATTGCTGCTACGCGAAAACGAAGGATGGTTTGTGGAAGCAGAATGGAATCACGACAAAGACCCACAAGTTCAGCAATCAACACCCACAGAAAAAGCCAACCTGCCTCATTCCATCGTTCGATACACCACACGCTCCCACAAGCGCGTAGTGTTGGGGAACGCTGTCGAGGACGAGCGGTTTGGCAATGACCTCTATGTTCAACAAGTCCGGCCCCTCTCCGTCCTTTGTATGCCCATACGCAACCAAAACAAAGTCATTGGTTTGCTCTACATGGAGAACGCATGGGCCGCGCAAGTGTTCACACCGGAGCGCTGTTCGGTGCTCGACATCCTTGGAGCCCAAGCGGCCATTTCGCTCGAAAACGCTCTACTTTACAACAAGCTTGAAGCCAAGGTAACCGCTCGAACCGAGGAGTTGCAACAAACCTTGGAGCAACTAGAGCAACGCCACGTCGCTTTGCAGAACGCACAAGTGCAGTTGGTTCAGTCGGAAAAGATGGCCAGCCTCGGTGGAATGGTCGCTGGTGTAGCCCATGAGTTCAACAACCACAGCAACTACACCAAAAGCAGCCTGCAAATGCTCGATGCCAAGCTCCACGACTTCCAGGATTTGCTGCTGGAGATAACCACCGACGACAACCCTTCCATCGTCAACTTGTTCAAAGAGAAGTTTGATCCCTTGTTTCGGTCGGTATCCAGGGCGCTCGATGGCGTGGAGAATATCAGCGGGATTGTCCAAGACCTTAGGACGTTTTCGCGCCTCGACGAGGAAAAATACAAAGCTGCTGACATTCTCGCAGGGTTGCAGTCCACGTTGACCTTGGTACGCCCGAACACGCAAGAAGACCTGGAAATTGAATTGGACATCAAGGCCAACCCGCGTCTGTTGTGTTGGTCCGCCCACCTCAACCAGGCCTTCATGAACATCATGTTAAACGCGAGCCAAGCTGTCGCTGACAGGAAAGCACAAGATCCTTCATTTGGTAGGGGCCACCTCTGGATTCGCTTCTATCTCCGCGACGAACGATGGCTTGTCATCGAATTTCAGGACAACGGCGTTGGCATGTCGGACGAAGTACGCCGGAGGATCTGTGAACCCTTCTTTACATCCCGTCCAGCCGGCACAGGACTGGGAATGTCTGTGACACATAGCGTTATGCAGAAGCACAACGGTCGCATTGAAGTAAGATCAACTCCTGGACATGGCTCCACCATTTCTCTACTTCTCCCGCTCACCGAATCAGTCCAACAACCCTAATTCAACACACCACTGCTCCTTGCCTTATGAACCATCCTCGAACGGTTCATGGTCCGCAGTGCGGACAACTCCTCTTGCGCTTCACGCCTAGGAGAAGAACGTCGCCCTACTCTGTCGACACCAAACAACACACAAAGACCAAATTCATTTTTTTTTCAAAGTTAGGCTTGCAATTGGTCCACGCGCATACAAATATGTGAGCATCTTTCACAGTCCCGGCCAAGATCACACAGAGAAACCTATGGTAGTCACGTCAGAATCCAAGACCCAACGAACAGGGTCACCCACAAAGCAACGTCCGCCAGGACCGAAGGGGCTGCCTTTTGTGGGGATGATACGTGAATACGCGAGCGATCAACTTGGGTTTCTCACCAGAGCAGCACAGACTTATGGAGATGTGTTTGTTGTCCCTATCATGGGCGAAGACATCTACGTGTTTGTCCACCCCGACGCGATAGAAGAGATCTTGGTGAAGAAGCACGCCCAGTTTCACAAGAACCGAGGGATGAAACACCTCAGCGTAGGGGTAGGACAAGGACTGTTAATCAGTGAAGACCAAGTCTGGAAGCAAAGCCGCAAGCTGGTGGCTCCCTCGTTCAAGCGCAAGCAAATCGCGACCTATGCAGACACAATGGTGCGGCATGCTCTCCACCATTCGAAGCAGTTGCAACAAGCAGCAATGCACGACATCACACAGGTCATGAACCATCTGGCGTTGGATGTGGTCGCTGATACCATGTTTGGAGCTTCGATTGATGAGCACGGTGAGCTTATCAGCGAAGCTGTGGACCACATGATGGAGTGGTTTATCCAAAGGATGCGCTCCTGGCGTCGCATTCTGCCGCCCAACTTCCCAACACTTCGAAGACTTCGAGCCAAGCGCAAGATTCAGGAGGTCGACAAGGTCTTGTTCCGAATCATTGAGGAGCGTCGCAGCTCTTCGGAAGAACGGAATGACTTGCTGCACCTGTTGCTTCACGCCACTGATGAAGAAGGGAACACGCTCAGCAACCAACAACTCCGCGATGAAGCGTTCACCATTTTTGTAGCCGGGCATGAGACAACAGCGTTGGCCCTGTCGTATGCGGTTTGGTTGCTTGCAATGCACCCCGAACGCCAACAACGCCTGTGCGCCGAAGTCGATGAGGTTCTCCAAGGGAGACCCGCTACAGCCGACGACCTCAAGGACCTGACGTACACCAACGCAGTGGTGCATGAAACGATGCGCTTGTACCCACCGGCTTGGGCGATGGGTCGAGAAGCACTCGAAGACGTCGAGGTGTTCGGCACTTTCGTCCCCAAAGGAGCACAGATCTTTCTCCCACCTTGGGTCGTTCATCGAGACAGCCGTTGGTACGACTCTCCCGAAGAGTTTCACCCCGAGCGATGGATTGAGAAGCCTGCTTCACAGCGCCACCGCTTCGCCTGGATGCCCTTTGGTGGAGGAGCCCGGATCTGCGTTGGCAACCACTTTGCGATGATGGAAGCCAACCTCCTGTTGGCCACGCTGTTCCAACACGTTCGGTTTGCCCCCATAGACCAAGAACCCCTTGTCTTAAGCCCGGCCGTCACGTTGCGGCCAACCCATGGAATCCCTCTCCACATTCGGCCAAGAAACCTTGCCTGAAGAGGAATAAAGAACGGGCAAATGTCGTTCCCTGAGGGATTCCTTAATCCAAAACATTCGGTAGATCCTCACATTGAAGGAGAGGTACACGATGGCAGGTAGCATGAACCCAGCATCCTTTCAGGCACTATCACAAGACGCACAAAAAGAAGCCCTCCACGACTACATGATTGAGACCACAGGTCCCAAGGTGGAACGAAGCTGTGGTGACGGTCGCAAAGCTCTTAACGGAAGCATCTTTATCAAGAACTTTGGCGGTTCATTGGGCGCAGCCACCGTCTCGTTTGTGAGCCGATGGATTCATGGCGAGCAGGTTACCTATGGTGATGCTGTGGAAGAAGCGCTGGCTAAGCTTAAGACCAAATTTGACTTGGGTGGACACCGCGACAACGGCAGCGACGACTCCGACACATCCAGCGGTTGCGGATACGCAGACAACCGAACCGCCATCGTCAACCGCATTGCCACCACCGAAGGCTTCGACGGTGTCATCAACTCCGTATTTGCAAACGCCATCCACGATGGAAACCGTTCGCAATGGGAGTCTGTGCTTGGAGCATACCAGGCCATCGCAGGAAAGCAGGCACAGCCCTTCACCCCGAACGGTGAGCAGCTTATCACCTCCTTGGAGAAGAAAGACTCCACCATTCTGATGCTCGACGGCGCACACGAAGAGTACGCCATTGTCTTCAATGAGAAGCCAAACACGACCCTCGACACCAACCGTCTTGTCGAAGACGGCGGCTCTGCCTTCTGTGTCGATATCTGGGACGCGATGGCTCAGACCGACCACCTTGGCATCAACAGCGAAGAAGCCCGCCTGATCTACATGGCGGAATGGGTCGCGACAGCCCTCGTTCTCGTCGTTGACAAAGGCAAGCCCCTTCCCCCCATCTTCTTCTACAACTAACCACTTCCCCACCACCGCCCCTCTCCAGAGAATCTCAAACTATCCTAAAACGCTCGACCTCCACCACCCTTGACATCTTGATTTCCTCTACCATTCGAGCCAATCTATAAAGCATGAATGCTGCAGACTTCGCGCTTGTGGCAAGAATCTTTGTATGCAGGAATGAGAACGGCGTACGTCAGGTTAATCAGTTTACCGAGTGAAGCGTTGGCCTTTTTGCAGTGCGCAAAAGAACTCGTTCGATGCTACGAAGTGGGACATACCTTCTCTAGCAAAGATGAAATACAAAATCGGGGCGAACGTCCCCGGAACGAGGATAGACGGAATGACCCGCCAAAAGGGAAGCCGGAACAAAGGGTACGAAGAGGAAAAGCAGCGACTGTCGCAGCTGCTGTTCGAGGCGCTTGTCTCATCCGGGGAGGAGGGGCCAAGCTTCCGTCAACTCGCCTCCGCCTGTGATGTAAGCCCCTCCACGCTTCGTCACTACTTCTCCGATCGCAAAGGAGCCATCGAGGCAGCCATCGAGCACGCTGGAAGCAATGGGAAGCCTCACCTGGACCTTGTCCGTCATGGAGAATTTGGTGAGGCCAAAGAAGCCCTTCTCGCTCTCCTCAGGTACCTAAGCTTTGGCTGGCAACACTCCGAATTGGGTGACCTTCACAGGGTGGGCCTAGAAGCCGGACTTGGAGACGCCAAGGCTGGCAAGACCTACCTTGGCTCTATACTGGAGCCAGCAGTTCAGGCATTCGCGGACCGCATTCAACTTCACATCGATCGTGGCGAGCTGAAGCCTTGCACTCCCCGTTTTGCTGCTTTGTCCTTGTTGTCCCCTGTCCTTCTCGCGATGCTTCACCAAAAGCAACTCAGCGGCGAGGAGCAGTGGCCGCTCTCCATCGACGCTTTTATTCAGGAGCACGTGGATTTTTTTCTTCAGGCTCACCTCAAGGACAAGGCAGCTTAGAACAACCGAGAGCAGCCGCCCGCTTTCATCCCATTCCCCTGAATTTGCCAACCCACTATCACGTCCTTATGTTCATGGCTCATGGACCCCAGAAGTGAACGAAAACGGTGAACAGGAAGCACCTTCTTGCCCACTCTAGTATCGCTTCAAAGGTTCCCTGCATGAATGCCCTCAACCAAGGGAAACAGGATGAAACAAAAGATCTTACGCAAACGCGGGGCGCTGCAAGAGGGCTTTTCGCAAGAAGCCCAAAGCTATGCCCCATCCGCTCCTTCCATGAGCCTCAACAACAACGTACCCATCATGCAACAATCGACAGAAGACATCCTCTCCTACGTCGACATGCATTCGACCAACGTGGGAATCCCCTCCCTCCGTGGTGCGCCCGTGGGTGGAGTCCAGTCTGCTGGTCTTCACCGCTCTGAAGATGGGGGGAGCTTTGATCCAAGTTCAGGTCGAGAGATTGACCCCTTCACTGGCAGATATCGAACTCCCCCTTCGCAGTTTGGAGGCTCCGGCAACTCGAGCTCGTCGCAAAGCAGCGCAGACAATACGCCAAATATAGGATGGTCCACGATGTTTCGAACTACGATTCCAGAGGGCCATCGAGTCCTGGTGTACGACAAAAACGGCAAGGGCGACATCATTGAAGGTCCCCAACGCATAACAACGCGCGGACGCAAGATCGTACCGATGGTTCACCACATCGCCTACCCCGGCGAGTTTTTGGTCATCAAGTTTCGAGACGGAAAACAAAAGCATATCGCAGGACCCTGCGAAGCCTGGCACGATCCAAGAATCCATGCCTCGATAGAGAAAGAAGACGCTCTACAGATCGCCGCCAAAGAGGCGATCGTTGTGTACGCAAGGAACGATGAGACGGGCTCAACCCAACGACGTGTGGTGCAAGGCCCTGCGGTGTTTATCCCAGAACCAGGCGAGTGGCTTCACACCTTTAGCTGGCATGGCTCTCCCAAAGGAATGGGCTACCAAAAAGTGCCCGGTGCGTTGGTCTTCCAAAAGTTATGGTTTATGCCCGACCAAATGTACCATGACGTTGAAGCCGTGAGAACATCCGATGATGTCGTCCTCACCGTGAAGTTGATGCTCTTCTTCGAGTTGGTGGATCTCGACAGAATGCTGGAAGAGACTCACGACCCCATTGGGGACTTCATCAACGCTGCGACGTCCGATGTTCTCGAATTAATCGGTCGCTACAGCTTTGACGACTTCAAAACCAAAACAGAGCAGCTCAACAACCTAGAGAACTACCCACAGTTGATGGGTCGAGGCAAGCAGGTGGGCTATACCATCCACAAAATTGTGTATCGTGGTTACTCCACAGCCCCTGCCTTGGAGGCCATGCATGAGAAAGCCATTGAGACACGGACCCGGCTGAAGCTGGAGCGTGAGACAGAGAACCAGGCGCAAGAGCTTGCAGACTTCAAACAGGAACGAGAAGCAGCGCGTGCAGGAGAAGAGAGGCGGCTGGCCCGCGAGAGAGACGCATACGAACGAGAAAAGCTTGATGAGCAACACAAACAGCAGCTTCAAATGACGCAACAACGTCGAGAAGCTGAGCGCTCTCAACAACACGCCGACGCAGCCCAGTCATTGGAAAACCTTCAGAAGCAACAAGAAGCCTGGCTCAAGACCCTCACTCAACTCAATGACCTGGGCGTGGATTTGTCGGCCTACCTGACACAGGGTCGCGCCGACCAGGTCATCGAACTTCGTGGAGGACAGGACAATGTCGCACCCCACCTCCATCTTCCCGGCTCAGAAAGTGGCTCTCACTAGTCACTCTCGCTAGAATCCCCCTCTCATCTTCCTCTGAGTTACTGTGCACCTTTCCTTTTCCCTGTGGTGAGAACTGAACGTAACGTTTCACTTGCAGCGCTCAACGTATACCCCCGTAACATCTTGTTGTTGGCGATGGCGTTGAGCGACATCCCCATGTATCGTTTCTTCGTGATTCCGGTCTGATTCAGCATGACAAGCCCTTTCGCTACCATCACAAAGCCGCTGTGACGCTTGGCATACTCGGAGAGAAAATTAATCGCTGTGGCCTGTTGGGTTTTGAGATTCACCTCTCCCCCAAAGGCTGTCTTCAATCGCTTCACAAAGGCTTTGTTCTTGAACGCCTGACGAATCTCTGGCTTCGTCAGGCTGCGAAAGATAAAGAATTTGAAGGTGGCTCCCAACACCTTGATGGTAGCCAAATAGCCCCGGTGCATGATGGTCATCACCAAGTGAATGTTGAAGGGCAACTTTCGGTTCACATAAATATGAGTGTACACACCACAACGAGAAATTGGCCCCACAGGGGAGCTGAAGGCTTTTTGAAACCCACCCACCCGATTGAGGTCAAATTGATTGGCCCGATGAATCAGTCGATTTTCTTGGGCTTTGTTCTTGCTCGTTGGAGAGGCAAATCGATAAATCCCAGTGAAGCTGAGCCGACGAGAGCTATCGGTACCAAAGTTCCCCATGCTTCGAAGATTTTGGGTCTTTCCCGCCGACTTTTTCAACTCAAACACCCGAAGAGAAAAAGGACGCTTCGACAGTTTCCTAAACTTCGACCACTTGCGCCCCACCAGAGGGAAATACATGGCCGCCGACATCGCAGCAGCCAAATATTTGATTCGTTGACGCTCCCCATTGTTTTTGGGTTGGCCAAACAAAGTTCGCAAAATCTTGGAGACTTCAGGCAACAACACCCGACGAGGATGTGCCGTCTTGATGGAAAAGCTTCGTGACTGCAAACACCGAGAGATTTGGGCGAGAGAGTATGCAGGCTTCACCAAAGCATTGCCTCCCCCCCCAGAACCTTCGACAGCGAAAGCCTGTCCAGAGCCCAACACCAACGAAAAAAGGACAAACACCAACCATTGTTTCATTGTCATGCTCTCTCATCCAGAGAAAAACGTTCCATATTAACAGCTACAGTGTCACGACAAACAACCCAAGACTTCAAACTATGCCCTCACAGTGGCGACGTAAGGGTTTTACTTGCCAGTGTTCACGTGAATATTGAAGTTTGCGGTCCCAAGCGTCCCCCACATCCGGACCCACAACGGAAGGAAAGCCTCAGTTCCCCGAGCGTTGGTGATGTCCCCAAGATCATGGATGTGCTTCCAGCCAAACCAATTCTTCAAGATCTCGACAACCTGAGCTTTGGCATCGTCATCGTTCCCACACAGGAACACGTCATGGTCACCGGAAACCAATGCCGGGTTGACCATAATGTCACAGTTCATGGTATTGAGAGTTTTCACGACCTTTGCCTCTGGGAACGCACGCTGAATCTGCTCCCCCAACGAGTCGTCGTTGCAAACAGACAAGCGAGGTGGCATTCCTTGCGAAAAGTCGAGTGGGTTGGCGAGATCGATCAGAACTTTACCGTTGAGATTTGCAGCCCCCGCCATCTGCAAAGCCGACAAGGAAGCACCACCAGAGGTACAATTGAAGACCACCTCACCCAACGAGGCAGCGTCGGCAAAGGTTCCTTGCGACGCCCCTACGCCAGCCTTTTCAACCCAGGCCACCGCCTTTTCGTTGTTTGCCGACCGAGACCCCATACACACATGATGACCCAGCTCTACCAACTTCGATGCAATCGCAACACCAACCATTCCGGTACCAAGCACACCAATCTTCATCGCTCCGTCTCCTACGTTGTCGGCAACATTGCCTCAGCCATGGTATTGATTCCTCAAACAGAAGTCGATAGAAAGATGGAACTCAGAATCCATACAAGGCTCTGAGACCTGCAACATGCAAGCACACCCAAGGATTGATGGGCGCACAACCCACTGTGCATGACACTCCTCTCCTTTCATCCCCAAGTTCCAACAACCCTCAAACATGGAGTTCCCCTTGAGCAATCACTCCGAAACACAGACCCCAAAACCAAACTCCCCTGGCTCCCCATGGCGTTCAACGTTGGAACGAGGGACGCAGCTCTTGGCATTTTTTGCGACAGGTGGTGTCGTGATGGCATGGATGGCAACCGTATGGTGGGTGTTCGAACTCGCCACTCACTTCCGTTGGCAAGTGGGCTTGGTGTTTCTCATCTGCGGCCTCTCCTTTGTTCTCAGCAAACACTGGAAGCAAGCAACCTTCTGTCTCGCGATGGTCGTGTATCATCTTTGGCTCTTAGCTCCTGCATGGATAGCAAGTTCAACGAATCCAAGCAGCCAGCCCATCATCAAAGGACTCCTCGCCAACGTTGAAGGAGACAATCACAACCACCAAGGCTTGCTCCAGCTCATCAAGAAGGAGAAGCCCGATGTGGTTGTGTTGCTCGAAATTCGTCCACACTGGGAGAGAGCGTTAGCCCCCTTAAAGAAACACTATCCGCACATGGTGGTTCGTGCCCGGCAAGACAACTTCGGCCTGGCTTTTATGAGCAGGCTCCCTGTCCAATCCATTCGTTGGCCTGTGTTGGGAAAAGATCGCTTGCCCACAGTCCACGCACAGCTCCGAGTGAAGAAACAGTTGGTTTCCATTCTGGGGGTTCACTTGGTTCCTCCGATCAGCCGTGACGCTGCCTACTATCGGAATGAGAGAAGCCACAGAACGGCCCGCTACACCCGGATGTTGGGAGAGCCAGCTATGATTTGGGGCGACCTCAATATAAGTCCCTGGTCACCCTACTTCCACAACATGCTTCGCCAAGGCCAGCTCAAGGACAGCCGGAATGGCAAGGGTCTCCAACTCAGTTGGCCTACGATGTTCCCCATCTTGCTGACTCCCCTTGACCATATCCTTCATACTTCGGGGATCCGCATCGTGAAACGAACCGTTGGACCCTCCATTGGCTCCGACCATTACCCTATCCTTGTACAGTTTCAACTGCAGGCTACCCCCACAAAACCATCCCGCTAGTTCTTCCAAGGCACAAGCCACTCATCGCATCGCTGTATCCGAAAAGATAGCCACTTCGTCCAAAAGTAGCACAAAACATGCAACAAAGAACGTCGGGATTCGTTTCGACGTAGGAAATCGACACAAAACGTCGCAAACTGTTTCAGCGTTGGTTCACAGCGTTGCACAACGTTGCACCCGAAGGTGATAGGTACCATCCGAAAAGGAGCCTGGACATGCTCACAAACAACGAAGAGAAAGCCAAACACACAGAAGAATGGAAATGGAGGAGCAACAACTCCCTCCGAAGAAACGCCTACCCTTCTGATGCATCATTGCAACACACAACAGAGAGAAAAGCGGACGTGGATGAATTGATTGAGGGCGTGGTTGACTTGGCAGGCGAAGTCCCGTTTTTGGTGTTTGGCTCTCAAGGGGAGATCATCAAGCATTCGGATGGAGCGACAGAGCTGCTGGGAGGAGCGATGGAGTTGCAAGGACAACGTATCAACCTCGTTCCGCCGGGAAGTGGGATTGGGTTGCATCCCTTGTTGCAGCGAGAGTGGCTCGAAGAAACAGTGCTGCTGGACGACAACAAAGGCCAACACAAAGCCTTCCGGATGTATGCACGTCCCATCCCTCCCGAAAACCCCAAGTGGGTCCTCGTACGATTGGACAACACACCCATTCCCCTCACAGACCGAGAAGGCCTGCGCATCCGCCCCGCCCACGAATACAACGGAATGGTCGAGTTCTTTGGGATGTGGACCCGATCCTCCAAGATGAGAGACCTGTTTCAGGTGATGGAGCGGGTAGCCGACATTGACGTCACCATCCTCGTCCGTGGAGAGAGCGGAACCGGGAAAGAGCGAGTCGCACAGGCGCTGCACTCGATGAGCAAACGCGCGGACGCACCCTTTGTTGCCGTCAACTGCGCGGCCCTCAATCCCACTCTGCTGGAGAGTGAACTCTTTGGCCACGTCAAAGGAGCCTTCACAGGTGCAGTGCGAGACCGTCCCGGCTTGTTTGAACAGGCTCACGGAGGCACCATCTTCCTTGACGAGGTCGCAGAGATCCCCTTGGAGTTGCAGGCCAAGCTGCTTCGGGTGTTGCAAGAGCGTACGTACACGCCTGTCGGCTCCAGTGTGAACAAACACGTCGATGTTCGCGTCATTTCAGCCACCCACCAGAGTCTACGCCAAGCGGTCTCTCGTGGAGATTTTCGAGAAGACTTGATGTTCCGGCTTCGGGTTGTTCCTCTCTGGCTGCCGCCTCTTCGAGAACGTCGTGAAGACGTTGAGCTTCTCAGTTCCGCGTTCTTGTACAACATGGGGCACTCAGGGCATCACTCCTTCTCAAGAGTCCATCCCGCTGCAATGCAAGCCCTCCTGGATTACAGCTGGCCGGGCAACGTTCGGGAGCTTCAAAACACCCTTGAATATGCTTCCGCTGTCGGAAGCGGGGAAACCCTTCTCCCCAACTTCTTGCCCCCAGAGATCCGTAACAAACAACAGGTTGCTCCCCCATGGGCACAAGGAGAAGCGAACGTTCCCCAACCCGTTCACCACCAAGAAGAGTCGTTTCTGAACCCGCTTTCTATGGAAGGAGAGAAGCAGCGCATCCTCCAGGCTCTTATCCGAAGCCAAGGGAAGAAAGGCCAAGCTGCCAAAGAGCTGGGCATGCATCGCACCACCCTTTGGCGAAAGATTCGATACTACGGACTTGATCAAGACTAGAGCACATTTCAACTTTCTTGACCCCTGCGAGGGGCATCTGATTGCGGGGTCATCGTCATCTTCACCCTGCGCTGCTGGTACGCCAGCCCGGTCGACACTACACAGCCCCGCCTTTGCTGCTCAGGCTTGCTTCCTTGACCGCGCTGTACACCTGACCCT
>SBHC01000085.1 GCA_006226375.1 Deltaproteobacteria bacterium | reverse complement strand
TGCTACCCGTGTTGGAGTTTTTGGTTCCCGCCGCACATTGTTTGCAGGATACTTGTCCGGTTTGGTCCTGGTAAGTTCCTGTGGGACAGGCTTTGCAGGAGGTTTGGTTGGCCTGGTTCTGGAAGGAACCTGCTGCACAAGGTTGGCAAGCGCCGTTGGAATCTTTGAAGGTGCCAACAGGACAAAGACAGACCGCATTCTGACAAGTTTGCCCGTTGGTGCATTTGATCCCACAGCCGCCGCAGTTGTTGATGCTGGTTGCTGGGTCATGGCAGGTTCCACTGGTTAAGCTGCCGCAGCGAACCTTGGTGGGGTCGTTACCGCACTTGACTTGGCACTTTCCAAAGTAGCAAGCTTTGGCACTGGAGCCATTGGTCGGGGAGCACTGGTTCCCACAGCTTCCGCAGTGATTGGAGTTTTTCTGCAGATCGACGCAATTGTTGCCACACAAAGTTTGGCCCGTGGGACATTGGCACACCCCATTCTGACAACTTTGTGTATTCACACACTTGGTACCGCAAGCTCCACAGTGGTTATAACTGGACGACAAAGTCGCACAAGTTCCGCTGCAATCAACTTGCCCTGTCGAACACTTGCACGCACCACTTTGGCAAGTCTTTCCACCGGTGCAAGCGTTACCACATGAGCCACAGTGGGCGTTGGTATCCAACGACACACAGACTCCGTTGCAGAAGACCTGACCACTGGGACAACTTATGCACACACCGCTGACACAACGTTGAGTGGACGAACAAGCTTTGCCACAGGTCCCACAGTTTGTCGCGTCGGTTTGCAAGCTCTTGCAAACACCGTTGCAAAGGGTTTGACCGGTAGGACAGACACAAGCTCCACTTTGACAACTTGTTCCGCCCGTACATGCTTTTCCACAAGAGCCGCAGTTGGTGTTGTCGGTTTGTAGGTTCTTGCATGCACCGCTGCAGGGAGACTGACCACTTGGGCACACACACACACCATTGGTACAGCTTGCTCCACTCGCACATTGGTTTCCGCAAGCCCCACAGTGGTTGATGTCCGTTTGTAAAGCTCGACAAGTGCCGTTGCATGGGGATTGTCCGCTCGGACACACGCACACTCCGTTGGTGCAGCTTGCACCACTAGCGCAACTCTTTCCACAACCACCGCAGTGACTGTTGTTGCTTTGGGTATCGACGCAGGTGTTGCTGCATTGGCTGGTTCCCGAAGGACAGGCTTTGCAGACGCCGTTGGTGCATGTCTCATTGGCCAAGCATGAGGAGCCACATGCGCCACAATGGTTGCGATCCGTCTGAAAGTTACGGCAAGCTCCGCTGCACAAAGATTTCCCGGTAGGACATTCGCAGGACCCACTTTGGCAGATTTGTCCAAAACGACATCGGTTGTCACAAGTGCCACAATGGAAGGGATCTGTTTTGACGTCCTCGCATTGGTTGCCGCATACTCCCCAATTGAAGGGGCAGGGCCGACATATAGAGCTGCGACAGACGTCGACAGGGAAGCATTGCTTGTTGCAAGCTCCACAGTGGTTGCGATCCTCGCGTCTGTTGACGCACTTGCCACCACAGACCGTTGTGCCTGAAGGGCACTGGCACACACGACCTGTTGTGCATCTGTCAGGGTTGGACGAATTCTCGCATTGGCAACTTGCACCTTCGGCGCAGATGTTGCTGCAGGTTCCACAATCGCTCTTGGAATTGTAGGCAACACAAGTCCCGTTGCATACACGTTGGCCTGTCGGACACTGGCATGTTCCGTTGCTGCATGTAGCACCTGTGGGACACTTGTTTCCGCAGGCTCCGCAGTGGTTGGCGTTGGTTTTGAGGTTAGCGCACACACCAGAACAAAGAGTCGTGCCTGTGGAGCAGGTGCAGGTTCCATTGGAACACGTACCGTTGGTACACGACTTTCCGCAACGTCCACAGTTGATCTTGCTGGTTTTGAGATCGAAGCAGCCTCCGGTACAGCGGGTTTGAGGCGACTGGCATCGACAGATACCACCGCTGCAGGTGGCGTTTGCACAGGTTCTTCCACAACCTCCACAGTGATTGGAGTCTGTTAGAATGTCCACGCACTTGCCATCGCAAAGACTCTGACCTGTAGGGCAAGGACACTTTCCGTTGGTGCAGGTCCTATCGCAGATGGAGTTGCACTGTCCGCAATGCTTGTTGTCGGACCTGGTATCCACACAGACGCCGTTGCACAACTTCCAATTCACAGGACACAAGCATTGACCTTGGTAACAAGTGGTTCCTGCTTTGCAAACATTGCCACAGACTCCGCAATGATCGTTGTTGGTTTGCAGGTTCGCACATTGTCGGTAGCACAGAGTTTCACCTGTTGTACAAGCCCTGCAACTTCCAGCAGAACAGGCTTGGTTATGGGGACAGGTGACCCCACAAGCTCCGCAGTTTCTGAAGCTGGTTTGGAGGTCAACGCACACACCGTTGCAGACCGTAGAGGTCGTGGGGCACTTGCATGCACCGTTCAAGCAGGACTCTCCGTTGGTACAAGCGTTACCACAACGTCCACAGTGGTCGAGGCTCTTGGAGAGGTCGTAACATGCCGCGCTGGGGCCGCTTCCACAGATCGCAAGCTTGGGGTCTTGTTTGCACGAGAACTGGCATTGACCAAAGTAACAAGCTTTTGCACCCGATCCAGTAGAGGGTGTGCATCTCGTACCGCAGGCTCCGCAGTGGTTGACGTTTGTGTTGAGGTCTACACAGACTCCGTTACAGAGTGTTTGCCCCGTAGGACAAGAGCAAGCACCGGAAGAGCACGTACCGCCGGTGCACTTTTTGCCGCATCCACCGCAATTGGAAGTGCTCGATGCAGTGTCCACACACTGCCCGCCACAGATGCTCTGTCCGGTCGGGCACGATTGACATGTACCAGAAGTACACAATGTTCCTGTGGAGCAGGTCTTTCCACACGCCCCACAATGAGCGTTGCTGGTCTGGATGTTGACGCAGCTACCGTTGCAAAAGGCCTGACCTGACGGACATTCACATGCCCCACTCTGGCACTTTCTTCCGCTGTCGCATTTGTTGAAACACTTCCCACAGTGGTTGTTGCTGGTGCCCACGTTCTGGCAGCTTCCAGTGAAGCCGTTGCTACAATACACGAGGCTAGAATTAGACTTGCATCGAGTCAAACACCGGCCGTAGTAGCAATTGTTTGCGCTGTTGAGGCACTTGTTGTTGCACTTTCCGCAGTGGTTGCGGTCAGTTTGCACATCGACACAAGTTGACCCACAAAGGGTTTGCCCCGAAGGACACGTACACACACCACCCTGACATGTCGTTCCAGCGGGGCATTTCGTTCCACATGCACCGCAGTGGTCCTGGCTGGCTTTGAGATCCACACACTGATTGCTGCACACGGACTGACCGGTGGGGCAGTCCTTCACACATTGACCTGACGTACACTTTTCGCCCGACAAACATGCTTTGTTGCATACACCGCAGTGAGTTCCACTCGTGTTGGTATCCACACAAGCTCCACCACAAACGGTCTGACCTTGGGGGCAGGTGCATACTCCGGCAGAACAAGTTTGGCTGGTTAGACATGCAGTCCCACAAGCGCCGCAATGAGCCATGCTGGTTTGCGTATCGACACAAGCTCCGTTGCAAAGAGCCTTCCCTTGAGGGCATTCGCACTTCCCTACTTTGCAGCTTTGACCTGAGGGACAGGCTTTGTTGCATGCGCCGCAATGAGTATCGCTGGCTTGGACATCCACACACGCACCACCACAGAGGATCTCACCGTTGTTGGAACATACACACATACCCGCTTTGCAGTTTTGCCCCGTAGGACAGGCCTTGTTGCACGCGCCACAGTGAGCGTCATTGGTTTGCAAATCGGTGCAAAGCGGAGGACTTCCGCATATCACCATTCCACCGCTACAGGGGGGCGTACACTGCCCTTGTTGGCACATTTCACCGGCGTTGCAGGCCTTCCCACACTGCCCACAATGTTTGACGTTTGCATCCAGGTCCACACACGCGCCCTGGCACAACGTCTCGTTGTTCTGGCATAGAGGGGCTTCCGCTTCCTTTTCAACAGCACCTTCAGGCTCAGCCTCGGGTGTGCTTTCGGAGTTATCGGTGGACTCATTTTCAGGGGCTTCTTCAGGACCCTCAGGTTCACTTTCAGGGCCTACTTCAGGACCCGCCTCTGGAGCTTCAGGTTTTGCTTCGGACTTGGCTTCGGGAAGAGTGTCAGCGGCCTCTTCGGGTCCTGCCTCAGGGATTGTCTGTTCGGCGGGACCCTCTAGCTCTCCGCCCTGCTCTGCAGCTTTCTCAACGGTTGTAAAATCAGGGGCTTCTTCTCCTGACGGCTCGGTCGAAGAGGAACCTTCCTTCTCTTGCGACGGCTCTTCTGATGAAGTTTTCTCACCCTGGCTTGTCATCTCGGTATCATTTCCTCCGTCGTTCAACACTTCGGGAGGCGGTGCACAAGCAAAGGTACAACACAACAAGAAAGTCGCAAGCAATCCAAACCATCGTAAACGTACAGTCATCTAACATTCCCCTGCATAAAAGCCATGCACTCTTGGTAACTCGAAAGAGCGTAAGAATCAACCTTGCTCGGAAGGCAAAACCTTAACCCATCCTTTTCCTTCAAGAGTCATACCTTTGTGCAAGTAAACCCGAACCCCTCGAATGTTACGAGACAATCGCCCGTTCTTCAATATTTCATCCATCCTCAAAAGAGGCTTAATGTGTTGGATCGAGTAGGTTAATGTGTTGGATCCAACAGGTTCTCAACGAACGTAGAAACCCCATGGAACGAGAACCTATCCAAACAAATGAAGAACTAGCGTGGGAATTCAGAGGAAGTCGAGGAGGAAGGAGAAGAGGAAGGCTTATTGGGTGCAGTAGGGAACACAGACAGAGCTAGATGTTGAACCTGTCGAACAGGTGGTCATCTTGTTGTCGCAGGATCGGCACGAAGCCTTGGCATAACCGTCGTTGTAGGTGCCTTTGGGGCAGGCAAGACAAGCCGAAGCAGAGGTGCTCCCAGTGTTAGGGTTGTATTTCCCTTTGCCACATGCTTTGCACCAGTGAGCCCCGGTTTGATCCTGGTATGTCCCTGTGGGACAAAGGATGCAAGCGGAAGACGAGGTGCTACCTGTGTTGGAGTTTTTGGTCCCAGCCGGGCAAGCTTTACACGACGCTTGGCCTGTTTCATCCTGGAAGCGTCCTGTGGGACAAGCCTGACAGGCTGAAGCGTCTTGGCTTCCTGTATCCGGGTTGAAGGTGCCGATGGGACATGCCTTGCAGGAGGCCTTCGCATAACCGTCGCTGTAGGACCCTGCGGAACAAGGCAGACAGGCTGAAGCAGAGGTACTCCCAGTGTTGGGGTTGTATTTCCCTTTGCCACATGCTTTGCACCAGTGAGCCCCAGTTTGGTCCTGGTATGTCCCTGCTGCACAAACGATACAGGCGTCAGCGGAGGTGCTACCTGTGTTGGCATTCATCGTTCCGGCTGGACAGGGAACGCACACACCGTCCTTGAGGTACGTTCCGCTGGAGCAAATTTGGCATGCATCTGCGTTCTTTGAACCCACAGGGGAGGTGTGCCCTGTAGGACAGGCTTTGCACGATGATTGACGGGCCTGATCCTGGTAGGTTCCTGCAGGACAAGAAGCACACACACCATTGGAAGCAAAAGTCCCCTCCAGGCAGAGTTGACAAACACTGGAGCCAGCTTGAGAAACACTACCTGTGGGACATGCCTTGCAGGCTGATGCGGAAGTACTTCCAGAATCACGGTTGTAAGTACCAACAGGGCAAGAAACACACACCCTGTTCGACTCGTATGTACCTGCTGGACAAACGTTACAGTCGCTTGCACTGGCCGAGCCAGCGGCCGAGCTGCTTCCTGTTGGACACAAGCTGCAGGACGTTCGACCCGCTTGGTTTTGGTAGGTGCCTGCTGCACAGGGCTTACATTCGTTGTTGGATGCGTACGTTCCAGCTGCACAAAGTTGACAGACGGCCGCTCCAGCCTGTGAAACGGTGCCGGAAAAACACGCACGACAATCGGAAACAGAGGTCTTCCCTGTGTGCGGATTCATGGTACCGGCTGGACAACTGTTGCAAGACGATTGACCTGCTTGCCCCTGGTAGGTTCCTGCAGCACAAGGCTGACAGCTTCCAGAGCCTGCTTGCGAAAAAGAGCCTGCCGCACAGGTCTTGCATTCGTTGTTGGAAGCATAAGCTCCAGCAGGACAAGCCTGACAAGATGTTGCTCCTGCTTGCGAAACACTGCCCACAGGACAGGCTTTGCACTTGTTGTTGGAAGCAAACGTTCCGGCTGGACAAGTTTGGCAACTGGCAGAGCCTGCCTGTGAGATGGCCCCAGCAGGACAAGTGTTGCAAGACACTTGACCCACTTGGTCCTGATAGGTTCCTGCTGCACAGGTTTTGCAACTTCCATCAGCATCCATGAACTTGCCAGCAGGGCACTGGCATTTACCAGAGTTGCAAGCGATGTTGTCATCGCAACGTCGACCACATTGGCCACAATGATGACGATCGCTTTCGAGACGTACGTACTTGTAGATGCCACAAGTCACAGCACCATGTTGAGGAAAGCAATCTTGGCTGGAACCCATTCTGCTGGAACGACAGATGTCGGGGGTACAAGAGTCATTGAACAATTGCGACTTGGGGATGCAGGCGTACACATTGTTACAAGCCACCTGGTTATCATTGCAATTCAGCGTGTTCCAGCACCGACCTTTGAAGCATGTTTGCTCAGAGGAACAAGTATTTCCATTCGCAGTGCAAGCCTCTGCATCAAAGTTTCCACGACATTGTCCCTGGAAGGAAAACTGGCCAGAAGGACATTGACATTGACCACTTTGGCACGTTTTTCCACCCGAACAAACGTTACCGCAACTTCCACAGTTGTTGTTGTCTTCGGGGATACACTGCCCGTTGCAAAGCACCTTTCCAGATGGACACTTGCACCTTCCACTTTGGCAAGTTTTGCCACCCGAACAAACATTACCGCACGCTCCACAATTGTTTTCATCTTCCACCACACAAGTATCACCGCATCGATACTGACCATTGGGGCAACACTTGCCAAGACTACAGTACTCTCCTAAGTTGCATTTGTTACCACAGGCCCCGCAATGATAGTCATTCGAGCAGGTATTCTTCTCCTCTGAAAACACACCATTACATCTTCTGGCACCGCATGTGTCATTGCCCATATCAGTGCGAAACGCTGCTTTCTTAGTGCTTAGCTTGGGCGCAGCGGCGGTTGGCTTTTGGGTTTGGGTGTTCTCAGGAGGAGGAGGTCCACCACATCCCATTGGTTGGTTGCCGCCTGTGGTTCGACCTGTCATGAGGCCAGGCTGCAAAAAGCCCAGGACAATCGTAAAGGTAAGTGTACCCCACAAGGCCAACCAGGCAAACCGTTGGGAGGCTTTGTATTCGCCACCCTGCTTCTTGGATTCTGTGTTTTTTTGCTGCTCTGTCATCTCTGCATCTCCTGAAGGATGGGTTACCGTTGCTAACGTTCAACCCCTCTCTAAGCAGAGGACGTACCAGCAAAGCCAAGCAAACCAACACACGAACAAAGCCAAGCACTTAGCTTCAGACACAACCTTGCGAGGAACCTGAAACATAGGCTTAATCTGTTGGATCCAACAGATTAACTTGTCCTGGATGCAGGAATCAACAGATTAACATCCTCCAACGAAAAATGCTCTGCCCTCGAGAAGAGGAGCTTGGATCTGCAAAAGAGATTCTTGGAGGTATGGAAGAGGCGATTCGTCTCTTCCCCTCTTGACAAAACCGCTCCCTTCACGAAGGTGGGAGGAGTTTTTTTGGGTCCTAAAGGAATGAATGAGGGATATGAGTCGAGCAGCATCATCGCTTCTGTTGGAGCTTTTCTTCTTCCGTTTGTCGCCGCGTTTGTCGATGCGCTTCGTTCAGCTGTTGGGGGAAGCGTCAGCCTTGGCCTTGTTGGCCTTGCTGTTTCCGTTTGTGTTGCGGTTGTCGCAGGGAGGCATGATTGGCCTCTTCTTGATTGCTGCGACCTTGCTCAAGCGGGTTCAATTCTTAATTGATGAACACCGTGACAACATCTGGGAGGAAGGGCTCTCCAACAAACAGAGTCACTGGATCTTTGCATCGAGTACAACCGCCCTGTTCTTGGGGACGTTTGGTTCGGTGTTTTTGTTTTTTTTCGTTGTAAAGAGTACCCACGGTGCAGCGGTGGTCGAACGGTTCTTCGACTTTGTGTACCAAACCAGCTCGATTCAACCTCATGTGCCTCTGTACGAACGGATTCACTCTCTCGTTTCGCTGTTGATTAACAACTTTATGGTGTTGTTGACCACGCTCCTGTTGACGCTGATCTACCGAACGTTGGGACTGGTTTTGATTCTGACCTGGAATGCGTTTGTTTGGTCCGTCACGATGGCTGCCTTGTTCCACTACAACCTGCTCAAAACCACCATGAACAAGATCCGGTTTGTGGCGCAGTCGTTTGTGGCGGTCAGTCCTCACCTCTTGATCGAGACAGTCGCTTACATCCTTGCTGCGATGGGAGCCCTCTTCGTCTCCAAGGCGCTGACCTTGTATCCGATGTCTGACGAGCGCTTTCAACGTTCGGCCTGGGCCAGCTTCCAACTTCTTGTGGTCGCCAGCATCCTGTTGTTGGTCGGCGCTCTCGTTGAGATCAACCTCCCCCGAATGCTCCTCCCTCGCTGAGAACCTTCCGCCTTTTCTGAAGCAAGAAGAACCTCCAAGATCCCGTAGATTAACCTCCAGGATCCCGTAGATTAACCTCCTCGATCCAAGAGATTGATGCATCTGGCAACGGCTTCTTCACACCCTCCAGAAGACTTACCCCCTGTAAGAGATAACGATTCGCAAGCCCGCCCCATATTGGTATGTCATGTGTAAAGGAAACAGGAAAAAGGGTTCTTCAGATAGACAGGCTGAGAAAAGGGACACCAAAATGGACACGGCAACCCACGAGTTTGAGAAGTGGCAGATAGCTCCAACAGACAAACCCTGGCACCTGCGTTTGGCAGAGTCAGGGCAAAGACCGGACGACTCTGTCGAGTTGAAGCGGCAGAAGTCGCTGTTGGTGGTCGTCACTCTGCTCAAGGCGTCGATCTGTGCGGGTTGGTACATCCCATTGGCTTTGTTGGGCGCGATGTACGCTGCGGCAGCGCCATTGTTTTATCAACTTGCCACCATCCTCAGCGTCTGGATGTTCTCACGCTCCAAGAACCTGGAGACCTTTCGCTCCCGTCAGGTGCTGCTCATCTTAATGCTTCCGATGGGTGTCCATTTTGGATTGGGCGGCTTTGGTGCATCAGGTGGAGTTATCATCTGGTCGTTTCTCGCGCCTTTGATCTCATTGTTGTTTGAAGGTCCCCGTCAATCCATCCGATGGTTCTTGGCTTTTGTGGGCGCCGTCGTTTTCGCAGGCCTCCTGGAAAGTACCGGATGGATGCCCGTGTACACCCTCCCCTGGTGGATGCAACAGCTCTTTTACATCATGAACTTTGTGTGCGTCACCGGCATTGTCTACGCAGGGGTTCGGTACTTCGGTCACTTGCTGGAGAAAGAGAAGGAGATCCAGGTCGAACTCAACCATCAATTGCAGCAAGCCAACGAACACAAGTCGAAGTTCTTGGCGGGAATGTCTCATGAGTTGCGCACGCCGCTCAACGCAATCATTGGCTTCACCCGGATCGTCAAGCGACGTGGCAAGAAGGTGCTACCCGAAAAACAAACCGAGAACCTCGACAAGATCCTGGTCAGCGCAGAACACTTGCTGGGCTTGATCAATGACATTCTGGACCTCGCCAAGATTGAAGCGGGTCACATCGAAGTTGAGAAAGAGACGTTCTTTTTGCCCGATTTGATTCAAGGTTGTGTCAACACATCAGAGCCTTTGATGAAGAAAGGGGTCAAGCTCACAGCCGATATCGAGCCCAACCTGCCGCCCCTTCATTCCGACGCTGGGAAGATCAAGCAAATCGTGTTGAACCTGATCAGCAACGCCGCCAAGTTCACGCACGAAGGCAACGTGAAGGTCATCGTCCGAACCCAGAAAGAAGGCCTGGATATTGTCGTCCAGGATACAGGAATTGGGATCTCAGACGAAGCCATGAACCGAATCTTCGAAGAGTTTCAACAGGCCGACTCCAGCACAACACGAAAATACGGAGGCACTGGTCTCGGTCTTTCCATTAGCTTCAAGCTGGCCGAGTTGCTGGAAGGCTCTCTCTCTGCAGAAAGTGCACAAGGCCAGGGCTCAACATTCACTCTCCATCTCCCAGTTCCCGAGCAGTTCCTCAAGAGCTTGAAGCAAGACACCACGTCCCCTTCTCCCAGAAGACACAACAAAGGTCCTGGCCCCAAAGTCCGACAGATCCTGGCGATCGACGACGATCCGGATGTAATTTACATGCTGCAAGACAGCCTACAGGACGAAGGCTACCAGGTGATTGGCGCCAACTCCAACGAAGAAGGCTTACAAAAAGCCCGTACGCTTCAGCCGTTCGCCATTACGTTGGACATCATGATGCCCGAACGCGACGGATGGCAAACCCTCCACGATCTCAAGCAAGACCCAGCGACACAGCACATTCCTGTGTTGATGCTGTCCATCGTCGACAACAAACAACTGGGAGTGCAGTTGGGCGCAGCAGATTGTCTGCTCAAGCCACTGGATAGCAAGCAACTTCGTGACGCGCTCAAGAAGCTTGAACCCGTAGCCAAAGCTTCCCCATCGTTAAAAGACAACCTCACTTCGGCTCTGGCAACCTCACCCAACCTTGGCATGCTTGGACAAAGCTAACCCGGATCATACACAAAGCCAGTCCAAGCCTATCGTCCCAATCTTCGCAAGCCAAGCCTATCGTCCCAACCTTCGCAAGCAAAACCTATCATCCTTTCCCTCGATATTCTCGACCTTTTCAGTGATGAGGAACTCTCCTCCTCACTCCAATCGACCAACCGATCGTTTGCCTTCTACAACAAATCCAGCTTCAGATGTCCTGCATCAAGGACAAATTCTAGGATCCCAGAGTCTTAACCTGTTCGATTCAACAGGTTAAGCACTCACACTCTCCACAACGCCCCCAAGCAAAACAACAAAAAGACAACACTTTCAAACCCCTGAACATTCAAACACAGGCTGGCACAAGCGGTGCACAAGAGGGGGGCGTACCGCGAAACACAAACAAAAGGAGTGGAAAAATGACGAAGCAACAACCTAACAAACCACAAGACGCAAAACCTTCCTCCGGCTCTCGAAGAGGCTGGATGGCTTTTTGCATGGTAACGAGCCTTGCCATCATGATCGGCTTTATCCAACCGGGTTTGTTGACCGGCCGCAGCACTGGAGGCAACCAAGCGATGGGCTGTGGCGGGCTTCCCCCGATGTCGGAAGCGCCAACAAAGCAGGTCAAGTTGGCAACCAAGAGTTTCGCTCTTGAGAACAGAGACTGGGTCAGTGTGAAAAACGAGTTCTGTGCAATCAAAACGTTTTACCAAAACAACACCGCGTTGAGCACTTCCATCTCCGCAGTCACTGGAGCTGTTGATGCGTATGGAATCACTCTTCGCCTTATCGTGGAATACGAAAACAACCGTCACAAGTGGGAGCAGGCGACCACCACATTGGATGGTGTCTTGGAGCGAATCAAGTTTGCATTCAAAGGTCCGCTTACATCCTTTGGCCGAATCTATCCTCCCTTCTTGGACAACACCAAGGACATGCTCAAGAAAGGGAAAGTGTCCGAGAACATCACAAACCAGTACAACGATATCTACAAGCCTTTGAATCTGATGGTGACCCCGCTCAACGTAACCAACGCCGCGCTGATGGCAGCAGGATTTTCGCTCTGTGACAAGATTGTTCTTTTCAACAACGACGTTCGACGCAAAGCAGCCCTCAAAATTCTGAACGAGAATGCCAGCAAGTTGAACGCTGTGTTCAAGCGCCTGAATAACCTTGATACACTCCTGCAGAGCAATATGGGAACCATTAACGTAATGAAGAAGTTGTCGTCCCTCACGGGTCCGCTTCAAACCGCCACCAAGTCCTTGGATGGACTGGGTGGAGTGTTCGGCATCATCTCTCCGCTGACCAATAGCCTGGAGCGTGAACTTGACCGAAGACACTGCGTTGGCTTGAAGCTCGGAGGCATCAAAATCAGAAAGTGTCTTCGCTTCAAAAACCAAATCGACAAGCTCAACTCACTTGGCAAATTCTCAAAGCCCTTTGAAGACCTGTTGGATCGCTACATCATGAAGCCGATTGTCCAACCCATCACCAAGGAACTCAGCAAGACATTCAGCTTCGGAATTGCCAAGGAACTGGAGCAGTTCCAGAGCCTGGACACCCAAGTCAACGTTCTCAAAACAGGCATCAACACCGACCTGCTCAAGGCAGACCTTGACTTTCTCAAGAACCTCAAGTCCAAGCTGGACCTCGCCTACCAGTTGGGCGGTGGCAGCACCACCCCCCCCGAATTTGGCAACAATCCTCCAGGAGAAACCCCCGTCCAGTAACCCTTCCCCCTCTCCTCCATCAGCCTGCTGGCTCCAACAATGCAACGGGCTCCAACAGGCTCCACCCAAACTCGCAGCTCTCCCTCACGAATGCTCCAGACCAAAAGACAAGCCACTTAACCTTCGATGGGTTCGATCTTGAAGGACTCTTCTGCCGACTTATCGATGGCAACCAGCACATAGTTTCCATTGTACAGAAGCATCGGATACAGGCCGAGTTCCCAGATCGAGAACAGCGGCTCAAAGGGGTTTTCCTGATCGTCGAGTTGGTCCGAAGCCACAAGCCAGGCTGCACACCACGACGCATCACCTGCGGCTGTCCGAGCGACGGTCCTCATGCTGTTGGGAGCCACAGACTTTGCCACCGGCCAGGTGGATGTCCAGGCGACACCTTTTGCCGCTTTCCAGGCTGCGGTCCGACCCGAAGCTTTGGCCAAGGCCTTGGAGGTGTTCCAGGCTGTAGAGCGAGCCGCCACCCACACAGGGTTCCATGACACCGACCAAGCCGACGCGCTCACCGCAGCAGAAGCGACATCAAAGGGAAGCAGTTGGTCCTTGGGGACCTCAAACTCATGAATCGCATCCCAGGCGGCTTTCCCAGCGACGGCCCAGGCGTTGGGGTTGTCTTCAAGCGACGACTCCACCGCGCTACGAACCAAAGGCTCCAAAGCTTGTTGTTCCACCAGATGTTTCTCCAGCGTGCTCCATCGCGTACGGACCGTGTAGAGGTTCGGCACCATCGGCGCGGTTGCAAACGGAGAGATTCTTCGGATGTATTCGCGCAAATGTTCGACCCCACGAGACACAGCATCCTCACCCGGTTGGAACCAAGGAAGCTGACGAACTCGGCTCAAGAAGAGCTGCAAGGATTGCTGAATGGGCAACGGTAACTCTCGACATTCGTTGGGCAGCTGCACCACGCTGTCGAGCTCCATCGCGGAGCCAGAGGTCAAAAGATTGGGAGGAAAGTGGTCGTCGGTTTGGACCCCTTCTGGCTTTCGAAAGGTTGGATGTTCCGACTTCTCGGTAAACTTGGTGTACTCCAACTGGACACGTCGAAGGTTAAGACGATCGGCCGCCAAGAAGTTGACCATACGAGGCAGTAGACTCTCCAAGAATTGAGAGTGAGGAGCCTCGCCCAACTTCAACGGAGGAACGAAGTCGTCTTGCGCACGTGTCACATGGTCAACCACAACATCGCCCATCTTTCGTTGGACGGTCCAGGGGATTTGCCGGTGTTGGGCCATGTAATACAAGACACAGCCCAAAGCAAAGACATCGGCGGATCGCCCAGGCTTTTCACCGTCCACGACCTCTGGGGCGATAAACCCAGGCGTCCCAACAAACTCAGGGAGGGAGAACGTGGGTAAGTCGTACTGGGACGACAAGCTATCCACCGCCGCCAACTCACTCTGTTGAATGTCATTAGCCAATAAGGTGTGCCAAGCAAAGCCATCAATCCTCAGCTCCCCCTTGTCGTTGAGAAGAATGTAGAGGGGCGACAAGTTGCCATGCACCAACGCGCAGGTGTGCAGGTAGTCTACGGTGTGGACCAGTTGGTAAAACAACTCAAACAACTGCAGCGGGGACAACGCATCGCGCAGGATGGAGAGAGGTGCACCATCAAAGTATTCCGACACCAGGAACGGCTCGCCGCTTTCGCTCTCACCAACAGAGAGAGAACCCAGCAAATGAGGATGGGAGAAGCCGTCCAGTCGGTCAGCTTCGGCCCGCAAACGTCCCAAGAACTCTTGCTGGGAGGCTTCGTCTTTCTTTGCCACGCTGGGTCGTAAGAGCGACACAAAATGCCCTGGCTGCTCCAGATCGAGCGCACGGAAATGTGTGCCGAAGACATCGCGTCGAATCATATCTGTAAGAATGTAGCGCCCGCCGTAGAGAAGCTCTCCATCGACTTGACGACGGATCGCCTCCGGCCAGTCTGAGAGTTTTCGCCCGCGAGGAGCGGAGCGGTGGACGATCTGCTCCAGCACAGAGAGTTCCAGGTTCTCCACATCAATGTTGCTGTGATGAAGCAGCTTCCGGATATCATCCAGCCGCTGGGGCATGATGATGGCGCTTCGAGAAGCATTGGCCACAGTGGGAGGTGCCACCAATCGGTCCGACGAAGCCGAGTCATGGACACGAACGTCACCCACAACGGCGTTCAACTCCATCAATGACGTTTGGGATGCCTGATCTGTGGGGTCTAGCTCCACAATCTCCATGAACACATCGCGAGCCAGCGCGAGTTGTTCACGCTCCTGATAGACATCCGCGAGTTTGTGGAGCACGGTGATGGTCTTGTCTGTCTGCTCGATCTTATCAAACGCAATCGCCAACAACCGCAAAACATCCGGGTCGTCGGGAGCTTGATGAAAGGCTTTCTTCAACTTGGCGAGGCTCTTGAGAGCCTGGTTGTTCTCCAGATAGATCCGGGCCGTAAGCTTCTGAGCATGAAGGTGGTTTGGGTCCACATACAACAACCGCTCGGCGACTTTCAGCAAGTCACTCCAAAACCCTTTCTCTTCCAAGAGATCCAGGGCCTGGTCAAACAACTCAATGGCGTCTTGGGTGTGGTTAATTTCGAGAAGGATCTCAGCCAGTTTCACCCGCTGGACAATGTTATCCGGTTGCAAGTCGAGGACTTTGTAACGAAACTGTGCGGCGCTCTCCAGGTCACCCAACTGGTAGAAGATTCGCGAGATACGACGGAACTCTTCCACTGCATCGGCCTTGCGTTCATCTTGCAGGTAGGCATCGGCCAGAGATTTGCGGATCACCCAGTTCTCTTCGTCGAGCTTCACAATGTGACGAAGTGTCGCGATCGCCTTCGTCCACATCCCGTGCTCTTTGTAATACTCTGCCACCTTCTCAAACGCTTGCAGGGCCTTCTGTGTCTGTTCAGCACGAAGCAGAAGATCGCCCCACTTTTGCATCAACCTCACCTGAAACGGGAGTGCCCCCATGGCCTCTTCGATGCTCTTCAATTCATCTGCAGGAAACTTATGCTCTTGCAGATGTTGGGAGATGCGCTCAATCAAAGCATCCACTTCTTGTTTCACGTCCATCCGTTTCAGCCTTCCTGGTGGGAGTTGTGGTGGTTCGGCTGCGCTGAGCCGACCCAATGGCACTTATGACAATGGCGAAGAGTTTGCAGAGAGTACCAAAGATTGGCACCACCAACAAGGGGGTGACAGCGTAGATATCCCTTGGAGCAAGCCAGGATAGTCAGCCAGCCATAGCTGCAATTCCTGGCCAGATGAGGGACCGTTTGGAAAGAGAGAAAGATTTACGCCTGGAGGGAGTCGCCCTGTACACGTTCGGCAGCGATGGTCTTGATCTTATCGAGCATCGCCTGAAAGCCGTTGCGGCGGTTGACGCTGAGGTGAGACTCCAGACCAAGCTTGGTGAAGAGGTCTTCGGTTTTGAGCGCGAGAATGTCCTGGGGTGTCCGCTCGGAGTAAAGCATCAGAACGATACCAATTAATCCTTTGACAATCGCAGCGTCACTGTCGGCGACAAACCGGATAACTTCAGGGTTGTCTTCGGGAGTCTCGGCCACCATCCAAACCTGGCTGATACAGCCCCGCACCTTGTTTTCGTCGGTTCGGTGTTCTTCCGGGAAGGGAGGCAGCTTGCGACCCAGGTCGATGATGTAGCTGTAGCGTTCTTCCCAACTGTCCAAGAATTCGAAGTTATCGACAAGTTCTTCCAGGGTCATCGGTCTTATCCTGTATGCATGAGAGAGCCAAAGCAGACACGGCCAGGCTCCCTACGATTCCGTCAAAACGCGGGCAACATACGCCTTTTCACGTGGATTTTCAAGGTGGCAAAGGAGGAGAGCCTCCGCAAAAAAGAGTTGCACCAGCCACCCGAGAGGCTATCCTAAAAAGGCTTCATCCCTCCGATTTCTTCCAAACAGCAAGGTGCTTCCAAACGATGAGCAAGTGTCTCGGGCCTTTAACGTTGCTATGCTTTGGCTTCTTGTTGGGTGGGTGCCAATGGGGCAAGTCGTTCTCCACCCTTGCCGAATACCACGCCCCCAAGAGCAGCCTGCGACTGGTGATTCGCAGCCGAGGTCACATTGAACCGGGCCACGACGTCAGCGTTCTTTCTGGAGGCACCGTGGAGATCTCTTGGAGAGCATCAGGCAAGACCAAGAAGGTGGAGCTGACCTTTCCCAAGGGTCGAGGTCACAAGCTCTACTACTTCGACCCTACAGGCAAAGCCAGATCCGCAAGATGGGGAGGTCCACACTCCATGAAAACATTGACTCACATCCTCAGTCGGGCAGGCGCCACAACATCCCACATCAACGAGTTGAAGGAGGTGAAAGCCGCCATCAACGGCGCGATGGTTGGCCCCAAAGGAACCCTGTATAGAGGGCAGACCAAGCGTCTTCGGGTTGTCCGGGTGGAGGCTGGATACAACACCCTTCCCTCTTGTCGATGACGGCAAGGCAGCCCTCTGAGCAGCCGCGACTCTTGCCAAGCCCTTGTAGATATGTCATAGCCGTCGTTCCATACGAGCCCAGAAAACACGGGCTCAACCCTTGCGAAAGAACGACAAACGAGGAGCAGTTTCATGATCCAATCCCTTACCCCCGGCGGGCTACGCGGCTGGTTGCGCCGCATCCCTTGGGAGTACGGTGTGGTGATGCTCCTTTGGGTCTACATTTTCCCCTACAGCACAGGCCTGAACAACCCCAACGAACGAACCCGTGTGTGGCAGGCGCGAGCGCTTGCTCAGCACGGGCACCTGCACATAGTAGACGTCACAAGGAACAAACGAGGCTACCTCCGTTACAAGGACATCTACAACAACACACATGGTGCGAGTCCCATCAATGATGTGGGCATCGCCTGTGACAACCCCAAAGAGAAGCCGCCTCGCTGCGCAGGGAAGATCTACCCTGCGAAAGCTCCAGGTGTTGCCCTCGTGGGCTATCCCGCGCTGAAGCTCGCACGTGCAGCCGGCTGGGTTCCCGACGGTTACAAGTATGAATCTCGTGCGACCTGGGTGCTTCGGTACGGTGGCGTCGCACTTTGGATGCTGCTGGCCTTGATGGCGATGTCGCAGCTTTTGCACGAAGGCGGCGTACCTCGCCCGCTTCGGGCTCGCATCGTCGTGGCAACGGCTGTGGGAACCTCGTTGTTTCCTTACAGCATCTCGTTTGTGGGTCATGCGCTGGCGGGCGGGATGATTGTGATAGGGCTGTACTTCCTTAACAAAGGACGCGCTAGCGGAGGATTTTGGGGCTTTCTCCTTGCGATGTTGGGCGGCCATTTCATCGCATGGTCCGAGCTGATGGAGTACCACGCCGTCGTTGCGATCCTGGTCATTTCGGCCTGGGTGGTCCTGTCAAAAGACCGATGGAAGATGATTCCCGGCTACGCTCTGGGCTCAGGTGCAGGGCTCGCCTTGTTCATGTGGCTGCACAAGATCATGTTCCATCACCCGCTACGGACCGGACACTTTGCGTTGGTCACCGACCACAACCGTCACTACCAGGCCAAAGGCTTTCTCGGAATCAACGGGTTTTACTGGGAGGCGATCGGAGCCAACTTGTTTGACCCGTACATGGGTCTCTTCTTCCTTATGCCCTGGCTGCTTGTTGGACTGCTTGTCGGATGGTTCCTCTTGCCTCGTTACAAACAAGGCGACTTGCCTCTTGGGCTGACGCGAACCATCGCCTTCATCCCCCTGGCCTACCTTCTGTTTGTTGCGATGCTGGAGCCCTGGAAGGCGATGAACGGCTGGTCGTATGGACCCCGTTACCTTACCCCTACGATGTTATGCATGGCGCTCACCGCCGGCTTTGTATGGCATACCTTGTACCGTCGCCACCCCAAGCTTCATCGTCTGTTTGTGGGGCTGGTGTTGGTCTCGATTGTGATTACCTGTGCGGTCACAATGGTCTTTCCTTCTCCGCCCGACCGGCTGCGTAATCCGCTCAGCGAGATGGCGGTTCCGCTGTTGAGCAAGGGGTGGTCGTCCCGGAATATCCTGATGTTCTTGGGGCCTGCCAGTCTGGCCATTTTTGGTGTGCTGGTGGTGGCGGTGTGTGTTTGGTTGGGCAACCATCGTCATGTGAACATGCCCGGTCGCAGGAAGCGCTGGTCCGTCGGATTGTTGCGATGGAGCGGGATCTTCTTGATGGTAGCCTGGCTGGCTGGGATGAGTTCCGTTAAGATCCTCGACAAACACTGGCAAACCCGCGTGATTGAGTACTGCCAGCGGGTCATGGAAGGCATCGCCCCGATGGAAGAAAATCCCTTCTTTGACGACCAAAAGAAGTAACCAACCCCCTCCTTACTCCTGTCTCTGAAACACCAGCCTCACCACAAACCCACCACTCAAAAACCAACGTCCCCAAGAATCGCTCGACTCTCGAATCGAAGAAGAACCTCTGGAATCAAGCAGACATTCTCTCCGCTTTGGGGTCCTTTTTCTTGGATCAAGGAGACAGCCTCTTCGATCAAGGAGACAGCCTCTTCGATCCAGGAGACAGCCTCTTCGATCCAGGAGACAGCCTCTTCGATCCAGGAGAGAAAACCCCAAAGAATCGACGACAAAAAGGCTCGTTTGTACCGCTAAGACAATGTATACAAAGTAAGACATCAGACAAGACAACTGCATGGCACAGAACCTGTAGAGGAAGGATAGTCTGATTTCAGTGATTCAGAGGACATCAAAGCAAAGAGTGAAGAGAGGGCTTCCAAATGAAAAGTGAAGAGGGTTTGAGAAGAGCAATGAGAACGTGGCTGGCTAGCTGTCTCGGCGTGTTGTTACTTTCCTTGGCCATTTCCTGCGCGCCACCTCCAGAGGTCCTCACCGACGGTGGGAGTGATGAAGTCACAGGTCAAGTGGAGAAGGTAGGCATTGAGTCCAACGGCGAACAAGCAACGACAGGCCAAGAGACCAACGTAGGCGAGGAACCCAACCCGCCCGAATCTTCAACAGGAAACGAATCTTCAGCAGGAGAAGAGTCCTCAGCAGGGGAAGAAGGCTCAGGCCAAGAGGGGTCGTCCACAGATGCAGGGGCAGCGGAGAAGGATGAGGCCACACCCGAGCCTGAACCTGAGGCACCCACCTGCCAAAGCGAAGAGACGCTGTGCAATGGCGCATGTGTCAACACACAGACCAGCGCCCAACACTGCGGTCAATGCGGCAACGCCTGCAGCGCTGGCAACGAATGCGACAAGGGGCAATGTCTTCCTTCCTGCAACAGTGGTGAGGCAAGGTGTGGCAGCCCAGCCACTTGCACCGACCTGCAAACCAACAAAGACCACTGCGGAGCCTGCGACAAAGTCTGCCCTTCTGCACAAACATGCAGGGCCGGCGCCTGCGAATGCCCGACCAGCGGAGAGACCCTCTGCAACAACGCCTGCGTCGACACCCAAACCAGTGATGCTCACTGTGGGGCTTGTGGGACCACCTGTTTAACCACGCAAAGTTGCAACGCTGGGACCTGTGAGTGCCCCCAAGGTCAAACCGTTTGCGGTGGCGCATGTGTGAACACAAAGACGGACGGAAAGCACTGTGGAAGCTGCAACAAAGCTTGTCCTTCGGGAGAGAAGTGCTCATCCGGTCAATGTGTGAAGAACTGCCCCACGGGAGAGACGGCTTGTGGCAACCAGTGTGCCGATTTGCAAACAGACAATGGCAACTGCGGAGCATGTGGCACAGCCTGCAAAGGAGGTCAGACCTGCCAAAGTGGCGCGTGCAAATGTTCTGCAGGCAAGACGTTGTGCGGCAGCACATGCGTTGACACCCAAACCAGCTCCAGCCATTGCGGAGCCTGTGGGACGACTTGCACTGGAGGTCAATCCTGTACGAGTGGTGCATGTACGTGTCCGACAGGTCAGACCTTTTGCGGCGGCGCATGCGTGGACACCAACGCCAGCTCCACTCACTGTGGAGCATGCGGCACAGCCTGTACAGGCGGTCAAACTTGCAAAAGCGGTGCCTGTACATGCCCTACAGGTCAGACCTTCTGCTCTGGAAGATGTGTGAACACCCAAACCAACGGCAACCACTGCGGCAGCTGTGGGAATCAGTGTTCGCCCAGGGCTGGTACATCAGCAAGAGCTTGTTTTTATGGAAAATGCCAGCTCAAATGCCTCAACGATGCAAAGAAAGTGCGATGTGGCAGCTCGCTCAGCGGCCCTTGTTTCGATGTGGGAACCGACAACAATCGTTGTGGAGATTGCAGCACCCAATGCACCAACGGTCAGACGTGTCAGAGCGGCGTATGCAAATGTCCAAGCGGCTGGTCCACTTGCAACAACACCTGCTTTGATTTGAGAGCCGATCGTAGCAACTGTGGGACATGTGGCACTGTCTGTACGGGTTCTTTGGTGTGTCAATCGGGACAATGCAAAGCCTGCGCGGCCAACGAAACCATTTGCAACGATGCTTGCAAAGACTTACAGAAAGACGCCGCAAACTGCGGAGCTTGCGGAAAGCAATGCACAGGAGGGCAAACCTGCCAGAGCGGTGTGTGTCAGTGCCCGACAGGCCTGACGCTGTGCAGCGGAGTATGCAAGAACCTTCAAACAGACCTCAATCACTGTGGGGCTTGTGGGACAAAGTGCGCCAGGGGAGCAACCTGCACGAGCGGAACGTGCCAGTGTCCGACAGGCCAAACCGCCTGCGGTGGTTCTTGTGTGAACACCGACACCAACATCTCTCACTGTGGTGGCTGTGGAAAAGGCTGCTCCGGAGGGACTTGTTCTTCCGGGACCTGCACTTGCCCCACAGGCCAAACCTTGTGCAGCGGAACCTGCGTGAACACCAACACCAGCACCTCTCATTGCGGAGGCTGTGGGCAAGGATGCCGAGGTGGAACGTGCACCTCAGGTCGGTGCAGATGCTCCGGAGGTCAAAGGGTCTGCTCAGGTACCTGTGTGGATACCCGAACCAACATCTCTCACTGTGGAGGCTGTGGGAGAGGCTGCTCCGGAGGAACTTGTTCTTCCGGGATCTGCATCTGTTCCACAGCCAGCCCACCAACCAGTCGGGTTTGTTCGGGCGTATGCCAGAGTTACCAAAACATTAAGCATTGCGGTTTGTGCGGCAATCAATGCCCACCGGAATCGAGATGTGGCTGTACCCAGACCAGCACATCCTACAGATGTACCTGCAAATGCAACAAATTCGGATATCTTCCTTGTGCAGGAACCTGTATCAGTGTGTACTCCGACCGAAACAACTGCGGCGCTTGCAACAAAAAATGCAGCAGCACCGAACGATGCTCACAGTCCAGATGTGTGAACTGCCCTGCGGGGCAGGTGGCTTGTGGAAACACTTGCAGGAATCTCTTGACCAGCAACTCCCACTGCGGGACATGCGGCAACGCATGCGCCAACGGTCTGAACTGCCGAGGAGGAACATGCAGCAATTGTCCTCTAGGCCAGGCCCTGTGCAATGGAACATGCATCGACATCACGAGTGACCGAAACAACTGCGGCGCTTGCAACAACAAGTGCGGATCCAATGCGATCTGCCAATCCAGCCAGTGTGTTGCTTGTCCAAGCGGCCGGGTTCCATGCAACAACCAATGTGTGACTCTGGCCAACGATCGTAACCACTGTGGGGCCTGTGGGAACAAGTGCAACTCCAACGCCTCTTGTCAGTCAGGGCAATGCGTTGCTTGTTCAAGCGGCCTCTCTCCCTGTGGCCAGAATTGCGTGGACCTCCAGACCAATCGCAATCACTGTGGGACCTGTGGAAACAAGTGCTCCCCCACCTCAGGGACCAGCGCAAAAGCTTGTTACAGCGGCACTTGCCAAGTCATCTGTAGAAATGATGCGAGCAAAGTCCGATGCGGTGACTTGGTGTCTGGAACCTGCCATGATGTCTACACCGACCGAAACAACTGTGGAAAGTGTGGCAACAAATGCAGCACCAGCCAAACCTGCCAGAGTGGAACATGCCAATAACCACTCACAGCTTGACTTTCCGAGAGAGACCCCACCTTTTCAAAAAGCATCCTTTTCACCCATAACTTTCTTTCGAACCGGGATGCTTCAAGCCCGTATGGAATGCAGAATCGCAGACCTACATTTTTTCCTTGACAACCGGAATTTGATATTGTAGAAGATGCGAACGTTCTACGGCGGTATAGCTCAACTGGTTAGAGCATACGGCTCATATCCGTAGTGTTCGGGGTTCAAGTCCCTGTACCGCCACTTGCTTCGTCAGAAGCGATAAGCCACACTCCCTCAAAAGAGTTGTGGCTTTTCTATTTTTTAGGGGAGGCGAAACTCAAAACCGCTCGCTTTGGCTTGCCTGAAGAGCCATCCTCTGCGTTGAAACTCCTTGCCTTGGCGCTGCCAGGGCGGCGTCATCTCGCCTTGAACATGGCCCTCCATTCGTCGCCAAACACGATCGTTTTTTTCATTTCGACTCCCCAAGCGAGGCTTCATTGGTGAACAGTTTCCTGGGGATGAGTTATCGATACCATGGATGACACATGAAACGTTGGGGGTTGTGGCAAGTCAGGCTGGATGTGGTGTGGTCGGGTCATGAAGATCGGGGGCTTGCGTTGCCCTTGTCCGCAACATCAACAGAGCTTGCGGAGCTTTGGATCCCCCGTGCGACCAAGGGAGAGAGCCTGCTCCGCGACAAACGTCTGCAAGGTCAGTTCCCTTCCCTCGAAGCGATGATGGAAGTCATCGAAACGCCGGGACCTCCGAACGAACCTGTCGCTTGTGAGGTGGACCCCGTCCAACTGCAAGACGACTGGCAACGTCTGGTGACTGTGTTAAAGCAGGTCCACGCTTGGCCCCCTCGGTACTGGTTCAGCCCAGAGATGGACTACCCAGGACCCGCCCCGCGCTTTTCACGACGGAAGCTGGACACCGGTCAGATGGAGGCGGGTTACAACCTCTGCTACATCAACCGCAACTGGGACGGCATCGATCGACTTGACGACCTGACCGATCGTCACGCCTTTGAGGACGCCCTCGGAACCCTCACCATCCAACGCCAACCCATGTGGGACTACCTGGGACAAGCCATGCAGAAGTGGCTTCATCTGCTCACACGCGGTGCGCTCAAGGAAGCCATTGTCACGTGGGAGCGGTTGGGTGAAGAACCAGAGACCTTCCTCGAACAAGTGATGTACCGGGCCGAAAGCTGGCGGCACCGGACGGACATGGCCAACTACCACCCCAATCATCTGGAGCAGGTCGCGGAGCAGTGGGAGAAACTGCTGCAAACTCCAGGAGTCACCCTGAAAATGGGTCTGGACTTGGGAGCGTACGTTGCAGAAGTGATGCGGGCGCAGTGGGGAGGCACCTACCGACCCTACAAGCCCAAGGAGTCCAAAGAAAAGATACCCGACCGGGTCCCAACGCGCCGACGCAAGAAGGCACCCGAGGTTCCCGACTTTGACCCCGACGTGGAATTGGTCCTTCCCTTTGGCCGAACGATCCACCCCATGCGCAAAGCGTTGCAAGCGATGCAAGAGAAGCGAAAGCTCGCATGGAAGCTACAAGTGGACGTGCTCGACGCCCACCGTCGGCAAGGCCAATTGATTGACCACCTTGGGCAAGAGCTGTTCTCAGAAGACACCTTGCGGGTCCGAGGGGTCTTGCGGTTGCTTTGGGACATCGCCGATCTTCGGGTGGAAGAGTGGTTCGCCCAGCGCTTGATGGTGGAAGACGATCCGCTCCATCTCTGCATGTTACTCGAACGGATGGAGCAAGCTCCCAAGCGCGTGCCGGTCAGGCTATTGGGATCGCTGGTTCAAGAATCAGACGACGCAGTGAGTGCCCGCGCGTTGTGGTTGTTGTTCCATCGACAAGAACCTCAGCTTCCCGACTTGATTGAGCAAAACTTTGTCGCTGGGGAGCGAACGGCTGTGCGTCCGCTGTTGCGTCATATATTGACCCACTGGAAGAAAGATCCAAGCCGGGCACGACGTGTGCTCCGAGGGCTGGGTCCGATCCCTCCGCAGAGTTCACCGGAGGACCTGTTCCCACCTGTTCCCGGTTTGTGGGAGCCACTGCCCCTGCTCGCTGAGATCTTGGAAGACTGCGCCAACCCGGCCAAGCATGAGGTAGCCTTACAGATGCTTCAAGCCTGGCCCAATCTGTCGGAGGAAGACACACTGGGAAGCGCGCTGGCCGATCCTGATCCTGTACAACGTGCCAAAACTATTGGGCTTCTATCTAGTTCAGACCGTCGTGAGCTGCGTGCTCTCCTGCGAACTCGGATGATGTTTGAAACCGACGACCTTTGCCGTCGCTTGCTCCAAGCGGTGCTGTCTCCACAACCCTCAACGTCTACTTCTGCATCTACAATTTGACAAGAATGACAAACTTCGCCATTCTGTTGATTAATACACTGACAACATTTAGATTTTGGCAAGATTCGTGTTATTCTCTGTATCGAGTTGTTGTTGCACAGGTTGAAAACTCCAACAAGAGGAGGAAAACAAAGCCACTCAGCTCACACTTGGGGAGGAGCGCTACAACACTGTAGACCTGCCCCACTCCCAAAGGGACACACTGATGATAGAGAAAGACATCCGATACGAAGACCCCAGTCACTTTTTGCAAGAGTTTGAGCAAAACTTGCAGCACGGTGGCTTGATGCTGGAGTGGTCTCCTGCGCCGGATCTACACGAAAAAGTTAAGATCCATTTGCACTTGCCTCCCGACATGAACCGCGTCACCTTGGAGGCAACGGTGGTCTCGCCCACACCCAACGGCGTGGGCCTCCAATTTACCAATTTTAGCGGCGACAGACGCGCAGCTGTGCAGCAAAGCGTTGACTTTTGTCGAAACATTGTGGGCCGTATGAGCCAACAAAGCCTCCCTTCGGTTCCAGCAGCACCTCTTGCGTCTTCGGGAGGATTTGCAGCCGTTGTCCAATCTGGAGAGCATCCCCTTCCAGCTCCTCCGACACCGCCAACGCCGCGGTCCAATGCGTCGATATCCTCAGAGTACACCAAACCAGCAAGACTTCATCACAGTTCTTCTCCGTCCCAAACAAGCTCTCCCTCATCCCAAACAAGCTCTTCCTCGTTCGCAGCAGTCGTGCAGTCGGGAGAGCACTCATCTCCCCAAAGGTCGTCACGGCCGGAACCCAGAAGCAGGATGGACAAACCTCCTCGGGGAAGCTGGATCAGCATGGGACGGCATGAGTCTTCAGACAACCTGCCAGCCCCCTCATCCTCACCTGAAGATTGGAACAGCTCTTCCCTTTACCACTCCCAAGAGATGGTGTGGTCCAGCGCAGAGATCCCTGTTCCCTCGGACCTAAGCTGGGAAGACAGCGTTGAGAAGCCTCCTCATTCTTCCTCCGCGGGTTATTCATCGCCAGAGATAGGCTCCCCCTTTGAACCAGGAACGCCGGCCAACCATCAGCCTGTCATGACGTTCCGGTCCGAGCCCAACTTGCAAGCACCTGAGCCTGCGTCGAGTTCAGACGACGAAGAATCAACCGTGGCCTCGTCAGATTTAGGCTATGCAGCGCCATCGATCTCGCCACCACCAGGCTCCTCGACAGTGATGCCAGCCTACTCATCCAACGACGGCCAACCGGCGTACCATCCCCCCCCCGGCATGGTTGGTTACGCTCCGTCCTATCCCTCCATGGACGCGCATCAGGCACACTATCCAGCCCCCTCAAGGGAAAGACAACCACCTCCACAAGGCTATGGACCTCCACCAGGATACCCACCTCCACAAGGCTACTCTTCGCCTTCGCATCATTACCAGGCTCCTCCCCACGGCTCCCCAGGAGGACCCAACCGCTATGTTCCTCCTCAGGCACATGGCCATTCTTACTCTGGGGACTACGATAACTATGCCCCTTCCTACGACAACATGCCTCAGATGCCGCCACGGCGCGCATCCAACGAACCCAGCTGGGCTGGAGACCTGGAAGAAACACCGTTCCTTCGTGTGCTGTCAGACTTAGCAGCGCAAGAGGCCACAGGACACCTTCGCGCAGAAAGTGGCGACAAAAACACAGACGTCTACTTCTACAAAGGACGTGTTCTCCTTGTATCCGAAGAGCCTGAGGTCAAGGAACATCTGCTGGGTCAGGTGCTGGTAGACGAAGGCCGCATCAACTCGCAAGAGCGAGAAAATGCGTTCAAAACATCCCAGGAAAAAGACATCCCCATCGGAGAAGCCCTCACCGACGACAAGGTCGTAAGCAAACGTGTGCTCTCTTCAGCGTTGCGCAAGCAAATGCAACTGCGTTTGGGAACCTTTTCCCTGGTAGAAACAGGCTCCTTCCAGTTTTGGGAGAAGCGCATCCCTCGGGACCGCAAGCTTGCTCCTCCAACGTCCCCTCTCCGGTTGCTGTTCCGCTACAAAATGGATTGGTTGGCGGCGCAACCGTACGAAGCTGCGCAGGAACTAGAAGAGACACACATCGATCGTTACCTCTTCCCCACAGAGGACGCCGACGACCTGGTGGAAGAGTTGGGTTTCACCAAAGAAGAACAGTACTTCTGGGACAACTTGCTCACCGGTCGATTCCGCCTGCGGCAGGTCTATGCAGCCAGTAACTTCCGACACCGCCGAACCTACACGCTGGTCTTTGCACTCCACGCGTTCAACCTGATTTCCTTTGAGAAGGATATGGCCAAGACCTGGCAAGTGGACGAGATGCGCGACTTCTTCGTTCGACGGTACATGTTGTTGAGTGAAGAGACCTTCTTCGAGTTGTTGGGCATCCACTGGACTGCTTCACAGAAGGAAATTCAAAAGGCCTATCGCAAGATCAAACGAGATTACGATATCACCAACTACGAAGGCGAATGGCCCGACGATATCATTCGAATGAGTGAAGAGATCCTCAAGCACCTCGACAGCGTCTTTGAGCAGCTCAACAAAAACAACGACCGACGCGATTATCGTAGCGGCGTTCACGACCAGGGCAAGTTGCGGTTTTCCGCAGAGCTGTTCGAGCAGCAAGGGGACATGGCCATGTATCGCCACGACTTTGCCGATGCCATTGAACGCTACAAGAGGGCTTTGGAGCTCAACCCGAGCCTCAATCACTTGCAGCCCAAGATTAAGAAAGCCGAAGCTGCTCAACGCAAGCAAATGGAGCACATCCGCGCCAACAAAGGCAAAAAGATCGACTACGAAGCCCGCATGCAGATCAACACAGATGGCCTCTTCAAATCCCCCCCCCCCAAGAAAAAGGAAGACGGCGACAAAAAGGAGTAGCCCGACCTGGCCCCCTTGCCGCCTGTCGTTTTTTCCCTATGATGGGGGAAGAGTATTCTTTCCTCCCCCAGCAAACAGGCATCTCGCATGACATCAGTCACGCCCCCACTCAACGAACAATCCCAAGACGAAACCCAGTCCTCCTCTCGCACTCCACTCTCTCAGTTTCGGAAGTATGGTCTGAAAGTCACCGACTTCAGCGACCAGTTGTGGTGCGAAAAACAGATGGAGTTTACCCTTCATCGAGGCAAAGAAAAAACGGAGGCGATGGTTCAAGGTTCGGCCAGGCACCAGGAGCTTCATGAAGAGATCACGGAGATTGTCGAGGTCAAAACATCCACACGAGAAGAGTGGTGGGGCCTCCAACTGTTCAACGCGTGGGCCTGCCTGCACCAGCTCAAACGAGAGAACATCTGCCGAGAAATACCTGTCTTTGGAAAGGTGCAAGGAGTTTGGTTGTTGGGCATTGTTGACCAACTTCTCACCCAAGATGATGGGCAAACCATCCTCAGCGACACCAAAACACGACGCAAAGCCAACCTCCCGTCTGAAGCCCAAAAGCTCACGACGCGTATCCAATTGATGCTGTACAAGCACATGTTTGACCAGCTTGTCACCCACGACTTCCCCAAAGAAGACTATTTCACTGAGCTTCGCCTTGACCCTGATGTCACCTTCTCTGATGAGTTCCTGGAAGGACTTCGTGAGCATGGATTGCCCGGTGAGAACCTGGGAAGCTTGCTGGAGAGTACGTTGGAAGAATTCCGTAACGCCAGCCCTCTCGCCAAAGAGCTTGAAACCCGGTACGAGTGGCAAACCGACCAAAGCTACCTCGGCAGCGATATTTTCCCTTACAGCAATGCCTGGCTTCATCATCAGGTCAAAACAGGACTTCGTTACTGGCAAGGCGAGCGTGACGCCCGAGGCGTTCCCCGCAGCGAGCGGTGGAAATGTCGCTTCTGCAACTTCCAGGATGACTGCCCCTACACCTGATCTGCCAAGGCTTGCATCTCCGGCCTCATAAAAGCTATCTTGGAGTGGGTGCCATCGTATGCACCCACAACACCAGGATTCCAAAACGGAGACGAGACTCGTCCATGAGGGAACAACGAATCAACAGTCTCGCAAAATACGCGTTGTTGCTTGCCCTGACGCTGGTTCTGCCCTGGCTCACAGGCTGTCCAGGCAACCCAGGAGGCAACGCCAACGATGCCAGCCTTCCCCCCATTGGCTACGACAAAGATTGCGAAGCCTCCCTTGAGATCTGCAACAACAGGGACGATGACTGTGACGGCGTCGTTGACGAAGGCTGTGACTGCGCAACGGGTCTTCAACGGGATTGTTATCCCAGAGCACGAAACACCTTGTACGTGGGCCGATGCCGACAGGGTCAGCAGCTTTGCATTAAGGGCAAATGGGGGCTGACCTGTGAGGACGCTGTTGTCCCTCAGCCCGAAGATTGCAACCAACAAGACGATGACTGCGACGGCTTCGTCGACGAAGACCTCGAAACCCAAAGTTGCCAGACCCAGTGTGGAACAGGCACCCAATCTTGCAACGAAGGAACCTGGACCCCATGCAAGATAACAGCCGCCAAGACCGAGCAGTGTGACAACGAAGTGGACGATGATTGCGACGGACTTGTCGACGAAGGCTGCGACTGCAAAAGCGGAAGCACGCGACCTTGTGGCTCGCAAGAAGGTGAATGCAAACGCGGCACACAGACCTGCATCAACGCCAAATGGTCGTCCACGTGTGAAGGCGAAGTGGCTCCTCAAACAGAGACTTGCAACAACAAAGACGACGACTGCAACGGCAAGATCGACGACGGCGCTCCGCCCCGCACCTGTCGCAACGACTGCGGTGAAGGACAAGAACTCTGCCAAGTTGGACAGTGGGGAAGTTGCAACGCCCCTCAACCTTCGCTGGAGACCTGCAACAACCAAGACGACGACTGCAACGGCACCATCGACGACAACCTCAGCAGGCCCTGCCAGTCCCCTTGTGGCAACGGCGCAGAGGTCTGTCAAAAAGGAACGTGGCAACCTTGCTCAGCGCCACAGCCCACAACCGAAACGTGCAACAACAAAGACGACGACTGCAACGGCAAGATCGACGACAACCTCGGTCAGCTCACCTGCGGGCAGGGAGGCTGTCGGGTCACCATCGACAAATGCAACCAGGGCAAGATCGTCACTTGCCAACCTCTGACTCCCAGCCAACAAGACTTTTGCGGCAACGGCATCGACGACGACTGCAACGGCACCACCGACGACAACTGCCAACGCTGCCTACCGACGCGTACGGCCAACGTCCTGGCCTCCTCCCTTCAACAAGATGCCCATCGCGACGCCATCACAGCGTTGGCCTTCTCACCCGATGGAAGTTACCTCGCCACAACGTCCATCGACAAAACAATGAAGCTCTGGGAGTGGCCTTCTCTAAGGCTGGTAAGAACATCGGCCGTCCACACCCAGTCCGTCACTGCGGTAGCCTTCTCACCTGACAGCAAGCTTCTCGCCTCTGCCTCGATCGACAAAACCGTCGCAATTTCCGAAGTCGCGACAGGGAAAACTCTTTACACGCAACGAATCCATACAGATGGTATCCGCAGCCTGGCCTTCTCACCGGACGGAAGCCTCCTCGCCACGGCCTCGCTCGACAAAACATTTCGCTTGTGGTTATTCCGAGGCGGTCGCTATCCTGTGACCTTTCCAGCCCAAACCACCGCAGTATCGAGCATCGCCATCGCGCCCAATGGCAAGCAACTGGCTGTCGCAGCAGGTCTGACCGTAAGTCTCTGGAGCCTCCCACAAGGCAAGCTTCTCCACACGCTCACAGGACACAAAGCTGGCGTCAATCATGTGGTGTACGCGCCGAACAGCCAGACGGTTGCGTCCTCGTCCAGCGACGAAACGGTGAAACTTTGGGACACAGGAACAGGAAAGCTCCTGCACACCCTGCAGGGACACAGCGACACGGTCAACCAAGCCGCGTTTGCCCCTGATGGTCAATCGCTTAGCTCGGTCTCCAACGACAACACCCTGCGCATGTGGGAGACCCAAACCGGTCGCTCTCTCGGCCAAGTAAAAGGTCACACCGATTGGCTTCAAGCCGTGGGTTACAGCCCCGATGGAAAAACCCTGGCAACAGGCTCGGATGACCAGACGGTCCGCTTCTGGCAATGCCCTGTCACCTCGTGCAGTGGCTCAGGCCAAACTCTCTGCAACGGGGTCTGCGTGGAACTCAACACCAACGCGCTACACTGCGGGAGCTGCAACCAAAGCTGCAAGGCCAGGGGGCAATTCTGCCAACAAGGAACATGCCAATGCCCTCCAGGACAAACCGTTTGCAATGGAGTCTGTACAGACCTCACCTCTGACTGGCAACAATGCGGAGCCTGCAACACTCCGTGTCCATCGGGCAAACAGAAATGCGTGAACGGTCAATGCCAAACCGGGTGCCCGGCTCAACAAACCCTCTGCAACGGTCAGTGTGTGGATCTCCAATCCAGCGCGTTTCACTGTGGAAGCTGTGGAAGCGCCTGCAACGGTCGATGCTGTGCAGGAACATGCTACTCGTTCTCCAGCACCATACACTGTGGGAGCTGCGACAAGCGCTGCCCTGTGGGAGCGTCATGCAACCAATTCTGTCGCTGCCCACCGGGTCAATATGCTTGTGATGGTTCGTGTGTAGACCTGTTGCAAAACCCCAAGCACTGCGGACTTTGTAACAACGCCTGCCCTCCTCACCCGCAAAGCCAGCAAGGTCTCTGCCAACAGGGTCTCTGCAAATAGAGCACAGAATCCCAACGCCCTCTCACATCGGCCAGATCCAAAACCAGGGCCACTCGCGAAGCCGCTCTTGAGGGAACACAACCTGCAACCGCTTCCATCGTTTTCGTTTGCTCTCTCTTCGACGAGAGGACCGGCTTAGTGTATTCTTTGTAGAGGGCAGAGTCCGTGCGATTCGGGTGGAAGGCAACGAGCTCGCCTGGGATGAAGGAAGAGAGCTAGCCTGCGATGTTGGCCGACTGGATGGTTTCGACAAAGGAGGTAGGGCTGAAACCGCGACCGTTCGGTGAAGTTGGCCGTTGACAAGAATGGTCAGGCGATAGAGAGAGAGCTTCTTTTCAAAGGGAATGTAACGAACGAAAGAACTCTTCGCCCTCGGCGCAAAGAAGGTAACAAACCTACGTAACGGCTTGGGCTTCTTTTGTTTGGGCCGCTCGGCTTCCACCAGCAACTCAATCTTGGCGGTTCGCTTACCGATGTTCGCCAGAACACCTCCCAATTCGAGGGTTCCGCCGAAGCGAGATGTTGGACGGAACCACAGCACAGACCATCGTACATCAGCCTGGGGCAAAGGCTTCTTCTTGGGAGGCTTGGACTTCTTCGCAAGTTTCGTTTTCTTCCGCGCCATGGACTTCTTGGATTTTGCCTTGTTGGCCTTCGCTGCTTTGGCTTTCTTTTGCTTCTCTTTGTTGTGTTTTTTGACCTCTTTGGCCTTCTTCTCTCGTTGGTAATCGTTCCATGGACGCAAGTGGGAAGCACAGATCATATCATGGGTTCCCTTTGTGGCGATGCCGTAGTGGAGAGGAACCCCGCGATGCAAGTTGGCCTGAAATGCCACCACACCTTTGTCCCACTTTCCATACTTGCTGAAAGCAACAACTGCACCTCGCTTAAAGCGCGGCATGGGCTGCTTGGCAGGTCGCAAGTCTTTGGGCTTCCGGCGTAGGTAATAGGAGATGTTGTGTGCGGAGCAAGGTTCATGCACAACAACACGCAAGTCCTGCATCACATAACAGGAAGAAGAAGCAGACATGGCGCTGCATCGTTGGGCGTGCAACCGAGTGGAAGGCACAGCAGCTTGTACGACCCCAAGCTTCCAAGTTTTTTTGATTTTGACTTGAACGAAAGCTCCCGTTTGATACGCTCCCAGAAGCTCCTTGGAGTTGGAACCCAAGAGAAGCACAACAAGCCAGGAATGACGGGGAGTTCGCACAACACCAAGACCCAGTTCATTGGCTCCAATCCACTCCAACGCGCGACGAGCAGAGCTTTTTTGGAACCATGCTTTCAGCCAGGAGCGAGGATCCAGCGACGTTGTTTCAAGCACCTCCGCATGAGCGATGGAAGGATACGTTCGCTGTAAGGTTCGTACCAGTTGCAAAGCCAGTCGTCCATCTGGAAGCTGGTCCAGTACCTTCTGTTGAAGCGCATAGGTCGTTGCCCACCGACGGGCCGACTGCACAAGCGTAGGATGGGAAGAGATCAAGCTATAGTGACCCAAAGCAACATTCTGGTTGCGATGAGAGCGCAATACCTGCAAAAACTGCTGAGCCAGCGACGGTCTGGACGTTGCAGCCCAAACCTTTGAGTGAAGTTCGAGGTGAGATGGCGTCCAACACCAACCGACAAAACCCATGACAAAGCACATGGCTAGACACATTGCCTGCGAAGCTATCTTGTTCGGGGTAACCAACGTCTTTCCTCTCTCTGTGGACAGGTCACGATGCGACTTTCCAGGTTCAAGGGACTACAGATTTGCCTTCAATTCCATCGAAACACAAGAGGTACCCAAAAATCTTATTCCAGACAGTGAAGAAAATTCACAACAGATCCGTATCTAGCACTACAGGTTACAAAAAAGTTCGAGCACTTTTTAGGGTCTATGCCTTTAGAGTAACAGGGAGTATCCCCGTATCCAAAACGTTGCACGTGAGCACACAACTATGCTAGTGTTTGAGCTATCAGTAACACAACTAAATGGTCACAGCCCGTTTACCATGTTGTTATCAAGACTTATCTCTGTGGTATCTGGAGTTTCCCACTGATGCAGACCTCTGTTTTATCGAAAGGGTTCGTGCCTTGGCGCACATGGACCATTCGTCTTGTTTTGTTGCTAGTCCTGCTTGCGATGCTTGTCCCAGGAGTATCCTGCTCGACAGAAACCCAGTCTACAGCAGCTCCCAAGATTATCTTGACAGCGTTTCGTCAACAAGGGTTTGGAACGGGGCAAGTTCCGATTCTCGTGGTTGCTCAGATTACAGGTCGCTTGAGCCGAACACACTGTGTGTTCTTTGAGGTTCAGTTTGCCGACGCCAACTCCATTCGACTGTTCTATTTCAGTGGAGAGGAAATTCAGCAGGACTTCAGCGACTTCACCACAGAACAGCACGCTCGGTGCCTTCAGTTTAACACGTCGTGCTTGTTTGGTCAGATCTCCCGGAAGAACCAAGAATACATCCTCCAAGCGGATCTCTCTGGACGCACCGGAGGTCTGTTGGTTGCTTCTCTCTACGATCGCGATTGCCGTCGAGAAACCCAACGTGTCTCTCTCCAAACCCTGGCCATTGGAAACTCCTTGTTCCGCGATGAAGCAAAAGGGGAAGGAGGCGAAGGCGCCGGTGCAGATGGCGGTACGGGTGAATAAACCATGAACGCTCCCAAGGAATCTCCATTCACCCAACGCGTCCTTGTTCGAAGTAGCTTGTTTGGCTTGATGCTTCTGCTCCTCGCAGCCGGAGGTGGCGTCTTTTCTTGTGTCTCTGCCACCGACGAGACTTGCCAAGCCGCCGAAGAATGTCGCCGAGAAGGTCTGTGCAAAGCGGAGGAGGGACGCTGCGTTGCCGCCAGCGACGCCGACTGCCAAAAGAGCCGTTTTTGCCTCAACTTAGGCCTTTGCACCCTGCAAGAGAAACGCTGCGTGGCAGGCACCGAAGAGAGCTGTCGGCAATCCCTTCAATGCAAAGAGCGTGGCTTCTGTTTGGCCCGCAACGGCGAGTGTGTCGAGGTCACAAAGGCCTACTGCAGCAGCCTGGATGCCTGCGCCAAGCAGGGACTTTGCTCCCTGAACACCAAACGTTACGAGTGCGTTGCAGGGACCGTCGACGACTGCAAAAACAGCGAAGAATGCAAGAACAACCAGCGATGCCAGCTTGAAAAAGAACGTTGTGTTGTCACCGACCAGTTCTGCAAAGACAGCTCAGGTTGTCAGCAAAGTGGTCTCTGCAGCCGTCAGGGAGATAGCTGTGTGGTCGCGACCGACGACGACTGCAAGCAGAGCATCGCCTGCCGAGCCGCAAACAAGTGCCTGGCCGAGAACGGTGCATGTGTTGAGACTCGGAAGGATGGCGGAACCTGCAAGCGGGCCTGTGAGTCGAACGAGGACTGCTCCGGATGCAGCGGCGGCGCTACCGTCTGTGACAACAGCGTGTGTGCCACCGAAAAATGCGCTGACACAGCGCGATGCAAAGAGCGCGGCCAATGTACCCGCAGCAACAACCAGTGCATCGCCAAAACCAGCGCCGATTGCCAAGCCGTTTGCAGCGCAGAGGGCCTTTGCACGATCGACCCAGGCACAGCGCAATGTGTCGCATCCACCAACGACGACTGCAAAAAAGGCGAAGCTTGCACCAACAACCGACGCTGCACCGCAGACAAAGGCGTGTGCATTGTGTTGTGCAAAGAGACAGCCTGTGACCGCAGCAGCGACTGCAAAGACTGCCAAGGCGGAAAGACCCAATGCCGCGACAACCGCTGCATTGCTCCAGGTTCTGGAGGAGAGAGCGCGCCCGATGGAGGCTCGCAGTGAACCCGGTACGTTTCTCCATGCATCGCTTTCCTTGGCTCTCAGGCTTGGTCGTTGTGACCTTGGTAAGCCTGCTGAGCGTTGGGTTTGCTGCATGTGGAGAGACCCCTGTTCGAGAGCCCATTCGGCTGATTATGACACCCTTCAAATACGAAGGCTTTGGCTCCAGCACCGAGTCCGCTCTGGTTGTCATTGAAGCGACTGGAAGCTTCACAGGCGAACGCTGCTTGTTCGTAGAGGTTCGCAACACCTCAGTCCAAAACGTGGAGATCAGCCGCTTCTCCACCAATCCAGAAGGCAATCAGATTTCCGAAGATCAAAGTGTCTTTATCATCGAGCGATTCAACCGATGCCAGCAAGACAATGTCTCCTGCGTGCCGGGGTTGCTCACCAAAAAGATTCGCGAGTTTGTGGTCCAGGTGGACTTTTACGGCGCCCAAGGTGGGCTGTTGTTTGCCACCCTCTACAACCGCAACTGCGAGCAAGAAGGCGACGTGGTAGACGAAACATCCATCCCTGTAGGCAACCTCACGCCACCAGCCGTACCAACCACCACAGAAAACACCGATTCTGAATCTACAGCCGACGGTGGATCAGGAGAATGAGTTTGAACACAACGCCTCTTCGGTCACAAACGACCAACGACTATCCCCGTCCAAGATGTAGTGCTAGTGCGCCCCTGCCGCAGATGAAGGAGAAAAGGATGCGAACGTTCCTATGGGTTGCCTCTTTGGTGGGTCTTTTCCTCGCTGGCTCATTCCCAGCCGTGGTGTATGCCCAAGACGATAACAACGGCGGCGGTGGCACCGGTGGCGGCGGAGGTGGGGCCAAGATGAACGCCCAACAGCGCGCCAAAGCCAGAGAGCGCCGACGTCGTCGCATGAATCGTCGTGAGACACGACGTGTGTTTCGCCAGGAAGCGGACAAGAACGGCGCATCCGTCCCGTTTGAAGCCCAAACGCCCAAAGACATGCAGCGGATCTTTCGCAGCCCCCCGCGGCCCAAGCGCAAGCCCGAGTACTTCAACTACACCCGAGTGTGTGGCAAGTACGACATCGCAGCTCACCGTGCTTTTGTTTGTATTCTTGAAGACGGTCGTGTGTTTGGGGGACTTCCCAAAAACATCGACGAGAACGACAAGATTACGGTGTACCTGATTGTCCGAAAGTGGGTGAGCCCGTTCTATCGTGTTCAGATGAAGCCGGTTCAGCTGTTTACCCGAGGCAACGCAAGCGCTGTGATCCCTGACAACTTGATCAAGCGACCGGACAAGCCTGTGTTCATCGTACGCAAGTATGACTTTGGTCCGTTTCGCTCTGGGAACGTTATCCTTTCGGTTTCCCGGCCCTCCATCGGTCAGCAAGGTGTTGGCTTTGTTGATGTCCGCTACCTGGTTCGGATCAACCCTTTGGTTCCGTTCAACATCGCTGTCGCCTTCATCGGTATTACGCCGATCAACCCGGCCTACAAGCTGATCCAGGAGCGGGGTTCCAGCATCACCCGGATCGCTCGCAGCGACGAAGGACCCATCGCGCTGGACCTGATCCTCGTGGCCAAGATCTACGCCTGGCAGTTCTGGGATCCCAAGCTGTTCGCAGGTCGTGACGTGCTGAAGCCGCCCTTGTTTGTGCAGCGAATCAACATCAACATCGGCCTCTCGTTCAAGGACCTTCTAACCTCCTTCTTTGTGGGGATAGGCTTTGAGGTAAGTGCCGGCTTTGACCTCGTGGTGGGTGCCAACCTCCGCGTGGTCGACGAACTGGCGGGCGGTTTCCAAGAAGGGAACCCCTTTGCTGGAGACGTCAGCGAGATTCCAACAGTCAAGCGCTTCCGAGTCTCTGCCTACTTTGGGGTGAGCATTGCCCCCGAGATCTTCCAGGCTCTGTTCAGCACACTCACCAACGGAAGCCTGTTTGGTAAATAACGCGCTCCTCCCGCAGCCCCACCGATGTGAGACGTTTCACATCGAGAACCGGTCCAACATAGAAGAAGGACCGGTCTGGGGTAGCACGCGACGATCTCCCTCTCGGCTCAATCCAGGAGACGGTCTTTTCTGACTCCGCTCTCACCCATCGACAACCTGTGTGAGGGCGTTACTTACAGAGGCATACTTGTGTACCGATTGCTCTCTCTCCCCCTGGTATGCGTTCTTTTCTTGGGTCTTCTCTGGCTGACAAGTGCGTGCCAGGAGCTCACGGAGAACCAGTGCGCCAACAGCACAGGATGCAAGCGACAGGGGCTCTGTAGTTTGGACGCTGAAAAGGGTGTGTGCATCGCAACCTCCAATGAGAGCTGCCAAAAGAGTCGCTTTTGTCGCGACAACGGAGAATGCACCGCGGCCAACAATCGCTGCGTGGCAGGCTCCGAAGCAGACTGCCGCCAGTCTTTTCAGTGCAAGGAAAATGGCTTTTGCCTCCAACGGAACGGGGAGTGCATCGCCATCACCAAGAGCTACTGCCAAATCCAAGAGACCTGCAAAACCCTTGGGCAGTGTTCCCTTGACCGCAAAAACTATGTGTGCCAGGCATCCGATGCCCGAGATTGCGAAGAAAGCGACATCTGCAAGCAAGAGAAGAAGTGCCAGGTTGAGAACGGACAGTGTGTCATCACAGACCTCGTCTGCAAAACGGGCGAATCTTGCAAAAAAGAAGGCTTGTGCAGCCGCAGGATCAATGACTGCATTGCAGCATCCGACCAAGACTGCACAGGCAGCGAAGCCTGCAAGAACGAAGGTCGCTGTATCGCCCGGTATTCCCGCTGTATCAACCCAGAAGCGATCCCCGAAGGTTTTGAGCTCGTCAGTGAGCCTGTCTCCGACGGTGGAGGAGAGCCAATCTCCGACGGCGGGGCAGGAGAAGCAGGAACCGAGTCCACCACAGGGATCGAAAACACCGGAAATGAAGCCTCTCCAGGCGAAGAATCCAGCAGCCCCGAAGCAGGACCCGAAGCCGGGCCAGAGCCTGGCCCTGAAGCTGGTCCTGAAGAAGAACCAGAACCCCCCTCAGAATCCTCCACGGAGTAAACTACCTCGTGATGAAACCCCTTGTGTTCTTCCTAAGCAGTGTGTTGTGTTTGGGTCTCTCTACGGCAGCCTGGTCCGCAGAATCCATGGACCTGAGGCCCAAGACGCTTCCCCGCGTATCCCCTTCTTCCCAACCCAAAGACGGCAAAGCCTCTAACCCCAAACCACGAACATCGCCTGAGTTGAAGCCGCAAATCCCAGGCGTCATCAAAAGAGAGCAACAGAAAAAGAAGAAACGCCCCTGGCTGTTGCGAACCCCTGCTCCCTTTGGGATCAGCTTGGTGGGTGGGCTTGCGATTGTCATCACTGGTGTGGCAGTGCAAAGCTCCGACACAGATCCAGACCCCAACTCACCTCTCCGACTCGCGGGAGAAGGCCTTGTGGCAGGAGGAGCGTCCCTCTTTCTCACCGTGGCCTCCGCGTTCATGTGGTGGCGACCCAGTACGTTTGCAGGGGTCACTGGGCTGTTGTTGGGAGTGGCTTCGCTGGCCGGTGGAGTTGCAATTCTCGCGGGAGGAATCCCTGGGCTCTCCATGGTTTCTGGATGGAGCCTTCTTGGCACAACCGTCCTTCATGTCGTGTTCAATGTGGTGGGGTGGCTCAACCTGAAGCACTACAACGCGATGAATGCTGTGTCTCGGGAGATGCGGATGCAGTTCCAAAACGCCCCACCGTCCAAAGGTTCACAATTTTGGTCCAGCGTGCGTGTTGGGCCCGTTGTGATTCCCAACGGTGGCGGAGTGATGATGTCAGGGAAGTTCTAAGCACAGAGGGACGCTGTCGAGGGAGTTGTGGGCGAGCTATCCGTTGTAACTGGTGACGGCGTGGGCTTGGTCTGGAAAGATTTGGAACAGGTCCAAGAGAAAGAGCATCTCCAGGACGCGTGAGATCTTAGAAGGAACAGCCGAGAGCCGCAGGTCACCGTTGTTCTCTTGGAGCTCGTTCACGCTTCCCACCAGAACCCCGACGCCTGCGCTGCTGACGTATTCGAGCTCGGCCAGATCCACAACCAACCAACGATGTCCGACCTCAATCAATTGGGTCATGTACTGGTCAAATTGGTCGGATGTATCGGAGTCGAGAGAGCCTGACAGAAACAGGGTGAGCACATAACCGTGTTGTTCCCACCGGATGCTCAGCTTACTCATCGTATGATTCCTTCTTTCTCTTTGGGAGTTCTAACACTCCCCAACATTTGCCGTCATTCGCCTCTTGCTAGAACCAAGAGAGAGAATCAGGCAAAGCAAACTTTCCGCATGGTTATGATGTTCTCGGGTCCACCGGGATGATATTCAATCTCATCCATGATCCGCTTCATCAGATAAAGGCCCAGGCCGCCACGGTGCTGGAGAGGAGGACGGCCTTCCCGAGAGATGCTCGCAAACCGTTCCACCAACGCCGGATTTCGACCCGCTGCGCCGCGATCCACAACCGTGAGAATCAAGTCGCGCTGGTCACGAATCAGGCAGTACCGCAGCCACTTCGCTTCATGAGCTTGGTACGAGTGACGCAGGACATTGGCTACCACCTCTTCGTAAACGAGGATCAAATCATCCACGGTTTCGTTGGCCAAGTCAAACCACTCTTGTAGAACCCACACCACTGTCGCTCGCATAAAATGAATATCTGTCCGTTCTGCGACAGTTTCAAAGCAATAGCGATGGACCGAGAAGTGATGCAGCATTTGCTCCAAAAACGCTCGGTTCAGCTTGCCCTGGTTGAGTTGTTGGATCAGGAAGGCTCCGTATCGCTCTTCCCTCTCGATAAGGGGGTTTGCGACCATCAATGAGCCCTCTCTCGAAGCAGCCTAGGGTTCACGATTGGGGCTCCTTGGGGTCCTTCGATTTGGGCTCTTTCGGAGTCGCGTCATACACGTGGATATCACCATCGGCGTTGTACACATGAGGACCACCTGAGCGGGGTCCTTGAAACCCACCCGAGCGTGGCCCTTGAAACCCGCCAGAGTGTGGCCCTTGGCCTCCAGGACCGGAGTACCCCATCGTTCCATCAGGCTGCATTTGGACCACGACCATGTTGTTTTTGACCCAACCTTCGATCCGCTTGCGCATACCTCGCAGCAGCAACACTCGGAAGGGAGGAAACAGCAGCAAGAATCCAAACACGTCGGTGAGCAAGCCTGGCGTGACAAGGAACGCACCCGCCAACAACACACAAACCCCATGGAGGATCTCTGTGGCAGGCATTTCACCACGCTGCATGGTCAATTGAATCTCACGCAACACACGAAAGCCTTGTTGACGTGCGAGATACGCCCCTAAAAACCCCGTGAAAAAGATCAAACCAATGGTTGCGCCCCACCCCATGCGACGTCCCACTTCCAGGAGCAAAGCAAGCTCCAACGACGTCACTGCGATGAACAACAAACCCAAACGAAACATCAAAACCTCCAGAACTCTAGGCTATTTCTACCCAGGTCGTTTTACTTGTCAGCCTTCCGCGGCGCCGGTCGCTTTGCAGCAGGAGCTTTCTTCTCGTCCTTCTTCGCAGGCTTTGCGACTTTGGCTTTGGTTGCTGGCTTTTTCTTCGCGGCCTTTGCAGCTTTCTTGCTGGCCTTCTTCGCTTTGGGAGCCAGCGCCGGCGGGGGAGCGAGCTTGTAAAACTTTCGCTGGGTGATGCTGATGCGCTGCAATTCGATGGTCTTGAGCAACACGCTTGGTGCGATGGCAGACACAGGCACCCAACCGGACTCAGCACCACAAACGCCGTTGAAGACACCGTAGTCCTTGCCTGTTGCGATGATGTTGTTGACCACGGTCAAGGGAGTCCCGATAATTTCCAGTCCTTTGACAAGCCTTGACTTTCCGGTCTTCACATCAATGCGCAACACAACCTTGGGCTGGTTCTTGAACGACTGGATGCCGTACGAACCGGTGTGTGTGTAACCACCAGAAGAGCGGGAGATGATAAAGGCGTAGGGTTTGCCTTGGCGACGCGCTTCAGCGAGCAACATAGCCTTGAGCTTCTTGAGGTTGTACTCGCGCTGGCTTTTGATCAGCAGGTTCCCCATTCGACTGAAAGGAGTCCGACCAAACAACCCACGGCCGTGACCGTTGGAGTGTTTGAACTTGTCAATGGGCTTTCGCGACATCAAAAACCCACGCAAGATCCCGTCTTTGATTAAGGTCACACGTGAGGTTCGAACCCCTTGTTCGTCCACAAGATAGTGACCGTTCAGAGGAGTCCCGCGCCACTCTTTCAAGGTGGGATCATCGTACACAGACAAGAACGTGGGGATCACCTTCTTGCCAATTTTCTTTCGGAACGTCCGACCGTCATCTTCGTTGAGCATACGTTGGGCTTCCAAGCGGTGGCCCAACGCCTCATGAAACAGGACGCCAGCCACGCCAGGAAGCACAATGGCCGGAGCTTCAACAGGCTCACCTTCCGGAGCGTTGCCCTGATCGACCACTTCCTGCAGCGTTTTGCGCATCAACTCTTTGAACTCTTTTTCCGAAGGAAGCTTCGACTCTGCGTCAACGTAGCCGACTCGATAGTTGGTGTAGACCTCGTTCTTCTTGGCCGATAGATAGTTGATTTGAATGGTGTACTTGTAGAGAGTTTTGTGCCGGATGACTCGGGCGCCGTTGCTATCCACAAGAATGCGCAGGTCCTGGGAAGCAGAAACCACAATCCCGGAACGAATCACCCTCAAGTTTTTCAGCGAGAAGGCCGACACATTGCGGACAATCCGGCTCCACTTTTTCTTGGCGAAGGTGACGACAGGAGGTAGCTGCTCCAGGACCACAGCGGGTTCTTTCGAGAAGTCACCGCTTTTGTCTTTGATCTCAACCTTCAAGCTTCGGACGTATCGCTTGCGATGGTACTGCGCCATGTGCCGCCGCACCTGGAAGTCAGTCATGCGCCAGAGCATTTTTCGCAGCGAGGATTGGTCGAGCTTCGCCGGAAGACGTCCGTACACAGGGATGAAGCTACGGAATGCCTTCCAGTCGTATCCTTCATTACCCGAGCTATCGAGCTTGTAGTTGCCGACACGCACCGACACATTCAAGCGATGCTTTGGGCTTTTGCGGTTGTCGGACGAGGTGACGATCACGCCGTCCCTTGCCGCCACATTGACCTGCCGTGCACGTTGCATCTCATACCGCATGTAATACACACGGGGAGGCTTGCGCTTTCGCAGGATCTTCCAGTACCGCTGCAGTTGACTGACGAGAAAGTCGCGCCATTCCTTGACAGTGGAAGCTTCTTTGTCAAACGCAGAGAGCTTTTTGGTTGCTTTCGGTGCCGCCTTGGCTGGTTTGGCAGCTTTCTTCGCAGCTTTCGGCGCAGCCACAGGCCGCGAGGTAGCCTTCGCAGGAGCAGCTTCTACGCGCCCTGCGACGCTCCAACTCGTGAGGGCCAAGCCCAACACCATGAGTTGCGCGATATGACGTACGAGCATTCACGTTCTCCTCTTTGCAGCGGGATCTCCGAGTCCCTATTTGTCGTTGGAGACCGCTGGGGTCTTCAAAGTCGGATCAATGTGCCAGGAACCCTCTTTGTAGGTCAAAGCACCCACATCAATCAAGGCATCCAATGTTTCTTGGACCAGGTCCGCTCGCCCGCCCTGGCGGAAAGGCTCAAGAGCAAAGCGAATGTTGGACTTCTGCAGATCTGTAGAATTGCCCACGGTGCAGAACCGACCGTCAGGTAGGATCGCGGTCAGCCGTCCTTGCTCAACTTTTCGAGCAAACAAAGGCGTGAAGTCTAGCTCTTTGCCTGGGGTTGGGTTTTGTTCGGCGAGGAACTTGAGATCCTCCACCTCCAACAGATAGCGGCCGACCACAGCAAAGTAACGTTCTTCTCCGTTGATCACATTGGGTTTGGGGTCTTGGGGTTTCTCTACCACCTCGGTGACCTCAAACGCCTCGCGGCAGGAGCCTTCGACCTCCAAGGTCTTGCCCAATTGAGCCACACCAAACCGCTTGGCACCTTCGCGGGTCACTTCGTCAACCATAAACACCATACCGCCGACTTGCTTGTGAACTTCGACGAGTTGTTTCATACCAGGAAAACTGCCACACACAAGATCATCACCCAAAGCGACCAGAACACCTTCACAGGACGACGCATCGATAGAAGGCCAGGCCAGCCCAACAGCATGACCAAAGCCCAGCGGCTCAACCTGGTCAACGTAATCCACCTCAAGACCGCTCACGGCATCAATGGCGGGCAGGACCTCTGGAAGCTTCTTGCCCAGCGTCTCACGCAACGAAGGATTGTCGCGGAACGGGTCAAAGTAACGCTCGTACACAGCGGCTCCACCCGAACGTTCAGACACAATCAGGGACAAGCTGGAGACATCAGAGGCTAACGCCTCTTCCATGATGTAATCAAAGACCGTTTTGGAGCCCATCGCCACAAAAGGCTTGGGCGTGGTCCCAAATCCAGTAAAGGGATACGCGCGAAGCCCCTGGCCCGCTGCAGGAATGATCAAGTGGTAGCTCATTGCAATTCACCTGTGTATGGAATGAAAAGTTAGAGATTCGGAATGAAACGCGCTCGTTAAAATGCTTCACCAAAGGAGAAGTGAATCTGCCATGCCTGTTGGAGAGGATAGCGTGTTTGATCCGGAAACAAACGATGAGCAAAGTCCAGGCGTAACGCACCAATCCGAGCAATATAGAAACGGAAGCCTCCACCAAAGCTGACGCTGGGAATCAGCTCGCGCGCGTCTTCAAACTGCGCCTTCACCTGCATCGCGCCCATATCGGCGAACAACACCATACTCAAGTTGCTGAGCAAAAACGAGAGGGGAATCCGAAACTCCAACGCAGCTTCCAAAAGCTGTTGACCGCCCACTGGAACCACTTGCAGTTGTTGTTCACCAGGCAGCAAGACAACCCCTTCCCGCTGGTCTTGGGGTAAACCGCTGCGGCGATTGGCGAGGTCTTGCATGCGCGCCTGTTGAACCCGAACGGCCGCTGCACGGCAGGCACTCCCGATGGATGTGACGCGATTGACAAGCTCTTGGGCAGAGCGCTGAATACGATCTTGCTCAACAGGTATGGTGCGTTGGGTGTCTTGCTGGATGGTCCGGACACGTCGCACTGTTTTTCCGTTTTGCTGGATCACCTCTTCCTGTCGCTCCAAGCGCCGCTGTCGTTCTTGAATCCGGCATGACAGCGGACCCAAGTAACGTTCTGTCCAGCCACGAACACTGTTCGCTCCACCCGAAAACAGACGTTGGGTGAGAGGGCTCTGGCGAAGGATATCTGACAACGAATAAGGCAGCTCTTCCTTTCCTGTGCGGTCTTCGTTCCGCATAGAAAACATCACACCATACAGCATCCGACCAGCGATCACAGGACGGAAGTTTTTGCTGATGGGGATGGGAATGTAGAAGCGGAAGTCCCCCACTCCTTTGAAGTAGGTGAAAGTACCTCCAAACGCTTGCTGCATCGTAAGAGAGAAGTAAATGCCCTTGGTTGGGATCAATGGATTGTCCCGAAGATCGAGAGCAATCTGTTGCTCCAAGTAGCTGAGAATGTAGTCCTCCCGCTCCAATGTAATGGGATTCTGAACGCCAAACGCCAACTCTACATTGTAGCTGATCCGACCTGTGAGCTTGCCCCAGATCGGGCGACTGAACCATATCGAAGGAGTCAGTGTTTGGAAGTCGGCCGTCCCAATTTCTTCCGCTCGGCGGTACAGCACCCGGGCGCCAAACTCGGCCTTGCGATCCATAAAGATAGGCTGTTTAAAGCCGATGGAAGCGTTGATTTCAGGGCCATTGTCGAACCGTCTGACAATGTCGGGAAGAAACGCCCAACCCGGCGCGAACTGCAAGTTCAGCTCGCGGAACCCACCAAAGAAGTGGAGAAAGGTCCACCCCAGACTTCCCTCGATCTGACTGCGTTGCCCATCGATCACAAAGCCAAAACCCAGCTTGATCAACTGGAAGAGGTCTTCCTTCACTTCGACAATGACGGGAACGGCCAATTGTTTGGGCATGGCCTTCCCATTGGCTTCAGCTTCTTGGAGCATCTCGCGGGCGCGCGCAACATCGGGCTTCACGTTCACAACCCGGAACACTCCAAGCGCAAAGAGGCTGCTTTGAAGACGAGACAGCACATCAAAGGAGAAAGGCTTCCCCTGTTTTGCATCGTAGGAGATAAACCTCTCGATCAACGACTGGGAGACACGGCGCTTCTTCACGTCGGGATCAGGGATGACCCGAAAAGGCCCGAAGATACAGGCAGGACCAGGGCGAACCCAAAGCCGAACATCAACCCAACGTCGATCTCGGGACACCACAACCAGGCCCTTCACACGGTTCAGAACGTAGCTGTTGTTCTGCAGACGGGAAGACAGCTCCGCTTTCAGATCGTTGTAACTCGAAGTTGTAAAGCGGTCGTTGGGCTTGAGCGGAAGCTTTTCCAGCAGCTCTTTGATCTCAGGCTGCTTGGGCGTCCAGGAGATCAATCGTTTGCGGATTTGGGCCTGCGGTCCTTCGCAGATCCGGACCCGAATTTGAATTCTCTGGAACTCACGGTAGGCGTTGTTTTGCGCCAGGATCCGCAGATCTTTCTTGGGTTCAAACGGAAAAACTTTGGTCCGAAAGAATCCAAAATTCCGGTACAATTTCTTCAGACGACGAACGTCAGCTTCCACAATCTGCCGATCGTACTGACGATACTTCCCCACAAAGCGCGTCGCCGCTGTCAATGTTGAAGTCGCTGACGACTCCATCGCTCCCAGCAGCTCTGAGCTAGACACAACATACTTGGGAGGTTTCTTACTCTTGTTCTTTGCTTGTTTTGCAGCAGATGAGGACTGTTTTGTGGCAGCAGCCTTGGAGCCTTTGCCCTTCTTGTCTTTCTGGAGAGCTGGAAGACCCAAGACATCTCGGGGGCACAGGTGCGCTGTTTTGGGGTTTCGATCATAGATATCGAACTTGATGTCCCAGATCACCTTCACGGTCTTGGTAGGCTCCAGCAGAGACTTCCTGACCCGGACACAGCCTGACACAGACAATCCCAAGAGCAAACAAGCCAAGCTCATAGGAAGAAAGGACGCGAGCAGCCAGAAGAAACCCGTTCTCTGCAATCTCTTGCGGATGTTCTGTTTTCCCTCGCAGCAGATGCACTGCGGCTTCGACAACTGACATGGGCCAGTGCAAGATTTCATCCAGTTAGAACAGGAATGTGAGGAACCTCCCTCAGAGGGCCCTGAAGTCATCCAATCACTAATGCCCACGTCGCACTCTCGAAGTTATCTATCGCCACAAACTCGAAGCGTTGGACACTATAAACGATTGTAGGGGATCCGTCTATCTCTGTCTCTACAGAATCCAACTCTTGCAACCCCAAGTGACTTGGGCTATGAACACTCTTCCAAACGATGAATGCGGGACCCACATTCCTCAAATGGTGTGGAACTTGTTCCACAAAGGGCGTCGATCGTGGTGCACCTTTTTCCCACTTCGCCGCCAGAATGGATAAGCGTTACTCCGATGGAGACTTTTTTCTCACAAACGCTTTGGTGATGATGCAACCTGATTTAAGACTGTTCGGTTGAGAGTGACGTACATCACAAGGATTTTCGACCACCGCTTCACATCTGAAACAAAGAAGCCTATCAAAGCGTCAGGAGTGGCACACAACTTGCTTAGGAAAGAAACCCGAACGGAACAGCAAACGACATGGATGGACAGTAGGCATACGATGTCAGTTCATGTTATAAGGGGTCCTCGTAAAACAAAAGAATACGGGGAACGAGTTGAAAAGCCGTCCCCCCAACGCATACAATGACTTGTGTTTGAGAGCCTAAGGAGGCCACGATGCTAAAAAGAAGTTTGTTGATACTGACCTTGGTTGCGGGAACCCTGTTGACCCTGACTCCGACGAAAGATGCTGAAGCATACTGGGGTTACAAAGAGTGGCGTTACCGCGGCAACCGCTCGACCTATCGGTTCCAGCCTCGCTTTGCCCTCTCGATCTCTGGTGGTCTTCACTTCGTTGATACATACATCAACACCCAAGACGCTTACAACGACTTCTCCCCCGCGTTCGCCTTTGGTATGTTTGAGTTGGGCGGTCACCTTTGGGTACACCCCAACCTCTCGATCGACCTCGCTGTGGCAGGTCACTTGACCTTCTCCGACATCGTCGGGGCAGATTGGGGCTACGTTTCGATCAAACCAGGGATTCGCGCACGGTTCGGATACTTCTACTTACGCGGCGCCCTGGATATCGCCTTCTCGGAAGAGCCCAACCGCGCCAACTCCTACCGCCGCCCCATCTTGTTTGGTTTCCTTATTGGTGTAGGAGTGCGAGTGCCGGTCTCTCGAATGGTCCGAGTGTTCGGAGAACTTAGTTACCAGTTCATGTTCTCTGATTTCTTCTACATGCCCTTCTACGGCAAAGTCGGACTCGAATTCGTGTTCTAAAGCAGGGATCGCCCTACCCCGGCGATCGAATGTTTGCAAGGCAAGTCGAATGGCTTGCCTTTTTTTGTGCCCTGACCTACCCTTCATTTTCACAGAAGACTTAAAACACAGTCCCTCCCGATGCAGTGGTTGCAATGGACAAGCCACCTCCCTTATTCAATAGCATTTCCGAAGAAACCACCCCACGATGTGCTTTCCCACAAGACACCAGTGAAACCTCGATCCACTGGAATGCTCCAGCACCTATCGCTTACAGCGTGGTGGAGATGTTGCGGGAACCAACATTCAACAGCGCTGACGAGTTGGTCTATGCGCTGGAGAGCTGTCTCCGCCATCTGGGATGGTTGTGGCTCGTTGAGTATCTGACTCACACCGAACATGACCCGGATGTGGATCGTATCTTGTTTCGCTTCCTCCTTGAAGGCAAACGAGAGCTGTCAGTGGGCACTTGGGCCTACCTTGGGTCCCTTCTCTCCCATCTGTTCCACAAGAACAAATGGACATTGAAGTTCCCTTCTCTTGCCGAGTTTTCGTATGGAGACCCAGCCGACGAGCAGAGTCCACTGTCGCAACTCCTTCGATACCGCAACCACTTTGCGCATGGAAGCTTTGACACCCAGCTCAGCGAGATCTTACTCCATCGCTCGCTCTACTGGTCTTTGCTTGAACCGATGCAAGCGTTGTGGAAGCAAAGCCCCTTGGTGTTTTGGGATCCTGAAGCTAGCTCTGTGAGAGAAGCGAACGGTCACTGGTCTCTCCGTCCGGATCTTGCTCTCCCAGAACCCAAACCTTATGAGTTGTATGCCTTGCGTCAGGAGCAAGAGCCTCTTTCGCTCGCACCCATGTTTCAAGTCCGCCGTACCAAAACGAACGAGACGCAACACCATATTTACTCCCACATTCATGAGCTTTCCCCCTGGCACTTGAGAACCTTCGATTTACGGAAGAGCAGCACAAGCGCCCGCCTTGCGCTCTTTCAGCGTAACCCATCCATCCAGGCTCACCTTACAACACACGAACAAACACTGCAGGGAATCCTACCGTTTCAGAACACCTGGAACAAAACAACGTGGCCTAAGGCTCAGAGAGAAGCACTCCAACCACTTCAAAGAATGCTCCTCCATGACCTGCTCAAGAGAGCAAACAAGCGTCCGAATGTTGTCTGTGTGGAAGGCTATCCAGGAAGCGGCAAGACCCACCTGCTCGCGACCGTTGAAGAATGGGCCGTCGGATTTGATAGCATCTTCCGGTACCGATTGACCCCAGGACACCTCACCCAATCCCCAACCACATTCCTACGTTATGTTCTGCGAAAGCTTAACCCGGAAGATGAGGAGCTTGCCCATCTCTCCCACAAAAAACTGGAAGACTTGTGGCATCAAACCCTGGAACAATGGGAGCAACAGGAACAACGTGTACTGTTCGCATTGGATCAATTTCAGTTTGCGCACCAGCCCTACCAGGATGAAACCCTATCCTTGAACGACTGGCTCTCACAACAGAGAGGCCAAGCGACAGCAAGGCTCAGCGTTCTCCTCACCTTACGACCTGGATACCATGACCCCTTCGGGTACGATGCACTCAGATCGTTGCCCATCGTGGATACCCCTCTACCTGACACCTTTGTTACGATGATGGAGGAGTTGGGATGGCTGGAACAAGCGTTTCCCACTCCAGAAACACCATCACGCCACCCAGAAGAGCGACGTTTGGGACGCGCTCTCTTGTACCTGTTGGCGAAGACCGAGAACTCCATGACAAGCATGGAATTACGGCAACCCCTGAAACAGCTTCTCGACAGGCTGCCACAGCTGCTTCCAGCCTATATGCTGCTGACTCCGCGCATCTCCCACACACTTCGGGAGCTCCGCCCTTTTCTACGCTGGAGCCGGGAGGAAACAACATCCATCCACGACGCCTATACGCCGTTCAGCGTGTCACTGCGTCAATGGTTGTTGCAAACACTGCAAGGAGAGTTTCAATAACCTCTATCACCCAAAAGGTTGCAGGCAAGCCCCAAAGCACTTCCTCTTAGACTTTCCAACGCACATCACTCCAGGCAACCACCCCCCCCTTCGCGATAACCTGCATCATCTGCACATACTCTTGCACAGCGATTTGTTGGAGCAAGGTGGAAGTCATTGAAGCTTGCAAGGAGTTTGCCTGTTTCTCTGCAAACACCGAGGCCAACAAGGCTTCACCCAACTCCATGTTGGAAGCGGAAGAACCAGAAGCATCCAGAGAACGCGCGAGAGGTGACTTCGAAAGAGGCAACGTCCTCCACCATTGTCCAACCATCCCAGCACGCACAGCCTCACGCAACTCTGACAGGCGCAGCCGCTTGGAAGGCAAGAACCAATACAACTTTTTGGGAACAGAGATCTCGGCTCGGTCACAGACTTCCTGGACAGCGTCCTGCATCGACCCGCAGGCATCGACCAGCCCAACCTTTTCAGCCTGATGCCCCAGATAGACCTTCCCTTGCGCGAGTTCGTGCACTTCATCCACGGTCATGTCACGGTTCTCTGCCACACGCATCAAGAACCGATCGTAGAAAAGACCCAACTGATCAATCCAACGTTGCTGGTCCATCGTGGTCGCCGAACGAAAGGGAGAAACCATTCGAATGCCAGGCGAGTCGCCGACAACGTTGAAGCCAACCTTCAGTCGCTGCATCAACGTCTCCACGTTGGCTTTGCCGCCAAACACACCGATGGAGCCCGTCAGACACAAGGGACTGGAGATGATCTTATGGGTACCCGCTGCGACATAGTAACCACCGGAGGCCGCGTAGTTTTCCATGTACGTGACCACAGGCTTTTCTTCGCCCAGTTGCTTGAGCGCCCACCAAATCGCTTCGGACGCAAAACCCGAACCCCCAGGAGAGTTCACCCATAGAACCACGCCTTTGATCCGTGGATTCTGGCGTGCTTCCTCAATCGCGGCAACAACCCAAGGTTTGGCCGCTTGCTCTCCCCGAGACGACGGGTTTCGATCATCCACAATCGCCCCACTCACGGGAATCACGGCAACAATCGGCTTTCGACGCATCGGAGTCCAGCGCAACCACTGCACCTCTCGCATGTCAAAGTCTTCGAGAGGAACAATGTATTCAGCAGGATTCCTCTTATCATCTTCGTCGTCAGAATCTGTGTCACCGGTCGACTCATCCACAGACGCAGAGGATTCCTTGGAAGCTTTCGCTTCTTCTTCAGAGGATGCATCTTCCACCTTGGAAGCCTCCTCCTCTTCCGTGGATGTGCTCTCTTCAGGCTTCGGTTCCTCCGAAGATACCAGCTCACTGCTATCCTCAGGCTCCTTACCATCAACCGCTTCGTTGTCCAACGAGCTAGATTCTGTAGAGTCGCCCTCGTCTTCTTCTTTCGGAGGAGCTAGCGGATGCTCTGGGTAAACGAAGGCTTCCGGCTGCTTTGCAAGTAAATAATCCCCGAGACGCTCGGAAAAACGCATCGCATCCACCAAGCGAAGTTGCAGGGCTTCTTCTGGAGAGAAGACGCCCCACCCCAACACTTGCTGAATTCGAGCAGGATCATCGCCGCGACCTTCTGCCATCTCAGCAAACAGATGCGATGTGAATCCATGTAAGATCTCAAACAAGTCACCGCGATGGGTGGGAGAAGGAAAGGAGCGGGTCATCGCTTCGGGAGCGTTCTTGTGAGCACCAATTCGCTGCACTTCCATGGTAACGCCCAACTCTTCAAGTAGCTTTCCATAGAAAAACGACTGAAACGCTGGGGAAACCACCATCACAGGAGCCGAAGGAGCAAGGACGATCTTATCGACAGCTGTACCCAAATAAAATTGAGCCATTCCGAGTTGATGGGGGTACAAAAGAACGGTTTTTCCGTTGGCGCGGAAGTCTTTGAAGAGGTCACGGAGTTCTTCCAGCACAGGCCAGGAGACATCCAGCTCTTTCACTTCACAGACAATCCCATCAACGTGTTTTTTTTCGCCCAGTTTCTGAAGCAAAGCCCGCCAATCTTCAATTGTAAGATCGGAAGGTTGATCTTGAAACCAGTCCAGGACCGTGCTCCGTCGTTCCCACCGCTGCACTCCTTTGTTGATGGTGATACGGACCACCCGAGACTTGGCAGGAAACAAGAGCGTCAGGGCGCGGATCAACACAAACGGCAAACGAAGAAGATTGCGCAAGATGTTCCAGATCAACAGCACCGGAAAGCGAATGAGCATAACGAAACCTTTGCGATGGAAGAGGAGACAAGGAAAGCAAAACAGAAGCTCAGGCAGTCTTCCCTGAACTCAAAGTCCAGAAAAGATAGATCTTCCTTTTGGAAACACAAGGAACAATTGTCTGGATAAGTAACCCCAACATCATTCCGAGTGAGTGTATTGAACGACAACGAAGGCTGAACGATAGGTTTGGCAAGGAGAACATGGTATGATGCCGGTCATCGATCTTCGCGTATCTCATTGCAAGCTGACAAAGCTGATAACAGGAGCCTTGGATTGAGCCAGCACAACCACTCAGGACGTGGTCCCAACTTTGGAGTACAACCGGGTCCCTCCTCACCACAACAACGTTCGATTCCGCAATTTGACGACGCGACCAGACCCCATGTGGATCTGGACAGCACAGTTGATATCCCACCCGATATGCCGGTTCAGGACCTCCATGACGAGGAGACCATCAACCTGGGCCCTTCGCGCTTGGGTCGTCCTTCCTCGTCGCCTCCGACACCCAGCCCTAGACAGCAAAGTTCAATAGGACCTGACGAGCCATCTCAGACACTGGCAACAGAAGCACCATCTTCCGCTTATCTCTCAGATGCATCAGGACCGTTGGCTTCCCCCTCGGCACCGATCACCCGAGAAGTGGGTCCCTCTGTTCCTCCTTCAGCTTCGGTCGAACCTACACCTTCAGCCAAACCTGTTGACCCCAACGCGCTTCCATGGTGGGCGCTTTGGCGAAAGTGGAAGCAAGCACAAAAGCGTCGCAAACAAACATCGCAAACAGGCGAGCTACCTGCGTTTCAATGGGACGTCAAAACGATGCCCGCTGGAGCACTGCCTCCCAAGAAAGCTCCACCACCTCAGCCCCAGGCCCCCAAACCAGAAGCGCCGGCATCGGTGCCGAAGCCAAAAGCACCGAGGGAGTCGAGTACATCCGCCTGGTACAAAGGTCTCTGGCTCTCGCTTTGGCTGGGCCTCACCGTTGCGTACTCGCTACCTCTTTGGCTTAGTTCTTCGTTCCCAATGAGCAACGCTCCTGCCCAACTTGGTTTGCACCACTATGTCTCTCACCACGCAAAGACAGGGACTTCAACCTTTGCTTCCGAAACGCTGGCGTATGGAGGCAAGCTCGGCGACGTATTTCTATCGACTTGGATGAGCTTGCTTCCAGAAAGTGTGGCTCTTTCTCTTTGGCTGCAGCTTTCTTTCTTGCTCACGGTGCTGGCGCTGGGTTGGCTTCTCCACGTCACGCAACGACCTCGTTGGAACCTACTCTTGGCGTTCCCTCTCCTTTATTCGCAGGCTTTGTTTGCAACAGATCTGACCTTTCTCCTGGCCCTCCCCTTTACCCTTTTGGGGTTGGGGTTGCTTTACAGTTGGTTGGTTCACAACCAGTCGATGCATGGGCTTCTTGTCTTGGTGCTCACGTGGTTGCTGTTGTTCTTGCACCCAGAAGCCTACATGCTCTTCTTTCTGGTCACGCTGACCGCCTGCTTCTTGCTTGGACGCTCATGGGGAGAGCGACTCTCCAACATGGCTCTTCCAGCGACGTCGTTGCTTGCATCTCTCCCCTGGTTGTACGCTATGCTTCAAAGGTTCAAGCCAGGACCAGCCGCTCAGAAGACCATGGCCGCTGCTCTTCCCGAGCGAATGACACAGGCATGGAGCAGCCTTACGCTTCCAACCCATGACGGCTGGGGAAGCATCGCAGCCATTGCCCTGTTTGCGACGTTTTGGTTGGGTGTTTCTCTTGCCAAAGAGGAACATTCAACCGGCAAGAACTTCGGAGGGCAACTCTTTTTTCCGGTCCTTGCCTGGGTGATGCTGGTTGTGTTTTTCATCGTGCCAGAACGTTGGGGAAGCTATCAGTTTGCCACAACCACCCCCCTTGTGTTGGGTAGTTTTCTTTGTGTTGGGTGGCTCAATGTGCGCCCCAACACCACGTTGGGAGCGATAGTCCTTCTTGCAGGAGTGACACTTTCAGGAAGTTACGGCTACCACACGATTCGCTCGCATCAGGCTTTCCAAGAAGAGGCCAACCGCCTGCAAACCATCTTGGAGCGACTCCCCAATCAAAAACGTCTGTTGGTGTGGAGTCCACCGAGTTCCCGAGTGTTTAAGATGAAGTACCATCAAGCGGGTGGTTACTACATGATGTACAAGGAAGGTTTGAGCAACATCGACCTACGAAGCCAGCTTAAGTGGGGTGGCCTTACCTATGCCTCAAAAGCATCCCTCCCTTCACCAACGCGATGGAGAACACCAAGCCTTTCTCAATGGGACTATGTCCTTACAGGAAGAACACCTCCCGCACATTGGCAACCCCACCTTCGCCTAACCTTACGCAGCGGAACCTTCCGAATTTATCGCAAAGTCAAGGCGAAGCCCCAACCTCGCCCAGAACAAAGACCCACCAATCCCAACAAAAAGAAAGACGAGGATGAAGAATAAGAGTCAACATTAAAAGATAGAAAAATGGAAATGATGTGATGCCTAGCCTGGGATTTCAATCCCAGGAGACCAAAGGATTTCAATCCCAGGTTGTCATAGGGAGGAGGGGAAGGAGTGGGGTTGGATTAGTTGTATTCGTAGAAGTTGTCCCATTTTTCATCGATGATGCGGAGAGCTTCTTCGATGGGTTTGGCTTCGTAGAGGTCTTCGCCGTTGGGACCAGCGCCTTCGTGCACAATGACGATGGGCATATGTTTGTGGGGTTGGGGACCTTCTTTTTCGATGACTTTGTCGAGGGCGTCATCGCACTCGAAGTCGAGTTCGAGGCCATCGAAGTGTTCGTGAATGAAGGCTTCGATGCGGCCGTCGAGTTCTTCTTCGGTCATCGGGCGACCTTCGTTCCAGAGGAAGAAGTAAGCCATGGTCGCTTCTTTCACTTCTTGCTCTTCCAAGGCATCGACGAGGTACTGAAGCACGCCCAAGTCGTTGTCGAGGCTCTTGTGGTAGAGTTCTTTGGTCATTCGGGCCATGTACTTGGCGCGAGCACGGAAGTAACCCAACACAACTTTGACAGCGTAGGAAGCAAGAATCGCGACAACAGCGATTAACGCCTTACCACCGCTCTGCATACCTTTGATCAGCGCAAAGACACCCAAGAACCCAACGAGCGAGAGCATCGCAACGTCGAAGGACTTCATCCGAACTTTCTTCTCGGGGAAGACGATATCGGAGTCAGCCAGGGGGATGTTCTTGAACATCTTGATGAAGATGGTCCAGTCGCGGCCTTCGTCTTCTTTTTTGCCCATGACCTTTTCCACAACCTTCTTGAGGAAGGGAATGCGGTCAAGAACTTTGGGGGGCTGCGGTGGCAACAGTCGGAACACACAGAGCATACGCTCCAGTGTGGGTTCTTGCAGGTGGGATGTTTTGACAATATCGCCAGCAGCAAGCTTGGAGTTTCCGATGTTGACACGACGGACCCAGCGACGGTCGAAGATCACGGCGCGGTCATCTTCTTCGGCGAGGTCTTCCACTTTGACAGCCTTTTTCTCCTCGGTGGACATACCGAGGAGGGACTTCATTTCGTCCAGACCCTTCAACTCACCGGGCTCTTCTTCATGACCGCGAACTCGGTTCAACAACCACTGCACTGGCCACACAACCAGTCCCAAGAATTTGTTGAGGAAGTAGTCGACCTTTTGCATGACGAACATGCCGGAGGTCTGGTCACGGCTGATGCCTCGGTAGAACAACATCACGCGGTTGTCGAATTCTTTGGGAATCGACAGGAACTCTCGGATGGAGTCGTCCACTTCGAGATCATCTCGAATGGCGCGTCCTTCGTCGGTGTCCGAATCGGCAGCGTTAAGGAAGTTCTCGATCAGTTGGTTGTCGTAGATGTCCCACTTCACGTCCACTGCGAGGTCGAACAGGTAGTTCTGCTCTTTCGCGCGCTCACGGTCCTCTTCCTGGAAGGGGATGAAGTTACCGCGGATCATGGTCTTGACGAAGTTGGAGACAAAACGTTGTTCACGCCAGAGCAGCTCTTCTTCGGAAACACCGTTTCGACGTTCTTCACCAGCATCGGGTGAGAAGTATTCGTAATCTTCCTTCAGCTCGTTCAAGGTCTGGTGATAGTGGAAGTGATAGACCGCTTCCACCAGCTCGACGAAATGTTTGAAGTGAGTTCCGGCCTGTTGAGCTTTCTGGAACTTCCACAACGCACCAACCAGACGCGACTTGCTGATGGGAATGTAGTGTTCGTGGGGGATCTCAATCCAGTCACGATCTTCCCACTCATCACTTTGGGGCGGTGTACTTCCCTGCCACCATAGACCTTCTTCCACCCAACGGCCCATCTCATCTTCGTCAGCGGCTTCCATGCCAGAAGGTGCCGTATCTGTCGGCATCACAGCCGCTGCAGGAGCTTGCTGAGCAAGCGGAGCGGGAGTGTGAGGAGCTTGGCCCATGGGGGGAGCGCCAGTTGGAGGAGTCATGGCTGCGGGGCTTTGGAACGGAGAGACCGGTTGGCCTGCGGGAGGTTGTTCCAGCAACGCTGGACGCTCCACAACCGTGGGTTTGTCGGTCCATTGACCCGGTTCACCGGGGCCAGGGGGCTTCTGATCGATGCTCATAGCAGTATCTCCTGAAGAGTAATGCGCCACAGGCGCTTATGTTTTGAACCTAACTCAACGTCGTATCTGAAAAGCGAAGCATCTGACGTTCTCGCCATAGGTACCAGGACGCGCCCAAAGCCAACACCAGTCCAAGCGCCAGCAGCAGCCATCCCCACGGTGAACTCCCCGACGAGGGTTTGCCCGTCACAGAAGCCGATTGTGAGGTTCGCATTGCCGCGGCATTCCCGGACGACGCTGGGGAACCATTTTGGGTCGTCGGTGCCTTGCGAGCCATCTCGCGTTCCGCTTTTTCAAACAACAGAATCGAACCACGCACAGCGTGAAGAGTCTGACGAATCTTGTCCGACTTGTCTCCTGTGTATCGATCCTGAAAACGCTCCAACACTTTCTCAAATCGGCCCAATGCTGACAAGTGATTGTGCAGCTGTTTGCGACCTTTGTCGCTCTGCATATAGCCAGGATACTGCTTCTGCAGGGCGGCAAACATGGCCCGTTGGTCCGACATCAACTTTTGGAAGTTGCCCATGGAGTTTTGGAGCAAAGTGCCCTCGCCGGCTTGCTTGGGCTTAAACACAAGCAAGTTGGACAGCGCGAGCAAGTCTTGGGTCACACCGTCCAGCAATTCGCGCTGCTGCTGCAGGTTCTCACGAAGAGCCTTCACGGTGGAACGATCGGTTTTTTGATTGCGCTTCAATCGGTAGTATCGTCCGGCAAACCAACGCATCCGGTTTTGGAAGCGCTTGACTCGCCCGTTGTACAACGACACCACAGCCTGATGGGTTTGTTCTTGGCTGGACTTCAACGTACGACTTTGTTCTTTCAACGAGGTGTACACTTCGTCGCAGTTCTGAAACTGTTCGCGCCAGGAGAAGATGCTTTCACGCAACGTATTAATTTTCTGGTAGTACCCGAGAATCTGTTGAAGACGGCGCATCTCTGTGCGTTCCGCTTTCCGGCGAAGCTTGCGTTGGGTACGTCGCTTCCAGCGTCGAAGCCACCAGCGATAGCGGCGTCCTTTGCGAGCCCAACGCGGGGGCTTGGGAGGAGCAGGAAGAGCCATGGGCTTCTGCAACGCAACCAACTCGGTTTGCATCTGTTGGATCTGTGTCTTCGCGTCCGTCAGCTTTTGCTTGGTGTCGTCTTCGATGTCACAGGGGTCAACCGACTTCTGAGACCGACGACGCTTCACCTTGGTCCGCAGCTCCAAGCGCCACTTGTGGGCTTCCTGCCAGCTTGTGCAGCGGGGGTTCTTGCCGCGAAGGAGGCGAAGCAACATACGGTACGCGCGTCGCTTTTGCCCACGCTCTCTGTAATCTTTGGCTTGTGCAAGGTACTGCTTCTCTTGGTCAGACGGAACACACTTCTCGTAGCAGGGTTTGAGCCGCATCATCTTGGTGGCAGCAAACGCCAAAAGGCCTGAACGACGGCGGGTTCGCCGCATCATCAGAGCCTTGTCTTTGAACTCCTGGTATTTCTTGTACGCGCCCTCGCAGTCACGGGCCCGCTCCAATTGGATGGCCTCACGACGTAACGAGTCCAGCGACTGTGCCGAAGCCCATCCGGGCAGCAATGTCAGCGCAAGAAAGGCAAGACCACTTGCCAAGGGGAGGAAAGAGACGCGCGAAGCGCTCCAGAGAGATGTGAAGCGTTGACCGTAGTTCTGCATACCTTATTCTGCTCCTTTGTCCTTGCATTGTTTGGCAAGTTCGCCGGACGCGTGAATGAACCACTGCGCGCCAGCCCCATCTCCCGTTGCCAACTTCACGCAGGCGTTGGAAGCGCTGTGCAACAACCGGACTCCCGACAAAGGACTCGACGAGGACACAGCCAGTGGGGTGTAGCTCGCTTTGGCTCCTCCCGCAGGACGAAGCATCCAAACGTTGCGAAAACCATTGGCGACAAGAAGGTAGCCTCCCTGCAAACGGGTGACCACCATCTTCTCTGGCTTTACCTTCTCTTTGGCAAGGATAGCACGCACTTCGATCTGAATTCCGTTGTCGAGGGCAATGTTTCCATCAACCACGGGAACTTCCAGCGACTTGCTGTACGTCTCATTGATGTAGAGTGTCGGAGCACAACCCACCAGAGCCAACAACAAGACAAGGCCCAAGCCTCCAACCAGCCGGGTGATCGAAGGCAAGGTCCAAAATTTACATGAACACGTTGGGTTGTTTGGTTTGTCCACAATCAACCTCTGCTTCTTTGGTTTTCTTCAGGGTCATCATCAACTTCTAGCGTTTCTAGTAGGTACAGCTAGCCTCGCGAGAAGTCAAGACTCACGTGTCGATTCCCCCCGACAATGTAGACAAGGAACCCCTTTTAAACATAATGGAAACCTTGACCCGTTTCCGATGCACACAGGAGCCCATCATGCCCCAGAGAAGCCTCCGTTTCTCCCCACTCTCGCTCGTCCACCGACTTGGGACTCTCTCTACATGGTTGTGGGGAGGCATGCTCTTTCTGTCTGCCCTGTCCTTCGTGAGTTGCAAGGCGCCGTTGTGGAAGTTGATGCGGACAATCAATCCCTACTCCAAAAACCAACCTGGTAACCTCTACGCTCACAGCATCAAAGTCAGCGGCGTTCGCCTCCACGTAAGAAAATTCTATACGACGCCGTCTTTGGCTTGCGCCGACCTTGAAGCGGACAACAAGAAAGGCTACGGTCCAGCCTACATCGACCCTCACAAAGTCCAGCTCGTCTGCAACAAGATTGGGACCTGGTCTCTGACGTCGACCTCGGCAGCCCGTGATCCGATGTACCAAAAGATGGCCATCGACGCCTACAAGCTCAGCCGCCCCGAACAACTTCGTCGCTGGTCGCAGCACTACTTCCCACGTGGAACGGTTCCCCAACGCGAATCTCGACGTGGCCTGATCTGTTTTCAGCTTCGACGCAAGCCCGAAGACCCCGAGGCTCTCCTCACCAACAACCAATGCCGGATGCGCCTGCGCGACGTCCGGATAGGAAACGGCTCCGTTCGGGCCGGTTGGATCTTCCTCGAAGCCCTCTAAGAGGCGCTAGATACAAGCATTGAAGGTTTCGGTTCCAGCCTGAACTGCCCGACAAGGTGCACCATAATGTTGACAGAATGGGCCACCGCACTTGCCGTTGTTGCACGTTTGGTTCAGGCCACATTCTGAGTCTTGCTTGCAGTCTTGCTGGCAAACCTCAATGCAAGCCCCTGTGGAGCCCACATTCACACACTTGTGCCCTTTGACCTTGCAGCCCAACAGGACGTTTCCAGGGGTGCAGGTAGCCATGCACCAGCGTCGGATGGTCGAGCCACTCCCAGCTCCAACGCAGATCAGGCCCGTGTTGCATCGCTGGGTGGCGGTGCATTCGTAGTTCAAGCAACCTGGAGCAGGTCCAGTGGGATAACACACACCACGCTTGGTTCCCATGTGCGACGACTGACATGCACGCACCTTGCAATCCCGATCCTGGCAGGGGTTCGTTGCCAGACCTGTCGTACAATTTTCATAACACTTGAATGTTCCATCAATGTTGAGACAAGAGTGGTTCGCCACACAGCGTTTCTGGGCATCGGTGTTGTCGCATTCTTCACCGAGCTTCTTCGGTCCGGGCTTGGGATCGTGCACCACAACCACTTGGGCCGATGAGAGAAAATCAAACTCATCTGTTGCTGTGACTTGAATGGGAAAACTATCAAAAGGAAGGTCTTTGGGATCAAAGGAGACTTCATAGTTCGGGGTGGTTTTGGTCCAGGCAACAGCCTTGCCATTGACCAAGAGCTTCACTCCATCTTTCTTGAGCGCAAGCCCCGTCTTCACCTCCACTGAGATCGTAAACGCTGCCGACACTGAGGTGTCGGGTGTAGGCTGCAGGATCTTAATCTGAGGACCGTTGGCAGCCGTCTTGATCTTAATCTCGTCCGTGGCCTGTTGGTACCCAGTGGTGACAACAATGGCCTTCACTGTGTGCTCTCCATCCGTCAGGCTTCCCTTGGGGATCGAGAAACGGTAGGGAGTTTGTCGCGCGTCCGACCACTTGGTTCCGTCAATTTGAAGCTCCACATAGTCGATGGAGCCACCCGACCCGACCTGGGCGTCCACTTCAATTTCTACGGAGGTATCCTTGATCAAGTCACCATCTTTCGGTGATTTGATGGAGATGGTAGGCACAGGACCTGTGGGCTCAGGGGTTGGCTCGGGGCCGGGCTCTGGTCCTGGCTCCGGTCCCATTTCAACGGTGGGCTCTGGCTCAGGCGTGGGCTCTGATGCATCGGGCTTCGCTGGTTCAGGTCCTGGTTCGGGACCAAGCTCAAGCCCAGGCTCAGGGCTTTGCTCAACAATCGGCTCTTCGTTCGAAGGTTCGGGCCCTGGCTCTGGCGCAGGCTCTGGAGAGACCTCTGGGGTCACTTCGTTCGCAGGCTCCGACACGGTGATGCATTTGCCTTCCACCAACGCCTGACCATCGCTGCATGTGGGGTTTCCACAACCAGCCATTCCCCACACCAACATGAGGGTTCCCAACACTCCCAAAAGTCCCCAACGAAACATTCGCTGTTGATGAGCCATTCTACCGCTCCACATACGTTCACGATTGCAACATTCATCCCAAAGGAGTCTTCATCCGCTCCTATCGACAGAAGCCTCTATCGTACGGAATCTTTCTTGCAGCGTCAACTGTGCCACACAAGCTGGGGAGAAAGCTAAAGCGGCGAAGGCTCAACAGATCTACCAAGCTCCCTCTTTTCCTCGCATCGACAACGTTTGTCCAAAGAGAGGCAGAGAATCGGGGTAGGCTCTCCTCGCAAAACGTGATACAACAGGGCCAACCCAAACCTTGCTTGTCATGGAGCATTTCGCATGAACCGGCTTTCCTTTGCGCAACCTGTAGTTCTGGCTCTCTTACTCTTCGCTGGAACTCTGACAATCGCCGCCCCTTCGGCATACAGTCAACCCAACATTCCCAAAGTGGAGTGGGGTGACGGTCACTCAGCCTTCTGTCTTCGCTTGTTGAACCACTGCTTTCGCGTGTGCTTTCTCAATCGCATGAAGAACAAGGAGATGCCGATCGCGCAAAAGGTCATCGACGCGGAAAAGTTCTTCTGTCACAACTTCTGCAGCAACGTCCCCCAGCTTCAGAAGTACTGCAAGATGAAGAACAAGGCTCTGCTCAACCAGGGCGACAAGCTCCTCGCAGAGCAACGAAAAGAGCTTCAGGAGATCAACGACGTCCTCCGAAAGCTGAAAGAAGAGCGAGCCCAACTGGAGCAGCAACGGCAGCAAGAAGTTCGCTGGCGGCAACGACTCAAACAAGAGCGGGAACGAATGATGCTTCAGATGCGTCAGGAGATCGCCCGTCGCGCTGCGGAAAAAGCCAAACAGAAAGAAGACACCCAAGAGCAAACCCAACAAAAGCAAGCCCTCAAGCAACAGCACAAAGAGTTGAGAGCTCTACGCAAACAGCTCTTGGAGCAAGCCTCCCAGCTTCGCAAGCAACGCAACAAGCGCTCCCAACAAGCCGAAGCGATCAAAAAACAGTTGGCCGAACACCGCAAACAGTTGGCTGAGCAACAGCGGCTGATGAAGGAGGAACGCAAACGCCTCGCGCTTCAGCGAAAGATGGCCTTGCAACGAAAGAAGGAAGAGCAAGAACGCCGCCGCATGGAGAAGAAGCGGCTGCTCGCCATGGAAAAGCTCCGCAAGCAACGCGCCCAAGAACTTGCAGTATTGGAGAAGCAGCGGAAGGCGGAGCAAGCACGCTTGGAAAACCTCAAAGCTGTCGCCAAGAGAGAAGCCGCTTTGCAAAAAAAGCAGGCCGAACTCTATCGAATGGAGCGGGACGCCCAAAAGAAGAAAAATCGCCGACTGCTGAGCCAACTTAAGAAGCTCAAGCAGTCACTCAAGCGACGACAGCGTCGGTTGCGACGAAGACGGCGTCGGCTGTCACGAAAGAGCAACTACCACCGTCAACGAAAGCAGCGCGTCCGCCGGTTGCGACGTCTTCGCCGACGAGCGCAACGAGTCCGACGACGCCGCGGGAAGATCACGGGCTACACCCTGTTCAACCAACGCAAGTACGACGCGACCAAGCGTTGGTACAAAAAGCGCGGTCAACCGGAGATGGTCAAGAAGGTCAATGAGTTTAAGGCCACTCTGTATCGCTCACGGCAGTACCACAACGCCAACACCTACAAGAGCGCCATTCCCATGCTCGGACGATGCTTGACGCTCTACATCGAACTCGGCGGAACCAAAGGCAAAATGCAAACAGAGATCAAGCGCATGTTGAGCAACATGTACGTGGTCAAAGGATTTGCTTACATCAGCCGTCGGTCGTACTCATCCGCCCGCGTCTACTTTGGCATCGCGCTGCGCTACAACTCGAAGAACAAGATCGCCATCCGCCAAACGCGCAAACTTCGGCAACGCGCCGAACAATACTTGAGCCAAGCCAAGGAAAAGCGAGCCAGCAATCCACGCTACGCTCGAAAGCTTCTTCGCAAAGCGCTGCGCCTTGTCGCAAGCAGCGACCCACTGTATCGCAACATCCAAAAAGAGATGGGACGCTAGATCTGTGAAAGACCTTGTCACCATGTTTGCAAAGCCCGCCAACCTACTCCTTGGGTGGGTCCTCGTCGGCTTGATAGGATTGGGATGTTCGGGCCCAACGCTGACCGATCCATCGGAGATTGGGGCCATTGGAAGTGCTGGCGGAGTGGTCCGTTCAGACACAAGCGCAGCCATTCTGGAAGTGCCTGCTCAGTCTCTCGACAACTCCCTGATTCTCCAGATCACGGAAGCCGCGGTGAGCAACCCACCGGCCAACCACACGGTACTCTCCGACGCCATCACTGTGGAGCCAGAGGCCGTCCCGTTTGGCAAGCAGCAGTTCGCCTTTCTCTCTATCCCGCTCAAGCGGGACGCCGTTCCCTCCAACGCCTCCATCCTCAACCTCAAGATCTTCCGCAAGACCGAGTCCGGCTGGGAAGCGTACGACCGCTTCTCCCTCCAAGAGGGCTTTGACTTCGTCGTTGTCTGGCTCGAACAAACCGGAACCTACGCCGCCTTCCTCCCCAATCCTTAATCTTGAGTACCTTCGGACGCAGGGTTGGCATACCGAAAGTAAAGCACAGGCAAAAGCAACAAGTTGAGGAGCGTGGCAGAGAACAGGCCACCAAAGATCACAAACGCCATAGGGCTCTGCAACTCGTTGCCTGGTTTTCCACTCGCCCACATCAACGGCAACATCGCTAACCCTGTGGTGAGCGCTGTCATCAGAACAGGGTTCAGTCGCTCCAGGCTTCCTTGCACTACAGTGTCCCAAAGAGGCATCTTTTCTGCCCAAAGATGTTGGTAATGGCTGATTAGGATGATGCCATTTCGGGTGGCAATCCCAAACAATGTAATCCAACCTACTAACGCAGCAACCGATACCACCTGCCCTGTCACAAAGAGCAAAAAGACCCCACCAATCAACGCCAGCGGTAGATTCACCAGGATAAGCAACGCCAAACGGAAGCTTCCAAAAGCGAGTTGCAACAGCCATAGAATGGCAACCAACACGACCAAACTCAGGACCAGCATAGTCTGTCGAGCCGTCGCTTCACGCTCAAATTGCCCTCCATACTCCACATAGTACCCTTGAGGTAAGGAGAGCGTCTGAATCTTCCGTTGCGCTTGTTGAACCAAGCCCACCAGATCTGCTTTGGAGGTGTTGGCGCTGATAATAATCCGACGTTGCCCGGCCTCGCGATTGATCCGATTGGGACCCCAACCGTACCGGATGCGGGCGACCTGACGCAATGGAACGACCGCACCTGTGGGGGTAAAAATAGGAAGGTCTTCCAGCTGCTTCCGATTCTTGATGCCCCCATGATTGTACCTTACCCACACACCGACATGATTTTGTCCTTCCAGAATGTGGGTGGCCGCAGCCCCATGCAAAGCATGTTCAACACGAGACATCAAAACGCCAGGACTCAAACCGTACCGCTTGGCTTCAAAAGGACGAGGCAACACCTGGTATTGAGGAACCTGAATCATCGACTCCAACCCCACATCCACCAGCCCAGAAACGGTAGCCACCTGGGCTTTGATTTGCTCCCCTAGCTCCCGGAGTTTCAGCAAGTCAGGCCCGTACAATTTGATGGCAACGGCAGAGCGCGACCCCGATAACATGTGGTCAATCCGGTGACTGATCGGCTGGCCGATGTTAATCACGACTCCAGGGATGGCTGCGAGCTTCTCACGGAAGCTATGAAGAAACTCCCTCATGGAGCGCTTCTTCATCTTCAGCACCACATCAAGCTCTCCGGCATACACACCTTGCACGTGCTCGTCGAGTTCCCCTCTTCCTGTCCTTCGCGTGGTGGCAACCACTTCGGGAAAGGTCATCATCACCTTCTCAACGCGCTCCCCAAACTCCGCTGACTTTTGCAGCGACGTTCCCGGCAACGTTGTGACTGCAACCGTTAAGCTTCCCTCATTGAACGGCGGCAAGAAAGACCGGCCCAAGAAAGGAAACAAAGCCATAGCAGCAACAAACAAACCAACAGAGAAAAAGATCAGCGTCTTCGGATGCCGGAGACTCCACTCCAACACCGGTCGGTACAAACGCTGCAGCCACCGCACCAGAAAGCTCTCTCCATGACTCACAGCCTTGGGATTTTTCGACAGCAAATAATACGACAATACGGGCGTCACAGTCAGGGCGACGAGAAGGGAAGCAAAGATAGAAATCAGATACGCAAGACCGAGAGGACGCAGCAAGCGTCCTTCAATTCCAGAAAGGAAAAAGATGGGAAGAAAGACCAACATCAGAATCAACGTGGCAAACAAGATGGAGGTACGGATCTCCTTGGATGCTTCAAACACCACACGTATCGGAGATTGACGCAGCTCTGGAACAAGAGCGTTGTTGATCTGTAACCGACGGAAGATGTTCTCCACATCGATCACCGCATCGTCCACCAAGGCACCAATCGCGACAGTCAACCCTCCCAATGTCATGGTGTTGACCGTTGCTCCTAGCATCTCCAACAAGAGAAACGCCGTAATCAACGAAAGAGGGATCGCCATCACGGAAATGACGGTGGCACGTACGTTGACCAAGAACAGCATCAACACCAAAACAACGAGGATTGCACCTTCCAACAAAGCTCGCTGGACGTTGTGAATCGAGACCTCAATAAAGCGCGCCTGGCGGAACCCCTTGCGCTCAATCACATAACCTTTGGGAAGCGTTTTCGCCAAGGTATCCAAGGTCTGGTCCAGTCGCTGCGTTAACGTCAGCGTATTCACCCGTGGCTGCTTCTGAATTCCTAGAACAACGGCTTCTTGCCCGTTGAACGAAGCAACCCCTCGCCGGAAAGCCTGACCGACCTGTACAACAGCGACCTGCTCAAGGGTGACAGGAACACCCTTCCTCACAGCAACAACTACATCCTTGAGCGCTTTCTTGTTGGAGATCCTCCCCAACGCCTCGATCGAGAATTCGCGCCCTCCCATCACAAGGAGACCACCCCAACGATTGCCGTTGGCCTTCTCGATAGCTTCACACACAGCCTTTGGAGTTAGTTTGTGATGTCGTAATTTATGGGGAGACAGCAACACCTGGTATTGCTTCACCTCACCACCAATCGGAGTGACTTGGGCCACTCCAGACACGCCCAAAAGACGACGTCGAATCAACCGATCCACCGTAGTTCGAACCTGACGCAGCGAGTGTTTTTTGCTATGAAAGGCCAGGAACATCACCTCGCCCATGATCGACGAAATAGGCGCCAGAACTGGTGCTTTCGCTTGCTTTGGAAACTGAGCGACGGCGTGTTGAATTCTCTCGTTGACAATCTGTCGCGCCAGATACAGGTTGGTGTTCCACTTAAACGACACCCATAACACCGCAAACCCTGGAACCACCGAGCTGCGAATGCGCTGGACGCCCCCTGCCCCGTTCAATGAAGTTTCCAACGGCACTGCGACAAGTTTTTCGGTCTCTTCCGCTGTTAGACCGGGAGCGTCCACAAGTAACGTGACCGTGGGCGTTGTCAGATCGGGGAGAACATCCACGGGCATCGCAGCCAATCGATAAAACCCCCACACCAACAGCCCCGCTGCAAGCAGAAGTACCACAATCCGCCGCCTCAAGGACCACGCGAGAGCTTGATCCAGCCACCCCGAACGTGTTGTGTCTTCAGTGAGCATGACCATGCCCCACTGCGCCGCCCTGCTTGAGAGCCTGACTGATCATAATCTCGTACGCTCCAGTCACCACAACCCTCTCTCCCGCTCGAACACCACTACGCACCTCAACCCAATCGCGGTCTCGGATACCCAAAACAACCTCTCTCTTGGAAAACGACTCCCCCGTGTTTTGCACAAACACAACGGACTTTCCTTTGTCATCAAGGATGGCGCTCACGGGGACAGCAAGAACCTTACGAGACTGAAGATGTAGCTGCACCTTGGTGTGTTGCCCCACCCAAAACTCTCCAGCTGGGAGATCAAAGAAGAGCGGAAACGTGCGTGTCGTCTCATCAAGTTGCACTCCCTTACGAAGCACTGGACCCAATCCCAGCCAACGGGAGCCGACCTGCATCGAAGCATCTGTCACCTTCGATAGCTCCGACAAGCTTGCCTCAGGCAACATAGCTTCCACCGTTAACTTTTTGCGGTTAATCAACGTAAGCAACGGTCGCCCCTGCTCCACAAACATTCCTGGCGTGACAAGCAGTTTGGTGACAGAGCCAGTAAGCGGCACACGCAACTGAATGGAGTGTCCTCGGTTGGTTCGTAACATACGGGTGCGGCGGAAAAGTCGTAGCCTTCGCTTCGCAGCATCCCATTGGTCTTTCCACTGCTGTTTTTGCACCTGAGCCTGCTTCAGTTGCCAGGGTGCGACCGCCCTCTGCTTGGCCATCCGACGCAATCGTCTTAACTCCCAGACCGCTTGTTCGTAGCTTGACTTCACCTTGCTCAAGACCTGTTGAAGCTGAGGAAGGTCTGTCCCTGCGAACAGCTGGGGTGTGATTCGCAGCAACAGCTGACCTCGCTTCATCAACACACCTTCTTGTAGCTTTGGACTCAACCACTCCACGACACCCGAAGCTGGCGCCGTCACACGAGCAAAATGCCCAGACTTCGGCTCAATCGAGCCGACAACATCAAGACTTTTCCGCATCGTCCGCTGGGCCAAAGGTTGGTTCGCAAAAGGAAGGTTCCACTGTTGCTCTTTAAGAAAGGAGATGTCTCCTTCTTCGTCAGCTTTTGGTTTCGCAGCCTTCGCTTCCTTCTCATTCGCATACACCACCACAGGAAGAACCAACGTATCCAGAACCTGCGGTGAAGTAAGGCTCATCACCAGCTTGTACTTCCCTGGTGCTGGGGCTTTTCCGACCGGTTTGAAGATGCCTTTGCGCAAAACAGAGCGCGCCACAATGGTATGTTTTCGGACTCCACCCTGTACAAACATCACCTTCAAGTACCCCGACGTTACGGGCTTGAATGTCTTCCCTAAGACTGTCAGGTGTGCCAGAAAGGAAGCCTTCTTCCCACTCACCAGCTTGGTGTATTCCATGAACAGCTCGGTGCGTTCGGTGTACAACGTCACAGCAACAGTGTCACCTTCTTCACCATGACCATGACCATGCCCGTGACCACCATGACCACCGTGACCTCCATGGCTATGTCCTCCATGGCTGTGGCCTCCGTGATCATGATGAGAATGTTTGCAGCCCAAGAGAAGAGTCAGCCCAAACAATCCCATCCATACGCGAGCTTTGCAAGCGCGGCTCCAAGCCCATAGATAGCTTGTCATAATCCTGCCTTATTGCCGGGGGATTCGCCCCATCAGTTGGTGAAGTTGAAGAGAAAACTGTCGGATATCTTTCTGTAGGGATAGCTCATACAATTGAAGGCGTTCCGCAGTGAGCTGCATATCGAGGTAAGCTTGCACCGAAGTCCCTCCCACAAAGGCGGCTTTGGCGGAACGCAGCAATGAACGAATCTGTCCAGAGACGTTGGCTTGGTAGCGTGTCAAGCGACTCCTTGCCTTGCGAAGTTGCCGCTGACTTTGCTCCATTTGGTACCGATACTGTTGCAACAGCAGCGTAATTTTGTAACGAGCCACCCGCAAGGATTGTAGGGCTTGTTGGGTCCGGTATTGGTTCCGTTGAAAGAAGGGAAGAGGCACCGAGATCCCCAAGTAAAATCCGTGTCCATCCTGCTGGTTTTGTGATGTGTTGTCCGAGTGAAGATAACCCAAGGCTAACTGCAAATTGGGCCACGCTCGGGCATACGCCAACCGTCGCTGCTCTTTCGCCAGTCGAGACTGCGCCTTCGCGTGTTGAAGGGGTGGTAACTTATCCAATAACTCTTTCGTAACAGCCGGAAGTTGATACGACGAAGGCACCAAAGAGCCTTGTGGCAAGACAGGGACGTCTCGTTGTCCAATCCGATAACCAAGCTGTCGCCCCTGCTGCTCCATCTGAGCCTTGAGTCGCTCGATCTGTGATTCTCGCTGGCGCATTTCAAGGAGCAAACGCAACCTGTAAGCACCTGGAAGTTTACCCTCTTGCACTCGAACCTTAACGATGCGTTCAATCCCCTGAAAGCGGCGAAAACTCTGCTCCAAGATCCGCAACCTTTTCACGCGATGAAGCAGGTTGAAATAATCCCGAAGAAATCGAAACGAGTGCCGAAGAAGGAGCAACTTCACAGACCAGGATTGCACACGAACCCGAGCCATCGCAACATCCTTCTGCCTCCAAGGACTCGCCCCCAGCGGAATGTTGATCTGTACACCTGCCTCATCTTGCCCCTGCTGGGGAAAGAGCTGCTCTCGTCTGTACGAGATCGATGGATTGGGAAACGCGCCAGCCTGTCGGGCGCTTTTCTTTTGACCTTGCAACCTCTTTCGGGCCAACAACAGCGAAGGCAAGTGCTGACGTAAGAGCACCAGCGCCTGCTTCCATGGTACGGCTTTTCCTCGCAACACGCTCGTTTGAACGGTTGTCTCTGCATGGACATCCCAGCTGCAAGCGAGAACTCCCCAACCCAAAAGGAAGACTACTACAACACGTAGTAGCACAACATACACAAAGGTCTTCGCATTAACGTTCATACAAAGGTTCATCCTGCTAGTGCAAAAGTTGATGAAAGAAGCCGGTGAAAAGATGCTCTATCGCGTGGTGAAGAAGCTGATGTTCCCACACAAAGAGCAGAGAGAGGCAGGCGATCAAGGCGAGAGAAACACGAGAATGAACAGGGCTCTGAAGGGCAACAGTTCCGTGAAGAAGCGCATGGACTCGAATTTCAAGGTTGGAATCTTCCAAAAAGCCCAACAAGAGGGAAGGAGAAACGGTAGGATTCCCCAGGTGTCCCTTCTCTTGAAACTGAATACGTCTCACTTTAACCAAGGTGGCAGCCAGCAAGGTCGGCTCCCCCAGTGTTTCCGAAGCCTGGGCATCGCACAGCACCTCAGTGTCTGTTGTCCACTCCCGAAACCACTTGGGTCCCCACCAAGGAAAAAAGCGACTCACCACAAAAAAAGCAAAACGCCACAATGAGTCTTTGCGTTGGTAGTGTGCCTCTTCGTGGGCAAGAATGGCCTGTAGCTCTCGAACATCCAACGCTGCAAGCAACTCTCGTCCCAAAAGCAATGTCGGCCGCCAAAGGCCAACAAGACCAACCCACGCTCCTGGGACAACCATGCAGTTACGCTCAGGCGACCATTCGCGTCGAACCATCGTAAGCTTGGCTTGCTCCTCAGAAGAAAGTTGCGTTTGTTGGACAACGTCCTCCAACTTCCGAAGCTGTTGATGCAGACGAAACCACCGAAACAACGGAACACAAGTCGCCCACAAAAACAACGAAAAGGCACCTCCTGACAAAACAAGGAGAACCCAAAACATAGAGCCAGCAGCGGGATGGTAGCTATGATGCAAAAACCCATGGGTGGTATGCTCATGAACAGGAAAGCCATGAGCCATCTCCACCAACGATGGCAGATAAAGAGCAAGCACAAACGAACACACCAAAAGAAACACTTGCATCAACCAGGACGCCCGACGTTGCGAACGAGCAAAGAGTTCCTTGGACTGTCGATAAAGAAGAGCCTGTCCCAACAAACCGATAGCGGCCACAAGCCACAGCAGGGCCAAGCCAATGAGGGGTGCATATATCATCAGGACCCCCGTCGGTCGCGATGGGACTGAATCAATTGCTCCAAGCGCTCCAGGTTCTTTTCGTCTTCCTGAGAAGCAGCATCCACAAACGCGGAAAGAGCAACATCACCACCAACAGTGAGGAGCGTCTGCATGGTCTCTTGGGCAACAGACTTCCAGTAGGAGTCCCGGCTCTGAGCGGGTACATACACGTAGGCATTTCCCTCACGCTCACGAACCAACAGGTCTTTTTGGAAGAGCCTGTCCATCGTAGTCATGATCGTGGTATACGCCCGACTCTTCGACTGATCCAAACAGTTCATCACATCCCGAACTGTTGCTCGGCCCTTCTCCCAGATGCACTCCATCACATCTCTCTCCAGGCCACTGATACCCTGGCTGCCCATCCGCTTCCTCCTGCATACTTTAGCTGCAAGCTACAATCATCCACTCCATCCGCAGCCTACTACAAGCTGTCGTAGAGTGACATCATTGTGTTCTACTACAAGCTGTCGTAGGAAGCAAATAGTTTTTATCCTTCGATGGTTGGATTGAGAGTATGTACGGAAAAAGAAACAAGGAGGCAGAGGTGAGGAGCAAGGGACGATCTTTCAGGAAGCCTTATTTGACAGAAGGTGACTCTCCACCCAGTCCAGGAGGCTCTGAGGAGAGAAACGGAGTTGGCTCTGTTTCTTCCGACTCCGTCTCATCAGCAGAAGGAATCCCCCAGAGGCTATAGACCGCGGGCAAGATCAGCAGAGTCAGAGCCGTTGAGGTCAGAATTCCACCGATCACGACCGTTGCCAAGGGACGTTGAACTTCAGCACCTGCAGACGTGGAGAGAGCCATCGGCATAAAGCCAATCGCGTCAGTGAGCGCTGTCATGAGAACAGGCCGCAAACGACCCATCGAGCCCTCCCAAACAGAGCGCACTCTGGAAAGCCCTGACTCTTGCAACTCACGGATCGCGCTAATCAGCAAAACTCCGTTCATCACAGCGATGCCAGAGAGAGCGATAAAGCCGATCGCTGCGCTGATACTCAATGGCATTCCTCGGAGCTTCAATGCAAAGACGCCGCCACTGACAGCCATCGGTACGTTCAAAAAGATGATGATGCTTAGACGCACAGAGTTGAACGTCATCTGTAGCAACATAAAAATTAAGAACAACGCGATGGGTACAACAATCATCAGCCGCTTGGATGCGCTCTCTAGCTGCTCAAACTGCCCACCCCACGTCACAAAGCTGCCTTCAGGAAGAGAGACAGCTTTCTTCTGGATAGCTTGCTTGAGTTTTGCTTGTGCTTCGCGAACAAAGGAAGCAAGATCACGTCCACGCACATTCATCTGGATGGTGACACGTCGTCGCCCTTGCTCCCGTTGAATCTGAAGCGGACCGTCTTCAAACCAGATATGCGCGAGCTGAGCGAGAGGTAGCGTTGTGCCTTGAGGCGTACGAACAGGTAGCTGACGGATCGCTGAAAGACGAGAGCGGTCCTTCTTCTGAAACCTGACGCGCAGATCAAATCGCTTTTGCCCGTCAAAGATAACTCCAACCGTCTTCCCACCGATAGCTTCGATCACCTGCAACACATGACTATCTGAGATACCATAGCGGCTGATCTCTCGACGGTTCAATTGGATGCGCAAGTAAGGAAGTCCGATGGAGGGCTCGGCCATCACATCGGCGGCTCCAGGCACCTTGCGTAACACCTGAACGATGTTCTCTGCGCTCTTCTGAAGCTTCTTAAGGTCGTCACCGAACACCTTCACTGCGATCTCAGAGCGCACACCCGACAAAAGCTCCGCGGTGCGAAGTTGAATCGGCTGGCTGAAGGAATAATTGTTGGCTGGACTCTCTGCCTTGAGCTTCTTCTCCATCTCTTTCACGAGACGGGCTGTTGTCATGCCTTTGCGCCATTGGCTCTGGGGCTCCAACACAACAAAAATGTCAGAAAAGAAGACGCCCATTGGATCCGTTGCCACTTCAGCACGACCCGTCTTGGATACCACAGACTGAATCTCTGGAAGCTCCCGAAGGATTCGTTCGATTCGAGTGGTATGCTGGATCGACTCTTCCAAGGAAACAGAGGGAAGTCGGCTGGCCTGCAAAGCAAGCATGCCTTCATCAAGACGAGGGATAAAGTTGGCGCCCATTCCAAGCAGCAACCCAACGCTCACAACAAAGGCAACCAGAGAGAGGCCCACAAAGCTCAGGCGGAACCGAAGCGTGAGTCGGAGCAGCGGCAGATAGAGGGCACGAAAGAGCCGCAGCAACCAAGTGTCCTTTACCTTGAGAGGCCCACGAAACACATACGAAGCGAGAACCGGCATCAAGGTCAGACTGAGAATCAGCGCGCCACCCAAGGCAAACAACAGCGTCCATGCCATCGGC
>SBHC01000062.1 GCA_006226375.1 Deltaproteobacteria bacterium | reverse complement strand
CTTGGGTCTTCGTGCGTGTTTTGCTATACCATAGACGCACGTCAGGAGGAAGACATCGTGATCAGCGGAACAATCGGATGGGTCTGGCTTTGGTGGAGCATGGCAGGGGCTAGCCTTGCCTGGTCAGGGCTCGACACTGAGGCCAACTGGTGGGGGGAAAGTTGGGGCGAAACAACCCCTTCGCTCTCTCCTTACAGCGATTGGGATCTACGGGGCACCCTGCGATTTACCCGCAAGCCCGGAAAACCCTGGGTGAATCTCCCCGAGCAAACTCTTGTGGTGACGGCGTACACCGATCGGCCTTTCCTGTGGAAGCCTGTGCGGTATTGGGCTGCGATGAAGCTGGCGCAATGGTACCTCGCTCGCTGCCGAATTCGTATGGAGATAGCTCCGCTGCGGCGGCTTCGGCCAGGCATGCTCACAAAGAAAGCCTTGGTCCAGTGGGTGCTTCCGAAGAACCTGTCACAAACCAAGAGCCGCTCGGAGACGTTCCTCTTCTTTACCCGACATGTGCAGTATTACTGGGGTCGAGGGGCGCAACGTCAGCTGTATCGTTTGTTGGGGGTGAGCTCCAAAGTCAGGATGGTGCTGGGCGCGCGCAAGTGGATCACTCGAAATGCCGTATGGGTGCGGTTGTCTCCGGTCTACACCACGTTGGTGCATGAGCTGGGGCATCGCTTGGGCTTGCCTCATGTGGTGGGAACGTACCGACTCATGGTGACAGGCTCTGGCGTTCGTAGCTCTGCGACGATGTTGTGGACTTCACTTCTGGGATACCTTGACCCCGTTCGGTTTCGCTTTACTCCTCAGGAATGTCGCGTGATGCATCAAACCCTCAACAACGAAAGAAAAAAGTGACAACCTTTGTCGGCTTGTTCTTGGAGGCCAGCCTCCTGTACGGTTGGGGGGCATAGACTCTCTTCGTAAGACTTTGTATACTTTGGCGGTCATTATCGAACGCAAAAGAAACCATCGAGGGCATACTCGCACAGTGTGGGGCTTGAACCCCAACTTGTGAGCCTCCTTGTGGGGCTTTGACAGGAAGGACCAGGATACATTGAAACCAATCGCTATCGATATCGGGAAAGCCTTCTGGGTCATCGCACGAACGGATGAAAACCAGCAGCCCACAGTGGCAGGATTGGGAGATGGCGGGTTGATCCCGTCTATCATCACGGAGCAACAGGGACAACTCATGGTTGGAGAGCCTGTTGAGCCTGTCGAAGGCGTTCCGTATCTGCGTGACTGTTACCAATGGATTATGGGCGACGCCGAAACGCGTGCGGAGCTTGGCGACTACATCCGGAACGGCGCCAACGGTGAAATGGAGTTCTTCTTCATGAGCCAGTGGTGGCCTGCGTCCTCGTTGTTGGCGCGGATGCTTGGTAGCACCACCCAAGTGGTCAAAGATTACTTGTCTCCCCAGGCTGCGCTCCCTGCGGTGGCTGCCGTTCCTCCTGGCGCTGATCCCCATATTCTGCAAACCCTGCACCACGCGATGCAGGAAGCAGGCCTGGCCCTTTCGGGTTGGTGTCCCACTCCTCTTGCTCTTGCCTATGGTGATTCTGAGTTGGTGCATCGTGAGCATGCGATCGCAGCGACCTTGATTGTGGATTGGGGATTTCTCTCTCTGGGTGTTGTCGAAGTTCGCAACGGCTTCCCGCTCTTGCGCGTGTCTCAAAACTTGGAGTGGTCGTGGAAGCAGTGGGGGCAGCAGCTACCTTTGGAGCAAGTCGCCGCTCTGGTCGATCAAGTGATGGGCATGGCGCAAAACTTTTGGAACATCCAAAGCGGAGATATCGAGCGCTTGCTGATTGGTGGTGAGGAAGCCTGGATCCACCAACTGTACCCTGTGCTACAAGAGCGGATTCCTGCAGTGTTCTCGCCGTTCCATCAACCTCGTCTGGCCGTCGCGATGGGAACTGCAGTGTTTGCCGACACTCTGGTGGATGGTATCTCTTTGGCTCCTTTGGAGTCGCCCACTCCTTCCACGCAGGTTTCGTTGACAGGGTTTGCTATCCCTGGCGCTCAGGTTGAAGTCCGTGGTGGAGCGCAGGACGAAGCGTTCGTCGTGGAGCTATCCGGTAGTGTCGATCACCCCGTGACTCTGGTTTCGGATCAAGTCAACACGCTCACTCTGTCGGTCCTTGCGCCTGATGGTCGCCAGTTTACGACCACGATGGAAGTTGAGCATCAAACGGAGGATTTGGGACAACCGTCGGATGCTGTGGCCTCTGCGCCTCCTGCCAACGAATCGATCTCGGAGTGGTCACGAAGCTACATCGAGTTGGAGCCTGGAGAAGCCTCTCTGATTGGGCTCAAGATGGATGAAGAGATCAAGATGGAAGAGGAGCCTGACGTCGGAGAGTCCACCGACCCTGACTTGGGCGTTCCTGACAAGGACAAAGATGCACCTGCCGCAGAAGGTGAGTTGGTGGGCGCTGACTTTGGAGAGTTGCCTCCTGCCGAACTTCTCGTCAGTGAAGACGGCTCCTTTGCTTCTATCGGGGAAGGCGACGGTGAAACCCGCATCCTTACCCAGGACTCCTATGCTCACTTGCTCGCCAAAGAGAAGGCGAACAAAGAGAAAGCTGCAAACATCTCTGCTGCTTCCAAAGAGGAAGAAGCCATGGACATCGATGACAGCGACATCCTCGAATCTGTCGAGGCTTTGGGGAGCGAAGACGATGGCATCATCAAGTCTGTCCCCTTGTCTCAAACATCGCTGTCACCCATCGCTCCACCTCCCTCGTCTTCTCTCGCGCAAGACGACCTGGACGATGCTGAAATCGACGAAGCCATCGACTTCTTGGAGCAAGAGGAACCAGGCAGCGCGAGCCTCTCTGTCGTCGTGGAAGACGAAGAGGAAGCTGTTGTCGCCCACCTCGGAAGCCTGGATGACCTGCCTGAGTCGGAAGGCCTTGTGAACGATGAAGCGCCTATTGCAATTGATGATGTGGACGTCTTGGAGGTGCAAGACGTTTCGGAAGAGGTCGTCTTGCAAGACTCTGAGCCAGAAGCTGTGGAAGAGTCACCGTCTCCTTTGAGCGGCTTTGCTCCTCCTCCGCCGATGGCCGAAGAGCCTGAGCTTAGTACATCCTCTTCCTTGGATGCTGTTCGCGATGACAAAACGAACGATGCATTGGAAACTCCCACCGCAGAAGAGCCGGTGGAGGAGCCGTTGGAAGAAGAAGTTGTGGAAGAGGTCCTTGCTGTAGAGGCTGAGGCCGTCCAAAACGTCGTAGAGAGCGTTGTTAAAGAAGTGGAAGAAGAGGAAGAAGACGTTCCGGCTCCACCACCCTCTCTGCCATCCAAGCCTGCCCTTCCTCCTTTGGCTCCAAGACCTGTGGTTACGGCTTCCTCTGTTGATTCCTCGGGCCTCTCCAGGGAAGAGTTAATCCAACTTAAGCTGGAACAAGCTCGACAACTTGCCCGGGAAGCGAGAGAGCTTGTGGAAGAGTCACAGGCTGCGGCTGAAGATGCGGCGCTCCTTACCGGTCCTTTGTTGTTCTCCATGTTTTGGGATGCGAAAGAGGCAGGTCTTGAGAACAAGCCGATGGAACTGAGCGTGCGCCGGGAAGCTCGTAAGATCTTGGAGTTGGGCAAACAGTTGGCTGAGGTTGAGGCGAACCGGCTCCCAACGTCGTCTCGAAAGACCCTTTCTCGCCTCACCAACGAGTTGGACGAACAACTTCAGAATGACGACGGCAGAATTCCTGTTCGTCTCGCCTTTCAGCTTGCCAATCGGTTGTTTGAGATCATTCGACGCGACTTGCGCCCCTGGTAGGTTCTCTGACGAGGAGAGGTTCTTGCTGGAAGGTGTGTTGGAGGAGTTAGACGACTGCTTCGTCTTCCTTGCGAAGCCAGAGACGCTGGTTGGCGTTGGGCTGCAAGTGAACTGAGCGTTTGGTCCGGCGGTCAAAGACCAGGTACTGACCTTGGTTCAAGAGGCAAAGCAGCACACCTTCGGTGACTTGGCGGTTTTCGATGAACAAGGTCGCGCTGTTGTTGGAGAAGACTGCAATCCCTGGTTGAAGATCTTCGTCCCACAACTCGCTGTTGTGGTTGCGGTGGAACTCAAAGCGGTTGAGCAGGCGTTGGTCTACTACAATCGATTTGTCCAGGCCGTTTTCATTGTTGCGACTTGCGGTCGAAGGCGGCTCAAAGTTGGCCTGTCGGGCTTGAAGCTTTTGGACCGCAGGCTGGGCTGTTGGGCCGAGCTTTTGCTGAACCTGCCGGGCTTTGGCCTTGGCTTCCTCCGGAGATGCGGAGCGCGCGCCGGTTTGAAACAACTCGGTAAGCTCTGTCTCGTTCAGGAGGTTTTCGCCTTCGACCAACGCGATCTGGGGAAGTTGTCCTTCCACATCCAGGGGCATAAACACAAGACCTCTGGAGTCCGTTTGCTGGAACAAGAGGACAAAGCTGTTATCGGAGCATCGTCCGACCACGCGGTAGGTGGGTGTTGACTCACCTTCGTAGCAAAACGGGACCAACTCCTTGAGCACTTTGCTGACACCAGAGGCCTCAGCAAACTCTGAGGGAGAGGGGTGATGGGGGGGCAAGTCTTTGAACATCGTGTCCAGTGTTTTGACCGATGTGGCATCTCGCTTGAACAAAGTCTCCAGGGCTGGAGTGGTATCTGAGGAGCGAAGCAGACGAAAGACCATCGAGGACTGTTTCTGCCATTCGGTCCCAGTGTAGTGGCCGGATGTTTTCCGTGCGATCTCGTCAAGGTCGAGCTCTACGCTCCAGTTGTCCTGGGAAGCTTCTGTTTGAGGTTCTGGCTCTTCAATCGCCTGTCCTATCATGACAGGGATGTCTTCTTCGCTGGGTTCAACTGCTTGTTTGACGGTTTGGATCTCTTCCACTGACAGATCCGACTCGAAATCAAGCAGCCGTAACTCATCGCTGTCGGGGGCGTTTGCCTGCAAGGCTTCCCTTCTCCTCTTCAGCGCGCCGAGGGAAGGGACCTCCATCATCGTCGCATCTTCGGGGAGGTTGGGAACAGGCTTCTCTACGTCAATCAAATCGCTGACGTTGGCCGGCTCAATCAAGTCGCTAGCGCTGACTGGCTCACCAATGAGCTTTTTCCAGTCCGCCGTTTTCATCTTCGTTGGGATTCGCTGGATGCTCGCGTGGGTGCTCAGATCCGGTGCGCGCTGCGAAGAGGGACCACCTACACTCAAGTTCCCTGGACTTAACTCTGTTTGTACTCCACTGGAGGGTCCCAATGACATCGGAGAAAGACCTGTGCTGGACTGACTGGCCGGAGGTGGAGTGACTGGGCCCGCTTGTGGTAGCGGCATTGGCATTGCTGGCTTCGAGACGGACGGAGGGGGGGGCGTTGGGGTTCTCGATGGAGGCGGGGGTGTGAGGCTGGAAAGCACCTTGGCTGTTTCCATCGACAACGACGACGCTGACGGCGGCACTGGAGTCATTGGAGGCTCAAGCTCCAATGGAGGGAGAGCGTCGCTCATCTTACGATCTATCGGTGTCTTGGGCAGCACCGGCTCAGGCTTCGATACAGGCTGCAAAGGTTTGGCGATGGCAGGTCTTTGCGAGAGATCCTCTTCCTCCATTTCCACCAGTGAAGGCGGAGGAGGCAATGGCTCCAAAGCAAGCTCCGTTAGATCGCTGGAAGGCTGTTGTTTGGAAGGCATCTTCGCTTTGGGTTGCGGAGTCAACATCGCAGTTGCAGAAGGCTTAGCGCGCAGCGGCATGATCCGGACTTCAACCTGAAAGGGGCCTTGTTGAAAGTGGAGCTGCTGGGCAGGTGCCTGAAGCAAAGCCGTCCATAGCTCCTCAGGCAGTTGGTGAGTTTGACTGGTCACTGTCATGGTTCCTCGTCTCGCTACAGTAGAAAGCAAAGCTTATCCTCAAGCTCGCTTTCGACATCCTTGCAATGCATCGAAAACAAAGCCTGTTGTCCGTTCTCTTTCGCAGCTCGGGGCTGCGTCGGATCAAGTCAGGGGTTGTTCTTGATCGTTCAATAGGTACTTAACGGAGAACTTGGATGCATCTGTAGAAAGAATTGGGAGATCGCAGCTTATTGTTGAGAGAGGGGAGCGCGAGAGGGGGCTGTTTGGTACGTTTGTTGTTCCCAAAGGGAGCGTTGCTTCCAGTCAAGAGCTTGGCGCTTTAGGCCGGAAGGAAGAGGCAACTGGCTCATCTCTGTGAAGCGTTGGGCGGCTTGGGAGTAGTTGCCTGCGTCGAAGTGACAGCGACCTCGCAAGCGGAGGATCTCTGTGCGTAAGGGGAGGGCTGTTAAGCCTTTTTGGGCGGTCCTTAAGAGGGGCAAGGCTTTCTTGTATTGGGAGAGGAAGTAGTGCCGACGACCCAGCAGATACGCCAACATCGGCTCGTTGGGGTTTTGCAGCGCGGCAGCTTGCAGGTTGAGAAGTCCTGCTGTGGAAGACTGTGGTGGATGGATGTAGTTCATGATGACCCGGCGAACAGACGGATGCTCCATCGCGTATTCCATGACCAAAGCATGTCGTTTGCTGCCCAGCCCGATCTGCAGTTGGGTGGCTTGCTTGTAGCTCGTTTGGGCTTCTTGCACGCGGCCTTTGCGGTAAGCCAGTAACCCTGCGTAGTTGCGGATTCTTGCTTGCACGATCGGGTTGGACTGGCTTGGGTAGTCCCTCATCAGAGCATCAACCAGAGCTTGTGCCTCACGGTAGTTTTTGGAGCGCAGATACAAGTTGAGCAAACGCATCCGTTGGTGAGCGCGAGGGGCAAACTTGCAGACTTGGCGTTGTACCTTAATCGCGCTGTAAAAGGCTCCGACCGAGCTTAGTTGGGACACTTTTTCGCTTAACGCCGCGATGGTGTGCGGGCAGGTTCTCACAAAGATGGAGCGGAAGCGTTTGAACCTGTAAGCTGCCTGCTTTTTGTCGGTGGGACCCAACTTAATCTTGGTCCTCAAGAAGGTCTTCCACTCTTTGGAGAGCGTGGCGAGTGGTTTTTGGTAGGTCTCTTGGAAGGTGGCTCGACCGTACGCTTGCTTGTACTTTTTCATCCCGTAGGTATCGATCAGGTATCGACTGAAGGAGCCTGCGATGGTATACGCCGTCCATCCGGAGTACTTAAAGAAGCCGGTGGGGCCGAGGATTTGAGCCGGGTCTGGCGCAACCTTGAGATCCAGCATTGCCCGGCTCCATTCGTGCGGTGTGAGTTCGCCTCGAACCCAATCGGCAGCAACGGCGACCCCCTCGATCAAGGCAGGGTAGAACAAGACGTTGTAGCGGACCGATAGCTTGAGCGGTCCGGCTCCAAAGGCCGCCGAGAACACATGGGCCATCTCATGCTTGAGCACGCCGTGGGGGAAACCGTAGCCGTGGATGTAGAATTGATAGGCCCAAGGCCGCGCGATCATGGTGTAAGCCGCACCCATCAAACGAGCTTTTTGTTTGACGTCGGAGAACCAGTAGATCTCTATTTTCTTGATAGGCTCATGACCAAAGAACTGGCTCAGCTGGTGGTATCGAAACTCACTATCCCGGGCCATCCTACGAAGAGTTTTGGGTGTGATGTGGTCTCGATCGTAGTAGATGATAAAGTGAGTTGTTTCGTATCGTCCACCTAGCTCTTCTTGGATGGAGCTGTTGGTTTGGATGTAGCCAATGTCATAGCGGTTGAGAGAAGCTGTTGTCAGCCACACCAACGCGAGCAACGCGAGGAGTAAGGTTCCCATCGCAGCTTCCCGGTTGGGTCCCCACTGAAGGCTACCGTCCATCGCTTTTGGGTTGCGTTGGATGAGAGCGTCACGCCAGGCCACCGTGGAGGTGTCGATGAGCCCTCCGCGACCAGCAAGCAAGCCCACGAGAGTGACCAAGAAAAGACCCAGCACCAGAGTGGTCCAACGAAAGAGCAGCAAGGTTGTGGATATCTGCCGAAGCTCGTCGTAGATGGTTCCTGGGTAGTATCCAAAGAAGTGACCGTAAGCAAAGATGGGCGGGTGCTGAAGCCCCCGAAAGATGGCCCATGCGATGGTGCCAAGGGGAATCACATACAGGAGGGCAAGGCACGTCTTGCGCCGTGGTAGGACCGCGACTGTTACCCCAAATCCTGTGGCCAACCATGCTCCAACCATCGGCATCAGCGCAAAGAACGCGAAGCCTTCTTGCAAGTCGCAGTTGCGGACCCGGAAGGCATTGAGAGCGATAACGAGGAGCGGAAGGACCAGCGCAAGTTGAGCGGCGAGGGCTATCTGAACGACAGTTCCGAGGAAAGAAGGTCCCTCTGAAGCCCGTGAGCGCATGCGAAACGCAGCCCAGGCAAAGTTGCCCAGTAGGATGGTCGAGATGGCCCCAAAGAACAGGCTGTAATCAAACCCAAGGCGCGCGGTCAATGGGTTGAAGGTAAAGGCGGCGCTGATCAGCCCCAGCAACACAGCAGTGACCCAAAATGTGGCGCTGCGAAGTAGTTGTGCAAATGAAAATGGTGAAGGTGACAAGGTCGTCTCCTATTGTCCTGAAGATTCACGAGACTTTCGGAAGAATGTTGTACTCGGAGCGCTGCAGGATGTCCACGGACAAGAAGACAACAGAGGGGAAAGAGAGGGAAAAGAAGGGAGCCAGAGTGACTCATCAAGGATGGACGTCGCGGGCAGAGGTCTAGCGTGTCGGTACGCCGGGTAAATCGACCTTCACCTGGCAACAGGTTTGGGGAGGTGGCAGTGGTTTGCTCTCCAACTTGTTAAGGGAAGAAGAGCCATTTTGACGTTCCGCTTGGTCCAGGGCGCAGGTGAACTCCATTTCATGGATCTCGATGGATTTCACTCGCCAGTCCGTGGGCTGAGTGCTGTCTGTCGAGAACAAAAGATGGTGTTCACAGGTAATGCAAGGACAAGGACGTGGGCCGTTTCGGCAGTCCTTTCTGGAGCGGACACGCAAAGTTTCCAACCAATGCCACAGCTCAGACGGTAGCTCTAACACTACATTTGTCGGATCTGTGGTGTGTTTGGACATCGAGTTTCTCGGCGCAAACGTGGGAAAACTATGTCGCATGTTGTTGTGTCATGGAATCGAATGTGGGTGAGGTTCAGAATGTCGTCCCTACTCGGTGATGCCGGATCAGGATGGTTGTTGTTGGGCAACAAACAGGACCACATGCTGATGTTGCGAAATCGATCAATCTGGGATGGTCCCAGCGTCCATTTCGTCTTCAGAGAATCGCTCACAAAACCCCATATCTCGCTGAGCTCCATCATGCGATCCTAAAGATCGCACGTCAACAAGAAATTTAAATGTTACTCCAATTACCCTAAACTTGTAGGGAATTATAGGTTAATTATTTAGGGGATTGTTGGATGAACAAGGTCATTTGTCATGACGAGGGACAGAAAAGATGTGATTTCAAGGATCTCTTGGCTTCGTGATCGTATCGATGATCAGTTGGACCTCTCGTTGGAGGTCGTCCAAGGTTCCGCTGTTGTCGATCACATAGTCGGCAAGCGCCTGTTTTTCTTCCAAGGGCATTTGGCTTTGGATGCGTTGGAGGGCTTCTTCGTTTGTCAACCCCTCCCGTTGTTGCAACCGTTTCTGCTGTTCTTCCGGTGACAGCGCCACAAGAATGGTGGCGTGAAACATCGCTTGCATGTTGGTTTCAAACAGAAGAGGGACTTCGTAAAAAAGGTGGGTTTGGCCTTGTCCTGCGTACTCGGCAATTTGTTCTGCTGCCCGTTGCGCGATGCTGGGGTGGGTGATGCCCTCCAGTTGTTTGCGTTTCTCAGGGTTGGCAAACACGATGCGGCCGAGGGCTGCCCGGTCCAACTGACCGTCTTCCTGCACAACCTCTGAACCAAAGGTATCCACGATGTCCTGGTACGCTTGTTCACCTGGTTGGACCACTTCGCGGGCCAATATGTCGGCCGACAAAACAACAAAGCCTTGATCACGTAAGATTTGCGCGACTGTGGATTTCCCACTGGCAATTCCACCGGTGAGTCCGAACAGTTTCACATGGCACCTCATGAGGGAGTGAAGGAGTGGGAGCTGGGGCAATGAGAGGTATGGGGGAAAAGAACAATCAGTGGACTTGAATGTAGCCTTGCTTGTAGAGGAAGGCGATGTGTTTGTAGGTTTCCAGGTCCGTGTTCGGCGACTTGTTCAAGATGGTGTCAAGGATGCCGTAGTTGTAAATGTTCTGGAGGCTATCGAGATATTCGGGACGCAAGTCTCGGAGTGGTGCTCGCAGAGGCCGTTGTAGGCTGATGTTGTGGATGGGGCTGGGCAGATCGTTGATGTATCGCTTGATCTGTTCATGTTGGTACTGAGCTTGCTGCATCAACTCCACAGCGTTCTCTCGGATCGGCTGCTGAATTTCGGCGTCGTGGGGGGGATGAAGCTGGAAGCTACCCACGCTCCAACCCAAGATGCGGAAGGCGGCCTTCAGCGGCGGGACTGTTACATTGTTGTCAACGATAGCGTAAATGACAACGCCATCGCGGAAGTGGAGTCGACCTTCTTTCATGTTCTTGATCACCAACACGCCATTCTTTCGGCTTGTGGAGAAGAGGTCGAGGAGGTCTGCGAGTGGTGTTTCCGAGAGGGAACCCGTCATGCTGGGGGGGCCAAGATCAGGGGCCGAGCGATTGGCCGACTCTTGGCTGGCTTCCGGCAAGACAACAGAAGAGGGTCCTGTTGGAACTGCTGCAGGGCTTGCCGCCGGGCTTGCTGCCGGAGCGATGGGGCTCGAACCAAACGGAGAGCTGGACGGGGCGGCCGGCGCAACAGGATCCGCTCCAGGCGCTGGTGCCTGGAACGCCTGGAGGTGCATGGTGGCTTGTTGTTGCTGCGATGGTGCAACAGACAGGCCTTCGCCACCAGGGTTGGACGCAGGTCCGATTTGCAAGGGCTTGCGCTCTTCTACGCCAACGTCCGTGGGTGGGGCGGAGTCTACAGCCGCAACCGGCTGCAATGGATCGCCCTTGTATGGAACGAGCTTGAGAATGGAGGTCCCCAAAAGGATACGGTCGCCTTCGTGGAGTCGCTGCTTGCGAACGCGTTCTCCGTTGACAAAGGAGCCGTTTGTGGAGCCAAGATCTTGGAGGATCACATAATCTTCGCCGGTCACCACTTTCGCATGACGTCGGGAGATCATATCTTCCACAAGGACGATGTCGAGCTCTGAGCCGCGGCCGACGATGACTTCCTTGTTGGCAGGCAGAGGGTACTCGTTCCCCTGGTACTTTCCTGAAATGAAGCGAAGTGCGTATCCCGTGTATTTTTCGGCCATCACCGTCTCTCTTTTCTCGATAGAGTCGTGTCTTGAGTCTGAGAATTGACGACGTATTATAGTCGGCAGTCGGGAGCGGGTCAACGCCTCTCTTGGGGGCCCGATGTTTTGGGAGGATCCGTCATGTCCTGACTTGAACTTGACGCCCCGATAGGCAGGTGATACCTTACGAATGATGGCAATTTCCGTCCTTAACATCCCGTGGAGTTCTCTCCCATCGATATACAAAGGAGTTGGTTGGGATGCATACGTGCTCACAATGTAGCAGCCAAGTACCCGATGGCTACCGTTTTTGCTGGAATTGTGGTGCTCCCATCGCGAGCGAAGAGGCGGCAGAGCCTGCTGCACCGACCCTGGCCGAACCCAAGCCTGCTATTGAGGCACAGCTGGTTCTTGTCAAAGGAGAGGGCTTCCCTGGGATTTCCTACCGGCTCAAGGCGCAAAACCATCGCCTCGGTCGTTTGCATGGCACCATCCTCTTCCCGGATGATCGGTACCTTTCCATGCTGCACGCCAATCTTTACTACGAGAACGACAAGCTGTTTCTTGCAGACGAAGGCTCAGACAACGGCGTGTTCATTAAGATCAAAGACTCTGTGCCCATCGAACACAACGATTTGTTTCTTACTGGAGAGCAGCTGATTCGATTCGAGCAAGTGGGTGAGTACGACACCTACACCGGTGTAGCTGCCGAGCCCGAAGATGACGCCAAGTTTTATGGGTGTCCGCCGGAAAAAGAACTTCATTTCCGCTTGGTTCATTTGTTCCGGAACCAGCAGCCGGGCGCAGTCTTCTATTCCTCTACGAACAGCGTGCGCTTGGGACGAGAGCACTGTGACCTTTCGTTCCCGTTTGATCGTCACATCTCTGGGCGTCACGCACGAGTCCACGAGGAGAACGGCTCTTATTTCCTTCAAGATCTAGGCAGTCGTAACGGCACCTTTCTCCGAATCAAGGATCCTCTTGAGCTCAAAGACGGTGATCACTTCTTTGCTGGACAGCAGCTCTTCCGCGTTGAGATTCAAGCCTCTGCTTAACAGAGACACCCCATTCGTCTCAACTTCCCCGTGACGAATCTTTCCTTCTCTGGTTCCAGTACCTTTCCCCTCGTTATTCCGACACCTCTTACTTTTTGATCTTCTCTTTGCCCTTGTTTTGAGGGGCGAGGTCCGTTGCGTCAGGGTCACATTTGGAGAGCGTGTCACAAGAGGTTGTTTTGACGCAGCGGAACCGTTGGTTGCTGGGGGGTTTCTTGAGGCATACTTTCATTTGGCGTGTGCGCCAATCTGGGGAATACAGCTTCTTCTTGAGCGCCGCCAACATGCTGGCGCTTCGCTTTTGCGCTGCGGCTGAGAGCTTCTTGTGAAGCTTGGCGCCTCGTTCATAAGCTGCTTTGGTACAGGTTTCGTACTTGTTCACGTACGATTGGCAAAGCTTGGACACATCCCGGCATGATGTGACAGACAAACCCATCACCAACAGCGCACCCAGAAGGAGAAGACAACGAAGCACCTTGGTTGAGCGTTGGTGACGAGGACCTTCATCAGATTGTGAGAAAGTACAAGAAAGTGGAGTCCTTGTGAGCATGATCTCTCCGTAACGTACATGAACCATTTAAGCAGAAAAAGGGCCCCATCGTTGTGTCGGTCAACCCCAAACACCCGACGAACCGCCCGGCAGTATAGGTGATTCAAAACCCACAATCAAGGATGGGAAACCATGATGGCCCTAGCATGGGAATAAATTCCCATGATGGCCCTAGCATGGGAATTTATTCCCACGAGACATGACGTGATTTCTCACAAACAACGTGTATTCCCACGAACAACGTGTGTTTTTTTACGACACATGACGTGAGATTCCCCACGACATGTGATGTATATCCTCACGTTGTCTAACGTGTATTTTCACGACATGTGGCGCGTATTCCCACGAATCATGCATTTATTCAAACGGGTAATGCACATGTTTCCACGGAATGACGTGTATTCCACGAACGCAAATTCATGCCAAGGGACACGAGTTATTGCGTTGGGTTGAATGAGGGAAGAGTTTGTTGTGAGGCGTGGAGGTAGCGAGGGGAGTTGGGTGGGTTAGGAGGCTGGAGAATCCTATTTGTCGTCGCGAGCTTCGGGCTTGCGAGCTTCGGGCTTGCGAGCTTCGGGCTTGCGAGCTTCGGGCTTGCGAGCTTCGGGCTTGCGAGCTTTGGGAGCGGGACGGCTGGTAGCTTTTCCGCTCTTAGCGGGGGTGCGGGGAGCGGGCTTGGTCTTCTTCTTGCAGCCAACAACAGCAACGCTCATGGCGCAAGCGAGAACGATAGCGGCGAACTTTTTCATCGGGATCCTCCTGTAGAGAAACGTCACATCTACTTGTTTTACTAGGGTTCTGCTAGAAACAGAGCACGAACCTATAGCACACTTTGTTTTTCACAACAAGTTTTTTTTGCAAGAGTCTGACTTTGTGTTTGATTCCAGATTATGGCTCAGGAAGCGCTGTTCCCTGCGTTTTGGGTGTCCAAGAGTCGCTGGAGTCGTTCGGGCTCGCGTCGGAGGGCGATGTTTTTGTCCTGGATGACGGTGACTTGACCGGCAGGAGCACCCTTGGGTTTCTTTACATATTTGACATGGGTGTACATGACGTCGGTGTGGGTTTGCTCTTTGGCTTGGCTGTAGTGAACAGCCAGAGTTGCAGCGTCCACCAGCGTGTCGGAGGGGATGGACTCGTTGCGCTGTAGGGGGACAATGACGTGAGAGCCAGCCCAACCGCGAACATGGAGCCAGAGGTCGTTGCCTTTGGCGATGCGGAGGGTGAGTTCGTCGTTGTCTTTGCTGGTTCGGCCGACCCAAATGACCTTCCCATCGCTGGATTGAAACTCCCGGTAACCCTTGCGTTCTTGGGTTTTGGGGGAGGTCTTGTGCCCTTGCTGCGATGTGGGGTTAGGCACCCAATCCATCATCGCTTCGAGACTGTCGATGTCGTTGATGGTTTGAATTTGTTCCTGGTAGGTTGCGATCTCTTCCTCGACTCCCTCCATGCGCTGTGTGATGTAACTTATTCCACGCCGCGCTCGTTTGATCTTGTGGAATAGCTTTTGGAGGTTGGCCTGAGGAGACAAGGCTGGGTCAAGGGATATGGGACGCTCTGCCATATCGGGATCGTAGTAATCAACCACGACCACTTCTTTGGCACCACGTTGAATCATATGGAGGTTGTGCTTGAGTAACTCAGCGTCACGTTCTTTTTCGAGGGTGGCCTCACAGCGTTGCCAGTCTCGCTCTAGATTCCCGAGCAGTCGCTTGGCTTTCTTGAGTTTGGATCTTTGTTGACGCAGCGCAGCTTGGCGCAACCGTTCCAGACGCTCTGCGTCCTGGGCCACGACGTATTTGCGATAAAGCAGGTCGTGAAAAGGGAACGCCTGTGTTGTGTCCAACTCAACAATGTTTTCGTCTGGCTTTGGAAGCTGTGGACTTCCTTCATGCTCTGGAGGCTCGTAGTCGATTCCTGGGCGAAGCACTCTATTCGGGTGTGACGCTGGGAAAGCCTGAAGGATCTCTCCGTTTTCTTTGCACAAGATCCATTTGCCTTGTCGAGGAACCAGCTCCATGTACAGGAGATAGGTCTCTTCGCCTCGCCGCAGCATCATGCAGAGTATACGATCCTCTCCGACGGTCCAGGCCTCAAGCCACCTTGCGTTCATTAAGTGCTTGCGAAGTGTCATACAAAAGGTTGGTGGCTGGGGAAGCGAGGGTGGACGTCGAGGGACCAAACAGAAGAATTCGTGGGAAGGCTCAATCGAGAAAAGCACTGTGAGTGTTTCGCCGGGTCGCCGTATTTGCAAGCAAAGTTCTTTCGGTCCCGACTGGGTAATCTTTTGAACCTGACAGCCTTCAAGGTCTTCAAGTTCATGAATGGCTTGTTCGATTTCCCATCGCTGCATCGTCACGGTGTGAGCAAGTCCTTTACAAAACGGAGCGTCGACGTTGACGCCAAACCAAGGCTACCACGGCAAACAAAAACAAAAATGTGGTGCCTGAGAGCGGGCTTGTGCTTTGGCATTGGCAGCCACCTGTTCCTTCGCCCCCATCAACAGGAGAGCCAAGGTCAGGGTCGACTGAAACAGACGAGTCAGCGCCCGTCGAGTTCGCATCTTGTGTGGTTGTTGGAGGCTCTGGCCCTGTGGAGGGTTCGGGCAGCGCTGGGTTTTCTTTGGGAGCCGGTGGAGGAGAGTTGTTCCATCCACTTGTGGGGTAGAGAAAACACGAGCCATCGATGTCGTCTTGGGAGAGGGAGCGGTGGGTGCGTCGGAGGTCGGTCGAGCCATGAAGAAGGGCACCTGGGACTTCCGAAAACCACAGGCCCAACATAAAGCCGCCTCGGATCAACGCGACGCTTTGAATGTCGAGGGTTCCTGGAGACTGATCGGTGCTCCACTTGAAGTGCACAGCGTTGAACAGCAAGTCTGCTTCCTTGATGGCACCGGTTTGGGGGTCAAAGTAGGTGGCGTTGCGAGCGACTTCGGTCTGGCTCCACTCCCAGTTTTGGGTTTCAAACCGGATCACCGATTTGCCGTCGCGAGTGAACTCGCTGAGTGGATCGTTGGGGTCATTGCGGCGGCCGGCAAAGGAAGTGTTGTTGGTGGTTTCAAAGGCAAAGGTCAGGTTGTTGCACTGAGGTTGGGTCCACGACTGCAACGCTTCACGGATGGCCCGAAGGTCGGAGCCATCTTTGATGTCTGGAGCGCCGTCAAGGTGAAGTTCGATGGGAACGGGGAGGTTGTACCAGCGCGCCACCTTGTTGCCTGCTTGCTCTGCAGTGCTTTGTACCTGATAGCCTAGAGCTGCTGTGGAGACCAAGCTGCTCATAAGGACGAAGGCAGCGCCACAGAGGAAGGTTCGGAAGGAAGGGCGGAACAAGGTGTGTGCTGGGTTCATGGCTTAAGCTCGCGATGACGTTTGGAAAATACGATCCAAAATCCCGTTGATGAACGAGCGAGATTGCCGGTCGGCGTATCGTTTGCCGATTTCAATGGCTTCATTGATGGCTGCAGCCGGGGGAACATCTTCACAATGGAGCAATTCGTAGGCTCCAAGGCGAAGGATGCTGCGATCGACTTGAGGCATACGATGGAGCGGCCAGCTTCGGCTGGCTTTGCGAATCGCATTGTCGATCTCGCTCTGGTGTTCCAGGATACCAGCAATGCGGTCGGTTGCAAACTCCCGTGCAGAGCGGAACTGTGCGTTGGGGTTCCGGACTTCCTCTGTCATGGCGTCAAAAGCCTTCCACAGCGCCGGCTCTTCCATGGGGTGTGGATTCTTGGTGGACGGCTCAAACAGACCTTCATGCACTTCTGGGGTGACAAACAGTTGCCAGAAGCGGACCAGAGCCTGTCGGCGTTCAAAGGAAGGCAATCCATCGATGGCGTACAGCGCCATCACTGCCAACTCTCTACCTTGTCGTCGCATCTCTTGCCCTTCCTATTGTCCCTGGTTTCCTTGGGGGATCTGTCGGAGCAGGTTCACCATTTCAATGGCGGCGAGGGCGGCTTCCACCCCTTTGTTGCCCATCTTGGTGCCAGCTCGTTCGATGGCTTGCTCCAGGTTGTCTACAGTGAGCACACCGAAAGCGACCGGGAGGTCATGCTGCAGCGTGATCGAGCCGACGCCCTTGGTCACGTCCGATGAGACGTAGTCAAAGTGAGGAGTGGAGCCTCGGACCACAGCTCCCACTGCGATGATCGCGTCGTATTGGCCGCTTGCTGCGAGGCGCTGGCAGGCGAGGGGGATCTCAAATGCGCCAGGCACTCGGACGATGGTTTGGTCGTCGGCAGAAGCTCCATGACGAACGAGGCAGTCCAACGCCCCTTCCAGAAGGCTTTCGCAGATCAATGCATTAAACCGACTGACGACGATGGCAGTCTTAAGTTCGGTGGCTACCAGATTTCCTTCCAACACATGGGGCATGATGACACTCTTTCACGTTTTCTAAGGTTGTTCAAGGAAACCTTCTACACGAGGCATAGAGGGTTCCGGGTATTCAGAGATTCAGGGGGTTGGGTCTGTCCGGTGAAAGGTTGATGGGCACGTTGGTCTCAGGTGTCCCAGAAGGGTGTTCCTTCCACAAGGATGTCAGGTCCCAGCGGTGTGGTGCGGACATCCCGAAGCTGCATGCATTGGGCCAAGAGGTCAGGCCCATCGAAGTGGAACGCAGGGCGACCGTTGTTGCCAATCACCCAAGGAGTCATCACGAAGTGGACCCGGTCGACCAAGCGGGCCCGAAGGAAGCTGCCGTGAATGTGACCACCTCCTTCCACCAGAAGATGGATCAGCTTCTGCTCGTTGAGGTACTGAAGCGCAGCCTCAACGGAAACATGACCGTCCTCATCAGCGGGTAGAGTCACGACACGGACGCCTTGCGCTGTCAACGCCTGGTGGGCCTGTGGGTCTGCAGCTTCTGTGGTGAACACCCACGTTCCTTCTGCGAGGGGCGACTGGTAAAGTTGGGAGGTCAGCGGGGCCCGAAGCTTGGAGTCCATTACCACTCGAATCGGGTCCTTGCCTTCCACATGGCGGACGTTCAGCGCCGGGTCATCCAGGGTCACCGTGTTGGCACCCACGAGGATGGCGTCGACACGATCCCGCATGACGTGTGCCCAGCGACGGGCGTCTTTGCTGCTCAACCAGCGAGCGTCACCGGTATGGGTTGCGATGTTTCCATCAAGGCTCATCGCAGCTTTCAGCGAAACCATCGGGCGGTGGTGCTGAATGTGGGTGAAGTAAGGCATGTTGAGGTCTCGGCATGCGTCTTCCAAGATGCCGACTGTGACGGTGATTCCCGCGTCCCGGAGTTGTTGAATGCCTTGCCCGTTGACCTTGGGGTTGGGGTCTTGGATTCCGACGACCACATGGCTGACTCCAGAGGCAATTAACGCCTCGGTGCAAGGCGGAGTTCGACCGAAATGACAGCAGGGCTCAAGGTTGACGTAGAGTGTGGCTCCAGGGGCTTTGCCGTTGTCCAACTTGCGGAGGGCATCCACTTCACCGTGCGCCTCACCTGCGCGGCGGTGGTATCCTTCGGACAGAAGGGTGCCGTCAGGTGCTACGATCACGCTCCCAACCATCGGATTGGGGGTGGTGCGTCCACGGGCTTGGGCGGCCAACTCTAACGCGTGCTGCATCCAATGCTGGTGCTGCTCACTCGTCACGCGATTCCTCTCTTACTAGGTTGTGGGTTCTGAGGTGGGGGAGGCGACATTCTCTGTGTCTTCGAGACCCAAGGGGACTGGCTTGTTCAACAGGCCCTTAAGCTCATCCATGAACTCTTCAATGTCACGAAACTCGCGGTAGACACTCGCAAATCGGACGTAGGCAATCTGGTCCATGTCTTGGAGTCGCTTCATCACCTCTTCGCCAATTTGTCGGCTGTTGATCTCGCGCTCGCTGCTTTGCATCAGGTGATGCTCGATGTCACTCGCGATCGACTCAATCACTTCGATGCTAATGGGTCGCTTCTGACAGGCTTGTTGCAGACCATGGATGATCTTCTGGCGATTGAACTGTTCTCGCCGTAGGTCTTTTTTGATAACCATGGGAAGCAAGTCACCAATTTCTTCGTAGGTGGTGAAGCGGCTTCCGCACTCGTCGCAGACTCGACGACGACGGATCACGAAGCCGTCTTGCTTGCTACGAGAGTCGATAACTTTGGTGTTTTCTGATGTACAGAATGGACAGCGCATAGAGGGGTTTGCTTTCTCATCCAGCCGTAATGGCTGCTCAAGGGTTAGGAAGCCGCGGCGACAATGTCAGGGTAGAGTGGAAACGCCTGACTCAAGGAGCGAACATCGTCACGTACCCGTTTGAGGACGTCAGCGTTGTCGATGTTTTCGTAGACTTCGACGATCCACTGGGCGACTTGTTTCATCTCTTCTGCACCCATGCCTCGGGTGGTTAGAGCGGGGGTTCCCACACGAATCCCGCTCGATACCTGTGGAGGATTGGGGTCGTAGGGGATCATGTTCTTGTTGACCGTGATGCCAGCTTCTTCCAGCGCATCCTCGCATTGCTTGCCGTTGAGATTGAGCGCGCCCACGTTCATCAAGACAATGTGATTGTCGGTGCCGCCTGTGATAACAGGGACACCCTTGCCTTGGAGCGCCTCCGAAAGGGTCTTGGCGTTGGCGATAACCTGTTCTTGGTAGGTCTTGAACTCTGGCTTCAGCGCTTCACCAAAGGCGACGGCTTTGGCAGCCACCATGTGCATCAACGGACCCCCTTGGGTGCCAGGAAACACAGCGGAGTTTACGGCTCTTTTGTTCTCTTTGCTTGTGAGGATCAGGCCGCCGCGGGGACCACGCAAGGTTTTGTGAGTGGTCGTGGTGATCACGTCGCAGTAAGGCACGGGATCTGGATGAACCTTGGCTGCAACGAGTCCAGCAATGTGGGCGATGTCTGCCATCAACAGAGCGCCCACTTCGTCGGCGATCTCCCTGAACTTCGCAAAGTCGATGTGACGTGGATACGCGCTGGCGCCGCACACGATCATCTTGGGGCGGTGAGCGAGGGCTTGCTCTCGAACGTGATCAAAGTCGATCAAATGGGTCTCTGGGTGCACGTGGTAATGCACCGACTTGTAAAGCTTCCCTGACGCATTTACGGGGCTTCCGTGGGACAGGTGTCCGCCGTGCGCGAGTTCCAAGGTCAGGATGGTATCTTCCGGTTCCAGGAAGGCGAGGTACACAGCCATGTTGGCTTGGGCGCCGGAGTGAGGCTGAACGTTGGCGTGTTCGATGCCAAACAGCTCTCGCGCTCGTCGAATCGCGATGATCTCGATTTCGTCGTAGTACTGGCATCCACCGTAATAGCGGTTGCGAGGGTAGCCTTCAGCGTATTTGTTGGTGAGTGGAGTTCCCATCACTTCCAACACTGCCTTGGACACGAAGTTCTCGGAGGCAATCAGCTCCAGTCCATATTCCTGTCGAGCGAACTCCTGTTGCAGGAATCCAAACACAGCGGGGTCTTGCTCACGTACAGCCTTAAACATGATGCTTTCCTTCTTTGGCGTGGGTTTCAATTTTGTTCAGGCGTCGGATATGGCGGTCACCTTCAAACGGTGTCTCCCACCAGGCTTGAAGAATGGCATGCGCAAGAGATGTGCCTGTGAAACGTTCTCCCAGGACCAAGACATTAGCATTGTTGTGAGCCCGTGCAAACTTTGCGCTGACGGCCTCTCGGCACAACGCCGCGCGGATTCCGGGGAATCGGTTGGCTGCGATGCTCATGCCCATGCCGCTGCCACAAATCAGGACGCCACGTTCACAGTCGCCGTCCAGAATCGCTTTGACGACGGGAGCCGCGTAGTCGGGATAGTCAACGGAGCCCGCTTCGTGGGGTCCTTTGTCAACTACGGTTGCGCCAAGCTCTTCCAGCCATTGACGCACGTGCTTGCGTAATTGATGCCCTGCATGATCCGAACCGATTGCAACTTTCATGGTGTCCTTCGCCATCTTTGAACTGACTGATACCCCCAATTTCTCGTGCTTAATAGCCGGAAGCTACAGACTTTGCAACCCCACCCTGATTCTCGGGCTCTGGAAGGCCTCGTTTCGCCTCTGTTGGATGAACTTGTGAAACCAACTCAAACCATCATATTATGGGATGGTTGTGTTATCTCTTGGACCCGCGTGGAGAGAGGTGATACCTAACAAACTTTTTGAGAGGGCTTGGCCCTTGAGCCGAGGAAGAATGTCTTCCTTGCACACAGGAGTCTTGGATGCGTCGACGAGATTGCGTGATCTTTGGTGTGGGTCTGCTGGTGGGTGGTTTGGTGTTCGAGGCTGCAATCGGATTGGCTGACCAATCTTTGGTTCACAATCGATACAAGAAACTTAATATTTTTGCATCGGTGCTCAGCTACATCGAAAACGATTACGTGGATCCGGTCGATGGTCGGGCTCTGGTGTATGGGGCCATTCAGGGGATGGTCCGTCGTCTTGATCCTTACACAGTGTTCATTCCCCCCAACCTATACAAAGAGATGAAGGCCGAGACGTCCGGCGAACATGGTGGCCCTGGGCTTGAACTCACTCGCAAAGGCAAACAAGTGTTTGTGATCAGCCCGTTGCCCGACTCTCCGGCCCAACGTGCGGGGATCAAAGCGGGCGACGAGATTGTCCAGATTGAACGCAAGCTTCTCCACAAGCTGTCTTTGTTCCAGATTCGGAGGCTGTTGCGAGGGCGACCTGGGTCCCGATTGCGGCTTTTCATCCGCCGCTCTGGGGTGCAGCGGGCTCGTTGGTTCGTGATCATTCGCGAGCAAATTCGAGTGCAGAGTGTCTACGCACGCCATCTGGGAAAGGGCTTGTACTACGCTCAGATCAAAAGCTTTCAAGACCGCACCGAGCGGCAGCTAAAGGCCGCCCTTCGTGGTTTCCAGCAGAAAGCATCCATCCGTGGCTTGGTGCTTGACCTGCGCAACAATCCTGGCGGCTTGTTCGACCAATCGGTGCGTGTGGCAGACTTGTTTTTGGAGCAAGGTCCCATTGTTACAGCGAAGGGTCGAACCGCTCGACGGATGGAACGTGAGATGTCTCACTCGAAAGGTACCTGGAAAGGATTTCCGATTGTCATCTTGGTGAACCAGGGCACAGCTTCCGCCGCAGAGATTGTGTCTGGCGCGCTTCAGGACCACCGTCGTGCGCTGGTTCTGGGAACCCGCTCGTTTGGCAAAGGCTCGGTGCAAACCATCATCGATCTGTCCGATGGTTCGGGTCTAAAGATGACCATCGCACGGTACTACACGCCGCTGGGACGCCTCATTCATGGCCGGGGTATCCAACCCGATGTGATTAACCGCTCGAGCAGCAAGAGTGACCTGCTTCGAGTGGCGAAACGCTATCTTCTTAACGGAGGGTCCTACAAGAAAGCCTTGGGCCGTGGTTTGGGGGCCAAATATCGGAAGAAGTTTGTGGTGAAAAAGAAAGCCAAGACAACAAACTAACTCAACACAGCGCTCTAAATCTGAAAGCCTTGTTGTTCAATGTCCCGGTAGCAGGCCAGAAAGGAGTCGAACGCTTGACGAATTTGTTGAAGCAAAGCCTCACTCTCTGCGCCGTTTTCTTGCTTGAGATGGGGGATCAACAAGACTGCGAGCGCCTCGACTTGTCGGGCTCCGACGGAGCCGCTGGAGCCTTTGATCGAGTGAATCTCAAAGTGACAAGCAGAGAAGTTGCTCTGTTCGAGCGCTGCTTCGGCTCGTTCCAGGCGTTGGGGAACATCCTCTTTGTAAAGGTTGAGGATCTCTTCCACCAGTGAGGGTTCTCCCATCGTGCAATCTTGGAGTGTTGTGTTGTCCAAAGCTGGCAAGGTGTTCCACGATTCGGGCGATGCTGGCATTTTAACCATCTCTCCATACCCCTTTGGGTATGTTTGGGTGGCATGGTGAGCGTACACCCCAGCCACGTCCTCTGTTCTTTCAACTCATGGTAATGCAACAACCGATACTAAAAGATTCAAGAGCCTTCGTCAAATCCAAATGCGACAAGAGGCTGCAAGGTTTTTGCTCAGGTTTTGCAGCTGGACCAGGGTGGGGTTGGTGTAAATCGTGAGATGAGAAAGTCTACAAACAATCGGACTTTCACCGAGAGGTGTCGATTGTGGGGATACAACGCCCAAATGTAGAAAGCTTCCCCGACCGTCCAATCATCGAGAACTTGGAAGAGCTGGTTGGTACGAAAATCTTCCGAGACCAAGAAGTCGGGCAGGATACAAAGGCCAAGGTCGCGCAAGGCTGCTTCCCGAAGGGCGTCACCGTTGTTGGTTTGGAGGCTTCCCTCTACCTTCACGCTCTCCTTGCCTTGTCCGCTGTAAAAGTTCCACATCGAGCCTGTGGAAAAGTACCGGTAACGCAGGCAGTTGTGGCTCTTAAGGTCGCGTGGATGTTGAGGCCAACCGTTGTGGTCCAGGTAGGCCGGGCTGCCACACAAAAACAAACGGATCGGTGCGAGCTTGCGGGCAATTAGGCTTGAGTCTGCCAGCGCTCCGATGCGAATCGCCATGTCGTAGCCTTCGTCCACGATATCAATCTGTCGGTCGCTGAAATTCAGATCGACCTGAAGGTCAGGGTACGCTGCCATAAAGTCGCTGAGCGCAGGGGCAAGGTACATCACACCAAATGACATCGGAACGCTGATGCGCAGAGTCCCCCGGGGCTCACTTTGCAACTTCCCGATGGACAACTCGGCTTCTTCCAAGTCGGCCAGGATCTGCACACACCGTTGGTAAAACACCCTGCCCACATCGGTTAAACTCATTCGCCGTGTGGTTCGATGCAGCAGTCGTGCTCCGAGCCGGTCTTCCAGCCGGCTGATCTGCTTGCTGATCTGGGACTTCGACAGGTTTAACTCTTTGGCTGCGCCAGAGAAACTCTCGACCTCCACAACCTGCACAAAGATTTCAAGCTCAGACAATCGGCTCATGGTGACTCATTGGTTTGTTTCGTTCAGTGAAACAGTAGGGCGTGAACATCGGATGAGCGTACACAAACTCCCTCAGGGAGGCAAGTGTTTTTCATGTCCCATTTTCTTACCAAAGAAAGGGAATGAGAGCCTTTCGTTCTTTCGGGTAGTCGGGGAACTTTTCGAGGTACCATTGGTGGTTGGAGAGGGCACGTGGTGTGAGGTTTGAAAATGACCATACGGCAAAGGCGAGGCCTGGAAGACTCCATGTGGCGACGGCCCATCCCGCCCACTCCAGCAACTCCCCGGTGTAGTTGGGAGATGAAACCCAACGGTACATCCCACCTTCTGGGATCTTGTAGCCGGTCTCTCCGGGCTTTCTGAGGTTTCGGAGGACGGCATCGCTGTGTCGGTTGATAGCAAAGCCGACCACAAACATGGTGGCTCCGATTAAGAACCGAGGGTCCCAAAACCAATCCAAAGTGTATTGTGGACCCAAAGCAAACAGCCACCGCGCGTTGAGGTAGTCGATCCCCAGATTGGTCACAAACGCCATCACAGCGATGGAGATCGCCATCGTCTTTCCCTGCATTCTCATTCGGTAGGGATAGATGAAGGTTCGATGGATGTAATGAGCTTCCCACATTAACAAAAACACCCACAGCACCGGGTTGTTGTTGCGAGGACTGATGGCAAACAGAACCAAAGGAATGACGACCGCCGGAAGCTCCATCACTGTCCAGCCCAACGTGCTAGGAATGTCGGGTCCCCAACCTCCACGTGCATGGCGGCCGTACGGTGCGCTGAGAAAAAACAACACCACAAACACAAGAAGCGAGAGTCCAAACCAGCTGTACAGCAACCCCTGAAACCAAACCATCTCTGTCATGAATGTGTGCTCCTTTTCCCTTCACCGACCATGCTTGGCAAAGTTGCCACCCTACCACAGAGAGCAGCAACAGGAGCAAAATCATTCCACATGGCGTTGCTTGTGGTGTAAACAAGGGCAACACCTTCTTGGTGAAAAAGCTGACTCTGTTCGTGAAAAGGGACATTCATGTTGCGACATTGGATCGGTCTGGGTTTGTTGTGGTTCTGCCTTGTTGGCGTTAGCTCGCCGGCTTGGGCGGGGCATGACTTTGCAGTGTATGGTGAAATCCCTCTGAACCAGGGGCTTGGTATCCCTCTGGATCTCGGCAACGGTATGGGGCATGGCATCGTCTACTACCAATACACCGACCAAAAACATGTAGGGCTGGGGAACCAGCTCCGCGTCGGCTACAACACCGAAACGGTTTGGCTGAATTGGGACATCGGCGCTACATCCGGTCGCTCCTTCGTCATCTCCCCCTACATCAAAGGACAATTCGGCTTCGCCGAGATGACACCGGACTACATCAAAGGCGGCGTGCATCTGCAAGAGTTGAGTTTTCTCAGTATGTACGGAGAAGCTGGCCTTGAGATGCAGTGGAACATGGTCTCTCATCTGTTTCTGACAGGTCGGGTTGCTTTTCGTTATTGGTTCTTTCTCCACAGCCCCGCATCGGAGCAGGCAGGCTTTGTCCTTCCTCAGAACAGCCCTGCTCTGCGTTCGTCGGCAACGCTTTCTTGGCGACAGATGAATACATGGGTGTTGCGTGGGCGCTTGCGTGAGGGATTCCGCGCCTGGTTTCGCGTTTCGTTGCGGCGTCGCTTTCTACAGCGCAGTTGGGGTGGCTTCAAGACTTCGATCCAAGATGAAAGGAATGTGGGGTTCACCAACAATCCCAACGTGCGTGTGATGGGGCAGATGGAAGGCGCTGTCAGGGTCCACTCACGGATCGCCATTGCGCTGGATGCATCGGCAGGTACAGGCTGGTTTGCTGATGACCTTAACCGCTTCAAAATCGGCGGCGATAACGATTACATTCCCATGTTGTCAGGAACTTACTTTGCGGAGTTTGCTGTGGACTCCTTCTTCCTGGCTCATCTGCGGCTCATGTTTGTGCCGTGGATGTGGTGGAGAATTACTCCTCAGGTTGATATCGCCTGGCTTCCTGACCCGCTGCGCACTGGAGACAACAACGAAAGCCGGTGGGTTGTTGGGATTGGATTGAACCTGGACTTTTACATCCGCGACAACATGCGAATCCATGTGAAGCTGGCCTACTCTCCCAACGCGCCACGTCCTGAACGTGACGGTGGTGTTAAGGTGATGGTTGGTTTTGTTGGATACTGGTGGTAGAGCTGGCGGGAGGGAGGTGTTTATTGGGAGGACTTGGGTTCTCCAATGCTCCGGTCTTGCTCCAATCTCTCCACTCGCTCCTTGAGATTGAGCAGGAGATCGCGCTCTGGTCCTGTCAGGTGGTGCTCAAAGCGGTCCTTCAATTGTTCCACCGACTCACGGACACCTTTGGTTGCTACCTCTACGAACATGACACGCTGTTCGACTCGTTCCAGCCGATTCTCCACATTGTCCAAGCGCTCTATCGTGACGTCCAATTTCTCGTTGGTTGTGTCGATGCGTCCGGAAAGGTTCGTGTTGACTCTTTCAATGCGGTCCGAAAGCTCTGTCCGTACATGATCGATACGTTCTGAGAGTTCTGTCCGTACGAGGTCGATACGTTCTGAGAGTTTTGTCCGTACGTGGTCGATACGGTCCGAAAGCTCTGTCCTTACTTGATCGATGCGGCTCGAAAGCTCTTGACGAGTTTGGTCCAGGCGTTGGTTTGTTTGATCCAGGCGTTGGATCGTCAGGTCGAGCCGTTGGTTGGTTTGCTGCGTGGCTGCCAATATTTGTTGAAGGATCTGATTGGTTGTAGGGGTTTGTTGATCCATGAGACTGCTCCATTTTTTCTGGGTCTCTGTTCATTTGTTCAAGTGACAGAATGAACGAGAAGTCTGGTGGTGTCAAGAAGGAGTGTGCTCACAAAGAAAGAGGGGGTTAGCCAAGGAGTTGGAGTTGACGGGCTTGTTGAACAGCTCGTGTTCGGTTGTTGACGTAAAGCTTGCCAAAGATGTTGCGCGTGTGTGTCTTTACGGTCGTGGGGGAAATATGGAGTTGTTGAGCGATTTCCTTGTTTGTGTATCCCAAGGCAAGGAACTCCAAAACCTCGGTCTCTCTGGGGCTGAGGGGATCCATCTCATAGACCTCCCGACGCAAGGTTTCGGAGGATGGAGTGGATGAACTGGGTTTGGGGGGGGCTTCGGAGCGAGGCTGTTGGTGCTCTTCTTTCGCAAACAAAGCCAGAATTTCCTGGAGATGCTGGGCTCCTTCCGCCCATTCTTGTAACGCGCTGTGTGTTTGGAGAGAACGGAGCAGAGGGTATAGCTGAGGCGATACGTCTGGATAGAAACGCAGGATTTGTTCGCGCTGTGTGCATCGCAGTATATCCAACACTTGGGATGCTGCTTTGTCTTGTTGACCCTGCCCATACCACGACAAGGCTTGCAGCAGTAGAAGCTCCCATCGAAAAAACAGCGGCTGAGAAAATGTGAAGTTTGCAAAGGAGGCTTGGGCTCGTTGTTCCGCCTGAGTAAACTTTTGCTCTTGGAGAAGCCAACCCAGCCAAGCGGTGTTGTCGATAATGGTTGCAAAGTTGTAGGTTGGTTCATCCTCAAGCCTACTGCTGTGGGCCCATTGCAGGAATCGCTCGGTGTCCCCCCAACGAAGAACAAGCTGCATGGCTCTGGCGCGATCCCACAAATTTAAGTTTGAAGCATACGAGGGTATTTCCTCAAACGAATCCAAGAGAGGGTACGCTTGCTTGTGTTGCCCCAAGTTCCAGCGGGTCCAGGCCAGTCGAACCTTGGCTCGAAGAGTCGTGCGACCGTTCCCGACAGCCTGGGATAAGCGAATGGCTTCTTTGAAGAACATTTCGGCTTGTTCCAGGTTGTTGCGAAGGTAGGCTACCTCTCCCAAGGAGAGAAGCTGCGCGTTAGACACCGCTGGGTATTCGTCAACGGATGAGGTCACCGACTGGAGGTGAACGACGGTTTGTTGGCTACGTTGTTGGGTCAAAGACAGCTGTCCCTGCATCAGATGAACACGTATCAACATCTCGCTTAACATCGGCAGATGATACAGGTCTCGATGGGAACAAGCTTGCTCCCACTGTTCGGTCATTCCCTTGAGCAGGCTTTCACTGGGACCTTCCTTCTGCAGTCTCATTCGTTGAAGGAAGAAGCGGCTCTCTGTGCGAAGGAAACTGTGCTCTTCGGGAAGCTGCTTGAGCGCCTGTGATGCATATTGCGCGCTCTTGCGATAATCCCGATGGAAGCGTGCCTCCCAGGCTTTGAGCGCGCGAAGGCTTCCTTCGTAGAGTGAAGACGCTGCGTCGTTCTCGTTCTCCTTGCGAGGCTTCTCTTGCGACTCCATGGCAGAGAAGAATGTGGTCACTTGCTGCTTGGCTTTGAGCAGTTCGTTTTTTTGCTGGGCGACCAGGCACACGTAATAGAGAACAAGGTGAGGGTTTTCCAGGCGGCATTGTGGTGGGAGTTTGGGGAGCCATTTGAGCAGCACGGAGAGCTGGAAACGACGCACCAGCTGAGGAGTCCATTCCGTTAACCATTGAGCCGCTTGGTTGTAAGCTTCGATGGCGAAACAGTGGGACAGCGCTTCATCGTACAAGGATTGCTCTGCGAATGTTTGGGCCGCGCTTTGGTGGCAGGCCTTCCAACGTTCAGGTTGTTGTGTTGCAAATCTGCGATGCAACCAGTCGCGGAACAAGTGGTGGTATCGGTACGAGCGTCGGTAAGGATCCAGGACAATAAGGAACAGGTTTTCGTCTTCCAGGGCGCGAAGGATGGAGCGGCTGTCGTTGGAACTTCGCAGGTGATCACAACGTTCGGGCGTGATGCGCTGTAGAACCGATGACTCCATCAGGAACTGCTGCGTTTCCTCGGGTAGCACCGCAAAAATCTCTTCCAAGAGAAAATCGCTGATCCATCTCTGGTCTCCTCGAAACTCTTGAAGAAGCTGCTGCCGGTTCTTGGTTTGCGAAAGAGACAAACCCGCCAAGCAGAGTGCTGTGACCCAGCCCTCGGTGCGTTGGACAAGGTGGGCTGCTTCCTCTTCGGACAAGGAGAGATTGTGGGCCTCTTCCAACAAGCAAATGCTCTGCTCCACGTTCAGCCGTAACATGGAGGGACCAATCTCTGTGCAAATTTGCTTGGCCTGCCAACGTGAGAGTGGCCAGTTGGGTCGCTTTCTGCTTGTTACAACAAGGGAAAATTCTGGAGGGGTGTGTTGAATCAAGGTGGTGAGAAGCTGATCCACCACTGGCTCGTAGATGTCGTGGTAATCATCGAGAACAAGGACCGGGAGCGAGTCCAACGAATAGAGTTCGTTGAGCAGCGGTCCGAGGACTCTCTCCCATGGTGGGAGATGTGTATTTTCCAAGAGGCGCAACGTTCCCTGTCCAAGGGAAGGGTTGTGCCGTTGAAGGCTTGCGATAAGGTAGCGCAAGAACATCACGGGCTGGTTTTCACTCTCCTCCAAGGCTACCCAGGCGACAGGCGTTTGTGTCGCTTCGAGCCACTCCAACACAGCCGTTGTCTTGCCAAATCCTGCGGGAGCAACAAGCAACGTTAGCTTGTTTTTTATGCTTTGGGTGAGCGTGGAGACCAGCGAAGGTCGATGCACCATCGCTTTGGGTAACGCTGGAGGAAATAGCTTGCTTTCAAAGAGAAAGGGCTCGTGAAAGCGAGCATTGTCTGGCTCCAAATGTAATACTTTAAGGGGTGAGCGACTCACAGATGCATATTCTCCTGAATGAACCAGGCCAGTGAAAAGGCTCCAACCCTTTCAACAACTATCATGTTCACCATTTGGCTGCAACTCTGCTCTTATGCCCAAGGTGGATTCATTCTCAGTGGGGAAGGCGCTGTTTGAGGACAGTGTCCTCTCGCATGGATAAGTTTTGGATGCGTTTGTCGAAGTGACTGGGTTGGTCGGCTTGGCTGTAAGGAGAGCGCTTGGGGAACTTGGCGTAAAGGTACTCGGCAAGGGCGTCTTGCTCTCGGCCCGGTTGGGTAAATCGGGCCTTGCCAGGCTTGTTCTTGAGGGCTTCCACCAGCTTAACAAACTTGGTGCTTGGGCGCTTGAGGTCAGGAATGGGGTAAGCATCTCCTCCCTGAGCAAGGTACTGCAGGGTGACCATCCGAAACGTTCGAGCAGGGTTGCCTTGGAGCTTTCCGTTCTTGAGTACAATGTCCTTGATGGTTCCGTTTTTGCGGTAGAGAGCAAGCGACTGGACCCGTTTGCCGATAGGCCGCTTGGGATCAAAGCTAAAGGCAAAGCCCGCGATCTGGGGGAACCGCCCAGGGCTGCTGTGCGGTGTCCAGGTGGCGACGCTGTGTTCTATGATGCCGCGCAGCTGTGAGGCTGTGACTTGAACAAGGACAAGGGGGTTGTTGAATCGCAACGCATTCTCAATGTCGAGCCGCGAGATCTGGCCTTCCTTTTTCTGGGTTAGAGGATTGGCTGCAGGTGGAAGGTACTGAACTTTACCGTGGTACACTTTCCTTCCGTCTGGACCTTTGTGGTGGGTGGATACAAACCCAATGTGGTAGCGGATGGCGCCACCATTCTTAAAGCTGATGTCTGTGCTGGGATCGGCTCGCCGTGCAACAAACAAGTTGGCTTCTGCGGTGAGGTTGCCGAGGTTTGTCTCTCCTCGACGGACCGACAAGCGACGACCATTGAGGTACACGGTGGTATGCCCGAAGATGGCGCTGTCTTTCTCCATCAAAACTTTCTTGATGCCGTCAGCCACCGCTTTGACTTTGGGGTCAGGTTTTACATTGCCCAGTTCCTCAACTCCTTTGGCATCGGTCGGGTAGGCCCCGCTGATTTTGGGGTTGTACGAATCGGGGAGAAGCACGCCGTTTTCGTCAAAGGTGATCACAAAACGACCTACGTAGCGGTATTGTCCATCGGTGTTGAGTATCGCGATGGGTTCACCATCAGGTGATGTCTTCCAGGTGGGATAGGGGCCTTCCGACTTGTCACCGTCGCGCAATCGATCTGTGCTGTCGGAGAAGATGGTGTCGGAGCCACCACCGATCAGGATGTCAACACCGTTGAGATACTTGGCGAGTTCAAACTCTTTGAACATCTGTTGCTGGTGCGAGAGCACAATGATCTTGTTGATGCCTTGTTTGCGCAGCGCGTCGACCGAGCGTTGAACGATGGCTGCAAGGGCTTTGATGTTGGAGCTATCGTTGGGAGTGACAACAATCTTGCCTGGATTTGAAATCTTAGGAAGTGACGGTGTGGTTGCCCCAACAAAGCCAATGCGGTGTCCGCCCACTGTGACGATGGCGCTACGAGCGATCGTGCGCGGGATCTTGCTTGCTTCCTGACCATCGGGCGTGACGAAAGGAGCGAGGGCTTTGTCGGTGCTGCAGTCGAGGTTGGCGCTAAGGTAGGGAAACAGGGCTCCCTCATAGGTTTTCCCATTTTTGCTGTCCTTATTGAGCAGGGATGCAACAACGGGCGTTCCTTCGTCAAACTCATGGTTCCCCAGCGCCGAAACCTGAAACCCCATGGCGTTGAGCATTAAGATGTCGCCTCGACCTGGACCGACACGCCCCAATACTTGTTTCATGGAGGGATCGTCGCTGGCTCGGAAGAAGGGTCCTGTGATGTAGTTGTCGCCAGAGGAAGCGACCACTGTGTGGGGGTAGGTCTTCTTCAGCGCCCGAATTACCGAGGACATGCGCGGTGCGTCTTCTATCGCGTTGAGTCCACCCTCGTGGTCGGAGGCGTGCAACAACTGAAGGACAAACTTGCCCTTGGTGGGGGAGGCCGAAGGATTCGAACTGGAGTTGTGGGTAAAGTGAAGTGTCGTCCAAAAGGCTCCCAGAGCCAAAAGGAGGCCGGCAGTCCACATCGTGACTTGTTTCATTGGATCTCCAAACCAGCGAGACCAGACAAACTCTATCTTCAAACTTTGGGTCAACACATTATCGCGAAGAGGGGGCTGGCGCAAGGTTCATTTCGATGCAGTCACGGTATGTTACGCGCACTGTTCGCGGGTTGGCCCTTTTTGCTACACTGCTACTCTATGATGTTTGGACGTTTCTGTGTCGCAAGAATTCTCTTTGGGAAAGGATTTGTTGTGGAGGTGGGGTTGGAGGGACGTGACTTCGAGTGTCTAAGTCTTTGACTCTAATCGGTAGATTCGTTTTTGCTGACATCGGCCATGTTGTTGAAATAGATATCAGCGTAGTTTTCAATCCAGTGCCGACAAAAGTCAGGATCTTTGGAGCTGTAAAGGTTCACATTTTGTTCGCGGGCCTGCATGTAGTAGTGCAGGTTGACGCGATGGATCGACATGATTTTCTTGCGGTATCGACGGCGTCGACGAATCCACTTCCACTCCGTCTCGGGTGTGGTGTAGCTCCCGTATTGAATTCCCCACTTCCTGTAGGTTTTTCCCCAAAGACCCCCTGGGGTTTGGATGTGGTACACCCGATTGTGGGAGGGGTTGGCGACCAGCCCCCAATGCTGGAAATGAAGCCGGACCTTGGCGTTCTTTCTGCGCTTGCGATAGTGGACCATTCCAAACAGGTCACCGGGTAGAGCGCGGTTTAAGCGCCCCAAGTCCACAACGATGTTGGAGCAAAATGCCTTGTTATAGATGATGTGGTTGGAGGGGCGAGCTTTACGGCGGACAAGCTTGCGGTACGACTCATACATGTCGAGCAAAAGTCTGCGAGATACCGCGAGTTTTTGCTCCAGGCTCCAGTCATCCATGTGGGTGTGCAATGTGCGAATGCCGATTCGTGACTTGCCTTGTTTGACATAGTCGTGCAGATGCGCGTGGAAGATCTTGGTCGTCCAGTATTGGACAATGCCCCAGGTTGGGTAAGCAAAACCAGGTTGGTCGTCTTTCTTGTAATTGCGCACCCCCTCTTTGACTGCGCAGAGCGCAAAGGTCATGCAGTTGGCCAGCATTCCTTTGTCGAGGTAGCAACGACCTTGAGGGAAGTAACGCTTCCGATCCACACGTCGATACCACTTCATTAAGGAGCGGGGGATCTTCTTCTTGCGCTTTCGAGAAAACGTAACATAGCCACGGTAGTTGCGCGGCGATGTACGGTAATTGATGGAGAAGATCCGGGCCGAGCGGTTGTGGTAGCGGCAAGCGGCCCGTGAGGTCTTGCCCTGTTGGCAACGTTTGCGGACCTGCCTCTGACGGTAACGAATTCGACGACCGGCTCGAAGTATCGACTTGCCCATTGCCTCGAATCGAGACACCCACTGCTCCCAATCTGGACGCTCCCGGATAGGAGGCGGAGGTGGAGGCACCAAGGGGGAGGGAGGCTTTTTGGCTTGTTGAGAGGCTGACTCTTCAGGTGCGATCAAGGATGAGGCTTGGAGGGAAGCGGGCGCTGCTGCTCGTCCTGCTTCGGCAAGCGTCGATATGTCTTCCTGTTTGGGCTGCTCCATGTGAGAGGAGGAGGCCTCCGCTTGCACGGTGGCGCGTGGGGTCGTCCTCGGTAAGCTTGTGGATACAGATACACAAGCTCCAACACCCACGCTGCATAGCCAAAGCAAATGGATTCGAGAACGTAACAGTTTCATCCTCTGCTCCTTTTCTCTGCTGACGTTTGTGTGTGGATTTTGTGCAGAGGCTGTCCAAATTCCGGACAACCTCTCAAAAAGTCTCCCTGCTGAAGCGCAAGGGGACGTCGCTTAACTTCCTGACTTTGTTTCTTGTTCTTTGGAGAGTTGGGCTTTCGGTATGGGTCTTGAGAAAGGGGGGAGGCACAGGCAGCACGACGACAACGCGTCGAACAATTCCAATGGAACGGTGTGCTGCTTGTGAGAACCAAGGTTTCCCTCTCTTTCCAGCGTAGGAGTCTCTGATGAACAAACTCAACTGTATCCGAACCGAAGTGGTGTCGTTGCCCCAAACCCCAAACTCATGTTCCCCAGCGGAGGCGACAACGTCCTCCATGCAACGACTGAACTCCCTTGAACAAGCCGGGCTTTCCAGCGGCGTGGCTGGCTCTCCTGTGAGTAGCCAGCGTTGTGTCGAGGAGAAAAGCAAGGTGTCTTCGACCTCGACAGATGCTTACGCTCCTTCGCCCTCAGGGAGTGAGGTGAAGAAGCTTGCGTCTGGGTACTGTGGACAAAAGGTTGCAGAGTCCACGACCCGGTCTGCTAGCGCAAGTGCCTATCGCAGTTCCACCGACATGTCAAGCGAAAATGAACGGGAAGAGGCGTACAAGACTCTTTTGAAACTGAAACAAAATGGGGTGTTAACAGAGGCGATGTTTGAGCGGCTGGCGCAGCCTCTGCTCAGCCCTGGAGGAGAGCCTGTGGAAGCAAAGCGCCCTGTGGCTCTTCCTGACTTTGCTCAGATCAAGGAGTCGAAACCGTACGATGGTTCCCAGGGTGAGGCCGCGTTCAAAGCCGCGAAGCGAGCAGCGTCTTCGAAGACAGAACACCCCAAGACGTCTGCGGCAGATCCAGAGGTCGCCAACGAGGCTGCGTTCAAGGCAGCGAAGCGAGCCAAGATGGAAGAGAAAGAGGAGGTCGCGACACCGCCACAGCCCAAACCTTGTGCAACAAAGCCGAAGGAATCTTCGTCGGAGCCACCTATGACGATGAAGCAGGTTGTCGAGATTCTCAAACGCCACTTCTACATCGCCGCCTCTAGTGAAGGAGACCGGGGGCTGATCAGCCGGAAGGACCTGGAGTCGTTGCAAAGCCAGCCTGCTGTGCCCAACGAGTTGAAACGAGCCGCTCGGTTTTTGCTGGAGAACAAGGCCTTCTTCAACGATCTTGAAATCAAAGGCTGCATCATCAAGCATCACGACGGACAGATTGCTTTGGGCGATCTCAACGCCTACAAAGCCTAAGAACACCTGACTTGCCATGCCTTGGAGTCGGGCTGACTCCTGCGCAGGAAGTTTTCCAGTCTTCTGTTTTCAAGGGGAAGGCGTGGGAGGCTTTCTCTTTTTCAGGTTTCGGTTACAGTTCCTCTTCGTGAGAGCCGTTTTCTTCCACAAGTGCATCGCCAGGATGATGTTGCGGTGTCAAACAAGTGCAGCAAATGATGGCTGCTCGAACTTGTGGAGTTCCTATGTATTCGCGCGGATTGTTCTCAAGGATGAGGAGTGAACGATGAAGGAGTTGTCGAAGCGCGGCGAAGTACGCGACCAAATCTACAACGCGTTGCATCAAGATATGCTGCTGGCTCGCTTGAGCCCCAATGATTTCGAGTTGATTTTAAGTTCAGCGCGCGTGTTCGAGTACAACGCGAACGAGTATCTCTTTACCAACGGCGACTCGGCAGACACTTGCTATTTGTTACTTTCCGGAGAAGTGTCGTTGGTCGCTCCGTTCAGTGAGGCGGGCGGGTACGTGGACGTGGGCTCCTTGGAAGCCCCCCGAATTATCGGCGCTTCCGACTTCTTGTTGCAGCAGGAACGCTCCGCCAGTGTGCTCGTTAAGAAGCCGAGTTTGCTCTTGATGTTGCAAGGCAAATCGTTTCAAGAGCTGCTCCGCCGGATGCCGATGTTGGTCTACCGACTGTGTCGTTCGATGGCTGAAATGGTCTCGATGATGCTGCAAAAGCCGGCCTTGCCCAAGCTTAAACTCAAGGTCCTTGATGACTTCAATCCCGATGTCCTCAGCATCCTTCCAAGTCACATTATTCAACAACATCAGATGTTGCCGTTGGAGTTGGACGGAAACTTGCTGCGTGTGGCCTTTGTCCGTGAACCAACGCGGAAGGTCCTCGACGCCCTTCAGGAAGTTCTTCCAGGGATTCAGCCTTATCTTTTCCGGATCAGCAAGCGGAACTTCCGCTGGATCTTGCAACAACATGGAATCTCTGCGCCCAAGTCGTCGGATGGTTTGCCCGCACAAGGGGAGGGGATCTCTCCTCCTGGCACACCCATGGCACAAGGTGGAGCGTACGGTCATCCGCAAGGCCAGGGTTATGCACCAACCCACGCACCACAGCCTGTGGCCCAAGCTCCTTCAGCGATGGACACCAAGCTGGCCCAAGAGTTGTTGAATGCTCTGGCCAAACAAAATCAAAGCATCCAGCAGCTGCATCTTCAGACCCAACAAGCGTTACAGCTTCAAGCCCAACAAAATCAGGTGATGCAAGCGCAAGTCCAACAATCGCAAGCGTTTCATGCGCAGGCCCTTCAATCGTTGCAGAACCAGCTTGCCTCCGCTCCGGCTGTGGGGATCGGTGGTGGTGGCAGCAACATGAGCCACAGCGCGATGCCCTCCATGGAGATTAAGCGAATACGTCGTAAGCGTGAACGCCTCACTCCAGAGCAGAAGCGGCAGCGGCTGTCGGCGATCTTGCCTCTGCTTCAACAGATGGCTCAGGTTGGCGCGTCCGACCTTCACCTCTCTGCTCGGCAGCCCATTCGCTGGCGTTTGGATGGTGATCTGGTTGAGGTTCCCAACGCCAAGGTGTTGGGCGAAGAAGACGTCTACGAGTTGCTCGCCGGGATGATGGAAGACCGTCACTTAAGCGAGTTTGAGAAGCGAGAGCAAGTTGACTTCTCCTACACCATTGAAGGCATGGCACGTTACAGGGTAAACTTGTTCAACGAAGCCAACGGGGTGAGCGCGGTGTTGCGTCAGATTCCCACGCACATCCCCTCTGCGAAGGACCTTCGTCTACCGCAGAGTGTTTGTGACCTTACTGGCTTCAAGCAAGGACTTGTTCTCGTTACTGGACCGACTGGGAGTGGTAAATCAACCACGCTGGCTGCCTTGATTGATATGCTCAATCACTGGAAGAGTCAGCACATCATCACCCTGGAAGATCCCATCGAATTTGTGCATGAGAGTAAGAAGTCCCTGATCAACCAACGAGAAATTGGGTTGCACGCAAACTCCTTTGGCGATGCGTTGCGAGCCGCTCTACGGGAAGACCCCGACATCGTCTTGGTTGGGGAACTTCGAGATCGCGAGACCGTCTCTTTGGCGATCGAGACAGCGTTGACCGGTCACCTTGTCTTTGGAACTCTCCACACCAACAACGTAGTGAGCACCATCGACCGAATCATCGATATGTTCTCGGCAGAGCAACAGAATCAGGTACGCGGTACGTTGTCGGAGGTTCTCAAGGGAGTGGTGAGTCAGGTCTTGTGTAAGCAAAAGGCCGGGCGAGGACGAGTGGCTGCTTTTGAGGTTATGTCGGTAAACTCCGCTGTGTCGAACATGGTTCGTCAGGGCAAGACGCACCAGATCCCGACTGCGATGAGTGGAAAGAACAACCTGCTCCTGAACCAATCCTTGGAAGAATTGGTTCGCAAAAAGATCATCGACGAGAAAGAAGCTGTTCGTCGCAGCCACGACGAATCCGACATGGAAGCCCGCTTGCAAGGTCTCACTTCGGGACAGCAGCGGCCTGCGATTCAGGTTACCAGCGCGCGTCGAGGGTAGGGGAGTTCTTTCGTTAAGGCGAAACGCAACAGCGCTCTCTTATATCCGATCTCTTGTTCCATTAAGGATCGTCACTCCAGTCGTCATCCCCCCAATCGTCATCGCCCCAATCATCCGTGTTGTCATCAGACCAGTTATCATCGGTGTTGTCGTCAGACCAGTTGTCGTCAGACCAATTGTCGTCTGTGTTGTCATCGGACCAGTTGTTGGTGTCGTCCTCGATCCAGTCGTCGTAGGGAGCGTCGGAGTCGAGCCATTCTTCTTCTTCGTAGACATCGACGTCATCATCGTCATCAGAGTCAAAAACCCAAACCGTGTCATCGTCGTCGATGGTTCCTGGAACTGGTGCAACGCCGGCTCTGGCGCGCTGTCGGCAAACGTGTTTGCGCGAGAAGAAGCAGGTGCTGCAGGTGCAGGCTGTTCGGGCGCAGCCGTCCACAGGTTGGTTGTCGCATCGTTGGGCAGCGTCGTAGAGAGCGCCGGTCCGGGTGTAACCGCAAGCCAGTTGGGTGAGCTTGAGAGGCCGGATGGATGCTATTTGGTTGCCGTCTTTGTCCAAGCAGACTTGCAGGCATTCGCACTTCCACACACGAGGTGGTTGGTACATACCGCAGTTAATGCTGAAGAGGCTCAACGCTAGCAGCCCGCCTATCAAACAAAGGCTTCGCCAGCGGTGCCTGGACCAGGAGTTGGGAGTGGTTGAGGGGGAGTTCGCCATTGCAACGCCTTCTCTCCAAACGGGTTTCGTGGACATCCCACAATATGGGGGTGGCGTTTCGTAGATGCAAGCGGAAAGGATGGTTTCGTTGGAGGTAAGGGGGAGAGTGGTCGAAAAAGCGTCACAAGTTAAGCAGAATCGCTGCTTCCCAGCTCACCTTTCAGAGTGAGATACAGCTCTTCGCGTTGTAATTCCGCAATGATCTGGGCTCCCAGCAAGATGATAATGGCTGCGATCTGGAGGCAGAGCAAGATCACAATCACAGTCCCTAGCGCTCCATAAATTTGGCTGAACACATAGTATTCCGAGAAGAAGTAGATCAGCCCGTGGCGTACCACTTCCCAGATGGCAGCCGCCACAAATCCTCCGAGCAGCGCTCGCTTGTGTGAAATGGGGCACCGTGGAAGGATCATATAAAACGACGAAAGCATCAGCCCCAGGCCGATGTAGCTGAGGACATGGAGGAAGATGTTGGAGTTGAGGTGCAGCGCCCACGAAAGCCCCAGAAGGTTGATGGTTCCGTTGCTCGAACGACTTAAGAGCGAGCTCACCCCTGTCAGAAGTAACAAGCCGATGAAGATGCAGGCGATGTATACGTAGGTGATGGTAATGGACACCCAAAAGCGGCGCTTGGACTGTGTTTTGTCGTACGCAAACACCACAGCCATGGCGCTCTCCAGCGTTAGGAACGCGATCCGACTGGTGAACAACAAGAGAATTAAGGTCACACCGCCGAACAACTCACGGTGCACTACGAAGTAGGTGAGCTGGGACTCGATCGCGGTCATGTTGCCAGGAACAAGGTGCTCAGCGTTACTGGCGAGGGTTTGTACCAGCAGCTCTGTGTCGAACATTTGGGACAGGACGACAAAGGCAAACGCAAACAAGGGGATCAAGGAAATCAGGGCGTGATAGGCAATCCCGCTGGCAATCAAGATGGAGTTGTTTTGCCAAAAGCTGCTCCACAGCCGCACGATAAATGGCTTCTCGTACCTCATCGCTTCAAACGCGGTTGTGCCCGTAAAAGAGGGAATCATAAACTCATTGGGCATGGTCGCGCTGAAGCTGGTGTTCGGATGCTGTGGGATGTTTTTGCGCTCCAGCTTGTGCGTGGGAGGAGCGTTGCGTTCCGGAAACGCAGGCATCATGCTGGTTCGGGTGAGACCGTACACCGTCGGCATATCGCGAACTTCCATCGGTGGAACATTGACGGGAGTTGCCGAACCTTCCGGCGTGACCTGAAGTCCAGGTGTTTCAAAAGGATAGCTGGATGGTGAGGATGGTTTGTCTGTCATTCCATGACCTTCGGTCAACGCTAGGAGTTAGAAGCTTGGACCCCACGATGGGGATCGTTGTTTGGGTCGGCAAGGGTTGGATCTTTCCAGTTCTCCTTGAGAGTGAGCGCAGCGACTAAGATGGCGATCTGTATATATAAAAACCAAGAATAACAGTTCGATAGGAAGGTTCCGGAGATGCACCACCCCATCATCGCTGGATAAATCGAGCGCAAGAGTGCCTCAAGATACCAGTCCCCCTTGGCTGCGATTTGGCTGGTACGAGCCCACTTTTCGAGCTTAAAGGAACGCCATACGGCCACCAACACCATGGGGAAGAAGAAAATCGAGCCTATAAAACCCAGCTCTCCTATGATCTTAAACCAGGCGCTGTGGGTGTCCATTGGCTTCCACATCACAGGATTAACGGCGTAGGTCAGGTAATTGGACGTAAAGCATTGGAGCCCCACCCCAAACCCTGGGTTGGCGATAAACATGTAGACCGCGCTTTTCCAGGCATCCAGCCGTCCTTGTGCAGAGGCATCCACCTCACCCACGCTGTCTTCGCCCCGTGCCGCCACGAGGTAAAAGAATCCTCCGACAGCCATGGTTCCTGTGACTGCCAGCAACGTGGGCAGCGACACTCGGCTTTGAGCCGTGGTGGCGACGACCGCCATATATCCCAGGAAGCCACCGCGTGATTTGGCAAAGTACACGCCAGACGAGATCAACAAGAACCCAACAAGGAACAAGACCTTGAGGTGTTTCTTGGGAGCCATGATCAGGCAGTTTAGCATGTACGCAAGCCCGGTGGCGAGGAGCATTTGGGCGTAGTCGTTGGGGTCTTCGAGGAGCTTCCCGATGCCCACCCGGCCGCCTTCGATCAGGTCACCTGGAGACGCAGTGAGCCCCTTGTGTATGCCAAACACGCCTAGAACGACGGTCAGCCACATCGCTGTTGTGACATACACGCGAAATGCCTTGTCAGGACCGGCGAGGTTGGCGATCGCGTAAAACAAGAGAACGAGCTTCAGCCAGACGTCAAACAGAAACGCTTGGCTCAGGCCTGGATCCGTGCTTTTGACGGAGCAAAGAATGACAGCAATGGTGAAGCCCATCATCAACCCAGAGAGCAAATCCCGGGAGAGGTGGCGCTTGCGCAGCACAAAGAAGTGAAAGAACCAAAACCCCAAACAGGCGACGGCTGTTAGCTTTCCTAGCATAAGCTTGCCTAGCGCGGGGTTGATCAGCTCTCCCGGACGAAGCAACAGAACGACCGTAAACAGGAGAGGTCCTGTGATGCCCCAGATCAGGTAGGCTGCGAGGGTGGCGATGCCAATGGGGAGCATCGGGCCGATCATGGGGTGAATGCCGCCCATCGCCACAAGCGTCAACAAAGCACCTGCTACGGCGAGGCGTCTCATCAAGGACTGAACCCGCTCTGAGCGACTGGGGGATGTTGTTGAGGCTGTGGCTTGGGGCATACCAGCTTCCTTGTAGGAGGCGGAGCAAAAGCGGCGAAGGGGCGATGCTGCCTTTGCTGAAAATCTGTGACAGACAGGGTACTGAGACTCATCAAAACCGTCAAGCTTGTGGCGCTTTCCAATCCTTCCATTTTAGGACTACAGCTTGTTGTTTTCTTTTAAATGTTGCATAACCATGCTGTTCCTTCCGATGAAGCAATTTTTATGATCAATGCCCTGTGTATACAATTGGGTTTGGTTTTTTGGCGATGGAGTGGGATGGTTCCTCCCGTGCAAAGCGATGAACCCTAAAACATTTTGGCAGTGGCTGACCAGCCGTCATTCTTCCGAGACTACGGTCCTTGATGTCCAGGCGTCCTTGCTGCTCCCTTTCTCATGGGTTGGGATGGTCAGTGGGCTTGTCATGACCCTGCGCTTTGGTTTTCGCGGGCTGGTCTTTCTGCCATCGCTCTATCTCGTTCTCTTTGTTGGTTTTGCATGCATTCGGTGGATGCTCAAACGCGACCATCCGCTTCCTCGGGTACGTAAGGCGTTTGGTGTCCAGCTTGCTTTGCTGACGATTGTGTTGGCTACACAAGCCATGGTGATGGGGCAGTCGAAGGCTCCCATTTTGTATGCTCTCGTGATTGTCCCTATGTTTGCGGCCTTTTTTCTCGGCGCCAAGGCTTGTGTGATGTGGTCGGGTCTCGCGATGACGGCTGGTCTTGCGGTGTTTGGGAGTGAGGCCTTCTTCTCCATCACCCCTCACATTCAACTCACGGCGCATGCTACCCCGTTTGTCTTTTTGGGGTGGCTGTCCATTGTCGTTACCATCTGCCTTTCGTTTCTGTATGTGATTGAATTCCACATGGAGCAGCTGCAGAAGGAGAAGGCGGAGAGCCGCGCGCAGGTCGAGCGAGCGATGGAAATGTCAAGAGACCTGAAGGTCGCGCGGGATGAGGCGTTGAACGCGGCCCACGCTCGGAGCGCGTTCGTGGCGAACATGAGTCATGAGATTCGAACGCCTCTCAACGGAGTGATTGGGGCGGCAAGTCTTCTTGTCGATACCAGGCTGGAACCTGAGCAACGTGACCTCGTTCAAACCATCCACAAAAGCGGCGAACTTCTTCTGGGGATCATTAACGATATCCTAGACTTCTCTAAACTGGAAGCCGGCCATGTGAACTTGGATTTGCACGACTTCGACGTGCGTGACTGCGTCGAAGATGTCCTGGACTTGTTTGCCCAAGGGGCCTGGGACAAGGGCATCGACCTCGCCTATCGGATGGAACACAACGTCCATCATTCGGTGAAAGCCGACGCGTTTCGTCTGCAGCAGGTCTTGATCAATCTGATCAGCAACGCGATTAAGTTTACCGGCGAAGGGGAAGTTGTCGTCGACATTCGACAGGAAGAGCCAGGTTTTTTGCTTTTCTCCGTGAGAGACTCTGGGATTGGGATTCCGGAGGAGGAGCAGAACCGTCTGTTTCAAGAGTTTCACCAAGTCGATCCATCGACAACCCGGCGCTTTGGAGGGACTGGTCTCGGCCTCGCGATTTGTAAGCATTTGGTGCAACTGATGGGGGGGGAGATCTGCGTCGAGAGTATGCCAGGTCATGGCTCGACCTTTACGTTCTCCATGGCAGTTGAAGCTGTGGCGGTTGAGGACGATGACGCCGTCTTGGGCAAGGCGCTCAGTGGCAAGCGACTTTTGGTTGTGGAGCCTCAGCGAACCACCCGGCTGTGCCTAACGGCCAACGCATCATCTTGGGGAATGCGGGTGATGGCCACAGAGAGTTTTGAAGTGGCTTTGGAGTGGCAAGACACTCACAAGTTTGACGCCGTCTTGCTCTCCACGGTTTTGGGCGAACCCGACAGCAAAGCCCGTGAGTTTGATCGAATTGCACCGAAAACACCGATGGTTTGCATCACGTCGTTGGCCGATGCCTACAGCCGTTCGAGCATTGAAGAGTCGATGTTTGTAGGGGTCTTGCTGAAGCCCCTTCGACGTCGGCAAATGCTCAACGTTTTGCTCGGGGTGTTGACAGGGCAGTCCTTGCAAAGCAAAAGCAAGCCGACTCTGCAGCAGAAGCGTTGGGCCGATGAACTGCCGCTCAAAATTATGGTGGCCGAAGATAACCCCATTAATCAACAGGTGATCCAGCAGATTCTGGAGCGTTTGGGGTACACACCCACGATTGTATCTCATGGGTTGGAGGCTCTACAGGCTCTTGAAAATGAAGAGTTCCAGATGTTGTTGTTGGATATGCAGATGCCTCACATGGATGGCCCCACAACAACACGTGAAATTCACCAGCGGTTCTCGCGTAACGAGCGCCCATACATTGTCGCGCTTACAGCCAATGTCATGAAAGAGCAGCGCAAGCAGTTTGAAGATGCAGGCATTGACGACTTCCTTGGGAAGCCCATCCAGGTGGAAGACTTGATGCGCGTGCTGGAGGTGTATTCCAATCGCATCCTCCGCAGAACGGCGAGCACCAGCGCGATGGTACAGCGAGCGTCACACACCAGCCTACGTACACCGGCGCGGATCGCTGTGGTTCGAGCTTCGCTGCCCTCCATGCCTGCCCTTGTGACTCTCTCCACCGAGGCTCTGGGGCAGCTCATGCAAGTGTGTGGTGAAAACACAGAGGCTTTCCAGTCGCTGGTCGACAATCACATGCAAAACAGCCGCGACCTGATCACAGAGATGAAAGAGGCTCTGAGCAAGCAAGACGCTGAAACGCTCGAACGTGCCGCCCATTCCTTAAAGTCAACAAGTGCGATGTTTGGTGGGCTGCAAGTGAGTAGCTTGTGCGTCCAATTGGAGCAAATCGCCTCAAAGATGGATTGGAGCGGCGCAGGTCTGCTTCTCAAACGTTTGGAACCCACGTTGAGTACAATGCATGACGCCTTGAAGGAGGCCGTCCAGGTACTTCTTCCCCCTTCTTGAAACCCTCCTTCTTGTGGGAGCTTGTGCCCCGCCTGTTTTTCATTTTAACTTCGATAGATCGAACAAACCCACCGTGCGTTTAGGTGTCTTTATCGAACACGTAGAAGGATGCGGAGGTTCTGTCTTGCACAGATAGAGCTCCATCTGTCGAATGCAATTGTGGAATCGTCCAGTTTGTCTGGGAGTCGGAATGAAAAAACGCTCGATGTCGACGTTTTGCGTTTCGCCTTCCCTAAGAGGGAGAATCGAATGCAAAGGGCTCATTGTTGGCTTCAAATCACGGTGGTGGTATGTCTTGTGGTGTTGGGGGGACATTCTCCCAGTCATGCGGGGAGCTACCAAGAGAGACAATTTTGGAATCTGGTGGAGCGAGGTCAATGTTATCGAGCCCACTACTGGTTTCGTTCGCGTATCCAGAAGAACGCTGTCGAGTCCAAGAAGAAACAGATGCTCCGTTCCTTGCTCAGTTGTTGGTGGAAGAAGAACAACAACCGAACCTCAACCTATGAATCCCGTGACGCTCAGGCGTTCTTGAAGCTGGAGAACAAGACATACGCTGCCTTGCGAGCCCGCCTCCGGTTGGCCAGGTATTATGACCAAAGCCTCTCTGTGTATTACCACTACCCCAACAATTACAGACAGAAAGGTCTGTTTCAGCAAATGAAGCAGCTACGTATCCTGATGGGTGGGTTCAAAGCGCAGTTAACAACCCAAGACAAGGCAGCCTGGTACAGGTTGGAGATGCGACAGGCCACCAGGGAGAAGAAGTATGCTTTGGTATACGAATACGTACAGATGTTGTGCCAGCCCAAGTTCTCCCCCAAGGTTCGTCACCAAGCGTATTCGTTCTGGCTTACTTATCTTCTTGCACGTTACCAAGTGGGTGGAGCCCCAAAGGACTACAACTCTCGTCGCACATGGTTGTTTCGCAAGGCACAGCGCGCCTTGCGTGGTACAACGTACGAAGCGCAGTGGGAGTACAACCTGCTGAGCGGGCGATTGCAGCAGGCGAAGACGAAGAATCGTTGGCCTTCGAGGCAAACGTTGGCACGCCTCAAGCGATTGTCGCAGGGGAAGAGTGGTTGGGCACGCTCTGCTCGGGCGCTCTATCTCCAGTGGACAGAGCCTGGGTTGTCTGTAAACACCACAACGCTTTGGCGTCCGAAACAAAGTCACCCTGTCCATCTGACCCTGCTGCGGATTCAACGGGCGACCGTCCGGTTGTACCGAGCGAATGTGCAGCCTTCGTTTCTTCAAGACAAGAAGCTGTTTGCGCCCAAACGAATTCGACGGGGGAAGCTTGTATGGTCCAGAAACCTGTCCATGAAAAAAATCCCCTTGTCGTATTGGGCCAATTCCACCGCGATTCAGCGGACTCTTTCGATTCCAAAGTTGGGGTCCGGCTCGTACGTGTTGGAAGTGAAGGGTTTTAATCGATTCAAAAAAACCATCACAATGTCGATGCCGATTCTCGTTTCGCCCTATGCGATTGTCGTGAAATTGATCGGACACAAAGCTATCTTGCAGGTCGTTGATGGACGGAATCATCGGCCGATTCGTAAAGCCAAAGTGTGGTTGGGAGTTGTCCAAAGACAGCGCACAGGTCGTCCCACTTATGGAGCTTGGGGCTACCGCCGCTATCGTGGCTATCGCTACCGTCGGTCGTATCGGCGTCGTTACTATCCTTACCGGTACCGATACCAGTGGAACCACAAGTACAATGTGTCGGCGCGACGCACCGGTGTTACCGACGCTAGCGGCATGCTTACGTTCCAGCTGCCGAAGAAGACCCAGCCTCGTGAGCTTTGTTTGATGGCGTGCATCAAGAGCGCTTGCACAACGTACCATCGCTACCGGTCGTTCCAGCGTTTGGGTCTGCATGAAAATGTGTTTTGGACGTCGGACCGAGGTGCCTATCGACCCGGACAAACCTACAAGTTCAAAGGCTTCCTTGTGGTTCGGCATGGCAGCGTTAAAGACCGCACCCAAAAACGTCGCAAGCTGGACGTGCAGGTCAAAGGATCCAAAAACAAAGTCGTGTTCCGCAAAACCTTTGTCACCAACGATTTTGGTAGCTTTCATGGTGCCTTTGAGCTTCCCAAGTCTGGGACGTTGGGGCGTTACCAGGTTTGGATCAAGGTTTATTATGGACCAACATCTCGTCGGTACCGCAGCTTTCTCCGGTACTTTCGTGTGGAAGAATACCGTCGTCAGAAGGTGCAGGTGTCAGCTTCTTTGATGCCTGGGCGATTCCTCGCCGGAGATACGCTACGTTGGAAAGTGCAAGCCCGATACACCTTTGGTGGTGCTGTGCGTGGGGGAAAAGTTCGCTGGAGGCTGGGGAGCATGAACGTGTATCCACGGTTCTCCATGCCCCAACCGTATGCCTGGCTGCTAGGCTTTACGCCGCCCTCCAATGGTTTGCGTACCTACGAACAGTGGGAACAACAACAAAAGTATTCCAAGCGCAACCTCACATACCAAATCCGCTCGTACCGTCGTTCTCTTCGTTACTACCGCCAACGATGCAAACGATACAAGCGTCGTTACAAACGCTACCGAGGTTCTCGTCGCTATCTGCGTTACCGTCGTTACAACCCTTGTCGCTACATTAAGAATTATGTCAACCAGATCAAGCGTTGGAAAGAGCAGATGGGGCAAGCGACCTGGAAGGAGGGGGTCCTCAATGACAAAGGGGAACTGGTTGTTACGACTCCAACCTCCAAAGGCTGGCGGTACCAACAGTATTTTCTTGCGGTGGAGGTGACGGATTCATCCGGTCAGACCTCGCTGGGACAAGGCTCTACCGTTTTGGGTAAGAATGAGGCGTTTGCTTTCCTCCAACTGAAGCGTCAGATCGTTCAGCCTGGCGGCAATGTGGTGGTGGATCTTCGAACCCTTCGGCCCAATGGCAAAGGAACCTCGCTTCCTGGGGTTGTTACAGTGCAGCGCATTCGTTGGCGCAGGAATCGACAGGTTCTTGGCAAGGTCGTTCGTCGGTTTCGGGTTCGGACCAAGGCCAATGGGAGAGCTACGTTGCGGTTCTCGATGGATGCGTTGGGCTTGTTTCGAGTGACCTACAAAGTCAAAGGGAAGAACAAGGCTGTTGTGGCCAAGAGCACCAATCTTTGGTTGGCAGGTCCAAGGCTACGAAGGTTGTCGATGCGGACTTCCCACTTGGAGGTGGTCACGGATCGTAAGGTGTACCGACCTGGGGAATCGATTACGTTGTTGGTACGCCAGAAAAAACGACCCCACAGCTACTGGGTCTCTGTGGAGAACCAGGGGTTGCAATGGAGCCAGGTGGTCCGGGCGAAGGGGCGAATCACGTTCTTGAAGATCCCCGTGAAGACATCCTTTGCGCCCAACGCCTGGGTCTCGGTGTCGCACTTTCAGGATTACGTTTGGCATCACCGTATGATTCGGGTGGCCGTGCCCCCAAGTCATCGTTTCTTGAAAGTGCAAATCTCCAAGTTGAAGTCATCGTACAAGCCGGGTGAGAAGGTCCGATGGACTCTTCGCGCTGTGGATGGAAACAACAAGCCTGTTCGTTCCGAGTTCTTGTTGTTGGCTTACGACCAAAGCCTGGATGTCATCGGTGGATTGAACTGGCCGAATTTGAAACGAACGTTTGTCCCTCCAGTCCAAAGGTCGTTGGTTTCAACGTCAGGGGGTCGCTGGGTGCGGAACAAGTTGCTTCATGAAGGAGCACGAATTTCGAGCCGCATCACATACAAACAACTCATGCAACAGTTGGCGTACCAGCGAAGCTATCGCCAAAAGCTTCAACGGTCTCGACGTACTCGAAGCAAGGCCAAGGATGCAATCGTTGGGAGTGGTCGTGGTTATGGAAAGACCAGCAACAGTTTCGCCGGTCGAGGTTCTGTGCAGCCGTCGCCGAAGTCAAACCGACCCAGCGCGGTTCCACCCAGTGCGGCAGACCAGCCGAGCATTTCTCGGATGGCGAAGGCTTCCCCACGACGTCGAAGTCTTCCATCTCCTGACAACGAAGACGACACAGCCAAACCTCGTGCGACCGGCACTGCTCAGCGAGGTGTGGGAAACACCTACGGTTCCAAGCTTCCCTCTCCACGTCTGCGGACCGATTTTCGTGAGACAGCAGTGTGGTTGGCTCAGGTTAAGACGGATCGCAAGGGCCGGGCGAGGGTTTCGTTCCGTTGGCCTGATTCTCTGACGACTTGGTCGATCCGTGCGGTGGCTGTGGGGACCAACGCGGAGGTTGGCTCGTTGCAGACTGTGACTCAAACCCAACAGCCTTTGATGGTTCGTTTGGCTACACCTCGCTTTGTGATGCAAGGCGACAAGGCCGAAGTGACCGTGATGGTGTACAACCGTGGTAAGTCTCGTCGTGTCAAGGTTTCCTTACAAGCCAAGGGTGCAGCGCTCCTCGACGCCAAGCCGATTCGAGGTCGTCTGCGTAAGGGGAGCAACGGTCGCTGGAACTTCTGGGTCAAGCCGTCGAAGACCGGAACATTGCAATTGACAGCCAAGGTGCAGTCCTCCGATGCAGCCGACGCTGTTCAAGTCAAGTTGCCTGTTCATGCCTTTGGAATGCCTCAACAGCTTCACTGGGCAGGGGCGATGCAAAAAGGTGAAACCAAGGAGATCGCCGTTCAAATCCCGAAGGAGGTGGTGGAAGGTTCGCAGCAGATGGAGTTGGTCCTTACGTCCTCGTTGTCACGCAGCGTATTTGAAGGGTTGGGTTATCTCGTGCAGTTCCCGTATGGGTGTGTGGAACAAACCATGAGCCGGTTCTTGCCGGCGGTGCTTGTCGCGAAGACGTTTGCGAACTTCGACAAAGTTAAACCCAAGCTGGCGCGGAAACTTCCCAAGGTTCTTCGGGCTGGCTTGGGTCGCTTGTATGCGTTCCAACACTCTGATGGAGGTTGGGGTTGGTGGAAGCACGACCGGACCAACCGGTTTATGACATCGTACGTGTTGTTTGGTCTGGCCAGCGCCAAACAGGCAGGGGTTCGAGTCCGAGCTAGGGTGATGTCTCGGGCTGCGATCTATCTGCAAGGGCAGCTCCGAACCATGCGGAACCAGCCGTCGTTGCATGCGTATGCTCTTTACGCGCTGGCTTTGGCCGGGAAGCTTCCGCTCTCCGAGGCGGACTACAGCTTGCGGTACCTTAAGAAGCTTAATCCTTACGGTCATGCGTTGTTGGCGCTTGCCTTTGAAGCCAAAGGGGACAAGAAAACCGCTCGGTACATTCTCAAGCAGTTGAAGGGATACATCCAGAACGATGGCACTGGGAGGGCTTCCTTCCGCGGAAAGGGAACCTTGCGTGGTTGGTCGCAGGATGGCTTGGAAGCTACAGCTGTGGCGCTTCGAGCTTTTGTCAAAGCCAAGTTCGGGCGGTCTCTTTGGGCACCTATGGCGCGCTGGTTGCTTGGCCAACGACGTGGTGCACGATGGCGCTCCACTCGTGATTCCGCGCAAGCGTTGTTGAGCCTTGGAGCCTTCTCCATCGCTATGGGAGAACAAAACAAAGGGAAGCGGGGCGTGGAAGTGTTGCTTGACGGGCGCGTGCTGACGCGGCGCACCTTCTCCAACATCAATCCTATGGGAGGTGGCGCCCGGATCGTGCTGGGGAGCAAGGTCTTGCAAGCTGCATCCCAAACTCTAAAGCTTCGTAACATCGGAAAGGGTTCGTTGTTTTACAGCGCGGCGCTGCGATTTGTTACAAAAGCCACGCGGATTCGGAAGGGAGGACATCCAGATCTGCAGGTCACCCGAAAGTATTTTCGCGTGGTCAATCAAAAGGGCAGAGAAGTTCTTCAACCCATCTCTTGGGGTGCGGTTGTTAAGGCAGGCTCTGAAATTGAAGTGCAGGTCACCTTGCGGTCGAATCGACGATTGCGGTATCTCTTGGTCGAAGACAAAAAGCCTGCCGGTCTGGAGCCAGTCCAGATTCGTAGCGGTCGACCTGCGGAGTCGTGGATCAGTCACTTTGAATTGCGGGATACACACGCCGCGTTTTTTGTGGGTTGGCTTCCCCCTCGGGTCTCTCGAACTCTTCGGTACCGTTTGCGGGCCGAGCGAGCAGGCTCTTACCGAACCCTGCCTGCGCGAAGTCAGGCGATGTATGCCCCCAAGGTTGATTCCCACAGCGAGAGCTTCTTGTTTGTGGTGAGGTAACCTTGTCCAACCTTTTGCTTGAGGCTCCATGCGACACATTCCTGTTTTGTATTCCTCCGAACGAATCCTGGTGATCGACAAACCGGCCGGGCTCGCTTTTCATCAACGCGCTGAAGAAGCAGGCATTATGCAGGTCTTACGCGAACAACAACGCCAGGAGGCATTGCCTGAAGGAGAGTTGTTTCCTGTGCACCGGCTGGACGCCATTACCTCTGGTGTGTTGGTGTTGGCACGCGATCGTGAGATGGCCTCCTTGTTGGGAGAGGCCTTTGCTCAGCGTCAGGTGGACAAGGTGTATCTGGCTTTGGCATCACGGCGTCCTTCCAAAAAGCAAGGATGGATCAAGGGCGACATGGAGCGCAGCCGACGAGGCACCTGGAAGCTCAAACGTTCTGCAGAGCAGCCGGCGATTACCCGCTTTGTCTCGTACGCGATCCCTGGCGACATTCCTGGCCTGCGTTTGTTTGTGCTCAAGCCTGAAACAGGCAAAACCCACCAGCTTCGGGTCGCGATGAAGAGCCTGGGTTCTCCTGTTCTCGGTGATGCCTTGTACGGAGCCAGCGACCACGCGGCGACTTTTGATCGAACCTACCTGCACGCCTGCGCTCTGCGTTGTTCTGTTGGAGAGGAAACTTTGGAGGTGGTGTGCTGGCCAACCGAGGGACATCTGTTTGGCTCTGCCCCTGTTCAGCAAGTCTTTGAAACCATAGAAAGCCCCTTTTCTTTGTGGGGCTAGACTTTTTTTTGTGGGGCTTGCCAACAGAATTGAGGTTGCATGGAAAAGCATTGCGGGTCCGACTGTGATGTTTTCCTGTGCGAGATGTATAGTTGGTGGAGAAGCAGGTGTTTTGTATATAGTATCTGTAGGTTGTTGATTGATCAATCATAGTATTCCATTGACGTCCTGTTGTCTTGCATCATGGGGCTGTGAATGACACAGCGCGAGACCCAGGCAACGAAAAATAGAGCACGCCAACACAGGTGAGGAGTGGCAACTTTCATGAAACACAGTTGGAGACGACGAACCCTACATTGGTTGGGGGCTTTGGCCCTCGTGGCTACAGCACTGGGATCAGGGTGCTCTTGTGGAGATATCGCAAAGAAGCAAGACAACACCAACGATCCCAACTCTGGAAAAGAAGAACAATCCAAATGCATTCCTTTTGTGAAGGGGTTGTCATTCTCTGTTCAGAAAAAAGAGGTTCGGGTGCAAAGTGTGGGCTGGGATGCCACAGGGGAGCGCTTTGTTACTGTGAGCCAAGACGGTCGCATTCTGGTACGACAAGCGATCAATGGAATCATTGATCAGAGCTATGAGTATCCAACCTCCAGTGAAGTTAAGAGCGTTGCCTTTGTCCCCAAGAGCGATGCTGTTGTGTCCCTGGGCAGCGATGGTGCCATTCGTCGCTGGGAGAAGGGAAAAGAGGGAGAGTCGATCCTCCCCCCCAAGGCTTCTTCGGCAGGACAAGCTCTCGTTGCTGGGATGTTGGGGCCTGAAGCTACCGCCTATCCCGTGTTGGTCGCGGGCTACAAAACATCCGACAACAAAGGGATGTTGCTGTGGCAAAGCCTGGATGCAAGCAAAGCAGTTCCTGCTGGAAACGCGGAGACGGCTTCCCCAGTTTCTAGCGTTGCCCTTCGGCCGGATGGTTCGATCACGGCTGTGGGCCTGAGCGATGGAACTTTGGCTCTGTACAACACGTTGACTGGCGCCAAGCTTTCAGAGGTTGCGGCTCCACACAAAGGCGTCATCTTAGGTCTGTCTTGGAGCAAGGACGGTCTCTATCTGGCTTCATCTTCGGCCGACACCACGATTAAGCTGTGGCAGGTGGAAGCCACCTTGGGAGCGACGCCTCCCAAGCTCCTCAAGACTCTCGAAAGCCACTCTCACCCTGTGACTGGCGTGGCCTTTTCGCCAAGTGAGCGGTTCATGGCTTCGATCTCCTCGTCGAAAGACAAAGGACAGGTTGGAGCCTTTAAGTTGTGGGATGTCTCCAAGATCAAAGAGGGCACGGTTCAGGAGATCCCTCAGCCCACATTCCAGATTGAGCAGGGAGCCCTAAGCCTTGCATGGCACCCTGATCCCAAAGCCAACAAAGTGTTGCTTGGCGAGTATCGAGGACGGGCTATCCTTTGGGTTGCCGACGATTATCCTGTTCTTCTGTACGGGAGAGAGTCCGTGGGCGCTGTGAACCACATGGAGCAAAGCCAGGACGACACCAAGTGGGTGTACGGGACGCAAGATGGCAAGCTTATTGTGTTGCGCTATCCCTTCAACGCAGAGAGCCAGCTTGAATACAAGTTTGAGCATCCTGTTGTTCGTGTTGGGTGGGAGCCTGACAAGTTTTATGCCGTCGCTGCTCTGGGCAACGGTGACGTTCACCTCTGGGACTTTGAGAACAACAAGCTTGTGGCATCCTACAAAGGCGCAGGCAAGACCCTTACAAGCATGGCGATCCGTCGTGATGCACAAGGGATTGCCGTGGGTTACGATGATGGAACCATTGAGCTCTTGGACTCCAACTCGTTGGTGAAAATCGGAGAGTGGAAGGGGCTGCACGCCAAGGCGATCCGAAGCCTGGAGTGGAGCTTTGACGGAAACTTGTTGGTGACCACTTCTGCCGATGGCACCGCCAAAGTTTGGACTTACACTGACGCGAAAACCCAGCCCGAATTGGTAACAGAGCAGTCCGCTCCTGTGGGTGAAAAGACGGGCGCTGTTAGCTTCAACATCGACGACTCCCGTCTCGCCGTTGGGTTCACCGGAGGCAACCTGGCGATCTGGTACCGCTATACAAAGACCTGGAAAACGCACAAAGTTCCACAAGGGACCTCCCTGGTAGAGTGGCAGCGTCGTTACAAGAACATGTTGGTGACTGCAGCCTCTCCTGACGACTCGATTCAAGGCACCGATATCCACATCTGGGACACTGCAAACACGGGCTTCAAGTTCGTGTACTCCATGAACAGCAAGGACAAGGGACACTCCAAGCCGATCACCAGCCTGGTGATGAACTGGAACGATCAAAACCTATCGACTAGCTCGTTGGATGGGGAGTTTAAATTTTGGAAGATTCGTCGTGCCTATCCCATCATTGAGGTTGGTTATTCGCCAAGCCCAGTGAGCATCTCGGTGCGGCCTGATGGAAACCAACTGGTGGTGGGAACGTCTGACTCAGTGGTTCACATTTGGAGTCTGGATGGACAAAAAGAGCCGACACTGAAGGAACTTCGTGGACACAAACAAAGTGTTCCTCTGCTTGAGCTGACACGCCAGGGGAAAGAATTGTACACGGTGGGTCTGGATGGAAAGTTGCTGCTCTGGGATCTTGCAAAGTCAGAGCCCCAGCGGATCGGCACGTTTCCTGGGGAGAACAGCTCGTTTCAGCCAGCCACCATCATGAGAGGTCTAAGCCTGAGCCCTGATCAAAAGCGGGCTTTGGTTGGAGGCTACTCGACTGTCAAAGACCCAAACAACGGACAACTTGCGATCTGGGACCTGAGCAAACCGGACCAGCCTGAAGCCATTCTCGACAACGTCCCGCGCATCTTGAGCCTCTTGTGGCACCCCTCTCGTGACACTCTTGTCACAGGTCACAACGCTGGATTCTTGCGAATCTGGGACAAAGTGGATGGGACATGGAAGGTGACCCGAGAGTCCAAGCCGGTTCACCCGATTGGCGTCCAACGCCTCGCGATTGAACGAAAAGACGGTGAGCTTGCTGCGTCGGCCGGAATCTACGGTGATATCCGGGTTTGGCGAATCAGCGATGGAAAGCAGATCTATCGTTTGGACAGCGGCGGGCCGTTTGTCTCACGCCTGGTCTTCCACCCCAACGGGCAGGCACTTGCCGCCTCCTTGAGCAATGGACAAGTCAAGATCTGGCGCTTGCGGGATGGCAAACTCACGCACTTGCTCGTGGATCCCGACCTTTCCAAAGAAGGCTATCCGGCTGTGGCTCACAATGGGTCGATCAGCGCAATGGCCTGGAGTGTTGACGGAAACACGCTCTTTACAGGTGGAAATGACCTCTCCATCAAGCAATGGCATTGTGCCAAGTAGTTTCGTCCCGCCTCTTGCATCTTCTGCTTTTTCTCCCCACATTCTTCTCCTAACAGCCTTCTCTCTTTCTACGCACAAATTTGATCAAGAGACCTAACTTTTCTAGGAACGGTCTACTGTTTGTGGCACACTACCCACACGGTGAAATTTGTGCAGCGTTGTCACATGTCCTCCAACACCAAAGCATCGGAAGGTTTGGACTGTAAGTCGGAAGTTTTATGCTCAACAAACCATGGATGAGTCGAAGCAAGAACGTGGAGCAAACGAAGAACGGTATCTTCCTCTGCCAACAGGGTAGAGAACCCTTTTCCAGCGGGTCTCCAATGCGACGCTGGGGAGGAGTTGTTTTGTTGTCCTTGGTCCTGGGGATGTTTTCAGCCTGCTTGCAGAAGGTCCCACGAGCCTGCCAAACTGCCGAAGATTGTAAGGTAACAGCACCCGCTATCTTTTGTTATGAGGGACGGTGCAGTGAGCAACAATGCAAGCCTGGGGTGCAAGAAACTTGTTACGAAGGCCCCAAGGATACGGTAGGGAAGGGACGTTGCAAGGCAGGATACCGCTCTTGTCTCGCCAACGGACGCTGGACGCCTTGCTTGGGCCAAAAGCTTCCACGCCCTGAATTCTGTGACAAGTCTGACAACAACTGTGATGGTCAGATCGACAACGTGACCAACGAGTCGTGCCGATGTTCTCCGCAAGGACGCAAACGTTCATGTTACAGCGGAGACGACGAGACTCAAGGCAAAGGCGCGTGCAAAGGCGGCGTGCAATATTGCGAACGTGACAATCTCTGGGGACCTTGTCTAGGGAACGTTGAACCCCAAGGCGAAATCTGCGACGGCTTCGACGATGACTGCAACGGTAAAATCGATGACCACCCAAGCTGCACCTGCCAGAATGATGAGCGGCGTTCCTGTTATCTCGGCGATCCATCCATCCAAAATGTAGGTCGCTGTCAGTCGGGTGTTCAGGTCTGCTCAAACCAACAGTGGGGACCTTGCACTGGTATGGTTCTTCCTCGGGCCGAAGGTGAAGACTGCAACACTCCCGTTGATGACAACTGCAACGGAGCTGTCAACGAGGGCTGTGGGAACAACGCCTGCAGCAAAGGCGAAACCCGCTGCGGTGATGCTTGTGTCGTCTTGGACAACAACATCCAACATTGCGGTGGTTGCGGGAACATCTGCAAGGGGCAGAAGCGGTGTGAGCAAGGGGTTTGTGTTTGCCCCAACGGTCAGCAGGTGTGCGGCGCCGGTCAAAATTGTGTGGACCTCAAGAAAGACCCAAAGCATTGTGGCTCATGCAACCAATCCTGCGCCAACGACGAAGTGTGCTGTGGAGGTCTCTGCACCAACACCCAAACAAGCGTCCAACACTGCGGTGGCTGTGGACAAACGTGCTCGGCAGGTGAGATCTGTTCGAGCGGGACTTGCCAGCCGTCGTGTGCAGCGAATGAGACGCTGTGTTTGCGAGCCTGCGTCAACGTGAAGACGGACGTTCAACATTGCGGCGCCTGCAGCAAAGCCTGTCGCTCCGGGGAAATCTGCAACCAAGGCTCCTGCGAATGCACCCAAGGTTTTACGTCGTGTTCTACCGGGTGTGTCGATACCAACAACGACAAGACTCACTGTGGTGGATGCAACCAGGCCTGTCCTGGCAATCAGTTTTGCCAAAAAGGGGCATGCGTCTGCCCGAAAGGACTGACTCTTTGTGGGAGTCAATGTGTGGACGTGCAGACCCGCTCTGACCACTGCGGGCAGTGCAGCAACGCTTGTGGCTCTGGGAAGTTCTGCAGTGAGGGAGGGTGCAAAGACTGTCCGCTGTCTGCCGTGCCTTGTGGTTCATCGTGCTGCCCCACATCACTGCAGTGCTGCAACGGTGTTTGTGTGGATGTGAACACCCATCCGACCTTTTGTGGGAGCTGTCAGAACGCTTGTCAAAGCACCCAGGTCTGCAGCCGAACAGGAGGGAAGGGGACATGCCTTTGCCGCGAAGGCGTTGTTGTGACAAGCTACACAGGGCCTTCGGGCACGCTCAACAAAGGGCGCTGCCGTCCGGCCATTCAAGTGTGTGAAAACGGAGCCCTGGTCTCCAAGCAGGCTGAGGTGAAACCGCTGGCCGAAGAACTCTGCAACAATGTCGATGACAACTGCAACGGATCCATCGACGAGACCGCCCAACTCAAACTAGAACCCTGTCCGAAAACGCTCGGTGTTTGCGCGGGTACTATCAACCGCAAATGCAACGGTGTGAATGGATGGGAGCCTTGCAACACAGCGTTGTACGAAAAGCACAACAGCGCATACGAAGTACGTGAGTCCAAATGCGACGGTCTGGACAACGACTGTGACGGTCAGGTGGATGAGGACCAAGATCTCGGAGAGTTGAGGCCTTGCTCTAGCCAGGACGGTGTTTGCAAAGGAAAGTTCCAACGTTGCACTGCGGGAGTCTGGTTGGACTGTGGCACACCACTTTACCAACCCACCGATCGTTCATGCGATGGGCGTGACAACGATTGTGACGGTCAAACCGACGAAGATGGCTCTTGCGATTGTTTCCCTTCGGCGACCCAAACCCCATTTTCAGGTCATGGCCTCAACCACATTGTGGATGTTGTCTTCCGACCTACAGGGTTACTTGCGGCTTCTATGACAGGAGAAGAAATCCGGATCTGGAGAGTCTCGGACCGTCAGACCGTTCGGGTCATTTTGCTTCCTGTAAAGAGTATCAACAGTCGACTTGCATGGAGTCCGGACGGGTTGTGGCTCGCTGTGACCACTCGTAGGACAAGCGAGGGTATCTGGCTTTTCAATGCAAACACGGGACAATTGATCCGAAAGCTGGTTTACACGAGCAATGTTAAGCCAACGCCACCTTTGGAGACACAGCCGATCGCTGCGTGGAGTCCGGACAGTCGGACGCTGCTCTCTGGAACCGGTCAACTGGAAACACCATCGACTGCACTAGCCCATCCCATTTTGCTGTGGGACATTGCAACGGGTAAGGTTCTCAATACCTACCAGGGACACTCTAAAGGTGTTCTGAGCCTGGCGTTTCATCCTGATGGCACCAAGTTTGTGTCGTCGGGCTTTGACAACGAGGTGAAGATCTGGAACGTAACCAGCGGTGCTGTGGAGCACAAACTGACAGGAGTCCAAGACACCGTTTGGAGCCTGGACTGGAGCGTGAGCGGTCAGGACATTGCTGGCGGAGTGAACAACGGCGACATCGTGTTCTGGCGCAATGCAACGGGTTCCTCTTGGGTGCCTACAGTGGTGGACAAGGCCCATGTGCAGGCCGTTGGGCGCGTCCGGTTTCGGCCCAATGGAAAGCTTCTCGCCTCAACAACCCAAGGAACTCCCTTACCGATTACCGCCACTTCTGGGTTTGATGACCGCGCGATTCGGTTGTGGGATGTGGGGACAGGTACTCTCCTACGAACCATGTATGGCCATGTGCGCAAAACTGTCGGGATCAATTGGAGTCCAGACGGAGCTCTCCTCGCATCGGTGGGCCGCATGGACAACAATGTGCCGACCAGCGGTGACGTCCGTTTGTGGGGGTGCCCTGTCTCTTGCCTGATCCAAGAGCCAGCCTCTTCGTCGGGCAAGGTCAAACTGGCGACGTTGAAAAACAACAGCCGTTGTCACACCCAAAGCATTTCAGGGATGGCGTACAGCGCTGACGGGTCCATGCTTGCTTCTATCGGAAAACAGGGGAACTTGTGTGTTTGGTCCACAACCAACAACCAGTTGCTCTACTCCTTTTCGTTCACTTCTCTTGGAGGTTTTGTTCGACCCATTTCTCTTACCTTCCAGGCGATTAACTTTATCTCCCAAGACCTTCTACTTCTCGTTGGTGGAAGCGACAACAAACACTACACATGGTCTCCCACGTTTTCACGAGGGAACACCTTTGAGCAGTCGCTCTTTTCATTTCGGTTGGGCTTTCATCCACAACGCTACGACTGGTTGGCCACGGCGAGTGGTGACAATCTCTCCATCTGGCAGGTGCGCAATCTCGCGAAGCTACCTTCATCGCCCGGAGCCAACGCTTTGGCCCACAGTGGAGGGGTTCGTGCGCTGCAGTGGAGCGAGAGCGGAGCGCTGCTGGCGACAGGTGGGTCGGATGGTTTTCTTCGATTCTGGTCCCTCGAACTCCCACCCCAAACGGCTTTTAGGATCCGGGCGCAACAACAGGTCTCTTTGGGCTCGCCGGTCCAGTTTATCCATTGGCACCCGAGCGGAGAGCTTGTTGTTGCGGGTCCCTTAGGCCCCTCCAGTACTCAGGCTACAGTTCGCGTCGTTGCCAATCCCAGTCAGGCCATTACACCCAACCTGAGTCATGGTTCGGTTCTGACAGGGGCTGCCTTCTCTCCGGACCACAAGTACCTGGTGTCGGTTAGCTCCGATATGTTCCTCAAAGTGTTTGATGTCTCCAAAACCAACAACACTTGGAGTGTGACGTACAAGTCCAATGTGAATCTCAAGGAGAAGGCCGTGAACGTGGCATGGAATCCCAACGGTGGGTCTGTCGCTGTTGGCTTGGAAGACGGCTCCATTCAAATTTATACCTGTACCCCTTAGGCTGATTGAGGCTTTGTTATGTCGATCGTTCGCTCTTCCCAACAATCCATGTCTTCGCTCGTACGGCTCTGGCTGTGGTGTGCGGTCGTAGGATTGTGGAGCGTTGGTGGTATGGGGTGTCTGCAGAAAGTCCCTCGGGCCTGCCGCAATGCCGATGACTGCAAGGTTATGGCACCAGCGATCTATTGTTACCAAGGCACGTGCCAGGAGCGAACTTGCGAACCCGGTCAGCAAGAGCCTTGCTATGAAGGTCCCGAAGGAACCAAAGATGTCGGACGCTGCAAAGGAGGCGTACGTTCATGCCTGGAGAACGGCCGGTGGTCGGCTTGTTTGGGGCAACAGATACCGCTTGTTGAGATCTGTGACCGTGTGGACAACGACTGCAACGGAAAGGTCGATGATGCGGACTCTTCGTGCGATTGTTTTCCATCTGGGAGCAAACGTTCCTGCTATCCAGGACCCGATGCTTCTTTGAACCGTGCGGAGTGTGTCTCCGGCGCTCAATACTGTGAAACAGACAACCGGTGGGGTCCCTGTGCGGGCGCGGTGGTGCCTGTGGACGAACGATGCGATGGCTTGGACAACGATTGCGACGGTCAAATCGACAACCATCCTAGCTGTACCTGCAAGCTGGGAGACACTCGCTCCTGCTTCACTGGACCACAAAAGAACCGTGACATCGGGGCTTGCAAGTCGGGAACGCAAGTTTGTCAGAACGGCCAATGGGGAAGCTGCAGGAACGAAGTCCTACCCCAAAAAGAAGATTGCAAGACTCCGCTCGTTGACGAAAACTGCGATGGTGTCGCCAACGACGGTTGCTCCAATGCTTCGCTGTGCCCTGCTGAACAACCGAACGTTTGCGATGACTCTTGCGTGAATCTTCAATCTGACAAAGGACATTGTGGAGCGTGCAACAATGCTTGTGGGCCACAACAGCGTTGTGAACAAGGCGTTTGCGTGTGTCCCACCGGCCAAACGTTGTGCGATGGCTCCTGCGTTCTGCTCTCGGACGATGCGAAACATTGCGGCGCATGCGGCCAGTTTTGCGGCGACGGAAAACTATGTTGTGATGGGCAGTGTGTGGACACCCAAACGTCCAACGAAAACTGCGGTGGCTGCGGACTGCGCTGCCAAAATGCGACTTGCCTGAAAGGGCAATGTGTGCCGAAGTGCGAAAACAACACGACATTTTGCAGTGGTCAATGTGTGGATACCAAAACCAACCCCAATCATTGCGGTAGCTGTGGTAATGCTTGCCAAGGGAAGCCTTGTTTCAATGGCTCATGTGGTTGCCAATCGAACGAAGTCTTGTGCGACGGTGCTTGTTTTGCGGTGAACACCAATCCCCGTCACTGCGGCGGTTGCAACAATGTTTGTGAGGGAGGGCGGAGTTGTGTGCAAGGCAAGTGTGAGTGTCCTGCTTCAACGACCTTGTGCGCTGGAGAATGTGTCGACTTGCAGGAGAGTACGTCCCATTGTGGTGCATGTGGGACAGCCTGCCCGCAAGGTCAGGTTTGTGTGAAGGGGAAATGTTCGACGTGTCCGGTGTCTGCGCCTGTTTGCCCCAAAACGCAGGTGTGTTGTTTGCCGCCGCGACAATGTCATCCCCAAACGGGTGAATGTGTCGATCTTCAGCAAGATGCCAAGCATTGTGGCTCCATCGACAACGCCTGTGATGCTTCTTCTGAGTGTGTTCAAGGCAAATGTCGATGCATCAAAGACATCCAACGACGTTGTTACCCTGTGGCGCTTCCAACGACGCTGCGGTTGCCTTGTCGTCAGGGAGTCCAAACGTGCCAAGCCGATGGAACCTGGGACAATCCCCAATGCAGCGACGCTATCGTCGCATCAACGGAAGTCTGCGACGGTATCGACAACGACTGCAACGGCTCCATTGATGATGGTGTAACGCCGGTCTCCTCGTCGACGCGGTGCAAGAGCCTCTTCGGTGTATGTCTGGGCGCGAGTGAAGTCTGCAAGAATGGAACATGGACCTGTGACCTCGCGTCGCAAGCAGGCTACGAACCCAAAGAGACCTTGTGTGATGGCAAAGACAACGACTGCGATGGTCAAGTCGACGAAGACCCCGATGTGCGAGCTTCCTGCATCGAAACCAGAGGGGTGTGCGGGCAAGGGTATCGAATCTGTGTGAACGGAGTGCTTGGACCCTGTCGCGCGCCGTTTTATGAGGCTGTTGAAACACGCTGTGATGGTCTGGATAACGACTGTGACGGTTTCCCTGACAACGGTTTGTCTTGTGCGCTGCCAACGTATGCGGAAAGGTTTGTTAAGCCGACGTTGGTGCCGAACGAACAGATCACCGCTTTGGCTGCACATCCCACGTTACCGATCGCTGTGATGGGAACACGTCAGACACCAGGGTCGTCTGCCTATCGTAGCGGGCGTGTGGTGCTTTGGGACATTCTAACAGGCAACAACATCCGGGAGTTCAAGGATCCCACTCTGAAACACCCGGTCTCGCCTCGCCCTGAGGTCGCCCACTTGCTCTCTGTGCGGGCTGCTGCCTTTCATCCGAACGGAACTCTTGTCGCAACGGCCGGTGATGACCGTCGAGTCCAGATCTTTGACGTGTCTACCGGAGCCTTGCTGCGAACCTTGTTGGCGGGGCAGGCGGAAGTTGGAAGCTCTTATCCCTTCCTGGGTGCTGTCTCTGTGGCGTTTCATCCAACCAAACCGGAAATTCTGGTGGGCTATGCGCTTCGCTTTGGAATGAATCCCACCACGACAATCAACGCTGTGGCTGTTCGTTGGAACTATAGCTCTGGCAAGATGCTATCCACACCAAAGCCGCTCTCTCACACCCATGGGGTTCGGTCTGTGGCTTATGGACCACAAGGAAAGTATGCCGTCACTGGCGGCGCTGATGGCGTTGTCAAGGTATGGAATACTGCGACCTGGACGTCTCCGTTTTCGTTGGCGCACACCCACACTCCTGAAAAGAATCCTTACGGTGTATCTGTGGCCGTTTCTTCTTTGGGAGACCGTGTCGCAACAGCCGGTGATGACGGATTTATCAAAGTGTGGAGCACGAAGAATCCGTTGGGTTGGAATCTGGAAACCACCTTGCAGACCCCGTTGGGTGGCGTTCGGTTTCTTCAGTTTCGACCCAAAGGGGACATCCTTTATTCCACAAGTGAGAGTGACCTGATTGTGCGGGCCTGGGAGCTATCGTCGCAGCGTCAACTCCGGCTGAACTTTGCGCACAAATGGTCGATTCAGGCCTTGGCTGTGTCTGGTATAGGAGGTCGTGTTCTTACCGGTCCAGGAAGTAGCTCAGGTGCGCATGTTTGGGCACCTTCGGTCTCTTGCTTCGGAGATGCCACATCGTCTGTCACGAGCAGTCTGCTGAGTTCGACGTCCCGTACCCACACCCAGAACGTGACACATCTTGAAGTGTCAAAGCATGGGGAGTGGTTGTTGTCGTTTGCCCGCGGTGAGCAGAAGGTGATGCTTTGGAGTCTTGTGACTCGAAAGTGGAGGAAGGATAGCAGCATGAGTCCGGCAGGTGCTATGACTTCGGCTTCTCTCTTCTCACAACCTGGAGGTTCCACCAATCTCATCTGGGGGATGGCGGATGGCACTGGCCGACTCATTTACGACACGTTGACTTCCACGTTGCCCAATCTTGCCTCTCCCAAACGCCCCAACGGAGTGACCGATATTGCGTTCAATCCATCTCACTTCCTGTTGGCTGTTGCAGAAGGGAACAATGTTAGCTTCTTCAACCGTTACCTCGGCCCATTCGACATTCTGCTTGCCCAGTTTCAGCACACATCAGCGGTCCGATCGCTCTCTTGGAGTACGGACGGTACACGCCTTGCTGTCGTCTTGTCTGACAACACAGTGCAAGTGTGGGATGTGAAGGTCACCCAAAAGCGAGCAGACTACACTCTCTCGGTCGTGGGGACGCAAGTCGGCTCTCCCCTGTCTCCCGGTAGTGCAGTGACGGATGTGGCCTGGCACCCAGAGCAGCTCTTGTTGGCCGTCGCAACGGGCTCTTCCAATGTGAAGCTGTGGGATGCTTCTTCGGCGTCTTCGATACAGAATGTTCGTGCAACGTTGACGAGCCAGAAAGTTAGCGAATCGATGACCAGCGTGGCGTTCCATCCTTCCGGTCAACGCTTGTTGGTGGGTTTTTCTAAGGGAGGACTGCAGATGTTTGACTTGTATAGCTCCAGCGGTAGCTTCTCACCAACGGGAGGAGAAGTTATACAAAGCGCAGGAGATACCCACAGCCAAACAATCCTTCGAATGGGCTTTCATCCCAACGGAACAACCCTGGTCACCGCCGGCGCAGACAACAACTTGATTGTGTGGGACTGCACGCGATAGCTTGTTGCAAGCTATCGAGAGCCGTTGTTTTCTTTGTTTCCGTCAGCTTCACGAAGTTCGTCGCGGACCTGCATAAGGAGTTGGCCCAACATGTTTTCGCCGGAGCCATCGCCTGCATCGCCCCAGTAGTGGTCGTTGTAGGTGTGTTCCACCAGAGGGGCATCTCCTGTGTTGAGCAGGCTTTGCCGTAGCTCCTCATTCTGGGTGAACTTGGCGCGAAGAACATCAAGCATCACTTGGTCACGCACTTGTCGCCAGTCTGGTCGAAGAGGGACGTCTTTCTTCCAGGCCAAACGCTTTGCTACACCAGGAGACTTCGCAAAACGAATCTGCTTTTGTAGCTCCGGATCGGTAGGGAACTTCATGGCTTGGTAGTAGTGTTCTGAGGTAGGCCAACGTTCGCCATCCATGTAAACATGGTGACGGCTGAAGTTGGACAAATAGCCGTAAGGTTCGTCGGCTCGGTAGAATTGGATGGTCATGGTTCTCTCCTGTTAACTCGACCTTTCTCAAGGTGAAATTTCACCCATCCAGACGGGTGTGGAGAGAATCAGTTCGATGAAGGAGGTCAATGGGAGGGCAGAAATTGAAGAGATCGATTAGGGCCAGAGGCCAAATACGAGAGCCATCCCAAGAAACCCTGCGACATCGCTGCCGCCGTCGATGAACAAGAGTCGCCAGTTCTTTCGGCCGAACGAATGGTGCTTGATTGTGGCGAACGCTGCGAGGAGTCCAACGCTGAGACCCAGGAGCATGACGGCACCCAGGTTGGTGGGTTTGGCCCATGCCATAACGGCCGCAAACACAAGGGCCTGAACCACCGAACCCACGGCCGCAAGGAGGTAGGCAGGTGTTGGCCACTTTTCATTTTTGATGATGTCTTCCGTGAGACCCATCTCAGCCATCCAAGGTTTTCCGAAGACGCCATACCAGACACCTCCCACAACAAAGTTTACAGCAAACGCTACAGCGGTTGGGATCCAAACAATCTCTGGCATCATGGGGTTCTCTCCTTGGTTTGAAACACAAAGACATACATTGTTTGTGTTCATGCTGGCTACACAAATTCAACAACATGATTCGCTACGAAGAATAGGACAATACCTTCTTCACGATCCATTTCGCGACTAAGAATACAACCTAAGGGTGTCGGATTGTGACATGCTTGGATGGTGGATGGTTGAAACGCACTCTACAAGCAAAAGGGAGTTGGGGGAGGGCTAGGGTTTGGGCTTGTATACGTGAGTTTCTTGAATTCCTGGAAGCAAGTCTTTGACGTGATAGCGAATGGGTACCGTTTGATTCCCGAGCCAGAGCTTGGCCTGATCGGCAAAGTAGGTAGAGTTGGGGTCTCCCGATTGGCCCCCAGGTATGACATTCACGCCCTCCACTGTACCCTTGTTTAAGTGGATCACCATTCGCATCACAGGACCGTTAGTATAGGAGTAGGTCTTGCTGAGAAAGCCAGGGGGGGCAGCATCCACCGCTGAGTTGTCGCCTTGGCGGGGAAAACCAGGGAGAAGTTGAAGCGGGTCGTCTTTGGCAAGCCCCTCTCGCAGGGGGACTTTCTTGGGGGTAATCTCGAAAGGTCCACCGATGGCTGCAACGGCAGGGTTGCCGCCTGCAAAGAGTTCCAACAGGGAAGGAAAGCGAACCATGTGTCGGAGGCCCCATCGCCATGCTGACATGTCTTCCGTTCCAAAACCGCCCAGCCCAGGCTCACTTTCTTTGGTCGCCAGAGCTTTGAGGGTTTCTTGCAACGCCAGAAGAATGACCTCCAGGCTTCGCTCCACCCGATCGGTTCCTCGGACGTCGAAGAACGCGCTCTCTTGGGTTTGTTGGACCCATGACTTCAGCCCTTTGGGATTGTTGGCTCCTCTTCCTTCGAGGAGAAGGTACAGCGAGCGTACCACTCGGTCGGACTCCCGCAAGGACCAGACATCTCCCAGCTTCTCGTCAGCAAAGATCTGTTGGAACAACTGACGGAGCCAGGTGTGGAAAATCATCGTTGCAACGGAGTCTTGTTGCTGGGCTTCGGTGGGGTTGTTGTAGAAGGTCTTGACGCCACTTTCAGCGAGGTAACCCCGGTCCTTCCAGGCCTTGAGTCTTTGCTCTACATCCTGAAACTTCTTCTGGTTGGCCTCGTAAATGGCCATGGCTGCTTTTTGATCATCGTTCCAGGATGGCTTCGAGCCAAGCAACGCCTTGGCGTCGTCCAAGGTCTTGAGAAGGGATGGAAGCAACAGCTGACCTACTATCGATTTGTAGCGACCCTGTACTTTGGACATGCTTGCGACATCGACCTTCTTGTCCTTCACCAGGGGAGTGAGCCCTTGGGTGATGTTCTCGGCCCGCATCCCGAGGTTGTAAGGTCCTCCAACGTAGGAGGCATCGTTGGCGAGGTTGTTGTCGTAGCCTAAGTTACCAACGTCATTGTTGGCTGTGATCAGGTAACCCGCCGGACTGCCGAGCTGCTGGGGATATTGTGAAAAGGGAACGACACATTGAGAAGGGTCATTGGACTTGGACTCATCGACCTGCCCGTTGGCCAACGTGGGTATGGTGAAGCCTCCGTATTGGGTCCCGTCCAACAAGAAATGTGGGTGTCCTCCTTGTTGAAATTGGCCCTTCTCTTTGAACCCGAGTGCACGACGGCACGGTGTTCCGTTGTAGCCGGTATACAAGACACCACCGTCTTTGTCGGTGACTACAATGTTTTGGGCGTACGCTACGAGCTTTTTGGTTTGGTCTTGGAACTCTTTCACCGATTTGGCGCGGCTGAATCCAAGGACGGCTTCCAAGGTCTTGGTGATGTCAAAGGCTGTCCAATCGTAGCTAACAGCTGAGACCTTCCCATCGTTGTTGGTGTCGCCAGGGACGATCCATTCCGAACCAAAACGAAATGCCTTTTGCCCCTTGGGTACGGACGATTCGGAGGAGTAAGACTTTCCCTCCATGGAGACAATCCAGCGACCGTCGAAGGTTTGCCAGCGAGGATGGACCACTGTTTTTGTAAAGCTACCCGGCGTGGAGGGGTCGCCCAGCTTGTAGCTCTCTTCGGTTTTTTTGAGAGGGCGTGCTGTGCCCTGAAACATCGAAGACTGCGGCTCTCCGTTCGTATCTAGCTTGATCTCTTCCTGGTACCAGTCCGTGATGTCTCCGCGGAGGTAGGTTTGCGTCCAGGCAATGTGACTGTTCGTTCCCACCGCGAGAAACGGCAGGCCTGGGAAAAACAAACCACAGAGTTTGATGTCACCCTTACCAAGAGTTTGGGTGTCCAGACACATCTGGTAGAAGAGGGGAGGGATTCCGAGGGGCAAATGTCCATCCCCAGCAAGAATGCCTCCACCGGATGTTGTGTGACTTCCTGCAACGACCCAGCCGTTGGAGCCAAAGTCCATGTGGTGTGATTTGCCGAGCATCGTCATAAAGCGGCGCTCTCGCTGGGTCAGTCGTTGGAGCATTCCTTTGGGTAGCCCCGATGCGCGGGGTACAAAGCGTTGATGGGGGAGCAAAGGAAGGTTCACCTTGCCATCTTTTGGATTCCAATCTTTGGCTGAGCTGTGTTCCAACAGAGGCTTCACATTAAGAAAAATGTCGTTCAGGAAGCCATCGAGTCGTTCGGTTTGAAACGGTGTATCTTTTGGAAATGCTGGGGCAATGCGGTCAAACATTTGGGTACGTGTGAGGTCATAGGATTCATAGCCTAGCTCGCTCACAATGACGGCAGCCATGCCGCAAATGTCTTTGACGCCAACCTTTTGCATGTAGTCGGCAGGCTTCGTGACGCCGAACAGGTCTCCAACGAGTTTGAGCTCCTCAGGTACTGGAAGTGCTCCAGCTTTGACCTGGTCAATGTAAACATTGATACCGTTTGCATAGCTTTGGAAAATAGCTTGTAGCTCTGTACTTAAGTTATCGGCAAGGCGCTGAGCTACGTAGGCCAGTCCGCGAGTCCGGTTTTCTACATCAATGTCGAGGAGCAAAGAGCCCAGTAACTCGGAAGCTTTGCCCTGTCCAAGGCGGCGACCCAACTCAAACTGGATGTAGCGATCTCGGGCCGTCACATAGCCCGCCATAAAGTACAGGTCTTCTTTGTTCTTGGCATAAATGTGAGGGATGTTGGATTCCACCTTGAGGACATACACCTCATCCTTAAGGCCAGGTACATCCGAAGAACTTGTGACCTTTTGGTTGGCAAAGGGATTCGTTGGGGTCTGGTTCGTGGGTGGCTCTGTTGTGTTGTTCTTGCTGCACGCCAGAACTCCCACCCCAAACACAAGAAGCAAACTTAGAATAACAAAGATTCGTTGCATCCTCTTCTCCTCAAGTAGTCGTTTGCCCTACATTGTGAAGGAACCTGTTTGGAAAGAAAAGGGGCGAAGCTTGCAGAGGGTTTTAGAGGGTTCGTTCAAACTCGCGAAGTCTCTTCTCGATAGCTTGACTTGTTGGCAACGCAAGGACTTCTTGGGTCAGCGCTTCAGCGTCTGAAAGTTGGAGAGAGGGGAGTGCTTGTTGAAGAGCGGGAAGTTGTTTGGGAGGTACGCTTAGCTCCCGAAAGCCCAAGCCTAGCAACAGCGGTGTATACCGCGGATGAGCCGCCATCTCTCCACATAGAGACACCGAACAATGTGGGCTTGCTTTTTGCACGATGGATTGAAGGAGATGAAGCAACGCGGGTTGGGTTGGTTTCAACAATCCACTCACACGTGGGTTGTTTCGGTCGGCTGCCATCAAAAACTGGAGCAGGTCGTTGGTGCCAACAGAGAGAAAGTCAACTTGTGGAGCTATCGATTCGAGCTGGAGTGCGATGGATGGAGTCTCAACCATCATTCCCCACTCGATGGAGTCAGCGATAGCATAACCTGCATCTTGAACATCTGCCGTGCATTGTTGGATGTGTTCTTGCAGTTGGTTCCATTCACTGAGGGTGCTGAGCATGGGGAACATCACACGCAACGAGCCGGCAACACTCGCGCGAAGCAAAGCACGAAGTTGAGGTTGCAACAAGTCAGGTTGGTCCAACAACGTTCGGACGCCACGCCAGCCCATCGGTGACAGTGAATCTGTTGATGGTGGGTACGAAGCCATGCATTTGTCGCCGCCCAAGTCAAAGGTGCGGAACGTAACAGGCTGTGGAGTCATTTGTTTAAGCACGCTGGTATACAGTTGAGCCTGGTCGTCTTCTGTTGGGAACTGGGAGCGGCTGGCGTATACAATCTCTGTGCGGAAAAGCCCCACGCCATCGGCGCGAACGGCCAGAGCATCGGTGATGTCATGAAGTAGGCTAACGTTGGCTCGGAGGGTGAGCGTCGTGCCACAGGCCGTTTGTTTTCCCAGACCTTCAGGGTGAGTTCGATGCCACAGTGCTTGCTGTTCTTCCTGGTACGCCTGGGCTGTGACGAGCTGGATCCTGTATTGTTGCTCCAACTCAGGGGAAGGATTGACAAGCACAAGCTCGTTGGGTCCGTCAAGGATGATGAGTTGTCCGTCTCGAATGTTGTCTTGCTGTTCTACATTGTACATGTACGGAATCTGCATGGCGCTGGCGAGGATCGCGGTGTGGCTGGAGGGACCACCGTGGGTTGTTACAATGCCCTTGATATGGGTCCAGTCGAGATCGGCCAGTTGGGACGGAAGCAACTCTTTGCCCACAAGAACCACAGGCGATGTTAACTGTAGCGTAGGATGGTGTGTTCCTGTTCGAAGGTACGCAAGGACATGGCTCCAGACGTCCTGCAGGTCAAAGATTCGCTCTCGAAAGAGAGGGATGTCCATGGCCTGGAACTTGGCTTCAAAGGAGCGTAGGGTTTCCTGCAAGGCAAACTCTGCCCGATGCTTTACATCCAGATGTTGCTGGAAAGAAGAGTGAAAGCTTGGGTCTTCCAAGAGCGCTTGCTGCCCAAGGAAGATCTCTGCTTCTTTCTCTCCCACATCGTGTGCGATTCGATCGTGGGTGCGTTGGAGCTGTTGCAGCACATGCTCACAGGCTCGTTGGAACCTTTGGTATTCTTGCTGAGGTGAAGCAGGTGGAGGGTGGAGGACGCCCGGCGTTGCAGCGCTCGGAACATTCTTACGTTGAAGACGCAGAGCGGGTGCGACGGCGACGCCGTCAAAAACTGAGGTTCCAGTGTATTGGATCATAGAGGAGATGGATGGCAGTGGAGGGCTCAGGAGTTGGAAGAGGTTTGTGCATGAAGTTGGGAGGCTAGCTCCTCAACATCAACAGGTTCGCCTTTGAGGGCTTCGATGTACCACAGAAGGGACTGCTGGGCCAACGTCTTGTAGATCGCTTCTCGCTGAGGACCTGTCAGAGCGTTGTCATCGCGGATTCCGTTGAGCGCTTGTTGGTAGGCCTCTTCGTTCCCAAGCGCTGCTTCCAACGCTTTCATATGACGAACAATTCGTTGGTCACGTCGTGAGTTTTCGGAGGTTGGGTCGCTCATCGTATGTTTGGTACTCGTCGTGGAGAGAAAAGCCAAGGTCGAAGTCAGAGCTGGTTGTTGTTACCCTGACCTGCCAACACCAAAGAGGGTGTGGACTACCACATCATCATGGGGTTGGTCCACATGCCCATCGTCATGGGGTAGCTGTTGAAGCCCATTCCCATTCCCATGCCCATTCCCATACCACCCATGTTGAAGGGGGAGATGGTGTTGAAGCCGTTGTACATGCCCATGCCAGCCATGCCGAGGTTGCCCATGGTCATGGCGTTGACGCCACCCATGCCCATACCCATTCCGCCCATGCCGTACATGTTCATTCCGCCCATCATACCGTAGGGGTTGAGCAGGTTGGAAGCGAGGCCAGTGGCAGCGCCCAGGGAGAAGCTGTTGGTGCCAGCAGCGACAAGTCCTGCGCCCAAGTTGTTGGTGAGAGCAGCTGCGCCGAAGCCTTTTGCGAGTCGAGATAGCATAGACATGGTGAGGATCCTCCGGAAAAAGGTTGTATACGTTGAATACGACTCTTACGAATCGTTGGATTCGTTGGATTCATCGCGTCCCAGCATCATGCTGAAGAGGGACTTGCCTGATTTGGGTTGTTCCGTGCTGGGGATCGTTTCGGGGCGACTTCCGATCAAGGCAGCAGCTTTGTTGTCGCTGCCTCTCTCGAACCCGTCTTGGGCGGCAAGAGCCGCGGCCGCTTCGGGGAAATCAGCGAGGAAAGAGAAGTCGAGGGGGTGAGCCATCGCCCATTGGACATAGCCCATCCATTCTTCCACCGGGAGGCCCAGTTGTTCGGCGGTATACGCCTGCACGGCGTACCACTGCTGGACGGCAACTTGCCGCTCCTTGGGCAGTTTGTCGAACTCTTGTTGCCAGGCCTTTGTCGCTTCTTCCGGTGTCATACGGTCGCTCTCTTCCAGCACGTGCAGTCTGTGCTGCAGTTGTCGAACTTCAGGCTTCTTTGCGTCCAGCGACTCTACCAAAGGGAACCAAGAGAGTCAAGGGAGTTGTACTTGTTTCCCAAAGGCTTTTGCTGGCCGTGTCATTTTTTTTTACTTTTTCTAACCCATTTTTCATCCGGCTCCATAGAGGAGGGCAGAACAAGCAAACGCGATGAGCCAGCCCGCTCATGTGACCATAAAACAAACCCCCCCTCGAAGGGGAAAAGGAGCCAACGATGTTTGCAACAACCACAAAAAAGAGTTTGATCTGGATCGCGACCCTGGCATGTCTTTCGATGTTTGTTGCCTGTGGAGGCAGCACTGACGTTTCTTCCAACGGTCTCTGCGGTGGCGGTTGCCCGTCGGGTCAGTTCTGTTGGAACGGCCTCTGTGTTGTCGGTTGCAACACCAACGCGGAGTGTGCTGCCGACCAGTACTGCGACACAGACGTCAAGCAATGCGCCAACAAGACAGTGCCGGTGTGTCCCGATACTCCTTGTGGAGCGAACCAGACATGTGTGAACGGATACTGCAGCGCATCGGCCGCAGCTGAACCGAAAAAGAAAGATGCCTCAGGAGCTTGCAAGCCCGCCGCTGACGGCAACGACGGATGTGAAAAGAATGAACTTTGCATTGAGCGAGATGACGAACAAACCCAGTGTCGTTCGTTCCCCCGATGTCCGGAAGATGGCAATTGCCCCGCAGGTTTGACAGGTGCTGTTTGCAATGACAAACTCATCCCGAACAAAGCACGCATTTGCTTGGTGGGCCTGTGCAAAACCGATGCAAACTGTCCTTCAAGCTGGAAGTGCGTGGTGCCCAACGGAAGCGCGATTGGTTTCTGCAGCGATGGGTCGTTGGGCCGTCCCTGCATGCAAGCTGACCAATGCAAAGAAGGGTTCCAGTGCATGCAAGCCGCTTCGGGAACCTTGGGAGCTTGCTTCAACTCAAGCGGACCTGGCTTCCCCGATACCCCTGACTTCCCACTCCCCTAAGGCAAGGTCACCCCATGAAGTTGGTGCAAGATTCGATCCTGTTGCAACGCTTTCGTGATGGCGAATCTAACGCTCTTCATGAGGTGTACCTTCACTACGCACCCCAGCTGTATTCGTTCTTGCGTCAGGGCTTCAGCTTCTCTAGCGGCGAGCAGTGGTTTCGTGTCCCTCCCTTGGATGACCCTGTTGAGCAGGAGAACCTTGTGCAGGAAACCTTTGTGCGTTGTTTTCGACAGCACATCCGAGAACGCTATGATGGACAGCGTCCTTTCCTTGCTTATCTCCAACGAACCTGCCGGAATCTACTCCTGGAAGAGCGACGACGAGCCCAACCCATGGTGCTAGACCATGAAGTTCGGGAAGAAAGCTCGGAGGATCATGATGCGTTATCCCCAGAGCAGAAGTTGGAGCACCAACAGCTGGTGACCTTGTTGGAAGACTTTTTGTCGCACTGCTCGGCCCGAGAGCAAGAGGTGTTTCGGGCCATCTACGAAGAAGGCGACAGCCAAGCCCAAGCCGCCGAACGACTGGGCCTGGGACGAACCCAGGTTCGAACGTCGCTGACCAAGCTACGCCAAGGTTTGCTTCAACACCTCAAAGAGTCTGGATATTTGGAAACAATCGCTCAGTCATCTTCACGGGGGTGGCTCCCTTGGGAAGTTGGACTGGTATGGGCGCCTTTGATCGCCGAGCTATTCTCCCGGTGAGGAAGATACAATGACCACGCAAGATCCCAAGGCATGGCTGGACGACGCAGAACAGCACTGGGCTGAAACAGGTGAAATCCCCTCTGTTCCTCCGCCTCAGGTGCTGCAGTCCGAGGAACACAAGTTGCGTTACGAGGCTTTGCTTCGTCTGGAGCGAGCGTTGCAGCCGTCTTCCTTTTCGTTGGCAGAGCGTGCTTTCTCTCCGTCTCCTGCAGAGTTAGAGCGAGGCTTTGCTCATGTCATGAGCCGGTATGCGGCCGAGAGAGAGGACCTCTCCGAAGAGACGTTCCAGGTCGCTACGGCACAGGAAGAGAGTGAGCGCTTTGCGGATGAGTTGGAGGCTTCTGTGTCGGTGGAAGCTTCTTTGGGAGAACCCGAAGGGGCAGTGACGTCACATGAGCCTCTTGCACAACCTACATGGTCCTGGTCTACCTCTCTGAGTTGGGGAATGGGAGCCATGGTTGTCCTCTTGGTTGGGCTTTGGTTGTGGCCGTCTGATGCTCCTCCAACGTTCTGGCAAAAAGGCGGCTCCGGTTTGCAGGAGGGCCAGCACATCCAGCTTGCTTTTGGGATCGGCGATGCCAAAGGGTACGAACCCCATACCCGCGGGAAAAACGGGATGAACATTGCGGCAAGGCAGTGGCTTTATTTCCTTTGGACCAAGGACAACACACCAGGCTATCTGTACCTGTTCCAAGCCAAACCAGGGCAGGCCGTTCGCAAGCTGTATCCGTTCTCCAAGAAGCCGTTTGCGGTGGAAAAAAAGGAGCGTTCTTGGGTGATGGCTCACAACAAGACCGCCTTGCGATACAACGTACCATCGAAGCATCGCTCTTTGGGGTTTGTCGGAGTACTCTCTCCCAAACCTTTGCGTGACTCTCAGATCGAACGTTTGCTTTCATGGAAACCGTCACAGCTTCGTCGAGGACTGCTGCTGGAGGAGTCATCACGTCGGCTGAAACTCCCCTTGCAGTGGATGGATGGTTTTGTCATTCAGGTAACAAAGACATCGCCATCCCAACGCAAAGGAGAGGAGGCAGCCCCATGAGACAGGGTTTGTGGTTTCTGACGTGTCTTTCTTTGATGTGTTGGACCTGGACAGGACTGGCTTATCCATCTTTGTCGTGGGCAGATGGTTTGCAGCTGAGCCCAAAAACCAACAGGGACGAGGTGCAAAAGCGTCTTCGGCCGCGGCGCATCGCGCTGGTTATTGGTGTACGGAAATACACCCACCGAACCTGGAATGACCTGCGTTATCCGTCTCAAGACGCCCAAAAGTTTAAGGCGTTCCTCTCCAAATACGGGGCGTTTGATGAGGTGCTGCTGCTGACAAGGCCGGGGCAGACCACTCGAAAAGGTTTGCGTCAGGGGTTGAAGTGGCTTCGGGCCAGGAACCGGTCGGAGCATGACACCGTGTTGGTGTATGTTTCGGGCCATGGCACAGTCGCGCAGCCCAGGAAAGGCGCACCGCCTGAACGTTATCTTGTCGCGACCGACAGCAGCGGTGATATCCCCAACACAGCGATCCCTCTGGCTGAGATCAAAACGCTGTTGCAGAGCCTACCATCGCGTCGGAAGGCTGTTGTGCTGGCGTCTTGTTATGTCTCCAACACCGCGGTGAAGGTAACGTCCGGCCATGTAAAGGGCCTGGCATCCGGCATTAAGGGCACTTACAGCCTGGGGCATGTGAGCAAGACCACTCTCATCCTGAGCGCAGCGGGTTACATGCAACCTGCCTACGAGACAGACCGAATTCGTGGCGATGTTTACACGCACTTCTTGTTGCAGTGTGCCCAGGAGCAATGGCGGAAGCGTCAACGTGTGACCGCGATTCAAGCGCATCGATGTGCAACACCTCGGACGTATCGGTTTGTTCGCCGCCATCTGGGGCAATCCCAAACCCCTTCGATGGAATCCAAAGTCATGGGAGACGACAACCTTTGGCTGGCCGGCGTTCCCCGAACACAGAGATTGCAACGCAACTCACAACAAAGGTTTGGTTGGCTTCGACTGCAGCGTCATCGGTACCGGAAAGTTACGATTCGACCGAAAGGTGCAAAAGGTCCGGCGCAACCTGTGTCGCTAGACCCAGACCAGGATCAAGGCTCCCTTACGTTGCGTCTTCCAGAAGGTTCGTACAACCTGCAATGGTTTACTCCAGGTGGCCAACTTCGGACCAAGGTGATTCGTGTTGCACCAGGGGCAACGTTGTTCGTCACTCCGGGAGACCGAACCGCCGAGGACAACGACATCTCAGCGGGTTCGTCGTTGGACAACATCAGCTTTCGAGATTGGGGTGGTTACATCAACGTAGGTCCCGACGTCCTCTTTGCCCCTCGCTTGCATCTCACGTTGCGAGCCGGTTTGTTCTTCAATTATGGTTCGATTGGCCTCGCCTTCGGAGGTACGATGTTGTCGGATACGACCGAAGCTGGGCCCGTCAACGAGTTGTTGTTTCGGTTTGGCGTGACAGGCGAAGTGGGTGTTCCTGTCAAATGGTCCAAGGTGGACCTGTTCTTCTATGGCTACGTGGAGATGGGGTTCTGGCAGACCGTTGAACGCTCCGACGAGTCGATCTTTGCGTTCCAAATGACCTTTGGCCCTCAAATCCGTCTCCGGGTGTGGGTGTCGGATGATGTGGCCCTTCGCTTCTCGGGTGGTGTCTTGTTCGCCGTGTCCCCGGACAATCCAAGCACCAACGCTGAGGGGATCAAGTTCTACAATTGGAGCTTCCGACCCTTAGCCGTGTTTGCATTCGGCCTGGACTTTGGGTTTCCCTCATCAATCCCTCGGGACCTTCGTTAGTCTTGGGTATCGGGAAGAGAGAGTCGTTATCTTGACAGTTGGTGGCGCTGGCTGCAAAGTACAGAGGCTCTTTCCCAACTCAAGAACTGTTCTACCGTAGGCTTCCTGACCGGGTTTTGCCGGTCATCTCCGCAAGGAGGTTTTCTTCGTTGACGCGCTCGCGATACGAGCGAACAGAAGAAAGGTCTT
>SBHC01000033.1 GCA_006226375.1 Deltaproteobacteria bacterium | reverse complement strand
TTTCAACGTTGAAATCACAGGCCACCCACAGCATGCTCACACAGAGCAGGGCAACGATGCCAAGGAGACGGGTGGTACGGGACATAAATGGATACGTGACAGACTTCTTCATGAAGAAATACCTCCTTCAACCACGAATTCCGGCCTAGCCTACTCAACACCCGTTGTGATGTCAAGGACGTAATCAATGGGACAGGGTGCTTTCTGGCCGAAAAAAACAAATTTTTTTGCAAATCTGTGAGACCCGACCTCAGAATGCGAAGTCTAACGGATCTCGATCTTTGCGCAGAAAAGATGAACGGAAGGGACTGGATCAGGATTGTCCGAGGACTTGCACAAGACGACCTTCGTGATTACGGAGGCGTCGAACGTGGGCTTCGCCGAGGTTGTAAAGCAGCTTGATTCCCAACTCGGGGCTTTCTTCGGTGAAGTTTCGGATGGAGTCGTGGGGAAACAGAATGGCGCGAACTTCTTCTTCGCAAACGGCGGTTTCCGCGACACTTCGATGATCGAACAGGCTGAAGTCGCCGAAGTGGCCGCCAGGACCAACGGTCATGAGCCAGGTGTTGCGGCGGTAGAGACCGACGCGTCCAGCAAGAATCATAAACAGACCTTGGGAGTCGCCGCCTTCCATTTGCAGTGTTTCGTCGCTGATAAAGGCGCGGAGCTGACCGAGGGGGAGAAGTCGCATAATCTCAGCCATTTCAAAGCCGCTGAAGAGGGGGCATTGGCTGAGGATGTCGCTGCTCAAATCGAGCTGTGTTGTGCCGAGGTTGTCGTTGGGATCTTCCACTTCAACCACAACGGCGGTGATGTTGTCTCGGCCACCGCGTGCGTTGGCACAGTCAATCAGGCGGGGCACAATTTGTTCGCCGCGAGCCTTGCTGAAAACGGTGACGATCTCGTCTTCAATCAGATAGTTGGACAGTCCATCGGAGCACAGCAGGAACTGGTCTCCAGGTTGGATGTCGATCCAGAAGATGTCGGGGTTGACCTCCGCTCTGTAACCAATGGCTTGGAGCAGGGTTCCTCCGTAGGGAACCTTGTCGGCGTCTTCGGGGCGGACCGCGCCGGATTTGATCTGTTGCATCAGCAGGGTCTGATCTTCGGTCAACTGGGCCACTTCTTTGTTGCGAACCCGGTAGATGCGTGAGTCGCCTACGTGACCAATGATGGCGCGGTTGGCGCTCAACACAATCATCATGGACATGGTGGTGCCCATGTTCTCTTGTACGCCCTTTTGCACAGCTTGGTTGTACACATCGGCGTTGGCCGCTTGGACCGCACCGAGGATGACCTGCTCTGCCCATCGTGACCGCTCTTCGCTGGGGTCAATGGCAAAGGCTTTGAGGCCGGTCATCGCGTTGTGGAGGTAGTTTCGTACGGACTCTACCGCTGTTCCACTGGCGAGGTCGCCGTGCTCGTGACCACCCATACCGTCGGCAACAACAAACAAATTGTTTGCGGTGTCCGCGAGGGAGTTGTCTTCGTTGTTTTTGCGAACACGACCCACATCGCTCTTGATCCAAGCCTTGAGCGAGAGAGTGTTCGAAGACGTCTCTTGGGAAGAGTTTTTTTGTTTCGACATCGAACAATCAAGCTTGTATTGATGGTGAGTAAAAAGGAAGTACTAGTAGAAGCACCCTACAGAGTTTGGGGGGAGAAGTCAAGCATTCGTAGAGGGCTCTGACGGCCTTGATGCAACCAACAATGTGAGTTCTCGGAGGACCTTGGCTGCCAGGTAAAGTGTGGCTTCGGAGGGGTCATGTTCGGGGGAACATCCGGTCAGACTTGCGCCTACAACGTTTCGGCCTTTGAGGTGGTACAACATCTGCCGAAATTCACCGTACAAGATGCCTCCTGCGTCGGGGCGACTGGCTCCTGGGACGAACGCAGGGTCAAACACGCTGAGATCGCAAAGCACTAGGAGCGGTCGATAGTGGACGCTCTCCAGGTGGTAACGCAAGGCAGTCAGGCGCTGGTGGTCGTAGGAGGGAAACGGGCCACATTGCCGACATTGTTGGGCTTCGGCGAAGTCCTCACGGGTTCCAGACCTCATCCCATAGACAAGCACGTCTTGAGGTTGAAGGTTGGCCTCGAAGGCGGAGGTGTCGGAGGCGGAGGTCAACCCGAACGGATGTGCGTTGAGTTGGAGCACCATCAGCTCATCGTGTTGTTGGGACAGGACTTCTATCAGAGGGATATTGGCGGAGTTGTCTCCTCCAACAACAAGGGGAGCGCTGCCTTGCTCCAAGATGGTTTTGTAGACTTCGTGGTGAGAGCTGTTGCTTTCGATTTCGGTGGCAGGGAGGTTGCCCAGATCTCGACCCTGAATCTCCGACAGGTCTTTGTCGTGGAGAGGAGAGTACGTGGAGAGGTTCGAGCATAGGGTTCGCAAGGCTGTGGGGGCGTTTCGGCTTCCTGTTCGAGCTTCGGGATCTTCCCAGGGCACTCCAATCATTGTGACGCGAGCTTCGGTTGTCGCGGCGGATGGAAATCCAAAGAAGGGTTGTTCTTGGGGTAAGGTCATCGATCTCTGTCCTTTTGTGTCATGGCGACGCGATTCACGGTTTCCGTCTTTGCGAGGTGGGGTTCGAGAGGAGAAGAGCCTGCCTTGCTATGAAAACGAACACCTGCCATGCTTTCCTTTGAAACGCAAGTCTTCCTTCCCATCTTGACATTTTGCCCCTTCTCTGACTAGCTATGGCGCTGCTTAGGACCCAAGACAACGCAGAGGTTTGGACAGTAGGCATGACAACATTTCCACCCACCCAAGGTCGCACCTTGCAACAAAAGGTGGGGCTGTTCATCAACCACAAATATGTAGATTTTGGGGTCATTGTGATGATCCTGATGTCCGTTGTGTTGCTTGTGGTGGAGCAGTTCATGGAGTCGCGCGGTGTGCTTCGTGCTCAGCCTATCTTTGATGTACTGAACTGGCTGTTTACGGCGGCGTTTCTTTTGGAGCTTGTGCTGCGTTGGGTGGCTGAAAAACGGAAAAGCCGGTTCTTCCGCGTCTATTGGATTGATATCATCGCGGTTGTTGCGCCGATGTTTCGCTCGCTGCGGTTCTTGCGTGTGCTTCGGTTGTTGCGCATGTTTCGACTGGGAAAGTTGCTCAATCGCCGCTTCTCCTCCATCCAGTCGTGGGTCCACTTTGGTATTTTTCGACATTTCTGGATGATTGTCATCCTGGTTACGCTGATTGTGGCTGGGGCTATCTCCTTTCATCTGGCCGAAGGACACCTGGGCAAGTTTAAGTCGTTTGGTGACACCCTTTGGCTGGTTGTGTTTACGGTCATCGGTGGAGAACCACTCACTGGGGCTCCTGCCGAAACTCTCTCGGGTCGGCTTATCATCCTCTTTGTGATGTTTGCTGGCCTTGTCACCTTTGCTGCGTTGACAGGAATTATTGCTGCTGTGATGATCAATACCTTGAAACCCCGTATGGAAGCTGGTGATATGGACTTGGTAGACCTGGAAGACCACATTGTTATCTGCGGTTGGAACCGGGCCATGAACTTGCTGATTGAAGTCCTTCAAAACAGCGAGGAATACAAAGACAAGAGCATCGTTCTGGTGGCTGAGTATGAGGATGACGAGCCGGAAAGCCTGCTCGATCCCAATCATGTTTCGTTCATCTCTATGCTATACGTCGTGCGCGGCGATTTCACACGCACCGATATTTTGGAGCGGGCCGGCATTGACCGGGCGTCGGAAGCTATCATCCTGGCAGACAAGTGCAAACACCGCTCCGACCAGGACCGTGACGCTCGTACGATTCTCGCAGCGTTGCTCATCGAAAAGATGAACCCTGATATCTTTACCTGTGTGGAAATCCTCAACCGGGAGAACGCAACACACATTAAGTTTGCTGGGGTCGAAGAGATTCTGGTGACCGACGATTACGCGGGTCCCATCTTGGCCAACGCTCAACGCACACGGGGTCTGATTCCCATGTTGGACGAGCTGTTCAACCCCTCTGTTGGCAACCAATTCTACAAAATTGACTTCCCCCCCACCTGGGTGGGTCGAACTGTGGGGGAAGTCTTTCAAGTTCTCAAAACCGATTACAATGCAACTTTGATTTCGCTTGAAGTTTGGTCGGACTCCGGTCCTTCGGTGGAGGTTAACCCAGACAACGATCGACGCCTCACCGAATCGGATCGTATGGTGGTGATTGCCACCCGCTACCCCATTCTTCGAGATTAATCTGCAATGACAACAGGCGTGGGCGCTGATGGCCCATCGCGAAGGTAGGTTCTTATGGATACGGCGGCACAAGCCCAACAACACAGCGGGGAACTCGCCCAACCGTGGCGCTTTTTCTATCGTCTTTGGTACTTCTTGGTCACCTTGCCCCTTTCTTTCCTGTTCTTTACGCCTTTTCTGGCGTTCATGACATATGTTTTCTCCTTCTTTCACTCCCGGCTGGCTGTGTTTATGGGAGTTCTTTGGGCGAAAGCTCTACTTGCTCTCTCCTTGATTCGAACACGAGTGTTTGGCCAGAATCATGTCGACCCAACACAGTCTTATGTGATCGTTGTCAACCATGAGAGCAACCTCGATATTTTGGCCATCTATGGGTACCTTCCTGTTGATTTTCGTTGGGTGATGAAAATCGAGATCCGAAAGTTTCCTTTCATCGGGGGAGCGTGTGCGCGCATGAAGCATGTGTACGTCGATCGCTCCAATCGAGAGAAAGCTTTGGCGTCCCTTGAAAAAGCTCGCGAACAGCTTGTCGGTGGAACATCCATCCTGTTCTTCCCTGAAGGAACCCGGAGCAAAACACGAGAACTGCTGCCCTTCAAAAAGGGTGCTTTTCGGATGGCTATCGACCTGAATTTGCCTGTCCTTCCGGTTACGTTACGGAACACCGGTGGACTGATGCCAGCCCGAAGCCTTGAGACGCGTCCTGGTACGCTGGAAGTGATGATCCACAAGCCGATTTCTGTGGAAGGTCTCACGGTTGAAGATGTCCCACAGTTGATGGAACACTGCCGACAGGTCATCGACGAAGGCCGCAGCATTCCCGACCCATCCGTTCCTCTTCCCCTTGAATGGAACCCCCAATCCGTGAGCTAAAGACGAGCTGCGAAAGCTAGCTCCACTGCTCTTCCTCGGTCAGTCCTACAAGCTTGACACTCTCTTCCCACAACTCCATCCGTCGTTCTGGAAGGTAACTCTCGTCAGAGGAGGGGGTTACTTTTCCGATGTCGTAGTATTTCCCGGTGGTGTCGACGTCGTCGATGAGATCGGCGAGGTGCTCGCCGGAGCGATCGGTGGTGCTCATTCCTGGGATGAGGAAGGACATGAATGGCATCACGTAGTACCACAGAAACTTGGTAAATCCTGAGCTGTTCCGTCCCAAGCCTGTGCCCGGTATCAATCCAGGATTGAAGGCGTTGACAAGGACACCCTCTCGGCCAGCTGCTTGAAGACGCTCGACTAGCTCATAAGCGAAGTAGAGGTTGCAAAGCTTGGAAGTGCTGTATCTCTCACCGGCTATTTTTCCATCGCTGGGAGTGGATTCTGCTGGAAACGCCATCTCTCTGGGCGACGTGTAGTTGGGGCCTGGCACAGGTGATTTGATGGAACTGTCATGCAGTGCGCTCGAAACAATAGCAATGCGTTGGAGCGAAGGACTCTTCTTCAGCAACAGGTTTGTGAGAAGAAAGTGACCGAGATGGTTCACTCCAAATGTCTCTTCAAAACCATCCAAGGTCTTGCGGAGTCCCGAGTCGTACTGCAAGCCAGCGTTGCAGACGAGACCATACACGTCCGAGGGACATTGGGAGGCAAAATCGCGAATGCTCTGCAGCGAACCCAAATCCAACTCCCCAATCTGGGTTTGTTGTTTGCCTGTTTGTTCGTGAAGCCATTGCTGTGCTTCGATGGCTTTGGACAGATTACGGCAGGCCAAGAGAACGGCGTAGCCTTTGAGCAAAAGGTGTTTCGCCGTTTGCAGCCCAAGGCCAGAGTTGGCGCCAGTTACAACTACAAGAGGAAGTATCTCTGTCATGGTTCTGTCCTTTTCTTGGAGGAAGGGAGGGGCTTGTCATCCAACGCACATCGAAATCCTACGGTTGGGCTTTGCAGTGTGGGATGTGCCGGTTGCCTGGCTGTTGTACGAACTTCCCAGGCTGGGCTTAACCAAGAGCCTCCTCGTAGCACTCGTGTATTGCAGGGGGTGCGACGGTGCTCTGGGTTGTCCTTTGGAGCCTCACGATAGTAGCTTGCGTAGTAGCAATCGGAGACCCACTCTGCAACGTTTCCGGCCATCTGATACAAGCCGTAGGGGGAACGTCCTTGTCGGAAGCGATCCACAGGGGCGGCGTGTACAAAGCCGTCCTGGGGGTCTGTGTAGGACCGCTTCTTTTGGGGATGAAACCGGCCGTGATTGGAGCGGTTGTTGTCCCACTGGGAGCCCCATGGGAAGAGGCGACCGTCTGGGCCTCTTGCGGCAAACTCCCACTCTGCCTCTGTGGGAAGCCTTCCCTTTACCCAGGCACAGTACGTGGAAGCTTGTCTCCAAGAGACACCTGCTGCGGGCTCCATAGAGCGACTTTTGTACTTTGTGGGTGTACAGACGTTGGCCTTCACACAGCGAAGGTACTGTTGGGTCGATACTTCCCAGCGATCCAGCCAGAACCCTCGGAGTTTGTGCTTTCGGCTCGGTAGCTCTGATGAAAACCAACTTTCAGGGCAAGGAGAGCCCCGGTGCTTCTTGCACACATGTTGGGTTCTCTTGATATCCATGGGGCGACTTCCGCGAAGCAAGACACTGGGAGGTATCCAATGCATCCAGGCTTTGTCTTGGTGCCTCTTTCGAGCCAACCCACCCAGGCGAATCGTAAACGCCTGATTGCTCCGGTTGGGCTTGATATGTATGTCGCGTTGCATGCCAACATAACCCTGCTTCTCGACGCGAAAGGTGTACCAGCCCGGCACGATTGGACCGAGGAAAGGTGTAGACCCCAACGGTTTTTTGTTCTGGGTAAGCAAGGCTTTGCTGGGTTCGGATTTGAAAGAGACAGGGACTGCGATGGGGCGAAGCCTGGCGCGAAGTATGGTCGCGTCATCTCCGTCTACTTTGATGCGGACTGTGTGGGGATGGTACCCTTTGGCTGACACTTGGAACAGGTACGTTCCAGCCTTGAGCGTGATGCCTCCTTCAGAGGTGTCGATGGAGTTGCCTCTGAGTTGGAGCTGGTACGATTTGGGGGTGATGCGGAAGACGACGTAGCCAGGGAGTTTGGATTGGGGCTTGGGAGGATTCCACGGAAACCACAAAATGAACGCCATGAGCGCCAGCCACCCACCGAGTAAGCATGTCCAAAGGAGAGCTTGCACGTTCGACAGCCGATACACCGAGGCTTACCGTCCCATGAAGAAGTAAACCAGGAAGATTCCCAACAGAAACGCGATGAAGCCAAGACCCATGCCGATAAAGATGGTGGAGCGTCCTTGGGAGGGCTTGGCGGCTTGGGCCTGAGGTTGGCTTGGTTTTGCTGCCTTGGCCTTGGACGGCTTGGATCGTGGCGACGTCGTTGTCGGCATACCTGCGCCTGGTGGAGGAGGATGCCTTGGTTGTTGAATGGTGGGTGGAGCGAAGCCACCTGAAGGAGATGCGGGAGGCGGTGGCGTCGTGGGGAGGCTGGAGTGGCTGGGACTCTTGCGGTCCAAGTCTTTCATCAGCGCTGTGGACAGTACCACCGTTTCTTCAGACACCAGACCTTGTTGAACAGCCGAACTGGGAATGGACATCCCAGGGTTTGTTACATCCTGCGCCGGGTTGTGTTTGTTCGCACCGTGAATGGCCGTTTGTTGGTGAGGGCTCGTTACATTCGACCATTGTTGCTGCGCGGGGCTGGTATCGATACCTGCTCCAACCCAACGTTGTGTGTTGTTGTCATGTTGTGTGGCGGGTGAATCGACGCCGTACCCTTTCAGCGTGTGGCTTGGAGCCAGAGTGGTGTGTGGCAACGATGTCTCTACAGTGCCCGGCTGAATCGAAGACATCGTGTGAGGCTCAAAGCTCTCCTGCACGGAACTCAAAGAGTTTAAGGTGTGCGGAGGTGAAGTGATACGCTGGTTGGATCGGCTTCCTCTGACTGGAGAAACCATGGTCCCGTCCAACGGGTCCATACCATCGAGATCTCCGAGGTCATCCAACTGGGCAATGTTCGCCGCCAGCGTGTCGTCCATTGGGTCTTCGTTGGATTGTTGGAACTCGGACAGCAGAGAGGCCGCATGAATTCGTGTGGTTTCTTCGCGAACGTGCTCGTTTCCAGCAAACAAGTTGGACAGGAACGAAGCCACATCTCTCTGGTTGCAAGGTGACCCTTGTTGATGCAGGTACCGCTCCAACAAGTCTTGCATGTCGTAGGCGTGGGCAAAGCGGTTTTCTTTTTCCTGCGCCAGAGCACGGTGAACACATTCGATCAGGGCCTGAGGGCAGTCCGGCCGAAGGTTCACAATTTGGGGAAGGGGTTCGTTGAAGGCTTCGTAGAAGATCTCCAGCAGGTTGCTGCCGCGGAACCGGGACTCCAGGGTGAGCATCTCGTACAAGACCAAACCCAGCGAGTAGATGTCGGAGCGATGATCCAGCGCTTCAGAGGAGAGCTGCTCGGGTGACATGTATTGCAGCTTGCCCACAATCACACCCGTCCGAGTTCGTGAGGTCTTTTGTTTGGCCTTCACGATACCGAAGTCGATGATCTTCAGTGTCCCTGTCTTGGAGACCAGCAGGTTTTGGGGAGAGATGTCTCGGTGGACAAGCTCCTGGCGTTGGCCTTGTTCGTCCGTCATATCGTGGATGTGGCCGAGGCCTTGGGCTGCATCAGCGAGGAGGCGACAAATCACGGGAAGTGGGATCGTCGCACCCTGAGATTTGGCCTGCTCTGTGATCTGGGAAAACGCGTACCCTTCGATGTATTCCATCACCTGGTACAGCATGTTTTCTTGTTCGCCGAACTCATAGAACTGAACGACATGAGGATGGTTGATGCGAGCGACGATTTGGGCTTCATCAAAGAAGCGTTGCTGGGCCTCACGGTGTGCGTTGAGATCCGGGTGAATCATCTTGACTACCACGGTCTTGGATACACCACCACCTTGTTGTCGGGCGAGCCAAACTTCACCCATACCACTCCGTGTGATGCGACTGTCCAGAACGTAGCGGCCGCCCGCTAACTGATCTCCCGGGTTCATTCCTTACCTCTTCTAGTGGACTTGGCGCATCAACTTTAGCAGCTTGTCAGCTTTGACGAAACCCACCAGACGGGGCTTTTTCAACAATTTGCCTTTGCTGTTTGTAAACCGAACCCACGGCAAACCGGGGATGGTGTACTTCTTGCGGAGTCTCTCGTCTTCGGGGCTGGTGTCATTAAATTCGTACTTCACCATAACAAACCGACGACTCTCCTTCGCAACAGCCAATGTGTTGAAGCTTTTCTTCTCCAGCTCCTTGCATGACTTGCACCATTCGGCCCAGAAGTCGATGATCATCGGGCGCTTTAACTTCTTGGCACATTTCGCCGCCTTCTTCTCCGACTTGAACCAAAACGGCTTGTTCTTCGGATGATTGCGAGGAGGCAGGCATTTGTCCCGTGGTTTCACCTTTTTGATGATGTTCTTTACGTTTGTGGTTGTGACATGCTGGACAATCGGTGCCGGTGGCGGAGGAAGGAGTTTGTTGAGTGGAGGCAACAAGAAGCCATTCACTAACAAGGACCCCGCAAACAAGTAAAGACCGACCACAAGGCAAACAATACCAAAGGTTTGTTTTAGGGTCGCCCAGGAGCCTTTGCCTTTGGAGTAGGACTGGAGGGCTCCTGCAGACAGACCAAGGAACAGCATCAGCATAGCGAAGCCCATGTTGAAGTATTCCATACTGTTTGGAATCAGGCGGCGGGCCAAAAAGTACCCGTAGTAGAGGCTTGCAGCCAGGAGAATGACTCCAAATACCTTCTTGACTTCGGTCATCCACTTTCCGCTGCGGGGAAGGGCCTGCACCACTCCGCCCCCAAGAACCAGGAAAGGAACGCCGATTCCAAAGGTAAAGACCGTCGGCATGAGTATGCCAAGCTTGATGTCTCCAGTCTGTGCGATAAAGGCGAGAAGACCCACAATAACAGGGCCTGAACAAGGTGTCGCCAGGAGCGCGCCAATCATCCCCAGCACGACAATGCCGATGGCACCTTTGCCTTGGAACATCGACATCTTGGTTTGCCACGACGTGGGCAAGGCCAGGTCAAACCCGCCAAACATGCTGATCGCCATCAATCCAAAAAGGAGCACCAGGAATCCAAGGAAGAAGGGGTTGTTGAACGCTCCTCCTAACATGAAGGGAAGTCGTCCGATGGAGGCGACTACGACGCCGAGAACAGCATAAGGTATGGCCATCCCAACGACATACAAGAAGGCCAAAAGGAAACTGTGCCCGCGTCCTTGGTGTTCGCCTTGGCTGGTCGCGCCGATCACTGCGATGGTAATCGGGATCATCGGGTACACACAGGGTGTCAGGCTGACAAAGAAGCCGGCGATGAAAATCAAGAGCAAAGCGATGAGGGGTCCACGACTCCAGTACTTGTCACGGAAGTCTTTGGCTTGCTCTTTTTGTATTTCTTTCTGGAGCGACAGGGCCGTATCTTTTTGGGTGGGTTGGGCACCCTTTGTCTCTTTTCCCGCTGCTGGGGCCTTTCGTTCCTTAGAGACTTTGCGTGCTTCAGGGGCTTTGCGTCTTGCAGGAACCTTGCGTCGGGCTGGGGCTGGTTGCGCTTCTGGAGCTTTCCGGGCTGCTGGAGCCGGACGAGCAGCAGGAACCCGTCGTGCTGGGGCTTTGCGAACAGCGGGAGCAGCCTTTTGGAGACGAACCTCTGGCTTCGCTTGTGGAGCCGGTTGAACCGGACGTGATGGGGCTTTGGCCTTGGGCTGTGTGGTTGGAGCAGGGGCTTTGGGTCGCGAAGGCATCGGATCTTGCGCTTGCGCGAGAGAAGCGGTCCACAACAACAGCAAACTGAGTACTACCCACCAACCGGTGTGACGACGTAGCATAGGGCTTTTTTCCTCCATCCAAAACTGGGGCCCGTTGGGTTGCCCACGATAATAGCGGCTCCACAGAAAAATTCAATCCAAGAAAACAAACCATTCCATAGGAGGAAGGGTTCAAACGTGGAATCTTGGATGTAACAATCGTCGGGGCTCAGAATTCCCAACACATTCCCAGGGTGGGAACTGTGACTGTCTCAGCTGGGTCTGTCACACAAGCTGCGATGAATTAGTACGACTCGAAGCTGAAGCCAATGATAGGAACGTCATTTCCTGGAACGGGCGACTTTTTCTTCTTGCTGTTGGATTGGGGCCAGAAGTAGAAGAGGGCGGCCAATCCCAACGCAACTCCACTTCCTGCGAACAGAAACACTGCGGTGTTGCGATGACTACGAGCTTGTTTGTATTCGTTGAATGCGTCGATTTGAGTCCGGTTGACATCTTGGGAGGCGTCGAGAGCGCCGGTCGAGAGGCCCCAAAAAATACCTCCAGCGATGGCAAGACCACCTGCTGCTGCAAGCGGAATCCAGGGAATGCTGCGTTTGGCTTTTTTGGGCTTCTTTTTCTTCGTGACAATCTTCTTCGCGTTGGCAGAGCTTTCGTTTCCTCCCGATGTTTGGCCCGACTTCTTGGTTCCAGGCTTCGGAGGAACTTCATTCGAAGCTGGAGGAGGGGGTGGGCCTTCGACACTTCTCGGTTGGGGGGGACCAACGGCTGGGCTTTGGGCTTTCGGCTGAGGCTTGGGGCGACTGGCCGGAACGTTGGGAAGAGTGGGGACTCCTCGAACAACTGGGCGTAAGTCTGGAGCAGGTCTCGCCACGGGGCGTGGGCGAGGAGCCGGGCGCGCCGGTGGCTGAGCGGCTGGTCTTGCAGGAGTGGGTGTCGTTCCTGCGCGGGGTTGCGGTGGCGTGGTTGGGGCTGTTCCCGCTGGTTTGGGGAACAACGTGACCTGGAGGATCTTTTGTTGTCCTCCCGTGATTTGGAGGCTGCGTTGTTCTGGAAAGAAGCCCGGCTTCTGAATCACCAAACGATAGCGACCTTCAGGAACTAGGCCGATGTAAGGGGTTTTGCCTGTGAGAACTACCTTTCCTTGGATGTTGTACAAGGTGTAGTTTGCGCCAGCGGGCTGAGTGGCAAGGGCCATGGACGCTGTGTTCGCCGCATGAACGGCGGGCCAGCCTCCCATGAGTTGGAGTCCTAGAAGAAGTGCAATCATACCAACGCCTTTCGTACTCATCATTCGGCTGGTGAGGCTTCGGGTGAAGCTTCTGGGCTGGGCTCAGGTCCAGACTCTGGACCCGGCTCAGGAGTGGAGCGTTGCTCCGGAGGGGCTTGCTCGTTGTTTCCGCCGTCGCTGTTGGTTGTTTCCTTGGAGGAAGACTGCTCGTCGCTGGCTGTTTTTTGTGCACACTTGTTGTCTTTGCAGACATAGTCTGTGAGGCAGTCTGCGTCGGTCGCGCACTTGTAGCCACGGTTGGCCCCGAAGGGTTCCAACTCACAGCCCAGGAAGAACGTACATGCGAACAAGAGAAGAAGAGAGAGAGTACGAAGACTTAGCGACATTCCTGGTTTTTGGGGATGGTGATGGGGTAACAAGCTCCAACGTCGAATCGACATTTATCCACCCATTTTCCTGATTGGCCACACGCGGGGTTCGGATCGAGAAAGCCGATGTCAATTACCGCGCTTTGGCAATTTCTGCAAGAGCCTGGGGTGGTAAATCGCTTCTGTTGTACGCCATCACAGTTGTAATCAAAGCTACCATCTCCCCGGTTGTTCGAGAAGAACGCAAACTGACCGGGGTACACAAACCTGTTGTTGTCGTAGCAGTCTTTGTTGTTGGTGACGTAACCGATGGGGGCGACACAAGCTTTGGTTGTCTGCTTGGGATCGCCGAACCCGTCGCCGTCAGCGTCGCGGTAGAAGGTATATTGGGCTGCACCTTCGTCGATCTGTCCGTTGCAATTGTCGTCTTTCCCGTTGCAAATTTCAACCCGTGGCTGAAAACTCTGGGGGCAGGTAATGACGCCATTGGTGCAAGCGTAGAACCCTGTCGAGCACAAGCCGGGCTTCCCTGTGTTGCAGGCTTGTCCTTGTTGGGGGTAGGACTCGTCGATGAAGCCATCGCAGTCATCGTCGATCTTGTTGCAGGTCTCTGCCTTGGGCAAGACTTGGTTCACACAAGGGCCCCATTGTTTGGAGCCGGTGCACGTTTGGATGCCTTCTTTGCAAATACCTTTGTTCTTCTGGGCGTCGAGTCCATCGAAACACTTGCGAGATTGTCCTGGGTTGCAGATGTTCTGGCAGTTCTCGTCGATCTTTCCGTTGCAATCGTTGTCTTTGCCGTCGCAGCGTGTCTCTAACTTCTCGTAGTCACGGTTCTGTCTGGCGTAGTCGTCCAGGGTACAGGGCAGCCAGCCTCTTGTGCTGTCACATTTCTTGACGGCTCCAATGCAGGCGCCTTTGGCTGCCGTGTTGCATAGGGGTGGCGAGAGCTGCTCATCGACTTGGCCATCGCAGTCGTCGTCTTTTCCGTTGCAGTCTTCAGCTCGTGGCAAGAGCATGCCGACACAGTCGAGGTACTTTCCTCCTGCAGAGCAGTTTTGACGGCCAGTGTAACAGGCTCCTTTGCAAACCCACTTGCCACCTTGGGCGACACAAGGTTGTAGGTTCGCAGGCACGCCGGGCAGGGTGGGGTAGCACTCTCGCCAGGTTCCGGGTTCGCACTCTTTGCAGTTGTCATCGACTATGCCGTTGCAGTCGTTGTCTTTGCCGTCGCAGTATTCAAAGGTGGGTACGATCTGGTTAAAGCAGGCGCTCCACTGCTGTGTTCCACCACATCCTTGGACACCTTTGACACAGGAGCCTACGCCCTCTGTGCCGGGAGGACCTGTATAGCATTCTCGTTTTTCGCCTGTTTTGCATTTCTTGCAGTCTTCATCCACGGTGCCATCGCAATCGTTGTCTATCTGATCACATTGCTCTTCCACAGGGACCGTCTGATCCTGGCAGGGGCCCCAGATCTTGTTGGCTTGACAAACCCGTGTGCCTGCTTTGCATGCGCCTTGGCCTTGGGTGCTGGGAGGGCCTGTGTAGCAACCTTGTGCTTCTCCAGGTTTGCATTGGCAGGTTTCATCGACCTGCCCGTTGCAGTTGTTGTCACGACCGTCGCAGATCTCTGCTTGCGGTAGGATTTGATTGAGGCAAGCCCCCCATTTTCCATCCAAGCAGGTTTGGTCACCCTGGCGGCAAGCACCCTTGTTGAGGGTTCCTGCAGGTCCTGTGTAGCAAGAGCGGCTTTGAAGCTCCAAGCATGTCTCCGAACTTCCATCTGTGGAGTTGTTGTCGGAGGTTCCTCCATCGCTTACCGTTTTTTCGGTGTTGGAGGAGCCGCTGTTGAGCTTGCATTCTCCATTGACGCATGTGTACGTCTGGTCTTTGGGGCAGTCGGTGGTCTCAAAACAAACATAAACCGTCGGACGAGAACAATGCACTCCACCAAGAATCAGGACTCCACAAAACAAACACAAAACAATCGTACCAAAATGGCGCGCCATGGGTCGCTCCTTTCCCTGTCGCAACTTTTTCTGCTAGGAGTATAGTCGTCTTGGCAGCAATGACAAGAGCATACCCTTAGAGGAAGAACGGAAGGGACCGCATTGGGCTGCAACTCTGTGATGGCTGAATGCACTTCCCCACTAGTCCTAACGTGTTCAAACCATCTGGAAGCGAAAAGTTTCTAGAAGATACTGACTCGACAACCCCTTTGGCCTGTTATACAAGATAGGTATGGATGTTTTCCTGTCGTTTCCAATGGATGTGGGATCGTTATGTTTCGATTGTTTTTGCGATGGGGCATTGTGCCTCTGTTGATATGGGCTGTGTTGTCGAACGTGGGTGGTTGCTCGGGTGATTCAGAGTGCAAGTTTGATGCGGACTGCCCCACCTTAAACTCTCGCTGTGTCAGCGGCTCATGTGTCGAACAAGAGGCAACCTCCTCCGAAGTTAATTCCCCCGACGACCCTCCTGTTCAACTGGAGTGTCAAGACGGTCACCAGAAAACTTGTTACACCGGCAGCGGCTCTCCTCAAGGGGTTTGTCGTTCAGGTAAACAATTTTGTGAGAACAACAAATGGGGTCCTTGTGTTGATGAGGTTACTCCCAAAGATTCCGAAGAGTGCAACGGCCTCGACGACAACTGCGATGGGACCGTTGATGAGGGTTGTGACTGCAAACCCGGTGCTACCAAACCTTGTTACACCGGGCCTGCTGGTACAGAAGGAAAGGGACTGTGCAAGGAAGGTTCCCTCACTTGTGACTCCTCAGGTAAGTGGGGAGCTTGCCAAGGAAGCGTGGCTCCCACAACTGAAGAATGCAACAACGCTGATGATGATTGTGATGGGACTGTCGACGAAGAGCTAACGCAGCCCTGCTACAGTGGCCCCCAAGGCACCCAAGATGTTGGGCGCTGCAAGGCCGGTCAGAAGAAGTGTGTGCAGGGCAAGTGGGAAGAGACTTGTTCCGGTGAGGTCAAACCAAACACAGAGATCTGTGGCAACAACGTGGACGACGACTGCGACGGCACAGTCGATGAGTCCAGCGGCCGCTCTTTGTCCTTCTCAGGAGCCAACCAGTATGTTGAAATCCCACACAACGAGGAGCTAAACCTCAAAGGTTCATTCACCATTGAGCTTTGGTACAATTCTCCAGGTCCTGGCTCGAAACCCCTGATGATTCTTGTGAACAAGCACAAGTACAAAGTCGATGACAGCGGCTACCACTTAAAAATCACCCAAGGCAACGTATGCAAGTTCAGCTGGTGGCGACCCAACGACGGCGACGAAATCGTCCTTGGCAACTGCCCCACCAATCAGTGGACCCACATCGCCTTTGTGTATGACAAGCAAAACAACAAGTTTCGCTTCTATGTCGGTGGCTCTCTCATCAAAGAAGCCACTCCGAAGGCGATTAACCTGGAGCGCAACTCGTTCCCTCTGGTACTAGGAACCGAGACCAACTCGGCCAGCAATATCCACTTTCAAGGCAAAATGGCATCCATTCGTATCTCACGATTTGCCCGGTACTCCGGAGCTACCATCTCGACCACCTGCGTTTTTGCCAATGACAACAGCACTGTCGGACTATGGAACCTCGATGATGGTGGAGGCTCCCAAGTCAAAGACCTCTCTGCGCTCTCCAACGATGGAAAGATTGTAGGACCTTCCTGGGACACTGGGCGCAGCTGTAACGCTGCAAACCAGGGCGAAGGTTGCTCCCCTCAGTAACGATAGGAGCTGAGATGTTCTTAGATTTAAGCTGGCCTGAGAATTAATTCTC
>SBHC01000010.1 GCA_006226375.1 Deltaproteobacteria bacterium | reverse complement strand
GAGGGCTAGCCCTCCAGAGGGTCAGGTAAGTTGAAACGCGCTCTAGGGTTTGCCGAAGATGACCTGGTCCACCCATTTTTGGCCAAACACTCGCGCACACCAGTCACGCATCGGCTTGGCTGCTGCGCTGGTTTGCAGGTTCTGCAGGTAGGTGTCTTGCTTGGCCCATTTGAAGTCTGTCATGACGGCACCTTCGCGGTAGTATTTCATAGACTCCGCGACCAACCAGGCTGTGAAGTGCAGAAACAGGGGATAATTTTGGAAGTAGGAGCTGGCATGTTTCTCTGCAGCCATTGCTGTTGCGATGCCATAGACCGAAAATTCCAGCGGCCCCATAACTGCATCGCGCCAGCCGTAGGTCCACTTGCCGAGTTTGGCGATGTCAACGCCGGATGCTGCGCCATTTACGTAAGCCACCCACTCGTCGTAGATGTACAGCGGCCGGTCGTCCCATGACTGTGAGCCTGCGATGTACAGGTTGTATCGACTGCCTCGTAGGTTCGAGGGAACAAACGCACCCACCACCGACTTTCGCATCGGCGGCTCTTCAATCACGATGTAGCGACCTTGCAACAGGTAGAAGGCGTTGGCCTTTTTGCCGGTGTTGTTGTAGTTGTTGCGGAGGTGACTGTGGATCCCATGACAGGTCTCGTGTCCTTTCGTGACGAGGTCGCTGTAGGGGTTGTTATCGCCGGGAGCTTCGTGGTTGACGATGTCTGTCAGGACCGGTCCCCAGGCCGAGTTGGTCCGACTGTTTTGCTTGGGGAAGTTGGAGAACTTCAGGTTCGTTCCGTACTTCCAACCCGTGTTGTTGTTGGTGTCTTGGGGTGGAGGTTCTGGTCCTGGTTCGGGTCCGTTGCCTGCATCCGGCCCTGGCGCTGTGTCGCGAGGAGGCTCAGGCGGAGGGCTTGAACTGCACTGACCGCTGCGACAATAGCGACGTGAACCACAGCCGCTGACCTGGCATTGGCTGTCTTGGCTGCACGAAGGGGGGCATTGGTCTTGTGGCAAACCACAGCGGCCGTTCACGCAAGTGTTCCAACTTCCACAGGCTGGAATCTGGCACTGGCTGTCTTGCGTGCATGACGGCGGGCACTGTGTTTGACGGGCCTGGCAGGTTCCGTTGACGCAAGAGGTTCGGCTGCCACATCCCAAGGTGTAACAGTCGGTGTCTTGCGTGCATGACGGTGGACACTGTGGTTGGGGAAGCACGCACTTCGCGTTGTTGCAGGTGTTACGGCTTCCACAGAGCGCGGTCTGACAGTCGTTGTTGGAGGCGCAGGTTCCAGGGCATCCGTCGGCTACGCACTGACCGTTGCGGCAGGATTGACCGGACAAACAGGGGTACGCTTTGCCCCACACCGTGCAGCCTTGGGAGCCTCTTTGGCATACCTGGATCTGCACGCCAGAGCAACGCGTTGCGCCGTTCTGGCACTCGTCCTGGCAGGTTTTGGGTTCACGACAGTAGCGCTCCAGGCACTTCTGACCGGCTGGACAGGCTTGCGGCTGATCCCACTCCAGGCAGCCGTTGGCCTTCTTGCGACACACTTGGATAAAGTCACCCGAACAACGTGTTTCGCTTTCGGTGCAGGCGTCATAACATCCCTTGGCTGGGGCACATTGACCGTCACCCTGGCAAGCCTGACCCGGCAAGCAAGGATAAGCGGCTCCCCATACGGTGCAACCTTTGGAGCCGTTTTCACACACCTGGACCTGTTGGCTCAGGCAGCGCTTTTGCCCCAACAAGCAGGCGTTCTGGCAGCTTTCTTGGGAGCACGAGCCGTTGGCACAGTAGCGTTGGTTGGGGCAGGGGACTGGCGCAGACCATTCGGTGCATGCGTTGCGTGAACTGGGGCTGCAGTACGACACCAGGCCGTTGGAGGTGCATTGTTTTTCGCCCAATTTGCATTGGTCGGTGCAGGAGCCACTGTTGTTGTTGTTCACGTTGCCCGCGGTGCCTCTTTCACAAACACCACCTCGGCAAACCGTGTGGGAGGGGCAGGTCAGGATCTTTTCGCGCAAACGTCCACAGTTGTCGGCCCAGAAGAGATCTTGGCCGCTGCACTGTTTTTGGAAGAAGGCTTTGTCGCAGGTCTTTTGTCCTCGACAGCTTGCTGGTGGAGGTTGCTCAGAGCAGACTTCCCCCACAGAGCAGGGCTTCACCTTCCATTGAAAGCAGCGCGTGGTGTAGTCGATATCGCAGACCACAAGGCCGCTTTGGCTACAATAAGACTGACCTTGGGTGCACTCTTGCCCGCACGAGTTGGTTCGGTTGGAACAGTCCAGCAAGCCGCCAAAGGCCAGCGCCACAAACAAGATAACGACGAGAAAAAACCGTTGCATCGTAACCTCATCCCACACCAAGGGGGAAGACGAAATTCATTCCAATGGGTCAAAGCAAAAGAAACAAGTTGGATGTCCACATGAAGGACCGTTGGTTGGTCAGGGAGGTCTCTTCCCTTTGTCCGTTCTTTCCCAGAGTTTTCCCTGAAGTGGAAGAGGAACACGGAAGGGGAGAGATGTTTGAGATGTGACTTGGATCACAACAACCAACACAGGCATTATCGGAGAACAGACCAGGTTGTTGCGTTTCAGCCCCTTGACAGGTCTGGGTTTGCGCCGTTACAACAGGGAAAAGTGCATGAGGTTTCAGTAACATAGTTGCCTCATGGGAGAACCAAATTCACCAACGATTTCGGTTCCCATCGAAGAGAAGATCCCCTCCCTGACTATAGGCCTGGAGAACGCAACAATGAGCGAGAAACAAGACTTTTTGCCCCTGCGCGGCGTAGATTATGTAGAGTTTTACGTGGGCAACGCCAAGCAAGCGGCTCACTTTTACAAGACGGCCTTTGGGTTTCAGTCGTTGGCGTATGCAGGTCCTGAAACAGGCTTGCGTGACCGGGCTTCGTATGTGTTGCAGCAGAAAAAGGTGAAGTTTGTGTTCACCTCAGCGATGCAAGAAGACCACTACATCTCCGATCACGTACGCAAGCACGGCGATGGCGTTCGCGTGATCGCTTTTGAAGTGGATGATGCAGCAGCTTCCTGGGAAACAACCACCAGCCGAGGAGCCAAATCCTTTCAGGAGCCGAAGACCGAGGAAGACAACTTTGGCTCCGCCAAGATCTCTGGAATTCATACCTATGGCGACACCGTCCACTTGTTCGTAGAGAAGAAGAACTACGACGGTCCCTTCTTGCCAGGCTACATGCCCTGGGAGTCGCACTACAACCCCGAGCCTGCTGGCCTTGTGTACATTGATCACTGCGTGGGCAACGTGGGCTGGGGCGAGATGAACACGTGGTGCACCTTCTACAGCGAAGTGATGGGCTTTGACCAGCTGATCTCCTTCGACGACAAGGACATCTCAACCGAATACACCGCGCTGATGAGCAAGGTGATGACCAACGGAAACCAGAAGGTTAAGTTCCCGATCAATGAGCCTGCTGAAGGCAAGAAGAAGTCGCAAATTGAAGAATACATTGACTTCTACAACGGCGCAGGCGTCCAGCACGTGGCGATCGGTACTGGCGACATTCTGACCACGGTGGCCCAACTCCGCGATCGTGGCGTAGAGTTCTTGTACGTACCCGAGAATTATTACGAAGATCTGACCGACCGTGTTGGCGAAGTCGACGAAGATATCGCAGCCATCAAGGAGCTGGGGATCTTGGTGGACCGTGATGAAGACGGTTACCTCCTCCAGATCTTCACCAAGCCTGTTCAGGATCGTCCCACCGTATTCTTTGAGATCATCCAGCGCAAAGGTGCTCGCTCCTTTGGCAAAGGAAACTTCAAAGCTCTGTTTGAAGCGATCGAACGCGAACAAGCTCGCCGCGGAAACCTCTAGCCTCGACAAGAAGGAGGCCGCTCGTGCCTGTCTCAGCATCGGAACGCTTTCGTCACTTGGTGAGTGCTCACCGGGAAGATCCAGCGACTCATGAAAAACTCACCAAGACCGAACTGTACGATGTGCTGGCCGAGTTGCAGCCGGAAGATCTTCCGGAGGCTCGGGAGATCGCTCTGGATGCGATGATGCAGGTTGAACTCACCGACGGCGCTTTGGAGACCTTGCAAGGGCTGTTGGGGATTGAGCCAGGTGTGCCCTCCGCTGAACCGATGGAGGTGTCCTCCGGTACGAGCACCTTTGCTCTGCGTCTTCACAAAGCGCAAAGTGATGGTAGCGTCGGAGGAACCAAGGTTTGGCAGTGGGAAGTCGAGCAAGCGCTTAAGACGTTGCAGAACAATCCGTCACGTGACGAGGTGGAAGCCGCCGTCCGCAAGATGTTGGCCACGTCAGAGCTGACGCCCGATGCGGTCGCGGCAACCCGTGAGTTTCTCTCGACAGGTCGATTGGCCAGTACAGAGTTTTTGTCCTGGCCTGACCATGGTGCGCCTGCTGATTTTGAAGATCTTACCACTGTCATGGGTGAAACCATCGAAGCTGGCTTTGATCTAACCCGTCGAGATCCTAACGTGGATCTGACCTGGAGCGGCCCCTCGACCCCTGAGTTTGCTGGGGTCACAAGTCCCTCGTTTCAAGATCGATTAACTGTCGAGAGTCTTCTTCAAAGCGAGCAAATGTACGGCCGCGATCCCCTGGATGTGATTATGGGAATCGGCATGCAGCTGGGGATGGAGCAGGGGCGTAGGGCAGTGATGTCCAGCCCTGGACTCCAGCAGGCCAACCAGCAGCTTGATGCGTTGGAGAGCGCCTTCGCCAACCAAGACAGCGATCAGGCGTTGCAAGCGCTGAACGGTTTTATCAGCAGCGTTCGCAACCCGATGATGGGCGGCGCAATGGGTTCCTTAATGCAACCCAACGGTCAAATGGACTGGCCTGCTGATGACCTGCCTGTGTCGATGGAGGAGTTGGCTGCGCCGCTGCGAGGACTGCTGGAGCAGACCTACAACATGGAGCCCATCCATCCCGGTTTTGACATTCCCTGGTATGGTCCTGTCATGCCGATGGAAATGTTGATGGTTCCTATGGGTATGGGAATGTTGGTGATGCCCTTTGAGCAGCGTCTGACAGCTGAAAATCTCCAGGCAGAAGAGCAGGGCCAAGGTCACGATACTCTCGATGTGATGGTCGATATGACTCTTCAAATGGGGATGGAGCAAGGCCGTCGGATGACAGTCTACCAAGACTTTAGCTCTGCGTTGCAAATTGCTGAGTTGGCCCAATCTGCTCTTATGTCCGGCGACACCCAGGCCGCCGAGTTTCTTCTTCCCATGCTCCGCCAAACCTGGGAACTCTAACCCACCCATCTCCTCTTCTGTTGTCAGACGTTTCCTCTCCTTTATGACTCTTGATCTGTTCGTATGTTCAGTGTAGGCTGCCTGGTGTGGCTAACACAATGGACTGGTACGGATTGGGAGGAACCTATGGCATCAGAGTCGATCCGAGGGCGAGGCATCGCTGAGAATCCACCTCATCGTTTCGCGACCATGTGGGTGGAGGCGGATCCAGGTCCTGTGCAAGCTGGTCCTGTCACCGAATATTTGGAAGATTCGACCAAGACCATTCTGGCGCGCAACCAAAGCCCTGACATTGGCTTTGACACAAGCATCAATCCCTACCGAGGCTGTGAGCACGGCTGCAGTTATTGCTACGCTCGCCCATCCCATGAGTTCTTGGGGTTCTCGGCCGGTCTCGATTTTGAGTCCAAGATCCTGGTGAAGACAAAAGCGGCGGAGTTATTGCGGAAGGAGCTGAGCAAACCTCGGTTTGTACCTCAAGTGATTGCGATGAGCGGTGTGACTGACCCCTACCAACCTGTGGAGCAAAAGCTGGAGATCACACGAAGTTGTTTGGAAGTTCTGCGTGAGTTTCGTTGCCCGGTGTCCTTGATTACAAAGAACGCTCTTGTGACTCGCGACATCGATCTTTTGCGTGATATGGCAGCGTGGGATGGGGCAGGCGTGATGATCTCGTTGCCCACGTTGGATCCGGATGTTGCTCGTGTGATGGAGCCTCGCGCCAGCGTTCCACAGCGACGTTTGCAGGCGATGCGCGAACTCTCTGAAGCGGGGATTCCTGTGGGCGTGATGGTGGCTCCGATCATTCCTGGGCTTACCGATCACGAAGCGATCTCCATTCTCCAAGCTGCTGCTGAGCACGGCGCGTCCATTGCGGGTTACACGACTGTCCGTTTGCCCTATGGTCTTAAGGATCTGTTCGCGGATTGGTTGGGGCAACATTTCCCAGGTCGTCAGGAAAAGGTGCTTCGTAGGATTCGTGAGATGCGAGGGGGAAAGCTCAATCAATCGGACTTTGGTCGACGGTTTGCCACCGAAGGACCCTTTGCAGCATACATCTCGTCCTTGTTTCGTATCACATGCAAGAAGCTTGGACTGGGACGACGCTTTCCAACATTGTCCACCGAGCACTTTCTTCGACCGGGTGAACAGCTCGCTTTGTTTTGATGTGTATTAAATAGATAGGGAAAGAAGGGGGGAGGGGAGGGGTTAGGCGCCGCGGTAAGGCTGCCAGGGAGCGTAGGGTTGACCCGCGGGGCCAGCGCCAACGCCAGCCCAGCCATCACCGCCCTGGAATTGGGTCCAGCGGAGTTGGACGGAGCTGCGCTCGTAGTAGTCGCGGAAGTACTTCACTTCGAGTTTGTCGCGCACGCTGAAGGATTGCTCCAAGCCACGGGGGCGCAGCGCTTGCAAATATGTACCACCAACAGAACCGCGTCCAAGCTGACGAATGGGAGGCATAGTCGGTCTCCTACAAAGATGTTGGGCTGATCGGAAGATCGCCGCACTAGGGTTGCACAGGCCAGAACCTGTGAGAACGAAAACTCATGGAGTTGTTGTTACCAACAAGCTGTGTACCATTGTAGTCAAATTAGGGAAGAGAGCAAGACTTTCCCTTTTTCGATCCAACTCCACCTCCCAGTATCGTCGATGACTCAAGAAAGTTTCCTGTTTCTTTGAAAGGAATCCAAGACGATCGCTTTGTGACAAAAATGTGGCGTCGATCAAAAATTGAACTTGCACAGGGTTCTGCAGATGTGATACTCAATCGCTCTTGATGGGGAGACCTGCGTCCACACTGTTTTCAAGGGTTTAAGATTTTTTTGTTTTTTTACGATAAAAAAACGAGAAAGCCCAGACCTTAAGAGTGTCGCAAAGTTTTTGTGATGTCCGTCACGAAAACGTCTTGTGTCAGGGCGTTCCTCAAGGTAGGTTGTTACACAAAGCAACCGGACATGGCCAAAGTTTTGTGATCCATTTGATGATCTATATGTATGAGAGCTGAAAGCGAATGAAACGGCATACATTCTTTCTTGGAGTTGCGTTAGTGGTTGGAGCGTTGGGTTTTGCGGTACCGCAGGCCAGCGCTGAGCTGTACGGTGGGGTCAGGACGGATACGGACCTGATTAAGAGCATGCCATACCGCGCGAAGGTACCTTGGTTGCCTTCGTTCAGCCTTCGTTACGGTGTCGGGTATCGACCCGCTTATTTTTCTCCAGCCAATGCAAACGCTACCCCCTTTGTGTCCGGTTCTTTCGGTATCGGAATGGGCTGGGCTTTGGCCCAAGCCGGGGTGCGTGGTTACTGGAGTGACTTGGGAATCAGCGTTGGTTGGGGATTGTCCCACGCCATCACTGACAACTTTGGTGGTGGACAGTACGCTCGCCAAACCTACGCTCGCGACATCGGTCTCAGCCTGGGCAAGACTCTCTTTGTGGAAAAGAACACAGGGATTCGCCTGGGCTTTGGTGTTGGCTTCAAGGTGCCCATCTCGTTGGCATCCCAACAACGCACCGTCATCACCAGCATCTCGCCTGGTTTGAGTTTGTCCAAGTCGTTCTGGGGCCGCTTGAGCCTGAGCTACTCCTTTGGAATGAACTTCAACTTCTATGTACAAGACGCTGGATTGTACAACCCAGAGCTCGCAGGGATTCCCGGCTTGAACCAACGATGGGGCATGAGCCACTCCCTGGGAATCGGTGTCCGTGTGGTCCGAGGCTTTTCCATCCGAGCCGGTGTCAACATCGGTGTGGGATACAGCTTCGCTGACGCTTACGCGACCACCGACGGACCCCAGGTCTTTGGGGGAGAAAACCTGAGCGCTGCTGACCTCGCCTCGTATGCCATCAACGAAGGCAACTTCTATGGCATCAACATTGGCCTGAGTTATCGTTTTAATCGCCACTTCGGGATCTCCGCAGCGTACTCGAACGGTGGTGCACAATACGAATTCCAGTACGACAACGCTGGAAACCGACAATTTGTTCTTCGTAACCCGTTCAAATTACAGAACAGTTCCTTTTCCGTTGGAATCAGTGGTAGTATCTAAGAGACATCACGTAGAGAATGACCTGGGGCGCTTGTCGCGTCTGGGTCTCGCACCTCATGAAGAAGGAGTAATGCAATGAGAAGATTGGCCGTTGCTTCGCTGATGGTAGCGAGCATTGTGCTGTCGTCGATGTGGGTATCAGGTTGTGCCTACCGACGTGCAGATCGCAGTCTCGTGCAGCCATTTGCGTTTAGCAAGCAACAATTCAGCGGTGAATGGTACATGATGAAGACCGTTTTCGAAGCTCCGTACGAAGCGGGCTTCTTCAACGGTCAAGGCGGTTGGCCCCTTGGAAAGAAGATTCGCTTCGAGGTGACCCAGCGCTACTTGTACGCGTTCAACGCTTCTCCGAACGTGCGCAACACGGACAGTGAAGTGACACCGGTGGCAGCTTGGCCGATTACGAATCATTTCGACATCAAGCCGGCGATCAATTACTCCACAGGTGAACCCACCAACGTGATCATCGAGGAAAGCCGCGACGGTATCCCCTGGTACCAGCGGAAATACATGCGAGTCCGTTGGGAACGTTCCTTGATGAGCGACTGGAGCGACATCATCGGAACGTACTATCGTTGGATGGGTCGTATCCGCACAGAGCCCGCTCTCTACGTTCCGCCCGAAAAGATGGAAATCTCTGAAAACTACATGACGTTCGTCAACGAACAGATCATTAACCAAGTTTTCAACAGCTACTACAACTACTTCTTGTACGAAATTCCGATGGCGACCAGCCGGGTGAAGTTCCGTTACTCCTTCAAGAAAGTTAAGACCAACCCCACGTACACTCCGAAAGAGTACAACGACTACATGCTGAACAAGTTCGGCGTGTTCCGTACCACTGTTGTTCAATTCCACCCCGATCGTGGAATCGTCGACTGGAGTTACAAGTTCTTCGCCAACCGTCACAACGTGGCGACCGGTGATGAAGTCAGCGCTTACGCTGCAAACAACACTCCTGAAGCGCAGCAGAAGCCCAAGAAGATTGTCTACTATCTTTCTCCGGAGTTCCCTGCTGACTTGATGCCTTCGGTCCGCAAGATCGCCGACGACTGGAACGCTGCGTTCGCCTTCGCCCTTGGCCGCCAAGCCAAAGACGGCGACAAGAACGCTGTGTTTGACATCCTCGCCAACGATGACGGACTGCCCAAAGGTCAGCGCCGTGAGTTGGGTGACCTTCGCTACAACTTTGTGTGGTGGGTCAGTCAGCCGCAAACCGGCTCTCCCCTTGGTTATGGTCCCAGCCTCGCTGACCCCGACACCGGAGAGATCGTTCACGGTTCTGCTTACGTGTACGGTGCAGGTCTTCGAAAAATTACTGAAACCTATATGATCCTGTTTGACCTCTTGACCGGTCGCTATGGTTCGGACGAAGTGGTCAACGGTCTGGAATACTTCAACTCGGCCTTCAACTTGAACGGTCACCGTGCTCTCTTGGGCTTGCCCGCGAGCTCGACCCAGAAGTACATCACAACGGACCTCGCTGGTCCCCAAACCAAGATCAACAACGCTCAAAAGATGTTGGCTCGTATCCAGAGTCCTGATTTCCAATCACGGATGACGGCTCTTCGCCAACTCGACCGCAGCACCATCACATCTCAGATCGCTCGATTGACCGAGAGCAAAAAAGCGAATCAACTGATGATGCACGACTTCGCTGCACAGATGGCGTTCCCTGGAACCGATACGGCTGCCATCCTGACCTCCAATGACCCAGAGGTGAAGAGCGCTCTGTTCAAGTATCACCCCGCTGCAATGGTTCAGCCCCACAACATCCGTGCTCGTATGGAAGCGTACACCATGCCTTCCAAGATGAACATGTACATGGCTGAGTATGCGGATCCCATTCTGGCTTCCTACGTGCAGTACCACGCTTCCAAAGGAACCCCCCGCGACAAAGTGCGTGAAGACCTCTTCCGCTTCATGTTCGTGGCTGTTACCGCACACGAAGTTGGTCACACCTTTGGTTTGATGCACAACTTTGTGGGCTCTACCGATGAGTACAACTTCCACGATGCATACCACGATCTGAAGGAAGGCAAGACTCCGACCACTTGTACCTTGTCCGGCGGAGCTTGTGACCCCGACAAGATCAACGCGAACCCCAACCTGACCGACGCTCAAAAAGAAGCGCTCGCGAAGTTGGGTCTCAAGAACCCCGCGATGGGCTTCTTCCGAAACGCGTCCATCATGGATTACGCGGGTGAAATGTACGATGACCAAATCGGTGTCGCGAAGACGGACCGTGCTGCCATCACCTTTATCTACGCTGGTAAAGTGGAAAAGGCTGTCTCTGACCCCCGCCAAGTGGGTGAGTTGATTCCCTGGAGCATGGAAGTTGAGCGCGAAAACCAAAAGCCCAACGGCTCCATCAAGCTTCGTCCCTACAAGTACTGCTCTGATTACCTGGTTGGACAGGATCCGTTCTGTCAGCGTTGGGACTCCGGTATCAACGCTCAGCAGATCGTGACCAACTACATCCTCAACTATGATCGTTTGTATCCCTTGCGTTACTTCCGTCGTGGTCGTCGAGCATACTCACCGAACTACGCGTTTGGTCGCTTCTTCTACAACTTGCAACACATGGCAACCATCTACCAAGACTGGTCCTATCGTATTGCAACCCAACCCAACTACCGTCAAACACCTGATTTCGACGATAAGATGAAGGCTGTGCAAAACACCTTTGACTTCTTCATGCGAATCATGATGACTCCGCGAATCGGTACCCACGAAAAGAACCGCATCACTGGCATGTGGGAACTTGGTGTGTCGAACGCTGAAGTGGATGACTTTGCACCCAAGCATACCGTGACATTGGGTGAAGGACGCTTCTTCTTCAGCTCGCTCCAAGATGGTTATTTCGGTATCTATCGCTTCCGTCGAACCGGTGCTCTGTACGACAAGTGGTTGTCGATGATGTCGATGAGCATTCGCTCCTGGGGTTACTACAACAACTCCGTCAACTGGCTGTACACGAACTATCATGACTTCTTCACGGAAGACAGCACCAGCTTCTTCTCACAAGGTCTGGCTGGTGTGTGGGAGCCCAACAGCAATCTTGTGTACCGTAAGAAGGGCGATCCTGTTGAGCCGGCATGGCACCCGTTCCTCCAGTACAACGGTATGGGTTATGCGCTGGGTCTGATCAACAACCCCTTCCACGACCGCACCTTCAGCAACTACATGATGGTTGGTGTAAAGGGCAGTGGTATCTCTTGGACTCCACCTGGAATGTCTGATGTTCAGTGTCCAGCGAGAACGGCCAACGGTCAATACGACTGTAAGAATCTTGGAAAAGTTGTCTGCTTTGACAACTTCCACAACACCCGAACTTACTTTGCCGTGCAGACGCAGGACGAGAAAGGCATCGCCTACCGACTTGCTGAACGCGGGTGTAATCTCTCCACTCAGCTGACAAGTTTGAGAAACTCTGGCGCCGAGCGAAGTTTCATTGAGCGCAAGCAGGGTGAACTGGAGCTTGTAGAAACCGTTTTGACCATCATGCAGTTCTACACCTCTTTGTTCCAAGGTTAAGAGAGACTCTGCAATAACATGATACGGAATACGAAAGTACTAACGAATCTGAAAGATAGGAGAACGAATGATGCTCAATAGACGCGCGGCATCTTTTGCGATGCTCCTGTTGGGTGCAGTAGTCTTTGGAGCCTTGGCTGGTTCAGGCTGCGCTATCCATCGTGGAGATCGAAACACTGTCCAACCACTCGCTTTGGACAAGAAGCAATTCCAAGGTGATTGGTATTACCTTTCCACTGTTATCAAAGCTCCCTACGATGCTGTAGGGATGTTCCCCGGTGCTCAGTCCGCGATGGTTAACATCCGCTGGGAAATCACCGAGCGTTACCTCTATGCATTCACCACGCAACCCAGCGTGCGAAATGCAGATTCGACCGTGGTGCCCATCGCTGCATGGCCGATCATCGGTCACTTCACCATCCGATACCGGATCAGCTATGCGACAGGTCAGCCCTCGAACGTAGTGGGTGAAGACTACATCGATCGACCCTGGTACCAGCGCCCCCACTTCCGTGTGGCCTGGGAGCGTTCGTTGGTCACCGATTACACTGGCTCCGGATGGTATTACCGCATGTTCGGTTACTATGTCCGTGAAATGCCGACCAATGTTCGCCCTGAAGAAGTTCAAATCCAGAACAACTTCATGGATTTCGTGAACGAAGAAGTGGTCAGTCCCGGTATCTGGCCGCTGATCGGTAAGCTTAACTCGGGAATGCCCGTTTCCGCGTACCGAATCCGAATCCGCCACTCCTTCAAGAAGATTCAAAAGTCGACCTACACCGCACGCGGTATGAACGACGACCAATTTGCGAAGTTTGGTTTCTTCCGCACGGCCTTGATCAACTACCACATCGACCGCGGTCTTGTGGACTGGTCGTACCAGTACGTCGCCAACCGTCACAACGTTGCGACCAAGGCGGAGTTGGACAAGTACGAAGCAGAGAAGACTCCCGAAGCAGATCGAAAGCCCAAGCAGATTGTTTACTACCTGTCCAAAGACTTCCCTGCGGACATGCGTGATGCTGCGTTCCAGATCGCGAAAGATTGGAACCGCGCCTTCCAGCGTGCTACCGGTCGTACCGACGATGTCTACGTTCTTCGCGAGAACGGCCACGGCCTGCCCGAAGGACAAACCCGAAACATGGGTGACGTTCGCTACAACTTCTTGTACTGGGTTCCCGAAGCCATTTCCTTCGGTCTCCTCGGTTACGGTCCCAGCTTTGCTGACTTCAACACCGGTGAGATTGTTCAAGCTTCTGCTTATGTCTATGGTGCTACGGTTCGCCGTGTCGCCAACCGCTTCCTTTTGCTCTACGATATGGTGAGCGGCAAGTACACCGATGAAGATCTGCGCAACGGGAAAGACTACCTCGACATCATCAACAACTTCACGGGTACGACCAGTGCTGCTCCGTTGGTGACAACCTCAAACATCAAGATCAAAAAGCCCGTCTACACCGGTTTTAGCGTGCAGAAGGCTCACGAGTACATCAAGAATCCTGTGTTCTTGCAACGTCAGAAGATTCTCAGTCAAGTGAATCGTGCAGGTATCCAGGCACGTTTGGCGATGGTGGATTCCAAGCCCTCGTTGAAATGGGCGATGATGCCAGATGAAACACTGAGCGCCATGTTCCCCGGAACCAGCTTGGAGTTGCTTCGCAAGTCCCAAGATGAGCAAGTTAAGGAAGTTCTCAATTCCTACTTGAACCCTGGTAACATGATGAAGATCTCTTCGATTCGCTCCATTGCGAAAGAGAACGACGAGTTTGCTCGCCGCAACGTCATGCTTGCTAACTACGTAGACCCCGCTCTTTCCAAGTTTGTGCAGGATCATGTGAAGAAGGGTACCAGTCGCGATGACTTGTACACTTTGATGAATGCGATGATCTTCCGTGGCACCGAAGCCCACGAAATTGGTCACACCTTGGGACTGCGCCACAACTTTACTGGCTCGGCAGATGAGCCCAACTACTTCCCGCAATACTTCAAGTTGAGGGACTACCAGGGTGGAAACATTCCTGGCTCTGACGGGCACAACGAGCACGCTTGGTTCTACATGTACTCCTCGATCATGGATTACCATGGTGATGTCTACGGTGACACCGTAGGTATCGGTACCTATGACCACGCTGCTATCATGTACGCTTACGGTAATGTCGAAGAAGTTGACCCCAGCTTTGATGATGCTGCACAAACGGTCTTCAAGACCTACTTGAACGATGTTGCGGCTGCGATGAAAAAGCTTGGTGAGCCTGGCAACAAGTACGATGGCTTCTTCAAGGAAATCAAAGTTACTCAGAACGAACTTCAGATGTACGACGGTCCTGCATTTGAGCAGGGCAAAACCACCAAGATGTATGACACCACCCAGGTTCTTCTCCTGGTGGAAGGTGTGGACAACAACGGTGAAACCAAGACCATTCTGAAGCTTACCGCTGATGACTTGTCAGGTATCGAGAAGACTCGCATCGTTCACACTCTTACAGGCATCAAACCCCGTAGCAATACTGGTGTGTTTCGGGACGGCACGTTGTTCTTGCAACGTGATGACAACGTCCTAAAGCGTCGTGCCTATCGTTTCTGCTCGGATGAGTTGGTGGGTCAGGATCCCTACTGTACTCGCTTCGACTCGGGTTCCAACCCCCGTCAGATGATCGAGAACATGATTCGTCGTTACGATGGTAACTACCCGCTCCGCAACTGGAACCGTGGTCGTCGTTACTATCGTTTGACTTCAGGTTACTTCTATAGCTTGATCAGCCAATTCAGCTTGATCAGCTTGTTCTACCAGAACTGGATTTTCCGAGTGATCAACGAGAACGGTTACGAAGGTAGCCAGGACTACTTCAACCAGTTGGCTGCTGTTGAGCGGGGAATTTCCTTTATCAACCGTGTCATTCAGACTCCTGAGCCTGGTCGTCACGTACTTGATAAGATCACCAACACGTACGTACAGTCCAATGCGGATTCTACGGACACTGTGAGCGTTCCTGTGGGTGTCGGTCGTTATTTCTACAGCAAACTGCAAGAAGATCAGATGGGTCTCGCTCAGTACCGCTTTGAGCGCGTCGGTACCATGTACGACAAGTATGTGGCGATGATGGCTCTCGCGATTCGTGACTGGGGTTTGGCGGCCAACAGTCTGAACTTCTTCTACGTCAACTTTGCCGACTTCTTCTCCTCGGATGACGTGACAGACATGTTCACCCAAGGTATCTCGGGCATCTTTGACAGCAAGCGTTACTCCATGACTGTCAACGGCAAGATTCTCCAGCCTAACTGGCACCCGACCTTGCAGTACACCTCGATGTTGATCGCGGTGTCGATGTTGAACAACGGCTTCTTTGGTAATACCTTCTCTCACTACATGACAGTGGGTATTAGTGGAAGTGGTCAGTCCTGGACAGCGCCCAAAGAAGGCTCTGTTGTGAAGTTCACCAACGCTGCCAACACCCGCTCGTACTTTGCCGTGCAGACCGAAGACGGTCGTAGCATCGCGTACAAGCTCGTGAACCGCGGTAAAGAATTGGCCCAAAAGGTCAAAGAACTTCGCTCCTTGCCGACTTCGGCTGTCAACCAAGCTGAGCTGAAGACCGCAGAGTCCCAGCTTGTGTGGGTTGAGACTGTCCTTCAGATGATGAAAGCTTACGTGAACGTCTTCTACGAAGACAACTAAGATAGGCTACCATCCTCTACGACCGTGGCGTTCTGGCTAGAGCCTTGACAAATGTAAAGGATTGCGCTAGACCAGCCCCGGAAAAAGGGCGAAATTCCCTCGTGGGGTTTCGCTCTTTCTCTCTCTAATTTCTTCTCTGGCCATCTATGCTCGTTTGGCACGACAGGAGTATTCTCGTGAAGGCAAGCATCTCTTTTTCTTTTTCTGGTATGCGTGTAGCCGTTTGTTGCTTCGCTGCTATGTGTATGTTGTTGGTTGCTTGTGGACAACGCGAGAAGCCAACGGTTCTTGGACCCAAACAACTGTCATTGCCTGAAGGGGTTGATCCTCCTGACATGAATGAGGTCATCTTTCCGGGGAATCCTAGCGGGGATCCTCCGGTGTATCCTAACGCAGCACACCTTCAACAGTGTGGCACCGGATTCCCGGAGTGTACAGGTGGTACAACGTGTTTGGGCCTGTCGGGAGCGAGCGCCTGCTTCTTTAACTGCAATCCAGACAATGGAGAAGGTGAGATTCAAAACCCAGATTGCATCAAGCCCGAAAACTGCATTCGGTTGAGCAACGGTGGTGGAGTTTGTATCTTCTTCCCCGGTCAGTTGTACGGAAGTGGTAGCTACGAAGCTCTGGTCCGTCACAAGCAAGGTGAGCGCTGCTTGCTTCGCTACGGTGGTTGTTTGGAAAACCACATCTGTGTGGATACGAAGAACGACGGCTCGATCGGTACATGCGAAGAGTCCTGTATCCCGGCTACTGTTCCCGATTCCAAAAATCAACCCAAGTGTACAGACTCCAAGAAGACCTGTAGGGCTTTGGCCTCGGGTGTTGGTGCCTGTCTTCCCTAACTCTCTTTCTTTCCCCCCTTTTTCCTTTTCCTTACATGACCAGACATTCTTCCTTTCCACAGTTGGACAAGAGTCTTGTTTCCAAGAACTCGTACTGGCGATACTACAAAGATCGCTACGCTCTTCCTTCGGGAGAGGAGCGAGACTATCACTACATGCAGACCAACGGGTCCGTCCTGGTTGTGCCTGTTCAGGGTGATGGCTCTGTTGTACTCGTCCGACAGTTTCGATACCTCCAACAACAATGGGGCTTGGAGTTTCCTGGGGGTGGGCAAAAACCCTCGCTCTCCAGCCTGGACAACGCCAAGGAAGAACTCCACGAAGAAGTTGGAATGCACGCCGGGTGTTGGGAGCAGCTAGGCACGTTTTCGCCCTGTGTGGGTTTGATCGACGAGACTTGTGATGTGTACCTGGCTCAGGATCTTACTCCTGGCGAAGCATCTCCTGAAGAGTCCGAAGTCATCGAGATTGTCGCGATGGCAGAAGAGGACGTCGACGCAGCAATCCTTGAGGGGAGCATGTGGAGTGGGATGAGTCTGGCGGTGTGGATGCTGTATAAGTTGTGGAAGGCTCGGGCAGGCTGAGAGGTTGGAGAAGACATCCACTGTCTTCGATGACTACATCTTCCGTTTGCAGGTGTCACGCCAGAGCTTGATGGCGTCTTCGTCGGGATGGTTGGGCTCCAACTTAAGCAGCGTGGAAGTATCGTCGAAGCAAGAGCGGTACTTGCGTCGTTTGAAGAAAAGCTTGCCTCGTTGGTAGTAAGCTTCGGCCTCCTTCCCATCCTTCTTAATGATGTCCGAATACTCTTGGATGGCCTTCTTGGTCTTGCCAATTTGGGTGTACAAGTTGGCCTGAGCATAGTGAAGTTGAATCACTTGTTGTGTTGAGGTGTATTCATCCTTCAGCTTCTTGAGTAGTCGTCTTGCACGCCAAAGCTGTCGACGTTGGGTTGTGTACACATAGACGGCTTCCACCTGGAGAGGAAAATCCTTCTCAAACTTTCGGATGTTCTTGCGCAGCAAGCGAATCGCTTTGCGGTTGAGCTGTTCTCTGCGGAGGAGCTTGAGCAACCGGGTGAGGTAAAGTGCCTTGTCCGGCGCCTTCTCTTGCAGCTTTGTATAGAATTCCTTGGCTTTTTTGAACTTGTTCTGCTTGTAGTGAAGGGCGGCCAACGCTTCGATGGGGTCGAGGGTGTTGGGCACCAAACGACGAGCTTTTTGGTACTCTTCTTCCGCTGCGTCAGGCTTCTTGAGCTGCTCCGAACATTGCCCACGGAACATGTGGAGGGAGAAATGTTTGCAATGTTTGATGGAGATCGCGAGGAGTTCTTTGCAACGTTTCAACCCCACCATCGCTTGAAACTTCTGACGAAGAACGCGACAAGGCATGGTGTCGCTTCCCAACAGCTTTTCGTATCGAATGTACAACGTGTAGGCTTGCTGCAGCTTGTTGTGCTGCAACAAGAAGTTCCCCATCTGCAAGAGAAGAGGGGAGGGCCGCTGAGGATGATACAAGAGCGCTTTGCGGTACAACCGAATGGTGCGACCGATGCGCTTCTCTTTCTTCGCGACGTGGGCCGCGAGCAAATGACTCTGGTATTGGGTTGGGTTGCGCTTCCGCATCTGCTGGGCGAGAGACTTGGCTTTCTCCAACTCATTCTTGTTCAAAGCAAGAAGGCCGGCATAGTATTCGGTGTTGGGCGAGGTGTAGCCGATCTGCTCCAACTCTTTGAGTTGGCCTTCCATTTTGTCCCAAGACTTGGCCTTGTTGTACAGCTGCAACAACATAAGGTGAGCGAAGGGCTTGGGCATCTTCGCACCTTTCACCTGCGTCGCACTCAGGCAACTTGAGATCGCGCTGGATGCTTCGTTTTGGTGAAGATAACTGAGAGCCAGCAGGTAGTAGTAGAGATACTTTGCGCGCGGGCTTTTGGCCGCTTCCTCACTCATCGGCTCCAGGTATTTGACGATTTTGTTTTGGGTGCTGTTCCGGAGCAAAGCCTGGAAATCCCAAATCACAAGTTGGGGTTGCTTTTTCCAATGGGGGATGGCCTTGATCGCTTGTCGGGCCTGGTAAGGCTTGTTGGACCACAGCAGAAACTGGATGCGGCGACGCTGGTGAGCCCGAATTTGAGGACTCAACGTAATGGCCTGCTCCACCCGATAAATTGCCTTGTCCGTTTGACGAAGTTGCCAGTGCTTGTTGGCTTGCAGCACATACCATTGGGCGAGGCCACCTTGGGTGTAGTGGTTGTTGCGAATGATACGTTGTACATTTTGCCGAATCTTCGGACGGAATGTCAGCCAGGTTCCTTGTTGTACCGCGTAACGAAGCGCCGCGAGTTGGCTCGGTAGATGGTTGGGCGCTGTTCGGAACGCCCGAAGCAAGTAACTGGAGGCCTGGTAGGGTTTGTTCAGGGCTTTGTACACACGATAGAGCCCAAGGATGGCCCGAACGTGATCGCGATGACGCTTAAGTAACTTGCTGTACGTCTCTTTGGCTTTCTCAAATTGGCCTGTGAGTTCTTGCGCACGTGCTGTAACGTAGCCCCACTCTGCGTGTTCGGGTGGTAACTTCGCTATCGGAAGAAGCTTTGCGACTTCTTGGCTTTGGTTCAGGGACGCAGCTCGAAGCAAGCTAATGCGCACCATCATTGTCTTGTTCTTCTTGCGCGCCATCAACTTGCGGTAGACCTGCTCTGCGCCGCCTCGAATGGACCGGTCATCCCCGTAGCTATCGAGCAGGTGATAGGCAAACCGAATGTTGTACCAGGCCAGTGAGAACTTGCCCTTTTGGTACGAACGCATCGTCTTTTGCAAGACCGTCTTGTACATGGGGAAGCTATCTGTGATGACGAGCTTGCGAAGAGAGAGCTGCTTTGTCTTTGGTTTCTTCTTGGTTGGGGAAGGTCCTGACGTGTACCAAATCACTCCCAACAACAAAGCCAGCCCGCCTACGATCGAGGCAAGGATCAGGTTGCGCTTGGATGGTTTGGCGGGTTGTTCTTGGGTCGCCTGTGCTTCTTGGGTTCCTCCGCGAAGAATGGAGCCTCCGGTTGGGGAGCCAACCTCGTCCAAAGGTGGCTCAGAGATGGCGGCTTCCATCTGCTCCAATTCGATGGCGCTGGGGTGAGGAGGTGTGGCACGTCGTTGGCGCTCCCAGCCCGTGCGTACGGGAACTTTTCGCAACACTTCAATGGTGGCGCGAAAGTCGGGAGAATCTTCGAGACGAGTCCACTCGTTGCTGTCGCTCTCGCGGATTAATTCGTCGCCTTTGAGCTTGCGAGCCTCGATCAAACCCAAGACTTCGGCTTCGCTGAAGGGGCCAAAGTCTTTTTCGTTGCGCTGGACGTAGTATCTTGTTTCTTCGACTTCTTTTTCTTCTTCCTCGACGAATGACTCCAGCAAGTCAGAGAGCGATTCGTTTTTCGGCTCGGACGACATCGCACCAGGGGGAGGCTTGGACGCGAACAACACCGGAGGTTCTGCTGGCGGAGGCGAAGACGGCGCGGGTCTTGGATCAAACTTGGGACGTTTGGTTTGTCCGACTTGCTCGCTTTGTTGGGGGACAAAAGAGTTGGGGTCGGCTTCTTTCAGCTCAAAGTCCATAGGGGGAAGAGCGGGTGTGTTTTCATCCACATCGTCCAACAGGTCACCCCAGTTGGAGTTGCTCATGTTGGAGCCGCTCATTTTGATGATGCTGGAGACGGGGTCCGGTAGATCCGGCAAGTCAGGGACTTGAGAGTCAGCAGGGACTCCCATAATCTCTTCCAACGAGGGAGCCTCGTAGTCTGGGCGAGTGGCACCGTCCATATCGTCGTTGCTCTCGTCCATAAAGTCGAAGTCGTCGAGCAAAGACTCGGGAGATCCAAATGGATCTTCCCCGTCAACATCCAACTCCCATACTTCTTCGGCTGGTGCAGTCTCTTCCGCTGCTGGTGCCAACGAAGCTTGCGGGTCTTGCGGTGAGAAGCGGTGGTTGCAGAAGGAGCATCTTAAGACTTGGGAAGAAGCAAACGTGTTTCCGTCCCACTCTACCGGTCGTGCGCAATTGGGGCAGTCGAGGTGCTGCATAGCGTCCTGTATTCCTTTTATGGAGCTTGTATCGCCATCGTGGCTTGGCTTCGGTGTCGAGAGAGCTCAGGGCCAAACGGTTGGCTCCCGCTGGGTTTGATCAAAGTGGTTCTATCATACACCAATTGACATCTTTTTGCGCAAGCGTTCCGTCCCGCCTTCGTAGGAGAGCACCTGATAGCCCATTTCTTGTAGCATATAGGCGGCTTCCATGCTTTGCATCCCCACCTCGCAGAGCGCAAAGTAGGAGGCTTCTGTGGAGAGTTGGGTGGGGTCTGTCACCAACTCTTCCAGGGAGATCACCTTGCAAGGATGAGAGAGGGGAGGGTGGGGGTTTTCTCTCATGTCCAACCAGACAGCATTCTTGGGTACCTCATCGGTGAGTACATGAAGGTACTGGATCTGGTCTTCTTGGATCTGGTCAACGCGGATCTCTTCGACCTCTTCCAAGAGGGACGTGTAAAAGGGGTCACCTCCCAGCATGGATTCAAAGTCGAGGACTTGGTTGGAGGTTGCGGCAGTGGACGGACTCCCTGGCGTGATCGCGCAGTACTCCTTTACTTTTTCTGAAATGTCGGATGTTCCGATGGTTGTCGCCCATTGAACGATCTCGCGCTTGTCATAGGTGAGGACAGGGCGAAGCACCGGGATGTTGAGCCCACTTTCTAGGGAACGTAGGTTGGTGAGCGTTTGTGACGACACTTGGGAGATGGCCTCTCCTGTGATCAGCGCGGTGTGCCTGTTCCGGCCAGCGAGCCTCTCTCCTACCTTGTAAAACACGCGCTTTAACATCACGTTCCAGTACTTGGGTGGAATGTTGGAGTGCAAGGCTTCAAGAATGGGTTTGCCATTCACCACAAAGAGCTTGGGGCGGTACCCAAAGAACCACTCCTGGTACAGGTGGCGGAGGTGAGAGTACACAGGAGCGCGCTGCGTTAATCCCCCCAACTCAAAGAACAGGAAGTCGCAAGGTATCCCACGGCGGGTCGCAAGCCAGGAGGCGACAGGAGAGTCGAAGCCTCCGGAAATCAGGGACAAACACGACTCTGTGACCCCGATCGGGTAGCCTCCTACTGCAGACTCTTTCGATGCGTAAAGAAAGATCTCTTTTCCCCTCACTTCCACGTGGCAGGTGACCTCCGGTTTGGTGAGATTCACTCCTGTGGAGCCTTCCAGCAACAGGGAGCCAAGCTCGGGTTCAAGCTTTCGCGTGGAGTACTCTTTGTCTTCTGGGTCGCGTCGAGCCCGAACGGCAAAGGTTCTCCCCTGGACATGGGGCGTAAAGTAAGGTACGGCTTTCGCAAGTAGGGCTTGGTAGCCTTCGCTTGGAAAACGCAGGACCTCAGAGAACGATAAGATCCCGAACAATCGGGAGAGTACTGTGCTCAGCGCCTCGGGGTCCGAGGTCGTAACAAACACACGAGCCCACTGCCTTTCAATGTTGTAGGGAATCTGACGCCTTTTGAGGGCGTCATGCAGGTTGCTAATCAGGCGCCGGATCATTCGCTTTCGCACAGGCGCGGACTTCAATGTCAGTTCTCCAAAGCGGAGCAAAAATGTCGTGTTCATTCCTCTCTCTTTGAACCAAAAGGCGCAAACTTCAATCTTTCGGGCAAAGATGGTATAGCTTTGACCCTGTTGAGGCAAGAAGAGGTGCCATCGAGTGGCCCCCTTGCTTCCATCTGTCGACCGACCCCATACTGTTAAGGGTTTGGCTTTTTTTGACAACATGAGTTGTTACATCGTGGGAGTAACGGTCTTGGACCCTAAACACTATTTGATGTGTCTGTTTTGCGCAGGCCTTGGGCTGGCTGTTGGTCTGGGTCATGCAACACCTACATCGGCCCATCCGGGTCATCATCCATCCCATCGCTCATCAGGGCCTCCCCAAGCGAAAGCGTCCTCACGTACCAACGTGAAGGTGGCGCAAGAAAGCTGGGGGAACAACAAAAAATTGGCCGACATCCGGTATGAGATCAAACGCAAGCACACCCGCGTTGTTGTCTTGATTGGGGGTGGACGATTGAGCGGTGTGGCCGAAGGGGAAGCCCCTGCCAAGCCGCGGATCGGTTTACCGTTCCGGGTGTATGTGGACCTGACCCCTTGCATCCCCCTGCGGTATTGGACCCGCTCTGCGTTTCGCATGGGTGGGAAGCGAATCCGCAAACTGCGTGTGGGCCGGAACACCTTAAAGACCACACGTGTGGTTCTTGAACTTCGTCGCAAACTCGATTATCGCGTTACAATGTTGCGCAACCCGATGCGGATCGTCATTGACGTGGGACGTACCTTGCCCAACGATCCAAAAACAAGCATGACCATGCCCTCTGACTCTCCTACTCCCGTCGGACGATGGCGACGAACTCGACGGAAACGACAACATCACCACCACCATCATGGACACCAATGGACTGCTCCCAACCGTAGAAAGGGTTCGTGGAGACCTGCCAAGGGGCAGCCTTGGGTGATTCGACAGCCGATGCCCAAGCGTCTCCCCTTCGCCTTTCGTGTTCGAAGTATTGCGATCGATGCAGGTCACGGTGGACAAGAAGATGGTGCCGTCGGGCGTTCCACACGTCTGGCAGAAAAAATGGTAACCCTCGACATCGCCAAGCGAGTCAAACGCATTCTCCGGAAGCGCTTGAGGCGGACACGTGTGTTCTTGGTTCGGCGTCGTGATCGAACCATGACTCTGGATCAGAGGGTGAAGAGAGTTAAGCAGGGTGGGGCCGATCTGATGATCTCGATCCACGCCAACTCCAACCTCAACCGAAAAGTCAGCGGCATCTCTACCTACGTTTTGCACTGGAACCAGCGCTTTAATGTGGCTCGGATGTTGTCGTCCAACGCCCTGTTAGCCCGTGAGAACCAAGGCATTCATCCCAAACAGTTCAACTCTGGGGTGAGCGCGATTCTCGACAGTATGGCGCTGAAAACCAACTTGATTTTGTCCAAAACCTTGGGCGTGGTGATCCAGAATTCTTTGATGAAGCGGGTTCTCAGTAAGTACAGAAGGATTCGTGATCTGGGTGTACGTCGTGGGTTGTTCTATTTGTTGTACGCTACGGGCATCCCTTCGATCCTGGTGGAAGCCTCCTTTTTGTCCAACCGGAGAGAAGAGCTTTTGCTGCGGACTCAGGCTTACCGCAACAAGATCGCCCAAGGGATCGCCGATGGCGTGGTTCGATTTGTGCGGCTCTCTCGTCAAAGCTTGCGACGACGTCGAAGGTACCCCAGGTTGCCTCGCAAACGAAGCCGATCTCGACGTAAATCCAAGAAAAAACGCCGCCGCCAACGCTAAAAGGTTCGTTCCGAGCCAAACAAGCGAGCAGGGGAGGGTGGCTCTGCGACTGAAGTGCAGGGATGTGTTGGAAGTTTTTTGAAAAAACAGTTGACACTCCAGAAGAAAGTCGATATAAACCCTCCTCGCTGCTCTGAACAAGAGTACCTGCAGGGTCCTCCAGACAAGATCTGTGACCCTTACTCCACTATATGTGTAGTTAAGAGATCGTGAGATCTCGCCCCTCATTTTCCTTTGAAAAAAAACGAGCATACGCATGAGAAGCAAGGGATGCTGCTGCGGTAGTGTCCTCCAACTGTTTGTGCCCCAGCGGCATCATCAGGAATTGCTTCAAACGAATCATGCGACTGCGATCGATCAACGATCAACCTTCAGCCGACACAGGGTTCTCTGTGTTTGGGCTGCGTCTGTGTGTTGACTTGGTCCATTGTTCTGTCGGCTCCTGTACAGGATTCGACCTGTAGACGATTGCGGGAATGTTCCGCACAAACCCCCTTGAGGAGAGGCATCCATGCCGACCATTAACCAGCTGATTCGCTTTGGTCGCACAAGTCGCCGCAAGAAAACCACAGCTCCTGCTTTGAAGAGCTGTCCCCAGAAGCGCGGCGTGTGTGTGCGTGTGTACACCACCACTCCAAAGAAGCCTAACTCTGCTCTTCGCAAAGTGGCTCGTGTCCGTTTGACCAACGGAATGGAAGTGACCGCGTACATCCCGGGCGAAGGCCATAACTTGCAAGAGCACTCCGTGGTGTTGATTCGCGGCGGTCGTGTGAAAGACTTGCCCGGTGTTCGTTACCACATTATTCGTGGGGCGCTCGACTCCGTGGGTGTGCAAGACCGACGCAAAGGCCGCTCCAAGTACGGCACCAAGCGACCCAAGAACTGATAGGCTTGCGGTTGATGACCTCCCCTTGATGGCGAGGTTGTCCCGTGTCTCGCGACAACGTGAGACCTTCTCAAGAAACACCAAAGTAGAGAGTGTGCGCAATGCCAAGGCGTAGAGTCATTCGCAGGAAAAGGGTTTCTCTCGACCCCAAGTACCATGATCCATTGGTAGGTCGTTGCATCGCTAACTTGATGCAGCGCGGAAAGAAATCGCTCGCAGAGCGGATCCTGTACGGTGCCTTCGATCTTATCGAAGAACGCACCCAGCGTGATCCGGTGGAAGTGTTCCGCAAGGCGATCGAAAATTTGAAGCCCCAGGTTGAAGTAAAGAGCCGCCGAGTCGGTGGTTCGACCTACCAGGTGCCTGTGGAAGTTCGCTCCGAACGCCGCATCGCTCTGGCCCTGCGTTGGCTGATCTCCTACTCCAAGGGACGCAGTGAGCGGACCATGCGAGAGAAACTCGCGGGCGAATTGTTGGACGCGTTCAACAACCGCGGTTCTGCCGTCAAGAAAAGAGAAGACACGCACCGCATGGCGGAAGCCAACAAGGCCTTCGCTCACTACCGCTGGTAGCGAACGCCCACGCGGTGGGTTGGTGTTGTGTTTGGACTCGATAACCCAAAGGGAAGGGTCTGACACCGCAACCCCCTCCAATTATGACACAGCCGAGTGTTCGGCTTTGCAGTGTTAGATCCGAGGTATAACCATGACGACGAAGATCCGAATCTGTTTGAAAGCCTACGATCACAAACTGCTGGATCAGTCCACGCAAGAAATCGTAGACACCGCCATCAAGACACGTTCGGAGGTGGCGGGACCGATTCCGTTGCCCACCAAAATCAACAAGTACACCGTGTTGCGTTCGGTCCACGTGGACAAAAAGAGCCGTGAGCAATTTGAGATCCGCACCCACAAGCGACTCGTGGAGATTCTTGACCCAACGCAAGAGACCCTTGAAGCGTTGATGAAGCTCGACTTGTCCGCTGGTGTTGATGTCGAGATCAAGCAGGTTTAACAACGAGTGCAACATGGGCAGGTGTGCCGCCTCCTAGTAGTGCGTACACGCGCTTGAGATAAGGGGTCAACCATGAGTAATGGATTGATTGGCAAAAAACTGGGAATGACGCAAGTCTACTCCTACGATGGTCACCGCATTCCGGTGACAGTCTTGCAAGTAGGACCCTGTGTGGTCCTGCAAAAGAAAACCGTCGAACGCGACGGATACAACGCGATTCAACTGGGTTTTGAACGCCAAAAAGCTCAAAGGCCTTACACCAACAATGCAATGTTGGGTCACTTCAAAAAGGCTGGACAGGGCGCGTTCCGAAAGATCGTTGAATTCCGTGTGGAAAACATCGACGAGTACAACGAAGGTGACGAAATCTCCCTGGCGCAATTCGCGGCTGCGGGTGAAAAAGTTGCTGTGACCGGTACCAGCAAAGGTCGTGGTTTCCAAGGGGTAATGAAGCGTCACGGATTCCGAGGTGGACGAATGACTCACGGTGGTATGAACCGTCGTGGTCCTGGTTCGATCGGTCAGTGTGCTTACCCCGGTAAGGTCTTCAAGGGCCACCGCATGGCGGGTCGCACTGGCGGCAAGCGCGTGACGGTCCAAAACCTGGAAGTGGTCGAAGTCGACGTGCAAAACAACCTGTTGTTGGTCAAGGGCGCTGTGCCCGGCTCCAACAATAACTTTGTCTTGATTCGACGCAAGAAGAAAGGGAGCGAATAATGGCTACCTTTGACGTATTCAACCAAAACCACGACAAGGTGTCTTCGATCGAGCTGTCGGACACTGTGTTTGACACCGAAGTCAAAGAGCACCTGTTTTGGGAAGTGGTTCGCAATCAGTTGGCTTCGCGCCGTGCTGGAACCGCCAAAGCCAAGACCCGCACCGAAGTGCGTGGTGGTGGTCGCAAGCCTTTCCGTCAGAAGGGAACCGGTCGTGCCCGTCAAGGTTCTACCCGCTCCCCCGTGATGGTGGGTGGTGGTGTAGCTCACGGACCCAAGCTCCGTGACTACTCCTACACCGTACCCAAGAAGGTTCGTCAGGCTGCGCTTCGCTCCGCTCTGTCGCTTCGCGCACAGAACAACCAGTTGTTCATTCTTGACAACTTGGAGCTGGCTGAGATCAAAACCAAGAACCTCAAGGCGATCTTTGAGCGTTTCGATCTCTCCGAAGCTTTGGTGATCGACGTGGACAACAACGCAAACCTTTTGCTGTCCTGTCGCAACCTGCCCACGTTCCAGGTGCTCCCCCCCGCGGGCCTGAACGTGTACGACTTGCTTCGTTATGACAACCTGATCTTGACCGAAGAAGCGGCCAAGCTGGTGGACGAGCGATTGAACAAGGCTGTGCGCCCCGATCGCTTTGACGCAGCAGAAGAAGCAACTGTAGAAGCTTCGGAAGAAACTGCTTCCGAATAATCGAGCGTTCTTGCGTGTGCTCTGCTCTGCGTGAGCAGGGGAACCAAGCAAAGGAAACATAGTGATGAACAAGTCACCACACGAAATCATCCTCCGCCCGGTGCTCACTGAAAAGAGCGCGCTGATGCGAGATGAGTTGAACCAAGTCTGCTTTGTGGTACAACACAACGCCAACAAGATCGAGATCAAGCAGGCGGTCGAGACATTGTTCGAAGTGAATGTGACGTCTGTCCGCACGCAGATCATGCGCGGAAAAGTCAAGCGTTACGGCCGTGGGTTTGGCAAACGACCCAACTGGAAGAAGGCGATTGTGACCCTCGGAGAAGGTAGCCACATCGAATTCTTCGAAGCGTCGTAAACCTTCTTGGTACGAACGAACTTGCGAACGAGAGAGATCCGATGAAAAAGTACAAACCGACATCGCCTGGTCGCAGGGATATGAGCGGCGCGGACTTCGAAGAGCTGACCAGTAAAGCTCCAGAGCGGTCCTTGTTGGAGCCCTTGAAGAAAAAGGGTGGCCGAAACAGCCGCGGTAAGATTACGGCTCGTCACCGAGGTGGCGGCGCCAAGCGCAAATACCGTCGCATCGACTTCCGTCGTGACAAGTTGGATGTGCCCGCTCGCGTGGCCTCCATCGAGTACGATCCCAACCGCACTGCACGCATCGCGCTGTTGCATTACGCGGATGGTGAGAAGCGATACATCATCGCACCTGCCAAGTTGTCTGTGGGAGACACTGTGCTGAGCTCGAATCAGCAAGTGGATATCGCACCAGGTAACTGCATGCGTCTGGAATCGATCCCCACCGGTACGATCATTCACAACATTGAGTTGAAGATCGGCCGCGGTGGTCAGATGGTTCGTAGCGCTGGCTCCGGTGCTACCCTAATGGCGAAGGAAGGCAACTACGCTCTGCTTCGTCTGCCCTCCGGTGAAATGCGACAGGTGCACAAGCTCTGCCGCGCGACCGTGGGCCAGGTGGGCAACGCCAACCACTACAACATTTCCTTGGGCAAAGCAGGCCGCACTCGCTGGCTTGGTCGCCGTCCAAGTGTTCGTGGTGTGGCCATGAACCCGGTTGACCACCCGATGGGTGGTGGTGAAGGTCGCTCCAGCGGTGGTCGTCACCCTTGCACCCCCTGGGGTAAGCCCACCAAAGGTTACAAGACTCGCAAGAAGCGCAAGCCTTCGAGCAAATATATCGTCAAACGACGTGGTCAACGCTAAGCCTGGGAGGATTCCATGCCACGTTCTATTCGCAAAGGCCCGTTTTTCGATGAGCATCTGATGCGCAAAGTCGAAAAGGCCAACGAGGAAAACTCCAAGCGTGTTATCAAGACCTGGAGCCGACGCTCGACCATTCTTCCTGAGTTCGTCGGACACACCTTCGCAGTGCACAATGGGAAACAACACGTTCCCGTGTACGTGACCGAGAACATGGTCGGTCACAAGCTGGGTGAATTTGCGCCCACGCGCACCTTCCGAGGCCACGCCGGAGATCGCAAAGGTCGCCGCTAGTAAGCAGCCCCTTTGCTTCTGATTGACAACCCATCTATGCCAGCATAGATAAGAGGTGCTTTATGGACACGCTCAAAGAGAATCGGCGCACTAAGAAGAGCAAGCGAAGCCCGCGTAAAGTACGCCGTGCTTACCGCGAAGAACACGGCAAATTGCCGGAAGTTCGCGCTCGCTTGCACCACCTTCGTATGGCTCCGCGTAAAGTGCGCTTGATCGCTGATCAAATCCGCGGAATGGACGTAGAGACCGCTATTTTGAAGTTGGAGTTCTCTCCACGTCTTGCGGCTCGACCGATGTTGAAACTGCTCAAGTCGGCAGTGGCCAACGCAAAGAACGAAGACGAGCGACGTGACGAAGACAACCTGTACGTGCACAACGTATGGGTTGACGAAGGTCGAACCCTTCACCGCTTCCGTCCTCGTGCGATGGGCCGCGCCTCTCGCATTCGTAAGAAAATGAGTCACATCACCATCGTCTTGAAAGAGAAGGAATAGTTTCATGGGGCAGAAGGTACATCCCGTTGGCTTTCGCCTGGGCGTAATTCGCTCGTGGGACTCCAAATGGTACGGCGAGAAGAGCTACGCTGATTGGCTGCACGAAGACATCGTTCTTCGCGAGTTTATCCGCAAAGAATGCATGAACGCCGGTGTTGCCAAAGTGGAGATCGAGCGTGCTGCGAACAAGGTAAAGATCAGCATTCACACCGCGCGACCTGGTTTGATCATCGGTCGCAAAGGTGTTGGCATCGACGCGCTCAAGAAGAAACTGGCCCGTCTCACTGACGCGGAAATGTTTCTCAAGATCGAAGAAGTGCGCCGTCCCGATCTCGATGCACAGCTCGTTGCTGATAGCGTTGCTCAAAAGCTCCTCCGTCGTGTGGCCTTCCGCCGCGCGATGAAGCAAGCTGTTGGAAACGCCATGAAGCTCGGCGCTCAAGGCATTCGTATCGGTTGCGCTGGCCGCTTGGGCGGTGCAGAAATGGCCCGACGCGAGCAATATCTCGAAGGTCGCGTGCCCTTGCACACCCTGCGTGCTGACATCGACTACGGCTTCTCCGAAGCCGTCACCACCTACGGGTCGATCGGTGTCAAAGTGTGGATCTTCAAAGGCGAAGTTATCCACGAGCGAAAGCGCAACTAAGCGATTCGATTCTCCGCTTCATCGCGAAGCAACAACACGATCTGGAACGGCCCACGCCGCTCCAGAGCAACAAGTGGGGCGGCATGCCGCCCCGCTCGTGTGTTCGCCCCAATGCAAATGGGCCCGAACATGTTCCCCTGACGGAGTTCCGTCGAACAAGGAGCGAAAGCGATGCTGTCACCAAAACGCACCAAGTTTCGTAAACGTCATAAAGGTCGTCACCGTAAACGCGCCAAGCGTGGTACGGAATTGAACTTCGGCGACTTCGGCCTGCAGGCAGTCGGCACCGGTTGGATGACCGCCCGCCAAATTGAGGCCGGCCGTATTGCGATGACCCGTCACGTCAAGCGTGTCGGTAAAGTCTGGATCCGTGTGTTCCCAGACAAACCCATCACCGAAAAGCCCGCAGAGACTCGTATGGGTCGCGGGAAAGGGAACCCCGAGTACTGGGTAGCTCCGATCGCTCCCGGTCGGATCCTCTACGAATTGGAAGGGGTACCCGAAGAATTGGCCCGCTCTGCCATGCGCTTGGCAGCTGCCAAATTGCCGTTTCCCACCAAAATTGTGAAACGGGAGGACTTCTAATGTCTGAAAACAACATTAGCGCTGAGAACTTGCGAGGTCTGTCCGAGGACGAGCTGCAAAAGTACCTGGACGACTACCGCCAGGAACTGTTCAACTTGCGGTTTCAACACCACACAGGCCAGTTGGAGAACTTCCGCCGCATCCAACTCGTGAAGCGGAACATCGCTCGTATCCTCACCGTGCAGAACGAACGCAACTAACTAACCTGGTGTTGCAGCAATGGGATCCTCCTACGCTGCACCGTCGATCCGATATCCCAAAAAAAACCATAGCTTTCGATCGCGATTAAGGGTTGACAAGCGCGAGTGGTTGAAGTATAAGACCACTCCCTTACGAGGGCTATCGATCGTTTTTCTACCGAAATAGGGTGCTCTGATGACAGAAAAGGGCAATCAAAAGACCCTCACAGGGGTCGTTGTGAGCGACAAAATGAGCAAGACTGTTGTGGTCCAAGTGGAACGCACAGTCAAAGACAAAAAGTTTCACAAGTACGTTGTTCGTAGCAACCGCTACCAGGCGCACGATGAAACCAACGAATGTCGTGTGGGCGATCGAGTGATGATCGAAGAGACCCGCCCCCTCAGCCGTCACAAGCGGTGGCGGGTGAGTCAGGTCATCGAGAAAGCTCCCATCTAATCCCAGCGCAAGGACGTGTGCGGTAGGGATGAGGCTTTGCTTCTAAGGTCACATCTCTCGCAACGATAGCTTCTTCGCTATCTTTTCTCACAGCCTGTCGCGTAGAACAGACAACCCATCCTCAAGGTCTGCGCAATAGGACGCAGGAGGTGTGCAATGATTCAGATGCAAACCGCGCTCGATGTTGCTGATAACTCGGGCGCCAAGAAAGTTCAATGCATCAAAGTTTTGGGCGGGTCGAAACGACGCTATGCGTCGGTCGGCGACATCATTGTCGTCTCGGTCAAAGAGGCATTGCCCAATTCGAAAGTTCGCAAAGGCGAAGTTCATAAAGCTGTGGTCGTTCGAACGGCAAAAGAACTCGGTCGTCCCGATGGTTCTTACATCCGTTTCGATGGCAACTCCGCCGTGTTGATCAACAACAACGGCGAACCCATTGGTACTCGTATCTTTGGGCCCGTTGCTCGTGAACTCCGCGCCAAGCAGTTTATGAAGATCGTTTCTTTGGCTCCGGAGGTGCTCTAATGGCTTCGAAAATTCGCAAAGGTGACAACGTTCAAATCATGCGCGGTCGCGATCGCGACGTACGTGGCAAAGTGATCCGTGTCGATCCTGCTACGTCCCGCGTGTGGGTCGAAGGAGCCAATATGGTTTCCCGTCACCGCAAAGGCGTTCAAGGCGAAACCGAAAGCACCATCGAGCGCAAAGAAGCTCCGCTGCATGCAAGCAACGTGATGCTCGTTGACCCCGAAATGGATGTCCCCACCCGTGTGGGTTTCCGCCTGGTGGTTGATGTGTCCGATGACGAAGCCAAGCGATTGGAAGGGGAGGGTCTGCCCGTCCCCACTCGCAAGATTCGTTTCGCAAAGAAAAGCAACGTCGATCTCGACTAATTACAACAAACAAGTTCGAAAGGGCTCGCCAACACCGCGCCCTGCGGTCCGTGGACCCTCGATTCGACTGAGGTGATAGAATGTCTAGCATCAAAGAAAGGTACGATAGTGAAATCGTACCACTCCTCATGAAAGAATTCAGCTACAACAACCACATGCAGGTTCCCAAGATTACGAAGATCGTAGTCAACATGGGCCTGGGTGAAGCTGTGCAAAACCCCAAGGTTGTCGACTCTGCTGTCGAAGACCTTCGGACCATCACCGGACAACAACCGATTGTCCGTCGTGCCCGTCGCTCCATCGCTGGTTTTAAGCTCCGCGAAGGTATGCGAATTGGTTGCTGCGTGACCCTGCGTCGCGAGCGTATGTACGAATTCTTGGAGCGTTTGATCTCCGTCGCCTTGCCCCGAGTTCGCGACTTCCGCGGTATCTCGAAGAAGGCGTTCGATGGAAAAGGCAACTACTCCTTGGGAATCCGCGAACAAAGCATCTTTCCTGAGATCGATTACGATAAGATCGACAAGTTGCGCGGTCTCAACGTGACCATCGTAACTACCGCAGAAACCGACGACGAAGGACGCGCTTTGCTGACTCACATTGGCTTGCCGTTCCGCCGTAACTAAAGCATAGAGGGAAAGGGAAACCCATGGCTGTTATCAGCGATCCCATTGCAGACATGCTCACCCGAATTCGCAACGCCCTCATGGTTGGGCATCGTCGGGTGTCGATTCCGCATTCGAAATTGAAGCTTCGATTGGCCGAGATCCTCCAGGAAGAAGGATACATCCTTGGCTTCCGCCACCTGGAAGACGCTGTGCAAGGTACCATTGAGCTCGATCTCAAATACCTTCCCAGTGGCATCAGCGCCATCGAAGGCCTGAAACGTGTTAGCCGACCCGGACGCCGTGTGTACAAAGGCTCCCGGGATCTGCCCCGGATTCGTAACGGACTGGGAGTTGCCATCCTCTCCACCTCGCGTGGCGTGATGACGGACTCTACAGCTCGCAAAGAACAAGCCGGCGGCGAAGTCTTGTGTTACATCTGGTAATGAGGCGAAGATTATGAGCCGAATTGGTAAACTCCCCATTCCGGTGCCTGCCGGTGTTTCCGTCAAAATTGACGGCATGAGCGTCCACGTCAAAGGACCTCTCGGCGAACTTTGGCAAGATTTTCGCCCCGAAGTTGCCGTGGCACTCGAAGAAAATGAAATCGTTGTGACTCGCACCTCCGAGCACCGGAAAGCTCGCGCGTTTCACGGATTGTATCGTTCCTTGATCGCCAACATGGTGCATGGCGTGACCGAAGGCTTCTCCAAGACTCTGGAGATCCAAGGTGTTGGTTATCGTGCCGGCATCGAGAAGGTCAGCGGTGATGACTGTGTGGTCTTCAAGAAGGGCGAACTTGGTTTCAGTCACCCCATCTACTTTGCGTTGCCCGATGGCATCTCCGCGGTGATGGACGGTCGTACCAAGATCACCTTGAAGGGAATTGATAAGTCCCTTGTCGGCTTGGTCGCCGCGAAGATTCGCGACCTCAAGCCACCCGATGCTTACAAAGGCAAAGGGATTCGTTACTCCGATGAAGTGGTTCGCTTGAAAGTCGGTAAGAGCGGCGCCTAAGAGAACCAACTATACCAACCAAAGACCCCAGCGTTCAGCAAGTTCGTTCTTCTGGTATTTCACTTGCTACCGCAGGAACGAACCGTTTGTTGAGGAGATACTGTCGTGGGCAAAACAAGTGCAAAATTGAAAGGTCGTATCCGACGCAAGCGTCGTATCCGACGTAAGATCTCTGGTACCACTGCCAAGCCGCGTTTGTCGGTGTTCCGAAGCAGCAAGCACATCTACGCACAGCTCGTAGATGACACCGCTGACAACGGCAACGGCAAAACTCTCTTTACCATTGGCTGCAACTCCCCCACTCTGCGTGATGGATTGCAAGGCAAGGAAAAGAAAGAGAAGGCCAAGGAAGTCGGCAAAGCTGTTGCTTCCAAGTGCCAAGAACTTGGTATCAAAACCGTCGTATTCGATCGCAATGGCTTCATCTACCACGGCCGAGTTAAGGCTATGGCAGACGGTGCCCGCGAAGGTGGACTTGAATTCTAGATCAATGTTCGTGAAGGCAACACAACGCCCTGCAGCTGGCAATGCCCAGCGTTGCCGGCTAATTTGTCTTCCGTCTCTTTTATGAGGAGTAAGTTGTGGCCAAGCGAAATCGGAATTCCGAGGTCGAGTTTGACCAAGAAGAGCTCACTGAACGCGTTGTGATGATCAATCGCACCGCCAAAGTGGTCAAAGGTGGCCGTCGCTTTTCGTTCAACGCCCTTGTGGTGGTGGGCAATGGCAATGGCTTCGTAGGATGCGGTTTGGGAAAAGCCAATGAAGTTCCCGAAGCGATCCGCAAAGGCAGTGAGCGTGCCAAGCGCAACATGGTTGAGGTTCCTGTCCTCAACGATACTGTGCCGCACGAAGTCATCGGTCACTTCGGCGCAGCCCGCGTGCTGCTCCGACCGGCTGGACCCGGTACTGGCGTTATCGCCGGTGGTGCTGTCCGCGCGGTGCTTGAGTCGGCAGGTGTCAAAAACATCCTGACCAAGTGTATCGGTACAACCAACCCACACAATGTGGTGAAGGCTACCGTGACCGCGTTGTCTGAACTCTCCTCGCCCGAAGATACTGCGCGTCGTCGCGGTAAAAGCGTGGAAGAGATCCAATCCTAAAGCCCCCCTCGCAAGAGGGGTAATCGTCGCGAGGGCACGATTGCCTGGGTGTGACGGAACATGGCCTCGGCTCGCCGGGGCGATTCTTTGGGCCAGCTTGCTCCCCACCGAGAAAGCTGGCTTTCGCACATCCCAAAGGCAAGATTCTCGTGCCCGTCAACCAGGAGCAAATGCCCATGGCTACCCAGCTCAAAGTGACAAAAGTCCGAAGTGATATCGGGCAAAACAAGCGCAAGCGCGAAACTCTTCGCGGCTTGGGCCTGAAACACATCAACCAAACGGTCAATCTGCAAAATACACCTGAGATTCTCGGCATGATCCGTTCGGTGTCTCACCTCGTGGTGTGGGAGGAAGTGGACAATGGCTAACAATATGCTGTCAAAGCTTAAGCCACCCCAAGGCGCTGTGAAAAAGCGCAAGCGCGTCGGTCGTGGTCCTGGCTCCGGCCTGGGCAAAACTGGCGGTCGCGGCCAAAAAGGTCAAACCTCCCGCTCCGGCGGTGGTGTTCGTCCTGGCTTCGAAGGTGGCCAGATGCCATTGCAACGGCGCTTGCCGAAGCGTGGCTTCACCAACCTGTTCCGCAAAAAGTATGAAATCATCAACGTCGGCGACCTGGAGCGTTACGCTGTAGACGGCGTGATCTCCCTGGAGATTCTCCAGAACCACCGACGTGCTCCGAAAAATGCAGGCGCTGGCCTGAAGGTGCTCGGAAATGGTGAGATCAACACTGCTTTGACCGTAAAAGCACAACGCTTCTCGCAATCGGCAATCAAGAAGATTGAAGCTGCCGGTGGCAAAGCCGAGGTAATCGACGGTGATCGGTAACTTTTCCAACGTCATGCGGATTCCCGAGCTGCGGAAGCGTCTGTTGTTTACGACGCTGATGCTCGGGGTCTATCGCTTAGGGATCTTCATTACCCTCCCGGGTATTGACCGGACCAAAATGCCTTCGCTGGGCTCCGGCAACCTCTTGGGGCTGTTCAACCTCTTCTCCGGAGGAGCGTTGGAGCGGATGTCGATCTTTGCACTGGGCGTTATGCCTTACATCAGTGCATCGATTATCCTGCAGCTTCTCACTGTGGTTGTTCCGTCTGTCGCCCAGCTCAACAAAGAAGGTGAAGTGGGCCGCAACAAGATCAACCAATACACCCGCTACGGAACGATCGCGCTCAGCTTGATCCAAGGTATCGGGATCTCCATTTGGTTGATCACCCAGAACGATGCTCGGCCCGGTATGGTCGTGTACGCCAACACCACCTTTGCTATCATCACAGTGTTGACCCTGACCACAGGGGCTGTGATGTTGATGTGGATTGGCGAGCAAATGACCGAACGCGGTGTCGGCAACGGGATCAGCCTCTTGATCTATGCTGGTATCATTGTTGGGATTCCCGCCGCGATCCGCGACAGTTGGAACATTTACGGTGAAAAGCCGGTCCAAATCCTCGTGTTGGTTGCTTTCATGGTCGGGGTTATCGCGATCATCTGCTACTTTGAGCGCGCCCACCGGAGAATTCCGGTGCAGTACGCCAAGCGGGTGGTCGGTGACAACCAGGTGATGGGCAACCAAGCCTCTCACCTCCCCCTGAAGGTCAACACGGCTGGTGTTATCCCGCCGATTTTCGCCTCCTCGGTGTTGATGTTCCCCGCCACGATATCCTCGTGGTTCCCAACATTGCGCCCGTTGACCAGCTTCTTGCAGGTGGACAGCGTTCTGTACAACGTCATCTACACCGTGCTGATCATCTTCTTCTGCTTCTTCTACACCGCGGTTACCTTTAACCCCGTAGACGTCGCAGACAACATCAAAAAGTTTGGTGGTTACATCCCCGGGATTCGTCCAGGGAAAAAGACCGCTGAGTACATCGACTTCGTTCTGTCTCGAATCACCTTTGGTGGCGCTCTCTACGTGGCCATTGTGTGTGTGTTGCCGAACATTATGATCGCCCGGTACGGCGTGCCCTTCTACTTCGGTGGTACTTCGTTGCTCATCGTTGTGGGTGTGGCGCTCGACTTTGTCCAACAAATCGAGTCGTACCTGATCACCCGACACTACGAAGGTTTGACAGGACCCCGTGGGTCCAAACTCAAAGGACGTCGTAGCTCAGTCGCCTGATCTCACGTAAGGCGCTGGTTGCCAAAGGTTTCGTTTCATGATTGTGCTGAAAAGCCCAGCCGAAATTGAAAAGATGCGCGTAGCGGGACACACTGTCGCCAGTGTGCTCGACGCTGTCGGTGAAGCGGTCCGCCCCGGTGTTTCTACCTGGGAGCTGGAAGAAATCGCGGATCGGATGTCGCAAGAAGCCGGTGGACGCCCTGCATTCAAGAATTACCGTGTGGGCAAGCATGTCTTTCCATGCTGCCTGTGCATCTCCGTCAATGACGAAGTGGTCCACGGTATTCCTTCCAAAGAACGTATCCTTCAGGAAGGCGACATCATCAGTGTCGACTACGGCATCCAGATCGATGGGTACTTTGGAGACTCCGCCCGCACCTTCGCGGTTGGAGAGGTCAGCAACGAAGCCCAAAAGCTTCTGGATGTGACCCAAGAATCTCTGGCTCGTGGCATCGCCATGATGGATTCCAATCATCGATTGCAAGACATCGGTAGCGCTATCGAGTCGTATGTGCTAGAGCACAACTTCACTGTAGTACGTGACTTTGTGGGACACGGAATCGGTCGGGAGCTTCACGAAGACCCGCAGATTCCCAACTTTGGCAAACCCGGTCGTGGCATTCGCTTGCGACCTGGTATGGTGTTTGCGATTGAGCCAATGGTCAACGTTGGCACCCACGAAGTGAAAATACTCGACGATGGATGGACTGTGGTCACGTGTGACCGATCGCTCTCTGCTCACTTTGAGCACACGATCGCGATCACGGAAAACGGTCCTGACATTCTAACGCTATCATCCTAACTTCAGCGTTCTGTCCGCAGGAGTCCATCATGAAAGTTCGAGCTTCCGTCAAGAAGATCTGTGACAAATGCAAGATCATCAAACGCAAGGGTGTGATTCGCGTCATTTGCGACAACCCGAAGCATAAACAACGCCAAGGCTAGTAAAAAAGTTACATGTTCCCAGCGAGCAGGTCCATCGGGACTTGCGGAAGTTAAGAGCATGTACGACCGAACGGTCGAAGGAGGTTACCGTGGCCCGTATCGCAGGTATTGACTTGCCGCGAAACAAACGCATCGAGATTGCCCTGACGTATATCTACGGCATTGGAAAGTACTCTGCCCAAGAGATCCTGGCGAAAGCTGGCGTCAATCCCATGGTTCGTACCCACGAACTCGGAGAAGATGATGTCCAGCGTATCCGTCAGGTGATCGATGGCGAATACCGTGTGGAAGGTGATTTGCGACGTGAAGTCGCAACCAACATCAAGCGATTGATGGACATTGCCTGCTACCGTGGTTTGCGCCATCGCCGTCGTCTGCCTGTTCGTGGACAGCGCACCAAAACCAACTCTCGCACCCGAAAAGGGCCGCGACGTAACGCTATGCGCAACAAGAAGTAAGGGGCAGAGCAATGGCTAAGGCAAAACGAGGAAGAAGTACTCGCAAAAAGGTCAAAAAGAACGTACCTGTGGGCGTAGCTCACGTACGATCGACCTTCAACAACACCATCGTGACCATCACCGATCCGTCGGGCAATGTTCTTTCCTGGTCGAGCGCTGGAGCCCAAGGCTTCAAAGGTTCCCGAAAGAGCACTCCGTTTGCTGCGCAGCAAGCTGCTGAAGATGCAGCTCGCAAGGCGATGGACCACGGCGTCAAGACCGTTTCGGTCTTTGTCAAAGGTCCAGGCTCCGGCCGTGAAGCTGCCCTCCGTGCGTTGGCTGCTGTCGGTCTGAAGATCTCCTTGATCCGAGACGTTACGCCGATCCCGCACAACGGATGTCGGCCTCCCAAGCGCCGCCGCGTGTGAGGCTTTCTGCTTGATGGATTGGAGCCTTCCAAGGGCTACCCCGGTCCACGGCCTGTTGGCCGGGACACAACCAAACAATGGAGTATACATTCATGTATAGCTTCTGGCGCGATTTGATTTATCCCAAAAGCCTTCAAATTGACCAAGAAAGTTTGACCGCTACCTATGGGAAGTTTGTCGCCGAACCTCTGGAACGTGGATTTGGTGTTACCCTTGGCAACTCGCTTCGTCGCGTGCTGCTCTCTTCCATTCAGGGCGCTGCCATTACCTCCGCTCTGATCGATGGTGTCACACACGAATTCTCGACCTTGCCCGATGTGAAAGAAGACGTCACCGACGTGATCTTGAACCTCAAGCAAGTTATCTTGATGTTTGGTGACTACCGACCCGGTCAACGCCACTTGACGCTCGACGTCAAAGGCCCTGGTATTGTCACTGCTGCGGATCTCGTAACTCCACCCAATGTGACCATTCTCAACCCTGAGCAACACATCGCTACGTTGATGGAAGGTGCTCACCTTAAAGTTGAGATGACCGCACACAGCGGACGTGGCTACATGCCCGCCGATCGCGACGAGTGGGGTGACCTGCCGATCAATGCGATCCCGGTCGACGCCCTGTTCTCGCCTGTGCGCAAGGTCAACTTTGTGGTGACCAACGCCCGCGTGAAGCAACGTACTGACTACGACAAGCTGACCCTCGAAGTGTTCACTGATGGTTCGGTGAAGCCCGACGATGCTGTCGCTTTCGCAGCCAAAATTCTCAAAGAGCAGCTCACCATCTTCCTCAACTTTGAAGAAGTGGACGAGCCCGAAGAGCCCATCCTCACCAAGGAAGAGAAAGTTCTCAACGAGAACCTCCTCCGCACTGTGGATGAGCTGGAACTCTCTGTTCGTTCGGCCAACTGCTTGGCTACCGCCAACATCCGGTACATTGGTGACCTGGTGCTGAAGTCCGAACAAGAGATGCTCAACACCAAGAACTTTGGTCGCAAGTCGTTGAAAGAGATTCAGGAAGTCCTCTCGTCGATGGGCCTCAGCCTCGGCATGAAGTTGGACTCCTGGCCTCCTTCCCAACTGAAAGACAAGTAAAGACTGACTCCATAGAGGTACTAGACCCATGAGACACCGAAAATCTGGCCGCCGTCTGGGGCGCAACAGCAGTCACCGCAAAGCTATGCTTCGCAACTTGGTGACCTCCTTCCTGGAGAACGGTAGCATCCGGACCACGGACACCCGCGCCAAGGAAGTCCGTCGTTTGGCTGAAAAACTCATCACCCTCGGAAAGAAAGCTCTTCGCTCTTCCTTCCCGGCTGATGTCTCCGATGAAGCGTACGCACAGCGTCGCCTTCACTTGCACCGCCAAATCCTCAAGGTGGTTCGCAAGAAGAGCGTTGCTCAATCCATTATGGGCGAACTGGCCGAGCGCTTTGAAGAGCGTCCCGGTGGTTACACCCGCATTCTGAAGCTTGGCTTCCGTCGCGGTGACAACGCTCCTGTTTCCATCCTGGAATTGCTCGATCAGGCTCGTGACTTCGGTGGCGATGCCGAGTACAGCGAAGAAGACGCTGTGGAAGAAGCGGCCGAGTAAGCCATTCTCCCCAGCTTTCCTCTCCTCACGCACCTACAAGGGGACAACGTCATGGACTCCTCCCTTGTGGCTTTCCTTCGGCGCTTCTCCTTTGTGACCCTCTCATGGGGTCTAGGTTGGGGGGGGCTCGTCAGCCTCCTCGTGCTGACAGGTTGCCCTCCACAATCCAAGCCTGATCCTTCTTCCAACAACCAACCGCAAGCGCGTACGTCACGCAGGTCCATTCCTGCGCCTCGAAATCGTCGCGTCCGGATCATTTCGATGACGCCGGTCACTCGGGATCGTACGACGCCACCAACGCGTCAGGTGGGGCCTACCCCTCCTCGTCAGCGAGTGGTCGCAAAGAAGCCTGATGCCACCAGTCGTCCTGCGGCTCGTGGACCAATGGCTTCGATGATGCCACCTCCCAAGCCGATCAAAATCGATCCAAAGAAGTTGTTTTATCCCATCCCCTTTTCGCTGCCGATCAAGGAAGCTGAGAAGCGGTACCAGAAGTTCTACAAGGAGGCCAAAGCGATGAAGTTTGGGCCTCAGGAGAAGTTCTTTCTCAAGCAACTTCGAGCAGAACGGAGTCGTGAAGGAAAGTACCGCTCGTACCAGAACCAAATGGTTCGTCTCTCGGGCCAACGCTACCTCCGGATGCAGGGACTCAAAAAGTACCAGCTGATGGGATACCGGGAGCTGATGCGGTTTGAAGCGTTGTTGGATGAGTTTCTCAAGCTCCCTGGCTCGCCTCTGGCGATGCCCACAGGCCCAACTCGACAGGCTGCGTTGTCCACAAAGCTTGCTTCGATCGCTGGCTTCTACCCCATGCTGCTCAAACGTCTGGGGGTGACAGCCAAGACCAAGAGCCTCAATCCCACCCAACGGTATTGGATGAGGACGTTGTTTTTTGCCCGATGGGGATTGCAAGCCTGGGGAATGTTCCCCCTCCCTGTGATGCTTGGAAAAGGTGTGTACAAGGATTATCTCAAGGCTCGCATCTTGTGGACCGCTGGTTTCCAAAAGCGTCTCTTTGCGGTTCGAGAGTCTCGGAAGTTTGACCCCAAGTTTCCGATCTTTCGTGTCCTCGGCTGGGTGTTCATCCAGTCCGGTCGGATTGGCGCTGCCAAGGCGAGCTTGAGAGACGCTGTGACGCGCGATCCCAAGGACAAGCATTCCCGCTCCCTTCTTGACAAAATCTCCCGCCCTCCGACATAATTCCCCCTCCGAATTCCATCTCCCCTGCAGGTATGACAAGGAATGCCTCGTCCCAAGCTCGGATGTTGAATGACCACAAAATCGCGTGAACTCTTGTGGAACCCTTATCGATGCCTCAAGGTCCCTGGAACGGGAACCCCAGAGCACAATACGACTCCTTTGAACACCTATCCAGCTGTGTCTCGCAGCCCCTTTCTGTTTTGGATTCGTTTGTTCTCTGTGTTGGGTGTGTTGCTATGGCTGCTTATGGGCTGGGCCACATTGTCCCGTGCAGATGACCGTGTGAATCCCATTGAAGGAGCCGTGGATTCGGGATCAAACTCCCCGCTGCTCACCAATGAAACCCCCGGCATGCTGATCGTCTTGACGTACCAGCAGATCCGCGCTCGAGGGTATCGCTCCATCTATGAGATCCTCCGCGATCTTCCTGGCGTGTACACTCGGGGTGGATACGGAGAAGGCTTCACAACCATCACGTTCGATGGCGACCTCTCCCAAAACAACCAGAACTTCTTGTTGTACGTGGATGGTGTGCGTCAGCAAGATCTTTGGCGTCGCTCAACCTGGCTCTCGTTTCAATACTCCACGTACTTCATTAAAAACATCACCATCTTCTACGGCCCTGCGGCTACTCGTTTCGGCGCCAACGCAGCTTCGGCTGTCATCTTTATCGACACGTTCAAGCCCGAAGACCTTCAAGATGGCTACGGTGATGTCTCTCTGTCCAAAGACATTCGGAACAACGCTTGGTCCCTCGACGTTCTTTTGGGTCACAGCTACACCAAACGCTCCAACCCAAAGCTCGCCTTGAGCTTGTTCTCCTGGTATCTGCGCGGGAGGCTCTATTACAGCGAAGATCGCAACGCCGAAATCAACGAGCTGACCAACCCCACCAACTGGACCAACCCCAACGACCCCAAGTTTGAGCGATACGCGACCTTGTTGCGTGAGAGCAATCGCTTCCTCACCAACGCGCTGACTCGCTACAAAAACGACATCTTTAACTCGTACCCTGGCGCGTTCTCGTCCCTCGACGACCCCAACTTGGAACGATTTGTTAGCCAATACCGGCAGTCGTTGCTCAATGCGTATCTCCGCGACCCTGCGAACAGCGGTTTGTTCGCGAATCCAAGCTACAACAACACCAACCTTTCGTTCTCGGGGGAAGCTGGATTTCGCTTCGACAACTGGTTCCTCCAGCTCAAAGTTTGGTCTGTCGGAGCGGGCTCCGGTCTCAAGTACCTTCCTCACTTTGTGCAAAGCTCACAGTGGTGGGTCCGACAATTCTCTCTCTCCCTCAACCACCTCAAGAGTGAGATCTGGTCTTCGGGGGTGGGTGAAAAAGCCCAGGTGATCTACTTTAATCTCAGCTTGGTCTTCCAGCGTCATGAGATTCCAGGCCACTCTCTTCGCCTTAACTTTGCTCCCCAGTCTCGCACCTTAACAGACCCTGTTGTGGTTCGTGGTGTGGCGTATCAGCCCCGATGTACCGACATTCCCGGTGGGTCTAACGAGGTTCCTTGTGTGTACCAGGAGTACTCTTGGCGGCCCACATATTCCTATGTTGTCTCCAATTCATTCCGGGCCCAACCCAAGCTGGACTTCCGCTTGCTCAACGGTCGCTTGATGCTTTCTGCGGGCGTCAACGCTGGCGTCGGCTTTATTCAAGGACCTGGGGTGACCTCGAATCGGCCCAACCCGGAAGACATCGCCAACCCCACGACCACTCGTGGAGCAGGCAACCAATACGAACACATCTATCTCACCGGGTTTGTCCAGAGCGAAATCAAGTTTGCCTCCTTCCTGTTTGCTAACCTGGGGATTCGCAGCGACTGGGAGCTTGTTCGAGGAAAGCTAGAGGAGGTTCCCAACTGTGAGCGCTCCATCATTCCTTGTTATCGCTTCAGCGCGCCGGTGATCGGTCGAGCTTCCCTGCTCACCAAGTTCTTTGAAGGAAAGTTACAAACCCGGCTTTCGTACAACTATGCTTTTATCACCCCCTCAAACTGGGAACTCTTCGGCGGTGCCGCTGGGGATAGCCTGTTTCAGTCAACACGGGGGGCTCTGGACCGGACTTTGGACGCGAGGGGTCTCCTCCCTCAAGACAAACACTCCGTCGAATTCAACGTCTATGCCAACGTCGCCTCTCGCTTCTACTTCACGTTGAGCATCTTTCATCATTGGTTGAACAATGTGCCTGGTGTGGTCAATCTCACCTTCCGTCAAAACGAAACCCGGTACGTGAGTCTTGGGACACAGACGACATGGGGTGGCCGTTTTCACGCGATCGTTAAGCTCTTCTCCTGGATGAGCCTGACAGGCAATGTTTCCTTGGTGTATCCGCGTTTGTGGGCTGCAAACTTGTTTGTGCCTGCCCAAAACCCAATCCAACTACGCGAGTTCCCGCTGTTTCAGGGGAACTTGATTCTCGACTTCCGCTCCCATCCCTACGACCTCTCACATTTCTTCGGGAGCATCCGGGCGAACTTTATCTCCGGGCGCCGCACAACGACCTTCGAGCAGCTTCAGAATGGAACCATTCAATTGGCTGCACAACAGGCTGAGACAGGTTTTGCTGCTGTGATTCATTTGTCAGCTGGTTACCTCTGGCGGCCTCCCGATACCTGGAGGTTTCCCCGCTTCATCTCGGCCTCAGCGATGGTCGAAAACCTGATTAACACATCCTACAATGATCTGGGCATCCTCACGGCCCTAGGACCTGTGTACAGCCCCATTGTTCCACAACCTGGAATCAACGCATTCTTCCGAGTCTCCATGGGCTTCTAGTGAATCATCTCCTTGGCGCTTTCTGCTGCGTTCTGTTTTCCGCCTTCTGCCTCAATCTTGACAATTCTAGGTTCCTTTGGTAAACCTCATCCTCACAAGCAGTTGAAAGATTTAGATGTAAGAGACCAACGCAGCGTCTGTGCGGGTCTGTCTGTGAGGAAACAATGTTTCGCGTTGTTCACCTGTTAAGAATGGGTTTAGCTTCTCATGGGTTCAGGAAGCGTTCCTGACGGAGGAGCCGCTTGGAGTTGTGCTCAATGCCATTGAGGTGGGGGATCATGTTCCGCTTTGTTTTTCGTTCCTGTTGTTGTTTCGGACTGTTTGCTTTGCTCCTCGCTCTCGTTGCAGCGACGCCAGGTCCAAGCACTAGGCCGTCTTCTCCACCTGCTGCAGTCCACAAGCAATCTGCCCCTCGAACTCCTGCACAATCCAATCTTCCGCTGCTGTATCGTACCGCTGAACGAATCTTGACCCACATCTACCAGCACGAAGCTCGCCGTGATGCAACATGTTGGACCACTGTTCGTATGATGGAGCATTTCTACGCGAGGAAGTCGCTCAACTTTCATGCGTCTCTTTTGAAAATTGAAGCCAGCAAAATTCTGTTGTATCGATTGTGGAAAAAGGCCAGCTCTGCCACATCCAAGCGGTTGTTGACTCCCAAACATATTGACGCCGTCGCGCCTCTGAGTTTGAAGCAAAACTCCATGTTGTTGGGGCGGGCCATCCACGGTTCCAACCAAGAAAGGATGCGTCGGACCAAGCTGAACCACTACCACAAAGTGACCGAGAACTGGCGTCTCCTTCTCTCGATCGCGATGGACAGTATGGTAGGACGAGACATCTTTACGAAGGGAGTTGTGGACATTAAGCCTCTTACCACTCCAGCAGCCCTTCGTCTCGCAGAACTCTCCACCGCGATGACCGTCCGTTTGCTCCAGTATGCCAAAGCTTCCGCGATACGCTTGAAACACCATGATGTGGGAGTGTCTGACATTCAGGCCGCCTATCGCTTGTTGCAGCGTGAGCTCAAGCTCACATCTCAGGTCAGCGCGTCGTCCCCCCATCCGTTCTCACAGCCCATTCGCAACAGGGAGAGAGGGTTTCGGCTTCTTCGCCTCCTGAACTTGGGCAACATGAAGCACAAGATCCTCTCCCTTCGTTCCTGGAACCGCAAAGTCTGGCGAGGTCAACAAAGCAAACAAAAGATGCTTGCTCTGATCCAGAGGCTCTTGGGCATCCCTCTCCAACTCCGTGACCTGGATTTGCTGCTTGGTGAACTTGAAAAGCGAATCTACTCGATCGCCCAAGGCTTAATCTTAAACGAGCAAATGAGCCGTGGTGTGGACATGATGGATCTTACTGGGACAGCCAAACATCTTTTGCAACGTGACCACAAGGGGCACGCTCCCAAGAGAATCCAATACCTCTCCTTGCTGCAAATGGCCAACGCTCTCTCCAGCACCGCGCCATTTCGAACCCATGTGAATGGTGATGTTCAGCTGCGTTATTTGTTGATCCAAACTTCGTTGCTCAAGCCCGTGCGTCCCAAGCCGGTGTTTCAACAACGCAGCCTGTTGGGGCCTTCCTTGGATGCCATCCGAGATACAACCATCCATTGGTATGTGATTCATCGACTGTGGAAGAAGAACGCATCGTTTCTATCCATGGATCCATTTGCCATGGAATTGCTCTCTGAACGCGTTTCGGAGATGGCTTGGTTTTTCTTGGAAGAGATGAAGACGTTTTACCAAAAACACAAAGCTCAGATTCAACGGAAACAGCAGCCTTTTGCCCATTGGAGCCGGGCTTTCTTCCAAACACACACCATACATTTTGTTGATTTCCCAAGCCCACATACACAGTGGAAGCCTGCCCTGCGGAAGGTAAAGGAGAAGCTACTCCGACGATACAAAGGTCCCTTGTTTCGACAACGGAGCAAGAAAGTGGCTGGCTTGCTTCCCACAACATGTCCTCTTTCAAGGATGTGGCTGGTGCATCATGGGATACCTACACGTGGCAACGCCAAAGCTGTTGGGCCAACCGCCTTGGACAAGACCTATCTGGGGTTGCAGGCCTGGATGGGTGGAGGCATTGCTGTAGGTGACTACGACAACGATGGCCGCCCTGACCTGTTTTTCGCTGGCGAAGGTTGCAACCGATTGTACCGGAACATGGGTAACTTTGTATTCCATGACATGACTCCGGCCGTGGGCATTCGATACGACAACAAAGACACCCGACAGGCCTTGTTTGTGGATGTCAACAACGATGGAAGGCTCGACCTCTTCGTTGTCTCAGGAACCAAGCCCTCCCAGCTCTTTCTACAGACAGCCCGAGGTCGCTTTCGCAACGCCACAAGGGAGTCTGGAGTTCACACGACGACTGGCGCTCACACGGCAACCTTTTTCGACTACAACAACGATGGTCTCCTTGATCTGTACATCGGATACTACGGCGCTCAGTTGAAGCGCGACTTTCAACGTCCTGCCATTGACGGAACCAACGGTCGTCCCAACGTCTTGTACAAGAACTTGGGCAACGGTCGCTTCAAGGATGTCACCGCAAAAGCTGGGCTTCGTTCGTACGCTTGGACCGTAGCTGTCTCTGCCCTGGATCTCAACCAAGACGGTCACCTCGATCTGTGGCTGGCCAACGACTTTGGCTACGACCAGGTGTTCCTGAACCGAGGAAATGGAACCTTTCGTGATGTCGCTGAAGCGTGGAAGCTGAATGATCGAGGCAGCGGGATGAACGTCAGCGTAACGGACGTTAACCACGATGGCTACTGGGATGTGTACATCTCCGTCATCGACATGTTCTCCAAAAGCATTCGATTCATCCTTCCTACCGAGGACTCCAAGATTCCTCTGGACGACCGGATCCTTCGCTCGTCTTTTTATCTGTCAGGGAACAAGTTTTTCGTGAGCCAGGGCAAAGGGGTCTGGCGACCCAAAGAGAACCAACTCTTTGAGCCCGGCTTTCGTGGCTGGTCGTGGGCTGCATCGTTTTTCGACTACGACAACGATGGCGACGAAGATATGTACCTCACCAACGGATGGTACAAAGATTCTTTCGCCAACAAACAGCACAACCAATTCTTCCTGCACCACAAAGGCCGCTACTTTCTTCATCCTGGCCCTTCACCAGCCTTGTACAAAGGAAACAGTCGAGGGGCTTCTGCCGTGGATCTCGATAACGACGGCTTAACCGACCTCGTGCTTAATGATTTTCGTACCGGACCCAAGCTGTTTCGCAACGCACGTCCTTCCTCCAACAAGTGGGTGAAGATCCGGCTGCGTGGAACCAAGAACAATCGCTTCGGCATCGGCGCCACAGTGAAAGTCAAAGCTCATGGGCTCCCCCTCCAGATGAAGCAGGTGAGCTGTGGCATTGGCTATCTTTCACAGCAATCCTCCACTCTCTTGTTTGGTCTGGGCAAAAGTACGCACGTGGAATACGTCGAAGTGCTCTGGCCTGGAGGTTACAAACAGCGTATCGACGCACCCGGTTGGCAGCTTAACCGCGAATATCAAATCGTTGAGAAGGTCGCAAAGAAGCCATAACGTCTCACTGGAACGTGAGCGGGTTGATGCGAATCGAACGGTCCAACTGTAAGAAGTGACTTTTTGCGCTGAAGCGGATGGAGTCCCGCCAGTTTGCCATGATGTGATAGTCCGCGGTGTTGCGGGTCAAGGAAGCCTGGGAACGTAAGCTTCCTGTGGCGTCGTAGCGATACCAACGGATCGTATCACCCAAGACAGCGTGGACCACAAAGTCATTGCCCCACCGCGAGAGCCGGGCGTGTTGAGACAGCGTCCACTTGGAGGTGTAAGGTATCGCTGCATACGGTACAACCTTAAGGACCTTGTGTGTGGGTGACACCCACGCGAGGTTGGCATGCGTTTGATTTCGCCACCGCACCGCATAGTTTCCTTGTGGGTGAATTGCGAGCTTTACCCCGTACTGTGGAAATACATTCACGAGCGCAGAGTTTAGGCGCTGAGGGGCGCCATCCAAGAATCCTTGCTGCAGGTGGAATCGTCGGACAAACAAGCCTGCGCCAATCGAGGTCGCGTTGCCTTCATGACAGAGCACCAGCCCTGTCGGTTGGGTTGGGTGCAAGGCCACCTGAGACTGACGGATCGCACAGTTCTTTCCGCCAGGATCGACCGGCAAGGGAGGTCCCCATGATTGTCCCTTCTTGTCGAAGCGTCGTAGCACAAGCTGTTGTTGGTCGTCTTGGCCGACCAAAGCAAAGTCGCCAACGTCATTGATCGCTGCGTCATGCAATCGCACGCTGTTTTGGGAGCTTGACGACCACGCCATTGGCGGCGTTACCGGCATACAATCGCCGTTGAACAGCCGAAACTTATCCTGTCTTCCTGTGGGGAGAGACTCGCTCCAGCTCGCGAGGAAATGACCGGATTGCCCTGCCATTCGCAAAGTGGGGAAGGCAGCGCTGTACCCTTTGGTGAGCGGAGTCGAGATGGAAAACGCGGCTCGCTTCACCGAACGGTCCGAGCGATAACAGTGTCCCATCAGGCTCAGTCCGGCCCAATGCAACGCGGCGATGTTGCCCTGGTTGTCCACGTCAAAAGAATGAAGATCTGGAGGAGAGATGGTTTGAAGCGAGCTGCAGCCTTCGTCCACCTGACCGTCACAGTCGTTGTCTTGTTGGTCGTGGCACTGCTCGGCTTCGCGAAGGATCTCTCCCTGGCAAGGACCCCAACCCAGGCCGTCGGACTGGCATACCTGGCGACCCATCTTGCAAGGAAGCTTGGCTCGTGCCACGCCGCTGTCGGTCAGGCAATCCTGTTGGGCGTAAGGGATGCAAACGCAAGGTTTTCCCTGGCAGGTTCGCTTCAACAAGGTAATGGCGTTGGCGACAAGGCGGTAGCCCGGTGCTCTCTCCAGCCCGAACATCTTGCCCTGGGCTGATTGTCGAACTTGCTGGAACTTGCCGCTCACTTGAGCGATCTCCTGACCCGCTGCGTTGTAGCGGTACCAGATCCCTTTGTCTTCGTTGCCCCAGACAAAGTCGGAGCCCATGACGTTGGGGCGAATCCCACCGTAGCGACCTTGTGGTAACGTGGCGGAGGTTTGCAACGCTCCCTTCGAGGAGTAGAAGGCGAGGTTGCGGTCTGCTGGGTTTCGCCCACGCCAAGACACCAGGAAGTCTCCTTGCGCGTTCACGCTGACATCAAGCGCCTCAAACACATTGCTCTTGGATGCCGGAACCAATGCAAACGCGCTGTCTACGAAGGTTAGCTTGGCTCCATCAAAACGTCGAACGTAGACGCTGGCGTTCGTAGCGAGTTCATGGCAAGCCACGACCCCATGCCCTCCTGCGCTCACGGCGATCGAAACGGCTGTGGTTGCGTTCGTACGAAAGCACTGCACACCTCCTGTGGAAGTGAAGGTCAGGCTGCCGGTTTGTAGCTTTCCAGCCGCATCGTAATGACGCAACACCACGCTTTTGTTTTGCCGTAGCGCGAGATAGATCTGGTCATTGGGAGTTACTGTTACTGCGCGAACAAGGATGTCTCCGAGGAGTGTTCCTTTGCCCAAGAACACGCGCGCTCCCACAGGCTTGCATTGGTTGTCAAAGAGTTGGAAGTAACTCCAGTACTCCCACGGTGGCTGGGGGGTTTTTATGGTGTAGGTCCAAACCACAAGGTGACGGTCACTTTGAGGCAGATGCCAGATCCCAGAGATGGTCCAGTTGCTGACGTTGGTGCGGTCTTGGGTTGGGTCGATCGCAACAGCAGGCTGTGACTGGAAGGTCGTTCCCTTGGGCTGCAGACACTGTAGCTCTAACTTGGGCGACACCATGAGCGCGTTCCCGTTGTTCGCGATGCTGTAATCGATGGGCTTTTGGGTCAGCGCTACAGAGGGACAGGCTGTCGCTTCGTCGATGCGACCATCGCAGTTGTCGTCAATCTTGTTTTGACAGATCTCAAAAGGCTGGGCCTTGTAGATCGGCTTGCATGTCTTGGTGTTTTGTACACAAACATGGTGCCCCATAGCGCAATCGGACTTGGCGTTGGGCAAGGTGCATGTTTCTGTGTAGGCGAGGACATCGGTGCGTCCGTCACAGTCGTTGTCCTTCCCGTCGCAGCTTGTTTCAAGCGGCTCATAGTCGGCGCTGTGTGCTTTGTAATCGGCTGATTTGCACATTCGCCAGCCCTTGGCTCCCTCGCATTGTTGCAGCGCGCCCTGACAGACACCTTGTTGCTTGGTGCAGGGCAAGGCGCGAAGCCCGTCGTCCACCTGGCCGTTGCAGTCATTGTCTTTCCCGTCACATACTTCAGCGCTTGGGAGCGCTTGGTTGCGGCACTCTGTCCAGCTACCATCCGCCTGACAAAACTGGACCCCTGAGCTGCACTCGCCTATGTCCTGAGTGACTGTCGGCCCTGTGTAACAGGCTCGTCGTTCTTGTTCCTTGCAACGCTTCGGGAGGGTGTCTTGAACAACTTCAACAGGCTGCTCAGGTGAGCCTGCGTCTTTGTCTGACTCTTCTCTTGGCTCTAGCCTTGCACTTTCCTTCTCGAAGATGGGCTCCTGGTTTGTGGTCGCGGCTTCATTAGGAGGTTCTGTGGCTTCTTTTTGTACACAAACACCGGAGCGACATACCTGGGATGCTTCGCATCCGGAGTCATCCTGGCAGATCGGAGATACAGGGGTTGCGCAGCCCATCCAGAGCCATCCGAACCCTGACAAACTCAAACCTATGACGAGCCAGCGCAGCACTTACAGTTTCCATCCGTTCTTTTTGGCAAGCCGCTTGAGCTTTCGCTGCATCCGGCGAAATCGTCGAGTCTGACACTTGGGGTTGCAGAGCTTCTTGGCGGAAACAGTGACGCCTGTTTCCTTGCCAAACTTCTTCATGACCCGATTGAGCTTTCTCAGCGTACGTTGGTATTGCTTTTGCGCTTGTTGCTGTCGTGCTTTGTTTTTCTTGGTCTTTCCTGTTTGTTGTGTGCGAAGGTGTTGGCGCTGGGCTTTGGCGAGGAGACGCTGGACTTGCGTTTGCAGCGCTTTGAGCCTTGGACCCTTTTTGGCCACCGGCTTCTTCGTTCCTGCAACAGGGACTTTGACCTTGATGTTGACCTTTTTGCCTTTTCCCCGAAACGTTGCGACGGCTTTTTTGGCAGCCAGGGCTGGGTTGTAGCTCAACAACAGAGCGAGGCAGCCAAGAAACAGAGCGCGAAACAAAGTGGGCATACGAGCCTCCATGTTGGAATCAGAAAAGGGAATGTCACGTCTTTCTTTGTTGTGCCTTCTCTTTCATCACAAAGAAAGATCATTGGACTCTCTACCAAGAGAATCGTTGGTTCCACCAAAATAGCACATTGTAGGAGAAAAAATGGCGTTTGTCGGTGGCTCTCCTCATGATAGAGGAAAACAAAACGTTCATTTTGGGAGAAACGAAGGTTGTGAATGAAGCGAATCATCGGGTGTTTTGCTCTTTTTAGTCTTTGGAACTTTGCGTTCCTTGGCAGCGTTGAGGCCCGTAAGTCGGGTACCTTGTCGTTGCTGCGCCATTGGAAACGTCGGCCCATCGATGGTTTGCGTCATTCTGTTTTGCGCAAAGCGTTGTGGGCCTATCGCTGTGCTCGGAAAAAACAAAAAACGCGAAAGTCCCTCTTGACCATCGTGGATTACTCCAGACCTTCTGATCGCGTCCGACTGTGGGTGCTCGACTTGCGTCGCAAGAAGGTGTTGTTCCGTGAACGTGTGGCCCACGGTTCAAAGACTGGGGCTCGCTGGGCTCGTCACTTTTCCAACCGGCGAGAGAGCCGTCAGACCTCGCTGGGAGTGTTTGTCACAGGCAATACCTACCACGGGAAGCATGGTTACTCTCTTCGGTTGCATGGGCTGGAGCGTGGGTTTAACCATCACGCAAGAGCGCGGGCGATTGTTATGCACGGCGCGTGGTACATGAGCCCTCGCTTCGTTCGAAAGCACAAACGAGCGGGCCGAAGTTGGGGCTGCCCTGCCGTCCGCAAGTCGATCAGTCGAAAGCTCATACGTCGTATTCGCAAGGGTTCGGTCGTGTTTGCGTATCACGACGGCAAGCGTTTCTCCTCTCGTTACATCCGACGCTGGCACAAGCGATCAACCTACCTGCATTGCCGTCGCTAGTTTCCCCAAAGACCCTGTTCCTGCTGTCTACCTGCACAAAGCCCTCGAATCACGTCCCATGGCTCACGAAAGAAATTAGGAAAGAGCGAGCTGGGGGTGCTATCTTTTTGGACACCCTGTGTTCTTGAGAAAGGGGCAACTCACCCAGGTGGCCCGAAAGAGCCGAGGTTCGGGAGCACGTCATCCTCGAACGGCCGTAGCTCTGGACGCGAGCGGCCGGTTTTTGTTCTTGGTCCTGGTCGACGGTCGCCAACCCAGCTACAGTGAAGGCGTCACCCTCTTTCGTTTGGGACAAATTCTGCGTGACCAATACAGCGTTGTTACTGCGCTGAATCTGGATGGTGGAGGCTCAACAACCCTTGTTCAAGAGGGACCCAACGGGGAGGCTCGTGTTCTGAATTGTCCAATCCACGGACGCATTCCACCAGGAAGAGAGCGACCTGTTGCCAATCATCTGGGGATCTTTGCTCGAAAGCTTGTCCCCTCAAAAAAGTAAGCTACATGTGGGAAGAGAACCATGCCCGTTCAAAGCCTCATCGAAACGTGGTTTCCAGAGTTAAAGCCTTCCGAAACGCTGACGGTTAAGCATCAACATCCCATTCGTTGGAGTGAGATTTTGAAGCAACCTTCACTGCAAGCTCTCACGCTCTCGTCTTGTCATGTGGATACGTTGGCTCCTCTTGAGGAGGAGCCTTCTCTGACAACCCTCACCTTGGACAAATGCAAGGTCTCTGTAGAGGTGTTATCTTCTGCACCTGTTTGTCCCCACATCAAGAGCTTGACGATCGAAGGCTCTCCGCTTCTCGCCGACGCCTGGGACGAATGGTTGCGTGTCTTTCCCAACCTTACTTCTCTCTCTCTTACACCGACTCACCTGGATTGGGAGCTGTTACCAAAGCTGGAGCAACATCCGACTCTGGAACATGTGGGTCTGAGAGGCTGGCGTTTGCCTGATCGGGATATCACCCCTGACCGTATCGAATGGTTGGCTTCTCTCTCTCAGCTTTGTTCCGTCCGTTTGTCTGACCTTCGCTTAAAACAAACGTGTTTTGCGATGCTATGTTCTCTCTCTTTGCGAGGGCTGCATGTGAAAGACTGCATGTTTCACGTGGACGAGCTACAGCATCTTCCTCAACTGAGTATACTTGAGACGCTTGAGCTTGAAGCCGACTGGGATTTGGAGCGTGAGCTCTCTGAAGACGACACGTTCTGGGAGTTGGAAGAGCTTCCCAAGCTGCCCAAATTGCGAACGCTGATACTTGTCGGGAAGTTGTTTCGGCCGGAGAAACTCTCGCTGCTCGCTTCTTGCCCACAGCTCACCTCCTTGACGCTCTTTGCCTCGGACATTCGTGATGAGTCCGTCGAAGTCCTTCAATCCATTCGGACATTGGAGGCTTTGACGTTGGATGAAACGTATCTGACGGATCTTGCGTTGGTGGCTTTGTCCTCGTTTAAAAATCTCAAAGCACTTGGACTGCCCCACACAAGAATCACAAGCGAACACTTGGATGAGCTGCTCTCTCTGCCTCAGCTAGAGGCCCTTAATGTTTCAGATACGTATACCGATGGACCCGGACTTTGGGAGCTTCTGAAGCACCCTTCGTTGCGTCATCTTGTGTGTGACTTCTCAGCGATCGAGTCCGGTGTCTGCTTTCGGTTCCTGCGTGAGTGGCTGCAACATCCAGAGCGAACGTGCACCTTTCAAGGGGAGCTTCTTACAGAACGTCTGCCTTCGTCTCTGGAATTAAACGATGCGACGATTACACCGGACCTTCTCGCATGTTTGTTGGAGTGGGAAGGCCTGGCAAGCTTAACCTGGTATGACACCGAATGGGAGGATGCGGAAGCTCCTTCGTTTCATGATGTCGTTACGTCACATCAGAACCCCGCTCTTCAAGAGTTAACCTGCAAAGAAACAGACATCCCTGATGTTGTGCTTCAGCATCTTTCTATGTTCCCTAACCTCCGCAAGCTTGTGATGGAAGAGCTATCGTTGCCTGAAAGTGACCTCTCCTTTTTGGGGTCGTTGCAAAATCTCGAAACCTTCGATGGGTACGCTCTTTCGTTTGATCCGGGAAGTCTTTTCAGGCTAACTCCTTTGCCTTTGTTAAAGGAGCTACATTTGGTCGGTCCTCCTACCTATATCGAACAATCACCTTCCATCGTCTGGACCGCGGACTCTCTCTCCACCTTTACTTCTTGGCCTGCCTTGGAGCATCTCTCGCTGTCCAACTCGATTCTCGAACAAGGATGCTTTTCTGTTCTTGCTACATTTCCATTGTTGCATGGTTTGTGCATGAAGTCATGCCTGATTCCGGGGCAGGAGTGGCCGTTGATTCGGGAGCTGTCTTCGCTCGAATCTCTTAACCTTGGCTCTGTTTCCATTCCCGAAGGTGGGATGGAAGCGATAGCTTCTCTTCCTAGGTTGCGGAAGCTAGAGTTATCCAGCGCTACTGTTCTGGAAGGAAGCCTTGCTGCCTTGGCTTTCTGCACGCAGCTGGAGCACCTGGATTGCTTTGGATGCTCTGTGACGGAGGAGGACATTCAACAGCTTTCTGGCTTGCATCGTCTCAAGTATCTGGATCTAAGTTGGAGCGCTATCCACGACGGAATCGCGGATGTATTTCTGAATTTTCCAGAGCTGGAATACCTAGGACTTGCCGGTGTCCAGGAGTTGAGCGGCATCGGCTTTGAACACATTGTGAAGTGCAAACCATTGGAAACCATTAACCTGGCCAAAGCCTGGATTGGTGGAGAGGCGATGGTTCTGTTGGGCTCTCTGCCTCGTTTGTTTACCGTGTACTTTTACCATGGACATTCAGTCAGCGATGCAGAGAGCTACCGAACGTTTGAGCGAATGGCGCCGTACTGCTCTGTGATCTGGTAAGCCGCACTTTGTTGGAACATGGAAGTTTTGGGAGAGGCCTTCGCCTGTTTGATGGAAAACGTGTCTTTGGGGGGAGTTAGCAGGTTGTTGTGATTCAGTGAGCGCTTTTGCTGGCTTCGAGGGTGGAAGTGTCGGTGTCTTGGACAGGTTGAGCTTTGTAGGTTTCGGAGGAGACTTGCTGAAGCTCCAGGCTGGTCGTTTCGTCGCGGTGGGCGTGCCAGTAGTCTTCCAGGATCTCAATGATGGAAGGACGCAGCGTGGAAGGGGCAATGATTCGATCCAACGAACCCTGCTGCACTGCGCGTTCTACGGTGTGAATCGCATCAAACTCACGGGCGACTTCGCCCTGCTTCTCCAGGAACACCTGAGCGTGCATGGACTCCAGCTGCTCACGCAAGATGGGCTTGCGGGTGTCAGGTGCCTCAGCTAGCTTTTGCTGCAACTCCTGGATGCGTGGGTCGTTCTCGGTGCGCTTGCGTACTTCATGTGGAAACACCACCGCTGCTGCGGGAGCACCACCAATGACGGAAGCATAGGTGTCTTCCAATGCCAGCGCGGTGAGCTGTGGGTTGAGCGCCTTGGAAAAAACAACGTAGGCGCCGCCATGGTAGCGACCGATCACCACAAAGATGATGGGTCCTTCAAAGTTCACCACTGCGCGGCCAATTTCGGCGCCCATCTCCAGTTGAAGTTTTCGCAAGGATTCGGGGCTACCGTCAAAACCGCTCAAGTTGGCCAGGATGACGACAGGCCGGTTGCCGCTTGCTGCGTTGATGGAGAACGCGACCTTCTTGGAGCTTTGCGGAAACAAGGTTCCACCGGTCCACACGTCGGGTCCATCCATCGGTATGCGGCTACGACGAACCAAGGGTCGTGACTCAAAGCCAATCAAGCTCACGGGGTAACCGCCGATGTGAGTTTCCCAGGTCACAGCTGTGTCTGCGTGACGCATGGCCTGGTAACGCTCCAGGTATTGGGAGTCTTGATCCTTGACCGCGTTCATCACCTCACGGATCGCGAAGGGCTTCTTGCGACCGGGGTTTTGAGCCGGATCAAAGATGTCACCGATGGTCGAAAACGGCTCGGTGTCACGCTCGTACTTGTGAGTCAGGACGGAGCGCTCTTTGGTGTCGAGCGTGTTGCGGTTTGCGCGGGGAAGTGTTTCTCCCGGCTTCACGTAGGTGTAGCGGTAGTACTCAAACAAGATCGAGTAGGCTTCCCCAAGATCTTGGGCAAAGTACTGGGCCTGGCCATTGGGTCCCATAATTCGCTCAAACCCACCAATGCCACGCTCGTTCTCGGCCGAAACTCCGCCCGAGTAATCCAGGGCTTTTTTCCCAGTGAGCACCATGGAGGCTTCGGGTGTCATGATCAACACACCGCGGGTGTGCATCAGCATCGTGGCTTCAGCGTTCCAGTACGACTGCGCTCCGACGTTCACACCCGTTACAATCAGGTTGATCTCGCCGCCTTGTTGGGTGAAAGCAACAATGCGTTTGAGGACACGTGCGGTCCAGTCGAGGTTCTCGGTGCCGCTGTCCATCGCGATCTTGGCGCCGGCCGAAATCGGAAGCCACTCAATGGGGAGCTTCTTTTCCTCTGCCATGTCGATGGCTGCGAGGACACGGCGGCACTCGGGTTCGGCCAGCGCGCCCATCGCAAAGGTTGGGTCGGAGGCGATCCAAACACGCTCCATGCCATCGGGGAACTTGGCCGTCTTGTTGGAGATGATTCCCAACACCACGCCAGCTTCGTTTTGACCACGAGGGCGAATGGTTGGAACCAGCTTCTCCCCGGATTCATCGAGGTCATACTCGACAAAGCGACCCGAAACCATATCGGGGTGGGGAATGTGGTCGCTGATGTGGCGACCTTCCAGCAGGTAGGCGATCTCGTAGGGGTAGATGTAGCCTCGTCGCTGCGAGCGGACGACCTTCATATCGTAGGGTGTCATCGCACGAATCGGCAGACGTGAAGGCTGACGCTCTTCTGTTTCCAGACGATGCCGACCGCGTTTGCTGATCACCATCACTTTGCGTGTGAAGCCGAGCGGGGCGCGGTGGTCGATCACGGGGACATGGAGGACCACCTTTTGCAAACCAAGCCCCCGCGTCGCCGGCTCAAATCGCTGCACGAACTTGACCAGTGATTGAGGGTCAAGGTGTATCATCGGCCGGATGTAAAGGGTCAAACGGTTGAGGTGGTAGCGATGCCGCGCCGTCTGCATGGCTTGCATCTCGCGGATGACACGCAACGACTCGAAGAAGCGCTGCTCAAACTCCCAGAGCACGTTGTCGTCTTTGATTTGCAAGAGGTCGCGGGGGAAATCGTGGATCTCCGCGAACACAAAGATTCGTGTGTCCTTGGGGTTGGCCTTGGCTGTTGTGCGGAACGCATACAGCTGCTCAGGAGACTCCAGCCTCTCCAGGTGGAATTCTTGCAGGCGATGGAGTTCGATTCGATGGGCCGCTTCGGGGTGAATGTCGCGGAGCAGCTCAATCTCTTCCAGCCCATAATCTTTCCAATGATAGGTCCGATGATGAAGGCGGTCGCGTCCGTTGCACCAGCTAATGGTCAGACGGGTCAGACCGGTGTGCTCCATACCTACGGCGTGTACGCTTTGCTCAATCACGTTCTCGTAGGGGCAGGGCTTGTCGTCACCGATGACAATCAACTCTACGTTGATCGGAAAGAGCTGCTTGCGGTTCTCCAAAAAGCGTCGACCCATCGACAGCGAATGTCGCAAGTTATGGGGCAAACAGCACATCACAAGTACGGGCTTTAATTCCCCGTCGCAACGGACCATGCACTGTGCTGCCATGACCTCAGGATCTTCGAGGTCTGTGGGGATCATGTCGAGGTCTGTGGCCGCATAGAAACGACGAATCACAGCCTGCATGATGTAAGGCATCTCGGGAGCTGTGGGCTCGCTTCCTTTGAGCAAGAGCGGGAGCCAGGAGTGCCGTGAGTCGACCAACTCTCCAAGGATCTCTTGAAGCTTGGGATAGTTGTGGGGATCGGGTCGGACAGGAAGCTTGTTGGCGATCTTTCGGATGGCCTGTTGGTGCTCGGCTAGCCATTCCGCTACAACCTGACGACGTTTGACGTACCGCGATTGATCAAACAAGACATACTGAGCCTGCCTTGCGTTGTCACGAACCGACGGGTATTTGCGCTTGGCCACCATGTTGATCTGACGAAGCATGGTCGAGAGTTCATCGTCTTCGTCGAAGTGTACGCCCGCCACATAAAGACCCATCAACATACGCAGCAGCGCTGAACAAAGATGATGACGGAGCGCTGTGTTCGAGTGACCCATAATCAAGCGCAGGATGGAGTCACGCAACGCCTCAGAAGGATCGAGGGAGTGGACACCATAGCCGCTGAGTGCCTCGCGAAGGAACGGTCGAAGCGCTTCTTGCGCTCCTTCTTCTCCGTCGTGATGGTTGCGGCAGAACTCATAAAAGTCTAGCTCGGCGCTGAGCGAAGCTGTGTCCTGAGGGCGCGGTAACAGGTGGCGGTCAAACAAGGACTCCACCTCGGTAAACGCCTTCAACGAGTACACCAGGGGCTTCCAACGTTCGGGGTGCTCCAGCTCTGTAAACGCAAGCTCTTGCCCCAAAAGCTGTTCCAGCCGTGCGCCCAGGTCGGGGGGAACATCGAACCCCTGAAAGATCGAGCGAAGCTGCTGGGTCAACGCGTTGATCGCTTCGGCGGCTGTGTCTTCGTCCCATTGGTCGAGGCGTTCGGGTATCGGCTCATCGCCTTCAAACAAGGCGTCCCAGGGGCGAGGTGATGCTTCATGATGGGAGGTGTCGGCGGCTTCTTTGCTGCTTGTGTCGCCTTCCACTTCCAAAACCACCAGGGGTTGACCGGCCTGGACTTGCTCGTTGACCCGGCACGAGATCTCACGGACATGACCCGCCTCTTGTGCGCGGACCAACATCTCCATCTTCATCACTTCCAAGGTGCAGAGGAGGTCGCCCGGCTCAACATAGTCTCCTTCGCTCACAGCAATATGAACGACTACGGCTGGGGCCGGCGCTTTGGCTACACCACCTGACGCTCGCTCCACGATGTGCATGGAGTCGTCCACTTCGACGGAGATCCCGGTTCGTCCGTAAGCATAGAGCACGTGGTGACGTCGACCGTTGATGTGGATCATCGCGGTGTGCTCGTCGATCGGCTCCATCGTGACAGAGTTCAGGGCACCCGGTGGACCGACCAGGTAGTGATCGGGCTCCAGCGCATACACGTCGAGCTTGTGGCTTTGCCCGCGCAAGCGAAGGTTGACGTTGAGCCCGTCGGTGCCAGGGATGTCTTGGGGGATTCCGTTCATCACCTCAGCGAAGAACTTTTGGACCGAGACGTGCCATTGCAAGCGATACTCTACGATGGCGGCGAGAAGCAGAGCTTCAAATTCCCAGGTGGGCTCCAGGATGTTGCTGTCAATAACGGCTCGATCGAGCCAGCTGGTGTCGGCGGTTCCTTCGACATACTCTGGGGTTTGAAGCAGCTTCATTAAGAAGGCTTTGTTGGTGGCTCCGTCTTCCACGACCACCTGAAACTCTTCCAACGCTCGGACCAATCGAGCAATCGCCTGCTTTCGCGTCGGACCCCAGGCGATGACCTTGGCGAGCATGGAGTCAAACTCAGGTGCGATGGTTTGGCCTTCTGCAAATCCGCTGTCCACCCGGATGCCTGGACCTGATGGTGTACGGAACACACGAAGCACGCCGGGGCTGGGCGCGAAGCCTCGCTCTGGATCTTCGGCGTTCAAGCGGACTTCGATCACATGGCCCAACGTTGCGCCGTTTCCGCCTTCCCAGGGAAGACCTCGGGCGATGTCGATCTGCGCTTTTACAATGTCGCAGCCGGTCTGCACCTCTGTGACAGTGTGCTCTACCTGAAGGCGCGAGTTCACTTCCAGGAACGCCGCTCGATTGCGGGCAGGTTGGTACAAAAACTCGGCCGTTCCAACACCACAGTAGCCGGCTTTTTCAGCGAGGCGGACAGCCGACTTGCAGAGCAGCTCTTGCATCTCTTCCGGAAGGACGGGGGAGGGGGCTTCCTCGATCACCTTCTGGTTGCGGCGCTGGATCGAACAGTCGCGTACGCCCAGTGCTTTGGCCACACCGTCAACGCCAGCGACAAGCTGGACTTCAATGTGTCGGGCTCCTGTAATGCAGGACTCCATGAACAGTCCGCCCTGACCAAAGACCTTCTCCACTTCCTGGCGGGCGGATTGGATGGAAGTGAGCAGCTCGTCTTTGCTCGTCACCTTGCGAATCCCGCGACCTCCGCCACCTGCTGATGCTTTCACCATCAAGGGGTAGCCGATGCGCTCGGCTTCCTGGTAAAGAACATCTTCGGTGTCCTCGGGTTGGATCCAGTGCCAAGGTGCGAGAGGGACGTTACATTCTTCAGCGAGCTGCTTGGACGCGATCTTGTCACCCAACCGGAACATCGCCTCTGACGACGGCCCAAGGAAAACAATCCCTGCCTTTTCCAAAGCTTTCACAAAGACGGGATCTTCCGAGACAAATCCCCAGCCAGGCCATAGCGCATCGCAGCGGGAGCGTTTCAGCGCAGCAAGGACGTGTTCATGATGGCAGTAAGCGTTGACCTGCCCATCGGGTCCGGGTTGCATGACCGGCCCCAGCGATACCATCTCATCAGCCAGTCGGACAAACGGAGCTTCCTGGTCGGGCTCGGTGTAGAGCGCAACAGCCTTGATGGAGGTTCCTCTCTCAAAGTTGTATTCACGCAGGGCACGGAGAAATCGGATCGCTGGTTCTCCGCGATTCAAAACCGCAACACGTTGAAAGTCTCGGTGCTTGCTCATGGTCGTACTTGCTTCCTCTGCTGCACATGCAAGGTACTGCAGAGCCAGGTGGGCTGGGATACGTGGGGAGATGGCTCTGCGAGGTCGGATGAATGGTCCAGGCCCATGCGTACAACCTGACGCTACAGGTTTCATGGATGGACAAACGTAACTCGAACAGCCCTCATAGCACCTGACGGCTTGAATTGCAACATCATATCCAGGAAAGAGTGTGCGAAAGGTTCTTCGCAGAGAGGGGAGAGGTCCTTAAGGGAGGGAGAGCTACCAGCCTTTTTGCTTGGCTTTGGTGCGAGCGCGAGCCTGAACGGAGATGGCTTTCCAGCGTCGCTTGTTGTCGCGGTAGGCGCGTTGGTCTTGTTTTCGCTCCAGGAATGCTTGCTCCCGTAGCAGCTTTTGGTAGCTCTGGTAACGACCCGGATCCAGGTCCCCGTTGTCCAAGGCTTCTTGAATGGCGCAACCGGGCTCGCCGTCGTGGGTGCAGTCGAAGAAGCGACACTGTTGGGACCACTCTTCGATGTCTTTGAAGGTGTGGTGAATGCCTTCGCTGCTGTCCCATAGCTGCAGCTCTCGCATCCCCGGTGTGTCGATCAACAAGCCGCCGCTGGGTAGAAAGAACAGCGTTCGCGATGTGGTGGTGTGTCGGCCCTTCGCGTCGTCCGTTCGGATGTCTTGGGTCTTTTGCACCTCGCTGCCCATCAACGCGTTGACCAGGGTGGACTTGCCTACACCGGAGGAACCCAAGAGCGCCACCGTGTGACCTTCGTACAGGTAAGGTGCAAGCTGCTCCAGTCCTTGCGACTGCAACGCGCTGACCACATGAACCGGGACACCAAACGCCACAGACTCCACCTCCGCGACCAGCGGCGCTGGGTCTGGACAGAGGTCCCCTTTGGTCAGCAGAACAACGGGATTGGCCTGACTCTCCCACGCTAGCGTGAGGTAACGTTCGATCCGGCGGACGTTGAAGTCTTCGTTCAGTGCGTTCACCAGAAACACAGTATCAATGTTGGCCGCGACAATTTGTTCGCGGGTTTCTTCTCCGGCTTGTTTGCGGGAGAACTTACTTTTTCGTTCGTAGACATGTTGGATCAGGGCGAGGTCAGAGTTGTCCGGTCGATAGAGGCTCACCCAGTCGCCTACGGCAGGCAAGTCGGCTCGCTCTACCGCGTTGTGCAGCATCCGACCCGAGCATTCAGCCCAGACGGTGTCGATCCCGGTATGGATCCGGTACTTGTTCTTCTCTTCGTGAATGACACGACCCACAGGCCATTGTGCCAACTCGTCAATTTGTTGGTTGTGGTAAAAGTCGTTCCAACCCAAAGCGTTAAGTTCGTTCAACGGAGTTCTCCTTGGACAAGCGGTGCTTCCGCTGTCCGTATGTATCAACGGTTCGATAAGGTAAGGCAAAGAATATGGGAAATCGTTGATAGACAGGGGAACAGGTGTACATGGGGTGCACACCGTGAAAGAACAGGCGAAAGGATCTTCCTCTCGTGCGATAACACCTTGGTCAAGGGGGCACGATGTTTGCAGCACAAAAGCTATCGCTCAAGCTGTTTCGACACCGAGCGTCCAACCTGTGGGGTTGGACGAACGCCGGAAGATAACGTCAGCTCGGGGCTTTGGCGATACTGTTGTGCGGAAAGCTGGAGGAGGTGACTTCGTTTAACGAAGACCTGTGCTCGACAAGAAGGCACAGAACCTGTTCCACTGTCTGGACACATTGACAAGCTCTCTCATAAGCACCTCCTTGCAAAAGGATTGGAATGGGGATGACGTGTGTGGTCTGACACGTTATGGATGAAAAGGTAGTAAGAGGTTGGGCTTAAAGCCGCTTCTCTCACTTTGTCTACCCCAGACGGACCAGGTTCGAAAAAGTTCGAAATCTTTTTCATGAGGATACCCATGACGTTAGCATCATTGATTGCAATGGCCAAAAGGCAGGGCGCGAGCGACCTTCATCTGGAAGGCGGTATGCCTGTGACGGTGAGGATCCGTGGGACTTTGCACATGGTGGGAGAGCCTGTTGCTCCCCAAGTGTTGTTGCAGATGACCAAGGACCTGCTCAACCCCACTCAATGGGCTGCGTTTGTCGAGCGACGTTCGTACGACCTCTCCAAGACCATTGAACGTGTCCGCTGTCGTATCAACGTGCTGCAGTCTTCTCGCGGTGTGGGGATGGCGATTCGTTTGCTGTCGTCGTTTGAGGCCTCCTTGGAGTCTCTCAATTTGCACCCTGACCTGTTGTTTCTGCTGGAGCATCGACACGGGCTGATCCTGGTGAGCGGTCCGACAGGTTCTGGAAAGTCAACAACCATCGCTGGCCTGATCCAGGAACTCAACTCTCGGGTTCCGCTTCACATCGTGACCATTGAGAACCCTATTGAATATGCGATGCGACCGAAGAAATCGTTGATTCGTCAGCGTGAGGTCGGACGTGACACTCCTTCGTTTGAGCAGGCCCTCCTCGACTCTTTGCGGGAAGATCCCGATGTCATTGTTGTAGGCGAGATGCGACATCCCGAAACCATGCGGTTGACCATTGGTGCCGCCGAGACCGGCCACCTTGTGTTCAGCACGGTGCATTCATCGTCTACGGCAGAGGCTCTTCAACGTATCGTGTCGGCGTTTCCTGCTGAGATCCAAAACAACGTATGCGCTCAGCTGGCAGATTGTTTGGTGGCTGTGGTGTGCCAACGACTGGTCTACCGTGAAGAAGTGGGGATGCAGGTTCCCGAGTGCGAGATTCTCACAGCGTCCCATGCTGTTCGTTCGATGATTCGACACGGTCACTTCGGGCGCATCGCAACCGCCATCGAAACCGGCGGTGAAGACAACATGTGGACGTTTGAGCGATACCGTCGCTGGCTTGATCAACGAAACGACTGGAACAAGATGGAGTTAACCGACGAGCATTATTACGATGGAGGCTCGGCTGCTCAGGACGTTACTCCCGAAACGTTCATGCCATCGTTGCCCACACAGGTCGCCGGTGCTTCCTTGTCCTCTGACAAACCCAAGCCTCCTAAGAAGCCGATGCCTGCTGTAAAGTCGAGGGCAACGTCCACGCCCTCAGAAGAAGGGGTTCTGGTGCTCGATGACGAAGAGAACCTCGAAGATATCGTCGCCGCGCTAAAGAAGTTCTAGGTCTCTTGGGTTGGGGGAAGCGACTTAAGCAAAAGACGCAGCTCTTCCCGCGCCGACTGCAAATGAAACAGAGTGTTGTTGTAAGGTAAGGCTGCGTCAGCATCGAGAGTGGGTTGTATTGTTGCAAGCGCTGAGGGTAGCTTCTGCTGCATAGCATGGAGCTGTGCGCGTAGCTCCTCACACATAGCTATCGCATCCTGTACGGACAAGGGTGTCGTGGGCTCTTGCATGGTTTCTTGTACCTGTATGTTCCAGATGATTCGGATGAAGGTTTACCTCGACACTTAAGTCCTGTGGATTTCCAGGTGTGTCGTAGCTACGGCTTGGATGTTACACTGGTTGGATTTGTTCTTTTGCAAACCTCCTTTGCAAAATTGCCGAACGGTTTTGTTGAATATCATCGGATGTTTGGACGTTGGTGTGTAACACTTCGCGAACTGAAGAGACAGAGGGTTGTCACTCAATCGCTTGCCCCAGATTGAAGTCTCAGGTAGGAGGATATCATGGAACGACGATGGGATGAAACTTTGTTGACGGAAACTTCCGTCCCTTCTTCGGATGATAACTTGGGTTCGTTTCTTCCTTTCACAAAGAGCGGAGGTGTGAGAGTCGAAGAGCCGGAACCGACAAACGCATCGGATATGTTAGCCACTCGCAACGGCCAAAACAAAGACGCTTTGTCTATGTCTCAGGTTTCACGTTTGGTGCCTGACGTGGCCCTTTCTTCAAAGAGCCAGCCGCCGGGAGAAGCTGATACCTTGTTTGGCGAGACTTGGATTCAGCCGCAGCCTGTCGGTTTGAAGGAACGTCTACAAGCCCAAGTTACCAAGTCTTTGGTTCAGCCTGAAGAACATGCCACCACCGATCCGGAGTTGGAGCATGGTCGAGGACCTGTGTCAGTCCCCGTTCGCATCGCAACTCCTGCGTCGATCAAGGCACAGCCGTCAGACTCCCTTAAGGTCGCTGAGTCACTTCGAGCCACCTTGGGAGCGACCCACAGAAAAACAATTTTGCCGCGTCGTGATGACAGCGGAGAATCTCCAGCCATTGTGCTGCAGCAAGACGAACGGTACCGCGAACTTCGGCCTTTGGGAGAAGGTGCGATGGGCGAAGTTGTGCTCGCCCAAGACAACGACATCCAGCGCAAGGTCGCGATCAAGAAGCTTAAGCCAAAGCATCACAACGCGACGTCTTTGCTTCGTTTTGTGGAGGAAATCCAGACCGTCGGACAGCTTGACCATCCGGGCATTGTGCCGATTCATGACGTGGGAGTGGACGACGATGGACAGCTCTTCTTCGTCATGAAGTATGCAGAAGGCGAGACGATGGATGTGATCATTCGCAAGCTCAAAGAGGGCGACGCGATGTATCATGCGCGCTTTCCCTTTGAGGTGAGAAACCAGATCTTTGCCAAGTTGCTGCAAACCGTTCAATACGCCCACAGCTGTGGTTGGATCCACCGTGACCTGAAGCCTGCCAACATCATGGTGGGTCACTTTGGCGAGGTGGTGGTCATGGATTGGGGCCTGGTGAAGAAGCTGGACCGCAAACAGAAGTCCGCCAAAGACGGGCGAAACCCACTGTTTCGTTCGATGGGTAAGCCCGAGCCGGAAGAGACTGTCACACGCCTGGATGACTTGCTGGAAACCCAACAAAACATACTCTTGGGAACACCCGCCTACATGGCTCCTGAGCAAGCGATGGGGAACAACCAGGCCCTGGATGAACGCTCTGACGTGTATAGCTTAAGTGTCTTGTACTACGAGTGGATCGGACTGGAACACTACATGGCACACAAGTCGAGTCTTCGCGATATGCTGTTTGGGATCGTGCACGAAGAGCCAGCGTTGTTGGTTGCGCAGAAGAATCCGTACCAGCCGTCGATTCCTGTGGAGTATTGTCACTTTGTACGAAAAGGGATGTCGAAAGCACCGGAAGAGCGGTTTCAATCGGCGGAAGAGATGATACAACATCTACAAGACATGATGGCTGGACAGTTTCCCATCCAATGCCCGGTGACCTTGACCAAGCGTGTGACGAACGAGACGTTGCGCTTTACAGACCGTCATCCTTTTCTGATGATGGCGGCTGTCGTTAGCATCGTCTCCTTGGCAACGTTTGGAGGAGGCTATTTGGCGTATGCTTTGGTTGCCTCAATGTTTGCGTAGCTGCAAGGGAGGCTTCTGGAACGGTAGACTTTGTGAGGAGAAAGCTGGCGTGTTGTTGTGAGGGGCTTATTCCATGAAGTCGTCGTCGCGCCGTCGTGACTTTCTGGTTTTTCGGCGGGTGCGTCGGCGTGTTCGCTTGGTACGTTTGCGGGGTTCTTCTTCGTCCAGGTCGTCCTCGTCGCCATCGTCCAACGTCTTGTTGGTTCCTGGATTTCCGTCAGGGTCTTTGACGCGGATGGTTTTCTTGTCCACCTTGGGCTGCTTTTTGACGCGGGCTGGCGGCTGTTTGGCTGATGGTTCAGGCTCGTCTTTGCCCTTGTAATCGGGAGACAACTGGTCACCTTTGCCCTTTTCCTTCATCCGGTCGAGGAGGATCTCCCACATCTTTCCGATAGCTTCTTTCCGAGCATAACCTTTGAGCTTTCGGATCTCTCCATCAATGTGTAGACGGCTCCAATCGACATCGTCTTTGTTGTAGCCCAAAAAGACAAGAAGACCGGGTTGAAAGCTTCCATCTCTGCGCATAGAAAACGCAAGAACACGGAAGCCATTCACCTCAGACCGGATGACCTTCTTTTCGTTCACAAGCTTCTGTCGAAGTTGGCGTGTCAGACGAATGCTCGTGCGAACATACACGCGGCTGTTCTTCAACTTCTTGATGGGGTTTTTGTCTTTGTCTTGGGTCTCAAACGAGCCAAAACGAGCGGGTCTATAGTGCTGCAACAAGAAGGATTTGGCTGTGAGATTGATGTCTTTTTTGAACGCTTTGTTGGCTCGCAAACGCAGTCTGAGTCGTTGGTACTCTTCGTAGGGGTAGTGTTCCGTGGCGTTGAGGAAAGGAACACTCAAAGCACCGATGGTGGCGAGCACCACAAGAATTCGTCCCTTTTTCTTCTCACCGGCCAGTTCAACATAGGTCAGCGTTCGGACGATAGGAATGACAACGGTGATAATCATTAAGCCACCAATGGCCATGTTGATCATCTTGATGTCAAAGAGGAGATTGGTGATGGAGAGCTGGGGTCGGTAAATGGTGAAATACTCATAGCCCCAACCGGCAAACTGAATGATAACAAAGATCATCCCGAACGCGAGGAGTCCGTTGAAGAGCTTCCATTCTTTGCGTAGGTCTTTGCTAAACGGAACCATAAAGCCCGAGAAGATGGAACGAATCAAGCCGGGTGCTTTGCGGCCGGCGTAGTGCTGTCGAAGCTTGGCAAACCCATTGACAATCACCAGCATGCGGCTGCGCAGTCCAGGAATTCTCCACAACGGGAAGCTCTCTTGCGCGACGATCTGGCCGATTTCCTTGTTGTACACCGTGACAAAGTACAGCAACACCAGGATAAAGGCGAAGGTCAGGTCGCCAAAGAAGGAGTAGTACATGGCAGGGATGAGCGACATCATAATGAAGAAGCCGATGTACTTCATCCAGCGATAAGGAGCGATGCTTGAGTAGAGTGGGTGATCCGTGTGGTCCCTGTCGTACTCGACTTCTTCCACCACGGCGTCCTCGAACGAGGCTTCTGGATTGGCCAGCCGTTCGTTCGCTCGTCGTACAATACGAGGTAAGAACAGAACATCGATGAACCAGCCCAATAGCATACCACCCATCGTGAACATGTAGGTGACACCCATCAGGTAGTTACCCAAGTAGATGCGGTGGGCTCCAAACCATCCAAAGAAGATGGCCAGAACATAGGCTACCATCAACGATTTCTGTTTGGGAGGGGGTCCCGAGGTGGGAGGCGGTGCTCCTTGTGGAAAGGTGCTGCCACCTGAAGGAGCATTTTGCTTAATTTGATCCATCCAATCGCTCATCTGAGGATTCTCCTGTTCAACGACAAGAATGATTTGTTGTCCTAAGTGAGCTTGGTTCTATCTCGTTTGGGGGAGGCTATGTCAAGTCTGTGGGAGGTTGAATTCGTTCGTTGGAAGGGAGCATCTGTGGAAGAGAGAATCGGGGAGGTTGGACCTAAAGGTTCTTTTGGACAGCTTTGGTGATCTTGTCGCCCATCGGAGTGTCGGACGATTCAAAGCGTGCCACCACCTCGCCTTTGCGATTGACCAAGAATTTGTTGAAGTTCCAAGACACATCTGCGCCGCCGGTTTTGGTGATCAGGTACTTGTACAACGGATGGATGTCTTTCCCAAGAACTGAGATCTTTGAAAACATCGGGAAGGTCACATGAAACTTGGAGGTGCAGAACGCCTTGATTTGCTTCTCGCTACCAGGCTCCTGGCCTCCAAAGTTGTTGGCTGGAAAGCCCAACACCACAAGACCTTTGTCCTTGTACTTGGTGTACAACTTTTGCAAACCGCCGTACTGTGGGGTGTAGCCGCACTGGCTTGCTGTGTTTACCACGAGCGCGACCTTGCCCTTAAACGTCGAAAGCTTCACATCCTTGCCATCAATGTCTTTGACGGTAAAGCTGTAAAGCGACTTGCTCTTTCCTGCGGCTGCGCGTGGCTTCACGGCAGGTGTCTGCTTTTTGTTTGCGACGGTTCGCGGCTGGGTCCGCTTGTCGGTCTTGGGGGTTTTGGAGTTGGTTTTCTTGCAATGTGTTGTCATGGTTGCAACACCCAACACACACAAGCTGACAGCAAACGTTTTGAACCAGGATTTCATTGGTCTCGTCCTTTTTAAGTGTCTGCACCCACGCAGATTGTCCCTGTACCCTTTTCAGGTAGGAAACCTCAACGCTTCTATATTATTCCTGGTTGCAAACAAACAGTGCTGCATTTCTACAAGGGACGAGGAAGCAAAGAAGCCGATCAACATGAGTGCTCACAGTTTCAGTTTTTTTATGCAAGAGGTGTGTAGAACATGCGAGTGAGATTTTGCTTTTACAACAGCGCAGAGAACATCTCTTTCTCACCTGGTGACATCGCGTTTCTCCATTCAGAATTGCAGAACAACGAGCTTGTATCCGGCTTTGCTACGGTGAAACATACGGATTGTACGTTTGTGACGATAGGAATTCCCCAGTTCCATGATGTACGTTTTGTGTTGGATACGATCTACCAAACCGGTGACTTGGTTGGAGCCACAGCAATTAGCTTAGACTTGTATCCTCGTGTGGAACTTACCCCCACCTGGACAAAGCTTGATGTGTTTTCTTACAACCTGGAGTATTTCAGTGGACTGTTCTTTAAAGGTCCTCGTGGAGATTGGTTAGAGCAATACATCTCCGGCACGTCGTATGGTTTGTTTGATGTGTTTCCTGAAGATGCGAAACCTTGGACGTACGGGGATTGGAAGTTTTTTCCTTTAACTCCCAGCGTTCTTCCTTCTCCTACCAGTATGACTGGTGGTTTGTTCTTTGCATCAACCAGTTTGGATTCTATTTCAAGAACAATTGTTGAGCGCTGGACTGAAAATCTTCCTTGGTATTCCAATCAATACTTTGAATATTTGGTTCACGCTTGGATTATGGAACGTCCGTTACTTTCTTCGGATGAGAACGTGAATCAACTCCATGAAGTGTTGGAGGCTATGGGCTATCAGCCAGTGCTTCTTCCTGGAGAGCCTGCGTTTTGGACGCTGACCTTGCTGTTAGAGCAATATCGCACAACAGGCACCAGTAAGCTGTTCGATCTCCTAGATATTTCTCCTGGAAGTCAGAGCGTCGAGAAAGAGAGAGAGAGGGACTTTCAGGTAACGTACCTGTTGGCTTGGAAGCATTCACAAAGCAGCATCTTGGTGCAATGTTATGAGCATCATTCTGTTCTTCTCTATAGCTCCATCGACATTGAGCAGAGGTATGAGGTGGAAGAGCCTGAGGCTAGACTTTTTCAAGAATTATCCAATCGATTAAAGACAGACCTTCATAAGGTTCCAATCCCAGAACATTGGCCCAATACCTATGCAGAGTTCACGGTAACATGCCAAACATAGACCCCACTCTGTTTCATGTTTGGGTGTTGTGGATGCTCTCTGCTCTCACCTTCTGGATAAGGTGAGAGGTCTTTTGTGTGGAGAAGAGAGAGTTGCGGGAGAAGGACTCGAACCTTCGGCCTTCAGGTTATGAGCCTGACGAGCTACCACCTGCTCTATCCCGCAAGAATGGTTTGGACTTAACCGATGTTGGTAAGTCCGAGAGTGAGAAGAGTCGCGGGAGAGGGAGTCGAACCCTCGGCCTTCAGGTTATGAGCCTGACGAGCTACCACCTGCTCTATCCCGCAAGAATTGTGTCGACTAGACCTGGCCAGGAGAGGCCACTCACCGAAGCAAGTGGCTCTCTCCTTGACCAAAGGGCCGGAAGTACTGGAGGTGGGAGTCGAACCCACAATGTCGTGAAACGCCTGGTTCTAAGCCAGGTGCCTTTACCCGTTTGGCCACTCCAGCATCACCCACAAAACGCAAGGGTCCTGTGAGCCGTACGCGCGGAAGGATTCGAACCTCCATCTTCTGAGTCAAAGTCAGACGTCCTGCCGTTGAACGACGCGCGTAGGTATCGTGTTCGCTTGGGTATAGCTACAAAGTTGAAGCTATGGATTGAGTGTTATGAAAAGGGAGATCGTTTGCCAGCGCAGTGGCTTGACCAGGAATCGAACCTGGGCAACTGAATTTTCAGTCCAGTGCTCTACCGATTGAGCTATCAAGCCAAACCAAAAAAGCCGTCGGGAGTTTCGGTCCCTGACGGCTTCTTGAAGTTCGGCTTGTGAGGCGACTTCAGTTGACGTCAGGAACCTGGAAAAACTGCAGGAAGGCCAGCTCAAAGCTGTGCTGGGGTTGAGTCAGCAGGGCCAGCTCTTGAGCCTGGTTGGAAGCTTGGCCAAACAGGAGAGACTGCTGCATCGAATCGTATGCGGGAAGCATCGGAAGAGCTTGTGGCATGTTGCAGCGTGTCATGAGTTTGTACCTTATTGCGAAGAAAGTGAGATGTGTTGTGTAACTTTGTGAAGGTTGTAACCTTTGTGGTTTCAAAGTTGGTTTCGTTCGTTGTGGGGTAATACGCGACGCCTCTTTTTCGGTTCAATGTTTTTTTCATTTTTTCTCAAACCCCATCTTTTTTGGAGTTTCAGAAATCTTTAAGGGTTCCACCCGCGTTACCTTAAAGGAGAGCAGACTGGCAGCAAAGAGCCGACACAAGCCAACACCATGACGGGAACGACCATGCGCGACTTTTGGAACAATCTAAAGTTTATCTTGTTTGCCCTGGCCTTAAGCTGGGCGATTCTCCAGCAGCCATGGAAGAAACCGTCGCCTACGATGGCCAAGGTCACGACTCCTCCGGTGGTTCGTTCTGTTCCTTCCAAGACACTCTCTCCCCAACGGTGGGCTCGGCCTCTTCCCACCTCTACAAAGGCTCCGAAAAGCGACAAGCCTCATCTTCCCAGTCATCCGAAAGGCTGCGAGCCACAGCTTCAGTCGGCCGATGTTCTGCCTCCAACGTCATCCTCCATCGCTCCCCTCTCCATCTAAACAACTCCCAAGGTCCCCTTCTTCTCCTTTGATTCTTCTCCTTGCATTCCCTTGAACCATTCTGATCTTTCCCAAGGTTTTTGCACTTCGGGTGTTCTGATTTGCTTTGGGGGAGGGAACAAAATCCTTGCGTTGTGGGCGAAGGGTGTTCACTCTGTACGATCTTGGCGATCGTAGCGATCGACAAGATCGCATGTGAGATCTGACATTTGGGTGCGATCATGCGATCGAGCTAGGTATGTTTTTTCCTGTTGTCTTCAGATCTTGGATGACTGAACAAAGAAGCAGCCCACTCAATGTGGTGGTGGATTTTTGTTCAGCTTACCTTATGCAGTAGGTAAATCTTGAAGATTGCGGAAAAGTTGATTGGTATTGAATGGATCGTTTATGAGATCCTATGCGGTAGATTTATCGCACACCGGGGCAAAACGATGAGTCAAACAACTGGAGATAAAGCGTGGCATCTCCCTGTACTACCAGACGAAACAATCGACGGATGGCACCGCGAAGGAGGGACAACCTTCATCGACGGCACTGTCGGGGGCGGAGGCCACACCGCCATGTTGCTCGAACGTTTTCCCCAAACTCGGGTCTTGGGTATCGATCGCGATCGGGAATCGATCGAACGAGCAACGCAAACCTTGGAGCGGTTTGGGGAGCGTGTGATCTTACGGCAAGGAAGCTACGCGGATATTCCAGAGCATCTCGCTGCTGTGGGTTGGTCCGACAAGGTCGACGGTATCCTGCTCGATTTGGGCGTCAACAGTCACCAACTGGACGAAGCCGAGCGGGGCTTCAGCTTTCTTCACGATGGTCCTTTGGACATGCGTTTTCAATCCGACTCTGCTGCACAGCCCACCGCGGCAGACATTGTCAATCAATGGTCGGAGCGAGACCTGGTCAAAGCCTTCCGCGAATGGGGCGAAGAGCCGCAAGCGAAGCGGGCTGCCCGTGCCATCATCGAGCAACGCAAGGTTCGACCCTTCGAGAGAACCGGAGAGCTGCGCGATTGTTTGCACCAAGCCTTGTACAAGCCCAAGCGCAAACGACCTGGGATCGACCCCGCGACGTTGGTGTTTCAGGCTCTGCGCATCGCGGTCAATCGCGAGTTCGATCACTTGGAGACGTTCTTGACGCACTTTCCCGAGTGGCTCACACCGGGCGGACGGATCGCGGTTATCTCGTTCCATTCGCTCGAAGATCGTCGGGTCAAGCAAGCGTTTCGTCGGTTCACCGACGGATGCACATGCCCCTCCGACTTTCCGATGTGTGTGTGTGGTTTTGTGCCACAGCTCAAGATCTTGACCAGCAAACCGATTCGACCGTCCGACGAGGAGGTCGAAGTCAACAGTCGCTCACGCAGCTCCAAGCTTCGGGTCGCCGAAGCCGTCAACGAGTCAGCATAAAGTTACATCGAACCGTCGCTCCACTCGACGTGTTCGAATAGAGGGAAACTTGATACAGCCCACACGGATGCTGTTATCCACAACGAGAAAGCCCACAATGAAACACAAAACGAACCCCTCCCACGATGAGCAGTTTTGGAGCCACCCTTCGATTCAGGGCGTTGTCGACCGCCGCTCGGAGAGGTCGTACAACGAAGAGGCTACCGTTCAGGATAGCTTCGTGGCCGTGCCTACAACATGGTGGGGCTTGATGATCTTCCGCACCGTTACTTTCGGATGTTTGTTCGTGATCGTCAGCGCGGCGCTGTATCACATCTGGTCCCAATCCCAGGCCACGCAGCTGGGCTTTGTGTACAGCCGGCTGATGAATGAGAACAAGCAACTCAAGGCGTCGTACGTGAAGTTGGATCTGTCCATCGCCAAGCTGAAAGACCTTCAGCGATTGCACCGCATCGCTCGTCAAGAGTTGGGGATGCAGCGTCCGCAAGCTTCGCAGGTGGTGTCGGAACATCAGGTCAGTCAGGCTCTTCGAAACACCAGCAAGCCTGGAGTTGCTCTTGCCAGGGCTCGTTCGCGAACCCGTTCTTCGGACACGCTGCGTCGATAGTGAGAGGGGAGAGAGCGTAGGGGGCTGATGCTGCAGATCATTCCCTGTGTTCTCTGAACCAAAGCTGCGCCAGCCTCAATCCCAGCATCCGGTGATATGAGACCACAACACACTCCAACAGCACAGTCCACACCGCCCCGTCCTCCGAAACGCACACCCCAAACGCGTCATTCGTCTGCACCCCATCGAGCGCCGGCCAAACGTCGCGCTGCTCGCTCCGGTGCTGCCGCGCGAAATGCCAGCCCATCGCGGAAGTCTGCCGCCGAAGATCCTGTCGAGAAGCAGCATCAGTCCTTCTTTGGGCGACTGTTTATTGTCACGGTGGTGCTATGTCTGGCGTTCTCTGGCTTGGCGTACAGGGCGTATGACTTGCAGGTGCAGCGGAGCGAAAAGTTTCGCAAAATGATCCAGGCCAGCCAGGTCGCCACGTTGCGACTTTCGGCTCGGCGTGGGACGGTTTTTGACCGAAACATGGCGCCGTTGGCTCTCAGCGTGGATGTCGACTCCCTTGGCATCAACCCCCGGCAGTTCCGGCGTCGTCACAAAATGACTAGGCGCAAGCGGCGGAAGCTGGTGCGTCGGCTCTCTGTGATTCTGAAGAAGCCTTTGTCTAGCGTTCAGCGTGTGTTGGAGCAGGACTCGTTCTTTGCTTGGCTGAAACGTCATATCTCTCCCCAAGAGATGCAAGCGGTGAAGCAGCTGGGGATTAGCTTTGCCCTACGACCCAGTCAGGAGCCCCGACGGTTTTATCCTAACCACGCCTTGGCTTCTCACATTTTGGGTCACACCGACATCGACGGTCGAGGATTGGCCGGTGTGGAGCGAACGTTTGACCGTCTGTTGCGTGGTAAGCCTCAGGTGCTCCGGCTGCAACATGACACCAAGGGACGTCACATCCTGATCAACCCCAAGATGATGTCGCGACGGGGTAGTCCAGGTGCCAACTTGTTGCTGACCCTCGACAAGACCATCCAATTCCACACCGAGCGGGAGTTGGCCAAAGCTGTGACCAAGTTTGAGGCCAAACGCGGCATTGCCATCGTGATGAACCCGAACAACGGTGACGTGTTGGGGCTTGCTGTTTACCCCACGTTTGATCCCAACAAGTTTCACAAGACCAAGCCCAGCGTTCGAAGCAACTGGGCTGTGACGGCTCCGTACGAGCCAGGCTCTACACTGAAGGCCTTAACCCTCGCTATCTCTCGCGACCTTCGCGTGGTTCGGTTGAAGGAGCGGATGGACTGTGAGAACGGCCGAATGCGAATCGGTCGCTACACCATCCGGGACGATCACCCCAAAAAGTATCCGCTCACTCCACAGGAAGTCCTGCAGTATTCCAGCAACATTTGTACAGCCAAGCTAGCCTTTCGTATCGGAAAGAAGCGTCTGTACGAGTACTTCCGTAACTTTGGACTGGGCCAGCGCACTAACATTGGTCTGCCTGGAGAGTCCAAGGGCATCTTCCATCATTACAAGCGGTGGGCGAAAATCTCCCTGGCGAACATCGCGTTCGGACAAGGTGTGGCGGTCACGCCGTTGCAGCTGATTACGGCCATTAGCGCCATCGCAAACGGCGGTTTGTTGATGCAACCACGTTTGTACAAGGCTGTCACCAACGCTGACGGCCAGACCATCAAGACCTTCCCCAACCGTGTGGTGCGTCGGGTGCTTTCGGAGCGTGCTGCCCGGGAGACTCGGAACATGATGGCCGCCGTTGTGACAAAAGGTACCGGAACCAACGCAGCGATCGATGGAATGACTTCGGCTGGTAAAACTGGAACGGCGCAAAAGCCCGCGAAGGGGCGACGCGGTTATGGGAAAGGCCGGATCGGCTCGTTTGTGGGCTTTGTTCCCGCAGACAAACCCAAACTTGCGATTCTTGTTGTGATCGATGAGCCCAAAAAGTCCAAGTACGGTGGTACTGTCGCGGCTCCGGCCTGGAAACAGATCGCGGTGTCCTCTCTCCAGTACCTCGGCGATATCCCATCCACAGGCGAACCTGTCGATATCCGTCAGTTTGCACAGCCTCCCGTGGCGCCCAAGCTCAACGCCGATCCCAAAAAACAAGCGGGAGCTTCCAAAGATGCTTCCAAAAAGCCCGCGGTCAGGCCAGCAAAACCAGGTCGCCCCCAAACGCCTAGCTTCTTGGGCTTGGAGTGGAGCAAGGCTCATCACAAAGCCCAGCGATTGGGCCTGAAGCTCAAAACGTTGGGTACAAGCGGTCGAGGTTATGTTCGCTACCAACGTCCCCCCGCTGGCGTTCCTCTCCGCAACCGCAAAGAAATCACTGTGATCTTCCGCTAGTCCTCGCCTTTTCTCTGCAGAGACTCTCCTTGCTTTTTCCTTTTTGAACCGTCAATGTGCAAAAGCATTCCTTTTGTCGATGTTAGAATTAAGAAAAATATGGCTTTGTCTCCAAGAGGTGATTGCGATGCGTGGAATTCTGGGTTCCCGGCTGCTTTCCTGGTGTTTCTTGTTCTCATTGGTCTTGGTGTTGCCGTTCGGCTCGGGCTGTGGCTTTTACCCAAGAGCGATACTTCGCGTTCCGCCCCCAAAGGCACCTTTCGCCAAGCGGATGCGAGCCTATCGGGAGCTTCGTGTTCGCTATGTCCGGACCATGGGATACTCTGTCGCAGAGACTCGACTTGCTCGAAACTGGTATGCGCTGGAGCTTGGAGATGGCCAGACCATCTACCGGGCTGAGGATCTGTTGCCTGCCGTTCTTCCCCAATCCAAAACAGCCCAGTCGATCCACAAACTTCGGGCGAATATGAAGAAAACTGGCATGGCCATGGGGATTGGTATTCCTGCCTCGTTTGTCGCCGGTACTGCGTTGATGGTCGGTGGCCTGTTTCTCCCCAACCCTTCGGAAAACTCCACAGGAATGCTTGTGTTGGTGGGAACCGGGGCTGTGGTCTTTTTGGGTGGAATGATCGCCTCAATCACTGTGGGGATGGTGTATGGAGGAAGGGCCCGGTTTTACCATGGCGAGGCGCTGATGACCTACGACAGAGACTTACTTCAGCGGCTGCAGCTGAAGCGTCAAAGGAACACAGCACCCGATGAGAACATTCAACCCGAGCCGAGAAAGATGGTCCCCATCCTCCTCTTGGTGGAGTAAGTGTCGTGATGTTGGTTCTTCCTACGGAAGCTTAAACCACTGGAGAATGTGACGGAATGGCATATCGGGATCGACCCGAACGCCGCCTAGCTTTGTAGAGATCGCCATCTGCCCTGGCAAATACCAGAGCCACAGGTGAGGCCTGTCTTTCTCCAGTTGTTGAAGAACTTGTTCAAAGTAACGCAAGGTTTGAACAGGGTTGTCGTTGTGAATTGCCTGCTTCAACAGCAGCAGCAGAGTAGGGCTGTAGTAGGCCCCGTAATTGAACTTTCTCGATGCATAAAAGAGTTCGATGTACCGCTTGAAGACATGGTTTTCTGGGATATCCCATTCCATCAACGCAAGCTCAAAGTTCCTGAGGTAACGAACGTAACGACGGAAGTTGAACGGCGAAGCCCACCGCAAACGAACGTCCAGGCCATACCCTCTCCAGGTCTTCTGAAGCTGCTCTAAGATGGGCTTGAGCTTGCGGTGTTTCACGGAGACAAGCAGACGGAGCCGAAAAGGCTTCCCTTCCTTGTAACGAAGCTGGCCGCTGTGCTCCTCCGATGTTTCTTTGCTCTTCCATCCTTCTTGACGAAGGTCGTGCAGCGCTTCCGTCTTGTTTGTTTTTCGTGTGGCGCTGGACGCGATGCCAAGGGGGAAGTGGGGTGTGAAGGGTCCTGTCAGAAGTTGCTCTGTTCCGACTTGAGACAGTTGAGGGAGCTGCTGGCTCATCAGCGAGAACAAGGCGCGACGCAGCGAAGCTTTCTTCAGAATGGGGTTTCTGGTGTTGCAAACAAGGCTCCACCAGCGAGAGTGCTTGTACGATGCAAACGAAAAGTTCCTGGGGGAGGCGGGTAAGGATATCTGAGAAACTGGGAAGTCCATCATCACATCGATTCCCCCGTAACGAAGGACATTAATGGCGATGTGTGGATCCGTAATGGTTCGCATCACGATCGTGGAAAAGGCCTGCGGCGTCTTGCGCCAATAGTCAGCGTATCGTTGAAGGGTTATGCTCCTTCCCTTCTTGGCGTGGTATCGATAGGGTCCTGTTCCAATGGGCCTCATGTAAAGAGGCAAGCGGTCGCGAGTTTCATTTTTTTTGTAAGGTTTTAAGTAGGGAAAGATCCACACATTGATGAGCCGCCAGGGTTGCTTGAGCGGTTTCGCGAACAGAAACTCAACCTCTTTGTCGTTGATGATCTTGACCTTCTTTACCAGGCTGTAAGCTTGTTTTTGGCGGAGGGTAGAGGTCAACAATCGATCGTAATCAAAGGAATGGTACAAGTCTCTGGAGGTAAGAAGGGTACCGTTGTGCCAGCGGACGTTGTCGCGAAGGCGGACCCACAGGCGGCGTCCTTGATCGAGGGAACGCCACTTCACAGCGAGCCAGGGTTTGGGGGTGCTGGTGTTGTGATCGTGCCAAAGTCGTTCAAACATCAGGCTTACCAAGCGTTGTTCCGCGTCGTTTTTTGCATAGATGGGAGCCAGGTATTTGGCTTCTTTTGACTCGCTGTAATGAAAGATCTGTTTTGCCGCAGTCGGGCGAGCGGACGAAGAGGGCTGCCATGGGTTCTTGGCCTGGGTTGGCGCTGTCCACTGGCGAACTGGCTTCTTTTCCCTGTGCTGACTCACTGGAATCACATGGGGGCTGGAAAGAGCCTTGTCCGCCTTTTTCTTCTTGGCCTTTTTCTTCTTCGTCACGTTGCGTTGGGCTGGAGCTTTACGTTTTTGGGGCGTCTCGTTGTTCTTGCCGCGATCGTCCTGGCTTTCCGTTGGGACGTTGCCTTCCTGAGAGTTGTGCGTGGAGGCTGAGATTGCCTGTGAAGAAGGGCTCGACTCTGGCGTGGGCTGAAACGTTTGTTGGAGATGGCGCCAGGTGGACAAGGCCAACCAGAAGGCTACGCTGCTTCCTAGAGCAAGGCCTATGACCAGGCCCACCACCACTGCAGCCAACGATACACGAGGGGCTTTCGAGGTCGTCACTGGGTTCCCCTTGTTTGGAATGTGGGATGTTTGTTGAAAGGAGCAAGGAACAAGATTGGCGCCTGTTCTTGTCTTCCAACGACTGGACATTTTGTTACAAGGGTGGTGATTCAGAACGTGGAGGGCTGCAGAAGCGCGTTAGAGAGCGTGGACTGAAGCGTGGCAGGGTTGTCTTCTTAGACTTTGCCTCGGAACGAGTGGCGGAAGGCGGAGTCCATTTGTTCCTGGATCTCTTCGCGACGTTCAAAGGAAGTCAGCTCCCAGAATTGTTCGTTGAGGTCGAAGCAAAGCATGTAGGTGCAGCTATCCTCGCCTTGGACGCGGAAGTAGTTTTTGTCTTGATCTTGCCACCGGTCGATGATGTCGATAACCTCGACGGTGCGGGCTCCCAGCGTAATGCTACACGGCTCAGTCCCTTGCGGACTTTTGTCGGCACATTCGACTTCCACATGCATCATGGCAGTTTCCTTTCTTTCCTCGTCTCTGACCACAGCGTGTGGTCGTTCGCCTGCAACACCACACCCGAGAGGTCGCTTGGGCTGCACGTTCTTGCAGGGTGCTCCGGTTATAGCATTGTTGCCGACGTTGGAAAAGTGTACCGATCTTCTCTTTGTGATACAACCATGTCGATGGTTCTACCCTTGGATAGGGGAAGTCCAAAGCTCTCTGTCCAACGATCTATACAACTCTGTCTGAAAACCAAAGGGATGCGGCTTCTACGGGAGTCGGAGCAGCGACTCTGCATCCCTAACACGGTGAGGTTTCGAATGGTGGTCCTGCCAAGGAAGTTTACACTTGTGATGAGTGTCGTGATGAGTCTCCTGCTTGGAGGTACGGGCGAAGCAAACGCTGAGACATCCGATAGCTCGTGCTCTTGCTCCAAAGAATGGATCCAAACGTTTCGCGGCAACGCGCACCGACGGTTTTATGGCAAAGGATACATTCCCGCTCAACTCAAAGTCCGTTGGCGCTTCAAGACCAGCGGTTTTCGCGACCGACGTTGGATCGGCTCCGACGGGAAAAAGCTGATGTGGCATGGGACCGGATGGTCCGGTCAGGCGGCTGTGGTTGGTGATCGTGTCTGGGTGAGTTCGGTGGGAGGGTATCTGCATTGTCTGAACCGTCACACAGGGAAACAATACTGGAAGTTCTGGGCGGGAGGCTCCATCAAGTCGTCTGTGGCGTACTGGAACGGACGCATCTACTTTGGGGCTCGCAGTGACCGGTTGTTCTGCCTCGACGCAAAGACCGGCAAGGTGTTGTGGAAGTATCATACACCTCGCAAAGACGTCGACTCCACCCCCATCATCTGGAAGAACAAGATGTATTGGGGGGGTGAAGACGGTCGGCTGTATGCGATGAACCCCCTCAACGGCAAGATCTTCTGGACCTACAAAACCATGGGGTCGATCGAGTCGTCGCCGACCATTGTCGGGAACCACATCTTCATCAACTCTTACGATGGCTACCTGCACAGCCTGGACCTGAAAACAGGCAAGCTGCGTTGGCGGTTCCGAACCGGCGATGACACCGACACCACACCCACGTATTACAAAGGCAAGCTCTTCTTTGGCTCCGAGAACGGCTGGTTGTATGCCGTCGACGCAGACACTGGTGAGCTGCTCTGGAAGCGTGTAACAGATGGCGGCATCTGGTCCACCACCGCTGTGGTTAACGATCGAGTGTACGTGGGCTCCAACGATCGACGCTTCTATGCGATCGACGCGAACACCGGTCGGTTGATCTGGAAACGCATCATTCAGGAAGGGATTTGGGCGTCACCCGTGTGGGTGGGCGGCCGCATCTTGTTTGGCGATTGGGCCGGATACATCTATGTGTTGCGAGCTTCCGATGGTGAGAAGCTGTCGTCGTACAAGGCAGGTGCCTACATCGTGTCTACGGCTGCTGTGGCCGGTGGGCGCGTCTATCTCGGCTCTCGCGATGGGTACTTCTATTGCTTTGAAGGTCCAAAGACCTCCAAGATCCGTCGACGTCGTCGGCGTTGGGCTGTGTACACCCCAGACAACCAATGGACGAGATCTTCACAACCTTCCCCCACGGCTCCGAGCTTGTCGAGTGAACAGAAAGCGTCCTGGCAGCGGCTGGTTAAAGCGTTGCGTTCTCCCAACGTGTATGATCGTGTGCTCCTCGCGCGTCTGCTGCTGAAGGCCAAGCGTCCCACGGCTGCCGACAAGGCGCTGCTGCAGGTGTTGCTCCACGACCCGGCCGGAAACGTTCGGATGTTGGCGGTGAAGGCTGCGCGTCGTTACGGCGCAGTCGGAGCCAGCGTGGCGACCAAGGCCCTCTCGGATCCGGAGCATCGTGTTCGAGTGGTGGCGTGCCGAAGCCTTGCAGCGCTGCGTTGGAAGGCTGCAGCGAAGGCCATTCGTTCGCAGCTCTGGTCGAGGTCTCCTTATGTTCAGCTGGCTTGCGGACAGGCTCTCCACGCTTTGGGTTACAAGAAGCAAAGCCAACAAGCGCTGCGGCGTTTGGTGTGGGGAGGGCTGTACGGCTCTCGACGCAGCGGCTCGGTGCGTGGATGCCCATCGAAAATTGCCAAGCGCTTCTACTACCGGGAAGAGAAGGGACGCAAACGAATCCGTCGCTATCCTCGTCACAAGCGTCCTTTGATCTGGGCGTTGGTGGCTCTGGCAAACCAGGGAGACCGATGTGCGCAGCGTTCGCTGCTGTCGCGCTGGTTTGGATGTCGGAACAAGTTGGGCCGAGAAAAGGCTGGATACTGCAGCATCTTCCGCGACTGGCAGGGCTGGGTGAAGCGGATCGCGCCGACGTTGCCATACCGCTTCCTCTCCACCAAACGTCAGCTCTCGTTGTTGCGTCGTTACGGGCTTGCGTTCTACTACGACAAGAATCTTCGGGTGGGCGGCTTAAATACGTTGGCCACCTTTGACCACAAGCAACGTTTCCCCCTGTTTCTGAAGCACGCACGTCGTGACCGGTATCCTATCGCTCGGATGATTGCTTTGCGTCATCTTCGGCTTTTGCGGAAGCATGAAGACTTTCCTCGTCGCAAGGTGCTACGCATCGCGCGTCGTTTGGTGCAAAAGGATCGAAACCCCGACGTGCGAATCGCTGCAGCCCGTTTGCTGGGAGCGTTGGGTGGAAAGATCAGCAAGAACGCTCTCCTCCGTGGCCTGAAGAAAACGCGAAACTCTCGGGTGCGAGCCGGAATTCTCCGTTCGTTGCCCAAGTCTGAGTTGGGCTCTCATGTGGCTGAGTTAAAAACATTGCTGGGAAACTCCTCGGCTGACGCTCGTTGTCATGCGATTTATGGCTTGGCTCGTGTGGATGCAGGCATCTCAGGAGTTAAGCAGGGTTTGCAGTCCAGTGATCGATTCCTTCAGCGTTGCGCGGTCCAGGCTTTGCTGCGTTACACCACTCCAACTGGCTCTTGGAAGGCTCTCCACCAAATGGCCCGCCAACACAACAGCTCAACTGTCTCGATCCGCGCTGCGTTTGTTCATCTCCGGTAGTGCGGTGTGAATGTTATGAGCGGAAGGAAGGGTAGGGTTCTGCTTTCTCTGGTGGCTTGGTGTGTTGTCAAAACGTTGGATCATCCCTACAACTAGAGAAGAATGTTTTGTGGATGAACCGTTTGGATGATGTGTAGGATGTTTCGTATGACCGCAGCAAAGATAGCCCAGGAAGAAACCCATGTTCGAGCAGCCTGGAGTATAACGCATAAGGTTCGTGTTGTTGTGGGCCTTGCCTGTTTGTGGGTGGCGATGTGGGCTTGTGGAGGTCCAGCGACAACGGAGTCTTGCAAGCAAAGCGACAAATGTCGTCAGGAAGGTTTGTGTGGAGCCTTCAATGGAGTCTGTGTCGCGAGCAAAGACAGCGATTGCCAAAACAGCGACAACTGCAAATCGCAGGGGGCTTGTGTGGTCGCTTCTAGCAAGTGTGTGGGCTGCGATCAGGGCGACAGCTGCAAAGCCGAAGGCAAGTGCGGCTTTGAGGGAGGCGAATGCAAGCCCACCTCGGCCGACCACTGCAAGAACAGTGACGCTTGCAAGAAAGATGGTCGCTGCTCCCTCATGGATGGAGCCTGCGCCGCGACGACGGAAGACTGCAAAAACAGCGAGGCTTGCACGGTGGAAGGCCGCTGCTTTGGTCGGAACAATCTCTGCATTGCGGCCAACGACAAAGATTGCCAGGCCAGCAAAAATTGCACAGAGAAGGCACAGTGTTCGGTTCGTGAGAATGCCTGCGCGCTGCTGACCTCAGATGACTGCAAACGCAGCACCCTCTGCAGCAAGGACGGCGAATGTACAGAGCGCACTGGAAAATGCTTGGCGGCCACAGACGAAGATTGTGCCAACAGTGAGGCCTGCAAGTTGGGCGCTCGCTGCAAAGCGTCCGCTGGGATTTGCTCCTTTGCAACAGGGGAGAGCTGTCGGAACTCCCAGCTGTGTTTGGACGAGGGCAAGTGCTCCAACGGCAACGACGGCACCTGCAAGGCCACACAAGACTCCGACTGCTCGTTCTCGTTGGTCTGTCGAGAAAACGGGATGTGCAAGGCCGAAGAAGGAGTCTGCATCGCCAAGCTCGACGGTGACTGCAAGAGCGCAGGCATCTGTCCACGGGAAGGCAAGTGTACTGCCAAAGAGGGCCGATGCGTTGCCAGCCAGGATAGCGATTGCCAGCGCAGTGAAGTGTGTCAAAACGAATCCAAGTGTTTTTCCGACGGCACAAATTGTGTACAACGGTAAAGGTGTGAAAGCCGATTTGCGTTCTCAGATCTGAAAGAGCCTGGAGTAAAGATGATATCCAACAGTGATCCAGTGTTGTTGTTGCTGCGAGAAGCAAGCCGAAAGCGGGTCTGTCCTGGGGCTGTCGTTTGTGCCTCTCGCAAAGGTGTTGTTCGCTACGATCACGCCGTTGGGTACGCTTGCTTGTATCCTGTTCCGCTGCCCCTCGTGGCCCAGGCTATTTTTGATGTGGCGTCTTTGACCAAGGCCGTGGCCACCACATCGTCGATCATGCTGCTGATTGATGCAGGTGAGCTGGAGCTGGACCAGAAAGTGTCTGGCTTCTTCCCCAGCTTCAAGCAGGCTGGAAAAACCAACATCACTGTGCGTCATTTGCTGAATCACTGCAGCGGAATGCCCGCTCATGTGGAGTTCTTCAAAGAGATTGTGGCGCTGCGTCAAGACGGAGGAGGTCCTGCTCCGGGGCCGGAAGCTGTCGATTGGGTGGTCCAACAAATTGCGAACATGGACGTAGCACCTCCCGAAACGAAGAGCGTCTACAGCGACCTGGGCTTCATTGTGTTGGGCCGGTTGATCGAGAAGATTGTGGGGCAGTCGCTCGACACCTTCTGTGTGGAGCAGGTGTTCCGGCCTCTTGGGATGGAAGACACATTCTTCTTGCCTCTGACCGATGACGCCTTGCGACGAAAGCGTCTACGTGGTCGGCAGGTGGTCTCCACCGAACAATGTCCCTGGCGAGGTCGCTTGTTGCAAGGGGAAGTTCACGACGACAATTGTTATGCGATGGGCGGTGTGGCCGGACACGCCGGTTTGTTTTCCACGACCAACGACCTCCATCGTTACGCCCAAACGGTGCTGCGTTGCGCAAAGGGTGAGTTTAACTTTTTCACCCCGGCGGTCATCCAAGAGTTCTGGCGAAAGCAAGACCTCGTTGAAGGCTCGACGTGGGCGTTGGGCTGGGACACTCCATCACCGGAAGGAAGCCAGGCCGGCTCTCTGTTTTCGCGGAACTCCGTGGGGCACTTGGGCTTCACTGGTTGCTCTCTTTGGATCGACCGAGATGACGAGCAAATCGCCATCTTGCTCACCAATCGCGTGCATCCAAGCCGGGAGAATCCGGGGATTACGAAGCTTCGCCCTGTCGTGCACAATGTCTTGCATGGGTTGCTCTCTGAGTCGGCGGTCTTGCCTCCTCCTGATACGGAAGGGTTGGAGCTACCTGCGGACGGTTCTGCTGGAAGCCAAGCGGGTCGGCCGGTGCTCAACCCTCCTCCCAACCGTGCCATGTTTTCGTTTGAGGCTCCTTCTCCCCCCCTTCGTGAACCCAAAAACTTGCGCGATGAAGACTGAAGCTTTTGTGAATGCCTTCTAGAAAGAGAACAGATTGATGAGTCGCTCCACGGTGATGCCCCCGGTGCTGGCGAAGCTTTGGCTTGGTTTGGTGCTCGTGGTTGGGGCCATTCTTTTGATCTGGAACCCCTTGCAAGGGGCGGATTTCGCTTGGCACCTGAAAATTGGCAGCGTGGCTTGGGAGCAAAGCACCACGTTGCCCAAGGAAATCTTCTCCTACACGGAGGCAGGTCGTCCTTGGTTGTACAAGGACCTTCTCGCTGATGTGATCCTCTTTGGGCTCTACAATGCTTTGGGCGTGTGGGGGTTCTTTGTTCTTAAGCTTCTCGCGTTTCTTGCTGTCGCCTGGGCGTTTCGGCGGTTGTTTGCGGAGCGGGGCTCTGTGTGGCTTTCGCTCGTTGTTTCGGTGCTCGTCTGGGGAGCCATTCAGTACAGGATGCTGGAGCGGCCCTTGCTGTTCTCCTTGGTGTGCTTTGCGCTCCTTGTTACGGGCTTGGAGCGATTGCGTCTTCGGCCTCACATCGAAGGGTGGCGCAATGTTCTGTGGGCGCTGGCTCCATGGGTGCTGGTGCAGTGGGTCTGGATGCAGCTTCATCGCGGCGCGCTGCTTGGTTATGTGATGATTCTGGGCTGGCTCTTGGGGCTGTGGGCGGCGTACCTCACGCGAGGACGTTCCTGGTCGTTGCGATGGTTGGGAGAGGCTCCAAGCCGTTCGTTGTTGCTAGGCGCATCCATGATGCTACCGCTTGCGTTGTTGTTGGGTCTGCTTAACCCCAACGGGATTCACATTTTTACGACCAGTGTGGGCGTGGTCAACAGCGATTTTATTAAGCAAGTTAGCTCCGAGTGGCAGGCCATTTCCCTGCTCCAGTTCTTCCAGTTCTTTCCGTTGGCGGCTTTGTTGTCGGTGGTGGGAGGTCTGGGTTGGCTGGTTGTGTTTGCCCGATCATCCAAGGAACCTCAGGAAGAGTCGCAACCCCTCACCTTGTGGCCGCTCCTTGCGTTCCTCTTGTTTGCGGTTCTTGCGGCTCGGAGTATCCGATGGATTCCGTACCTTTCGATGGTGTCGGCCGTTCTTGTGGGGCATGTGTTGGTGCACCTTGAAGCTCACTCCAAAGGGTGGACGTTGTTGACCCAGCGCGCCACTCTTCTGGTGGCTACAGGCCTTGCGAGTTGGGGGTTGCTCTACGCACAACGAATTGACCCATGGACTATGGGAATCAATCCTCACAAGGTCCCGGTGGGAGCGGTTGCTTTCATCCAAAAACACAAGCCACAAGGCAATCCGATGCACTCGTTTCGGTTGGGCGGCTATCTGATGTGGAAGCTTTGGCCCACCTACAAGGTGCAGGTGGACGGTCGGAACGATATGGTGTACCCGCCTCCTTCGTTTCGGGCGTCCTTGCTTTCCCAACGTCGGCCCGATGTGTTTTTTCGTCTGCAAAAGAAATACAACGTGAACTGGGTGGTTGCTTCCAACCATCTCGACTTTCAGAGTCATCTTTTTTTGGCTCTGAATACCGATTGGATGATGGTGTACTGGAGTGAAGCTGCTGTTATTTACGTGAAGCGAAAGTCGTATCCCTCTTGGAAGCATCTGGCGTATCGAATGATTCATCCGGCTTCTATCGATCGGTCGGTGTATCGGGCGCTTCGTCAGGGGAAAAAGGACCCCACACTTGTGAAGCAACTCCACCATGAGCTTAAGCGTATGGTGAAAGCATCCCCCCGAGGTCTTCGTAGCTTGTTGGGCATGGTGCTGTTCCATCACTGGCAAGGTCCCTCCCACCGCAAAGAACGCAATCGCTGGGCGCAAACACTGCGAAACGCCGAAGGTCATCGCGTGGAAGTGCAGAACTTGCTACGTCGCTTGAAGATTCCTTAGGACGTCTGACGATGTGTTCTTAGGGGAGCAGATGGACTTGTCGAAGCAGCCTATCGAGATGTTGAAGGGCGTGGGAGAGGGCCTGCTTGGTGGAGGCTTGGTGAAATTGTTGGTGACGCAAAGCGAGGATTCGGACGCGCTGGTGTGCTTGGTTCAGCTGTGCCTTGAGGTCGTCGATTAAGTCCATCTCTTGGGCATGAATGAGCTTGCGGACGGCAAACACGTCATCTTCATGGGCTGCCTTGGCTAGCTTCCATAGCTTGTGGCGCTTTGTGCTCTTCCATAGCTTCCAACAATCTTGGGTTTGGTGGGTACAGTGTTGCAGCCAAACGTTGCGGTGTTGGTAGCGTTGGGTCAAACGTAGCAACAAGGTATCCAGGGCAGCTACGGCATACGTACGAGCCATCGGGTCACGTTGTAACTTCAGGTACAAGGCGCGCAAGTTGGGGCGCACTTTCTGGTAGTTTCTCTGCAACCTGTGAAGCAGGATGGACCACTGTTGAGGGTTGGGTGGCTCCTTCTCAAGTCGATCAGCGAGGCCAAGAACAAGCTGTTGAAGGAGCTGCTTTTCGTCTTGCAACAGTTGGTTGTGTTGCTCCATGGGCGACACATATTGAAGGTATCTGTGGCGGGTTTGGGCAGGTTGCGAACAAGACATCCCCACTGCGTTTTCGACTTCCATGAAGTATTCGATCGTGTCTCCAGGTCCAAACGGTAGCTCGGCCAGCGACCACTTGAACTCACCATCCCCACGGTGAAGCGGGCGAGGATAGGAACGAACGACATGACGATGTGATTGGTTAAAGTGACGGGATGCGAGGTTGCGGTACACCAACACAACGCGCTGAACGCCCAAGGACGCTTGAAATTTGTAAGAGAGTCGGAGTGTCTCGCGCCCTCGAACACGCTGGGCTCCAGAGTAAAAAGATGGGGAACGTTTTTGCCATTGAATCGAGGGAGCGTGAAGCTGTTGCAACGGTTGGGGAGTTGAAGAGACGGATGACAGCTGCTTGGGTCGAGCAAACACTGTGGCAGAGGGAGAAGCTACCGAAGACGAGGAGGAACGTGATGCTATCGGAGACTTGATGTGATGGGAACGAACGCTGGGATTCAGATGGGAGGGCAAGGGCGTTGGGGGCTTTCCACGAGGTGGATGAGAAGACTGCGGAGGAGCAGCCTGTAGCCCTGGAATACCCAGGCCAAACAAGAGCAGTAGAGTGAACCCTCCAGGTAGCTTGGAACGCTGCCAACGAGCCTGTACTTGCGAGACATAGAAGCTCATCGGCGGAGAGTCATTGTTCTGGGGTGTGTTGTCATGCATGGTGCGCTCTCCATCACAAAAGTGACCCTATCACCTTAGTAGTATGGAGAATCTTGGAAGGAGATGCAAGAGATTGGTGAAGGGCTTGCTCTTAGGAACTTGTACGGAGCAAGGTTTGTTGCATGCAAACCCGTTGTTCAGGGTAAAGGCCTCGTTGTGCTTCTTCCTCTGCTGTGAGGCCCAAATAGGGGGGATAGCCTTCCGGTTTGAGGACGACAAACCCTCTCTTTTGGTAGAAATGCATGTTCCAGGGGACATCGCGGAAGGTGGAGAGGGTGATCGCTCGGCAATGGTGCTGGGCACCCCATTGGGCCAACTTTGAAAGAAGTTGGGTTGCAATACCACGACGGCCGAACGAAGAATGGACAGAGATCTCGTTGATATGGACGTAGGGAGGGTGATGGGTGAAGGCCAGGAAGCCAGCCAGCTCTCCATCGTGTTCGGCCACCCACAATCCTCCGTGTTCTTGGCAGGAACGAAGTTGTTCTATGCTTAGGGGCGGAGTTTCTGCGATATGTGGGAGTCCGATCGCTGCGAAGCGTAAGCCAGCTTCCATCTCAATGTCTTGCAAACGAGAAAATTCACTCTCCAGCGCGTCACGAATCATGGGTCGCTCTTTTTTTGGGGTGGGGTCAACAAATCTAAAAGGGGCGAAACATTTCATGCAAGTGAACGAAACTTTGTTAAGAAGGTTCGTTTTCTCTCTGTCACACAAGTGTTGCACAAAGAGGTTGACAGAGCGTGTTGGATCTTCTACTCGTTAAGACATGAAGCACGCAAGCTCCATTGCGTTCTTTCCTTTTGGAGACATCCATGCGTCACGCCATTTCGCAAACCATGCACAGCATGATGTGCATGCATCTCATGATGATGCTACCGCCGGTAGGTGGGAGGTTTGCGAGGAGATAAACTCCAACTTCAGGTTCTCTGCAAACACCACCGACCGGCAGCCAGCCACGGTGGTTTTTTTGTATCCAATCCACATGCAGAGAACACAACATGCTTCCCTTTCTTTCACTCATTTCTCCCTCATCTTCTTTGTTTCCATCTTACGTATGTCGTGCGCTTGAAGCTCGACTGAACCCTCTGCCCATTCGGTTTTTGCGGTCTCTTCCGTCTTTTCGGAGGGATCCGCTTGTGCCTCAGGCTTGTTGTAAGTCTGGGGCACCTTTTTGTTTTGTTTCGACCTACCAAGGAGAACATGGTCATGCTTAATCATCTTCACTCGTATGCGATTGATACCTATGGAATTCCCGGCGCGCAGCCTGAACAGCAGGCTTCGGAGCAGTCGTGGGCTTTGCACCAGACTGGGGCCAGCGATGCGACTGTGCCCATTGCATCGGAGGTTGCTGTCTTGAAGTTTGGTAGCTCTGTGTTGTCCCATGAGCGTGAACTGCCCCGCGTGGTGCAAGAGATCTATCGCCGGGTGCAGCAGCAACAGCGGATTGTTGTGGTGGTCTCGGCGTTGGGGAAGACGACGGAGCAGCTCCTGCAACGAGCTTACTCTGTTTCGGAGAAGCCGTCCCCTTCCGCTGTGGCAGCGCTTCTTCGTACAGGGGAAGCTACGACCATGGCGCTTCTTTCGTTGGCGTTGGGCGATGCTGGCATTCCCCACTCTCTGCTCGACTCCTTGCAGATTGGATTGGTCACAGAAGGTCCCCACCTGGATAGCTCCCCGCGGTCGTTGGATGTGGATGCTTTGGAGGCAGCCTTGGCGCAGGCTCCTGTTGCCGTCTTGCCAGGCTTTGTGGGTCATAACGCCAAAGGAGAAGCGACTCTTCTTGGGCGCGGTGGCTCCGACCTGACCGCACTTTATGTGGCTAGTCACTTGGGCGCTGATTGTATCTTGTACAAGGATGTGGATGGCATCTATGAGTCGGATCCAGCAACGTCTGCAAAGCTTCCCCGTCGGTACGAGAAGCTATCCTGGACCGATGCTATCGCTCTGGGCGCAGTGGTCGTGCAGCACAAAGCGATCGAGTTTGCGCAGCGGACCAATCAACGTTTCTCTGTCACACAGGTTGGAGCGGTTCATGGCACGTTGGTGGGCACGGACAAGTCGGAGTGGAGTGAAGGGCGGGTCTCTTGCTCTCCCCTCCGTGTCGCCTTGCTCGGCCTGGGTACAGTGGGGCGTGGGGTCTACGAACATCTCTGCTCTCAGCCCAAACATTACGAAGTCGTTGGGATCGCGGTACGCTGCCCAGAACGTCACATTCAAGCAGGAGTTCCAGCATCGTTGCTGTCCAGTGACCCATGGGAGGTGATCGAGAGGCCGTGTGATCTGGTCGTCGAATGTATCGGTGGATGTGAAGACACAGCCGACTTGTTGGAGCATGCTTTGCGACGTCAGCGGGACGTTGTGACAGCGAACAAAGATGTGATTGCTTATCACGGAGAGCGTTTGCGTAGCATCGCCCGGGTTCAGGGGACCCGGCTGCGGTACTCAGCAAGTGTGGGCGGCGTGGCCCCCGTGATTGAAACGGTCTCTCACTTGGCTGCACAGCAGTCAGTCCTTCGGATTGAAGGGGTGGTCAACGGAACCACCAACTTTGTTCTGGGTCGCCTGGCGGAAGGGTTGTCGTTTCAAGACGCGATCCAAGAAGCTCAGGCGCTTGGTTTTGCAGAAGCGGATCCCACGGCAGATGTCGAAGGGTATGATGCTGCATACAAGCTTGCTATTTTGGCTTTTCACGGTCTGGGGCTTTCTCTCTCGCCCCAAGCGATCACCTGTGAAGGCATCTCCAACCTCTCTGGGCAAGATGTCGCAAACGCTCAGCTGCGCGGTGAGGTGATTCGGCTTGTCGCAACTTGTGAATGGAAAGACGGTGAGGTGTCTGCAACAGTAGCTCCACGCTACCTGTCAGATGAACACCCCTTGGCGCAGATCCACGGAGAAGAGAACGCTGTCCACATCACAACCGAAGACGGAGCGGTGCACCTTGTTGCTGGAAAGGGGGCTGGGCGTTGTCCAACGGCGACGGCCGTGTTTGGGGATGTCCAGGTGATTCGTACCTCCCGTGCCTTGGGAGTGTTTGCATCATGAACCACGACAACCCAACGAACAAATCTTCGACTTTTTCCGCAACAGATTCCTCGGAGGGCACGATAACCAAAACAAGACCTTCGACGCAGGGCACACAGGAGAGAGAGATGAAACTGGAAACGCAGCTACAACATCCACCCAGCTCCCTCAATGATCCTTACAAGGCCAGCGCTACGCCGATTTATCAGTCGGCTACGTTTTGCCAGGACTCTGCCCAAGCTCAGGGTCCTTACGATTACTCCCGCAGTGGGAACCCGACACGTACCGCCCTTGAAGAGCAGCTCGCTGCCCTCACCAAAGGGGCACGGGCGTTTGCCTTCTCCAGCGGAATGGCTGCGATCACAACGGTCACTCGGTTGTTGCAGAGCGGTGACGAGTTGCTGGCCTGCCAAGACTTGTATGGTGGCTCCTTCCGGTTGTTCTCTCGTGTTCTCACGCGCCAAGGTATCACGGTTCGCTTTGTCGATACGACCGATTGTGACGCTGTGGCTGACGCAATCTCCGAAAACACCCGGATGATCTGGATTGAAACACCTTCCAATCCCTTGCAAACCATTACAGACATTGAAGCCCTCGCGGAGCTATGCCAAGAACACAACATTGTGTTTACGGTGGACAACACGTTTCTTTCGCCTTACTGGCAAAACCCTCTGCTTCTGGGAGCCGATGTCGTTGTTCATTCCGCGACCAAGTATCTTTGTGGGCATAGCGACACAAGCGCCGGAGTGGTCGCTGTTCGTTCGGAAGAACTCGCCGAAGAGATCGGCTTCTTTCAAAACGCAGAAGGCAACGCGCTTGCTCCCATGGATGCGTTTCTGTTTTTGCGTGGACTCAAGACGCTCTCCGTTCGTTTGGATCGTCAGCAAGAGAACGCGTTGAAGCTAGCTGAGCTATTAAACAGTCATCCGGAAGTGGAGTGCGTGTACTATCCGGGCCTGGCGTCTCACCCCGGACATGACCTTCATGCCCGACAGTCTCGTGGGTTTGGGGCGGTACTGAGCGTTGCGCTTGGTTCCAAGGAGCGAGCTAGCAAACTGGTGGAATCCACCCGCCTGTTTAAGATCTGTGTTAGCTTTGGAAGCACCACCTCAACGATTAGCTTGCCTTGCACGATGTCACATGCGAGCATTCCCGAAGCTGAGCAGAAAAAGAAGGGCTTCCCCACGGATCTGGTGCGGCTGTCTGTTGGCATTGAATGTGTGGATGACCTCTGGTTCGATCTATCGGAAGCACTCGATGCTTTGACCGAAGTAGAACAGAATGAGCCGGAGTTGTTGTCGCTTCCTTCCCCTGCAGTCGCCGTGGAAACTCGGTTGCTTGCCTCCTGATCGAACTTCATCCCATCCCATCCCATTCTATCGTGCAAGTGCAAAGGCCTGGGTATCGTTGGCAAGCTTACCATCAAAGGGCGAAACTCTATCTTCCCCATGAAATCTCACTTTCGAGGCTACCGATGGAAGATATAGGCATGGGAAAAGTACCCACATTCGTGGGCACTCCAACACTGCAAACGATGATACTACAACTTCATTGCGATGGTGCTTCCTAGGTAACGGCGCAGGGCGATTTGATTGCCTCTTTGTGCCATCCATTTGTGTGAATGTTGCGTCCATTTGCGGTTGATATTGCTTCTGTGGCCGAATGGCCTTCGCACATGTGATGAAGCCGGGCAAAAATTTACCCGGCTACCGATGCGGGATATAAGCAAGGGAAAAGTACCCACATTCGTGGGCACTCCAACACTGCAAACGATGATACTGTTGTTCTTCCTGTAGAGCTCCAACCAACACGCGATATCCTTGTCTGTGAGAACTGTGGATACTTCTACGAACGAAGGTGCCTACTCCCTACCGTTGTAGCTTGTTGTGGTTTGCCTCTTGCATCTCTTACGTTGGAATAGCACTATACGTAAGCTTTCTGTGCGAACGAAGTGACTACAAGCGAACAAGGAGTTGGCATGCGTTCCTGTCCGGTTTGTTCGGTCTCTCTCGAAGAGGTGCAAATGCACGACGAGACGGTTGACCGATGCCCCGATTGCAACGGAATTTACTTTGACAAAGGTGAACTGGAATCCATTGTTGGTTTGGTCGCAATGGTGAACAGCGTGAAGCTTTCGGAAGAAGACATTGATACCATCGAACCTGAAGAACAAGAGCGTGAGCTTCCGTGTCCTGTGGATGGGGTCGTGATGGAGAAGCGCGATATTGGTGGGTATGTGATTGATCTGTGTCCCTCGTGCAGTGGCATTTGGCTCGACAACGATGAAATCACGTTGCTCAAGTTGACCGAAGATCACATCAAGCAAAACCTTCAACTCTATATCAGGTTAGGCCAATGAACCCTTCGCGCTTTGTTAACAAACGGATGCTCGTGGTTCTCAATCAAATGTCGATCAACATGGCAGGTGGTTCTTCCATGTCGAATAGCAACATTCGGGAGAGTCAAAACCTCGGATTTGTCGAGAAGATCCATGTGAATGAGATCTTTGGCCAACCCATTTATCCCGACATCTACCACCAAGCTGCTGCGTATATGTTTCATGTGATCAAAAATCACACATTCAATGATGGAAACAAGCGAACAGGTTTGTTGGGAGCCGTCGCTTTTTTGCAGTGGAACGGTGTTGTTCTCACTCCTTTTGAAGAGGACTCTGCCTACGACTTTGTGATGGACGTAGCCGGTGGTCCCAATGACCCTGATTCCGTCATTCCTACCATTGCAGAGTGGTTTCGTTCCATGACTGTAGAGCAAGACACATAAGAACAAGAAGTTTCATTTTTCTGTGAACGCTCCTGATGGACGGTTGCACTAAGGGGGTACAGTAGGGACAGGATGCAAACGGCGGCACAAAGAAGTGGGCGTCGCAGTGCGCTGTCTTTGGAGCCAGCCCGTCCCCTACTTTTACGTGCAACGGAGAGCTTTGTCTCCGTCTTCAGATTTTTTCATGACAACTTAAGGAGTCTTTCGCATGAAACGAATTCTGCTAGGTCTTGGTGTATCTTCTCTCTTTCTGCTCCTGGCTACCGGCTGTTCTGTCGGTGTTCCGGGAGACTTGGACTCTTCTTCTGCCAACCAAAAACAAACCAAAGTGTCGAAGTCGAGCCAGGCCTTAACCAAAACAACATCCACGTTGGAAGCAGCCCCTGCGACAGGTGAAACCAAGCCAAAAGGGCAAGCGCTGCGTCCGAACGCGACCCGAGGAGGCTGTACAGAGCAGCAATTTGATGATGGCTGTGCGCAGTTTGGTCGTGGTCATGTCCTGTTTTGTGACTGTGGTTTGGAAGCCGGCGGTACAGGCGTTCTCAAACCCAACAAAGCAGGCGCTTGCACCGAACAACAATTGGATGCTGGCTGCTTTGACATGAGCAAAGGTCACGTGCGATTCTGTGACTGTCCCATGACCGACAACGGTGATGGCTCTTACTAAGAGCTTTGCGGCTAGCTTATGGGTGTTATTCAATCCTGTTGGTAAGAAAGTGGCCTCCGCCTTTGGTTTGACGCGGAGCACCTGCGCGGCCCGAATGAATAACTCCGCTATCTATGCAGGATATAGACAAGGGATAAGTACCCACCTCCTTGATGCATTCTTGGCTTCTTGGGCTGAGAACCTCTCGCTTTCTCTTTCTTCCTTTGGTACAACGAGTACCTCAAAGCTCAGTCTACCCAAGCAGGAGATGCTCTCAAGGAGGAGTTGGCATGCGTACGTTGGCCATGGACGGTGGAATTTCAGCCTGTACCTATGTTCGGTTGTTGCGGCGACTGGAGCAAGTGAGGCCGGGTTTCTTGCGTCAAACAGAGATGATCATGGGTAGCTCTGCCGGCTCTTGCACAGCAGTGTATCTGGCGTATTTGTTGGACCAGGACGAACTCACTGGGATGGAGATCGCGGACAAGCTTGTGGACTATGTCGATCGCCTCCTTGAGCTCATGAAAATGGACGGGATAAAGTCGTACAAAAAGCTGATCGAAGGAAAAGAGGCGATGCTCTCCAACATGGAGTTTGCCCCCTTCATCGCGGAAATGACGAACTTTACACCGGATACCAAACTATCAACCAAGCTATGCTTGCTTTCGACCTTGATGGGACCACCCTATACACCCCAGGTTCACACGAACTGGGGCAAGGACGCGATGGAGGACTTCCCTTTGGTGGAAGGTGCGCTGCGAAGCGCTGCGATGTCGTTGTTCTTCCCTGGACGGTCTGGCCACTTGGACGGTGTGTTTTTTGTGAACAACCCAGCGATGCCGGGTCTTGCTAAGATCATTGGTGAGATGGGGCTGGAGTCTGTGGATGATCTGGTCATGTTGTCGTTGGGAGGTGACGACGGTAGCAGCACGCTGTCCAACAAATACATCCCAGGAGATCCAATGGTGGATCTTCCCAGGCCCAAGCCGATTCCTCCCGGACTGACCAAGCAGATCCCTGAGATGCCCGTCGAGATGGCAGAAGATGTGATGAATCAGGCTCGCGCCAATCTGATTCAAATCATCAGCAAGGTCTTTCGGGTTGACTTTGATGATATCCATGCATCAGAGACCGAGTGCATCCCTGGTGACAACCAAAACTGGGGCTGGCGGCAGTGGCTTCTTTATCCGGCCAACATCGGCTATTTGGTGCAGGTCCTGATGAACAGCCATGGGCGAGGTTCAGCCTGGGAGTGTGAGCAAATTCTTGGGGAGAGGTTGTTGCGACTGGCTCCAGTGGGGCTGATGTCGATGAACGAAGGCTCCATCATGAACACGTTGGGTATGAGCCAAGAAGTGATCGCTTATTCGGAGTTTGCTGCTCGTGCTTGGGGCGACAAAGAAACAAGCGTGAAGTATGAGTTCTCACCGGATCTTCCGCTGACCTTGAGCTGGGTCGACTACCACTGGATGTCGTAAGCTCTTTTCTTGAGAAAGTTTGGCATCGTTGTGGTACCATCTTGTTGAATGAAAGATGGTTCTTTTCCTACAACAAAGAATCCGACGATGATGCCTCAACAAATGCCTTCTTCTTTCTCCCATGTTTCGGGCTTGCGTGTCCCTCTGTTTGTCTCTGGGATGTTGGCCTGTCTCTCCCTTCTCCTGTTGTCTATCGGGTGCTCGGAAAAACCCCAAAATCCATGCGATGCGATCCGCTGTCCTCTCACTGCTGAATGTTTTGGAGGCCTGTGCATCCCCAAGTGTCAGGGCGGTCAGACTCGGTGCGACTATGTTTGCGTCAATACCACCACAGACAAGGGTCATTGTGGAGGGTGCGGGCAGTCCTGTTCTGGCCAACAAACCTGTGTGAACGGTAGCTGTGTCGCAGATTGCAATGTGTCCCAAGGACTCCTTCGGTGCGGTCAACAGTGCGTAAACCCTCTGTCCAACGGGAAACATTGTGGCGGGTGTGGCAAGGTTTGTGGACAGGGGAAGGTTTGCGCACAAGGCAAGTGCAGCACGTCTTGTCCTTCGGGTCAGGCGGCTTGTGACGGCTCGTGTGTCTACCTGGACCGCAACAATGATCACTGTGGTCAGTGTGGCAAAGCTTGTAACAATTCAATCTGCCAAAGCGGCCGATGTTCTGCGAGCTGTCCTGTGCAGTTGAAGCTTTGCGATCGTGCTTGTGTGGATACCGAGCGAGATGCGAAGCACTGCGGTCAGTGTGGCAAAGCCTGCGGCCCTGGACAGATTTGCACGCAAGGCACCTGTGTCTGCCCAGATGGCGAAACACAATGTGTGTCCTGTCAAAATCTCAAGATGGATCCCAGCGCGTGTGGAGCTTGCGGGAACGCTTGTCCCAGCAGTCGAGTTTGTTCGGATGGAGCATGTGTAGACTCTTGCCCTGAGGGCCTGACTACCTGTGGGCAAGCTTGCGCCGACCTGATGACCAACCGGTATCACTGCAGCCAATGTGGGAGGAAGTGTCCTGCCCCTCAAGTTTGTCTCAAGGGGAAGTGTCGTTGTCCCCTCGATATGCTGATTTGCGACGGGGAGTGCATCGACCCGCGAACCAGCTCGTTGCACTGCGGTTACTGCAATGAACCTTGTCTACGAGGTCTCACGTGTGTGGGGGGCGTGTGCAAATGTCCTCAAGGGCTCACGTCGTGTGGTCAAGCTGGCTGTGTGGACATCAAAACCAACGCCAACCACTGTAACGGCTGCAACCGGGGCTGCAAAGCAAGCGAAGTGTGTGGCGATGGCATCTGTGTTACAGCATGCAAACAAGGCGAAACCCTTTGCGGAAGTAGCTGTGTAACTGTTGGCTCGGATAACTTCCATTGCACCGGTTGCAACAAGCCATGCCCCACCGGCACAGAGTGCAAAGAAGGTGCGTGCAAGCAACCCGACACTCCCTAGAGCGTGAGAATGTCTATCTTCTCGTTGCGCCAGTCCATACGGAGGGTTTGGTTGTGGGCGTTGGGATGCTCGGAGAGGTAGCGGGCGAGGGCGGCTACCACGACTCGTTCGACCACTCGTTGGAGAGGACGCGCGCCGTAGTCTTTGTCGTAGCCGATGTCGGCGAGGTGGGCGACCAAAGCGTCGGTGGTTTGGAGCGTGAGGTTTCGTTTGCGCAAACCTTCCCGCTGAGCAATCTCCGATAGCTCCTTTTGTGTAATCACCTGGATGTTCTCTGGGGTCAGGTGGGAGAACGTGACCACGGAATCGATTCGGTTGAAAAACTCCGGTCGGAAGAACGAGCGAACGCTGGATGTGAAGTTGGTCTCGTTGCTTCGGGCAAAACCCATCGACTGGGTTGAGCCGACGCCCAGGTTGCTGGTCATGATGATGATGGTGTTGCAAAAGTCGGTGCGGCGGCCAAAGGCGTCGTACAAAATGCCTTCGTCAAGGACAGCCAGTAAGATGTCGAAAACGGAGCTATGAGCTTTCTCGATCTCGTCGAGAAGGACAACAGAGAAAGGCTTGTCTCGGACTTGCTGAATGAGCTTGCCCGGCTCTCCACGCCCGGAACCGACCAGCCGTTCCAACTGCATGGGGTGCTGGAACTCGCTCATATCGATACGTATGAGCGGGTTGGATGCTTGGCCTTTGCCAAAGAAGTAATCCGCGAGCGTTTTGACGCAGGCCGTCTTGCCTACACCGGTAGGACCTGCAAACAGCAGGGTCGCGATGGGCTTGTTGGGGTCGTTGAGGCCCGCCTTAAACACTTTGACTACGCGGTATAGAGCTTCGAGTGCGTTCTCTTGCCCAATGATCTGGGAGGTAAAGAAGGACCGCATCTCCTCTTCGTCAAGGAGCAAGTCGTCGCGAAGAAATAGCTCAGGCAAACCTGTATTCTCAACAAACAAGCTAAGGATATCGGAGTTCTCGATGGTCTCTGTCTGGTTTAGGTACGCTCGGTTCAAGCTTTGACCAAGAAACTTCATGGCTTTGCCTGGGAAGCTCTCTCGTCGCTCAAAGCGTGAGAGGAGGCGATAGCTCAATTCCAAGGCTTCTTGGGTGTAGGCAATGTTCATGTTTCGTGAGGTGTAGCCTTGGAAATGCTGGAGCACACGCTGGACGGCGGGTTTCTCCATCTCAGGAACTTTTACCAACTGGAACAGCTCCACAAAGCCTGGGAGCAACACTCGGATGGCTTCGAGTTGACGGGAGGTTGCTTCCCCTACGATGCGGACCGAACCGTCGCGAAGGGAGGGGGTGAGGAAGGCTGCGATGGAGTCTTCTGCGCCTTCGCCTCCAGTGCGAACAAGCTCCACAAAGTCTGTGAACCACAAGTAGCCACCGCTGCTGCGGACAGCCTCAATCATGTTTTCACAGTTCTTTTGCCAGTCGCCAAGGTAGCGAGCGCCCGCCATGATGCGGTGGGGCGACGTCTTCCAGAAGAGCAAGGTGGGTCCTTCCTGGCCGCGGCTTATCTTGAACGCTTTTTTCGCAGCTTCGCGAAGGATGGCGCTCTTGCCAACGCCGCTGTCGCCGACGAGGAGGACATTGGATTGTTCGTCGACGATTCGCGTGACAATGGAGTCGACCCAGGAGGTGCGTTCCCAGGCGACGTCAGGGACAGGGCTGGCGTTCTTTCGGCCGGAGTGACGGGAGGGAAAGCGCTCTGCCATACCCGAAAGAGTTTGTTCGTGAACAGAGGGTCCTTGGTGGTGCCGGTTCCTTCGACTGGATGCGTTGATGCGAACGACGGCTTCTTCCAGCCAGGGGGTTTCGGGGAGGAGGTAGCGGTGAACTTGCTCAGGTTTAAGACCCGAGACAAAGTCTTGGGTAAAGTGACGGGCCAGATCCAGGAGCTGTTTGGGGTTGTAATAATAAAAGCTTTGAGAGAGCAGAGGTAGGTAGCAAATCGAGTGACCGTACTCGGTTTCCCCGAACACAGCAGGGACATTGAGGAGCAGGTTGTAAGGGGCAGGGTAAAACCCGTCTTTCTCCTGGTAGCTAGGTGTGCACTTCACCTCGACCATCTTGAGCTGGGGAGAGAGGAGGGGCTCATCCAGCCAGCCTTGACGTTGGTGGTCGCGAGTGAGGCGGTCGGCGAGTGAGGCTTTAATTTTGCGTACATCCGAAGCCACCCAATTGTACGATGTTCCAATCAAATGGCCGCAGAGGTACTCTGGACCTGTTCGCCAACAAAGAATGGGATAACGATAGTGCTCCATAGCTTGTTTCTCTTATCCTTCCGAATTCATCGTAGCTATTCCAGGTCCATGTTCGGAGAGAGTTCAAGGTTTTCGAGTGTGATCTGTTCGGCCTTGGGTAGGCCAGCGTATAACAACAACAGCCACTCTTCCGCGGACAGATTGCCCGGTCCTATCCAGTTTGTGCGAAGATCGGTAATTCTGCTCTGGCTTCCATTTTCGAGCGCGTACAAACGTAAAATGTTGGTGGGTAGCGGGGAGTCTGTTCGCCATGGCATCGAATCCAGCACGCCATCTTTTACGAGTCGATCCAGTTGTTTAATGTCGTAGGCATCGGGCCATTCGTAGATCTGCATCTGCAAAGGAATGGGCGTTTGGAAAGGCAGGTAGTACATGTGGATGCCTTGCTCACTTTGGAGCAACTCGTCGATGCGAGAGCCCTGGCAGACGATCGCGTATTCGTTGTGATGCTCCGTCGCCACGGGAAGGAAGCGCCAAGAGAGTCCCAACTCTGTGAGGATGGTTCGGTACACAGAGACAAGGTGTTGCGCTGACTCCGCGCCGCGAGCTTCAACCATGGAGGCGATGTGGAGGACCACAGCTTTGGGAGCAAGGGCCTGCAGATCTTGGGCAAAGAACCGGTAGAACGCAAGCTTCAAGAAAAACCGCAAGTACTCCGATTGGGAGCGGCTGATGGCCTGGGGTGCTGTGACTTGGACGTCGCGGAGAAACTCCTGGATGTCCATTCGAGCGAGGTAGTCTTTGATGTCGCGATCGGGGCGTCTCCAGCCATCGAGCGGACCGCGTTTTACTTTGTGGCGGTAGCGTGGTGTGATGTCTGGAATGGAGACGTCCATGTCAACGACCAGCTCTTGAAGCTCATGCTGGAGGTCTATGATGCGTTCGCGGAACATGTAAAGCTCACTGGCTTCGTTAGGCTCCCGCTGCTCGGCTTCGTAGGGCGTTTCGGACAAGTCGATCGAGAAGACGGTTCGGCCATCTTCCTGGGCTTCGTCGAGGCGAACGTTGATGTGTTCCAGCGCCTGGTTGGCGACCTCCAAAAGGACTTGTAGATCGCCAAGGAGTTGACCTTCTTCCGGGTGCCCTGGAGGCTCCCAGTCGCGCAAGATATCAACGGGCTGAAGCGGCGTTACTTTGGGTTGTAGCTTTCCTTTGTGTGCGCTCACTTCAAACAAGATGGGGACATCTTTGTGAAGGAACACCAACTGTTCGGCAGCAAGCACCGTTAGCTCTCGTTCAATGGCTCGCTTGAGCGCACGACCTCCCAGCTCGGGGTCAAAGCCGCGCTCTGCCACCTGTCGGAGGGCGCCGCTGTCGACGCTCAAGATGGTGGTGCGACGGAGGAAGCCGTCCCGTTGCAATAGCTCCTCCATTTGCAAGCGGGCGATCATCATCACGTCTTCAAGTTTGAGCTTGGAGAAGGTTACTACTTTGTCGATGCGGTTGAGAAACTCGGGCCGGAATGTGGTCTCCAACGCTTTCTTGTACTTGCCTTTGGCCTGGCCTTCCTTGTCGCCAAATCCAAGCACTTTGCTGGCCTCTTGAGCGCCAATGTTGGAGGTCATGATGACGATGGTGTTGGTGAAATCAACGGTGCGACCCAAGGCATCGGTTAAGCGGCCTTCTCCCAACAGTTGAAGCAAGAGGTCATGAACTTGTGGGTGGGCCTTTTCGATTTCATCGAGGAGCAACACACAGAACGGACGGTGGCGTACGCGACCCGTCAGTTGACCTTCCGGGTTGTTGATGTCTCCGACCAAGCGAGCAACAGAGGCAGCGTCGAGGAACTCGTTCATGTCGAAGCGGACGATGTTGTCCTCGGATTGAAAGAGGAAGCGAGTGAGTACTTTGGCTGCCTGGGTTTTGCCAACGCCTGTTGGGCCGATGAAGAGAAACGCAGAGACTGGCTTGTTGGGGTCGTTGAGTCCGGCTTTGAGAAGATGCACGGTGTGGGCCAAACAGCCCGCAGCTTGGGGCTGTCCAATTAAGCGCTGGTCGATGAAGTCTTCCACTTCTCCGGGAGCCAATGGGTTGGCTCGATCAAAGATTCGGTTGTGGAGTTGGAAGCGCGAACCAAACTCCTCCATCACGTCATGTTCTTCGACCTCTTTGCCCCGAAATTTGGTGGACAATTGGTACAAAAAGTCGACCACACTTCCCGGCAGGGCCTTTTGCCTCATGTAGGCACGCTGCAGCGCAAACAAACGATGGAGCGCGAGGTTGCTAATGGTGCAGTTGTTCTCCAGCTCCAGGAACGCTCGTTTTTGGCTGGCGATGCGGACGGCTGTTGCTGTGTCGGCGGCTGGAACGCGGACCACCGTAAACAGGTCGGCGAAGCCGCGATCCAGTTCTTGGACAACGTTCCATTCTTCCGGTGTTGCCTCAATCACAAGCTGTAACTGTCGCTTCTCCAGGTAGGTTTTGAGCAACGCGCCCAAGTTAAGGTTGCTGCCTGCGCTTTTTCCCACACGTAAGAGTGCGACGGCGTTGTCGACAAAGAGTTTGTCTGTGCCTTTTCCAACGCTATCGAGACGGTGCAATGTGTAGTGGATGATGGCTTCCATCCGCTTCTGCCACATTCCGATGACTGACATTCCGGCGATCACCCGGGTTGGATCGAGATGCCACACCTTTTCGATACGGAAGAACTCTTTCTTGTCTTGCTGGACCATGTTGCGGTGGACGGCTTCGTGCACCAGCGTGGTTTTTCCAGCGCCCAATGGACCCAACAAGACCACAGGTGTGTTGTCTTTCCGGTACAACAAGTCGCGGATCCTTTCGACCTGTTCGTCTCGTTCGTAGGCTCGTTGTAGGTCGTAGGGATACAACACGTTGAGATCTGTGGCGACCTTGTAGATCTCTTCCGAACCTTCGAACTCTTCGCCTCCCCCAAACAGGGCAGCGAACCCTGCAAAAGGGTCCATCTCGAAGGGAAACTCTGCTTGTTTGACATGGACAGAGAGATCGACTGTGGTGACAAATTCGTTTTTGTGGACGTACAGAGCTTCGGGGTTCCAGTCCTTGCCAAACTCTTTTCGCTTCTCGCGAAATAGGTCTTGCAGGGCCGTCTCTACTTGCTCCAATAGCTTGACTTTTCCCTGTTTGTCTTGTTCGGCAATGAACAAGTGGTTATCAACGCTTGGGAGGGAGACAAAGGTTTCGCCCCGAAGCTTAAACGTGGCGACTCCAAAGGTTCCGGTGACACTTCGTGCTCCCGAACGAAAGTTGACAGATAGCTTGTGGTATGTCACATCGGGGTTGAAGTTATACCAAAGCAGCTTGTCCAGCTCTCTTCGATGGGTGAGGTGGTTGCGAAGAAATTGTCGCGTGTCCCGAAGGAAGATGCTCATCGCCCGTTCGAAGCGTTGGTGGGTGGCTTCGGGGTATTCCATAAACAGAGGTCGAATGCGATACACCGACTGTCGACCTTTGCCCAACTGTTGTACCAGGGCTGGAAATGAGATCGATAGAGTGCTCATGCTAGACCCCCTTGTTGGGTCAAGGATGGATCTTCTTCCAGGCCTAAAACCGACTGATCCACAATCTTCAGGAAGCGTTGATCCAGGTGCTTAATGAGCAAGGAGATACATTCTTTTGCGCTACCGCGCAGGTCGTATCGTTTGTCGTAAAAGGTTCGGTGGGCGTGGGTTCTTCGCACTTTGAAGCTTTCAAAAAACTGTTTGCGTTGGACATCCTTGGGACGCTTGTAGCTGGCTGGGGAGATGGGGGCGAAGGTGACAACGTAGTCTAGCTCTTGGTTTTCTTCGTTGGTCCATACGTGCCGACCGCCTTCGTCGCCCAAATAGAGATGGACACCGTCACCCTCCATCCCAGCGACGACTCCGACAACGCGGTCGTCTCCTTTTTCCATGGGCATGCCTTGTCGCCATGTTTTCAGCCCCGCTTTCATCCACAAGGCTTGCGGTACAAGGTTGTATCCCTTGGCCTCAGACAGATCCTGGTACACCTTAAGGAGCTCTTCCAAGTAGAGGTGGTCACCGTAGATGGCGAGAGTGCTGCGATTTTCCTCGGGGTGGAGGGTTGTGTACAGCCGGACCTTAAGATCCTGGAATGCTCGGCTCCACTCGTTGAACGTCCCGGTGCTTTTGGGGTCGGGTGGATGACTCCCCAACAATGACACCAGCACATCGTTTTCTTGTTGTTGTACGTCTTCCAAAGACCGGGTGCAGGCGTGTGAGATGTCGAGGCAGGTGGAGTACCATTTGCCTTGTGCGACATTCTTCCAAAACTCGTCTTCGTTCCGACGTTTGCGTCGCTCCAAGATGTCCAACTCGCTGCGCAACTCCAACATGGCGGGGCCGCTGTCAAAGCATTGGGCCTCCCGGCGTCCATGGGTGATTTGGTTGGCCAACTCTACCAATGTCAATGAGGTGCCAAGCACCTGGCGGGCTTTGTGTGAGACATCTTTGCTCTCTTGCACCCGGACCTGGAGGGTTGTGTCTTCATGGAACACATCGGCGTTTAGGGGTTTTTCGTAGGTGTGCTGGTTGAGGTGCTCCGCCAGTTGCACGAGCATGTTGTCACGGATGGTGCGTTGCAAGTGACGAGCCCCGTAGGCAGGGTTGTATCCTTGTTGTCCCAGAAAGACTTGTGCTTCTTCAGCCACATCCAGGGTCACCTCTCGGTGTCGAACTCCCTCGCGTTCCCGGATCAAAGATAGCTCTCGTGCAAGAATGGAGCGCATGGTGTTGCGCTCCAACGCTGCGAAAGGAACGATGCGATCGATGCGATTGTATAGCTCCGGTCGAAACTCTTTCTGGGCAGCTTTCTCAAAGTGTTCTTTGATGTGGTCTTGGGACACATCTCCCTTGGAGAAGCCCACGCTGCCTCGCTGGAGAGAGCCGGCTCCCAGGTTGGACGTCATAATGATAACGGTGCTGCAAAAGTCGGTGGTTCGTCCTTTCCCGTCGGTCAGACGACCGGCTCCCAAGATCTGGAGGAGGAGGTCGTAAAAGCTTGGGTCTGCCTTTTCAAGCTCGTCAAATAGCAACACACAGAAGGGTTGTTCACGCACGACCGAAGTCAGTAGACCTTCTTGGGTCATGTTTTCGCCGGTGAGTCGCATCACGTTGTAAGGGTCGGAAAACTCGCTCATGTCGAAGCGAACCATGCGTTCTCGGCTGGAGAATAGGTACTCCGCCAATAGCTTCGCTAGCTCTGTTTTGCCTACCCCGGTGGGTCCTACAAAGAGCATGGAGACAATGGGTTTTCCTTGACGCGCCAATCCCGCTTTGAGCGAGATCAGGGCATCGACCACGACCTGTACTGCCTCGTCTTGGCCAAACAGTTGTTGTTGGAAGAACCCTTCGCATTCTTTCGTTGGCATCGGAACATCGGGGGATACCAAGAACTCGGGTAAGCCCGTTTGCTCACAGAAGTGATGGACACAATACGATCGGTCTACCGTTCGGGGGGCGGAGCGCTTGTGTTTGGCGTCAATGAGCATCGACTCCAAAAAGCGAAGGGGCTTTCCAGGAAACCCGGAGTAGGGTGTGAATCGTTGGTGCAACGAGACGCACTCCACAAGAGCATCGTCTGTCACTTCCATGTTGTATTTGGACGCATACCAGGAGCCTTTGGCCTGAACAATGTTGGTCAGGTCTTCTCCTTTGGGTTCGTTCAGACGAATGACTTGAAACAGCGGTAACACACCGGGGTAGTCAAGCTCGATCTTGGCGTACTCTTCTTCCGTGCACTCTGAAAGCAGTACAAGCTGACCTCGACCGACAGGGTCACGCAAGTACTCGCCCATGCTTACGCGGTTTCCTACGTACCGACCGACCTCAAAGAGTTGGGCAAAGTTGGTGACATACAGGATGTCGTCGTAGTGGTAGAGTTCTTCGCATAGCTTGGACAGGTTTTCCTGCCAGCCGCTGGCATCTGTGAGCTTTTGTATCAAACGGGCTGCGGTGGTTTCCCAGATTGGGGTGTTGGCCAAACCGTGCTTGTGTTTGGTGCGTTCCCATTCTTCGATCAGCGCCGTCTTTCCGCAGCCACTTGGGCCTACCAACAAGATACTTCGGTAGTAGCGCCCTCGACCTACCCGAGAGAGCTGTTCCAAAGGCTCGTCCATTCCAAAGGTTGACTGCTTGGAGCGCAGCAGCTTGGTGGCGACCTCCGGGATCATCCGTTTTTTGCGTCGGTTTTGTAGGTCTTCTAACTCGCTGAGGGTGTAAAACTCAAGCTCAACGTCGTGTTCCTCTGCGGCGGTTTCATCCCACCAAAACAGTGGCGCGATCGCATGAGCCGAACGAAGCCGTTTGTGCCGGGCAAACTCCAGTAAGATGATCTCCTTGAGGTGCTCCGGTAGCTCTTCTTGTGTAGGAGCGTACGCCTCGACTCCCAAGGTGGGCACGAAACCGAGCCACGACTCATCAGGTAGCTGCGCGACAAAGATGTCAAAACTGACGGGGATCTCGGGGAAAAGATGGGGGTTGCGAGGCTTGGGGAGTGTGACTTCCAGGCGGTCTTTTTCCAACTGTAAGGTTGGCACTGCGCTGAGAGCTTGGAGGTACTCTCCCTCTTCCAGAACCTTCTTTTGGAAGGCTGAGGCAAAGTGTCTGGCCATGCGTGTGGCTGAGGTTCGTATCCACGTGACGTCTGGGTGTAGAAGAGAAAACACCACCTTCTCGCCAGACTTTCGAAAGAGTTCAAGAGTCCAGACCTTCGCAGGGACCAACTCTGCCATGCACACCACTCCAAGTTAGAAAGAAAACAATGAGTATGAAGCCACATTCCTAGGATGTTAGAAAATGTAACTCATCCTCTAACGAAAAGGAAGGCCGAGAGTTCGATCAAAGGCAGCTTGCGAGTGTATGACCTAAGGCAACTTGAGAGGGACGGTGGTGGTCGCGCGAGCTACCGTGAGAATGGGGGCGTCCAAGCCTTTAAGTTCTGTAAACCTTGTCGTGGTTGAGAACACGAACATATGGGTGTATGCGCCTTCAGGATCGCTCACAAACTTTTTGAGTTGAGCGGCAGGTAGAATGCCTTGTCCGGTGCTGGCCAATCGGCAAAACAGGGAGCGAACTTCTTTCTTTTCAGCGATGGTTTGATTGATGCGGATGGCCAGGTATTCCATGGGTCCTTCAGCGCTCCAGCGGAGTTGTGCATCTTGTTCTCTAGGAAAAGACACTTCGCCAGGAACCAGCTTGGGCTGTGTGATCGTCACCTTGGCTGGAGCCTTTAGGGTCGCTTGGAACTTCTGTACTTCTGGGCCTCCTGGTGAGGCATAGGAGATTGTCTGGTTGTAAGGAAACTGGTGAGGGTTCTGAGTTGGGATGTTGTAGATGTAACTCAACGCATCCAAACCTTCGAGGTTTTGGGTCCTTTGTTCCAGCTGTATCGTTTTTCCACCAACAATGACAGACGGGGCTTTGCCTCCGTTCATGCCACGGACAACCTCTGCATTGGGTTTTTGTTTCGCGTAGGAGCTTGTTTCAAACTGGCAGTCACCATCTTTCAACGACCAGGCAGCAATCTCTGTTTGTTGGGGCTTGTCGTAAAAGACCATGTAGCCGTTGAGGGTGCCTGTGGATGGGTCTATGGTTTTGGAGTCAGGCGTGCTGCTTGGGTAAAACGCGACCATCGCGACGCCGTGAATGCTGTAGCGCCACTGTTTTTCGGTTGTTCCTTCTCCGTTTTTACCGCTGCCCTGGTTTGTGGAGTTGCTGGCGTTGCTACCTGCGTTTTGCACGATATCGATGCCGCAGTTGGCGAACACAAGCAAACCGATTCCACAAACGGCCCATTTCGTAAGCAGGTTCAACCGAGGGAGAAACCATGGTGCGCGAGGTTGTTGAATCATGGTGAAGGGCTCCTTGAACGACTTTTGTTGACTTTCGTGCCTGCCAGAAGCTTGAGTGTAGCACAGGCTCGTTGGTAGGGCATCGTTTTCATTCGTCTTGTACTGTTCGACGGGGTTGAACAACGGGACGGAGGGTTTTGGGGTGAAAGAGGGGAGAACGCCTGTGCTCGCCTCGGAACTTCCAACGGAAAAACATAGGCGCGAAGTGGAACAACATGGAAAGCAAGGCACCCCATGTTGCGCGGACCTCTTTGGCTTGTTTGCGTGGGAGTGTGTGGTTGGTTCTTACTCGCAACGGTCCAAAGTAGGCTTCCAAAGGTTGGTCCAGGTCGGTGGTGTCGATCGCGAGGGGGTGAACGGCCAGGAATGGCATGGAACCCATGGGCAAGGTGTTGGCGAGTGGGGTTTTGCAGCACTTGGCGTACCAGCGATATGCACCGTTTTTGGTTTGTTGCAAGCAGCCCATTTGTTCTTTGCCTGTTGTGATCTTGAACCTGGCTGGGGAGATCTGGAAGACTGTTGTTCCGCCGTATTCGTCCAGCATTTCTTGTTCGCGTCCCAAAGCTCGGGTGTAGTCCTGGCAACCTTTGCATGCACAAGTCACATGGTTGCTGTCTTTGGGGCTGACCTGTTCCAGGATTCCTGTGACTTGACCACATCGACAACGAATCGTGAGATCAGTGGGCATGGTGGACTCCTCTTGTTTGGGAGGTATTTCTTGGGGGTAGGATAACACAAACAAGCGTAAGTGTATGGGTAAGGAATCAGAGAACTTGGGTTGGGTTGTGAAGGCCTTCAGGTTAGGCTGCTGTGAGGGCTTTCACTTGAAAGTATTTGGAGGGGATCTGACGGTACAGCAAGATCAAAAGGATGATCAAAAAGCTTAATCCTGCACCCTGCACCACCAGAGTTTGGGGCAAGCTTGCTCGGGCTGAGAGCATTCCAATCCAGGGAGCCGTGAGCGCAAAGAACAAGCGGCTTCCCAATGAGTTGAGCGAAAGCACGGTTGCTCTGCGATCTTCGTAGGTGTAACGAAGTATTCTTTCGTTGAGGATGGGGCGCAACATTCCTCGTACGGATTGGTGTCCCAGAATCAACAAGAAGCTCAGACTGTGGAACCAGATCGCCATGACAAATAAGGTCCCTACCTGCAAAAGCATCGCTATCGCAAAGGTGCCTTTGTCACCGAGCTTGCGAACGACAGCATGCGACGAGTGACTGGCCAACGCTGCCCAAAGGTTAAAGAGCGCAAACGCTACACCGAAGGCCCAAACGGGTAAGCCTGTGGCTTTCATGTAGGGCTGGTACAGCCACAACAACCAAGTCGCGCTTCCACCCAGCATAGCAAACAACAAGATGTACCAGCGAACGAGCTGATGCTTGCGAACAAACTTCAACGCGCTGCGGAGGAGTTGCCAGTACTTGTCCCACTCGTCGCGGAACGAGCCCAGGGGTCTTTTCTCCTTGCCTTCGGACGATTGGAGCCGGGGCTCTACAAATTGAAAGGCCAGCAACAACGCAAGAAAGGGTCCGATGATAGAGAGCCAAACTGTAGCTCGATAGCTATAGCTTCCAACAATACCTCCTAGGATGTTAGAGGCTGCAATCGATACCATCTGCCAGCTGCGGGCGTGGCCTTCAACTTTGGTGTACTCGTCTTTGCGACCGAGGGCTTGGAGTGTGTCGTAGAGGAAAGCGGAGTCCGCTCCAGAGACCAAAGCAAGGCCCAAGGCCATGACCAACTCAGCCAACAGAAAAATGGAAAACGAGTAACCCACGGCGTAAATGATATGACCGATGGCAAACATCGCCGTACCGGCCAGCAAGCTGGTCCGTTTGCCGAGTTGGTCCGCAACCATACCTGTGGGAACTTCCAAAACAACGACGGCTACGGCAAACAAGCCTTGGAGCAAAAAGACGTCGAACATATCGAGGCCGTTCTGTTTCCAAAACAAAACAAGGACGGGCAGAAATATGGGGGTAAACAAGAGGGCTAGATATAGACGGTATCGCCACAGGTTTGCTTCAAGCCTTTGCATGGTTTTCGATCCTACAAGCACAACAACCAACACATACCACAGAAAGAGTGACGTCGATCTACGAGAACCTCGTCGGTTACGTCAGTTCTTCCAAACCAATTCAACGTTCGTTGGGGAGTTTTGTACAGGTAGGCCTACCTAACACATAGGTACGGGAGAAAGGTAGGAAGGTTCGTGTTTTCATTCCCATCTGACGATTTTGTTCGTTGATTCGTTGTAACGTAGAGAGGTGGATGTTCCTAGCCCCCGAATTTATTCGGGGGTTGTGTGTAAACGAATTCGGGGGAAATGAAAACGTGGATGGAGATATAGATGAAGGTGTCGTCAAATACGGGGAAATCGTAAAGGGGGGTTAGGCGCGAAGCACCCGGACGTTGCGGAGTTCTTGGATGTTTCGTGCGCCGGTGCAGAAGCAGATGACGCGCAGTTCGTGAAGGAGGGAGTGGAAGAATTGTTCGAGGGCTTCTTCCGATTGGGAGGCGGCTTCAAGGACAGGGCGAGCGAGGGCAGCGATGTCAGCGCCAAGTGCGATGGACAGGGCGACATCGGTGCCGGTTCGGATTCCGCCGGATCCGATCACGGGTCGGTTGGGAAAGGCGTTGCGACAGTGCTGGATGGCTTGGGTGGTGGGGATGCCGAATCCTTTGAGTCGTTCGCCGAGTGTGGCGAAGCTGGAGTTGGGTTCGGCGCGGTAGCCTTCCACTCGGGCCCAGGAGGTTCCACCTACGCCGGAAGCTTCGATGGCGGCGAGGGGGAGTTGGGCCAGCTTGCGTGCGCTTCGTTCGGAGATTCCGGCTCCAACCTCTTTCACGAGGCAGGGAAACGGCATGGCCTCCATGGCTTCCTTCATCTTGGAGAGCAGGTCTTTGAACCGCGTGTCTCCTTCGGGCTGGATAGCTTCTTGAAGGGGGTTGAGGTGGAAGAAGAGACCATCCGCCTTCACCGACTCCACCAGTGTGTTGAGGTCGTTGTGTGTGACGCCATAGTTGAGTTGGACTGCGCCGATGTTGCCGAGGAGGAGGGGAAGCTCGGGAGCTTCATCCCGTACAGCAAAGGAGCGGGTTGTGTCGGGATGTTTGAGCATGGCGCGTTGGGAGCCTAGGGCCATGCCCAAGCCAAACTTTGCGGCAACGCGAGCGATACGTACGTTGAGAGTTCCGGCCCAGTCACTGCCTCCAGTCATGGAGCCAATGAGAATGGGAGCCTTGAGGGTTTTGCCGAGAAACTCAACGGAGAGATCGACATCGTCGAGGTCTATCTCTGGGAGGGCGTCGTATTCTAGCCGAAGTTCGGCAAATCCTGCGGTGGTTCCCGAGTCTACCTCTTCTTCGAGGCAAATCCGGAGGTGGTCATCTTTGCGTTGTTGGAGTTGGCTCATAACGGTCCTGCGAACGCGATGTGTGCGTTCTTTATGGCTTGGTCAGTCAAGCAGCGTGAGTGTCGATGTAAAGGTGTTGGATGGGTTGTAGGATGGTGTCGCAAAGGCCATCCAGGAAGTTCGCGAGTGGCTCGGGCGGAACGCGGAGGGGAAGCTCTCGGCAGCGTTTAAGTGCCGTGGTTCGGAGCTCCTCAATGGTATTGAGGGAGGCTCGGAGCGCGCCGCTGTCTTGGATCAAGCCGATCGCACGTTGGATGTCTTCTTGTTGGGTTTCTTCGCGGGGCTTTTGGATCAGATCAAACAGCCACTTCGCATCGGTGGGTTCGGCCAGATACATGCAATGCAGCGCGGGGAGACTGGGTTTGCCTTCTGCGATGTCGTTGCCTACGCTGTCGCGGCCTTTGTCGCCAAACAGGTCGAGCAGATCGTCCTGGATCTGGAACAAAGCACCGAGCGGATCGGCGATCCGTGTGAGGGCTTCAACGATGCTGACGTCTTCTCCGGCGATGGTGGAGGCTGTCATCAAGGGAAGCGAGAACAACGCAGATGTCTTGCCTTCCACAATGCTCAGGTAGAACTGTGTGGCTTCCTCGTGGGTCATGCCAGGGAAGTTGTTGGCAGACGCGATGCGAGGCCACAGGTTTTTCTCGGCCGCTTGTCCGTTGATGATATCCAACGAAAAGCCCGCCAGTTGACGACACAATTGGACGGTGATCTCTGCGGGCAACTCCAACGTGGCGAGCAGGCTTTGAGCATGAAAGTAAAGCGCGTTGCCTGCGTTGATCGCCTGGTAGGGGCTGAACGACTTCCACACGGTGGGCTGGCCTCGTCGGACTTCGTCACCGTCTTGCAGGTCGTCATGAACCAGGGTTCCATTGTGTAGCAGTTCGATGGCGATAGCGGCCTGGCGAACCTGGTCATGGTACTTTGGCTGGTTTTCATCGGAAGAGAGGAGCAGGTCATAGAAAGCAACCGTCAACATGGGACGGAGCAATTTGCCCACGACCTGGAGGTGATGTTGGAGCATGGGTTGCAGGGCTTCGTCCCGTCCAAGAATTTGGGGAAGCAAGGTTTCCCAGGTTTCAACGATGGCGGGGCGGTAGGCTTCCAGGGATTTGACTTTCATGACGAGGCCTCCATAGAGCAGGTTGCAGCGTATTATTCAGAGATTCGAGAAGGGCGACAGGCTGTGGTGTGCTGCCCGCCTGCTTGTTGTAAGGCATGGGACAGGGCGTTGAGTTGGTTCTCCGGAGCCAACGCAACCATTCCTCCACCCATACCAGCTCCTGTGAGTTTTGCTCCAAGAGCGCCATGGCTCCGGGCCACCTGAACCAACTCTTCCAGGTGAGGGGATGACACGCCCAATTCAGCGAGGAGACCGTGGTTCGTATTCAGGTGCTGACCCAGGCGTTGTCCTCTCTCATCCAAAGATAGGTCCTGGGCGACTGCAGAGCCAGTCATCATCGCTTCCACGTTGTTGACCAGATCGTGCATGGTGCGCAACATGGTCGCGAATCGTGTGGGCTGTGCCTCAGAGAACAGGCGCACCTTGTTAACTGCTTCTGCAGTTTGGCGTTGCTCTCTACTTACTGATAAAACAAATCCGTATCCGTTCAATTCCCACGAAAAGGTCTTGGGTTTGTGACCCATGTGAACCCGAAGCGGTTGCTGGTGTGCAACCACTGTAGGATCCAGGCCGCTGGAGCGCCCATGGAACAAAGATTCGAGGGTCGTGGCATGCTCAATCTTTTGTTCGGTGCTTAGGGCAACGTCGGCTTCGTCAGCGGCGGCGTTGAGCAAGCTGAGACACAACGCTGCGCTGGAGCCAAACCCTGCGCCTTGTGGGATCGTGGACTGCAGGGCGAACGGAAAGTGAGAGGTCTTGTCCAATCCGACGAGGGTGCGGGCGTGTTGCCAGGTTTGAGCGATGCGCTCTGGTGGTTGTTCTGCGGAAGGCGTCTTGGTTAGGGTAAACGCCACATCGTTCCAGGGCATCGCGAGGGCAGGGATGTCGTACAGGATGAAGTGTTCGCCTACCAGGATAAACTTCCCGCCGGCCTGGTAGCTAGCTTCCATAGTGCCCGGTTCCTGACGTGTAGTAAGGATTGGAGCCCGCGTCGTGGTTGGTTACGTCGACAATGTCGTTGACTTCGGGGATGTTGGTGTAGATGGTGCGCTCAATCCCCATCTTTAAGGTCAAGCTGGCGGCGCTGCATCCCTGACAGCCTCCACCCATGCGGAGATAGACCACGCCGTTGGTGACTCGGTCGAGATCCACGAAGCCCCCATGCGAAGCGATTTGTGGATTGATCTCTGCTTTGATCAAGTCGTAGACCTGACGCTGGATCTCTCCGTCGCGTACGTTGGGCGCTGGGTGTACCTCATCGTCGGCGATCAGTGGCTCTTCTGGCTTGGCGTGGCTGCGAATCAACGCGCCAATTTTTTTGCCAAGCTTCGGCCAGGGCTCATCGCCCAATTTCTCCACGGTGAGGCTGTGCTCCGTGACCATCACCTGCCGCACACCTTCCAATTCAAAAAGGGCTTGCAGCAAGGCTGAACTTCCCGCCATGGCTGCCGAGCTGCAGTAGGCACGACCGCGCATGTACACCGGATGACTGATGGTGAACTTGCAGACATTCTTTTGGGCCATAAGCTGGCCCTGGATGGTGATCGATTCGCCAAACGATTCGGACATGATCCGCCTTTGCCTATACGCTGAAGGTTTCGTTGTCGCCGGCTTCGTCTTCGGCCAGGTCGTCACGCAGACGATCAAACGTATAAATGCCGGTGCTGTGGTTGTCGCTGAAGGTAATGGTGTATGCGTAACGGCCTGTGCGGCGCATGTTCACCACCTGGATGTCGAGGGGCACGCGCTTCGGATCCAGGATCTGTTTGCCTGTGTCCTCGTCCACACAAAGCGCGCAGCGGCACTCCACGCGGAGGTTGTACGCGCTGTGGTGGGTTGTGTTGCCGTCGACCCACTGGATCGTAACGTTGCCTGTTTCGGGGTCGACCTGCTCTTCCAAGGGGAGGCCTTCGTTGGCTTCGTTGACGACATCGTAGAACGACTCTTCCAGGTTCTTGGCGATGTTGAGGAACGCTTGGGCGGCTGGACTCTCGGTGCTGCCGAGCAGGACAGGTTGGCCGGAGTCGCCGCTCTCTACGATGTCGGTATCCAAAGGCACGGAGCCCAAGAAGGGAATGTCGTTGTCTTTGGCCATCTGCTTGCCGCCACCCTGCTGGAAAATGTGGGTGACATGGTCACAGTTCTCGCAGGTAAAGCCGCTCATGTTTTCGATCACGCCCAAGATAGGGACGTTGACCTTTTCAAACATTCGCATCCCTTTGGCGGCAATACCAACCGCTACGTTTTGCGGTGTGGTGACAATGACTGCGCCTGAGAGAGAGGCTTGTTGGGCGAGGGTTAGCTGGATGTCGCCGGTTCCGGGGGGGAGGTCGATCAGGAGATAGTCTAGCTCTCCCCAGGCGACCTGGCCCAAGAATTGTTGAAGAAGCTTGACGACCATGGGAGCACGCCAAACCACGGGGCCGTCGTCGCCACCCATCAACAGGCCCATGGAGACAAAGCGGACGCCGTGCTTTTCCACAGGGTGAAGCATGTTGTCTTCGACCCGAAGGTTTTGGATGTCGCCCGCGCCAAACATCCCAGGCTGGCTGGCTCCGTAGATATCGGCGTCGAGAAGGCCGACTCGTGCACCAGCGAAGCGCAGCGCCACAGCCAGGTTGGCTGACAGTGTGGACTTCCCAACGCCGCCTTTCCCGCTGGCGATGGCGATGATGTGCTTGACTCCCTGGAGTGCAGGAAAGCCTCCTCGACGGGCAGCCTGAGCGCCACGCGATGGTGCTTCTTTCTGTTGTTCTTCTTCCTGCTTCTTCTTTCGATTCCAAAAAGCCATGCGAACGCTCCCTGCGATGGGTTCTTTACTTTGCTTCAGTGGGTGTCATGTCTTGCGCTGAGTACCTATACAAGATTGTGACAAAAACACAACACCATTCTTCGGATTTTTCATCCCTCTGGAATGGGTAATGTTCGAGGATCTGGATGCTGCAATGGAAAAGGTAAGACCTCTTGCAGCGTGGATGCGTCTCGGAACAGCATAAACAACCGATCCAGGCCCAAAGCAATTCCAGCCGTGGGAGGCATACCCCAGGCCAGGGCGTTGAGCAATCCTTCGTCGAGCTCTCCCGCAAAGGGATTCTCGTTAACCTCACGCAGCTCCACTTCTTCTTCCCAGCGACGTCGCTGCTCGTCGGAGTCGACCAATTCGCTGTATCCGTTCGCAAGCTCGACGCCCGCGATATACAGTTCAACGCGTTCCGCCACATGAGGATTGTCTGGCTTGGCGCGAGACAGCGCGGCCATACGAATGGGATAGTCTTTGAGGAAGAGGGGACGCTCCCGACCGAGGTGAGGTTCCACATAGGTCAGGAAGATTTTAAAGAACAAGTCGTCCCATTGGTCGTCGGGGTTGGCGCTGAGGCTGAGGTTGCGACAAGCTTCTGCCAAATCCGAGCGCTGGATGTCGTTGGGTAGTTTGATCTTGGCGTAGCGTTCGATGGCCTCATGAACCGTGAGTTGTTCCCAGGGAGAGGCCATGTCAACGGTTTGTCCCTGGTAGGTCAATGTCGGGTGAGGCCACAAGGCCCGGACCATGCCCTCTGTCAGCTCCATCAATGTATGGTAGTCAGTGTGGGTTTGGTACCACTCCAGACCGGTAAACTCCGGGTTGTGCATTGTGGTGATCTCTCCGTTCCGGAAGAACTTGCACACTTGAAAGAGCTTGGGGTAGCCGGCCGCGACAAGTCGCTTCATCGCAAACTCTGGGGACGTTCGGAGATACAGAGGACGCTGCCGGCCTTCCAGGTCGCGGTAGTGGGTGACGAACGAATCGAGGTGTGGCGACGGATCAGCCGAGGGAATCAACGCGGGGGTCTCCACTTCAAGGAAGCCTCGCTGTACAAAAAAGTCTCGCACACCTGCGATCATGTTGTGGCGAAACAGGAGCAAATCATCGGGCTCTCCAGGGCGGCATCGGTCGTTGTCTACGGGGGGATGGGGTTTCATTTGGGACTCATCTTGTATTTGACAAACAGGGGACTTCAAGGTTAACTTGCCTTTTCTTCTACGAATGCGGAGCTTGGGAATCAAGTGGCTGTGCGGGAAGAAAACGGGACACCGCGCGTGTTCCTCCTTCTCAAGTCCTTCCAAACTCTGTCGAACCTAACGATGGTTTGCTGCGATTTTTGGGGACATGCAACCAAATGGCATCAGTCATGATGCGGGGAGTAAGAAACGGGCAATGACAACAAAGCGTGTGGCCGATATCAAGGCAACCTTGTGCTTGCCGCACACGCCCTTTCCTATGCGGGCCAACTTGTCTGCCCTGGAGCAACGACTCCTTGCGCACTGGCAATCCATCGATTTGTACACCACGCTCCTCGACAAACGCGTTGACGGCAAATCCTTTGTTCTCCACGACGGACCTCCCTACGCGAGCGGTGAGCTACAGTGGAGCCATATTCTCAATAAGATACTCAAGGACATCATCCTCCGCTACCGCAGCATGCTGGGGCAACGCTGTGAGTTTGTTCCTGGTTGGGACTGTCACAGCCTGACCGTTGAGCAGGAAGTGGAGCAACGACACAATGAAGATGATACCCCCATTGAAAAAGGGGCGCTTCGTCGGGAGTGTCGTGAACTGGCCCATCATTACCTGACGACACAGCGAGAGCAATTCCAGCGCTTGGGGATTCTTGGTGATTGGGACCATGCGTACTCCACGATGTCGCCCTCGTACCAGGCCGCCATCACCCGAGCCCTCGCCAACTTGATGCGTTCGGAGAGCCTCGTCCAACGAACAAGGCCTGTGTTTTGGTGCACCGAGTGTGAAACCGCGCTGGCTGAGTTCGAGGTTTTCTTTCAGCCTCGCGAGATGTTGGAAGCCTACCTGACTTATCCTTTGATCAGTGACCCGATGCATCTCGACCGGCAGTTGCGTGGGCGCGACGTTGAATTCCTGGCCTGGACCTCCGATGTGTGGACCTTGCCCGGTGTCATGGCGATGGCGGTCGAACCCGACGCCGAATACGTTGCCGTTCGTAGCCAGCGCAAAGTGTACGTGTTGGCCAAAGAACGTCTGGAAGATGTGGCGCAAGCCTGTGGATGGGAACACGTTCCTGAGGTTCTGGTCTCGTTCCAGGGTAGGCAGTTTGCGTCGCTAAGCTGTCGTCACCCGCTGATTCACCGGAAACTTCCGTTCTGCCTGATTCCGTCACTGCGGCTAGCACCTGGGACCGGCGTGTTGCAGCTTAGCCCTGGTCATGACCCTCTCAACTACGAAGCAGCCCAGCAGCACGACCTAGAACTGTTGTCGCCTGTGGACGAAAAGGGTCGCTTTACCCATCAGGCGGGGCCTTGGGCAGGGAAGTCTGTGTGGGAATCGGAACCCCGGATCCTTCGGGACTTGGAAGCCGTTGATTCCTTGCTCAGCTCGCCCGAAGCCACTGTGGTCCTGAAGTACCCATACAGCTTGCGCTCTGGAGAGCCCATCATCTTCCGTGCGACCACGCAGTGGTTTGTGCCTATGAACGTCAAAGAACTGCGGCAACGTGCGCAGAGTTCATTGGAGCAGATGGAGTGGCAACCCGACTGGGGCTACAAGCGAATGAACTCCCTGCTGCAGCGACGCTCCGATTGGTGCATGAGCCGACAGCGCGTGTGGGGAGTGCCTCTCCCCATCTTCTATTGCACGCGGTGCAAAACACCGCTGTTGGATCCAGACCATGTGGACATCCTGGCCGAACGTTACGAGCAAAACGAGTTCGGCGCGGATCTCTGGTTTGACGCACCTGTAGAGGAGCTGCTTCCTTACGAAGAGGGCGGCTTGCGCTGCGAGCGTTGCGGGAACCACCAGTTCCGCCAGGAAGAAGACATTGTGGATGTTTGGTTTGACTCTGGTGTGTCGGCGTGGGCTGTGTTGCCTCACCACCAGGAAGACAAGCCGCTCTCCACAATGGCTGTGGAAGGCGTTGATCAGTTTCGGGGCTGGTTCCAAGGGGCTTTGCTCACGACCTTGCAGCTCTCTGAGAAGCTTCCCTTCCAGGCGATTGTGGCTCATGGCCGCGTGGGCGGTGAGTCGTCTGCGATGACCACGGCGCGAGAGCAGCACCAGGCCCTCATTTCCCTTCGGCAGCGGAACGCATCATCGGAAGAGAAGGCCCAGACGCTAACCCCGCAACAGGCCATGGAGCGATGGGGCGCTGAGATTCTCCGCCTATGGGTTGTGGCCGATGACTTCCACGTCCACCGAGTGTTTGAGGCCAAAGCCTGTCAACGGTTGACTCGTACGTACCGCAAGGTTCGCAACTGTTTCCGCTTCCTGCTGGGCAACCTGTACGACTTCTCTCCCTCTGAACCTGTAGATGTTGAGTTGATGGACGAGGTCGATCGCTACGCCATCCACTTGGTTCATCATCGCGTGAAGGCGATTCGACAGCACTACAAAGCCTACGAGTTCCACTTGGCTTGGCGTCAACTGGTGGATTGTTGCATTCGTGACCTTAGCTCCTTCTATTTTGAAGTGATCAAGGACCGCCTGTACAACTCGGCTCCCGATTGGTACGTGCGGCGCAGCGCCCAATCCGCGCTGTTTCGAATCGCCGACGTGCTGTGTCGTGTTGCGGCTCCGTTGTTGAGCTTTACATCCGAAGATGTCTGGCAACATTTGCACGCCTCGGAGGAAGCCGACAGCGTTCACTGGTCGTTGCTCCCCGAGCCCAGTGAGCTTCCTGTTATGGCAGACGATCAAGCTGCCATCTGGGATGGTCTGCGGGTCAGCCGAAAGAAAGTGCTGCGAGCGTTCGCCAACACGTCCGACTCGTTACGTCTTAAGCGACCTTGGGAAGCGGCTGTCCGCTTGTATCCCAACACAACCCTGCTGCGGGAAGCGCTGGAACTGTGTGACGAAGAGACGCTTCCTTTCATCCTTGGCGTTTCACAAGCTGAGGTCGCACCCTCGGATGAGCCCACACCGCGAGAAGCCTGGCGTTCGTCTTTGGGCAGCCTGGCGGTTGAAGTGAAGAGGGCAGACGGTCGACGGTGTCGCCGATGTCGTTACATGTACGCCGAGTTGCAAGACGCTGGCTCGCATCCCACCTGCTCCCGCTGTCAGCGCGCCATGGAACATCACGAAAACGCGGGAGAGTCTGCCACTTCCTCTGAACCTTCCACCCCCAGCAGTTGATTGTTTCCCAAATTTCTGTAAAGTCTCAAACTTTCCCGTAGTCTTGTGCCACAAGTCTATCGTTCTATGGACAACCAACAAACGTTGCTTCGAAGCGTTGCGTATTCGGAATGAAAAACAAATACACCATCCTTTTTGCTATCGTTTTCACCGTGATTCTGGTCGATCAGTGGACCAAGTCTGTGGCGGTGGATTATCTTCTGCGACCTCGTCAGTCGGATCACATTGCATCATGTACCCAAGAGAAGAAGAGCTGTGAGCGCCGCTGCTTGGCCAAGGTAAAGCAACGAGGCAATCTCTCCCTCATCTCATGCCAGCGTCACTGTAGCGTGCAGAACCAACTCTGTCGCAGCCAGCGTGAACCCAGCTACAAAGCCGATATGGCGCGTTGGAAGTACCGTCAAACAGAGATGGAGCGCTCGTTCCTTTGCCGCGGCGTGAAGTACCCGATGGGGACCAGGCCCGAGTGTGTTGTGGTTCCCAAACGATTTCACTTCACCTACAGGGAAAACCCTGGAGCAGCCTGGGGCATTCTCAGCGATTTGCCCAAAGAGTTTCGACGTCCTTTCTTTATGGTGATTACCTCCATCGCGATTCTCTTCATCATGTTCTTGTTCGCCTTTCGGCTGGAGCATGAACATCTGTTGATGGTGATTGCTCTCTCGCTCATCTTGGGAGGCGCGCTGGGCAACTTCATTGATCGGGTGAGGCTTGATTATGTCGTCGACTTCATCGAATTCTTTTGGGAGTACATCGAAAAGGTAGGCGCCACCAGCATCACCCGACGACCCACATTTCCTACCTTCAATGTTGCTGACGTTGCCATCTCGGTTGGGGTCGGCTTGATTGCTATCGAGCTGTTCTTCTTTGCACCACCCCTCACCGATGAAGACGAAGAGGACAACGAAGACGCAAGTGAGCCTTCAGGTTCCGTACCTCCCACGCCTTCTTCTGGTGGAGGAACTGGCAACGAAGAGTCTGCAAAAGAGACCCCGTCTCAAACGCAAGAGCCCGTCACCAACGATGCCAAGGCAAAGCAGGATGACGCCAAGGCAAAGCAGGAAGACATCAAGGCAAAGCAGGAAGACATCAAGGCAAAGCAGGATGACGTCAAGGCAGAGCCGAAGGACGCCAAGGCAAAGCAGGATGATGTCAAGGCAGAGTTGAAGGCCGCTCCAGCAAGGCTGGAGGACGTTAAGGCAGAGCCGAAGGTCATCCCGGCAAAGTCGGAGGACGTCCCTGCAAGGGAGGAGAGCGTCAAGGCAAAGCAGAACGACGATCCAACAACGCAGGAAGCCATTCCGGCAAAGCAGGAAGACATCAAGGCAGAGTCGAAGGTCGTTTCGGCAAAGCAGGATGATGCCAAGGCAGAGCCGAAGGTCATCCCGTCAAAGCAGGAGGTTGTTGCTGTTCAAACCGCTCCATCTGTGCCTGTGAAGGACGAGCCCAAAGCGTCAACGTTGCCCAGAATGGAATCCAAAGCCTCCGAGTCACAACGGCCAAAAGCAGCAGCGGTGGAGCCAACCAAACCAGAGCCTGCCAAAATTGAACCAACCAAGACGGAGCCAGCCAAGGCTGAGCCGCTAACCAAAGCACCTGTTGAGGCTAAGGAAGAAGCCAAAGCTGTTGTTCCTCCGGTTGTCGCGCCAGCGAAGCCTGAGCCAAAGGTGGCACCCAAGGTTACGCCCAAAGTCGAACCCAAGAAGGCCGAGCCGAAGAAGGCCGAGCCTCCCAAGGTTTCTGCCGAAACGGTTGAGCCGATGTCGTCGTCGGATGAGTTGGACTCCTTGTTGGACGCAGCCTTCCAAGAAGACATGTTTGCTGACGACTCTTCTTCACCCAGCGATGCGCCTGAAACGAAGCCTGCATCCAAGGTCGTACCGAGCAACCAGGAGAAGCCTTCCGGTGCTACAACGCCTTCTTCCGGAGGGCTGACGTCACCTTCTTCGGTGCGTGTTAAGCCTGCGCCGAAGACAGCGAAACGCTCCTCTGTGGTGTACGTCAAGTCGCAGCCGTCGTTGCCTGCGAGTCCTGCAGAGCCAGCGGAAGACAAGAAGTCTGAAGCGGCGCAACCCAAACGCCCTGTGTTGAAAGCGGCGGTGGAACCAACTCCTGCGAAACCGGCTGCTCCTGCACCGACACCAGCCAAGCCGGCAGCACCTGTCGCAGCCAAACCACAGCCAGCGCCTGCGAAACCGGTTGCACCTGCAGCTACCAAGCCCGAGGCAGCCAAGCCTGTTTTCTCCAGGTCTGTCTCTGCTGAGCCGACCCAGCCGAAGACGCAAGGGCCTGTGGCGACAAAGCCTGAGCAGGCTCCACCCCAGAAGCCAGAGCGAAAGCCGCTGCTCCAGTCTCAAGCGCAGCAGCCGACTCCAAAGAAGCCTCAGCCCACGCAACCGGTTGCTGCCAAGCCTGTCGCGTTGGAGCCCGCGTCTTCCATGAAGTCTACTGTGGAGACCAAGCCGTTGGGGATGCAAACGACGCCGCCCCGGGCGACTCGACCTGATGTGACGTTGAAGTCTTCCGATGACATTCCAACCACGCCGGAGCCCAACGAACCGGCCGAGCCCATTGTGTTGCCACGGACATCCTTGAAGTCGTCGCCGCCCCAACCGGCTCCACCCCGGCGTACGTCATCGTCACAGGAACTTCCTTCGTGGGCGAAGCCTTCGCAGCCCAGTCTTCCTGCACAGGGAAGGGGCTCCTCGCCGTCGGTTCCCTCAATGAGCGCCATCCCGTCAGCGGGGCAGGGTATGCCGGACAAGACGGATCCTGAACTTCCTCCGTTTGCGGGAAGAAAAGAGGCTCCCTCAACGTTAGGGATGACGCCTTCGACGCACCCAACCCAGCCTACTTCACCTTCACAGACGATGAACTCCGTGGCGGAAGAGTTTCCTGATGTGTCGTCGTTGGGTCCTTTGCCGTCGCCTCCTGTGGAGGAAGACGACCCCTTGATTGTGTTGACCAGCAAAAAGAGTCAGCGTCCTGGAGCAGGGTCTGACGATCCTGGTTACGACAAAAAGTAAGGAAACAGGAAACTAACCGGGTGAAAGCGGATGCGTTTCAAGCCGGAGGTATGTGGCCTCTGGGGAAAGCACTTGATTTCTCCTATGCTTTTAATATATCTCTTACCAACTTTAGACACGTGAAACGCGACGCAACGTTGAGCGTTTGCGCTGATTTTCAACCTTCATTCCGCGAACAAACCGGCTGATTCCTCGTGACTTGTCAGGCAGAGAGTGCAATGCGACGCGATGAATTGACTTGCCGCTAAGGGAGAAGACATAGCATGCATCCAATTTTGTTGAAGTACCAACTACCCGCCGACTTTGTGAATTTTTGGAGCTTTGCCGCCCCAATGAAGCCCTACCTCCGTTTGTTGGTGTTGGCTTTTTTGGGCTCTGCTGGCGTGTCCTGGTGGGCGTTGTCTCCTGACTCCGATAAGAACAAGCGGATGTTGGGTTGGGGTGCTTTGGTTGTTGCCCTCGGTTTCTTGGGAGCATTGGCCAGCGTGGGCCTGCATCAGCTTCGTTTTATTCAGCTGCATACCTACGGTGTGTTGGTTGCGATCGGGTTCCTGGTGGGGATTGTCTTGGCCGTTCGAGAAGCCCAGCGAATCGGTGAAAACAGTGAACGTATCCTCGATCTTGCCTTCTGGCTGCTGATTGCAGCGATGGTTGGGGCTCGTGCAGGTTACATCGCAACACACTGGTCTGCGTACGCTGCTGACTTCGGCTCCCAAATGCCTTGGTACCAGTGGCGCGTCTTCCGCTTGTGGGAAGGTGGATTGCTGTTCTTCGGCGGCTTTGTGCTGGCGTTGGTTGTGTGTTGGGCCTTTGTTCGCATCTACAACATCAGCTTCTGGAAGCTTGGCGATATCCTCGTTCCCTCCATCGCGATCGGTCAATTCTTTGGTCACCTGGGTGGTTTGGCGGCAGGCTTCAGCTACGGCAAATACTCGGAAGTCCCCTGGCGCGTGGCGATGCGCGGCGCAGAGCGTCACCCCACTCAAATGTACGAAGCCTTGGGTGTGCTGGTGATCTTCTTCTTCTTGATGTGGATCCGCAGCAACAAGAAGTACCACGGTCAAGTCTTCCTCTGGTACCTCTTGCTCTATCCCATTCTTTCGTTTGGTGTGGAAATTTTCCAGAGCGACGCTTGTTTGCAAGGTGTCGCCAATGTTGGCGATGTGTGTCGCGCGATGGTCTTCAACCACGACCTGATCAAAGCTGTGCCCGACTTCGACATTCTGTCGTGGGGTCAGTTGTTCTCGGTGGTGGCTGTTGTGGCGGCTCTCTTCTTCTTCGCAACACGCGAGAGTGACAGCTACCGTGAACAAGAAAGCGTACGGGAGAACTAATTTATCATGCATCCAGTGATCTTCTACTGGAAAGTCCCTGTGACCTGGGCAGGGTTCTTTGGCCCAGGTACTGGCATCTTTAACTCGTGGAAAATTTTGGCGGTCGCAGCAGCTCTCTGCTTCGCTGCCTGGATCTGGGCAACCAGCCCTGACCACAAAACGCCACAGAAGCTGTGGACCTGGCTCTCTGGAGCTGGGGTGTTGGCCTTGGGACTTCCCTTGTTGGGAGTCGCGCTGGTCCGTATGGGTGAGATCAAAATCCACACGTACGGTGTCATGCTTTCGATCGCTTTCATCACCGGGATTATTCTCGCTGTACAGGAAGCGAAGCGTGTGGGGGAAGACCCTGAAAGGATTCTGGACCTGACGTTCTGGATTCTGGTCTCTTCCATCGTGGGCGCTCGTGTACTCTTCATCTTGACGATGTACCAGGATTACCTGGCCAACCCCAAGAAGTTGTTCCAAGTGTGGGAAGGCGGCCTTGTCTTCTACGGAGGGTTCCTGGGAGCGGCAGCGTTGAGTTGGTGGTTTATCCGCAAGCACAAGATGAACTTCTTCAAAGTGGCTGATATCCTGGTTCCCTCGGTGGTGCTGGGTCAGGTCTTCGGACGGATGGGCTGCTTTGCTGCAGGTTGTTGCTTCGGAAAGACTGCTCCTCCGGGAATGTCCTGGGCTGTGAAGTTCCCCATCGGTGACGCAGCCAGGCATGGCTTGATTCACCCCACGCAGCTGTACGAATCCTTCAGCAACCTGTTTATTTTCTTCTTGTTGCTGTGGTTGCGTAGCCGAAAGAAGTTCCACGGGGTTACATTGGTGGGTTACCTGCTGGCGTACTCCACCATGCGGTTTATCATTGAGATCTTCCGAGGTGACAAGATCCGCGGCTTCCTGTTTGAGTGGGACTTTATCAAAAGCATCCCCGACCCTGAGATTCTTTCCACCTCTCAGACTGTCTCCGTAGCCCTGTTTTTGATGGGTGTGGGGCTGTGGGTCTGGCTCCGTGGTCGAGCCAATCAAGTCCAAGCCGCCTAGTCTTCCTGCCTCCTACCTGCCTTTGCTCTGTGAATCCAACATCCCCTCCTGCTGCGTAGGTTTCTACAACGTTTCTCTGCACGTGAATCTTTCTTGAATGAGGATGTCGAACATGATGTTCCGCAAGTCCCTGCGACAGTCTTGGGTATTGGGTTGGATGCTTCTGGCCCTTTGTTCATTGGGTTGGCTTTCTTCCACATCTGTACAGGCCCACATGACTTCCATGGGGACGCTACTGGCTACCATCGACACCGCCAACCGACAGGTTCGTCTGGTGGTCTCTGTGAGTCGTGACGACCTGGGAACCTTCCTCAAGCTTGATAAGAACAAGAACAAGCGGATCTCCTTCGACGAGATGGACGGTCACCGACTGGCGATGGCGCGTTATCTGGCCGGGCGACTGAAGCTGAGCAACAACAGCTGGTTTTGCGAGGTAGTAGAGCAGTCGTTCTTGAAGAAGCGCGAGGCGCGAAGCAAACGTCGGCTGTTTCTGCGGCAAGTGTATCGATGTGCCAAGCCTTTGGAGAAGCTGATCTTCCAAAACAAGATTCTGTTGGAAGATACCGGTGGCTATCGCCATGTGGGGCGGATTCAGTGGGGGCAGAACGTCTACACCACGATCTTCTCTCGGATGTACCCAACGTATTCGCTCGATATCAAAAAAGCTCAGGCTGCTGCGAAGGCCTCCAAGGCGCGAAAACGACGGGCAGGCTCTTCCAAGGCCTCTTCCAAAGCGCCAAAACAGGTTGGAGGGGGTGGGTTTTGGAACACCTTTAAGAAGTTCCTGATTCTTGGGGCTGAGCATATTTTGCAGGGCTTTGACCACATCATCTTTGTGCTGTGCTTGTTGGTGGTGGCCCGGAACGTGCGGCTGTTGTTGGTGGTGATCTCAGCGTTTACGTTGGGCCACTCGATTACTTTGATCTTCAGCGCGCTGGGCGTCCTTGTGGTGCCTCAGGCAGTCACGGAGGTGCTCATTGCCATCACCATTGCGTACGTGGCCGTAGAGAATCTGGCGGAGCATCAGGGCGTGCGGTGGTTCCGAGCATTAATGGTGTTGCTGGGCTTGCTGACAGCCGGCTCTCTTGGATGGATGCTTGCAGCGCCGTTGTTTGCTGGCAAATCTGCGTCGATGGGCCGAGGTCTTGTTGTGGTGGGCTGCGTTGTCGCCTCGCTGGGTTTCTTTCTCTACTACGTCTTTCAGCTGGAGGAAATCGAGCCCTCGGGTCACCGCTTCTGGCTGACCGGCTTGTTTGGGATGATCCATGGCATCGGCTTCTCCTATTCCTTGCAGAAGCTCAACCTGCCGACGATGGAAAAGGTGTCCGCCTTGTTGTCTTTTAACGTAGGCGTGGAGGTGGGGCAGCTTGTGGTGGTGCTGATCGTCTTTCCCTGGTTGTACCGTGTGATGAAAGAAGAAAAGTATCCCCAAATGGTCACTGTCTTCAACGTGGGTGTCATGGCCCTTGCCATGTATTTGATCGTGGCCCGGTCTTTCTAAAGTTGGTCGGCGGTGGTCTGGAGGAGGTTCCATAGCTCTACAACGTGTTGACGGGTGGTGTAGAGTTGGCCGATGGAGACGCGGAGGGTGTAGCGTCCACGTAGCTTGGTGTGGGTGAGGTGGAAGCGAGGGTCCTGGTTCACCTTCGCGAGGAGAGCTTCGTTCAATGCGTTGAGCGCTTCTTCGTCCTGGACAGATGGCGGATGAAAGCGGAGACACACCAATCCGAGGGGGACTGGGGCCAGCAGCTCAAAGTTGAGCGACGCTTCGACCCATTCTCCCAGCTCTTGCGCCCAGGTGATGTGGTTGCGGATGTGCTCTTGCAGGCCTTTGACGCCGTAGCTACGCAGTACAAACCAGAGCTTGAGGGCGCGGAACCGACGACCCAATGGAATCCCCCAGTCGCGGAAGTTCACGACTTGTGGATCGTACACCGTCTTGAGGTATTCAGGGTCGCTGCGGAAGGTGCGGAGCAACGTGTCAACATCCCGGACATAGTACGCGGAGCAGTCAAAGTTGGTGAACAGCCACTTGTGTGGGTTGAAGACAAAGCTATCGGCGTATTCTACACCGTCCAGGATGTACTGGTGTTCCGGGAGGATGGCGGCCGAACCCGCGTAGGCTGCGTCGATGTGGAGCCAGATGTTGTGTTTCTTGCAGAGGGCTCCGATGGCTTCGAGGGGATCGAGGCCTGTGGAAGACGTTGTGCCCACGCAAGCAATAACACAAGCAGGTTGCAGGCCCGCGGCAAGGTCTTCTTCGATGGCAGCTTCCAGGGCGTTGGGATCCATCGCAAAGTTCTCATCGGTGGGGATCGATCGCAGTTGATTCAACCCGTAACCTGCGAGCTTTACGCCTTTGTCAATGGAAGAGTGGGCTTCGGTAGAGGCGTACACAACGAGGCGGTCTGCGTTGTCGGCTGCAGCACCCTTCATGCCGTATTGGTGCTGTGTGGCTTGCTCTCGGGCAGAGAGGAGGGCTACCAGCGTCGCCGACGAGGCGGTGTCTTGGATGCTACCGACCCACGACTCGCTGAGTCCGAGCATTTGCCGGAGCCAGTCGAGGACGACCTGCTCCAACTCGGTGGCGGCGGGGGAGGTTTGCCATGACATGCATTGAGCCCCCAACGTAGCCGTAAGCATCTCCGCTAAAATCGAAGGGGGGCTATGATTGGCGGGAAAGTAGGCGAACCAGCCTGGATGGTTCCAGTGTGTCATTCCGGGTATTACGGTGCGTTGGAAGTCGGCAAAGATCTGAGCAAACGGTTCAGCCTCTTGCGGTGCTGAAGACGGCAGCTGTGCTCGAATGTCACCGGGTTGGGTGTCGGGAATGACAGGATGGTCACCGGCCTGTTCGACGTAGTCCGCCATCCAATCCACCATCTGGTGTGCAAGGGAACGAAAGTCTTTGGGGTTCATGCTGGTGCCGCTGAAGCAGAGGGCTAGAAGGGGAGGGCGAAGGTGTGGAAGGAAGAGACTAGCGACGGCCTCTGCGATCACCACCTCGTCCGCCACGTCCACCGCCACCGCCACCGCGTCGGTCGCCGCCACGGCCACCGCCTCGTCGGTCGTCGCGTCCTCCGCGATCGTCGCGGCTGCTGCTCGACTTGCGGAATTCGACGGTGTCTTGGAGCTGTGCGGGCCAAACCTGACCGGCTTGGATCGCGTCCACGAGGTCTTCCTGGCTCTCCAGCTCTTGGCAGAACAGGCTGGCTGCGGTGCCAAGCTCGTTCAATGATTCGCAGGTCTGACTGCCAGCGACACCTGGAAGTTTCAGGTGAAAGGTGGCTTCCAAGGCGAAGTCATTCACCAGCGACTTGCAAGAGCCGTTGCGAACTTCAATGGCGGTGAGGCCTTCCATGTCAAACAGTCGATCGCCCATGGGGTGGTTGATCTGGAGTTTGTAGGGGTGGGCTGCAACCAACACTCCGCCGAGCTCTTGGGCTCGTTCGGCTACTTTGTCGTAGGCCAAAGGGGTGTCGTCATCGACGTTGTGGGGGAACACGCCGTGCTTGGTCACGTGCTCTGTGTCTCGAGGAATGAACAGCAGGTGTCCCTTCTCTGTGAAGACGGTGCGACCCACAAAAACAGGGAAGTCGTGGTCTTTGGCAAGGGCTTGGAGCTCGTCGTGTTTGTCGATGGGCTGGTCTTCGGTCAAGCAGATACCATTCAAGCCTATATCTTTGGCTCGACGGACAATGTCATCGGGATCGAGCTTGCCTTTGCGGGAATAATGGGACTGCACATGTAGGTCAATAAGCACTGGATGAGCTCCTTCCTCTCAGGGGAATATTCTTGCTGATATCTGGCTTCATATTGGGAAGTCGATACGACATATATTCTTTTCGTCATTCTCCTACAAACATAATCTGTGAGGGAAGTCAAACTCTTAATTTCTGAGTTGACAAAGTTCAACCAACAGTGCTAAATCCTATCTGTGCGGTAGGTAAATGTCTTATGCGCATGATTCTTATGGTTTTATAGACGCTTGTGACTCGCGGCGAACCGTGGGCAAACAAAAGAAAAACCCGCCGCCGTCATGGACGGAGAGACGTTGGAGGTGGTACTGTGTTTACAGGTGTAAAAGTCTTTTCTGCGACCAAAGCGAAAGAGCGTGAAGAGCTGGGAACAGAGATCACGCGTTGGATGCGTCAAAACTCACACATCCGTTTGGTGGATAAGGTCGTCACCCAAAGCTCGGATCGGGAATTTCACTGTTTGAGCATTACCTTGTTTTACGAAGAGGATCGGTCCTAATCCTCGGGCTTCTGATGGATGTCACAAGAGATTAAATTCTACGAAGTCTCTTCATGGGAAGAGAAGCTGCAGCACATTTGTCGTTCTTCGGAGCGATGGGTTGCTTCGGGCGAGCGTGTCCTGATCTGGACGGGAAATCCGGAGCAGACGAAACACCTGGATCTGGGGCTGTGGAACTACGAGTCCACCACCTTCCTTCCTCATGCGGTTTGGCCCTGTCCGCTTCGTATTCACCCCGTGATTCTTTCATGGAAACCTCTACAGCTCCCTGTTCCTTCTCACCTGATCGTGGCTCATCCTCATGAGCTCTCCTCCCCTGTTCTGTTCTCCTGGATGGAACAATTCAAGTCTGTGCAAGAGTACGCTGACTCCAGCCAACCTGAGCTTCAGCAGCGGAGTCGACAGCGATTTCGCGCGTGGAAGCAGCACAATGGCTCCCCGACGTTCGTGAAAAAGAACGAAAATTCAACTGTATGAGTTGCGTTCAGTTTTGGAACGAGTGATCCGGCTGGATCTTCGGTTTATTACTGCAATGATTTGAATGGGAATGATCCATCCAAAGATAGCCTGTTGATGGAGCGCAGTCGTCGCTGCACAGGAAGGACAGGCCTCCTACCTTATTGATTCTCCAAAGAAGGAAAGCTGTAGAATGCGACATCGGTCGAAATCGTTAACGTTGGGTTTGTTGTGTCTTTTGTTGGGTGTTGGCATGGTCGCTTGTCAGTACCAGGAAGCGCCTACCCAAGCCCCCACATTGAACACGGTTAAGCAAAAGGTAGTGGGCGGTCAGCCCGACAATCGCTTGCCTGCTGTGGGTGCTTTGCTCGCCAACAAGCGCTCGTTCTGTACCGGAACTTTGATTGCTTCGCGATTGGTGGTGACCGCGGCACACTGTATTACGTCTGCACAGCAATCCCGCCAAAGTGGACAAACGGTCGAGTTCCGCATTGATTTGCCGACAGGGCAAGGGAACAACTTTCAGTCGGTGTTCTACGAGGCCGATTTGCTGGAAACACACCCTCAGTACCGTACTTCAGGCGGGGGCCTGCTCAATGATGTCGCCTACATGACCCTCAAGAAGGACGTGACGGGCGTAAGCCCCATTCCCATTCACACCACCAAAATGGACAACTCCTGGGTGGGCCGAAAGATTCTCTTCCTGGGTTATGGCTTGATCCAAACCCAACCCCAGCTTCGCTCTCCCGGTCGAAAGTATGGCGCGGAGATTACGCTTCGTACCGTGCAGGGAGACCGCATCGAAACCAAAGACACTGGCATCAGCATCTGCAGCGGTGACTCCGGTGGACCTGGCTTGTACAAAATTGGAAACGACTACCAAATCGTCGCGGTTAACTCGTATGTAACGGGTCGAACCTCCGGCCGTCAGCCCCTCTGTGATGGCTCTGGCTGGTCGTTCCGTGTGGATTATTATGTGTCCTGGTTGACCCCTCTCATCAACAAGTACGGCGGGAAGTGCACCGCCGACAAAGATTGTGGTCCTTGTTACCGTTGCGACACCCAGCAAGGCAAATGTGTAATCAAAGGAACAACACCCACCAAAGAGTTCTGTTCTCCGTGTAGTGCTCCCAGCCAGTGCGGCGGCAACGGCCAAAACATCTGCCAACGTCAGAGCGTTGGGAACCGCTGTCTGCAAGAGTGTGACTTGAACGGTTGTTGTCCGTTAGGAACAAGCTGCCGCAGCGTCGGTGGTGTGTCTCAGTGTGTTCCTGACAAAGGAGCTTGCGAACCTTACAAGTGTCAATCGGACAGCGAATGTGGTCCTGGCGAAGAGTGCAACAGCGGTGAGTGCAAGCCCAAGCCTGTCCAGGCCTCAGCCACTCTGTGCAAAAAGTGTTCGAGCAACGCGGACTGCGGTGCTGGAGTTTGCACCGATTATCCCGACGGCAAGTACTGCACCATGCCTTGCGTGGCTGAGAACTTCTGTCCGACAGGCTACGCGTGCAAGGTTGTTGGGGGGAAGGCGCAGTGTATTTCCAGTAGCGGTGAGTGCAAGTGCTCCGCAGACACCGACTGTCACACCGGCAACGTTTGCAACGCAGGCATCTGCGGAAAGCAAGGCGGCGGAAAGTACGGTGACGCTTGTGACAAGAGCCGACCTTGCGCGAAGAACTACTCGTGTGTGGAGTCGCAGTCGGGCAACGACGTGTGCGTACAAGCTTGCGAGGGTGGATTCAAAACAGGTCAACCGGGAGCTGCCTGCAACACCGACGGTCAGTGTGCTTCAGGTTCGCGATGCTATGGGATTCGGGGCGTGGGTTATGCTTGTTTGCAAACCTGCTCCAGAGACGGCGACTGTCGCAACGGCGGGAAGTGTACCCAGTACGGCAGCGTAAGCATCTGTATCTGTCAGACCGACGGTGAGTGCACCAACGGAACCGCATGCAACAAAGATATCCTCAGCACCTACGGTCAGTGTGCAGCCAAAGCAACAGGTGGCGTTCCCTGTGAAAAGGGTTACGAGTGTTCCTTTACTGGATACGGCAACTACTGTTTGCCTGAGCCTACCCAGGAGCCTGGCGAAGCCTGCTCGGGGACCAGCCGCTGCAAAGACGGTAGCTTCTGTGCACAAACCGGAAGCGGAAGCTATGTGTGTATCAAGACCTGCCAGAGCAACAGCGACTGCAGCAAAGAAGGCGGTACCTGTACTCGCTCCAGCGGCTTCTCCTTCTGCAACTGCAACTCTAGTAGCTGCTCGCCGGGCTATGTCTGCAAGGCTATCTCTAGCAACAACAAAGTTTGTACCGTGGGGACCTGCAAAACAGACGCCGATTGCGGAAACACTGCCGTATGCGACAACGGAAAGTGCAAGCCCAAAGAAGGTTCCTGTCGGTCGGATAGCGACTGTGAATCTGGCAAGTATTGCGTGAGCGGCCTGTGCTCTGACTGTCGCTCGGCTGGAGACTGTGGCGCCAACGAAACCTGCAACCAGGGCAAGTGCCAAACTCGACCTGGAGCTTGCAACACGAACGCGGATTGCGCACAAGGTCAGGTTTGCGAGAACGGCACATGCAAAGCACCCTCTGCCTGTGTGCAAGATGCCGACTGTGCGCAATCGTATGTCTGCCGTGAAGCCAAGTGTGTTCCGGCAGGTTCATGCAGCGAGAACAAAGATTGCAAGTCCGGTCAGATCTGTGAGTTTGGTGTGTGTGTGAAAGATCCCACCCCGCCCAAGCCAGAAGTGACCCCCGACGCTGGCCCTGCGAACAACAACAACAACACGAACTCCAACAACAACACCACGACCCCAGACCTGGGTACTCCGATCAGCCAGCCGGCCTGTGGATGCACCGCGACTCCTTCGTCGCTTCCGTCACAGTCGTTGTTCTGGTTCTTCTTGGTACTGTGCCCGCTCTTGGTTCTTCGTCGCCGGAAGCAAACACAATCCTTCTAAGAGTTCCTCCACCCCATCCTCCCCAATCCAACTCTGTTGACTTCGTCCTTCTCCATCCAAACATCACCAAAAAAAGAGAACTCTCCCCTTTCTTGGGCTCCTGGCCAAAGAACGTTGGATGTTCAACGATGTTGAAAGTCAGCGAACTGGAGGACGTTTAGAGGTTCGAGAGGATCAACAGGAGGGTGAAGGCGAGAACAATCAAGGTCGCGAAGATCAGCGCTGTGGTCAGGGTTTGACCGGAGAGGGCGCTGGTCTCTTGGCTGGCCACGCGGCGTTTCTTGCGCTTGGTCCGAAGACGCTGGCGGACCTTGTGCTCAAAGTCTTTGGGGGCTTGCAGTTGGTGCGTTTGTGACTGGGCCAGTTGGCTGAGCCAGTCGACGGTTTTGCGCATCATTTGGACTTCGCCTCGGCAGATCTCACACTCACGGAGGTGAGCTTCCAGCGCTTTGCGCTCGGCACTTTCCAGGTCGCCGTCCAAGTATTGACTCCACAGGGCGTTGTCCTTGTGGGGATCCAGATGTGTGCTCATCGAAGGTAAGGCTCCATTCGTGATTTCAGCATGCTGCGGGCGCGGTGAATTCGCGATTTGACCGTACCCAGAGCCAGGTCGGTTATATCTGCGATCTCTTCATAACTCAAGTGTTCCAGGTCTCGAAGGACAAGGACAATTCGGAAGTCTTCTTCCAACGCAGACAGCTCTTGCTGCAGCAAACGCTCCAATTCACGGCCGAGAAGCTGTTGCTCTGGATTGGCGAAGGCCATGGGCTGTGGGCTCTGGATGGCGTTCTCTGAGGTCTCTTCGATGTCCTGCGCGCGGTGAAAGTTTCGGCGCTGCAAGTACTTTAAGCGGTTCTTGCAGAGGTTCACGGCGATTCGGTAGACCCATGTCGAGAACGAGCAGTCGCCGCGGAATTGCTCCAGCGTCCGGTACACAGTCACAAAGACATCTTGTGCCATATCTTCTGTCTCAGCAGGGATATGAAGGACCCGATGAACCAGTGAAAAGACCCGGTTTTGGTAGCGTTGGACAAGCACGGCAAAGGCTTCTTCCCGTCCGTCGCGGCTTAACTCAATGAGAGCTTCGTCTGTGCGGGATTGGAGTGAGGGGTCTGTGGGTTCGTCCATCAAAGTTGCGTTCCTGCTTCGCAAGGCGGTCACCTGTCGTACGGCTAAGGTCTGGGTCATCGATGCCTCCGTGTGAATGATCCCTTTCGGTAGCAGTATGGACAGGGTCTGGAGCAAAAGGTTCCCAAGGTTTTACAAGGTCTCCCTCATGTGCAGAGGGTGTTCCTCGTTGAACCTTGGTTTCTTTAGGAGTTTGCCTCCTGCATCGCGTATTGGACGAGAGTGGCTACGCCGTAACCTGTGCCACCCTTTTTCATGTGATGGAGGTCCTTGTCTACAAAGGAGGGGCCGGCCAGATCGATGTGGCTCCAGTCTACCTCTTCCGACACAAACTCTCGCAAGAACATGCCTGCGGTGATCGCTCCACCGAAGCGACCGCCAACGTTGGAGATGTCGGCGATGCTGCTCTTGAGTTGGGAGCGGAGAGGCTTGGGCAGAGGAAGTTGCCAGAGGTCTTCGCCAACCTGAGACGCTGCACGCAATACAGCGTCGGCCATGTCTTGTCGATCGCTCATCAAGCCTGCAGTCCATTGACCCAAGGCGACAAGACAGGCTCCGGTGAGGGTCGCAAGGTCGATCACTTCAGTGGCGCCTTGCTCCACCGCGTAGGAGAGCGTGTCTGCCAGGACCAGGCGGCCTTCCGCGTCGGTGTTTTTGATCTCCACGCTGGTCTTGTTGTGTCCAAGGATCACATCGTTGATGCGGTACGCTGCGGCGCCGGTCATGTTCTCGGTGGCACCGATGTATCCGTGGATCTCAACGCTCGGCTTGAGCTGGGCGATCGCTTGCATCGCACCAAACACGGCGGCAGCTCCTGCCATATCGGCCTGCATGCCAAGCATGGCGCTGGTGGGCTTGAGGCTCAAGCCTCCAGAGTCAAAGGTGACGCCCTTGCCAACAAACGCAACCACGCGCTTGTCGTCCTTCTTCTTGCGTCGACCTTTGGGCTTGTAAATCAAGTGAATCAACCGAGGCTCTTCCACGCTTCCGCTGCTCACTGCAAGGAACAGATTCATGCCCCATTCACGCAGTTGGTCTGGACCATGAACGTTGCAGGTTAAGCCCACGTTTTCGGCCATCTCTTCGGCGCGTACGGCAAACTCTGTGGGGGTCAACTCGTTGGGTGGGGCGTTCACCAAGTCACGTGCGGCGCAGATGCTTTCGGCCAGGATAAGAGCGCGTTTGAGGCTTTGTTGGGCCGACTTCTTGACCGTGGCCGAGCTTCGTGAGGGGAGGAAGTAGGTGACAGATTCAAGGTTGTTGGAGAGTGTGTCAGGCTTCTTGTAGTGGTCGAAGCGATAGGCCACGAGGGTGGCACCCAACGTGAGTCCTTCGACGGTGGCGCTGAGGTCACCCGAGCGACCGTTCAGCACGACGCCGATCGAGGTCGGCTTTTCGCTCGACGCGGCACGAATCGCCTCCGCAACGGCTTGTCGCCATTCCAACATCGAATCATTGAAGTCTTCGCCCAATCCAAACAACATCAGGCGGGGGGCCTGGATTCGGCCCCATGTGGTGCAGAGCAGCTTTTGCCCATCGTTGGCCTTGAAGTCATCGTGTTGGATCAATTCAAACAATTGACCGTCCAGGTGTCGGTCCAGTTCACGCAATGTTCCCTGTTTGTTCGTGTTCTGTGTCAGGACGAGCAAGAGGTCGACATGCGCTGTGGCGTACGACTGGGTGGACAGGTGTATATCGATCATGTGGGTGACTCCACGTCTAGAGGTTGCGGCTGGTTGGGAACAGAAAATATAGCGGGGGATGATACTGGTAAAACCCCTTCAATGAGGAGAATGGCTCCCCTGAACTTGTTTGTTTTTGTGCGGATACCTGTACGAAAAAGACCTTCCCAGCGTATAGACTGTATGGTACAGTCCGCGCAACGTCAGGCACGCAGAACAAGCCTCTTCTGTTGTGTCGGTTTTTCCTTACGACGTCAAGCCAAAGGAGCGAATTTTTGCCGCACGTGGTGACTCTGGAGATTGCGACTCTTCCTTTGGTCATACAAACGGAACAAGAACATCTCCTTCCCCCCTTGTTTGATCGAATGGGTGACTTTGTTCGGGAAGGTGCTTCCACTTCACCCTATGCTGTGGTGTGGGAGGTTGATCAACGCATTGACTTGGAGCGTGCTCTCAACTGGGAGTTCCACTACGAGCCTTCCCCTGTCACTGCTTTGGGGATTGCTGCACCAACGTTGCCGTCCCGACAGATTATTCGACGCCACGACGATGGCTCTGTACATATTGAGTCACCGGCCCACGACGGAACATGGGACGGCCAGCGCAAGGTCCGATTGACTTTGTTTCATGACCGTGTGGCGGAAGCCTTGGAGAGCTTCCTGGTTGCCTTGCTGCCGGATATGTTTCTGCCCCACCAGATCTGCTTGATGCATGCGTCTGGGTTGGTGAGTGGAGACCAAGCCTACCTGTTCACAGGTCCTTCCGGTGCAGGCAAGACGACCATGGTTCGTCACTCTCCCGATAAGATCGTGTTGTCCGATGAGCTGGTCGCGGTGCAATGCGACGAAAACGGTCGAATGATAGCACACGGCACGCCTTTCTTTGGCACCTGGGGACAACCTGGGGTTCCTGTGGCTGCCCCGATCGAGGCCATTCAATTTCTGGCGAAGGCTCAGGCCAACAAGCTGGAAGCGCTGTCTCCCCGTGAGAGCTTTCGCCGCCTGTGTGGCGTGATGTGTTACCGCTCTCCCTCCCGCAAGGTGGTGGATGGCTTGCTTGCGATGGCCGATCGAATGGTGCCGCTGTGCCGATTAATGCATTTTTATCCCAGTCCTGAGATTTGGTCCTTGTTGGAGGAAGCCTAGCGTGATTTGGAAACCCAACCCCACCGTACGTCAACGGGATTTTGGAAACCAGGTGGTCCTCGTCGACCCTGACAAAGTTCTGGTCCATGAATTGAATGAAGTGGGTACATTCTTGTGGTCATTGGTCGATGGGAGCCGCTCTCCTGACCAGATGGCTCAGGCGCTGACGGAAGAATTTGAAGTCACATACGAGGAAGCCCTTGGCGATGTTGAGAATTTTTTGAATCGTTTGGCCCAACTGGGCCTTGTTAAGGCAGAGGATACAAACACAGGAGGTTCAACATGAAGGAGAGAAGTCTACGCGAGCGTATTGCTTTCCACTCGTTGGCCAACCACATGCCTCTGACCGCCGTTGTGGTGCTGACCGAGCGCTGTCATCTACGTTGCCAGATGTGCTATTTGGTGGAAAACCCACGACCCGAACTGTCAACGGACGAAATCAAAGATACGTTGTCTCAGTTGGCTGACATCGGCGTGCTTACAGTTACGTTGACAGGCGGCGAACCGATGCTGCGCCCCGATGTGTATGAGTTGATTGCGCACGCTCGGTCCTGCGGCCTTGTTGTCACGTTGTTTACCACCGCGACGCCGTGCAACCCAACGCGCACACAGAAGCTTGTGGACGCTGGATTGCAGTGTGCTTCCATTAGCTTGTACGGCACCGATCCGGCGATTCACGACGCGATCACGCAGATTCCTGGCTCTCACGCCAAAACTCTGGCGGGCGCTGAATGCTTGAGAAAAGCTGGAATCCGTTTGCAGGTGAAGTTCTTGCAAACCAACACCAACATCGGTCAACTTCTACCCACCCAGGCTCTGGCCGAGGAGTGGGGCGCGTCGTTTGTTCTCAGTACAGATCTTACCATCTGTCACGACGGTCGACGCGAGCCGCTTTCGATGCAGATGCAAGAGCAAACCATGGTGGACGTGTTCCGTCATCTGGCTGACGTCGATCCAGAGGGGTTGGGGAAAATCAAGCCGGGCAATCCATCGAAAGACAAAGGTTGTGGGGCTGGGCGGACACGCATCGCTGTGGGAACAGACGGTGAAGTGTACCCTTGCCTGGAGTGGCCCTCACCGATCGGTCATGTGCGCAACGAATCGTTGCAAGACATCTGGAACAATTATGCTTCCCAGCAAGTTCGTAAGGTCAAGAGATACAACGACCCTGTTTGTCGTGTCTGCCCGGATCGGTCGTTTTGTTCGTTTTGCCCTGGCACTACGTTCTTGGACACAGGCGCTCCTGACCAACCCAGCGTCATGACTTGCATGAAGGCGAGAGCGCGTCGGCAGGTGTACGAAGAATTGCATGGGAAACGACCGATTCAGCCCGTCCCCCGTGCCCAACTTTCTGACACTAGCACGGTGTCAGGCTCTTCCGATGGGAGCGCTCCAGAGGAGTCGGCCTGTCAGGACTGCTCCGCTGGACAATCCAATCTCGCATGGGAACAGATGATGAACCAGCCTCCTCGATTTGCTTCCAAGCAAGAGGAGCGTCCATCGTCATGAAAGTGTTGCAGTGTAATTTCCACCACGTGGGGTCTTGTCAAAGGCAAGACAATTCGATTAAAAAGAGGACATCTGGCGCAAGTGTGCTTAAGATAGTTTACAAGATGAGCCGATGGACTGGCCTGCCCAAACAATCCTGCCTATCATGGTGTGGAGGGGGATCGGTCTTGCCGTTAATAGGGGTATCCCCATCAACATGCTCATCTTTCCGATACAGGTTCGGGTGAATTGGGAAATGACCAACGGAGGAATGTAGACCTCATGAAATCTGGTACGCTCTTGTTTCGACGTATATCTTCTTTGCATGGAACGATGGCTTTGCTGTTGATCCTGCCCGTTTTGTTGTTGGGTTGTCCTACCGACCCCATTACACCGGATGGTCCTGGCTTGCCAGACAAAGTGGCCATCTTGAGTCCAGCCGACAAAGCTGTTCTCAACGCAAGCAACGACGCGGATCCCAGCACGCCGGGAATCCAGGTCGCGGTGGAGATTGAAATCACGCCCGACAAATCAGGCAAACTGCCTGGCAAGTTGAAGGCCTGGATTTTGGTCAACAACAAAATTGCAACGGAGAAAGTGGATGTGGGTGCCACCAAAGTGAAGTTTGATAGCGTCACTTTGGAAGAGACAACCAACAACGTGCAAGCGGTGTTGGAGTTGACCGCTGACGACAACTCGGTGAAGAACCTTAACTCCACCTCGATTCAGGTCACCGCTGATTCCAAGTGCTACCAGATCCAAGTGTCGAAACCGACCAACGGCGGAACTCTTGGCGCTGCACAAGATGCAGACCCACAGACCCCCGGCTTCCAAACCGACATTGAAGTCTCGGTGGATCCCCAGGCTCTGGAAGAAATCACGCTGGTGATTACCCCCGAAGGTGGTCAAGCCCAGACATTGAAGGCGACCCCTGCTGGTGGAAAAGCTACCTTCCAGGCCACCCTGCAATCGGGCTCCAACACTCTGGAAGCCAGCATCACAGACCCCGCCGGCAACTCCTGCTCCGATTCCATCAAAGTGAACGTAGCGGACAAGGGTCCCACTGTGAGCATCTCGGCTCCGACCGCAGGGCAGCAACTTTGTCCCAAAGACGATGCTGATGCGCAAACCCAAGGCTTCCAAGTGAACGTGGAAGTCACCACCGACGCCGAAGATGGCAGCACCGCTTCCCTCTTTGAAGGTGACACTCAGGTTGGCGCTGACACCGTTGTTTCCGGAGGGAAGGCTACCTTTGCAGTCACTCTTCCTGAGCAGTCTGCTGTCTCCAAAACCTACATTGCGAAGGTCAAAGACAAGCTCGGAAACGAAGGGCAGAGCAGCGCTCAGTCCTTTGATGTCTCGCAAGAAGGCTACACTCTGACTTTTGTTGGCTTGCTCGAAAACCAAATCATTCCCTTCTCCAGGGACGAAGACAAAAACACGCCGGGACTGCAGCTTACCATTCAGCTGACAACGTCTGCTCCAGATGGAACCAGCATCTCCCTCGACCTTGATGGCACCGCGCAACCTGCGCTGACTTCCAACGGAGCCGTTGCGAAGGGACAAATTACCCTGAAAGAAGGGAAAAACTGTCTGAAAGCCTCCGTCACCGAGCCCAAGTGCTCGGTACCAACAGAGGTCAACATCTGTATCACTGTTGAGCAAGCCGGTGTGCCCTCTCTGGAGTGCTCTCTGGCCAACGGTCCAGCGTTTGATTCTACAACCAACACCGCAAGCATCAACGCGACCAACGACACCGACACACAAACCAACGGCGTACAGAACGGTCTCTCTTGCAAGACGGATGCAGAGAAGGATCAAGACCTTGAGTTGAGCATCAACGGTAACGCACAAACCCAGAAGCTGGCCGATGGACAAAACAATCTGCGCGAAGCCTCCTTCTCTGGGCTGACGATTCAAGAAGGTGCCAACACCCTCATCGTGAAAGTGACCAACCAGGCTGGAAAGACCAAGCAAGTCACCTACACCGTGAACCTGGACAGCACACCCCCCAGCGCAATCGCTGACTTGGCAGGTTCTGTCACGGATCACCGCAAAGCGTCTGTGACGCTGACCTGGACCGCTCCCCAAGACGGTACAGGTTCAGGAGCCTCGGAGTATGAGATTCGTTGGAGCAGCGAGCTGACGGCAATCACCGAAAGCGAGTGGGCCAAGCCGGAAGGCAAGCAAACCGTCACCTCCAACAAAAAAGCAGGCGAGCAAGTGTCTGCTTTGGTGGACAAGTTGTCGGTTGGCAAAACCTACATCTTCGCAGTCCGCGCCAAAGACGGAGGCGGAAACCTCTCCAGCATCTCCAACGTGTTCAAAGTGTCGATCGATTTCAAGTCGACACAGTCGTCGGAAAGTGGCTCTGGTAAAACGTCGTATGGCTTCAGCGTAACGGGCGTTGGTGACTTGGACAAAGACGGTCTCCAAGACGTTGTGGTTTGTGCTCCTGCGTACGCCAGCGGTGGCAAGGCTCGCCTGGGCGCTGCGTTCATTTACTACGGCCGTAACGTCTCGCAGGGTGGTTACTTCAACACCACACCCGACGTCACGATCACTGGAACCAACGCCAGCGATGCGTTCTGCCAGCAGGTTGAGCCCGTCGGCGATATCAACGGCGATGGCTTCTCTGACTTTGCCGTCCGCTCCTTCTTTGCAGAGAGCGTGAAAGGGCGCGTTTGGATCTTCTTTGGCGGCGCCCGAGGAACAACCATCAAAAACGGAACGGCCAACTCGCTGGCTCGCGTTACGATCACAGGACAATCTGGATTGTTCTTCGGTATCTACATGACATCCGTAGGACGATTGGGCCGCCCTGACCTCAACGGCGACAACAAGGTTGACCTCGTGATTGGCTCTTTGAATGCTGCTGAGACTGGAAGCACATTCAAAGGAAAGCTCTACGCCTACTTCAGCCGAACTTCCTATCCTGCTGCTGGTCAACCTGCGCTGGCTTTGACCCTGGCCGATGCGGATCTGGAGATTGTCAACGACGTGGTCGCTGGAGCCAATCCTCTGTTTGGAGGGATCATCGCAAGCGGTGATATCAATCGCGACAAGAACGCCGATCTGTTTATCTCTTCCACTGGAGATAGCTCTGTCTTGGGGCTCTTGGGTCCGATCAAAGCTACCTCTGGGAAGAAGCTCTTCCTGAGCAACTTCACCACCAAGTTTTCCATCAAAGGAAAAGCAAGCAGCACCTTTGGTTCGGCCATCTCCATCGTTGGAGATGTCGACAAGGACGGCTCCAATGATGTCCTCATCTCAGCGCTCACGGAACAAATTGGAGGTGTTGCCGCTGGTCGTACCCGACTGTTCTCTGGGAAAATCTTGACGGCTGGTAGCTCTCTCACAGAGGCCAACTCTGCTGTTGCCTGGGACGGAAGCGGAGCATTCTTGGACAAAGTTAGCGGAGCTGGCGACGTGAACGGTGATGGCTTTGCCGACTTTGTGATTGGCGAAGGCGCTGCGACGGATCCCAACAACACCACAAACACCCGGGCTGGTGCTGTGTACTTGTTCTTCGGCAAGGCTCTCAACCAGCTGAAAGGTGGAAAGCCTCAAACTGCAGCCGATGTCATCTGGTATGGCAGCAAGGCAGATGCTGGCTTGGGACAGAATGGGTTGAGAGGTGGTCGAGACCTGACTGGTGATGGCTTCCCCGATATCCTGATGGTGGAAACGCCGCCGACCAAGACAAGCAACCTGGGTATTGTCTACTTGCAATACTAAACCAACAGACAAACCGCCCAACGACCTCCAACGGACAAGAGCAACCTTGTCCGTTGGCAACACAAGGAACGTAGAAATCATGAAAGAACAACAGCCCAAACACATCCAAAAGAACGTAGAGTCGGCCACCAAAACAGAGAAGCGTGTGTACACCAAGCCAGAAATTGTGTCCGAGTCGCTATTTGAGTCGGCCGCTTTGGGCGCAGGCAAGACCATCGACGACTTCCCTGTTCTCTGCTCTGAAATTAGCGACAGCTAATCCCCCTCTCACTCCCCTCGTGCCGACTCTCCTCCCCAAACCTTGTTCTTCCTTGCAGGAAGGCGATCTGGTCCTCTGGTCTCTTCATCAACAGTGGTGCTTCTTTCGCGTGATTCAGGTTTGGCACGACGCTTGTCTTCTTGCGTCCAATGTTCCGAACTGGGAAGGGCAGTGTGTGCTGCCTCATTCCCAGTGGGTGGCCTGTGTTTGGGAGCGTAGCCCGGAATCTTTCTCGGGGCAGGAACAGAGCGCCTCGTTGGCGCGTTCTGAAAAGCAGGCTCTGTGGCAAAGCGCTCTCTCGGAAGAAGCGTGGCTCGCTTCGGCTGAAATCTGGCATCATCCTTGGCTTCGTATGACCTTGCGTGGGTTTTCGATGGGAGCGATGATTCCCGAAGGCGCCGAGATTGCTGTGGCTCCGATCTCTCCTTCTACCATTGAGGTGGGGCAGGTGGTTGTCTGGGCCAACGAACAGCGGGATTGGGTGGCACATCGCGTCGTGGAGCGTCATCCTTCTCGGGGCTCTTGCTCTTGGATTGTCACCCAAGGTGATGTGAGGCGGACCGCAGACGCTCCTGTCTCAGTGGATCGTCTCTTGGGTCGTGTGGAGCAAGTGAACGTCAAGGGCAAGACTTGGCACCCCGAACATTGGGCCTCACGGTGGCGAGCCCAGACAGAGAACCGCTTGTCGCGATGGAAGCGAGGTCTGCGCCGACGCCTCCCGAATCTTTGAAGAGTTTACCTTCTCGTTCACTTCCCTTGGCTCAATCTTTTGCGCTGTGCGATTGACAGACTCTACCGGATACACGAAGATAGCCGTCCATGATCTACCGTTGTGGAGAGGAGTGAAACGTTGACAGTATCATCGGGTGCAATCGATTTGTCGTCGTGGCGACAGACTATACGTGGTTTGAAGGGCAACATTGCTTCCATCATTCGCGGCAAAGACGAAGTCATTGCTCGTGTGTTAACGTCCTTGTTTGCCGGTGGGCACTTGCTGATCGAGGACGTCCCTGGGGTTGGTAAGACCACACTGGCCCACGCCGTCGCCATCTCTTTGGGCTGTTCGTTCCGACGTATACAGTTTACGGCAGATATGCTCCCCGCCGACTTGATCGGGGTCTCGGTGTACAACCAAAAGACAGAGTCGTTCGAGTTTCGTCCTGGCCCGCTGTTCTCCCAGGTTATCCTGGCCGACGAGATCAACCGCACCTCGCCTCGCACCCAGAGCGCGCTTTTAGAAGCGATGAACGAGAGACAGATTACGGTGGAGCGAGAAACGTATCCCTTGGAGCATCCGTTTCTTGTGCTCGCCACGCAAAACCCGATCGAGAGCTTTGGTACATACCCACTTCCTGACTCCCAATACGATCGCTTTTTGATGCGGATTCGTATTGGATACGCTCCTCCCGAGATCGAGCGAGAGATTCTTCGCACCCGGACTCGTCATGAGCCTGTTGATTCGATGGAGGCCAGCATCGATCGAGACACTCTCCTTGCCCTGCAACACAAGGTGGATGAGATCCAGTTCGATGAGAGCCTCCAGGATTACTTGTTCTCCATTGTTGCGGAGACTCGCGTTTCATCGCTTCTTGCTACAGGAGTGAGCACACGTGGAGCGCTCCAATTCCACCGTGCTGTGCGTGCGTATGCGATGGTTCACGAACGCGACTATGTCTTGCCTGACGATATCAAAGCCCTGGCTCCTGTGTGTCTGGCACACCGTGTGACTCCCAAGCAGCGCGTGGGGAGCGGCGGATGGTCGTCAGACAAACCCACGGATACCGAACAGGTTATCTTGGAGATCATGGAGCGGATTGCCGTTCCCCTGTAGCGGTTGGCCTCAACTCGCGATGCGTGTGAAGCGCCCGTTGTGAGTTTCTCCCAAGATTCCTTCGAGGTTGGAGACACCATGGCAGAGAATCTCCTGACAGCGTCAGCCCAAACCAAAGCAGATCCTCCCAAGGCGAAGAAAAAGAACAGAAAGTGGCGAGTCCCTGTTCGGCTCAAGTTCACCCGCGAAGGCAAGTACTTCTTCTGGATGACCATCGGTGTGGGCTTGGCTGCCATCAACACAGGGAACAACTTGCTTTACCTGCTGTTGGGGATGATGCTCAGCTTGATTGTGATCAGCGGCATCTTGTGCAACATCTCGTTGAGCAAGCTTGCTGTAGAGCGAACCATCCCGTCTGAGATCTTCGCAGGAACGCCTTGCTTGGTGTCTCTCTCTGTTCGCAACAAGAAGCGGTTCTTTCCCTCGTTTTCGATAGAGATCGAGGACCGCATCGAGTATCTGCCCAAGGGCAAGAAATGTTACTTCCTTAAGATCAGTCCAGGTTCTTCCCAGCAGACAGCTTACCGTCTTACCTTGCCACGTCGGGGACGATACGAACTTGACGAAGTAAGGGTTTCCACCCGCTTCCCTTTTGCTTTGTTTACAAAGACCCGGATACTTTCTGTGCCTGGGGAAATGATTGCCTACCCGCGGATCACTCCGATTGCATTGCCGGCAGGGGACGCACTCAAGCAGACAGGTTGGGATGCTTCGATGCAGCGAGGTCAAGGCATTGACTTCTTTGCTCTGCGCGATATGCAGCCTGGCGATGAATTGCGTTGGGTGCACTGGCCGAGTACGGCCCGGTTGGGCACATTTCAGGTGCGCGAGTTTACCGATGACCAGCGGCCCCAAGTGGACATGATGGTGTGGCAAGAAATGCCCGAAGGCATTGACCACGCGGAGGAGCGGCTGGATCCCGCTGTGGATATGGCGGCGTCGTTGCTACTTGCGTTTGTTCAGCGAGAGCAGCCTGTACGGCTGGCGACTGCAACGCACCAGTTTCCTCCTGTGGATCATCCCTCACGTTTGGCAGACATTCTCCTCCATCTGGCGCTACTTTCTCCCCAAGAGGCGCTCGCAAAACCCTCCTGGCTTGATGATTTTCCCTTGGTCGTTTTGTCGGAGGATTCGTCTCCTCCCGCTGGGGTGGACCCGGCGCGTTTTGTGGTGGCCTACTTTTCCGAGGAAGGTGCCGTGTTGGAACCAACGCCCAGTTAGCCCACCCGCCTATTGTAACAAGCCGACAACAAGGGTATAGTGGTCAGGCGCAACGAGTGATTTCACGTTCGATTCCTCGTCGAACGCTTGCAAGATAGTCCCTGAATGCGGTGACGCCTTCCCCTCAAGGGGTTGAGGGCGCACTGTTGTGCGCAAACACCTTTCTTTTTTTCATGTCATTGTGACCTTGGGGTGCTGGAGAAGACCCCTGCGTGTACGGCGCGACTCTATGTTGGAGCAAAGTGTAGGATAATGTCGGGTAATGTAGCGGCAGATGCTCATTTTCAACCCATGCGATTCGGCAATTACTTGCTACTCGATCGCATCAATGTCGGAGGGATGGCTGAAGTCTTTCGTGCCAAGAGTTCCGGAATGGCAGGTGTCGAACGACTTGTCGCGATCAAACGTATCCTGCCGAACCTTGCTCAAGACCCCGACTTTACAAACATGTTTATCGATGAAGCGCGGATTGCCATCCACCTTCGTCACTCCAACATTGCCCAAATTTACGAACTGAATGAGATTGGCCAGTCGCTGTTTATCGCGATGGAGTATGTTCAGGGACGAGACCTTCGTGCCCTGATTAACCGGATGCGATTCCTTGGCCGCGAAATTCCTCTTCCGCTGATTGTGTACATCATCTCGCGGGTCTGCGATGGGCTTGATTACGCGCACCGCAAGCGCGATGACCTCTCTATGCGCGACCTCAACATTGTACACCGCGACGTCTCTCCTCAGAACGTGATCCTGTCGTACGAAGGTGAGGTCAAGATCATCGACTTTGGTATCGCCAAGGCTTCTGCCAAGCGAACCCACACCCAGGCCGGTATCCTCAAAGGCAAGTTTGGATACATGGCGCCCGAGCAGGTGATGGGGCACGATATCGATCGACGGGCTGACATCTTCTGCACAGGCATCCTGAGCTATGAGTTGCTCACTCGTGAGCGTTTGTTCTCCGGCTCCAACGAACTCTCGACCCTTCGGCGTATTCGTCAGCGAGAAATCACGCCACCGACCATCGTCAATCCAGCCATCCCCAAGCCGATTGAAGAGATGGTGTTGCAGGCCTTGGCGTTGGATCCCGACGACCGCTTCTCCTACGCCTCAGACTATGGCGACGCACTTCAAAAAGCGCTGGTGGAGTCGGGCTTGTCTCCTTGTTCCAGCCGGGATCTGCGGGAGTTTATGCACGAGGTCTTTGGCAAAGATCTGAGCGAAGACCTGATGCGTTTGGAGGCGGTTCTGCAACGCGCCGATGAACTGGAACAAAACGGCGTGTTGGGAAATTATGCTGTGTTGTCCAAGCCTCTACGTGCTCGGCTCTCTGAGTCTCCGGAGAGTGTGAGCGAAGGAACGAGTGAGCAGACCAATCCATCGTGGCATTCGGATGGATTGTCAGAGGCGCTCAGTGAGTCTGTGCAAGAGGAAATCTACCCAGACACTCCTTCTCCGTTTGCTGACAAACAAGCGACATCCCCCAACTCGCTTGACCCCAAGACTTCTCCGACGGCAGAGCTCTCCTCCAACGAACCCGACACGCAGTCGTCCAAACGACCCACTGCTCCCTCCACGCCTCGACCGGCTTCGGATGTTTACTCTACTGTGGAAGCGGACTTTATGGGGTTGAGCGCACAGTGGGATGGTGGAGCCGAAGACCCCCATGGTTTGGATCCCAAGTCGTTGCTTCCTTCGGCGTCGGATCCTGCTGTTCGGGACGATGAAATCCCTATCTTGGAGCGTGTTGAGCCTCCTCCCGCGCCGGTGTTTACGCCGCTGCCGAATGAGGACAAAACCAAGGACATCAAGAAACCTCGACCAACAGAGCCCAACCCGGCTTCTTTGTCGTTGTCTTCTGCCATTCCTGAGAGTCAGCAAGCGCCTCCCACGCAAGAGTCGTTTGCTCCTCCCGCCATTCCGTTGCAAGCTGAGCCCGAGTTGTTTCTCCCTCCTGAAGCTTTGGCGTCCCCCGCGCCTGCTTCACGAACTCTCTCTGCTGCTCGGAACAAACGTCGTCAGACCCGCACGTTTATTTTTATGTGGGGCTTCCTTGGCATCTCGTTCTTGCTCTTGCTGTATCTCTTGCTCATTGTTCCCCCACCTGGGCCTGTTGTGAATCAGGTAGGCAATGAGAACCAAAACAACGCAAAGCCGGTGCAAAACCATACGCCAGCTCCACGTCGTGGCGAAAACAAGGTGCCGGCGCGAGGACGAACTGCTCCGTCTCCTGCACGGAAATCGCAGCCTGCGCGCTCTGTTCCACCAGCCCGAACCAAGGTTGTGCCGCGAACTGCTCCTGAAAAGCGAGCCTCTCCAAGCACCGTTTCGTTTCAGGTCGTTACCCGACCGGCGAAGGCTCAGGTCGTGCTGAACGGAGCCTCCAAAGGCCGAGCCCCTCTCAAGTTAAACGTACCGACATCGACCAAAGAGTTGCAGTTCCGAATTCGGAAGCAGGGTTACAAGACGTTGTGGAAGACGGTGAAAGTCTCCGAACTGGGGACAAAACCTCTGACGTTTGTGTTGCGTCGCATTCCGCTGAAGAAAGGTTTCTTGTCCGTCATGTCGACGCCCCCAGCGGTGATTTACATCAACGGCATTACGACAGAGAAAAAAGTGCTCCAACGCCATCCGTTGCGACCTGGAAAGTACCAGATCTCGTTTGTGACCAAAGACGGCGATCTTTGGGATGAAAAAGTGATGGTGCGCTCAGGCAGGGAGACCGTGATTCACTCACGATACAAGAAAAAGAAGTGAGCCCCCATGCTGATTTGTCCTTCTTGTGCCTTTTCCAACCCAGACACAGCACCCACATGCATGAGCTGCGGTGCGGAACTGCCTCCTGACTTTAGCCTTGGGCAATCGATGTCGGACATGTCGAAGTGGTATGACGACGACGAGATCGATGAGACTGCACCTCCCGAACCTTCCCCTGTGGCTGACGCTGCTCCCGAAGCCGACAACGGCAAACAAAAGCGTGAGGGCACAGGTCGTTACTCTTTGATGCAGGAAGACGATCTGGACAGCGCCGTGTTGGGGGACATGGATGCGGCGTTGGATCGTCTGATCCACGACGATGCTGGCGTGGGTCATGTGGACGATGACGCGGAGTTGATGGCGGAGTCTCCCGCCACAGATTTTGGCGCCGGCGAGCCTGAGCATACGGCGCCAAGTCAGCAGGCAGCCGGGGACGTCGATGCAAGCCGGGAGCATCCATCCAACCCGCCTTCGGAGGCCGTGCCAACCCCTCCATCTACGCCCAGTCCTTCACCATACGCGACAGCAGGCTATGTTCCTTCCCCAATGTCCCAAGAGCCTTCACAAGGTGCCGCGGGAGTTGAGGTTGAACTCGAAAAAGCTTCCGTCGATTACGACGAATACGACGAGATGAATCGTCACAGCGAAGAGCGCACCACGGTGGCGCCGTTGTCGCCAGAAGCCTGGAAGAAAGCTGTCAATTACAAAGAAACCACGCCCACTCCGGCTCCAGAGGATTCCAGCGAGTCTACGCTGCACGGCGGCGCTCCTCCTGTTGCTGAGCATGTTGCGACAACGCCAGCTCCCTTGACTGAGATGGACGAGCCTTCGTTGCATCGGCCGGCTCCCACCGATCGGATTGACCTGCGTGAACTCCATGCGTTGTTGGAGCAGGACCCTGAGGCAGCAGCAGCTTCCGCTTTGAGACAAAGTAGCCCAGTGCCTCAAGCAGACGTTGAACCATCCACCGCTGTCGTCAAAACTCCCACAACCCCTCCTCCCCCTAGCCAGGCGGAGGCGTTCTCTCCCGATCTGTTCTCCAAAGCCTCCGAAGCCGAAGTGTACGATCCAACGGACCGTCACCCTGTGGGACGTTGGGGCCGGCAAGAGCCTGAACCGCGAAACATTCGTGGGGCGTGGGACGTTTCTACTGTTCGCGATGAATCGGATGCCACCGGTGAGTCGGAAGCTGTCGAAGAGCTTGGCATGGACTCGATCGTCGAGGAGGACTGGAACACTGCAACAGGGCAGGGTGTCGTCGGTCAAGACGACGCGATCGAGCATACCTTGGGACATCTGTACGCCGACACGAGCGTTCCTGAAACGTCCCCTGAGCCTTCCACTGGACGAAACGCTCCTTCGACACAGCAGCGCTGGCTCGCTCCGGATCTGGGACCGTTTGCCCTGGAAGACAACAACTCACCGCAGCACAACACAATGCAGAGGCAGTGGACCCAAGAGGAGTCTTTGCCCTCTGCCAGCGTCAACGATTGGAGCAGGAGCGGAGAGGCCACGCCGAAGTTTGCGGTGTGGCAACTGGACGCCGAATCGCTACAAGGCAACGCGCCTTTGCGAACAGGGCAACGTTTGCAGGTCCTACGAGGTCTCGCTGACACCCTGGTCAAGTCGATGCACGACGTGGGTCTGGAAGTTGTCGAGATCGACGACGATCGAGTGGTTGCAAAGAAGTCCGTGAATGCTTCTGGTGTGGGCAGCCTGGTTCATTCTTGCCTGGAGCTGATGCGCGACATTGTTCAGCGATACGAACCCTCCATCCATGTTCGTTTGCGTGGGCGGTGTGTGCTGGTGTCACTTTCCTCACAAAGCGATCCTGGCGTTGAGGATGCTTTGCTGGTTGCGCGTCGATTGTTGCGTGGTATGCCTGTGGATCGGGTGTGGCTGAACTGGGATTTCTACCAGCAGTGGACCCAGCCTATGGAGTGCCAGGAGGTTGTTCTTCCAAGCCTTGAAGAGCCTGCGTACGAAGTGGACGACGCGAACATCGGCTCCGGTGAAGCGGTTCGCCTGGAGCGTCGGCCGATTCAGCCTCCCTGGGTAGGCCGCGATGATGCCCTGTCTGGATTGCACAAACAGTGGACCTCTCTCCTACAAAGTAGCTCCTTTTCCGCGGCTTTGGTGTTGGGAGAGTCTGGTGTGGGGCGGAGCCGCTTGGTCAATGAGTGGCGACGTCAACTCCAAGGGTCGGCCGTTCTGTTTGGTGGTGGCGCGATGTGGTGTCCACCTCACGCAGGGGAGTCCCCTTATCTTTCCAGCTTGCTCAACAGCCACGTGCAAGCGTTGGGGATTGAACCCAACCATGGCTTGCCCTATCGCTTGAACGTTCTGGCGCAGCATCCTGACGCGCCCTTGGCTTCGTACCAATCCTGGTACGCCGATGCTTTGTTGGAGCTTCTGACGGAGTCACGGTCACCTGCGTCACAGCAGGTCGAAGCGTTGGAGTGGTTGATTCGTGCGTCTACTGTGGAAGCTCCTACCGTCCTTGTCTTTGATGACTTGTACTTGCTCGACCGGTTGAGCCGAACGCTGCTGGACAATCTCCTTCACAATCCACCCGCTCGTTTGTTTGTGGTTGTGATCGGAAGTCACGATGAGTACGAGAACATCTTGTTCTCTTCGCTACCCAACGCTGAAAAGATTCGATTGGAGCCTTTCAACCAGCAAGAATGTTACCAGTTGGTAGAAGGACAATGGCCAGACCTGCGGTCGCAACACGAAGCTCTGGCTCATTTGATCGATCAGGCTCAGGGCAATCCTCGGATCTTGCTGGAGCTGGTTCGCAAACAGTTGGTCTCTGAACCTCACTCCACGACGGGGATGTGGTCGTCCCGTGCGTCACAGTCGCAGCGGCTCAAGCATACGATCCTGGAGCGACTCCGAAACCTCAGCACCCTCGAACAGGATACTCTGCGGAAGGCTGCCGTCGTGGGAGACCGGTTCTGGAAAGGCAGCATTGAGGCCCTGGAGCGTCTCGACATTCAGGACGGCAACTGGGGTTTGCAAGACGGCGTGAAGATCTCACACGTTGATGATCGAACCGAGATTCTCAACCAACTGGAGCAAAAAGGGCTGATTGAGCGGTTGGCGATCTCGTCGATTCTTGGGGAGAAAGAGTACCGGTTTGAGCATCGTTTGTTGCGCGACTTGTGCCAGCGTCAGCTTCCCAATTCCGTACGACAACGCATGCACCGCTCGGTCTCGCAGTGGCTGCAAGCTCGTGACCGTGAGCGAAACCTTGTCCCTGAGTTGGCCCAACACCTCAAGCTGGCGGGTTTGTACGAAGAGGCTCACCGGGAGCTTCTGCGTGTGGCGGAAGACGCGTTTGCACAGCATCGCTGCCAGTACGCTCTCACGCTTCTGTCGAGTGTCCTTGAGAGCGAAGGCTCCTTCCATCCGTTGTTGCAGCTGCAAACGGAACACCTGGCTGGGCGTATCTACGAGCGCATGGGCGATACCCGAGCGGCTCTTCAACTGTACCGAAAAGCGCTCCAACGTAGTTGGCAACTGACCGACCCTTACTGGGGTGCCAAGCTGTTTCTGAAAGTGGCTCGGTGTCTGTCGTCACAAGGAGATGTAACAGGCGCAGAGAGTGCTGTCTTAAATGCACAAACGTTGGCGGAGCAGGCGGATGATGACCGACTCAGCTACACAGGTCGAATCTTGCAAGCTCGCTTGGCGCTGTTGGACGGTCAGGTCTCAAAAGCCTTTGGTTACCTGAAGGAAGCCAAAACGTATCTATCCGAACATAACGGTCCTTCGGAGCGAGTTCACTACCTTTTGACGGTGGGTGCATTGTATCGGGCTGAAGGCAAATGGTCCGACTCAGTGCAGAAGCTTCAAGAGGCCACTCGAATGCTGCAGGATATGGATCAGCCGGTCTTGTTCGCTGCATCGGTTCTGCAGCTGGGAGAATTCTTCCTCGCAGCTGGGGATGAAGAGAGCGCCATCCCTCTGTTTGAGCAAGCGGTCCAGATCCTTCGACCTCGTGAGGCCTTCGGTCTTTTGGTCCAGGGCTTGTGCTACCTCGCGAGAGCGTACCTGTTGCGTCGTAATGTGCAGCAGGCGCAAACCCTGTTGTTGGAAGCCTGGAAGCATTGTCGTGTCTCGGGCAGTGCGAGCTTAATCGCGCCGACCGCTGCAGCGATGGCGGCTTCGTCGGTCCTTGTTCGGCAGTCCAAAGAGGCCCTTTATTACGCGAGAATTGCGTCCAAGCGCCTGTCTGATGTGCCGCCTCATCTGCGAGGTTGGGTGTACCACTTCCTGGGACAGACCGCGACCGGATTTACAGCCAAAACCGCGCTGGAGATCTTTGAACAACCACCCACTCCATTGCCGGAAGGTGGCGTGGTCACGTTCTGCTATCTGAAAGCTGTGGAAATGTTTAAGTATGTGGGCGACGCAGCGAACCAGCTGTCGTCGCTGTTGGCGTTGACGCAGGCTTTGTTTGCCAGCGGCTATGCGAGCACGGCTGCTCACATTCTGGGGCGTGGCATCAGCGACGCCAAGCAGCTTGGGTTGGGCCTTCTGTTGGAGAAGATGAACAACCAAAAGCGGCTTCTGCAAGGCAGCGACCAACTGGAGCCCATCGACGATTCCATCCCCGCTGACCACAACACCATGGTGGTCCGCAAGCGCAAAGTTCGCAAAGCCAAGGTCTACCCAGGAGCGGGAGATGGTAGTCCTTTGCCTCCAGGCGATCGGTGGCAAAACGCTTCGTCTGGGAAGGACAAGGGAGCCCATTCGAAACCCCACGTCTATCCATCTTCCAACGGTGGACCTTCGGCTGGAAATGTTCCCGGTGGCAGCACGAACATCTTGCCGCAACCACAAGGAGGTCAGGCACATGGACGTTCCAACCAGCCACCTCCACCGATCGTGAGAGGACAGGCTCCGTCCCGGCCTGCTGCGCAGATCCCACAGCCGTCGTATCCACCTCCCTCTTCGAAAAAGTAGCATGTCGTTTTCGCGTGCTCTGCAGTGTGGCCCTATGGAACGACAAGTTCGTTCTCTGTGGCGAGCGCACCAGAACAACGAGAAGCGGACGTGGCGCCAGCGTTGGCGTTTGTGGAACTTGCTTCGTGAGTTTGACTTCACGCCGCCCGACCCTTCATCTTGGCCTCTTCAGTTTCCAGAACAACGCATCCCAGATTGCGCAAGTTGCCAGGACAACTGCTGCAAAGGACCCCATAACACCGTGCTGTTGAGGTTGGTGGATGTTGCTTTGTTTGTGGACAAAGGCTGGACCGATCAAATGACGCATGACAAGCCCACCTTTGACGAAGCTACCCTTGCTGCCAGGCCTATGTTACGGGCCATGACGCAGTCGTTCCATTGGCGGGTCTTTCCTGTTCTTCGTCAGAAAGCCGACCAGACCTGCACCTTTCTGGATGCCGAAGGACGCTGCACCATCCATGTGTCTCGTCCTTGGATCTGCCGGGTGTTTCCGTATGTTCTCGATATTGATAACGAGGCGATTGGTTGGAGTCCACGTTGTCAATGGTATCGCGAAGTTCCTGAGGAAGAGGCGCAACCCATCGCCCAAGAGCTGCACCACGCCGTGTTCCACAACTTCTACACAGAGAAGATCTGTGACCTGACATTAACCACGGTGTATTGGGAGGAATTGCAAGAGATGGGACTGGCAGGGTATCTACGGCTGGAGTAGAGATTCTTTAGCCGTCGAGCAGGTGTGTGAACAGACCGGAACGAAGTTTGGGAGCAAACCAGGTCGACTTGGGAGGCATGACTTGGTTGGCGTCGGCCACACGGAAGAGCTCGTCGATGGAGGTGGGGTAGCAAGCAAAAGCAACACCACCGTTCTGCTGGACCAGACGCTCCAACTCCTGATGACCTCGGGTGCCGCCCACAAAGCTGACGCGGTCAGAAGTTCGCGGGTCTTGGATTCCGAGGAGTGGCTCCAACACACGCTTCTGAAGGATCTGGACATCCAGGGATTCAATGGGGTCGCTCTCCTGGTAGGTGCCAGGCTTGGCCTTAAGCTGGTGCCATTCTCCTTCCAGGTACATCGCAAAGTGATGACGCTCTTGAGGGTTGGGCTTCGCAGGATTGTCCACCGTGTCGATGTCGAAAACGCCCAACAGCTTGCCCAAGAACGTGTCTGGGGTCAGACCGTTCAGGTCGTGCACGTGGCGGTTGTACGCCATGATGTTCAACTGGTTGTGGGGATAAATAACGCTCAAGAAAAATTGCGAGGGGTGCTCTGCGTCCACGCCGTGTTGCTCGCGCCAGATCTGGGCAACCTGGCTGGCTGCGGCGGAGCGGTGGTGGCCATCGGCGATGTACAACAAGGGAACGTGGGTCTCAAACAAGTCTTGGAGCAGCGCGATGTCGTCATCTTGGTCTACAACCCAACCGGTGTGGATGACCTCGTCGGGAGCTGTAAACTGGAAGCTCGGTTCCTTGCCTGTCAACTCTTTGATCTTTTGGTCGATTTGTGGAATCGAACGGTACGCCAACCAGACCGGACCCGTCTGAGCCTTGAGCGTTTCAATGTGCTTCACGCGGTCTTTTTCTTTGGTTGGGCGGGTGAACTCATGCTTACGTATGATCTCTTTGTCATACTCTGCACACGATGCACCAGCGACAAGCCCTGTCTGGACTTGCTCACCCATCTGCTGACGATAAATGTAAAGGCAGGGCTTGGACTCTTGCTGCAGTGTACCTTCTTCTTGGTACTGCTTCAGAACGCTGCCGCCTTTGGCGTAGACCTCTTCACTGTAAGGGTCTGCGTCGGCTGAGAAGGCGACTTCCGCACGAACAACGCGCAAGAACGAATGGGGGTGCTCGTTGACGATGGCGCGAGCTTCCTCCGTAGACAGCACGTCGTAGGGTGGAGATGCCACGTCAGCCGCTTTGCCGTCTGCCGGTCGAAGGGCTCGAAACGCTTGTATCTTGGTCATACAAAAACTCCCATTCTAGTCGGTTAGTGCTTGCAAACGGTCGCCAGTAGTATCACATTGTTCTGCTTTCGACAAGGGAGCGACGAGCCGCAGATACAGCCTGCTACGACCGGGCTGGACGAAGGCTCTTTGGCAATTCATACGGTGACTTTGAACAACAGGAAGCAGGGAGGTTGAGATGGTTCTGGGATGCAGTCTCTTGGGTATGGTGCTGGCTGGCTTGGGGGCTCATTGGCTGTTCGTACAGCTACTCGCTGTCGCACAACAGAGCTGGGGCGCACCGCTGAATTGGATGGCCTCTCTCGGCCTGCTGTTTGTGACCTTCGTTGTTTGCTTGAGCTTAGGTGGATGGGTTGGTTATCGATGGGGTCTGCGATGGGAGCGGCGAGCCGGAAAAGCTCTTACGCCGGAGAACAAGGGGGAGTAGGGCTACGGTTGCGCAGGGGAGTGGATGGCTTGTGCGAGGATGCTCTTGTCCTGCACTACAAACAGGGTGGCGCCGTCTGTGGCGAGTCCAACCCACGACGGGCGCTCTGCCGCGCGGTACTTGCCCAAAGGTTGGCCTGTGTTTTTGTCAACGATGTCGATCTCCCCTTCAAGGTGAGCCACGTAGATGTGAGGGCCAATCAACAACGGCGGCGTGTGTGTGTCAGGGGGAGGAAGCGAGCCGCGGCTGGTGGTGCTGGCTTGCCAATGTGTCTTGCCGGTGTTCAGGTAAAGAGCGGTGACTCCGCTGCCGTGGCCTGGAACGTATACAATCTGTTCTTCATGAGTCAGATGACCTGTTGGAGCGACCTCTGCGTGCCACTTCTGTTGACCGGTCTTGCCGTTAATGGCGTACAGCCCACTTGTGCTGCCAAACAGGACGAGATCTCCAGCCACGAGCGGGCTGGTCTCCACTTTGCTGGAGATGGCGTTCTTGTCCTTGGGGAGCTTAAGCGTCCAGACTTTGTTGCCTGTTGTCGCATCAAACGCAAAGAAGGCGAGCCCCCATACGTTGAAAAAGACCGTGTTGCCCGAGATCGCTGGACGCCCTAATGTCAGTGTGCCATCTTGTACGGAGGGGCTGTACGTGGTGTCGTGTTGCCAAGCCAGCGCTTGTTTCTGAATGTCCAGACCGTAGAAGGAGAGGGTTCGGTCCTCTTGTTTCCAGCCCATAAAGCAAGCGATGTTTCCATGAAGAACAGGTGCCCGGAAAATCCGGCTGTTCTCCATTTGGAAGGACCACAAGGTTTCACCGTTGGTCGGATCGAGGCCTATGACTTTGCCCCCTTGCGTCCCGAGCAACAACGTCCCCTGTGAAACGACGGGTTGGCCGCTCCACGTGTGTTCGTTGGTGTCGTGGCTCCAGGCCAACTTACCTGTGCGAGCATCCCAGGCCGACAACGAGGATTGGCCTGCTACAAACAACATTCCGTTGGCCAGAAGCGGAGGAAACTCTGCTTGTTGCGTGAGCTTTCCTTCCCACTTGACCTGACCCAATCCCTCCACCAAAGAGGGGACTCCACAACCTGACAACAAGAGGCTGAGGAAACACAAACCTGACAACCATGTCATACATACTTTCCGAAACATAACCGAATCCTTCCTTACTGATGTTGCCGAATTTGTTGGATTCTTCTACGTTGGACGAGCATCCATCGGGAACACCTTCGGGTTTCATCCTAAGCATCCTGCAGAAAGCGTACCAGCTTGGAGCATTCCTCTGGCGTGTGCTTTTGCAGGTTCCTGTGCAAGCCATACGGGCGCACACCAGGAAAAGGATTTCCACCGTTGCGGTTGTCCTTCCACGCACAGCAGAGTCTGGACGCAGGAAGACACCCACCAGGAACGTTGATTAACAGGTGGAGTGAAGGAGAAGTTGCGGTAGAGAATGGAAAGAGAGAAAGGTCAGACAATCAGGCAGGGGGAGTGGAGGGTTGGCTTAGCGACCCATTTCACGCAGTCGCTGACGGCGCAATGCTTTGCGGCGGCGGCGTTCAGCTTGGCGGCGCTTGATTCGGCGTTGTTCGCTGGGCTTCACATAAAACATGCGACGACGACATTCTTTGCGGATGCCGGCGCGGTCCACAGCGCGACGAAAACGCTTCATTGCACGCTCAAACGATTCGCCTTCCTTGATCCGTACTTCAGCCATATGGTTCTCACACTCCTTTCTCAGTGTCTGGAAATTCGATGTATTTCAACCGTTTCTATGCGGTTGTTTGCAGAAACGGGGATACGCAATATTGCGAGCGGGGCATACTATAGGGGAAAGTCCTGGTAAGTCAAGAAGAAGTTTGGTTGTTTTTGATGAAGTCCAGCCACGTCGCGCCATAGCGGTCGATCCGCCACGACGTCAAACCTGGGAGCGCAGAGAGTTCTTTCATGCTTTGGGGTAGCTCGCGCGCCAACGTTTGCAACATGTGCTTGGTAGCGACGAGATCGATCTCTAGATCCTCGCGTTCCGCTGTTTCCTGTCGCCAGGAGCGCAGGGCTTCGTAAACCTCTTCGTGGAGAGGGACAAGAGGAGCTTTGCGCGGTTTACGCGGTGGCTGCTTGGGTGCATCAGCTTCGATTCCATCCTGTACCACCCCAAGGATCTCTTCTTTGTGGCGACGAACTTGGCGATGGTTAATCCCTCGAAGGCGCAGCAGCTTTTGGACAGAGGTCGGGCGGGCCCGTGCAATCTCCACCATGGTGCGGTCTTCCAATAGCAAGAACGCAGCGACATCTTCTTCCATACAGACTTCATGGCGCCACAAGTACAGCTCTCGCAACACCGCCATTTGATGAGGGTAGAGGTCGCGGGCGCTCTTTATCTTCCAGAAGCCGTCGGGGTTAAAGGACTTGTCTGGGATCTCGCGGTCTGCCACCAGGGCAGAGTCTTCCATCACCCAATCCCAACGCCCTAGCTCGTGCAGCTCGTCGCTGATCTGCTCGTACATGGGGAGCAGGTACGAGACGTCGCCAGCCGCATACCGCAAGGCGTCTTCTGGAATGGGTCGTAGCTTCCAATTGAGGCGCTGGTATTTTTTGCTGACGTGCACGCCGAAGTACTGGCGCAACAGCGCGTCCAGTCCGCGCTGCTGATAGTTCATGAAGCGGGCCGCGATCATGGTGTCAAAGAGATGGTTGACTTCCAAGTCAAAGTCTCGTTTGAGGCCGATGATGTCGTTGTCGGAGCCGTGCATCACTTTGACCACATGGGGGTCTGCGAGGAGTGAACGAAGTCCACCCAATGACTCAGCCGGGAGCGCCAGAGTGTCGAGCAGGTACACTGCATCGGTCGTTGCGATCTGGAGCAGACAGATCCGGGATGTGTATCCGTGGAAGCTGTTGCTCTCTGTGTCGATGGCGAGGTAGGTGCGGTTTGCCAGGTCGTCCCACAAAGCAGGAAGTTCGTCTTCACGGTCCAACCAAACGTAATCGGCGAGGGCTTCTTGATCCAATGTTCCAGTTGACTCCTTTTCAAGGGGCTGTGGTACTTCGCGAAGTCGGGGTGTTATCTCCACACGTGCCTGTGTTGCCGAGAATAGGGGAACTCGGCTAGGAAGGCAAGCAAGGTCAAACGGGGCGCTTTCAAGAAGGGCAAAAGAGGCCACTTCTTCAATGTCTTTCTCACGGTTCCACGCTTCCTTCCTGACATTGCTGTATTCGCTCTTCCAATGTGGGCTTGTCGCGTTCGGATTCCTCGATCTGGGATGACGTCGGCGCCAAGGCTGACCATGCTTCCTCCAAGGCTTCGGACCTGGAGGGACGCTGGGTTCGATCACGTTCCAAGGCTCGTTGGATCCAGTCGCTCAACTCGGGAGGTACATCTGCATTTATCTGATGGACCGGCAAGATCGGTTTCTCCCGAAGTTGACGGAGGATGGCATCGGGGTGGGGTGCATCAAACAGCCGCTGCCCGGTGAAGGTCTCCCAGGCCAGAACTCCCCAGGCGAAGATGTCGGAGAGCCTTGTCGCTGCTGCATCTTCGAGCAGCTCGGGAGCGAGGTAAGCAAACGTTCCTCGCAAGGAGTCACCTGCCGTGAAGCGAACCATGTGTTTGTGAGTCGCCAGGCCAAAGTCAATCAACTTGACCCCGCCTTGCACGCTGAGCAAAACGTTGGCTGGAGCGAGATCTCTGTAGACAACGCCGAGGTTGCGATCCTGTTCATCTGTGGCGTTGTGGAGGTAGACCAGCCCCTGCAGTATTCCAGATGCGATTCGGTAGGACTGGGTCCATGGAAGCGGGCAGTGTGTGTCGAGTTGATGTTGAAGCAACACACCCAGGTCACAACCTTGGATGTATTCCATCACCACGTAGGGGAGGGGGCCTTCCTCCTGGGCTTCCCAACAATGAACAATACAGGGGTGGTGGAGGTGTTGCAGCAGGCGGATCTCATCCCGAAAGAGCACGCGAGCTTCTCGTTCTTCGGAGAGGTGGGGAGCAAGAAGCTTCACAACCACTTGATCGAGAGACAAAGTCGCACGGACTGTGGGGATCTCTTCGGTTGTTCGATCATGCACCTTGGGAACAGCGAGATACAATTGCGCCGTCCGTGTCTGGCTCAACAACCGAACGGGTTGGAACGTTGGGCAAGGCCACATCTCAGGTGGGAGTAAGATCTCAGGGTTGTCCTTGGTTGGAAACATCCGACTCCCTTAACGTTCGCCGTCTGAGGTTTCAGCCTGGGTTTCGTACACGAGAACCACTGCATCTTCCACGGGTTCTTGGTAGTACTTGCGGCGCACGCCTACGGTCTCAAAGTGAAAGCTTTGGTAGAGCCCCAAGGCGGCCTGGTTGGATGCGCGCACCTCCAAGTAGAGACGCACGACTTGCTCTTTTTGGGCGATGTTGAGGGCGTCTTGCAGCAGGAGGCGACCCAAGCCTTGGCGACGAAGGGAAGGGGTGACTGCAACTTGATGGATGTGAAGCTCATCCAAGACAACCCAAGAGAGGCAGAACCCCAACGCGGGTGACGTCTCCGGCGATGCCTCTGCAGCATCTCGAAGGACACGGAAGCGGGCTTGCGGTTTGGTGATTTCCTGTTGCAGCATGTCGTTGGACCAGGGGTTGTGGAAGGATTCTTGTTCAATCGCCCACAGTCTGGGCAGGTCCGATTCGTATGCAGGGGTGATGCGGTATGGCATGAGCAGCTTTTTGCAAGACCTGTGAGGTGGGGTGTCTTACGATCTCATTCCCCACACAACAGCCACCAGGCCGACCAGTGCGAGGAGGAGAAACATCAAGGGCCACTTGTAGGTTTGCCAGAACGAGCCGCTGTGAAACTCTTCGTCCCACTCGTCGCCGTCGAAGTTATCGAGGTTTTCGATGGGTGGAGGTGTGTCTACGTCCTCCATGGAGGAGAGGTCGGCAGAGTCTTGTCCCACGACAAAGCCCATCTTCCCACCGCGTCGTTCAAACGGCTCAGGGGGGAGGCACTCTTTCCACAGGGCGACAAAGGCTTGGGCATTGGCCGGTCGTTCGTCTGGAGACTTGGCCAGAAGCTGTTGGAACATGCTCTCCACGCTGTCAGGTATGACCAGGTCTGGGCGTCGCTCTCCCAACGTTGGAGGGGCTTGGTTGAGGTGCGCCTGACGCAGACGTTCGCTGTTCTTCTCCGCAAACAGGGGGCGGTGGGTGAGGAGTTCGTACAAGATCACACCCAGCGCGTAGAGGTCGGCGCGACCGTCTACAGGTTCACTTCGGATCTGTTCGGGGGGCATATACCGTGGGGTTCCCACATGTCGCGCGGGGATCTCATCCACGTTGGGGCAGGATGCGATGCCAAAGTCGAAGAGCTTGAGCATCTCGGCCGGTGTGTCGGGTGCCTGCAAAAAGATGTTCTCTGGCTTGAGATCCCGGTGAACAATTTGCTTTTGATGGCAGTAACTCAGCGCCTCACAGATCTGCTGGATCCACCGCACCACCAACGCATGCTTGGGAGGGTTGGGGTTACGGCGGAGGTGCGTTTTCAGCGTGTGACCTGTGATGTACTCCATGCAGATGTAGCGACCCATCGTGTCGTGAATGCCGTGGTCTTCCAGCTGCACGATGTTGGGGTGATGGAGTTGTTGAAGAATTTGAACTTCACGACGAAACAGGTGGATGCCTTGCTCGTCGTTGGCCAACTCTGGGCGAAGAAGCTTAAACACACGAAGGATGGAACGTTCGCTCCCTGAGTTGGGGGCACGTTGGGCGAGAAAGATGGTGCCCATCCCACCACTCGCTAGACGTTTCTCCAGTCGATAGTCCTGGATCTGTTCACCAATGCGCGGATCTTCCACCGTCAAGAACACAGCCTCCTTTTTCCCAAGTACCAACATTCATCTTGCTGTGGATTCACTCTCGTTGAGGCTTCCTATTTCACACTCTGCGCCAGCGGATGTCAACGGGAAGCTGTCTCTTTCGGTTGGTAGCTGAGCTGGAAAGGATAAGTAAAGGCCCCTTGCGACGTACGAACCACAAGACGCAGTCGATTCCAACCGACCTTCAATTTCAGCGGCAAGCGGAGCTGCGTTCGCGTGGTTCCCTTTGGGTTCTTGTACTGGAACACCTTGTAAAAGGGCTTGTTCTTCTTCTGCATCACAAACAAATCGCGGATGCCATACTTCGAAACCACGGTCAGTTTTGGCTTCGGCGTGGGTGTCCGCACCACTTCGGTGGGGTTGAACCCCCACGTTACTTTGGGAGGGACAAATTGATCCAGCCATGACAGGGAAGGCCGCTTCTCTGGGGCTTTTTGTGTTTTGTTGCACATGGCTTGCGGCAACCAGGCGCTCAAGGTGCGTAGCTCTCGACCTTGTCTTGTTTTGTAGGCTTGGGGCAGCGGGAGCTGAACCTGATGCATCCTCAGGTGGGTGCGCTTCACTTGCAGCGTTGCACCTGCACCCAACGTTGCAATCGGACTCCCCTGGCTAGAAGGGCCGTTGTACAACAAGACGGGCTTGCTGCACGTCACCCACTGAGGTGCACGGGGAGGCGGCAAAGGACCCACAACCTGAAAGCCCAGCTTGTGCTTGATCAAGGTGCCGAAGGTTGGATCGACCAACGTGATGGTGGAATAACGTCGGCCTGCTTTGGCGTTGTCGGGCACACGCATCTCGAACCAGGCGGTCTGGCTCTTTCCTGGCTGCAATGACTTCAGCCGTTGACGCGCCTTGGACACCCGCGTCCGCTCCACAAACAATCGTAATATCGGTCGTGTGGCTTGGGCTCCACCTTGTTGCTTGATGGTCATCCGGACGTACGCTTTTTCTCCGGCCTGCAGCTGACCGTCGCCGTTCCCATCAGGGGCTGGATCCAAGATTTGGTACTGAATCCGGTACGTCGGGCGATTGGGTGAACGCCACGACAGGAGAAATGGAGTCGAAGGGATCTTTAGGGCTTTGTCTGCCTGGTAACGAATGGTGATGGGAACCACTCCTTCCCGGAGGTAGTGGGGAAGCTTAAACTCCAGGGTCTGTGTCACGGACTGTCCTGGACGTAGGGTGCCAAACAGCATCTCTTTGTACCGCAGCATCGGAAGCTGAGTATGAACAATGGCCCGAAGTCGATACACCCCAACTTTTCCATCACTGCGCACCGTGACCTGCATCTTTATCGTTTTGCCTGTCAAAACAGGGAGCTTGGCGTTGAGGAGCTTGACCTTGGCTGTGATGTTAGCAGGTACGTTTTTACTGGCGCTGCTGGCCTGCCAATCGATCTTTCTCTTTTTTAGGGCTCGCACCAGCCTTCTCTGCTGAAGTTGCTTGAGCCGTTCCAAGGGGCGCTTGACTCTCTTGAAGAACACATCACGGTTGCTGCTTTGGGCGTTGGCCAGCATGTAGCGGGCGACCCACACTTCAAAGTCATCTGCGAGAGGGTGCGTGGCGTCAATCCACCAAGTCTTCAACGAGCGAGGGCGCTTTTTGCGCCGAAACCGATCGCCCGGCGCATCGTGCGTCAGGTAGGAGATATTCATCAGGAAGTGGGCGTCTGGGTCGGAGTACTGTTGGAGGAACTTCGGCCATCGCTTCTTCCGCGCCTCTTGATCCCGGAGAGGCTTGCTGAAGTAGCTCACATTCCTGGACTTCACGCTGATTGGAGTGAGAGCGATGTCAGGTGCGATCCCAACCATCTGGATCGAGCGGTCGGGTGGGACCATGTACTGCGCAACGGTTACACGGTAGAGCAGACCCAAGCGGGGCATCCCACTTACACTTTGGACTGTACCTTTGCCATAGCTTTGTTGGCCAATCACCAGCGCACGGTTGTTTCCCTGCAGCGCTCCCGAAAGAAGCTCCGACGCTGAGGCTGAGAGGTCATTGATCAACACAACAAGAGGATACTGAGCCTCTACGTTGCTACCTGTCACGTTGTAGGTTTTTCGTTTGGTGTTCGCTCCTGCGTAGGTCACAACCTCTCCGCGCTCCACAAACAAGCTACAGATCTTGACGGCTTCGGTGATTCGACCTCCTGGGTTGTTACGGAGATCCAGGGCCAAACCGAGGAGGTTGCCTTTGGCTTTTTGACGCAGTCGAGCGAGGTGTTCACGGATCAACAAGGAGGCCCCCTGAGAGAACTGACGCAGTCGGATGTAGCCGACTTTGCCAGGGAGCAGATGACTGACGACAAGAGGTGGAGCCATCAACGCTCGAATCAGGACCACACGCTTGGGCTTGGCCCAACCTTCTCGGGCGATTGTAAGAGCAATGCGGGAGCCTCGTAGCCCAATGATCTTTCCGATCCATTCGCGAAGACCTCCGTCTTGAACCTTGGCACCGTCCACTGCCAGGATTCGGTCATTGGGCTTGAGTCCTGCGAGGTCTGCAGGTCCATCTTGGACCACGCTGCGGATCAGGATCTTCTTGGTCTTCTTGTCCCACGACAGCACGGCCCCAATCTTGCCTTTCTTGCGTTGAGGACGAAGCGCCCGACGACGCATCAAGATCTCTCGGCTGATAACACGGGTTTGTTTGTCGAGCGTGGACATCACACCGATGACCATCGCGTACTCAATCTCGGAAATTGGGACGTCGCCTTTGTAGTGTTTGCCGACAAACTCAGCGACAGGTCGAAGCCGCAGCCAGACATCAAACAAGCCGATGAATCGGCGAGTCCTCCATGTTTGGGTGTGAGGACCCAGGCGCACGGTATACGCCTTGTTTTGGGGAGCCCATGTGACTTGAACCTCTGCCAGCTTGCGCTCCAAGGCCTGCAAGCCAGAGCGATGCATGTTTTGGGCTTTGAACTGCGTGGGGTCGATGTAGAAACGTTGCAGCAAGCGCAACACCAGTCGTAGGAGCGGCATCTTGGACAAAGGGTAGGAGCGAGCGGTTTGAGGACTTCGCGAGGTGCTGGAGGGGTAAGCCTGGGCGGAAGAGGATGGAAAAACCACCCAGCCCACACTGAGGAAGAGGACCACACCGAGCCACCGAAAGGACGAAAGACAACGAAGACCCATTCTGTTCTCCTGTGGGGTCCAAAGCTTCGAAGAAAGGCGGCCTGCAGCATCGAACTTCGCAGGCGCGTTCTTCACCGTACCATACATCTTTGACAATGGGGCCTTCCTTGGGGGTGTCAAGGCTCCGGCTTGTCTTTGCCCTCGAATAAACCCAGGGCTCGCAATGTTCCAATGCCATGATCTTGTGATGAGCCTGCTGGAGTGGAAAGCAAAAGCTTCGTTTCCTCCCGGCGTTGCCATCGGTTGAGAAGGACAACGTTATGCCTCTGTTTAAGAAACGATCGACCTTGGGTGTTCCTGTGGATGAGTTGTTTGACTGGCACAGTCGGCCCGGTGCTTTTTTGCGTCTGACGCCGCCTTGGGATGCTGTGGAGCTCGAAGTGGACGAAGGAGGCATCGAAGACGGCGCTCGCAAGGTGATTGCGCTGAAGATGGGTCCTTTTAAGCTGCGTTGGGTGGCACATCACAAAGACTACATCGAAGGACAACAGTTCCGCGACGAGCAAGTGAAGGGGCCGTTTGCTCGCTGGGTTCATACCCATTCGTTTGCTCCAGACGGGGAGCAACAGAGCGTCCTGGAAGATCACATTGAGTACCAACTCCCGCTTCACCCGCTTTCACAATGGATCGCGGGATGGAACGTTCGAGCGATGCTGGAGCGCATGTTCATGTACCGACACGAAACGACACAGAATGATTTGGAACGACACGCCAAGTACCGCGACAGGGAGCGACTTCGGGTTGCTATCACGGGGGCGTCTGGGCTTCTTGGTCAGGCTCTCACAGGCTTTTTGCAAACCGGCGGACACGCTGTGGTTCCTCTGGTTCGTCACAAACCCAAAGCAGGGGAAGACGCGATCTACTGGAAACCCAGCGAAGGCGAAATCGACGCGGCTTCTCTGGAAGGCTTCGATGCAGTGGTCCACTTGGCGGGAGAAAACATCGCAGGTGGTCGTTGGACCGAGGCGCGCAAACGCCGGATCATGGACAGCCGTACCCAAGGGACACGGTTGGTGGCCGAAACTCTCGCGCAGTGCAAAACGCCGCCTCGCACGTTTCTTTCTGCCTCTGCCATCGGGTATTACGGGGACAATCCCAAAGACATTGTGGTGACAGAGAAGAGCCCGGCTGGTGATAACTTCCTGGCCGAAGTCTGCAAAGCCTGGGAAGACGCTGCGCAGCCCGCCAGAGACGCAGGGATTCGGGTGGTTCATCCTCGCATTGGTGTGGTCATGACAGCCGCCGGTGGTGCGCTGGCTAAGATGCTTTTGCCGTTCCAAATGGGCGTGGGGGGACGCATTGGCAGCGGTGAACAGGGCATGAGCTGGATCTCCCTCGAAGACGTCGTGGGAGCGCTCTACCATCTGATGTACGAAGACGATATCGAAGGGCCGGTGAATCTGACCTCTCCCAACCCCTGCTCCAACGCCGAATTTACCCAAACATTGGGAACTGTGTTGCGTCGTCCCACCATCTTTCCGATGCCTGCTTTTGCAGTGAAGACGTTGTTTGGTCAGATGGGCGAAGAGGCTCTCTTGGAGGGCGCTTATGTCCACCCCGACAAACTCATCGAGTCTGGCTTCGACTTTCTCTACCCCTCCCTCGAAGATGCTTTCCGACACACCTTGGGCAAACCCAAATCCTAGAGCCTCACTCGTCGCTTTCTGTTTGTTATGAGCCTTCTTTCTTCCTACAGTTGCGCAGTGTTGGTGGGCAGTCCAAGTTGGAGGCGGCCGACGGTCGTCATGATCTTGGGCGACACCATAATGTGTTGGGTCATGGTGTGAACGTCGCGGAAATGACGCTGCAAATCGCAACGTTCGTAGATGGAAGTGCCACCTCCCAGATGGTACATCGCGTCGACCACACGGGCCGAAACCGTCGCTGCGTGAACCGCTGCCATTCGAACGCGTGCCTTCTCCGTGTCGCCTATCTTTCCGGTCTGTTCGGCGATGTCCCATACCTCTTGCAAGGTGGTTTGGAACAGCGCGCGGGCGGCTTGCAGGTCTGCCTCCGATTGGGCCACTTGCAACTGCGTGAGTTCTTGCTGCGCCATGGTCTTTTTGCCGCCAAAGCTACGCTTGGATTGCGCCAGCTCAACCAACGTACTTATCGCAGCCCGAGCAATGCCCAAGCCGACAGCCGCTACTCCTGTTGCCAGCAAACCAAACACAGGGAAGGCAAACAAAGGTGCCTGAACACGGGGAGAGCAACCCAACAAGGTTGTGATATGCGACTCCGGCACAAACAGCTCCTTTACCGCGATGTCGTGGCTGCCTGTTCCTCGCAAACCGTTCACAGACCAGGTGTCGATGACCTCGGAATCTTCTGAGCGAAAGAACATAGAGTAGATGATGGGAGCGCCGTCGTCACCCATACGTGGCTTGCCGTCTTCGATCACGAGCGCGCCACCCATGCGCCAGGAACTATTCTCACAACCGCTTGCAAACGGCCAACGTCCTGTAAGCTGGTAGCCTCCATCGACAGGAACGGCCTTGCCCATCGGCGCAAAGATACCAGCCATCACAACATCGGGGTGTTCGCCCCAAAGTTGCTGTGCGCCTTCTTCGTCCATGTAAGCGCTAAGGACCCCAGTTGTGGCTCCTGTCATGACACACCATGCGGCAGCAGCGTCTCCTTGGGCGATCTCTTCCAGGGCTTGAAGAAAGACCCACGGGTTTACTTCTTCGCCACCTAACTCTCTGGGCACCAACATCCGAAACGCGCCCATCTCCGCCAACTCTGCAATTAACTCCGGAGAGACTCGACGTTGTCTTTCGCTCTCGGGCGCGGCCTCTTTGAGCTTGGGGCGCAAGGCTCGGATCTTGTCCAGCAACACAGCGGAGGGATGGTGCGTGTTCATGGGGACTCCTTTGTGCTTGTTTCTTTGCTTTTGCGGCGTCGAAGAGAGCGGGGTTGCTTACCGTCGATGTCGGTGAATCCGTAGTCTTCGGCAAGCTCGGCCACCACGAGGACCTTGCCGGAGCGCTCCATCCGGTCAGAGGCTGTCGCAAGGGCTGCTATCGCTCTGCCTGTCAATTCGGGTGATTCCGTGTTTCTCATGTCAAAGGGAAGCTCGTCTTGCTGGCTGACGATTCGTTCTGTACGAACAATGCCGGGCCACAGCGACACCGATGCGATGCCATGAGGTTTGAGGTCATGCGCCATGTCTTTGGCCAAACGGTCCACGCCTGCCTTACCAACACCGTACGCAACGTTGAGTTGGTAGCTTCCTCCACCAAACGAAGAGATGTTGGCGATTAGCCCCGATCCTTGAGGTAGCATGAGCGGTACGGCCAGGGCGCTGGCGATGTAGTGGGAGCGCAATCCAACGTTGTGCATCGTGTCCCAGAAGGAGTGAGGTTGCTCCCAAAATGGTGTGTCAAACAGCGGCCCATCGGGAACTGCGAAGACATTGTTGACCAAGATATCAAGCCTTCCTTGCTCTTCACGGACTCGGGCGAACAGCGCGGCGACGTCATCGTCGTTGCTGTGATCGCAACGAACGGGTATCCCTTGACCGCCTCGTTCTGTGACCTCTTGGGCTGTTTCCCCGATCGTACCGGGCAACGGCGCATCGCCTTCCGATAGTGTCCGGCCTGTCACATAGACTGTCGCGCCTTCGGAGCCCAGAGCGAGAGCCACTCCTTTTCCAACGCCGCGACTTGCACCGGTGACCACCACCACTTTGTCCTTCAAACGCATTCTGTTTGGCCCCTCAATCTTTCCAGTCGAATCTCTTTGGTGTCCATCGAACCTTGTTCTTTGGATGTTGCTTTGTTCCTTGGTATCGGAACATGTTTGTTTTGGAGAGTCAAGATCGTCTGGTTTGGAGGTGGGCTTTTGTTGTAGGCTTCTTGGCGTGAGTTGAGAGCAAGTTGCTCGTCGCGTGGTGTGTGACGCAGCAAAAGCTATCTACTTGCAGCAAGCTATCGGTAACTTCGCATTGCAAGATGCAACAGAGATCCATTTCTTCTCGGACGAGACCACGCGAATGTTGTACCCAAGTGCTCCCGAACCGTTGGAAGTCCAGCCTTCACAATTGATGCTGTCTCCTGCAGACGAAGGTCCATAGGTAATGCCTCCACCAATCCAGGCTCGGGTCTGAGGAATGGAGTCTGGAATCAGCCCGTTTTGAAGCGACCGTAGAATCTCATCGGTCGAACAAAGGTGCGCTCCCTTGTTATAGGTAGCCTCACACAAACTCTTCATTCCTTTCCATTGTTGGGTAACATTGCCGTCAGTGAGAATCACTTGACCTGTCGAGCTTTTGGCCAATCCGGCAAATGCTGTGAGTGGTCCAGGATCACCTTTCTCACCCTTGGCACCGTCGGCTCCTTTGGCACCGTCGGCTCCTTTGGCACCGTCGGCTCCTTTGGCACCGTCGGCTCCTTTGGCGCCGTCAGCTCCTTTCTCTCCAGGATCTCCTTTGTCACCCTTTTCGCCTTGGTCTCCCTTTGCGCCATTTTCACCAGGTGCACCTTGTTCTCCTTTTTCTCCGGCACATGCTTCTTTGGAGGAGGCGCAATACTTTTTGATCTCGTCCTGGATAACATCGGGCGAGACACCGCAATTGAGTAACAGCAAAGAAGCACACACAACACAGAATAGGACTTGAAGTTTTCGAAGCATTCGATGACTCCTGTAAGCTAGAATTTAGATTCAAGAAGAGAAGTTACTTTTTCCATTCGAGGCTTGAACTTTCACAAGTAAAGTCTGAAGAACAAACACATGTCACAAACAACACACAGATGTCCCATCTGTTTGCAACGCTTTACAAACCTCTTCATATTTGACGGTTTTCAACAAAACAACGCAGCTTGTGATCGATCGCAAGGTGTATATGTAGGAAGTGGAGGGTAGAGTGAAAAATGGGTCATCTTTTTTTAAAAGATGGGTCTGATGGATTGTGTTGGAGTGAGAGCACTACATCGTACGATGGATTTGTTTCAAGGAGTCTTTGAGGCACGAATCAAAAAAGAGGTGAGCGTATAAAAAGGAGAGACTGGTGTTAAGATTTGTTTGCGGAACTCCAGCTGTCGAGTAAAGGACCCCCCAAGAAAGAGGAATCCTGACGGATCAAATGCCAGTGACGCAATGTGGATTCCATTGAGCTCCATGCTTCGCATACTTTGGATCCATCGTCGTTGTCCTGCTGTTGTGTAGCTTGCAACAAAGCCAACGCGATCCTGCTCCGGCCTTGCGATAGTTTCGGTCCATATTGATGCACCTGCTCGTGCATCCCCCACGAGATAAAGATAGTTGTCGGGGCCATAAGCAATTGATTGGCATTGGATAGCTTCTTTGTCTTTGTGGACCACGGACCAGACCCAGGACTGTTGGGTGTCGAGTTTGGTTACAAACATATCTTGGGTGCTGGATTGGCTTGTCGCAGTTAAAGTACCGATAACAACAGAGCCTGCAAACCGACCTGCTAGATACAGGTTGTCTTGTGGATCGATGGTTAGCCCCGTAGGCTCCACTGTTTGTGTTCCTTCAATGGATTGGACATGGTGCCATTTCCCTTGTGATGAAAGACTGGCGACAAAGACGCCCTGGTAGATTTTGGGGGGGAAAGTGAACGAGCCAAAAGTCGCTCCTCCTCCGACAATTCCTGTCACATGAAGGTTTCCCTGTGAGTCTTGTGTCAAGTGAGTGACACGTTCCTGAAGAAGGCTAATCGTAGCACCTACATCTTTGACCCAAAGCCAGCGTCCTTGGTCTGTGAGCCGATCGATCTTGGCAACAAAAAGATCTTCGAGTGTCCGATGTTTGGGAATGATAGGAGACCTCATTGCCTGAGACTGAAAGCGCGCACCTTTGTTGAAGGAGCCACCGATATAAATCTGTTCTTGGTCATCCAGAACAATGGCGTTGGCCCGATCATTTTCGGGTCCTCCAGCACACCAAGCATTCTGAGGCGTTCCTTTTGAGTTAAAACTCAAGACAAAGATATCTTCTTGGCCCTTGGATTGGAGGGTCAGACTTCCAAACACAAACGCATCTTCAAACCAACCAGTGATATAGACATTTCCTTTTGGAGAGATAGCCATACTGTGGGCTTGCTCAACTCCTGCTCCTCCCCAATGCCGAACCCAGAGCAGGTTGCCCTCTTTGTCAAGCTTGGCCAAAAACAGATCTTGCTCCGGATTCGTGGACTGAATTGTCTGGGACAAAAACGTGAGTCTGCCGCGAAAGAAACCCAACGCGTAGAGATTGCCTTGTGCATCAACCTCAATCTTGGTGATGCGATTGGCTATCAAACCAAAGGTACGTTGCATCCACTCTGGTTGAGCAGAAACAAGTGTCAGGAAGCTCTGTTGCTCGTTTTCTTGATCGCTGACCTTCACCTGGATCACGCAGGAGGTTGTGTCTCCGAGCTTGTGATTGGAGCGCCACCGAATCGATGGCCCTGACCGTTCTTGCTGTCCAGGACAATCTTGTTTGTTGTAGTTCCAAGTGTACTTAAGCTCCGATGTGCTGGAGATGGCGTTTACGGTAAGGTCTGTGCTTCCTCCCGGCTCTAAACGCGTCCGTGATGCCTGAAACGAGTCAATGTGGGGGAGTACGCGAAAGTCGAACAATTCAGGCGCAAGGTCCTTTGTGGGCATCACAAGAAGCAGGCCGGCCAAACCTTGACGCTCGTCGCTGACTTCCACTGCAACTCGTGACACGTTCGCTTGGGTCTGAGGCGGAGGGTACCATTGGGTATGGCTGTTGGTTGGGTAGGTAAATGTGTTTGTTGTTGAATTCCTGTGGTACCACCGATACTGCAGCTTGTCATCAGGATGATCAGTCGCCTGTACATGCAGCGGAATCACCTCAATTCGCAGATAGTTCGTTGCATTAACAACAAGTCCAACAATCTGTGGTGCCCGGTTGTTGTGTGTTGTGCTTGGAGGGGGACGGCGCAACACCGACAGCACTGCCGGAATGTTGTTGGAGGTAACTTGAATTCCTGCGACAACATTGGTTGCGATAACATTGTTTTCTTTGTCGAACGCCTGAAAGGTCGCCTGGTAATAACTACCCACTGCAATGTTATTTGGCCTCGCTACCCAACGAACTGTCTTTGTCCCTGTACGCTGCAACAGAACATGTTGTGAAACGTTACTCTGTGGGTGCTTGAGTTGGACAGAGATGCGAGCTATCGTTGATGACTCCCCTAGATAAACAGCGCCCAAAAAAACAGGGCCGGTGGGACCCTTGGGCTGGAGTTCTTTTTCCTGGATGTCAGTCGATGGGTTTGCTTCCTTTGGCCGCTCTCTGTGCTCTGGTATCGATTCACCAGCATCGAATATTTTTTCGGTGTTGTTGGGTTCGGTGGTCGATTCTCGGTTCACGCATACACCGCACTGACAGCTTTGGTCTTTCGAGCACATAATCTTTGGGCCACATTGTGGTCTCACCAACGGAAGGCAGGGCTTGTTGTTTTCACATCGTCCACATCGACATGCAGCGTGTTGTTGGCAATCCAGCTTTGAGCGGCAATGATTACCGCGAGACACACAAGGGCCTGTGCAAGCCGTTTCAACAAAGCCAACACAGAGAAAACAACTCAGTAAAATGAAGAGCAGCCATCGATGCATGGCTCATTCCTATCGTTCGTTGTCTTTTGACCAGGTGCCATGATACTCTTTTTCAGGATAAACTATTTCACTAACGCCAGTTGTTGTGGGAAACTACCCATGATTCGAAAGATTTGTGTTCATCTTTTGGGGTTCTTGTGGACAGTGTTTTTGTTCGGAGGCCTAATGGAGGCATGTCGTCCTTCCCAACCTTTGGACAATTGTATCAAGCGTTCACAAATACGACAAGGCTGGGGGCGTGGTGGAGATTGTCGGAGTCTGAAGGATTGTCCAGCAGCGTGTCGGTGCTTCCAAGGCTTTTGCATCGCAGCGACGGCGGAAAAAACGGACGCTTCTTACGAAGACATTCCAGAAGGTCTTCGTGAAGTCGAAGAAGAGTTTGGCGATGACATAGCGCCGGATAAGGAGTCTCAAGAGTCGGCTGAAAACGTCTCGAATGAATCTGTTCCCGAAACGTTGGCTGGGAAGAAAGAGGCTTGGGCGAAAGCCTTGATCGCCTCGGAGAGCGTTGAAATTCGTAGCTTGGTCACCACACCGGATAAAAAATTGGTTGTGTTGGGTCACTTTCAAGGTTCGTTGTCGGAACACCTGTTACAGACCCAAGGAAAGTATCACGATCTTTTCGTGTGGGCATTAACAGAGCTGGGAGAAACGCTTTGGATCAAGCGCTTTGGTGGTGAGCTGGAAGAGCAAGCGCATCAGATCGTTGTGGACGGCCAGGGTTCGTTGTACTTTATGCTTAAGACAACAAGCGCCACCATAAAGCTGGGACAGCAAACCCTCGAACGCATGGGGGCGAGCGACGTTCTGATTGTTAAAATGTCTTTGAACGGAAAAGTGTTGTGGGTCAAAAATGTGGGAGGGGACAAAGACGAGTCTCCTGGTGCGTTGGCGATTTCCAAGTCGGGAAAGATTTTCTTTGGTACCAATATCTTCTCCCCCAAACCTGCGATCCCGTTTGCAAGTCACTGCTCATTTGGACAACTTGACGCTTCTGGTAAACTGTTGTGGAAGTTCGACCCCTGGACAACGCATCCCAAGTGCGCTCTCCATGCCATGACTCCTCATCCCAACGGTGGAGTACTTCTCACAGGCCATTTTTTTATCGATGGACCTGGGTTACAAACCAAGAGAGGGGAGCGACTCTTCAGCATCAACAACGGCCTGGATCTCTTCCTTGCACATTACGATGAGAGCGGATCACTTCAGTGGGCAGAAAGTGCTGGAACCATCGACGCGGACTATCGAAGCATGGTTTCGGTACGATCTGCATCAGACGGTTCGATTTACTGGGCCAGTAACTTTGCCAATACAATGCTTTACTTTTCCACTGGGCATACTCTTCGTGGCGTGAGCGGCAGAAATGCATTTGTGGCGAAGTTCACCCCAGACGGCGACTTGAAATGGGTTCGTCGACTGTCGGGAGGAACAGATACAATCGTAACTGTAAAAAATCTTTGGACTACGCCTCAAGGCCATGTCCTTGTTCTAGGGGACTTCTGGGGAAATCTACAGTTTTCCGATCAGACGAACCTGGGACTTTCTTCATCCTCGAAACTGCTCAATACTCGCGATTTTACGAAATACGATCTCTTTTTAGCCCAACTTTCCCCAGACGGAGTGTGGCTCAACGCCCGAGGTCTTGGAACGCCAGGGGGGGAAAACTCGGGGCAGAGCGCACAGGCTCTCGATGGTACACTTTATTGGAGCGGAACATACCAAGCAAAGAACCTGATCCTCGATGGACATCCTTTGCCTGACGCAACACAACTTCAGGGATGGTTGTGGAAGCTGGCGCCCTGGCCCTAACTGTAGAGGAGTACGGCATAATGGTTCCTTGTGCTTGAGAACTTCTCTGGTTTGATTTCCTTCCTTTTTGAGCGAGAGCACATAACTTTTTGGTTGCGCTCGACCCTGTTTTCCAAAAACAACACACATATTCTATAGACAGGAAAAACAACACCAAACTTTGTGATGCGGTTTTTCTTGTTTGTGGTTGAAGAAGCGGCCACCACCTCTCGAGAAGAACCCTTGCTCTTTTTTCAACTTTTCACTTAGAATCGCATTGATGAGAAGCCAATTTGAGTCTCTATACCATCGGATGGTGCAAGACCACATGCCATCGGTCTATCGATATCTTTTGCGGTGGGGCTTCTCACCATCGGAAGCAGAGGAGGTAACCCAAGAGTCCTACTTGCAGGCTTGGAAGTCCATTGGTTCTTTCCGAAAAGAACAATCTGCCCGAGCTTGGTTGTTGAGCATTGCGCGTCGGGTTGCCTGGAGATATACACAGAGTCGAGTGTACCAACACGAGCGCTCAGGTTTTCAGTCGGAAGAGATTCTGGCAATGATCGATAAGAAGGAAAGCGCTCTGGGTCCCGATCAGTACGATGAGATTAAGTTAACGCTGCAGGTGTTAGCCAGTTTATCAGACAATCATCAGGAAGTTTTGCATTTGCGTTATCTGCAAGAACTATCCGAACGGGAGATCGCAGACGTTTTGCAAATCCCCCAAAATACAGTTCATTCCAGATTGCGTGTGGCTCGCAAAAGTTACAAAGCTGCGTATTCTTCATTCACGAGCGATTTACCACCGGGATAGAACAAGACCCTAAGATGACAGGCACCAAAGAGGTCAGCGATGAGTGAATACGACGAACACAAGGAGATGGAAAGGAGTATGGAAACTGCATATCAATACATTCGTGAACTTCAACAACCTGACCCATCGTTGTTTCAAAAGCTACATCAGATTCCTTCACAACATTCTGAACCTGAGGTTCAAGCTTCCTGGCGAACATTTCTGAGCTGGGGGATTCCTGCTGGCGCTCTGCTTGGGCTGGGTTTGTTCTTCTTCATACCTCACCTGTTTTCTGAAAAGAATTCAGGCTCAGAGATTCGTTCCAAAGGAGCAGTCTGGCGGGTCTTGTACGCTCATCAAACAAGTCAGCCAAAGAATATACGAACTCAAACGCTTCATGATGGTGCGTCGATGTACCCCGGTGACTTTATCCAGTTTGTTTACACATTCTCTGTGAGTCAGTTTGTACAGATCATTGGGGTGAATCAAAAAGGTCGGGTGTATAAGCTATTTCCAACCTATCAAGTGGTGGCAACCAAGATGCCTAGAGGGAGAGGTTCTCTTCCACGCAAACAAGGTCGAGAAGGCTCTTTTCTCCTTGATGACTATCTCGGGTGGGAGCGATTCTTTATACTGACTAGCGACAAACCCTTCTCTTTTTCACAAGTGAAGAAAGCTGTCTTGAAAGCTTGGTTGGCAGCAGGTAGGGACCTTCATAATCTCAAGGTCTTGGATGGCCCTTGGCAAAGCGATTCTTATCTCATTCAAAAGCGTCCTCGACCCTCCAGAACTCCGTAATTCTATCCCTATGTCTCAAACATTTGAGGATACTTTGTGACAAAACTGTTCTGGCTTTTTTTGGGGTTGACTCTTTTTGGTTCTTTCGCCACATCTGTATCTTTTGCAAAGGCAGAAAATGACGTCCGGCTTGCCTTGCTGATTGCCAACCAAGAGGGTTGGGTGCGAGATCCAAAACTCCAGTATGTTATCTCGGGCGATTTGGTGCCCATGTCACGTCGATTGAAAAAACTTGGATTTCAAATTTTTGCTACACTTGAGAACCAAACTCCAGATACAATTCGTAAAACCTGGAAGAAACTGCTGAAGCGGCTCCAACAAAGCCCGAAAGTGACAACGTTCTTTTTTTATTATTCTGGTCATGCAGATCGACAACATTTTCATATGGGTCCAAGAGGAGCAAACCCTCTTAGCTATAACGAGTTTGCCAGGTTCATGAGTCAGGTTCAAGTGCGACGACGTTTTGTCTTGCTTGATGCCTGCTTTAGCGGTGAGTTGTTGCGTCAGTTCGGTAGTCTTGAGCGCTATAAAACCTTGATGCAAAAAGGTCTGGTGATGAGTAAGGGAGTGCGCAAGAAGCTATCCTTTACAGATCTGCGGAAGCATTTTCCTAGCCAAGGGGAAAAGGTACGAGGCCTTCATATTTTGAGTTCGAGTCGATATCTCTCCTATGAATCCAATCGGCGAAGAGGCTCTGTGTTTACCTACCACTTTTTACGTGGACTCCAAGGGAACGCTGATCTAGACCGGGATGGGAAAATTTCATTCAACGAACTCTTCTTGTATGTCAAACCCCGCGTGCGCAGTGAAACTGGGCAGAGCCCCCAGCAGTGGCTCTTTCGTGTCGGCAGCGAAACGTATGGATTTGCCCCTGTCTACGGGAGCATGTTAAGGATTAACAGCTATGTACAAGGACAGCTTCAGGTTCGCGTGGAAGGATTTGTTTGGCGATGGCAAAAGTCAACTCGTCAACAGATAAGGCTTGCCGTCACCTCAGGCTATGGACACGTGTATTGGAAAAAGGGGAAAAAATGCTGGAAGCAAAGACTCTATTTTCCTCCCAGTCGGGTGACTTCTCTTGTTCAGTCCCGCTGGGTCTCCGTCTCTTGTCGGCCCCAAACGTTTTTACAAAAAGGTGATGTTGTCTTGCCCCTCAAAGCCGGAGCCTTGACTCTTGCGGAGTCGTGGACTTTCGAACTTCGAGGAGGGCTATGGGGAACGACTGGACTGCTTGATCGCAATGGAGACCTCGGGGGCCTAGGGTGGGTAGGGATACGCGGACAATACTTTGCGCTCCTCGTGGGTGTCGGTGGAAGTCAGAGTTTCTTTCCGCAAAGTGGAGATGTTCATCATCTTCTTGCTCCCTGTCGCTTGGAGGTTGGTTTCCGACAAGTTTGGAATCGATTCGATCTCTTTGTTGGTGGATATGTGCAGGCAGGCTTGCTTGTCCAAGACCTGCTTTCTTCTTCACAAGAACCGCTGCTCTCTTTCCATCTCCAGTTTGGCGCAGTTACATCCATGGCCTACTGGCTTTTCCCTCAGGTTGCGCTTGTCTTGAGTCTTGATCTAGGTGCTACCCCTCGCTTTTCGAATGTGGATACCAACTTTTTCTTCGCCTACGGTGTTCATCTGGGTGTCAGAATTCGATGGAATCATCAAAGTGTTCGGTTGGACAGGTTGGATTGAACTTCATCCTTTCTTTGATGGGAGGCGCGTTGTCTCACAAACGAACACAAGCCAAATCTGCAGAATGCCGTTGCATTGGAACTTTGTTTGGCGTTGGTTGCGAACTGAACGTGTCCCACGTACGTTGTAGCTAGTTCATGCAAACGGGAAGAGTTCTTGGAATGCCCAGGCAGGACAGCAAGAAGGAGCGATGTGATGAGTCGTGACGAGTTCGGTAACCGAATGAAGCAATACGAAGGGGCCGAAACCCAGCGCATGTTGATGCCGTTGTTGCCTGTGTGTGTGCGCATCGACGGTCGTGGATTCAGCCGATACACCCGTGACTTGCCCCGTCCTTACGATGAGCGCTTGTCTCGATGTATGATCGAAACCACACGCTTTCTGGTGCAGGAGTCCAGCGCTTGTGTGGGGTACACACAATCCGATGAGATCTCCTTGGTGCTCCACACGACCGACCCCAAAACCCAGCTTTTCTTTAATGGCAAGGTGCAAAAGCTAGTGTCGGTTCTGGCCAGCGCTGCGACCATCAAGTTTGCCTCCTTGGTCCGTGAACTTCTTCCGGAAAAGGCCGATGAAATGGCGATGTTCGACTGTCGTGTGTGGAATGTCCCCAATCTGGCAGAGGCTGCGAACGTGCTTCTCTGGCGAGAGTTGGATGCTACGAGAAATAGCTTGCAGTCCGCAGCAGGTACTTATTTTTCTCACAACGAGTTGCACAACAAAACGCAATCGGACATGCACGAGATGCTATTCCAAAAAGGCATCAACTGGAACGACTATCCAACCTACTTCAAGCGCGGAACCTACTTGCAACGTCGCAAGGTGGAGCGACCTCTCACGGAAGAAGAGCGGCTTGCGATCCCTGAAGGTTATCGACCCGAACCTGGCGAAGTCTTGGAGCGCACCGACATCGTTACGTTGGAACTGCCGCCGCTGCGAAAGGTGATGAATCGAGCCGATGTTCTGTTTGAGGGAGCTGAGGTTGAAGTGGCGATGGAGACTTAAGCGAATACTGTGACACTGATGTCTCTTTTTCTCGGCATGTTTTGTGCTGCTCTCTGGAGCAAACAAAGGCGCCTCATGAGCTAGGCGCTGTTTGTCTAACGAATGAAACCCAGAGAAACGAAAGAGAGCAGCTTATGAAAACATTTTTGATGTGTTGGATCGGTATCTTGTCTGTAACATTCGGCATCAACGATGCGCTGGCGAAGACAAACCCACCAACATCTGCCTCAACGTCCCTCCAGAACACTGACAAACATACACCCAAGCTTCCCACACTCATCGACACCACGTTGTCGTTGGGGGCAACGTCCTCACCAGGGAAAACATCGAATCCTATTGTTCAGGGCGTCTTGCTCTGTGACAACGCGATGGAATGTCGTGGGGGTTCTGGTCCTGTTTCGCGGATCTTGGGGTTGGTTGTGAATATCTTCCTGCCTTTTGCGATCGGGAGCTGGCTTGTCGGTGATTACACCGGCGGAACCATCGGTCTGGTCGGGCAAGTCGGAGGCGTCGCTCTCATGCTGATGGGGCAGTTTCTTTTGCAAGGATTTCTCTCTCCTGTAGGGGCTCTCGTCTGGATCATCGGTATCACCCTTGCTACCGTAGGCTACATTGTTCCGATGTTTACCGTTTTGTTTGGACGGCACCGACGTCGATACAGTCGAAATGACAAAGTCTATGAGCCACCACGTGATACATTTGCGCAAGCTTTTCCGACTGCGACAATGCCCGTTGTTAAAGGCTCGTTCTAAGTTTCCTTGTCATTCGACGGACTCTCCCTACACAGATCCTTCAAAGAAAGCACAAATGAGATGAGTGAACATAGCCAGGAAGAGAAACTACAAAAGCAAGACGCTGTGTGGCGTCGTACAGCCCAAGTGATGGACAACCTGTTCCGTGTGCCTGGAACCAACTTTCGGTTCGGGATTGATCCCATATTGGGGCTCATCCCTGGGGTAGGGGATGCTTTGTCCGGTTTGATCTCGTCGTTCCTTTTGTTGGGGGCTAGGGAAGCGCGGCTACCGATGATTGTGCAGTTTCGTATGGCGCTCAACATCTTCCTCAACACCGCCATTGGAGCGATTCCTGGCTTCGGAGATCTGTTTAGCTTGTGGTTTAAGTCGAACGTTCGAAACTACGAACTTCTTCAGCGCTATCGAGGAAAAGGGAACGCCAAAACCACAGACTCTTGGGTCTTTGTGGTGGGCTTGATTGGCGGGACAACCGTGGCGATTCTTGGGTTCTTTGCCTTGATCTTCTGGATGTTATCGAAGCTCTTTGGTGGCTGAATTTAACCCTTTGGGTTGAGGTGTTTGCTCGCTTCTCGATAGCTTAGACCAGATAGCTTGTCCTTGTGCAATGCTAAAAAGGAAGCTACAGCATCGGGGCGGGTTTTGGCGTATTCACGAAGCGCCCATCCGATTGCTTTGCGTATGAAAAACTCGGTCTCATCGGCACAAGTCAAACAGTAGCGAAACAACACATCTTCGTTGGTTTGGTCTTTGTGCTTAAGCTGGCAAAGAATGGCCGAGCGACGGATCCAAAAGTCTGGGTCTTCGATCCATTGATCCATGATGGGCTGGATTGCATCGGTGTGTTTCCGATGAAGATCGCCCACCAGGTTGGTACAGATCTCATCTACAAAATCCCACCAGGCCCCTTCCCGGAGCATTTGTTCGTACAGATCCAAGCACGACGGTTGGACAAACGCTTTGCAATAACGTGCCACAAAGATCCCGGTGTATTTTTCTTCGCGGTGTGGCAAACGCCACAGACCAAGGACCAAAGCGCGGTAGTCTTCTTCGGTTTGGACCCTCGATTTGAGCTGGGGTTTCAGCCCTCGGTTTATGATCGCTCGGTCAGGCTTTTGGACCCCGTAGAAAGGCATATCTGTCTTCAAATACGCCGCCATCTTCTCTGCTTTGTCTGGGTTGGCCATCTCAGCCAGTGATGTTTGCACCCACTCGATCAATGTGTTCATGATCTGCCTCTTCGTTTCCACAGCGACTGTTGGTTGTGTCTTGCAAGCTAACGCAAGGGTAACAAAATGAGCACATAACTTGCACCACCGAAGAAGTGCTTTGGTTCTTGTTGCATAGTGTTGCGCGGGTGGATGTGCACGTTTCTTTCGGATGCAACGCAATGCAACGTTGATGTCTCTTACTACCATAGATTAGATACACGCAACATGTGACAGAGAATTTGTTGTGAAACGCAGAAGCGATAGGGAGCGTACGATGAAACGGAGTACAAAGTTGGGATGGAGCGCCGGATTGACGCTCTTGTTGTGGTTGATGTTGTCTTCGACAGGGTTTGCGCAGAAGCTGCCACGCTTGTCTTGGGAGGTTGGACCCAAAGCTCATCGAACGCGGATCTATCTCAAGTTTGAGGGTTTTGTCCGTCCCGAATGGATGACCAACCGAAAGGATTACTCGTTCGGCTCGGAAGACAGTGACGCTTACGTAGGTACAAGGTTGAGGCTGACAGGTGATATCCTCTACCGCAACAGCGTGGGGCTTCATGTCACGCTGCAAGATTCCAGGTACTGGGGGAACGGTCTTCCACAGGGCGGAGCGGTTCGGTTCAGTACAGGAGCATCCGAAGCGTTTACCCGCAACGTGTTCTTTGGTGTGCAACTGTACGAAGCCTACATGTACTTGCGCTGGATGCAAGGAGAGGTGGAGTTAAAAGCTGGCCGAATGAAGGTCGTTTATGGCGACTCTTTCTTTATTGGCGATCCTGGGTTCTTGCCGCCTGGACAGAGCTTTGATGGGATGCGTCTGCGAGTGCAGCGAGGTAGCTTCAAGGTAGACTTGCTGTGGCTGATGGTGCGAGAGAGCGTTGCAACCACACAACGCGCTGGCTGCGAGGGCTCTTGCTATTGGGAAGGCGATCATTTGGCTGGGATGTATGCGACCAAACGTTGGGCGCGGCGGCATACCACCGATGTGTACGGGTTTTACTACCAACGTGCTCCCCGGTCTGACTCCTTAGCCGAGCCCTCTCGTTTGGCCTTTTTGGGCGTACGTTATTTGCTGCAACATTCTATTTTTCGGTTTTCGATGGAAGGTCAGCTTCAGGTCGGTCGTCATCTGGATCGCGATCTGCTGGCTGGTTCTGGCTTGGTGAAGCTGCGCGCGACCTTTCCTGTTGCCACTCGTCCTTTCATCGGTGTGCAGGGGCTCTTTGCCACTGGGGACGGCGATCCCACCGATACAGCAGAGAACAACTTTCTCGCCTTGTTCCACAACCGTCGAAAGTTTTATGGGATGGTCAACTTGTATGGGTTGAGCAACATTATTCAGCCCATGGTTGAGGTGGGTTTGCGCCCGCACAAGCAGGTCTCGCTCACTGTTGACTTCCGATACACGTTAAAGATGAACGCCAAAGGCACGATGGTTGCGGGAGGAAGTCACAACCCCTCTCTGGCAGATCTCACCGGAGAAGACGGTCAGGACGTGGGCTCTGAGTTTAACTTGCGGCTCAAGTACTTCCCGTTCCCTGGTATCACCTTTGATTTGGGAGGTGGTGTGTTCTTGCCGGCACGCGAGCTGCACCAACGCGGCGTCGATGGAACCATTACAAAAACCTTCGGGATGGATCCGGCGTTTATGGTGTTCCTCAACATTGTGCTGAAGTGGGGGTAGTCGAAGGACAGAAGAAGAGGGGGCCTTGCAGGTTAGCTTTGTTGGGAGCGAAGCCAATCGCGCCAATGGGTCAGGTAGTTCACCAACATCTCTGTTGTGGTTGCGTCGTTGATCTGTCCGCTCTCGTCCAACTTGTTGTTGGCTCCTCCCATCAGGAACTCCGCGTGAATGAAGATTTGTGCGTGCATGCCAAAGAGGATCTCGCGTAGATGGACTTGCACGCGAACGCCACCCAAGAGTCCGGGGGTTGCAGACAAGACTCCGACAGACTTCTTCGCAAACACCGAGTGATACGCCGGGCGAGAAGCCCAGTCGATGGCGTTCTTCAACACACCCGGAACGCTGTAGTTGTATTCGGGTGTGACCAACAAGACGCCGTCGGCGTTTTTGATCGCTTCTTTCAACGCGTTGACAGAGTCTGGACGGTTCTCCTCTGTATCGAGATCTCCGTTGTACATGGGGATGGAGCTGAGGTCGAAGTGTTCGATGGTGAGGCCTTCAGGGGCAAGACGCATCGCTTCGTGTAGCAACAACTTGTTCTTGGAGGCTGCACGCAGTGAGCCTACCAGCCCAAGGATCTTGAGGTCTGTGTTTGCCATGAAGAGAACCTTTCGTTGAGTGTGTGGCAAGGCCGTTCCTATGTCTCTTGCGAGAGCAGCCTTTCAAGAGGGAAGGTCTTGAGTCTGTTCGACATGGGAACAGGTTGGGTTGGTGGTGTTATTCCTGACGAGAAGAAAGGGGGGTTTCTTCGGGCACGTGAACGGGAAGGAGGATCTGGAAACAGGCTCCTTCCAAAGGCGACTTTGTCACTTCAATGGTGCCCTGGTGAGGCGCAAGGAGAGCGCTGGCGCTGTAAAGACCCAGCCCGATCCCACCCTTGGGTCCGATGCTTTTGGGGGAGGCCGTTGCCTTGGAGGAGGGTTTGGCTTGCTTGTCTTTGGTGGAAAAGAAAGGATCGAAAATACGGGCGCGTAAATCTTCGGGAACACCGGGTCCATTGTCGTGAATCTCAACAATGACCTTTTCTTGCTTGGTGCTTGTGACGATTCTTAGCTTGGGCTCTTCCAGGTGAGACACGGCGTCCAGTGCGTTGCGTACGATGTTTCCAAAGACCTGTGAGAGATCACCATAGTTCAAGAAGACCTTGGGTTGGCTTGGCTCCAATTCAAGCTCCAACGCAACACGATGCCGAAGGAAGGCATCGGCTTGCAAAAACTTAATCTCGCGTTTGACAAGTGTGTTGATGGATGTTTCTTGTCGCTGGGGAGACTGATCCATTTTGCTCTTCAGCATCAAATTGTAAGTGATATCTTGAACGCGTTCTGCTGCTTCCTGAATGGCCCCCAACTTATCGAGGATTGCTTTGGGTGAGTTCAAGGGTTGTTCGGAGTCCAATTGAAGCTGGTATCGTACAAGCTCCACGTTGCCAAGAATGACGCCAAGGGGTGTGTTGATGTTGTGACATGTACCTTGGATTAGCTCACCAATAACGGCTCTCTTCTTCTGGCGGATGAGGTCGTCCTTGATTTCTCGAAGCTGTTGATTTTTGTCTTCGAGTTCTTTGACTCGTTTGCGGAGGTTGAGGGTCAGTGAGCGTTTTTCGATAGCGTTGCGCAAGACAACATCCATGTCATCCCACGGTCTATCCTTGTCGTAAAAGAAATAGAGGTTGAGGCGGTTGATCGCTTCGATGGCTTTGTTGCGGTCTTTGTCGTTGGTCATTAAGACTTGTACGGTGTCAGGATACAAGTCGTTAACTCGCTCCAGAAAGTCGATACCGTCCATCTCGTTCATGTGGATGTCGGACAAGACCACGTCCACTGTATGGTAGCTCAGGTAATTGAGGGCGAGGGTTGGTATTTCAAAGCTGACAACATTCCACCCTTTGTGCCTGGCTATGCGACGGGTTACGATCTCCAGAAAGAGGGGCTCATCGTCTACGATGACAATCGTCGGCTGCTGCTCTACGTCTGAAGGACCGACGTTCTCTCCTGCGCTGCTGTTCTCTGATTCGTCCATCTTGTTTCTTCCTCTGTCCTCTCTCTACTTTTGTACCGTTCTTTGCAGAGGTTATGCCCATATATCTGTGGCTGCCTTTGCTGAAAAGCAAGCCGTGTTAGGGGTACACAAAGCAACTGCTGAAGCCATCAAGCAATGTCGCGATGGCATCCATATTGTTACGATTGTTTTCAAGAATGCTGTCGTATGTGTGCCCTGATTGGAGCATTGCGGTTCGGAAAAATGCTACAGAACCAGTGCTTACGGGATCTGAGAATCCTGTGGGTACGGCTGGAAGAGTGAAGCCTTGTTGGCCGGAGGGATACATCACGGTCCAGCGCCCTTGCGCGTTGGTGATGTCCAACTGATGGAAGCTGGCTCCGCTGATATTTCCTTTGGTAAGGGAACGAGTTGAAGGTGCAAACACGGCTTGTGTGCCTAACGTAGGAAAGCTCGATACGGCAAGCTGCGTGGGCAGCGTGGTAAATGTGCGAACGTTGGCAAACAAGACAGAGGGGGGAGGGTTGTTGCCTGCTGGAGCCGTGAGGGCGAGAGTCATGACTGCAAAAGGACCTCGCTTTAACTCGTTGGTTGGGGGCTGAACGTAGTTGACATCCAGCGTGAGGCTGCTGCTCGAACCTTCGTCCGCTGTTAGACCTATGGGAGTGACTCCAAAGGTCGGATGGATCTTCATGACAAGTCCGAGCACCAGGAGGTTTTCGCGTTTGCCGTTGTGTTGTATCGAGGGCACGTTGGTCGCTTTGATGGTGAGCTTTTGCGCGAGCTTGTGCTGCAACGTTAAGTTTTGGGTTTGGGTCACGTTGCTTTGGAGTTGGACATTGTCGTTCGCGCCAAAGCCCATGGAAGCAAAGAGTGGCTTGGCTTTGCCCAGGATCTGAGCCATGCTGACATTGTTCGGGTTGTTGGGGATGAGGGGAATGATGTCGGCGAGCTTAAACTTGCCACCAAACCCCCAAAGCACACGACGACCTGGCTGACCAGGTGCTTCGTAATTGGGCTTGCCTGCTCCTGCAAGTCCCAAGACCAGGCCGCTTGGCATATCCACGCTTTGGTTCAGCAAGTTGGCGAGCACGGGTTCACCAAGGATGACGCGAAGGTCGATGTCGAGAAGGTTGGCGCGGAACGACAGGCCGGCTACGCCCAAGCTAACGGTTCGTGTGGCCCAGTCATTGGCCGGGATGTTGAGCGCTGCTTGGAGCTTACTAAAGTCGAAGGTTCCCTTGACCTTTCCTGGCTTGCTCACCGTTCGGTTAGGGGCAAGCTGCACGAACAGGTGATTGCGCTTCACACCAAACGCTGAAAAGTAAGCGTACCCTTTGTGGAAAACATGAATCGTGTACGGAGCAGTAACTTGGTTGGCGTTGAGTGTGGCGAAGCCCTGTGTGTCAGTGGTCAGGGTTTGTTGGTTCCAACGAACGGTTGCGTTGGTGACGGGTTTGCCGGCGTCATCTCGAACTGTGATGCTGACCTGGTTGGGGTTTCCTTCAAAAGGAGGTTGCTCCGGGGGCAACTCCACTAGAGGCTCTGGTGTTGCTTCAGGCGTCGCTTCAGAGGACGTGGCTTCTCCCGCATCGGAGGCCATGGCCTCTCCTGTGGTGCTCTCTGCTCCACTGGATGGTTCTGTGTTGTTTGTGGTTTCTGTGTTGTTGGCTTCTGCCGTTGATTCTGTTGGGGCCTCTCTTTGAGGCTCTGCACCAGAAGGCTCTGAGGGGTTTGGTTCCTGACCAGCGCTAGGCTCTTGGCCTGTGTTGGACTCTTGGGAAGGCTCTGCCGTTGGTGGCTCTTGGGAGGTTCGTTCCGTTCCAGAGTTTTCGGAGGTCGTACCGCTTTCTGGTGAGCCTCCGGTCTCTGTGGGCTGAACCACTTCATTGCCACAGCCGACGGGCTGAAGGAGCAGGAAGCCTCCAAGCAAAGAGAAAAGACACCAACGCAACACAGCGTTCCATAAGAAGGGAGGAGCATTTTTGATCATGGCCACTAAAATCCTTTTTGGTGAGCCCAAACGATTGGATAGTTTTGCACCCTTAATACTATTTTGTATTTCATTTCGCAATGCTACTGTGTTTGCAACAGCACGAATAGGCTGTTGGATAACGACTGTTCGGTCCTATTTCTGGTCACTATGAGTTTTTTTCGTGGATAACAATTCCCTCATCCAAAAGCCTGCTGGAAAACCTCAATAGGCATAGTTGTTTAGGGCTGTGGTCCTTTTGCGGCTGCATGGGAGTCAAGAATGAGATTGCGTCCTTGGGTGGTGGGTGCTGTGGGTGGAGGAGTTTTTGGTTTCCGCTTCAGACTTTTGTACAGCAGCAGCGACAATCCTGTTCCGGCAAACACTCCACCGGCGCTGAGCAATACAGTGGATGTGACCCCTGTTGTCAAAGCTTGTTGGTAGGCCTGACTGACATCCAGCCCGGTGCTTTGAGGGTTTTGCCCGAGTGATTGCAAGCTGTTGTTTTGCAATTGGTAGCCAATACCGACTCCGGCTCCGGCCAGCATCACAACACTACCTGCAATCATCAAGGTGAGGGACAATGTATGTTGTTGGGCAAACGAAGGTGGACGAGAACGTTTCGTCAGAGAACCTGCAGCCTCCTTTCGAGCCACCTTTGGATGGGAGCGACGCTGGGCAGGTTTTCGTACCTCTGGGGCGGGGCGGCGATTGGGCCGAGCAGCTACACGTTTTCGAGTGGGCGGCTGTTGCGTCGTTGTCTTTCTTTCAACAGGACGAGATTGCATCTGTGTCTTGGGGGGCTTTTGCGCTGAGCGTTGTTTCTCTTCTACCCGAAGCTTCTCAAATTGTTTTACAACAGCAGGAGACTGGCCTGGGGGCAATTGAATGGTAAGGTTTCGTCGCAACGCCTGGCGAAACGACTGCTTGGCTGCGGGAAACTGAGCCTGGTTGTACTGGCACATGCCCAACAAGAGATAGGCTTCTGCCTGTTGGGAGGAAGATAGCTTTTGGCTTTTCAGGAGAGTTTGTAACAGTTTTGCTGCTTTGGCAAACTCAAACTGCTTAAATGTCGAGCGGGCCTGCTGGAGGGGCTGCGTTGTGTCTGCCTGGAGCGAGCTTGGGGACACAAAGAGGGCGGCTCCCACAAGGAGTCCTAGCAACCACAACAGGCACATACAACGATATCGCAACATTCATTCACGCTCCACATTTGCGCTAACATTCTCTTGGGTTAGCGTAACGAATGAGTTTTCTGAAGTCAAATCATTGGCTCATCCCTTTTCGTGCGCAAAAGTCCCGATTTTCTTGAGGATGATTTATGATGGGAGAAAGGGATGCCTCGTCCCGAAGGAAGGAGCAACGTGTTATGTGGTCAGCAGGTCAGGTCATCGGTGGGGGGCGATACAAGCTCATTGCGCCTTTGGGACAAGGCGGGCAGGGCGATGTGTGGGAAGCGGAACAGCTGGGTATGGCTGGGTTTGCACGCACCGTTGTGCTCAAGCTTGTGCGATTGCGGGATACTTTCCGCGAGCTGACCTCTGAGATCCTGTGGGAGGGACGCATTGCAGCGATGCTGCACCATCCCAACATCGTCCAGGTCTTTGATGTTGGCGAAGAAGGCGACTTTGCCTACCTGGCCATGGAGCATATCTTTGGCCAAACTCTTCACAGCCTCGCGCTGCGTCACCGCAACCTTCATCAAACTCCGCTGCCCTGGCCAGCCATTGTTTTTATGATGATGCAGGTGTGTGAGGGGTTGGAGTATGCCCACAACCTCTGCTCCAAAGAAGGTCTGCCGCTTCAGCTGGTGCACCGCGACCTCAAGCCACAAAACATCATGGTGACGCGTGAAGGGTATGTGAAAATTATCGACTTTGGTGTCGTTAAAACGATGGGACTGCGGGAAGAAACGGAAGATGGTGTGCTCAAAGGAACGCCAGCGTTTATGTCGCCCGAGCAGGTCCTCGCGAAGGAGATAGACAAACGCTCTGACCTGTTCTCCCTCGGATCTGTGTTGTACGAGGCCTGCTGTGGCAAGCGGGCGTTTGAAGGAAACAGTCTCTTTGAGGTGCTGCGAAACATCACAAGCTGTGAGCCAGAACCCTTGACCACTCTTGCTCCACACCTGCCACATGCTCTGGTTGCAGTGGTGGAGAATCTGTTGCAGCTTAACCCGATTGACCGCCCCGGTACGGCCGAAAGCGTACGAAGTATGCTGGAGGATGTGTTCCAAGATACGCGGTTTTCCCGTCATGACCTTAAGAAATTGTACGTGGAACTTGTTGGGGAAGACGCTGATCTGTCGTTGGCGGGGTCTGGGGCTTCTCTCCAACCGAAACAGACACCCTCTCAACAACGTAAACAGTTTTTGCCAGAAGCGATGGACACATCTGCTGTTGATTCTGGACAAAGAGTTCGGGGGGATTCGGACACCGGATACTTGGCTGTTCCTTCCTCTCCTGAAACACAAAGGTATGCTTCCAACTCTCCAGAGGAGTCACCCGAAAGCTCCAAAAAAAAGGACCTTGAGCCTCTTCACAGCCTCGCAACACGGAATGTGTCACGGCCAAGTCTGGATCATGTGGACGCTGTCGGCGTAGAACCGTCGGAAGAGTTCCTTCACACACTGAAACCTCAAACAGACGGTCGCTCCCAGCTTTCGTTGCAGCCAATGAACCGTCATCTTCCGTTACCGTCTGGAGATACCTTTGATGCTCCTGTGGACCGTGAGATTCTTACGTTTCAGGATGAGATTACACCTCCTGCCACAGTTCTCCCTCCTAACAAACGGAACGTGAGCGGGGAAGGTGGACTCCGAGCCGAGGAGCCCGGGCCTGCGTCAGGCATCGGTGCCCGGAACATTGTGTTGGTGATGGTTGTCGCGATGTTGCTGGGGGCGATGGCGTGGTTGATGGTTTCCTCGTTCTCATCCGACTCCAACTCGAACAACCAACGAGCTTTGGGGAGGCAGAAACCTCAGCAAGCACGGAAGAGTCCTTTACGCAGGAAGGAGCCGGTGGTTCGGGAAGCGAAGCGAGAAGTGAAGACTGAGCCAGTCGTTCCCGAACGGAAGGCGGGGGAGCGAGCGCCTGAACGTGCTGTCCGGCCGAAACCTCCAGTGCGACGCCTGAAGAAGCTGACGCTACAACAGACAAAGAGGCCGACCCCACGTCGGAGAAAGCCTCCTGCTTTGGGGCGCGTTCGGCTCTCCCTGCAGCCCTCCTGTGTGTTGTTTCAAGGACGTCGCCGCTTGGGAGAGGCAAAAGGTCTTACGATTCGTCGGAAGCCTGGGCGTTATCGCTTGCGCTGCATCAACAAGGCGTTGAAGTTTGCGACGACATTGTTCGTTCGCGTGCGAGCTGGACGTTTGCAACGCATTGCTCGCACCTATCACAAAGGAAAGCTGTTCTTCGTGTCCTATCCATGGGCCAGCGTTCACCTTCCACCGTTCGGCAAGATCGGTGTGTCACAGTCTGTGTTGGAGCTGTGGGAAGGCCGCCAAACGTTGCATTTGTACAAGCTGGGCAGCACGTCGCATCGGAAGGTCTTACGCGTTCGGATCAAGCCAGGGAAGCAAACGAATCTGCCGCTGGTTCGTTGGAAATAAGCGTGAGGAAGTAGAATCGAGGAGGGAGAGGGAGGGTGGTTACTGTGGGATGTATACGGAGCTGCCGCCTTCGCGGAACTCTTGGGACTTCTCTTGCATCCCTTGCTCAATGGCGTCGTTGTCGGAGAGACCCTTCTGCGCCGCGTATTCGCGGATGTCTTGGGTGATCTTCATGGAGCAGAACTTGGGCCCGCACATGGAGCAGAAGTGAGCTTGCTTGGCCGCTGGCTTGGGCAAGGTCTCGTCGTGGTAAGCGCGCGCCGTGTCCGGGTCGAGGGACAAGTTAAATTGGTCTTCCCAGCGGAACTCAAAGCGAGCTTTGGACATTGCGTTGTCCCAATCCATCGCCTGAGGGTGACCCTTCGCAAGATCCGCAGCATGGGCCGCAATCTTGTAAGCGATGACGCCCTCTTTGACGTCTTGCTTGTTGGGCAGGCCGAGGTGCTCTTTCGGCGTAACGTAGCAAAGCATCGCGGTACCAAACCAGCCGATCATGGCGGCGCCAATCGCTGACGTGATGTGGTCGTAGCCGGGCGCGATGTCCGTGGTCAGGGGCCCCAAGGTGTAGAAGGGTGCGTCGTGGCAAAGCTCTTGTTGCTTCTCCACGTTTTCCTTGATCATGTGCATGGGCACGTGGCCAGGGCCTTCGATCATCACCTGTACATCGTACTCCCAGGCGATCTGGGTCAACTCTCCCAACGTCTCCAACTCCGCGAACTGAGCGGCGTCGTTGGCGTCGGCGATGCTACCGGGACGGAGTCCATCACCGAGCGAGAAGGAGATGTCGTACGCGGCCATAATCTCGCAGATGTCGCGGAAATGGGTGTAGAGGAAGTTCTCTTTGTGGTGCGCCAGACACCAGGCCGCCATGATGGAGCCACCGCGGCTAACAATACCGGTGACGCGCTTGGAGGTCAGGTGGATGTAGGGCAGTCGAACTCCGGCGTGGATGGTGAAGTAGTCAACGCCTTGCTCTGCTTGCTCGATCAGGGTGTCGCGGTAGATCTCCCAGGTCAGGTCTTCGGGCACACCGTTCACTTTTTCCAACGCCTGGTAAATGGGCACAGTGCCGATAGGCACAGGTGAATTGCGGACAATCCACTCTCGGGTTTCGTGGATGTTGTTGCCTGTCGACAAGTCCATCACGGTGTCTGCACCCCAGCGAATGGACCAGGTCATCTTGCCGACTTCTTCTTCAATGCTGGAGGTCACAGCCGAGTTTCCGATGTTGGCGTTGATCTTCACGAGGAAGTTCTTCCCGATGATCATCGGCTCAATTTCGGGGTGGTTGATGTTGGCCGGAATGATGGCGCGACCTTCGGCTACTTCCTTGCGGATGAACTCGGGGTCCATGCCTTCGCGGATGGCAATGTATTCCATCTCTGGAGTGACGACACCCTGGCGGGCGTAGTGCATCTGCGTGACACGTTTTCCTGGCAGAGCGCGGAGGGGCTTGCGAAGGTTCTCCGGCATCTCTGCGCGCTCGGCTGCTGGAGTCGGCGGAACATACGAACGTTCGCTCAACTCTTCCACGTCTTCACGTTCCAAGATCCAAGACTGACGGACAGGAGCCAAGCCTTGCTGGAGGTCGATGGATGCGTTGGGGTCGGTGTATGGTCCGCTGGTGTCATAGACATGGAGAGGCGGGTTGGCCTCGTTGCCAAAGCGTCCTTCGGTCGGCGACAACGCGATGGAACGAACCGGGACTTGAATGTCGGGGCGAGAGCCCTCGATGTATTCTTTGGTCGCGGCCGGTACTTCGTAGTGAAGATGACGAGATTGTGGGGTAGCGTCTTGTTTTGGCATTCTCTTCTCCCTTCGCCGGTATGACCCGGAATCAGGTTCAAACGGTCGGTAGGCTGATTCCTACCCTCTCAGCCCAGTGTGCTGGACTCCCGCTATAGTAGTGTGGCCTTCTTTCCACTGTGGAAGAGGCGTGCGACGCAGGATAGAGGGGGTCGGTGTCTTTGTCAACGAACTTTGCGGAGGGATTCTTTTACGATTTGTGAGAAAAGAAGGGACCGATCTAGCGGTACAGATGCTTGGCGAGGAGGGAACGATACTTCTGAGCCAGCGGGCTGGAGAAGCCAACAGCATCAAAGACTTCGACCATCGCCTCGCGGGCCTGGTTCTTCAAGTCGGAGTCGTCGGTGTGTTGGATGATGTACAGGAGCTGCTCCAAGGCAGGTTCGTGCTGGCCTTGACCAGTCAGCGCAACGCCCCATTGGTATCGAGCCTGGTGGTCGTCGGGGTTTGCTTCGACCTGGGCTTGCAACTCTCCCGTATCTCCGGCTTGTTCTGACTGCAACAACAGCTTTAAACGGGCGACTTCTTGGGCTACTTCGTCTGAGCTGGACGTATCCACCTGGTTTAAGTAACGCAAGACATCCTCTTGCTTTTGGGTGGCCCAGGCTGTCCGCGCAAGGCCCAACAACGCTTCGTCGTGGAGAGGTCTTGCATCCAGCGCCTTTTGGTAGAGCGCTTCGGCCTCTGCCCACTGTTCTTTGGCTTCGAGAGCAAGCGCTTCTTGGGTCAGGTGGTCGGCTTCGGAGGGCACAAATCCTTCCAACCACATCTGGAGCTGGGCTTGGGGCTTCACACCCACAAACTCATCCACCACCTTGCCTTTGTAAAACGCCTTGACTGCGGGGATTCCGCGAATCTGAAAGGCGGCAGACAGCTGTGGGTGGTGGTCGGTGTTGATCTTGGCCAACAACCAGCTCCCTTTGGCCTCATCGGCGAGCTTCTCAAGGGCTGGACCCAGCGCCCGACAAGGACCACACCACTCAGCCCAAAAGTCCACAACAACCGGTCTGTTGTGGCTTTCGTCTAAAACCCAACGCTGAAATTCTTCTTGGCTTTTGATATCAAGTTTGCATACATCGGGGGACGTTGTGGCTTGTGTCATGGCAGTCTCCTTGAGTCAACACCCTCTAAGACGTTCTCCTTCCAATGGGGAGACAACCTAACCCTCGCTGATGGAGACGTCAAGCGAGAATCCAAACGGTGCATGTTGTGAACCCAAAGATCCATTCCAAGACTTCGACGAACAGCCCATGGAAAGGGCATGATGCGCTGTTCGAGCGCTGGTCTGCGCTGTCCACGTTGTTACAGCGGACCCGCTTCCTGTGGGAGCCTCGTCCGTTTATGGAGCTTGTCGTCCCATGGGAGGCGGATTTCCCGGCGGTTTCTCAATGGGCGAGAAGGCTCAGCTCTTCGATGGTTGATGCGATAGAGTTGGATCCCTTTGTCTGCGACGACGTCCCGCAAGAGTTTGTCCGATGGAGGGACGATGTCGCCTCGCACACTGCGATCGGTCCGATGCCTTCGGTGGAATGGCCGGGCTCTCGCCGCTACCAGCTGTCGTGGAAGATTCAGCAACACAAGTGGCGTCAGGTGCAAGCCTTTTGCACCACTCTGTTGCCTCTTTGGCCGAAGGGTGGGGAGGAAATTGTTGATTGGTGTTCGGGCAAAGGCCACCTGGGCCGAACGCTGGGCGCGCTCCTGGAGTTGCCTGTGCTTGGGCTAGAGCGACAGGCTCCTCTGTGTCGTGTGGGTCTTTCTATGGCCGAACGGCAAGACGTCAAAGGACGGTTCGTGACCGCCGATGTCCTGCAGGACGATGTCAGCCCACATCTTAACCCTGAGCAGGTCGCTGTGGGGCTTCATGCATGCGGCGTGTTGAGTCATTCCTTGTTGCAGAAGGCTGTTGAACACAACTTGCAGGCTGTGGCTGTGGTGCCTTGTTGCCATCACTTTGTAGGTTCAGACGCTACAGAGTATCCGCCTCTTTCCCAGGCTGGACGAGAACTGGGGATGCCTTTGGACGACCGACTTCTTCGTCTGTCCATTGCGGATGAGGTTCGGTCGACAGCCCTGGAGAGACGACAACGTCGGAAGGAACTCGATTTCCGGCTTGGCTTTGACATCTTGGTTCGCGAGGCAACAGGGGAAGATCGTTATCATTCCATGGGGAATCTTCCCCTCGGTGTTGGTGAGCTTCCTTTTGCCGACTTTTGTTACAAAATGTCCGAGTTGCTGGAGCTGCCGCTTCCTCCTCGATGGAATCCGACTCGTACGTTGGCTGCGGGCATTGAGCGAGCGCGCCTGGCGCGAGGGAGAGCGCTGGTGCGTTCGTTGTTTCGTCGTCCGTTGGAGGTGTGGCTTGTGGTGGAGCGGGCGTTGTTCTTAGCGGAGCAAGGATGGGATACGCAGGTTGGAGTGTTCTGTGACTCGTCACTTACGCCGAGAAACCTGATGATTGTGGGACGGAATCTTTCCTAAGGTAGGCGCTCTTGAAAAATGATCTTAGAGGATACGGTCAAACTTGATGACCAGCTCTTTGACTTGTCCACAGGGGGTGCGAAGCAAGACACCGTCTTGGAGCTTGAGGCTTTTGAGAGCCCCTATCGTGCATGTACCCATCACATCGTCTTTTTTGGCGAGGTCTTTGTCCAAGACTTGAACTTTCAACACCTCGTCGCCTTGCAGGTTGATGATTCGGGAGTGGTTCCATACAGGGTACAGGGTGTCTTTCTTGCGGTGTGTTTCCATTTGGTGCGGTCCCAGGCGGATGATGGCGTAGGGATCCGGCCGACCCTTAAAGAAATCCCACGACTTCCCTGTGGATTTGTACTGGTCCACGACGGCGCTGACCAATGTGACGCGGTAGCGGCCGGGTACGAGCTTTTTGCCCACCTTTTTTCGGATGGGAGCGATGGTGATCTTGAGTTCAAACACGCGCTGAAACTGTAGCTTCCAGACCCCACCTTCGGCGAGGTATTTGGCTGGAATGCGGGAGGCCGCGTAGTAGCCGATCAGGTCGCTGTTGAGGGTGTCTTTGTCCCACACGTAGACGCGGAGCGTATCGTTCGCGTGGATGACTTTGTCGTAAAACATTCCCCATCGCGGAGTCAGGGTGTTTTTGGCGACAGGTGTTCGAAAGACAGGTTGGTTGCCAATCTTAAACACAGCGAAAACATCGGGCATCTTGCTGCTTTGGTCCGTGAGGACGCGAGGGCGTGGATGCATAACATTGCGCCAGCCAGCGCCGGGATCGGAGGCCAACTCCTTGGAAAGCAGGGCGAAGGCTTTCTTGCTCTTGCCAAAGCAGGGATCCCAACAGTTGTTTTCTTTGTTGCTGGGGAAAATCTTGGCGCTTTCGATGGTAATGCGATAGCGTCCTGTCTTCGGGGCAGCGATCCCATGAGCGTTCTTTTTGGTCGCTTGTTGGGACGTAATCCGTCGGGGAGAGGGGTACTTTCGTTCAAAGTAACTCTCAGGCACAACGACCCAGATGGTATAAAGGAAGATGATGACAACGCCGATGAGAAGCGCAATCCTCATGATACAAAGTCCCTTGGTTGGGTTGTGGTCTCTCGAACACAACAGTGCGAGGTTGCTCCCAACAAGGCCAGTTCGATGCGAGAGCAAGAGCCAGCCTTACGCAATCACTGGCGGTGACATGTCGTTGGGTAGATGTTCGCAAGGATAAGTCTGCTCTTCAAATTTGCAATCCCCTCATGGAAAATTCCCCCAGATGTGGAGGAAAGGAAAAGGATACTCTGATGGCCCCAAGTTTCCCTGTTGCCGAACATGTCGCGTTGGCGTCTCTCACCACTCTTGGGCTCGGCGGTCCCGCTCGGTATTTGGCGACTCCTTCCACGCAAAACGAGCTGTTAGCTTGCTTGGAGTGGGGAGACAAACACCAATTGGAGCGATGGATCTTGGGCGGAGGAAGCAACGTTGTGATCGCGGACGAAGGGCTCCCTGGTCTTGTGATTCAATGGGTCGCCAAAGAACGTCATGTGGTGCAAGAGACCGAAGCGTTTGTCGACGTGCAGGTGGAAGGCGGACACAACTGGGACGAGCTGGTGGCCTGGAGCGTCGAGAACAACTTGGCTGGGGTGGAGTGTCTGTCTGGGATACCTGGAAGCGTAGGCGCCGCACCCATCCAAAACATCGGTGCCTACGGGCAAGAACTCTGCGAGACCTTTGTCAAAGCGACGGTCTTGGATCTGGAGACCTACACCACAAGCGAATGGGACGCCCAACGCTGCGACTTTGGTTACCGACACAGCGCGCTGAAACCTTCCGCCGGCCGACGATTCTTGGTCCTGGACGTCACGTTGCGGTTCACTCGTAACGGTGAACCTGCTGTGCGTTATGGGGAGCTTCAACGCACGCTGGAGGCATCTGACAAACCCATCTCTTTGGCGTTGGTTCGCGACACGGTCATTTGTCTGCGTCGCCGCAAAGGTATGGTCTTTGATCCAAACGACCCAAACAGCCGAAGCGCTGGCTCCTTCTTCACCAATCCAATCTTGTCTTTGGAAGAGGTGGAGGGTGTGCGTGAACGACTGGCTGATGTTCTGGCGGAAGGTCTCTCCATGCCGGTGTATCCAGTAGGTGAAGGGCAGCAAAAGCTCGCAGCCGCCTGGTTGATCGAGAGGGCAGGGCTTACCAAAGGAACCCGCTGGGGCAATGTGGGGATCTCCGACGTCCATGCTCTGGCTTTGGTCAACAGAGGCGGAGGCACCACACAAGAGCTACTCTCTGCTGCCAAACAGATCCAAAAGCAAGTGCAGGAGCGCACAGGTGTTTTGCTTCAACCGGAGCCTGTGTTCCTGGCAAAGCGCTCCGTTTCCCTGGATGACTTTTCGTAGCCAGCCGTTAGAGAAAGTAGCGAACGCCGAGGTGGAGGGTGAGAAGCGGCAAATGGGTCCACTGGCCACCGAGTACACCAGATGTTCCACCTCCCTGAACTGCAAGCAACAAAGCCCATCGTTGGGGCAATTGAACGGCAACATCCGCCGTGGCACCGTAGCGGACAAACGGAACGGAGGCGGAGGCTTGGGGGATGTCCTGAATCAGCAGATTTAATCCCACCATTCCACCAAGAAAGAGGTGAACGCTGGGCCAGTCCAGTCGATAGCCAAGCTCTGCCCAGGTGGAGAACAACAACTGCGTGGAGGGTTCAACAAATTGCGTTGAAGCTCCCCACACTCCGGCATGTACACCAAAGAAACGATGACGAATTCCGAGCGCCAGTCCGGCCAGCGCGCTGCTGCCTGCAACTTGGGTGATCTGTGTGCCTCCTTGCAACTCCAGCGCCCAAATCTTTGGCTTGGGTGGAGGAACATACCGCTGGGCCTCCATCGCAATACTGCCCTTGCTCAGGGATACCAACTGACGACAACGAATGGGCTGCCATCCTTGTGGGTTGAGTCGGGTGTCGCGGCCTTTGGGTAACATCACCTCTTGGCGATAGCAGCGCTTTCCTCTCTGCAGTTCGATCAATCCTTTGCCATGGACTGTGGCAAGGCGAACGGCGTGAGACTTCTGCTTGTGGAAGGACCAGTAAAAATTGGCCACCGAGATCTTTATCTTTCCTTTGGTTTCGGGCCCAATCACAAGTCGACTTCGGTATGCAGGAGCCAGCGCATAAGGGGTGGTATGTTGGGAAGAGACAAGCTGTTTGAGCTGTTGGCCTGTGTCCTTGTACACCCGAATCCTTGCGTAGTTGTAAAGCTCATTGACGGTAACCTTGCCGTCGTTGTCGGAGTCGGCCGCTCCTCGCAAGCCTTGAAGCAAGTGATGGGTGAACACTGAGGAACGATACTTCCGCAGCTCCCAAGAGACATCCAGGCTAGAGGCTATGATACGCAGGCCGCGCTCGTCTCCTCGACTGCTTTGGCGCAACAATCGCTGCAGATTCAGCTTTCGTTTGGAGCGCTTAAAACCCTTGGTCTGACCCGTTCGTAGCAGTCGGCGAAACCGTTGTAAGCTTCCAAACTTCCGAATCACCTCGCCGCTGTAACATGAGTCAAACAGAGCAATGCGCCGCGGAATGTTGAGGCTGTTGAAGAAAGAAACAAACTCTTTGTAGGTTAAGGGCTGTTTTCCGCGTGGGCCTGTATGAAAGTGCTGGGCGTCTGCATGCCCTGAGTAATAAAAGACAAAGGTGGATACCTTGGGGGCTCTCCGCATTCGGCGCTGGATCCACTTCCAAACCCGTCGAATGCGCGCTGCGCTTCCGTTCTCTATGACCTTGACCTGAAAGCCCAAACGTCGCATGGTGCGGGCCAGTGGACGCAAATCTCCGCGAAGGACGTAGCGCAGCTTGGGATCTTTGTTCCAGCCCTTTTCGTTCGCCATTAACAGTGCCAGACGAACATCTTGTCCCCAGCATACAGAAGGAGCCAACAAACCCAACCCGACGACAAGAACGACGTCGAGCCACAGAGACGTTTTGGGGGAGACGGAGCGCATGGACTTTCCTGTTAACGCTGACTTCGAGCTTGGCGAACCAACAAGTAGGATTGTACCTTCCAGGGACCTTCAATGGGTCCGAGCTTGTTGAGGTCTCCTTGCGCCTTCTGGAACGCTTGCTGGAGCTTGGCTTGGACTGTCGCCCATGCAAAGGCTTTGTCGGAAACAAACACAAACAGCTTCTCTTGGCCTAGCTCATCGTCCAGTTCGAGGCTTGGAAATTGTCCTTTGCCGGAGGGTAACCTCTTGCTTTGTTCGTCAGCGGAAATGACGGGGGATGCGACCCCTTTTGGGTTCAGGCTTGCGACAAGGACATGTGCAGCTTTTTGACGCACTGCATAGGTAAACTGTATGACATCGCCAGGGTGAAGAACCAGTCTGGAACGAGCCACTTGGCTGCTGCTTTGACCCTTGATCAAGTAAAGCATCTGAACCTTGGCCCCGCTCCCTTTTGTGGTGCCGTCGATCCATTGTGTTCCACCGTCGGGAGCGCCATCTGTTCCAGCTTGTCGCAGCTGAGGCAACACCAGAATCACAACGATGGCTGCTGCGGCCAAGGCGCCCATGGTTTGCCATTGCAGAAACATTCCCATGAACTGATCCCAGAGGCTTTGTGGTCGACGTTCTTCTTGAGGAGCGGCTGCTTCTGGCGTTGGGAGTTGCTGGAATTTATGCAGAGTGGCTTGAAAGTAGGCGTCAAAGTCCTCGCGTTCCTCTGCTTCTGCAAAGCGTTGGTCTCGGACGTCCATTCGCTGTTGCAATTGTTCATCGTCTTGAAGCTGATGTTCCAATTGTTGGCTTTCTTCGGAAGAAAGCTCTTTGACCGTCAGACGATCCAATTGAAGTTCGGAGATGGGTTTGGGGGAAGTCATGGTCTTAAGCCTCAGTATTTGGTGAACCATCCTACCATACCACTCAAGGTTCATAGGGATAGAGGCAAAACCACACCAAGACCGAACTTTTTTTGTGAGAAAAATCACAGAGGGATGGGTAAGTTTCTGATATAACAAGGATCATGAGCGAACGTGTCGTCCATGACGTCATGTGGTTTCGTTTCGATTTTGATGGAGTGTTCTATGTTGTTCTACCAACAGCCGGGCTCGTATGTGCTTGGGATTGTTGCCTGTCTTGTTCTTGGTCTCGGGGCTTGGAGTTGCACCTCTCCTTCCCAAACTCCTCCTTCTCCTGTTTGCTTGGGGGCTGCTGAGCGAGCTGCTTGTGGCGGTTCGTTTGGACCAGCGTGTCGGTGCATCCACCACTGTCCATCAGGACAGATCTGTGCGTGTGGGTTCTGCAAAGCGTGTGTCACGAGCCAAGAGGTCTGTGACGGCAAAGACAACGATTGCGATGGAAGAATCGACAACCTTAAGGGCACAACGGAGTCCCTCTCTGAAGCGTGCTACAACGCCGACCCAGGCACCCGAAATGTTGGATCTTGCAAAGAGGGAAGCAGGGTTTGCCAGGCGGGCGAATGGGGTGCATGTGTGGGGGAGGTTCTTCCTGTGGAAGAGCTTTGCGACGGAAAAGACAACGACTGTGATGGCAACGTGGATGAAGATTTTAAGGATCTGAACTCCAGCTGCACTGTGGGTTCTGGCATTTGCCAAGCCACAGGCAAGAGAGTGTGTGACGCCAACCTGACGAAGACGATCTGCCAAGCTACACCAGGGAAGCCTCAAACAGAGATCTGTGACGGCAAGGACAACAACTGCAACGGGCTTGTGGATGAGTTTCTCAAAGGTTGTGTCTCCACACGGGCTGGAAGTGGTGATGGCAATTGGGTGGATGGAAGAGGGACCCAGGCCATCTTAAAAGAGCCGTGGGGGCTTGCGTTCCATCCTGCGTCGGGGAACTTGTACATTGCTGGCGCAAGTGGCGGACGCATCCGAAAAATAGATCCATGCGGTCATGTGACAACGCTGCGAGACCTTCAACCTGTGGTCGTCGAAAAAACCGAGAAAGAGTCACAGGGTCAGAGAAGCGTCTTTGCCACGTTTGAGATTCCAAGATCCATTGCGGTCTCGAACGACGAGGTGCTCTACATTGGTTCTAAGGTTAAGAACTTTGTGTATGTGTGGCATCCCCAAAATGGAAGAAGTGAGCTTCCTGTTTTGCCGGAGAAACAGGGCGTCTTTGCCCTGGCGCTCGATCCCTCGGACAAGTTCTTGTATCTCCTCAACACAGACTACAAACTCTATCGGGTTGCTTTGTCGTCGGCTACGAGCGGCAAAGTAACGGAGATCACGACAGCCGAACCTCTTGGAACGCCCAACGGACTTTCTGTGTCACAAGACGGCCATGTGTTTCTCTCTGATATCGAGGGGAAACGCATTGTGAAGGTCAGCCCCGATGGCACCAAGGTGACCACTGTGGCTGGAGGGAACTCCTGTGATCCGAACGTAAGGACGTGCCCTGAAGATTGTCGAATTCAACCCTGTCGTGGGAGCAAAGTCGCCTTAACGGGCATCATTGATGTAGTGGTTGATGCCAAAGACAATCTCTATGCCATTGGAAACATCGGACGTATCTGGCAGGCGATATGGGTGAAAGACGGTGTATGTGGCAAGGACACGATTAAGGACGAATACTGTGTGACCCAGCTTGCAGGGAAAGATGGCAGTGGGTTTAAGGATGGTCCCCTAGAGCAGGCACGCTTCAGTGATCTTAAAAGCGTTGCGGTTACACCCAAAGGGAACTTGTGGGTCTCGGATCCGAAGAACTATCGAGTCCGTATGATCCAGCTTACATCCGATGCTACCCCCCTCAAGAAAGAGTGTGTGCACGCTGTGGTGGGAGGAACCAAAGACGGAGAGTGGTTTTCGTTCCCCTCGCAAATCGCGGCGTTCCCGGAAAGTTTGATGGTGACGGATACCCAGAACAATCAAATCCTCTCGGTTCGATTCTCGTATGACAAATCATGCACAGGCTATTGTGTTTCTGTGTTTGCCAGTGACATGACGACCGGTAGCTCCGGCAAGAAGGCCTTTCACAAACCCACAGGGATTGTGAGCAGCGCTCAGAAAGACCTCTTTGTGGTGGACCAAGGAAGCCACAGCGTTCGCAAAGTCTTTTATGCGAAGAACAGCTCGTGCTCTGGAGAGAGAGTCTTTCGAGATTATTGTGTTGAGACCTTCGCAGGTTCAGGTAAGTCGGGCTTGCAAGACGGACCTGCCTTGGAGGCTCAGTTTAAGAGTCCTTACGGTGTGGCTCGAAGCCAGAATGGAGTGTTGTACGTTGCTGACGAAGGGAACGGTTTGCTCCGCGAAGTCGCCTGGAGCAAAGAAGGATGTGGCACGCCCAAGAAGCCGGGCCTTTGTGTACGTACCCTGGCAAAGGTTCCTGCTCCTCGTGGGATTGCCTGGGATGAAGCACGTCAAACCTTGTACTTCGCTTCCACAACGTCGCACCAGATCTATCGGATGCGTCTGTCCAATTCGAAGGTTGAGGTGATCGCGAAAGATGCGACATTCCTGAGGCCCAGCGGCATGTTTGTCGATGGAGATCAGCTCTACATTGCGGACAGTGGAAACAAACGGGTCCAATCCTTGGATCTGACTACAATGAAAGTTCGAACAGTGGCGCCTGACTATCCTTTGCCAACAGAGCCCACAGGGGTCTTGAAAACGACGGAGGGGGACTTGTATATTGTTCTCCCTCACCAACTCCTAAAGATCCCCAGTGATCAGTGAAGAGACCCGATGGATTCCAATCTGCTTAAAGATTATATGAAGGTGATCTACAACCGATGCTATCGGCTGTTAAGAGACAAAGACTTGGCCTGGGATGCGATGCAGGAAGTCCTTGCTCGCTACTACGAACGAGCTTCCAAAGAGACCATTCAAAAGCCTCTCAATTATCTTTATCGGATCAGCACAACCCATTGCCTTCATACTCTTAAGCAAAAGGATCGTTCGCTTCCCTTGGAGCCCGAACAACACGAAAAAATTACGGAACCTACGCAGCACCGGGGTGAAAACAAGTTGTTGCTGTCCAAACTTCAAGAACGTTTCGACGATGATGAGATCCAAATGTTGCTCTACCGTCATGTGGATCAGATGAACTACCAGGAAATTGCTGAGATCATCCAAATGAGTGATCGTGGAGTGAAGAAAAAGCTCGATCGACTCGAAGAAACCGTCCGAAAATATCTCAGCCGGTAACATGTGAGTGGGCTCACGATTCTTGCCCTTAATGCCCAAAAATAGCCTTAAGGTGTGCCCCTCCTCACAGCTTTTGTTGTGCGCAAGGTCACAACCCTTGGTGTGAGCTAAGTCATTGTAAAGAATAATTAAAATTTTTGTTCGCTTTTTCGGTGCTGCTCCCTCAGTCCGTGTGAAAGTCGAAGAGGCCATGAGGGTCTCGCAGAGCACACAAAAGAGAAAGGGTAACACCATGAAAAAGCTTAACTCCGGATTCAATTTGTTGGCAGCAGGTCTTTGCTTGGTGAGCTTGGTTGGCTGCGGTACTCCTGGTTCCTACGAGCACTTGGACAAGGAGCAATCGTCGCAGCAAGCGCTTTCTCAGGCTCCCAAAGCAAAGCTTGCTACATCCCGTCGGGCTCTCTCCACCTTTCCTGGCGGAACGCTCGCTTCTTGTTCGATGACGAGTGACCTGAAACGAGCGGTTGTTCGAATCCATGCAACGAACCATGGAAAGACAATTTACCTCGATGGTAACTGGTCCAAGGTTGGCGACAAGCTGTACCGCTCCAACTCCATGGTTTCCGTTCGTACCTCATTCAAAAACGGCGTTCGCTCCATCCCATTGGGTCCAGGCGAGGTCAAGTGTAACTCCGAGTTCATCTTCAAGAGCACCGCTCTTGACTATGCAAGTCCAATGACTTTGCTGAGGGATCTGGGTGTGCCAAACTTGGACTTCGAGAACCCAACAGGCTTCAACATGGACTTCAACGCAAGCTCTCAGCCCGACGCAGCAGGTGGTATCGCATCGGGAGCAGCCTTAATCCGAGCAGGTGTCGAAGCTTCATTGCACCCCGGTCTTCCCTACTTCTACATGTACGCAGATACGGGACAGATCAAAATCGAGAACGGCCCCATGAGTGTAAGTACAGATCGAGCTTTCAAAGGAGCTATCGTTGTCAATCCTTGGGACCCTGGATTCGCAGTGAGCGTGGCGAGCGACAACATGAAAGGCATCACCAGCGCAAAGCTTGCCGTGTCGAAGAAAGGTTCGCTTCCTTACCCATCCGCAGTTCCTTTGTGCAAGACGGCCCAAGGTTTCTGCCAGAACACAAGCTCCACCACTCAGTTCTTTGGTCACTACGCAACAGGTGTAAAGGTCGCTATCCCCATCCCTGTTGTTGCGACGCTCGACCTGGAAATCGAAGGTGAAACGTACGTCAAGGTTCCGACCAACCTGTCCCGAGGCAGCCGTCAGGGTTTCTTCAAGACTTTGGTGGGTGAAAAGACGAGCAACAACAAAGGGTTCAACCGAGTCAACTTCCAGAAGCTCAAAGAATACTTGCAACAGTTCAAAGTCGGCTACAACGCAAACAACATCAGCCTGTCGATCGGAGAAGGTGTAGGACTTACCTTGGATATGGCAAAAGGTGCAGTGATGTTCGACAACCAGGGCGTTACCTTTGGCCTTCGCGTCTCTTCCTTGAACGATACAACCCTCGGTGGTGGAATGACAAACAACGATAAGTTCAACCGAGCGATGGAAATTCTTGCAGCTATCCGTGAAGCTACAACCATGTCAGTTGAATTTGGTCAAAAAGTGAACGGCTTCGCAGGTGTTATCAACGGTCAGGCGCAGTTCTGGCTGGAAGTGAGCGCATCCCTCAAGATCGCAGGCTGTGAAAGCTCAGGCTACCTGCAAATCAACACAGCAGCAGCACGCCGCCGGGATACGGTCAAGTTTGTCCCAACCCACGACATCAAGCGACCCTGCAGCAACGCAAAATGGGCCGAACTTCTCGACGAATTGGGTGAAAAGGTCTGCAAGAAGAACGAAGACAAAGATTGTGACTCTCTCGAAAACCAAGCATGTCAGCTGGTGGAACGAAAGTACAAGAACCGAAGCACCGCTCCTTCTGGCTTCCTCACCGAGTGTCGACGAGAGTGTCCCGCCTTGGGTCGTGCGGGCCGAGTGATCTGCCGAATGACTTGCAAGCGACTGGAGAAGAAGTGGAACTCCCAAGAGATTGAACGACTGTGTGGACGTACGGTCGGGAATGTTCGAGCCCGAATCTGCAAACGAACCCGAACCTGGTGCAACACCCTGTACTAAAAACAAACAAACTCCTCCAACCTAACTCCCATTGTTCCCCAGCCCATTCCTCTTCCGACTCCTCTTTCTTTCTCCTTGTTTCCCTTCTTCCTTCTTCGCCTCTTCCAAGCGAACTTCTACCCCGTTTGTCTCCATCGATACTGCTAGTCTTCTCAACATTTGGACCCGAAGGTTCTCTGCTGGAGAAATCGTTTCGGCTATTCGTTCGTTTCGGCGGGGGCTTGAAGGAGGGTGGGGTTGGTGATGTAGCGGAGGGCGTCCTGGTAGCTCACCACACCGGCTTCGTACAGTCGCTGGAGGAAGGTGTCGAGGGTGATCATGCCCATGCTGCGGGAGCTTTCCATGATGCCGAGAGCTTGGTGCATCTTGTCTTCACGGATCAGGTTTCGGATGGCAGGGCTGGCCATCATAATCTCAAACGCTGGGATTCGTCCTTTGCCTTCTTTGCGGGGAAGCAAGCGCTGGGACACCACACCCAACAATGACGTCGATAGCTGCGAGCGGATCTGAGGTTGTTGGTGGTCGGAGAACACATCCACGATGCGAGCGATGGTTTGCACCGCGCTGTTGGTGTGCAGCGTTGCCAAGACAAGGTGGCCTGTCTCGGCTGCGGTGAGCGCTGCCCGGATGGTCTCTTGGTCGCGCATCTCACCAATCAAGATAACATCCGGGTCTTGTCGCAAGATGTATTTGAGGGCGCTCGCAAAGCTCTTGGTGTCGGACATCACCTCCCGTTGGTCAATCGTGGCCATCCGACTGCGGTGGGTGAATTCAATCGGATCTTCGATGGTGATGATGCGACAAGGACGGCTGCGGTTGATCCGGTCGATCATACAAGCCAGGGTCGTCGATTTCCCCGAACCTGTCGGGCCTGTGACCAACAAAAGTCCGTGGGGTGCGTCCACCATCTCCAGGATCGACTCGGGAACCGACAGCTCGCGAGGGTCCGGAATCTCCGAAGGAATGGCACGAAGCGACGCTGCCATTTGCCCCTTTTGGTAGTAGGCGTTGATACGGAAACGTTGGCCGCTGCGGACTGCGAGGGCAAAGTCGATCTCGCGCTCCAACTGGTAAGCTGTGCGTTGGGGTGTGCTCAAGGCAGAGTACAGCAAGGTGCGCATGTCGCCTTCACTGAGCGGAGCACACTTCATCGGAACAAGCGCGCCGTTGATACGGAAGATGGGTGGTCGTCCAACGGTCAGGTGAAGGTCGGACGCGCCTTTTTCCATGGTTACTTCAAGCAGCGATTGGATGTCGAGGTTGGAGGACTCTTCTTCTTTCTCCTTCCCTCGGAAGGTCCCGACCCCTGTCGACATGCCTTGCGCCAACAGCGCGAATTGCTCGGGGTTTGTGGAGTACGCTCGACCCATCTCATAGGAGATCTTGCCACGTCGAAACAACGTGGTGAGGGAGCTGTTGAAGCTTTGGATGCCTGGATCGTTGTCATTTTCCAAAACATCCGCCAACTCATCAATGCGTTGGTTGCGGAGAAGCTGGCCGACGGCAGGCGTCGCGGTGAGCATCTCCACTGCGATCACACGGCCGGTTCCGTTGATGTTGGGGATCAAGCGTTGGGACACGATGCCGCGAAGGCTCAAGGACAGGTCGGTTGCCACCTGGTGACGAAGGTGCTCCGGGTAGTAACTCATGATCCGCTGCAACGTTTGGACAGCGTTGATGGTATGGAGCGTTGCCAGCACCAGGTGACCCGTGAGCGCAGCCGACAACGCCACAGACATGGTCTCTTGGTCGCGCATCTCACCAATCATGATGACGTCGGGACTTTCGCGAACCACATGTCGCAAGGCCGCATGGAACGATTGCGTATCTGAGCCCACTTCACGCTGCGTGATGCGAGAGCGAACCTCTTCGTGAACAAATTCGATGGGCTCTTCGATGGTGACAATGTGGGCCTGCCGGGTCGCGTTGATGTGGTGAAGCATGGCGGCCAGGGTGGTCGACTTTCCTGAACCTGTCGCACCTGTAACCAAGATAAGCCCGCGTTGTTGGGACGCCAGCGTTTGAAGCTGGGGTGGCAAGTTAAGGTCCTGAAAGGTCAGCTTGCCGCTGGGTATCGCTCGTGCGACCAAGCCCCATTGTCCCTGCTGTCTGTGGAAGTTGAGACGAAACCGACGCTTGGGGTTGGGAGAATAGCCCACATCCAGATCTCCTTCGCTCTGCAGCCGCTGCAACGTCTCAGGTGTTAAGATCTGGGCTTGGAAGTGCTCAAACTGTTCGGCTTTGGTGGGCGGAAGCTCCAACGTATGAATGCTTCCATGCACCCGAACGGCTGGAGACTTTCCGGTGCTCACAAACAAATCGGACGCTCGCCAAGTCTCCATGTTTTCGAGCAAGAGAGGGAACAATTCAGGGGCTTTGCTGGCAGCGAGGAGTTCGTCGGAGATGATGAGGTCGACCTCCCGTGGAGCAGGTGTCGCATCTCGGGTGAGATTCAAGCCTGCGAAGGCAGAGGCACCAGAGCCACGAACCGTTGCTACAGCAGCCGGTCTCTTCGCAGGAGTCTCTTCTTCTACGACAATCTCTTCCAGGTCCAGAATCATCTCAGAGCTGGGCGTGGACGTGTCAATGTCGAGAGGCCAGAACGCTTCAAAGGTCATGGGCAGAGCGTCGATCGGAGGCTGGCGAAGGACCTGCAGACAGTTGTAGTAGTGGGTGATGGTGTTGCTGGTGTGGTCGCTTTCCAACAGGCACATGCTCCACAGCACCAGCAGCGCTTGCTGAAGAGACTCTGGTGTACGTCCAGGAATGACCGTTTGACCTTGCTTGTAAGGCTCCAACTCTTCCTCAACCTTGCCGCCCATCAGCTGGATAATGTCGCGTGTGGCGTGAAGCTTGATGGTTGTTGGGAAGGGAAAGATGGCCTGGAACAGAGAGGGAAGAAGCTCGCTGTTGGTCGTACGAGCCAAACCGTACCGAAGGAGAAACGGCATCGGCACACGATCGGGTGATACATGCGAGTACTTGGGCTGTTCCCGCCAGGTCATACGGAAGCTGCCGCTGGCGTGTGTAAACATCAGCGCGATTTCTTTCACAAAGACAGAGATGCGATCGCGTTCATCTTGTTCGAGGAGGGTGGCGCTAAGCAACTCACCGTTTTTGACCATCCCGATGAAGTGTCCTTCTTCCAGGCTGATCTCATACACGGTATCTCCGACAATCACCTCGATCTCACCCGTCAGGGACGACTGGTTGCCCAACGAAAGCAACAATGGACAGGTGACTTCTTCCAGACGTCCTGTAAACGCCGGGCCGAACGAAGAGTTCGCAAGTTGCATGTACGATCCTATTTGGTGAGGAGGAAGAGCAGAAGTGAGGGTCTTGCTGCCTTTCTCATTGGGTTGTCTTTGTGCCAGTGAAAGTACGGGCGGCCGGGAGGTGTATTCAGGCTACGATGTTAATTTCTGGGATGCAAGCGTTTCCGTCGTCGAAACCTCTCGAAAACCACCAATATTCCGAGCGCTAGCCAAAACAACCCGGTGAACCTTGGCGAAGACGATTGGCAACCACAGCCCTCTTGCCCTGGAGGTTTCCCGGCATCCGCAAATTGAAGGACTCGGAACGCATGCAGCGTCACTCCATCCACACGTGCCGAAACGATTGAAACAGACGGCTCTGAGGGTGCTGTGATTGTCGCACGATACAGACCGGGGCTGATCTCTTCGGCGGGGGAGACTGAACCATAGCTGCTCTCGACTTCAACGTTGCTTGCTTTGGCGAGGGGGGTGCCATCTTTGTCCTTGGGGAGGATGTACACATACGTTTGGGTTGAGCCGTCTGCCGGGATTTGTTCTTGGAGGAGCCCAACTGTAGAGCGTTTGGGATCGAGCGGTTGCGTTGAGGGCTGTTGTTGGGTTTGCGCGGCGCGAAAGATGTTGAACTTTCCGAAGCCCCAATCCTTTCTGTAGGTTGTGCTGCCTTGGGTGTAGTTGTCCGTGGTCGCGCTGCGAATCAGGAGGTTGCGAATGGTGTCTGTGTCCAAGGAGGGAGCCGCCTGGAGCAACAGAGCGATCCCTCCTGTTACATGGGGAGCCGCCTGGCTGGTCCCTTGGGAGACGAGGTAGGAGCCACCGCCTGCAACTTGTGCATTGCCTCCCGACGACGAAAAGGAAGAAGCGGGTGCGGCGACGAACAGGCCGGGAGCAACCACTTCAGGCTTGGGTCGCTGGTCGCGGGTGGGACCGGGGCTTGAGAAGGCCGAAAGCTGACCCACGACAACCTCTCGCTGTTGCACGTTGTCTGTGCTGCTCTTCCATCCGCTTCGTGTGTTGAACGAGCCGACGGTTATCACCGCGTCAGTGGAGGCGGGGATGCCAATCAACATCTCTTGGGTGTTGTAGCTTGTCCAGGTGGCGCGGCGTCCTCCTGGGATGGTGGTCTCTGTGATCCAGGCATCAAACCGTGAGGCCCTTCCTTGCAGCTTGAGAGTCCATAGCCCCGTAGGTATGGGTTGTTCGTCCCGGTTGGTAATGACTACGCTCAGGCGGCGGCTGGGAACGGGCTTGTTGTGTGTGCTGTGGCCAAAGGTTGCCCAGCTTTGTCCCATCGACTGGAGAGATTGGGGGGGATCATCCAACGCAAAGGTTGGAGAGTTCTCTCCTTGTGGAGAATGCAACGAGACCTTCAACTGGCTGTCTTGCGGTACCCACATCTCGATCACGATCTGGGAGAAGCTGGGACGAGCCGCTGAGGATTCTGGAACTTGGAAACGCAATGACGCTGTGCTATCGCGTAGCCAGCCTCCTGCGTGGATGGTCGAGTTGCCTTCGTTTCCAGCAGAAGCCACGAGGATCTGACCGCTTTTTTTCGGTCCGCTGAAAGAGGAGAGCGCCCGCTCAAGGAGGGAGTAGCCGTCATGGCCTCCCTGTTGTCCTCCGAGCGATAGGTTGATGACGTACGGTTTGCCCACGCGCTTGGCGAATGAGTGTACAAAAGCGACACCTTGGAGGATGTCACCGCTGTCGAATTCGTCGCTTCCTTCACGTAGGCCCTTTACAACAAGCAAATCGGCACGAGGCGCAATACCGAGGTAGCGAGCAGGCTGTGAGGGATCGTTGGTGCGACCGTTGCCTGCTGCAATACCAGCGATGTGAGTTCCGTGGCCCAGCGTGTCTTCGTGTCCCAGTGGCTCCTTCTTCGTCAGGGCCTGATCGATCTGCTCCTGGTTGAACACCTGGGGAAAGGTTTGGGTGAATGGTGAGCGCAACGAATAATCCAGTAGGGAGAGAATGCGTGTGCTTCCATCAGCGTGGCGGAAGGCTGGATGTGTGTAGTCGATGCCTGTGTCGATGATGCCCACGATCACCCCTCGTCCATCAAGGCCATACTTCAGGCGGGTCTCTGGAGCCTGGATCATGGCGCTGCTGACATTCAGATGCGAGCGCAGCCGGGTTGTAAGCTCTGCTGCTCGCAAATCGGGGTGGTGCAACAGAGCACTGAGTTGAGACAGTGGGAGCCAGCCCACTGCAAATGTACTTCGTTGCAAGGTGGGTACAAACCCCACCGACGAGAACGTGGCGGTGGGGTTGGCTTTCTCTACAAGCATACGAAACTGGAGTTGGCCTTGGTGACGACGCCACCGCGCTGAAGAGGAAAGCACGCGTGTCCAGGCTTGTGCTTCCGGTGCGAGGGAGCGAACGCTGGAGCCAGCAAGGTAGATGCTTGAACCAGGTGGTTGGGACGAGGTAGATGAACTCCACTGAGCAGGCAACTCAGGGTGCTGCCGAAGAGCTTGTTGCCAAAGCACAAGCCAAGGACCCAACTGGGGTGACGATTTCGGAGGTACAACGGTGGAGAGGCTACAAGAACCGAACAGTCCAACACAAAGACACACAGCAAGGGTGACGATCGTGGAGGTTACGATACGAATGAATTGGGAGTGCTGAAAGAGAGGGGGGTTTTGAGAACGTTGGGTCATGGTCGCCTTGTCGACACAAGAGAGGTTGAGTCCTCTCATTATGACGTGTCAGGTAAGGTGACCACAAGGGGGGCAGGGTTTAATCGTCGTCGTCGTCTTTGGCTTCTTCTTTTTTCTTCTTCTCTTTGGCTTCTTGCTGCTTTTTCTTGGCAGCTTCTTCCTTCTCTTTCTTGAGGCGAGCCCGAGCAGCCGCGGCTTCTTTTTGCGCGGTGTCGAATTCTTCCATCAAGGTGTTCAGCTTCTCATGGTGGTACATCACCTGAACACGGAGTTTCTTCGGAGCGTAAAGCCAGGAGGTGTTGCCCAGGCTTTGGTTGGCCACCATAAAGTTGAAGAACATCGACACCCATATCAGGTGGATGGTTGTGACCAACGTGGGCATACCGGCGCCCTGGTAGAAGAAGATAATGATCAGACCAAACAGCAAGCTCGCCGAGAGTCCCATACCCACCAGGAAGTTGAAGTAGACAGCCGGGAAGCTAATCACACCCACAATCACAGAGAGGACGAGGGCGCGGGTCAGAGTGACCTTCGGGTTCATACGGTCGGTGAACTTCAGGAAGCCAAACAGGACAAGACCTTCCAACAGGATGCTCAGACCCAAGAAGATCAAGAAGCCCATGATGTAGCCGCTGGAGCCGGATTTCTTCTCTTTTTTGAGCAGAGTCTGGCACGCGTTGATCTTGCGGAGGTCGCAGTTGGCAGCCTTCACACACTGGTAGTAACTCTTCTTGCCGGCCTGTCGGACAGCAAAGATGGGGCCACAGGAGAGGCTCAGATCATCGACCAGCGTTTGGTAGCGCTTGTACAGCGAGCCGGGCTGGTAGCAGGTCGCGAATGCGCTCGCCTGTCCTTTGACACAGTAAGCAGCCAGACCACAGTCCTTGCGGCCCGTTTCTTTTTTACAAGTTCTGGTCCGCTTGCTGCCATCTTTTTCTTCAATGACAACTTTGCTTCCGTACTCGGATACGATCTTGTCGCGGCATACTGCCATGCTGTCCATGTAGTCTTGACAAGTCGGGGAGGTACATCCTTGCACCAGTACCATCAAACCCAGGGTTGACAGCAGTATGGATAACAAGAGCTTTTTGTTCATTACTCGTTTCCTCAATTAACGCGAAAGCCTTGCACACTATGTTGGGGGCGGATTGTAGCCAGACGGGCAGTCATGGTCAATCTTTTTTTGACGTAGCAGCCACCCTATTCGATCTTGGGGGAGATTGGCAAGGGGATTCACCGTTGTGGGGGAAGGGCTCGGATGACGCAAGTGCATGGCGAACCATCACATGAGCCATCTCTAGAACTGACAAATCTTGCTGGGACGCCTTTTGAGCCAGCTGGTGGTACTCATCGGGCGAAAGAGACAATACCAAAGGGATATCTCCATCGCGTCGGGGCTCAGAGGACATCGGGACAAACAAAGGTCCATCTTGAACCGCTGGCACACCTGGAGATGACGTGCGAGACGGATACACACGACTCTGTTCCCCCGAAGGAGAGGGGACGGCTTTGGCGGCGGGCGGGATGCGGGGCGTCTCTGGCGCATAGGACACCGAGCGAGGTGGACCCACATACGATGCGTTACGGAGGGCCTCTGCGTGAGACGAGGAAGCCATCACCGAAGGGTTGGCTCGGCCTCCTGGGTGACCCTGAAAGTCTTGCAACTGTTGAATGGTTTCAAACAGCGGCGAGCTGTAACGTGACCCGTGAGGTGGAGTGTGCTCCGATGTGTGCTCTTTGGATGTCGCTACCGACGAACCTGTTGGAGTCGGTGACGGATGATGGAGAGGAGCCATCTGTTCCAACTCTGCGGCTGGATTGGTCGGTGGGTCTTGATCGATCGCCAGCTCTGGGCGGGTGGCTTCAGAGATGTCCCGAGCCACACCAGCCTTGCCAACCAGTGGACTCTCGACCTCCGAAGTCGCGAGGTCAAGGTCGTCCGACGCCCACTCCGGTTCGGGCTCGTATTGGCCTTGGTCAAGCCAGGGATTGTGGGTGACGTTGTCGATCTCTTGACCCATGGCTATGGGGAGGTGGTCGTCGATCTCGTCTTCTTCCGAGATGATATCGTACTGATCCAACTCTTGGCTGCCAGCAAACACAACCAGGGTCTCTTCCTCTTCGATCGGGGGAAGGACCTCGGCGTGTACCAGGTCTTCAATTTTTCTCTGGAGGTAGCGTCGCTCAGCGTCCATCTCATCGTCGAACAACTGACGCAGATACTGTGCCATGTGAATGTTGGTGGGGCTTCCCAAACGCTTCAACAGAAGGTTGAGATCCTGCTGCAACTCAAAGGCGTTGGGGTAGCGATCGTCAGGGTTTTTCTCCAACATCCCAAGGATGATGGCCTCCAGATCGGGGGGGATCTCCTTATTAAAGGTAGAGGGAGGCTCTACATCGTCTTCTGTTATGCTGCGGAGGATGGCGATATCGTTGTCGCCTGTGAACAGTCGGTAGCCCGTGACCAGCTCGTAGAACACCGCACCCAAGCTGAAGAGATCGGAGCGTGCGTCGATGGGGTCGCCCAGGATCTGTTCGGGCGACATGTACGACACTTTCCCCTTAAGAATGCCTTGTTGGGTTTGGTCGTATTGGTTGGCTGCTTTGGCGATCCCGAAGTCGAGGATCTTCACGTTGCCCGAGAACGACACCAACACGTTGTGGGGGGAGACATCCCGGTGGACAATGTTGAGCGGTTGCCCAAAGGTGTCGCTCTTGGTGTGTGCAGCATAGAGGCCTTCACAGACTTGGGAGATGATCTTGGTCGCAAACTCAATGGGGATCGGCTCTTGCTTCTTCTTGGTCTTGTAGCCGATCTCGGAGAGGTCTCGGCCAAAAATGTACTCCATCGCGATGAAGTAGATCTCATCCACCTTGCCGAGGTCATAGATCTGAACAACGTTGGGGTGATTGAGCTGCGCGGCGAGTCGAGCTTCGTTGAGGAACATCTGGAGGAAGCTCGGGCGCTGCAAAAGGTGCGGCAGGATCTTTTTGATCACAAGGAGCTTTTCAAACCCCTCGGGGCCTGCCATATGCGCCAGCCAAATCTCAGCCATGCCGCCCACGGCAAGCTGTTCGATCAGAGTGTAGCGTCCGAGTGTTGTTCCGCGCGACAAGGCTGAGCCTCTCTTGTGGTCGTGTAAGGGTTTGTTACTGTTGGGATTTGCTAGCTGTGTTCTATGCCCTTGAATAAAGTCGGGCCACTATATCACAGCGAGTTCGCTTGGTTCAAGGGTGTGACCTGCTGATAACGCTTTGTTTTTTCGTAGAACCAAGGGGGACGAATGAACGGTCCAAGGGATGGCTTTTTCTTGCGGTTGACACACAGGGTAATTCGGCTAGGCTGTGTCCCATCATTGCCTACCACTTGGGACAAAAAAGGAGCCTGCTATGAGTGCTGAAGAAACAAACCCTTCCTTGGGGGAAACAACGATTCGTTTTGACGGGCAGGTTGCAATTGTCACAGGAGCGGGCGGTGGACTGGGCCGAGCGTATGCCCTGGCTCTGGCTGCTCGCGGTGCGAAGGTGGTGGTCAATGACGTCAGCGTCAACCGGGATGGTTCGTCCGAAGGTGGCGTCTCCCGTGCCGACGCCGTGGTGGAAGAAATTTGCGCGGCGGGAGGCGAAGCCGTCGCCAACTACGACTCCGTGGCCACACAAAAAGGTGGCGAGTCCTTGCTTCATACGGCGATGTCGCACTACGAGCGGGTTGACATCCTGATTAACAACGCAGGAATCCTGCGGGACAAAAGCTTCTCCAAGATGGAAGCTGACGACTGGGAGGCTGTCCGTTCTGTTCACCTGGACGGTGCGTTTTATTCGACACACCCGGTGTTTAAGGTGATGCGAGAGCAAGGGTACGGCCGAATCATGATGACCTCATCAGCCGCTGGCCTCTTCGGGAACTTTGGTCAGGCCAACTACTCGGCGGCCAAGCTTGGGCTGGTGGGCTTGATGCTGACCCTCGCTCAAGAAGGCAAGAAGTACAACGTTCATGTGAATACGGTGGCTCCTGTGGCTGCGTCGCGTATGACAGAGACGATCCTTCCTCCCGATATGTTGAAGCAGCTCGATCCAGAGTTTGTTGTGCCGTTGGTGCTGTGGTTGTGTGCTTCCGACTGCCCCACAACGGGCGGTATCTTCAACGCTGCGATGGGGACGTTCAGTCAGGCCCAGGTGGTCTCGGGCGCTCCTGTTGCGCTCGCCCAAAATGGCAAGCCGCCTTCTCCCGAAGAGGTCGCGCAGCAGTGGAACGCGGTGGCTTCTGTGAACAACGCGACATCCTACCCCAACGCAATGGCCTTTCTGTCCGACTTCCTCAACATGTCCTGATCGCTCTCTGTCTCTTCCTGGCTTCTTCCAACTTCCAAGTGAGGCTCTCATGTCATTGTATCGTTGGATGCGTCCTTTCCTCTTTCTGATGGACGCTGAACGCGCGCACCAGGCTACGTTTAAGTTTTCACGTTGGCTTCAACCTGTCGCTCCTGTGTTCGTGCGGCCTTGGTTTGCCTACACAGACAAACGGTTGCAGCAGGAGCTTTGGGGGCTGCCGTTTGCCAACCCTGTGGGACTGGCTGCCGGGATGGACAAAAACGCCGAGCTTGTCCGGTTCTGGGAAGCGTTGGGGATGGGCTTTGTAGAGGTGGGTTCGGTGACGGCTCATTCCTCTGGAGGCAACGCAAAACCTCGTGCCTTTCGACTGCCTCTCGACCGGGCCTTGATCAACCGAATGGGGCTGAACAACCAGGGCGCGGAGGCTGTGGCTGCGAGGATCTCCGAACATCGCGAGTCTTACCATGTGCCCTTGGGCATCAACATCGCAAAGACCCACAGCCCCGACATCTTGGGCGACGCGGGCATTGACGACTTTGTCCGTAGCTTTGAACTCCTCGCTCCTCACGCGGACTATGTGGCGTTGAATGTGTCATGCCCCAACACGACTGAGGGCAAAACCTTCGAGGACCCCGAGGCCTTGGATGCTTTGCTTCGAGCGATCTTTGAGGTGCGCCAGTCGATGGCCTTGGATGTCCCTGTGTTGGTTAAACTGTCGCCTCCGCCAACAGAAAACTTGCGGGCTGGAGATGCTTTGGACGAGATCCTGGATGTGGCCCAACAGCACGCTATCGCCGGATGGATTGCGACCAACACAGCGTCCAACCGGGCTGGGCTTCAGACCTCATCCCAGGCGCTCACTCAAATCGGACATGGAGGTCTCAGCGGCCAGCCTGTCTGTGCTCGTTCCACGGCTTTGATTCGTTACTTGTACCAATACACAAAAGGTGCGCTGCCGATCATTGGAGTGGGTGGGATCCATTCACCCCAAAGTGCCTACGAAAAGATCCTCGCGGGTGCTTCGTTGTTGCAGGTGTACACAGGCTTGATCTTTGAGGGACCTGGTCTGGTCAAGAGGATCAACAAGTCTCTCTCCTGGTTTCTTGAGAGAGACGGCTTTGCCAATGTCCAGGATGCTGTTGGGGCGAACACCTGAGGGAAGTTCTACTCAAAGGGTGTGAGCAGTTCCTGGACTTGTTCTACGAGAGTTTCGGTGGGGCAGGCCGGAGCGAGAATGGTTTGGAACGCTTTGTAGACGTCAGGCTTGTTCTCTTCCAACCACTGCAAGGAACGTTTGGGTCCCATATACCACGCCTGGATCAGACCAAAGTAAGTGGGCAGGAGATCCACGAGCAACCAGTGACGGCGGAAGTGGGCTTCCGTGTCGTCACGCTGGATTCGGCTGAGCATCTTCTGGAACCAGCGCAATCGATGTTGCTTGTCGTGCTCTGGAAGAGCTTCGGGTCCCTCGGCAAAACGCTCTCGTACCGCTTGAAGAAATTTGTTGCCCCACTTGTTCTTGCTCCAGAGGATCTGGGCCTCTGCCAGGTGGAGAAAGTCGTCGACAAACTCGGCTTCTTCTTCCGGGTAGATCCACGCGTCCAAGTTGTAGTCGCCCCAGGGACGGCTGTCGGTGGTGGCTTCACCTGTCTTGGTGATCACAAGAATGTCGATGTCGCTCTCGGGGCTGGCGTCGCCGCGGGCGTGGGAGCCATACAGAAAGATGGTGTGGGGGTTGTATTTGCTGCGGAGTTCTTTCACAAGTTCATCAAACATCGACGTACCCAAACGAAGGAGGAGAGGTTTGTGCTCTACAAGGTGTAGGGCATACCATACCAAGAATCGGATGTGGGGGGTATCGTCGAAAGAACCAAAGAAGTCAACCCGACGGGCTTGGTATCAGTCCTTGGAGTGACCTACGAGGACATGCAACAGGCCGCGTTCGTGCCAGAGCTTGACGGAGGATTGTTGGAGGGTTCCGCTCCAGGCGTTCTGTCCAGAACCTTGTCCAGCCCAGGGGGCCATCTGGAACAGGGTCACCTGTTTGTTTGTCGTGCGGTGACGGTAGTACAACACAGCAATCGACTGTTTTTGAAGCGCTGTCTGGGTGCCGCCGACGAGCAACCACCGGGAAGGGGGCAAGTGAGTGGAGGCCACCAACTGAAACGGCAGCGTCTTCCACTGCGCTTGCAGCCCGACCAATGAGGCAGAGCTTGCCGAAGGTTTGGCGTGCTGTGAGCCGTAGGCAACCACTGATTGCAACAACGGACGGAACGACGCCGCGAGTGGCGCTGTGCTGGATTGCGGGCTGAAGTGCCAAGCACCCCAGGCTAGACCCAGGCAGAGCAGTCCACCCAGTGCTGCGAGAAGAAGCTTGCGGCTTGAGCGCTTCGCTACAACAGGCTGTGGGTAAGGAAAGGACGAGGAGATCGAGGGAATCTCGTCCGGGTTCATGCCCGCCTGCAGCGATAGGATCTTGTCGGAGGGTGTGGCTCCCACGGCACGGCTTGCGAGTTCGCGCTCCATCGCTTTGAGCTTGTCATGGGGGCTGGCGTGAGCGGCCTGCAAAGCCTCCATTTGGGCAAGCTGATCGTCAGAGAGCTCAAAAGAGTCGTAGTGCTCTTTCACGGCTGACTTGATGGATTGTTGGGTCTTGGTCTCGGTCATCCCCACGCCTCCCGTATCCCTGAATCGGCTTGTGGGGTGGCGATCAGGGACGCTTTTATCTTTTGTCGAATCCGATGCAGCCGCGCGAGCAGCGTTCCACGTGGTACTTCCATGAGGTCGGAGATCTCTTGCACAGTGTACCCTTCGACGGCCCACAAAAACAAGAGTTCTCGATGGGAGTCGGGGAGCTGGCTCATTACGGCCTCCACCCGCTCCCGGTCAATCAAGATGTCATCCAAGGATTGAAACCCGGCACACACCACGTTGGTGTGAACCTCGGTTTGTGCGTCTTCCCACGACTCCCAGGACTTCCCTTTGGTCCGTCGCTTCTGGTCGATGTGGGCGTTGCGTACAATCCGGAACAGGTACGAGAGCGGCTTGGACGGTTCGTCTTGCGCGGCATCTGCCCGGTTGGCCTGCATTCGGAGGTATCGTTCAATGCCTGTTTGCATCAGGTCATACGCTGCTTCTGGCTCTGTCGTTAAGGACAGGCAGTAACGATAAACTCGGTTGAGTGTCTGTTTTTCAAAAACCATGTTGTGCCTCCACAGGAACCGTTTGTGGACATGTTCGCTCTCTGTCATCTGTCCCGACGCATTGTTCTGGTATCTGATTGCTCTCTTCCTTTGTCCTTTGCTGAACCCAACCCGCGATGTGTCGGCTACGTCCCCGTCGCACAACACCTTTCTCGTGTGTTGGATTTCTTTTTGTTTTGGGTTGAGAGCGGGTGCGATGTGCAACGTGTTGAAGTTGAAAGTCTTTTGTGTTGTGAGGTAGGTCACGGATCGAGGGGGAAGATACGTCTTGCAGGTGACAGGCCTTGATCTTGTTAGATCACAGAAGAGACACGAAGGGGTTTCTCTACGAAAAGTCGCCTCGAAGAACCAATTGGATGGCATCCAGGCGCAGGCGAGCCTCCTTGAGAGTGCTGCGCAGGGTGTCCAACTCTTGTTCCGCCCAGGCCACATCTTGTTCCGTAACATCGGGGTTGATGGTCTGGAGGTAGCGGAGTCGCTCCAGTTCTGGAACAAGCAAGTCTTCCAAGGTGCTGAGGGCTTTGTTTTGCAAGGCGCGTTGCTGTGGGGCTGCTTGCTCCCGGCAACATTGTAGCATGGCTGGGACTTGTTGCTTAAAGAGGGTCGGGTGATGCTGCATTTGGGCGGGAACGTCACTGGTTAACTCGTCGAGCCAGCGGCGCGAAGGACACTTGGCAGTGACATCCTCCATGTTGTGATCGACCACACATCGGATGGGACTTGGAGGAAGGAAACGCTCCACGTTGAGAGAGGGCGGGGCGATACACTCCAGCACAAAGATGGCTTCCAGGTACAATTCGGGTGCACCCTGGCTTGGCCAGACTGCGACGCTGCAGTTGCCCGAAGTGGAACCCAGCCACAAGTCGGCAGCGCCCACCACCATCGGGTGATCGAGGCTGAGGAAGACGCTTGTGGCGTGGTTCAGGGCGTACTCCCGATCCAGCGTGACAAACATGGTGGAGTCGGACAGCCAGGGGAAGTTTTCGTGCAGTCGTGAGCCAGCGGTTAACTCCCACGTTTGCGTGGTATGTGGCTCAACTTCCACACCGAGATGTTGAAACAACCGAAGGATGACATCATGGGTTTCTGCTGAGTTCTCTTCCCGTACCACCTCTGTGAGCACCGTCTCGGACTCATTGCCCACGTACGAACTTTGCTCCAATAGGCGGTTCCGTCCTTGCTCCAATCGTTCCAGCAGGTCGTCACAATAGACGCGAGTGTCTGCCAGAAGCTGCTTCAGATCTTTCTGTGTTGCCTTGGCCTCAGGCTCTTGCTTTTGTTGGCTGAGGAGAGCTTCCAGTCGGGGTCGAAAGTCTTCCAGTGCGCGAAAGCCTGCAGGGAATGTTCGGGAGAAGGCGTCCAGTCCTTCATGGAACCAGCGGACCCAGATCTCTTGGGTTGAGTTTGTTACGTAGGGGATATGGATGTGGATGCGCTCTTCTTGTCCAATGCGATCCAGCCGGCCGATGCGTTGTTCCAGCATCTCGGGGTCGGGAGGTACATCAAAAAGGACGAGGTGCTGGGCGTGTTGGAAGTTGCGTCCTTCGCCTCCGACCTCCGAACAGAGGAGAAGTGTAGCTCCGTCAGGTTCTGCAAACCATGCCGCGTTTCTGTCCCGCTGCAGCAAAGGCAAGGCTTCGTGGAACAAGGCAACGGGTAAGTTTAAGGTGTGTTGCAGTTCGTGATGGATTTGCTCCACTCGCTCCTTGCTGTGGCAAATTAACACCGTTTTTTGCTCACGGTTTTCCGTGAGGTAATTGACCAGCCACTGGATACGTGGGTCATCGGAGAACGCGCCTGAGGGAGCTGGTGACAGAGGGGAGAGGTGGACCTCTCGAACAGGGAAACCTTCGATCGCAGCGCGGGTGTTGCGAAACATCACGCGACCCATTCCGTAGCGATCGAGCAACGCCGGCACCTGGGCTTTGCGCTCGTCCATTCCTGCGAGGAACGCTTGCTTTAGTGTTTTTTGTTCTGCCGCCTTGATGCTCAGGTTCTTGCACCAGGTTTTGAACTCTGCGGGGAGGTCTTTGACTTTCTTCGGAGCAAACGACTCGTCCAACAAACAATCCACGAGGGTGGCTAGCTGTTGATAGCTTTCGCTTTGTTGGAGGAAGCTATCGAAGCTATCGTATCGCTCTGGATCCAGGAGGCGCAGCCGGGCGAAGTGACTCTCCAAACCAAGCTGCTCTGGGGTCGCGGTGAGGAGCAAGGTTCCCCAGGTGTTGGACGTGAGTTGAAGCAAGCGTTGGTACGACTCTGTTCCTTCTTTGATGTGGTGGGCTTCGTCCACGATGATCATGTCCCAGCCGGCTTCCAGCGCTTGGGCGTGACGTCGCGGAGAGTGGAGCACAGTGGCTTCACTGCAAAGCACCAGCTGGCGCGAAGCAAACGGGTTGCTGCCTGGATCAGACTCTTCGTTGTCCTGGCAGTAGGCAGCGTCCACGATCTGGAACACTAGGTTGAAGCGCCGCAACAACTCCACAAACCATTGGTGAACCAGAGACTCTGGAAGAATCAGGAGGGCTCGTTGGATGCGTCCGACGGTGAGCAGGTGATGGAGAATTAAGCAGGCTTCGATGGTTTTTCCCAGGCCAGCTTCGTCGGCGAGGAGCAAGCGAGGCTGGGGACGGGAAATCGCTTCACGCACCACATACAATTGATGGGGGAGAAGAGAGATTCGACCACCGACCAATCCTCGGGCTGGCGAGCGATACCAACGACTGAGGCGGTTGAGCAGATCCAGGCGAAGTTGGAACGCAGAGGGCTCCTCCCACTGGCCAAGGGGGAGACGTTGTTCGGGGGTGTCAAAGCTGAGCCGGTCGTTGAGTTGGGTCTCGTGAACAAAGCCGTCTTCGCTGAGGTACACAAGCAAGCCGTCCATCTCTTCCACCTGCACGATGGAGAACCGCTCTCCGTCGCGGTTCTCGACCACATCGCCAGGTTGAAAGCGAGCGCGACGCAAGGGGGCGCTGCGTCGTGCGTAGCGCCTTTCGGTCTCACTGGCTGGAAAGGCAACAAGGACAAAGCGCTCCGAGATTTCGGTGATCAAACCAAGGCCCAACTCGGGTTCGCTTTCGCTGAACCAGCGCTGTCCTGTTTGCAACTTGCTCATGGTTGGTGTGTCTCTCTGTAGAAGGAACGGATCAAGGGGAACATTGAGGGATATCTGCAGCCTGTCATGTCCCAACGTGCGCGAAGGGGGGCGAGGTCTATCATGTTTTGGTGAAGATCGCAATGTTAGAAACACATGCGGCTTTGGCGTTCCTTGACACGAGCGGACTCACGTAGTTCTCTGTTGGGGTCTTATGTTCGTGGGCTCGAATTTTAGGTTGATGAAAACAAAGGGGAAAGTTTTTATGATGCAACCGTTCATGGCCTGGTCTTGGAGGGCTGGAGTGGGCTGGGTTTTGTACATGGTCTTGGCTTCATCAGCCTGGGCTGCCTCCACTCGTCCTGCTCCGAAAGCTTCACCCACTCTTTCCTTGACGTTGGAACATCCAGCGTCTGTGTCGGTTCATGCGACGTGGTCCAAGATCACTGCCAGCTCGATGCGTTTGGAGACCTACCCACGGTACGCTCGTTTTTTTCGGTTTTGTGTGGCTGTGCCCAAGCGTCGTTATACGCGGCGTGACCTTCGTGTCTTTCTTCCCCCACATCCCGTACGGGTTGGAGAGATCTGGCAGGTTCCTGAGCAAAAGCTGCGGGCCTTTTTTCTGCAGTTTCATCCTCGCGCCATGATGCACATGCACGACGGCGGTCCTCGGGGTGCCTATGCGATGGTTCGAGCCGTTTCGGAGGAGTATGCTGAGGTTGTAGTGAGGGTTCATGTCCAGTTTTTGTTGGCCCCCCGGATCTTTTTCACCCCTGCCCAGTTTCGCGGTCGTCTTTTGATTCATCGCAAAACCAACACGCTTGCGTCGTTCCAACTTGCTGTCCCCACAGAGCGAACGCGGAACATCGATTTGAACGTGGACAATCTCGTGGATGCCGTCTTTGTTCCGACCATGGCTTTGCGAGCAACGCTTCCCCCAGTGAAGAAGCAGCCGGTGTGGCGTCAACATGTACCAGACGAGCGGGTCGAACGGCTGTTGGGGCAGAAGTTTTATGCGTTTCTTCAGATTCAATGGAAGTCGGTGAAGGAGGCGTTACGGCTGGCTCGCAAACGAAAGAAGCCGATTCATGTGTTTACGGTGTTTGGAAGTCTCGACGACCAGTCTTGTTGAGGGAGCGCCAAATCGGCTCGGGCAGGTCTGCTCGCCAATCCTCGAATGGTTCGTTATCTCAACAACAATTTCATCAACGTGTGGGTGTTGCTCACGGATATGAAGCTTCTGCTGAAGAAGCATCCAAACACACCGGAAGGACGTTTTGCCAAAGCTGTGCTGGGGTCGTATTCGTTTCCTGTTGTGATCGCTGCAGTCTCTCCTCAAGGTGACAAGGTGTGGGCTTCCTTCAATCTTAACGATCTGTTGTCTCGAACCCAGCGTCGTCGAGGGCTCAGCTTTGGGATGATGTGGTTGTTGCTCGCCATGAACCAACTTTCACCTTATGACCCTCAGATGCGCTCTCGCTTTGTCCGAGAACAGATGGATCGCTTCTCTTACAACATGGACCGGATGGAGTGGGAGTACCTGCTCTTCTTATGGAAGGCTGCACACCAGCATGGCCAGGGGGACTTGGTGAAAAAGCCTCCAGCGACAGGGTGGAAGCCTCGACCGAAGCCACCTGCGCCTCGTCGCAAAGGGCAAGTCCGCTCCCATCGGAAGACTTTGGTGCGGCCTGCTCCAACCTCTCGCCGGGTAGTTGCTCCCAATGTGGAGCCTCCTGCAGAGGAGAGCAGCGGTGCGCACAGCACTCGATAGGATGTTTGTTGTTTCTGCCTTTCGCGACAACGTCTGTTGAAAGCCGAGGATTTTCATAGATCTTTGGGAGGTTTCCTGGTATGATTCATGGCCTCCGTGATACGAATCCTGTGGCTCTGTTTCGTTCGACTCGCTCTCTACTCTTCTTTGCTGCTTTGCTCCTTGCCACAGCTCCTCTGATGGGTTCGACAGTTCACCGAAAGTTTGGTATGTTGCCGACGTCTTTTGCTGGGAAGCGAAGTGCTTGGGTTTCCCTTTCGTGTTTCATGGGTTGAGGGTTTTTACGCTGATGTTTTCTCTCCGATTTGGGTTGGGCTTTGTTGGGCTTCTTCTTGTGGGCGTTGTAGGTTTGCCGATAGGGTTGGCGACGCCTGCGCACGCTGCGCCCGAATTCCGACAGTCTTACATTCAGAGCAAGCTATTGATTGAGCGAAAAATGTACGCTGATGCGCTGCGTGAACTGTTGGTGCTCAAACGCCAAACCAAAGAGGGGAAGCGACACTTTGGTGTTCACTACCATCTGGCTGTTGCGTCGTACTATCTGGGGGCGATTCGTCAGTCTGTGACGTTCCTCAAGCAGGCTCAATCATTCACGAACAAACCTCGCTATCTTCGTTCGCTGAAGCTGCTCTCTGACCGGATCCAGGCGTTGTTTAGCCCTGTTAACATTCGCTCCCAAATCCCCGGAGACCAAGTGGGACGCCTCCGTGTCATTCTCGTCCCCAAGCAGCCGTTGTATCACCCTGAGAAGAAACGAGTGTTTTCGCTGATGAGGAAACGTTGGGCGACACGTGGGTTGGTGCTGGATGGTCGCCCTGTGTATTTGCCCCAAGGAGAGTACTCCATCTCCATCCCACGTCCTCAATGTTTGGGGGTGGGCTTTGTGCAGGGCAAAACACTCATCAAGAGCCTTGATGTGAAGGCCCAAACGACGTTGTCTCTCGTTGCACAAGGAAGTTGTCGTTGTTCAGGTGGGCGTGTGGCGCAACGACGCAACAACCAAGTTGCTTGTGTTTGTCCCTCTGGCACCTTGTGGACAGCCTCCAAAAAACGCTGTGTTGCTGCTGTTGTCGCGAAGAAAGGCAAAGGACCCAGCCCCTGGATCTGGGTGTCTGTGGTGGGGGCTGCTGTTGTGACAGGCAGCGCTCTTGCTGTGTATTTTCTCGCCGTTGAACCTCAACAACGGCCCAATGACTCGGCCAAGTTGTCCGGTCGTCTTTGGAGAGGAAAGGTGCGATGACAGCGTGGATTACGATGCGAGGACTTCGGCCTCGATTTCCTTTGTGGGGTTGGGGAATGTTGCTCTGCCTGTCGTGGGTTGGGTTGCATTGCTCCCAAGGTCCAGTCAATCCTGAGGGAGGGTTGGTCTTGTGTGAGACGTCCTCCGATTGCCCTGACGGATACATCTGTCAGATGAACGGCTGCTTGCCACGTCCTGGGTATTACGGAGCTTCCAAGCCTGGTGACGCTGGGGTCGAGCCTCTTCCAGATTCTCCGGTAGGACCAGAGCTTGTCCAGGACACACCCACAGAGCAACCTCCTACCGAAAAGCCTCCTGTCGAGCAACCTCCAACAGAGCAAACGGGTTGCCAGAACGACGGTCAGTGCGGAGCTGGACAAATCTGCTTGCAAGGCGCATGTCAGAGCGGTTGTCGCCAAACGAGCGATTGTTCTGCTGGTCAGATCTGCTCCAACTTCAAGTGCCAGGGCTGCCAAAACGATCCGGATTGTGGGGCCGGTCAACTTTGCCTGAACCAGACTTGCACCCAAGGGGACTGCCGACAAACAGCCGATTGCTTGGGAGGCAAGCTGTGCAAAGCCAACCAGTGCGTTGCTTGCTCGAACGATGGAGAATGTGGCTCTGGGAAACTCTGCCAAAGCGGCGCTTGCACTCCTGGAACCTGCCGTCAAAACAGCGATTGCCCGAATGGGCTGCTGTGCAAACAGTCCAAATGTGAAGCATGCGCCAACGATCCAGACTGTGGCTCAGGCAAGCTTTGCATCAACCAGGTTTGCGTCACTGGCGACTGTCGATTCGTCAGCGACTGCAGCGCAGGCCAAGTGTGCCTTCAAAACCAATGCAGCGCCTGCACCAAAAACGCAGAATGTGGCAGCGGCAATGTCTGCGTGCAGGGAGCTTGCAAAACCGGAAATTGCCTCACGACAGCAGACTGTCAAAACGGTCAGCTGTGCAAAAGCAACACATGCGCGGCGTGTGCCAACAACACAGAGTGTGGCACTGGCAAGGTTTGTGACCAGGGAGCCTGCAAGACCGGGAATTGTGTCACCACCGCAGACTGTTCGGCCAACCAAGTGTGCAAGAACAACACGTGCGGTGCTTGTACGGCTGATGCTGATTGCCCAAGCACCAAGCCATCGTGCCTGCAAGGGGTTTGTCAGATTGGCGTGGCCTTCGACGCACAGAACAAAGCGCAACGTTGGTCAGATGGTACCTTCGCCAAGGACTGCGCCGAGTATCGCTTTCCTCCCACAGGAAAGACCCCTGCCGTCAAAGATGGACCGTTCTGGATTAAGCCAGTCTCGACCCAGGCTGAGTTTGCTGTGCACTGCAACATGACCTACGCCGGCGGAGGATGGACGCTGGTGATCAAAGCCGACGGCAACAGCTCATCCTTTCGTTACGACAGCACATTTTGGACTTCCAAGTTTCCGTTCAACGCGAGCGGCTTTGCTTTCGACCGTCAGCAGGCGCTGTTGGCCAGCTACCACACTGTGAGCGTGTCTGATGTTTTGATTCAAATGCAGGCCAAATCGGGAGATCCTTTGCGTTCGTTGGTCGTGCGGAAAGCAGCAAAGTCGCTGTACGATATCATTCAGTCTGGGAACGAAACTAGCTTTGATGTTAACGCCTACAAGCTGGCCTGGACCTCTATGGTTGTTAACCCTCTTGTGCAAGGGAACTGCAACAAGGAGGGCTTTAATGTGAAGGGCACTGGGACGACTGGGAATCTGCGACGTGTTCGTATTGGTATGATTTTTAACGACCAAGACTCTTGCATCACCACGGATTCGTTCGTGGGGATTGGAAGTGAAGTCCTCTCTTCTGGCAACTATGCAAAGTGGAACGGCACCAGTCGCTTCCGTGACTATCGCACCTTTAGCTACGTGTACGTACGTGACTTGAAAAGTACAGTGACGCCGACCAAGCACAACGATGCGTATCGTTATCCCACTGGAACCTATGCGAAAAGCTGCCTGGAATATCGGCTGCCTCCTGCTGCATCGACAACCAGTGACCAGTACTGGATTCAACCCACCGGACAGCAGCCCTTCAAAGTGTTCTGTTTGATGCTGCGACAAGGTGGAGGATGGACTCTGACCCTCAAAGCTGACGGCGGCAAAACAACATTCAACTACAGCTCAGCTTTGTGGACCAACAACAGCACACACAATCCAGCCAACACCGCGTTTGACGTGTTGGAAGCCAAGTTTGCGAGTTTCTATTCCGTTCCCTTTTCGGAGGTCAAAATTCTGCTGTATCCCTTCCCCATATCGCAGGGTAACTTCCAGTATATGATTCTCCCCAAGAAGGCGAACTCGTTGGTGGACATTTTCAAAACCCAAACCTACCAACCTTTCGACCTCTCCTTCGGAGCGAGCGCCTGGCGGACTGTTGTTCGCGATGGGTTTATGCAAACCAACTGTGTGTTGGAAGGGTTCAACAGCTTCTCGAACTCCAACACTTGTTCCAGTGCAGGAGCCAACGACAAGTGCGCGCGGGTCCGAATTGGTATCATTGGCGACGACAAAAGCACATGCGATGACCCTGACTCTCGAATTGGTATTGGAGGAGACGGCAATCGCTGTGGACAAAAGGGCGACCTCAGCGTGGGGAACACCTACCAGTGTTCGAACAAAAGCAGTGAGGATCGAAACATTACTTCAATGGGTTATGTGTGGGTTCGATGATGCAAGGCACAAAACGACTTAAGACGCTCTGGGCGTGGCTCGCTATTGGTGCTCTTGCATGGGGTATGATGGGATGCCAAACTCCGCTTGACTTCTCCATTCCTGAGGAGGCTTCGTGTGCTCCGCCGCTGGCTTTGGAGCAGCAGCTACAAAAAAGCGCCTCTGTTTTGGGATGTTTGGTGGTATTGTGGAGCGGGCAAGTGCCTGCCAACCGGGCGACGTATCCGATCTCCTTGTACGAAGATGGTAGCTTCCTCTTTCGTAGAGAGGCATCCAGCGACGCCAAACTCGATGAGTTTGCGCTGCCCAAAGAAGCCCGCCAACAGAACCTCTTGTTCCGGATCTACGTGCTGCAAGCCTCCCAACGTTCCGCTAGCTTTGAGCAACACACAAGCTTGTGCAAAGACATGGGAACACCGTCGTACAACTGCTTTGACCCGTCCAACCCAGGGTGCTGGATGTCGTTCCAGTTTGCGCCCCAAAGTGCTCAAAGTTCCCACTCGGTTAAGGCCGTATCCGAAGGGGGGTGTCGGGTGTGTGAGCCCGAAGTCTGCGATGGCAAGGACAACAACTGCAACGGAGACACCGACGAATACGACGAGGTTGCAGGAAAACCCTGTCCCTAACGTTCCCCATCTCTTTGTCCCATTCCAGCTTAAACTTCCATAGAAAGTACTGTGCTCTATGAAATGGATCCATGTTTTGGTTGTCGTGTGTTGTTGTTGCTTTGTTGGAGTGAGCGCTTTGCCTGGTTGCGGTCCTACTTCCAACTCCAACGAGGTGAACCAAGAGACCCAAGGTTCCGTCGAGGCCACGGCGGACGCCAGCCCAGACACCACTGCGTCTGTTGAGCCGACAGGCTCCGAGAGTTCGTTGGATGCTGGTGGACAAGGCTCTGAATCAACAACCTTGCCAGAGCCTTCATCGGGACCTGAGCCTGGACCTGAGGCTACTCCACAAGAGAGCAGCATGAAGACTTGCACCTTCAATGCCGATTGTCCGACTGGCGAACGTTGCGAATGTGACGAACAAACCGGCTGCTTCTGCAAGGTGGGTCAACGTGGAACAGGGAAGAGCGGCGTCGATGTATGCACCACTGGAAATGACTGCGAAACGGCCCTGTGCAACGAAGGAAGCGATGGTAACTTTTATTGCTCTGGACCCTGCGAGTCGGATAGCGACTGCCAAAGCAAGCTGCCGATTTGCTCCAACATCACCTTTTTGGGGAAGGTCTGTATCCGGAAGAAGCCCTAACTCTTTGTAGGTGGCAGGCTATTTCTTGCTTCCAAAGGTTTGGGCTACGGGTAGAAGCTTGCTGGTGTAGTTGTAGGTTTGCTTGGCTGCGTCGAGGAGCTGCTTGCGTTGTGCTGCGTCGAGAGAGCTATAGCGAGCGGCGACAATGTTGTAGAAGGTTTGTCCTCGACGAATCTTGTCTTTCCAGGTTGTGTCGCCGAGCTTGTCCAGGAGCAAACCGACGGCTCCACCCGTGGCGTAAAACCGAGCAAACATCGTGTTGATCAGGTCGTCACGTGAGGCTTGTGGTGTGAGGGCTCCAAAGTAGACAAGTCGGCCGGCGATGCTGTTCGGGCTGGAAGGTGTAATCGTGTAACCGAGAACCTTCATGTAGACTTCTTCAGCGTACATCGCTGTACCTTCAAGCCACTCTTGGAAGTTATCGAGATTCTGCACCAGCTTTCCAGGGCTCTTGTCCAACTGGATGCGCTGAAATCTCGCAGCGTAGAAGATCTTAAGAGCGTTGTCTGCGGAGGTTTTGTTGGTCACTCCGGCCATGAGCGCTTGGTCTACCAGCAGCGCAAGCGCTGAGATCTCGGCGCTGAAATCGTAGCCAGTGACTTCCTGGTTGCCTGAAGGATAGGACCAAGACTCTTCGTAATCTTGAATTCGGTGAAAGGCTTCGTGAAGAAACAGCGCAAACGCCTCACCGTTCGACAGTGTCGGGTTGACCCAGTCGTCACCTGTACCGTATTCAAACGCGTAGACCTCCAGGTTGCCTACACTGTACCCAAAGTCAAAGCCTGGATCGGGGATGCCCTTGGCTGAGCCGTCGTAGCGGTAGACATTGGGAATGCCAAAGACCAACTTGGAGTCCACCAAGGTGCTGCCGGAAGGTGGGTTGGGGTGGTTGATGAGGAAGCCTTTTTGTCCTGCTCCAGTACCTGGTTGTGCGCTGCCAACATTGGCCAGGTAGGTCGGGACTTTGTGCATCAAGTATCCACCACCCCACACCTGGTCTGCACAATTCTTACTGACATAATAGATGTCGTATAGCTTCTTAAAAAAAGCTTTGTCCAAGTTATCCAGCGTTGTCGATTTTCCTCCGTTTCCAGGGTCGTTCGCAGGATTGTAGGCAGGTATCTTGCAAGAGCCTGTTGGAGGTTGACGGTCTGGTGGTGGCGTACTCGTATCGGGTTGCGGCGTGGTCTGGTCAGGAGGCGGTGTGACAGTATCTGGACCGGGGGTTCCATTGTTGTCCGGCTGCGAGGTGTTCGTATCGGGTTGTGCGTTGGGTTCTGCACCGGTCTGGCCGCCGTCGGATTGTGAGGTGTTGGCGTCTGTCGATGGTTCCGTGTTGGTTGTTGTTCCGCCGTCTTGTGAGGCTTTTATGACACAGATCTTATCGCCAGCACCTGTGTCAGCACAATAGAAACCATTGAGGCATTGGGCGTCGCTGGTGCATACGGTGGCTGCGGGGCCACAGGCATAAACAAGGCAACTCGACAACAGAATCGTCATGCACCCCAATAGCCATCGTGTCCGTTGGTGCAAACGGGTTCCCATCCTTGCCTCCTCTTTGTTTAACCTGTGTGTGCTATGTCGCTGTGTATTTCCCCATCATGGCACAGGCAAAGTCTTGATGCAATTGAAAAGCTAAGGTCGAGAGCGTGAAGGAGAGGTTAGGGCTGGTTTTTCATGCGGAAGTGAAGGAGTGCCTTGTCTTTGACAAGCTGAGTGTGGGGGATAGTTCCTGCGGTGACAGGCTTGTTTTGGAAGGTAACTTTGTCCACATAGAGGGCGTCGGTCGAGGCTTCGTCGGCTCGAACTTCAAAGGAGAGATTGTCCAGCGTGATGACAGCGCGTGTAAAAATTGGACTGGTCAAAACATAAATGTCTTGGCTTGGGATGGGGTAGATTCCCAACGCGTTGAACACATACCAGGCAGAGAGAGTGCCTGCGTCGTCGTTGCCGGCGAGGCCATCGGGTGCGTCTTTGTATTGGGTCTTCATCGCCCAGCGGGTCCACTTTTGGGTAAGGTCCGGGCGGCCAAGCAATTGAAACAGGGACGGCGCGTGCAAGTCAGGCTCGTTGCTATGCCAGTAGTACGAACGCAAATTGACCGGGTCTTCCTGGCGTTGCTCAATCTCGGCTTTCTCAAAGAACTCTGTGAGCTTCTTGATGGTTTCTTCGTTGCCACCGAATAACTCGGACAAACCTTTGACGTCGTGGGGGACAAAGAAGAGGTATTGCCAGGCTGTGCCTTCCACGTAGTCTTTGGTCCACTTCAGCGGATCAAAGTCTTTGAGCCAAGTTCCATCCAACATCTTGGCCCGGAAAAACTTGGTTTGTGGATCCCACAGATGTTTGTAATTGGTGGAACGCTTCATAAACAGGTTGTAGTCTTCGGTCTTGCCGAGGGCTTGGGCGAGTTGGGCGATGGCGTAGTCGTTGTAGGCATACTCCATCGTAACGGAAGCAGAGCCACTTCGGTTGTCTGCAGGGATAAAGCCATGCTTCATGTAATCTGTGATGTGTCCGCGCCCACCGTACAAAGACCCCGGTGGTGTTGGGCCCATCGCCTGGCGACGCATGGCTTTGTAGGCCGCTTCCACGTCAAAGTCTTTGATGCCTTTGATGTACGTGTCGGCGATGACGATGTCGGCGCTGGCTCCAACCATTGTGCTGGAATAGCCTGTTGCAATGGGCCAGCGGGGCAGCTCGCCGCCGTCACGAGCCATCGCAAGCAACGACTTCACCATGTCACGCTGTATTTTGGGATAGAGCAGCACCAACAAGGGGTGTTGGGTGCGGTAGGTGTCCCACAGAGAGAAGTCGCTGTAGTAGACGAAGCCGTCGGCCTTGTGGACTTTTTCATCGAGCCCCCGATACGAGCCGTCAACGTCCATCAAGATCGTGGGCATCTGCAGCACGTGGTACAGGGCTGTGTAAAAGATGCGGAGCTGTTCGGTGGTTCCTCCTGCAACTCGGACAACGGAGAGCTGCTTTTCCCACTCGTCGCTGGTGGCTTTGCGTGTACCGTCAAAGTCCCAGCCTTTTTGCTCAGCCTGTAGGTTCTTCCGCGCGCCTTCGATGCTGACGAAAGAAATTCCGGTCTGTAACTCAACAGCTTCGCCGCCTTTGGGGAAGGTCAGCCAGACCCCGATCTTGGCTCCCTTTTGCTGGGTCTCTTTGGGGAGGAGCTTGCCGTCATTCCAGGTGCCTGATTCAAACGGTGCCTTGCTGCGAATCACAAAGTACAACTTGAAGCCGTCGTGGCGCTTGGAGAGACCTCCTTTGGAGAGGAGCCAGCCTTCGACCTCCTGGTTGTTCTTAACGGTAACTTCCGCGTCCGTGACATCTCCTCCTGGGAGGGCGTGGTCCAGCCGAATGAGAACCTGCCGCTTGTCGGTGTCGGCGGGATAGGTGTAGCGATGGTGAGCGGTCCGAACTGTGGCGGTTAGCTCTGCCTTCACCTTCCAACGGTCGAGAGTTACGCTGTAGTAACCAGGTTTGGCTGTTTCCGTCTCGTGACGAAAGGGGCTTCGGTAACCTTTCTCTTGGATACGTTCTTCGGTGATGTCGCCTGTGACTGGAACAAAGAGCAGGTTGCCGTAATCAGGAACGCCTGTCCCGTGAACATGGATATGGCTGAAGCCTAAAATTTCCGTGTTGCTGTAAGCGTAGCCTGCGCAGAGAGCGAAGCCCAAGCCTCGCTCTTTCGAGCCTGTGTCCGGGCTTATCTTAACCATTCCGAAGGGAGCGGCTGCCCCTGGGTATGAGCTTCCTACACCAAACCCTGTTCCGCCCGTACCAATGAAGGGATTGACGTAGTCAACCAGAGGACCCTGGCGTAGCTCAGGGACCGGTGACGTTTGCTCTGGGGAGCTTTCGTTGGTGCCCCCGTCTGCGTTGGCCACAGCTTCGCTGGTCGGTTCGGTTCCCGGCTCTGGAGCGCTACAAGACCACCAACTGAGACCCAAGAAAAGGGTCATGATTAACATCCAGAAAGCCCCTCGGATGTGGCTTTGTCGCTGCTTCATTCCTGCTCTCCCACACAAACAAAATCTACAAACATCACTGTGTGTTACGGTATCCGAAGCGGCCCTGAGAATCAAGCCTTGTTTGCGCGTTGTCATGTCTCGATTGACCTGGATCAAGGGAAAACTTGATGCGTCTTCAGCCGAGACCTTACGATTCCATGTACTTGTAAGTTGCTAATACTGTAGAGAGTCTGTGCCATCCGATGGCGGGGCCCGGGCTCCACAACGAAAACGTACGTTCTCGACAGAAAAGGAGCGGCCATGTCAGCGACATCTTCGAACAATCCAATCGGTCTGCACGGTATCGAGTTTGTGGAATACGCCAGCCCCAACCCCAAGCACATGGAAGATGTGTTCGTGGCGTTTGGTTTTTCTCGTTTGATGACGCGGGAAGGAAAGGCCATCGATCTGTACCGACAGAACGATATCCATTTTCTGTTGAACCAGGAAGCCGGAACCTTTGGAGACAACTTTCAGAAAGAGCACGGTCCGTCCATCTGTGCGATGGGATGGCGGGTGGAAGACGCCAATGCAGCTTTGGAAGAGGCTGTGCGGCGTGGGGCCCGTCCCTTTGAAGGCGACGCATCGACTAAGTCTGTCGATTTGCCTGCGATCTATGGCATCGGCGATAGCTTGATTTATTTCACCGATCATAGCTACCAGGGCAAGTCTCTTTACGATGAACAGTTTGTGGTTCATGCGGAGATGAAAGAAGTTCCAGCCAAAGGTTTCCTCTCCATCGATCACCTGACCAACAATGTATACAAAGGCACAATGGAGACGTGGTCGAACTTTTACAAAGATGTGTTTGGCTTTACGGAAGTCCGAACCTTTGACATCAAGGGCAAAAAGACGGGTTTGCAGTCGTATGCGTTGCAGTCTCCCTGCAAGAACTTCTGCATTCCTATCAACGAAGGGAACGAAGACAAGTCACAAATTGAGGAGTACCTTCGCGACTACCACGGTCCAGGGATTCAGCACCTCGCGTTTTTGACCCATGACTTGATCGCGTCCCTCGACCAACTGGAAGGTTCCGGCATCGACACCCTCGATATTCACGAGGACTACTATGTGGAAGCGTTCCAGCGAGTGCCCCAAGTGACCGAAGACCGGAACCGAATCCGTCATCATCAGATCCTCGTGGACGGCGACGAAGACGGCTACCTGTTGCAGATCTTCACCCAGAACCTCTTTGGCCCCATCTTCATTGAGTTGATCCAACGCAAGAACCACAACTCGTTTGGTGAAGGGAACTTCCAGGCTCTCTTTGAGTCGATTGAGCGTGACCAAGAGCGTCGTGGCGTCCTTTAGTCTTCCTGCCATTCCCCCAATAGATTCTCGTCTTTGTCTTCCTTTGCCGTTTCTCCCACAAAGTGTGCTAGGATGGTGCCTTCTTCCAAACACGTTTCGGTTGAAGGAGACCACAATGAAACGAGCCATCGGTTGGATTGTGTGCTGTGCTGTGGGGTTGTTTGCGATGCAGGCGCTGGCCGATGTCGGTCCTCCTCCGGGCAAAAAGAGAATCCCCATTCGTTACCACTTCAAGAAGCCAACGCCGTCTCCCTATACCTATTTGGTCATACTGACAAGCGGTATGCGACCCGCTCGCATTGAGCTTTCACCCATTGTTTGGGACAAAACGTTTGCGCCCCCTCGTGGATATCGTACACGTGCGCAGCTGGTCGCTCTCACACAGAAACAAGTGGTTCAGTTGGTGGAGCTGCTGGCGGCGACGAAAGAGTTTAAGAAGGATGCGGTCAAGCTCAAGGCAATGGACGGTAAAGCCAAAGCCGCTTGGCTTGAAAAGGTCACGTGGGAAGCCGAGCGTAGAGGAAAGCCCGGAGCGATTCGCCTCTTCTTTAAGAACAACCCCATCGCTACTTCGGACGTGTTGTACACCCGAACAGTGGTGGCAACCTCTTCGCCAGCTACCTTTCTGCTTAAGTCCTATCAGGTCGGTGGTGTGGAGAAAAACAACGTGATTCTTAAGGAAGTCAAGGAGGAAAAGCGAAACAAGGCCAACAAGAAAGTGACCAAGACGCAAGAAGGTGTCGCGTTGCTTAAGGCCCGGTGGCCCTGGGCTGTCGGCGTTGTTGTGCTGGTTTTTGCCTTGGTTGTGGCGTTCCGGCGGAAGTAAACGCAGAGACCTTTTTTACAGCGGTGGATCCCAGGTTGGACCCTTTGCAGGGTCCCACTCTTTGATCTTGTAGACGGTCGGTGGAGTGGGGAGGGTGGTCTCAAGCATCTGCAAGAAGTCGGGCTCTGCCGTGGCCAACACGATCTGACGTTCTTGTTGGATCTGAGCCAGAACGTCCGCAAGTTTCTGCTTGTGGAGGGTGTCCATGTGCTGGGAAGGATCGTCCAGAAGGATAAAGTTGAGCTTGTGCTCCAGCAGTGATGAGGACGCCAGCGCCAGAAAAATGCTCAATGCAGCGCAGTTAATATCGCCTTTGTTGAAGAAGCGAAGGGCGACTTCGTAGCTTTCGTCGTGGGCGGCAAGGACCTCAAACTTCTCGACGTCAATGACGATGTCGGGAAAGTCGGCTCGACCTGAAAGTTGCCTGTAGTACGAACTGATGGCCTCTCTGGCGGCTCCGAGTTTTTGTTGGGCCAGCTCCTGCAGAAGCTGCTCGGTGATGGTGCTGATGTGGCCTATATGTTCCACGTAGGTTTGCAGCGTGTTGATATGGACTCTGGCTTCCTGGATGTCTTCGCTGGCGTGGAGGTTTTGCAGGTCGTCAACTTCTTCGGCCAGATCGAGGACTACGCGCGCTTGCTGCAACGCTTCCAGATCTTCCTCCCACTGCCGAAACTGTTGTTGGGTTTCACCGGATTGTCCTTGTACCTCTTGCAACCAGACATCGTGCTGAGCGAGCACACGTTCGACGCGTTCCATGTAGCCTCGGATGAAGCTTTGCGGCTGCTGCTGGATCTGGGTTGGGACAAAGTCGGCGGTGTAGTGTTGTAGCTCCTCACGTAACTCCCCGCCGGGAAGGTTCGGGACAAGCTTTTGCATTTGTTCCCGAGCCTCGTGCAGGCCGTGTATGACACGACGGCATGTCCGCTCCCACTTGTCCTCCAAACCCTTCAGCATTTCCAACAGTTGTTGGGGCGTATTCTCGGGTGTTGCGGTCGGTTGGGCTTTTTGCAGTTGGGCCAATCGCTCTTGGAGTTGGGCCAGGGTTTCTTCGGGTTCCCATGAGGGGCTCTGGCACAGCGGGCACAACGCGTTGGCTGGGCCTGAGGTATGGGATAGGTGCTGGATGGAAGCTTCCAACAATCGAAGCAAGCTCTCTTCGTTGGAGGCGGTGGAGGCGTCCAGTTGTTCTTGGAGGTGCTCTCGTGTGCCGTGCTCGGTTCGAAAGTCCGAAAGCTCGGTGTCGAGGCTTCCTACAAACTGTTCCATCAACGCTAGCTTTTTCTGTAGCTCCAACCACAGCTCTTTGCCCGCGCGGATGCCTCGCTCCTTTTGGACAAGAGGTTGCTGTTCTCGAATCCAGCGGAGTGCGTTGCGAGCGGCTTCAAGGAAGCGAATGAGGCCTCGTGCAGTCGATAGGAACTTGGGTTGGAGCCGCTTCTCCATCATCTCGGGAAGTGGACCGTACTGACGAAGTCCATCAAGCAAAGCCATGCACCGGCGAACCACTTCTTCTTCTTCCACGCGGGACCATCCAAGACGTCGAGCTTCTCTCTGCGCTTGCTCCAGGTCCATCGTTCGGACGTCACGGTGCGTTTCCAGCTTCTGCGTGACCAAGGCCATCTGTTTGTCGACGTCCTTAAGCACCGGTCGGGTGCGTGCCTTCTTGAGTCCCAAAAAGAAGTTGCGCAGGTCGGCCAATCCCAGCAGTCGCTCAAACGAGTTCTTGCGGTCTTGTGGATCTTGCAGCATCAAGCCGCTGACCAACTCTTGGTGAAGGTGGACGCAGCTCATGTAGTCGGCCATTTCAATGCCGAGGTGCTGCCAGAGTGCTTCTTCGTCCGTCGAGGTTCCGGTTTTGCTGCTCTCCACATAAAAAGCGGGTGTGTTGTCCTGTGCCTTGGTGCTGCGGACGACTTTCAGTTCTTCGTCCTCGCTGCGCAACACAAGCTCAACCGACGCAACATTCGAGTGCTGGTTGAGAATCAGCCAACTCTTGCGCTCCTGGATGCCTGTGGAACTTTTGGAGGCAACCTGCTTGCCAAACAAACACCAGGCGATGGAGTGGAGCGTGCTGCTCTTCCCCCCGCCTTGGATGCCATACACGACGGTGCTCGGGGAGTTCAGGCGAAGGTTTTGCCAGCCGGCTTGCTCAGGAAATCCTCGGAACCCTTTGATCTGAAGTGACTCCAAACGAAAGCGATGGGGCATGTTAGAGGCGCTCCTGCAACGCTTGGATGGCGGCCTCTGCCTGGTTCTTGTGCTGGGCTACGGTGCGGGTGACTGTCTTGGTCACTCCCTTCACGCCGCCGTTTTGGTACGCCAGGGCCAGCTCGTCCAGGAGGGCAAACAAAGCCTCTTCCTCTTCGGGAGATTCGGCTCGTTGTGCCAGTCGTTGCTTCAACATTGCAAGGTCTCGGTTCATGAATTCTTAGTGTCCGGAATGTAGGTGTGTTTGTGTTTCCAGGCGAACAAACCGCTTCCTCTCGCCTATCCAACAGGGTCTCAATCTACCATTGTTCGGGAAAGAGGTGAAGCGGGTCAACCGAAGAGAGAAAGGTTGTGAATCCCATTCTTGACGGTTTTGGCGGGGAGTGGTAGCTTCCCCCGCGTGTAACCAACCTGTGGGTGGATCTTCAATGAAGGGTACTACATTCATGAACGTTGACGTCTCTCGTGTTGTTGGGGGAAACAGGTTCCGCAACCTGTTGCAGATGATGTTGGTGTGTCTTGTCGGATGCATGCTGCTGGGGGGATGCAAGAAAGCATCTCTGTTGCAGTCCAAATCTGCCAACGCGGCTCCTGCCAAACCCAAGCCTACCAAGCAGGTCTCTGCTCCTTCGATTGAGTCTTCCGCGCCCGTTGGGGTCAAGCGTGTCCTTGTTGGGACCGTGCAGAGCCATCGCAAGGTCGTGGTCTCCCCCCAAATCGGCGGTGTGATTAAGAAGATCTACGCGAAGAAGGGCGACTACGTTAAGAAGAACCAGCGGCTGTTGTGGATCGAGTGCCAAGACTATCGCAACATGACCGAGCAGGTGAAAGGTCAGATTGCTGTGGCCAAAGCCAGCTTGCAGTTGGCCCAGACGCAGGCTCAGAATGCCCGCAGAGACTACACTCGCTTTTTGGCGCTTCGTCGCAAACGTTCCATCTCGGCCTACCAAATGGACAAGCTGAAGGCGGGGCGCGATCTTACGGCGGCACAGTTCGTGTTGGCCCAAAAGCAGCTACAGGTTGCCCTGATTGGTTTGAAGGTCGCGATGCGACGACAGCGAAACTGTCTGACCCGCGCTCCGTTTGCTGGAGTGGTGAGCAATCGAATGCTGGACGAAGGCTCTGTCGCTCGGGCGATGCCTCCTTCCAATGTCATGGTAATCGAAGAAATTGACCCCATCGTTATCGAAGTGCCTGTCGGGGAAATGTACCTCCGCGAGTTCAAGCAAGCGACTTCCGTTTCGTTTGTCATCCCTTCCTTGGGGAAAACATCGGTGGTTGAATTGTCCAAACGCGACCTCTTGAACAGCTTGATGCCCACCATCAACCCCTACAATCGTGCTGCAACGTTACGCTTCTCCTTGCCCAACAAAGACCGCAAGCTGCGTCCAGGTATGAGCGCAGAGCTTCATATCACGCTGCAAACCCAATAGAACTCCCGTCTTTCGTGGCGTCTCTTCTCCGTTGTGTCTGAACCCCGCTAAAAGAGAGCTGTAGTGCATGAAACTGGCTGACGTTTCGATCAAACGACCTGTGTTTGCCACCATGATCATTGGTGCGCTTGTGGTGTTGGGCATCTTTTCTTACCCCCAGGTGGGCGTTGATCTGATGCCCAACGTGGACTTCCCGATCATCACGGTGACTGCGATCTATCCGGGAGCAGATCCGACGGTTATTGAGAAGAAGGTGGTCGACAAAATCGAAGAGGCCGTCAACACCATTGATGGTGTAAAGATGCTTCGTTCGGTCTGCCTCGAAAACGTAGGCCAGGTGATCGTTCAATTTAACTTGTCGCGGAAGAGTAGTGACGCAGCGCAAGACGTTCGGGATAAGATCTCAAGCATACAAAGAGAGCTACCTTCGGGGGTCGAACAGCCCACCGTCCGCAAGTTTGATGTGGGCGCTTTGCCCGTGATGACGCTGTCGTTGGCGGGAGCAAAGAACATCCGGGAGCTTAGCAAGATTGCGGATGACTTCAAAGAGCGCATCCAAAAAGTCAGCGGTGTGGGTGGTGTTACGCTGGTAGGAAAAAAGGACCGTGAGATTCAGGTCCTGCTCAAGCGAAATCGATTGGATGCATTGGGCCTGACAGGAAATGATGTGGTTCGGGCCTTGCAGTCGGGGAACCTGGAAATTCCAGGGGGCCGACTGGATATGGCTCGCAAAGAGGTCTCCGTTAAAATGAAGGGCGAGGTGCGGAACCTCGACGAAATTAAGAACGTGGTCATCACCAACGTGTTGGGCCGCTTCATTAAGGTCAAGGATGTTGCAAACGTCGTAGACACCGAGGAAGAGGCGCGTTCGAGTTCGGCTCTCAACGGTCGGTCTGCGATTGCTTTGATTGTCCGCAAACAGTCGGGAACCAACACCGTTCGGATCGCTGCGATGGTGCGAAAGGAGCTGAAGAGGCTTCGTAAGATGTTACCTGCCAACGTAAAGATGGCGATTCCGACCGACAACGCGGTGTACATCCAACGCTCGATTAAGGATGTCCAATTTGACCTGTTCTTCGGCGGTTTGCTCACCGTCTTGATTATCTTTTTCTTTCTTCACGACTGGCGCTCTACCTTCATCAGCGCCGTCGCGATTCCGACCTCTGTCATCTCCACGTTTACCTTCATCCGGTTCATGGGCTTTAGCTTTAACAACCTGACGATGCTCGCTCTGACCCTATCCATCGGGATATTAATTGATGACGCGATCGTTGTGTTGGAAAACATACACCGCCACCTGACAATGGGGAAAGGAGCCTTCCGAGCGTCTTCGGAAGGTACTGCAGAGATTGGTCTTGCGGTCATGGCGAGTACCTTTACGATCGCCGCAGTGTTCCTTCCTGTGGCCTTTATGCAAGGGATCATCGGTCGCTTCTTCTACGAATTTGGTATGACCATCAGCTTTGCGATTCTGATCAGTATGCTGGTGTCGTTTACGCTCACGCCGATGTTGTGCTCCATCATGTTGAAGCACGAGCACACCGAAAAGAGCTTTGCCTTTCGTTGGATCGACAAAGGACTCGACTTGCTGGATTCGCTGTACGCTTGGACCATTCGGGTGGCGCTTCGTTTCCGCTGGTCGACGTTGGTGATTGCGGTCGCGTTGCTGATCAGTAGCTTTTTGCTGATTCCCTTCATTGGTGTTGAGTTTGCTCCTGTGGAAGACCGCAGTGAGTTTGCGGTCAATGTTGAACTTCCCGAAGGAACCAATCTGGAAACCACGCGACAATTCTGCGAAAACCTCACGTCAATTATCAAGACCATTCCTGAAGTCAAAGACACCCTTGTTACCGTGGGTGCCGGGAGTCAGGGGAAGGTGAACCTGGGGCAGATCGAGGTCAAGCTGGTGCAACGTCATGACCGAAAGAAAGGTCAGGTTGCTCTGGCCCAAGAAGCCCGTCAGAAGCTATCCAAAGTGAAGGGTGCAAACATCACAGTGCAGCGGATTGACCCGTTGGCATCGGGCAGTGGCTTCCGGTCCCAACAGATTCAGTTCAACTTGCGAGGACAACGTCTGAACGACGTCTCCATTGCTGCCATGAAGATGATCCAGGAGCTAAAGAAACGAAAAGGATTTGTGGATCTCGATTACACCTACCGGGGCGGAAAGCCCGAATTATCCGTGGTTCCCGACCGTAAGCGTGCGGCGCTTCTTGAGGTGCCGCTTGCCACCATCGGTATGGCGCTTCGGACGCAGCTTCGTGGTGACAAGGTGACGGAGTTCCAGGAAGGCTTCAACCGCTACGATGTTCGGATCAAGCTACAAAAGAGCCAGCGCCGCACGATGGCTGATCTGGGGCAAATCAAGGTCCGCAACATCAAGGGTCGATTGATTGAGTTAAGCAACTTGGTGCAGTTCAAATCCGAGCGAAGCCCCGGCCAGATCGAACGTCAGGACCGCCAGCGTCAGATTACCGTGTTGGCAAACCTGGAGGGTGTTACCCTTGGGAAAGCGATGGCTGCCGTGGAAGCTTTGGCCAAAAACATTGTCCCCAAGGGAGTCCAAACCAGCTGGGCAGGCCAGGCCGAGATCATGCAAGAAAGCTCCAGGCACATGCTCACGGCGCTGCTTCTTGCCGCTATCTTTGTGTATATGATTTTGGCGTCTCAGTTTAATAGCTTCATCCACCCGTTTACGATCATGATGTCGCTACCGTTCTCCTTCATTGGTGTGTTCTTGGGCTTGTTTGTGACGGGCATGTCGATCAACATCTTCAACATGATTGGGGTGATTATGTTGATGGGACTTGTGACAAAAACGGCCATCCTGTTGGTGGATTACGCCAACACGCTACGGGAGCAAGGGACTCATATCAATGTCGCTTTGGTGGAGGCTGGCCGCACAAGACTCAGGCCCATTCTTATGACCACGGCGGCTACCATCTTTGGGATGTTGCCAGTCGCCATGGGTCTCAGTGAAGGTGGTGAAACTCGGGCCCCGATGGCTGTCAGCGTCATCGGTGGGTTGATCACGTCCACCTTGCTCACCCTGGTGGTTGTGCCTGTCGTGTATCACCTGGTGGATCGCTCCAAAGACAAACACACTCCTCCGGAAGAAGAGGGCGAGTCTATGGAAGGGGAAGCCATCGCCGGTGTTGGATGAGTTCTCCTCTATCTTAAAATAAGGAACAGGGAACGTGCAAAAGTCGCCTCGTGTTCGTTGCTTTGTGACACAAGATAAGACTCTTCTGCGTAACTTCTTGCGTCGTTCTCCTGTGGAGTCTGCTTACTTGCTGGGGGATTTGCAGGAGCCCTTCTTCTCAAACTGTCGATGGTTGGTGGCAACCTACGATGAGCACATCCGGGCCATCGTTCTTATCTACGAAGGTCTCTCCACGCCATGCATTCTTTCGTTAGGAGCACCTGACTTAATCCGCGAGATCCTCTCGGAGCTGCGAGACCAGATGCCTCGGGATGCGTTTGCCAAGATCCCTCACTCTCATGAAGCTGCATTTGCCGAATGTTGCGAACTGTACGACCACGACGCGATGTGGTGTATGGGTCTGGATGCAAACCTATGGACTCCACCTCCCCCAGTCACTACCGATGAATCTGTCGAGATTCGGGTGCTCACACCCGATGACTCGTTGGAAGCGATCCATCAGGTCTATCTGGATTACCCAGGTAACTTCTTTGAGCCATCCCAGCTATCCTCGGGCCTGTACTTTGGAGGTTTTGTGCAGGGCGTCTTGTCCTGTGTGGTGGGCACCCATGTGTACGCTCCCAACGAACAGGTTGGTGTGTTGGGTAACATTGTTGCGGCCCGGAAACATCGGGCCAAAGGGCTGGCACGAGCGGTCTGTGGAGCCGTCGTGGAGGAACTGCAGCGACGAGGGTGTTCGACCATCGCTCTGCACGTATCGGACCGCAACCACGGAGCGATCGCATGCTACCGCAGCCTGGGGTTTGCGTTTCACTCCACGCTGTGGGATGTGCCGTACCGAAACTTTGGAGGGTAAGGGATGCGGAAGGAAGGGGAGGAAGTCCAGAGGGGTTAGGAGCGTTGCTTGGAGAAGCGAACCATGCCTTCGATGTTGTTGCGGATCACCGAGGAAGCGCCCACATCAGCACCTTTGGTGAGGGCTTTCCACTTGATGAAGCCCACGTCATCGCGGCGGGGAGCGGAACTGAGCGCGTAGCCGACAAAGCCAGGCTTTACCATCCAGGCGCCGTTGTTGTATTGGCTGCGGATGCCTTGTCGTTTGTTGAGGGCTTCGGTCTCTTGGTCGAGCATTTCCCAGTAGGCCACGCGGAACCCTTCGATCTCTCCGGCGTCGATGAGCACGGATTCCATCTGAATCGAACCCAACACGGGGATGCTGATCTTTTGGTAAAAACGGACCTTTTCCGGCGGCTCAAAGCGAGAGTCTGAGACAGAGCGAGACTCTTCCACATGGTCGATGTTTCCGGTGTAGTTGTCGACATCCATGACGCTTGCGATGAGCGCCTCAGGGTCCACACTGTCGACAGGAAGCAAACCAAAACCTTCCATCGTCGGCTGTCCTGGAACATCCCATTTTTCAAAGTGGAAGCTTCGAACATCAGAGGACGGCAAGCGTTGCAAGACGCGCTTCAGAAATGCGTTGTTATGTGCCATAGGAAAACCTTTCTTTTTGAATGCGATGGCTGGAAAGTCAGGGGATGGTATCACGAACGACGTCGGAGGAGCCAGAAAAAGAGGAACACGCTGAACCACAACCAGAATTGGGTCGGTGGGAGGGCCGGACCAGAGCAGCCGCAGCCTTCTTTGGGGCAGGTGTTGGACAGGTGGCAAAGGTTGAGGGCTGGAGGCAGATCGGGAATCACCGGGGTGGGCTCCTTGCCCGGTATTAACTTGCAGGTGTTTTGGGAGCATTGTTCGGTGGCGCTGCAAACGCAGTCCTTGGGGCAGTTGTCACAGCCTTCGCCCTTCGTCACGTCACAGGTGCCGTTGCCACAGTCGGTTTGCGTGGATGGATCCTCACATTTGCCTTGCACGCACACTTTGTTCTGGGCGCAGCCACAGTCGTCTTTGCATGTGATGCAATTCTCGTTGGGATCGCAGGTTCCGTCGCCGCATCCGCCCACACAAACAGCGTTGATGCAGCGTTGTTTGCCAGGACAACCACAGTCGAGGATGCAGGTCGCGCAGGTTTCGTTTTTGTCGCAGGTGCCGTTACCACAGTACGTTCGGCAGGCTCCTCTCGCGCACTCCTCGCCTTCTGGACATTTGCAATCCAGGCAGGTGCTGCAGTTCTCGCTGGGGTCGCAGGTTCCGTCACCGCAGGTTCCAACGCATTTGCCCTGGAAGCATTTGCGCAAGCCACAGCCGCAATCTTTGGGGCAGGTCTCGCAGGTCTCGCCGCCTTTCTCGTTGCAGGTCCCGTCGCCGCAGTTCTTGCAGGCTTCCGACTGGCATTCGCACAGTCCACGACCGTTGAAGAGCTTGGTGTTGCAGACATGAGCGAAGGGGCACTGGCTGTCTTCCTGGCACAAACAGACGTTGTTTCCGTTGACAGTAAAGCAGGTTCCGGACGGGCAGAACAAGCTGGCACCGCATTCCTTTAAACAAATGGATGTGCCGGGTGTAACGGGATGTCGGACACATTTGTAGCCGGCCACACAGCGACGGAAGGTGTCGCATTCTTCGTTCTCTTTGCGGTTGGGTTCGGGCAAACAAACTTTGTAGATGCCCTGGAGGGTTTCACACTGGAATCCCTTGGAACACTGGGAAGACAGAGTCTTGTCGCCACAAGCACCCGAGGTTGGGGAACTCAACAACGTGTTGGCGTTGTTGCAGCTCTTGCCTGTCTTGCAGTCTTTGTCTTCACGACAAACACAGTACGACGTTCCCCCTGTGCTGAGCGGTGCGCAGGTTCCTCCGTGGGTGCAGTCTGTGGCGGTCTTGCATGGTTCAAGGCACAGCCAGGGGCCGTTGGGCAAACGTTGGCACGACAGGCCAGCGTCACAGGAACGATTGAGCCGACAGGGGCCTCCGATCGTTCCCGTGGCGACGGTAGAGCTCGAAGCGTCGCAGCTTTGCGCGCAGATCTGGCGGTTGGCCGTGTAGGCACAGAGCAACCCTGTTTGGCAGTGGACCTTGTCGTTGCACCAGTCTGTGGCTTGGCCTCCTCCGGGTTTTTGGCAGAGCCCGCGCAAGCAATCTTGTCCGGTGGGGCAGTCGCTTGTTTTGTTGCAAGGGCAGAAGGGAGGATCGATCGGCATACAATAGGACTTGTTGGCAAAGCGCTGGCAGGCCAACCCTTGCGGGCAGAATGCGTCGTTGGTGCAGGGAAGAACGCAGCGTTTGGCTTCATGGGCTACGGTCAAGCAGGTTCCTGAGGATGGACAGTCGCTGTCTGTGTCACATGTGGTAAGGCAGGCCTTCGTATGAGGCGGTGGTGTGGACGGTTGGCATTGTTTGGGCGTTCCTGTGCAGGTTTCACCCGAGCCGCAGTCTGCGTCTGTTCTGCAGGTGACCGCGGGACACGACCCCAGCTCAGGGACACAGACCTTGCTGCTGGCGACCGTGGCGCAGCGAAATCCTGTGGGACAGCAGCTTCCAGTGCCGCACGCTTGCATACAGCGGCGTCCTTGCGGGGTTTGGACACAGCGACCGTTGGTTCCACAGTCTTTGTCGGCGCTGCACGGACGACACGATTCGCTGGTGGCAGGCACTTGGTCCACGCAGTTGGTTTTGTCGCAGATGCGGCAGTTTCCACAGTCGGCGTTGGCTTTGCAGCCTTGTTGAAGCGGGTAGGTGGTGCAGATGGCTTGTTGGTCGTCGGTGTTGAGGCCTTGGTAGAGAGGGCCGAGACCGCGAACGCTGAAGTACATGACAGCGTCGGTTTTCTCGCTGTGACCGAAGCCAATGGAGTGTCCTACTTCGTGAGCGACAACGTCTGTGAAGTCGATTTGCTGCTTGGCAACGGGAGGAAGACCCCAAAGAAACGCCATGGGGCTTGGGTTGAAGTAGATGTCGCCGTCACGGAGAGCGCCGCTGCTGTCAGGGATGGGGAGTGAAAACGCCAATGTGCTGGGGCCAATGCCGAGTTGAGCCCAGTCCGTTCCGGCTGTGAGGTACAGAACAACGACCTGGTCTCGCCAGTAGGGTAGGCGGTCGGTGCGTCCTCCGTATTGGTGCCTGAACGACGTACAGGAGGGCTTGGTCCAGGCGTCCCATCCTACCTGGACTTGCTTTTCGAGCGTGTTGCTGTCGAGTCCAGCGTAGCCTTCTTTGCCCGCCATGTTGTTTTCGTTGAAGTACCAAAGGACAGGAAGGTCTTTGGTTTGCCAGTGGTAGTTGCTGGTGCCCTGGCAAGGGTTTTGGCTCAGGCATTGTGTGATGTTGCCCGAAGAGGGGTCACAACAGGAGTTCGCTCCCCCCGCATTTCCAATGGACGTCCAACATACATTCCCCTTTTGAAGGCAGCGACCGTTGACCACCAGCGGGACCCAGGCCCACGCTGTGGAGCCATACAACAAGCCGCAACCAAGGAGGATTAGACCCAACCAACACGCTTTTGTTTTGTTCATTCCATCTCTCCAACAATCCTACAGGGCGATTGTAGGGGAGAAGGGGTTCAAGATGCAATTGGCTGTGGGTTACATTGGCGTGAGATGGACACACCGAAAGGCAGAAGGTTCATCGGGGGCAAGGTCTTCTTCCACGCGGCGCAATCGCTCCTGGCACACATCGGCAACGGTTGTGTAGCCAGCCCGGTGTGCCGCGCTTTTGGTGGGCGTTGGGGCAGGGATCTGGACTAGGATGCAGCGGCGGTTTCTACCATCGGCCTGGTTCAATCGTAAAACAGCCTCTCCTGTTGTGCCGGACCCTGCGAAGAAATCGAGGATGATGTGCTCTTGCTCCGTGGATTCACCTGTGACCCAAACCAGCAAGTCTTCGAGCAAACCGACAGGTTTGGGGAAGTCCAGGACGACCTCCCCGAACAACGCCTTCATATCTTGGGTGCCGTGGGTGGTGGTGTAGCTGTCGTAGTAGGATGTAGGAGTTCGGCGACGGTCTTTTCCGTTGAGGGTCATGTATTGTTTGGTGAACACACGCCATTTCTTGTCACGCCCTTTGCGAAAGACAATCTGGTCACGCTTGGCGGCGAGGGTCTCCTGGCTCCATCGCCACTGGTGAGTGGGGCACGGAATCATTGTGCCATCGGGAGCTTCAATCGGATAGACAAGGTTGGGGCGAGGGGAGTGGGCGGTGCCTGATTTGGCCAAGGGGATGAGCTTGTAGGGACCTTGGTCGTCTTCGTACCGGTACTCCTTGCGCATCTTCTCGGTGAGCGGTTCGGAAAAGGCGGGCAGCTGCGACAGATCTTTCGCATACACCAGTATATTTTCGGTCTGGGGCAGAATGTGCGTTGCGCCTCGACCTCGAACCACTTTCTTTCGCCAGATGACGTTGGCGACAAGGTTGTCCTCACCAAAGATCTCATCCATGAGGAAGCGCAACGAGTGGTGCTCGTTGTCATCGAGAGAGACAAACATCACCCCCGTAGGTGCGAGCAATTGGTGAGCCAGGATGAGGCGTGGGTACATCATCGACAACCAGCCCCCATGACGACGTTGAAACTCCTCGCCCGCGCGTTGGTGAGGTGGTACCTGGGAATTAGATTTCGCGCGATTTTGCGACTTTTGCTTTCGATAGTTGTCGCGGTACGAGAAGGTTTGTCCGGTGTTGTAGGGTGGATCGATATAAATCATCGACACGCGTTCGCGGTAGTCCGGCTGCATCAACTTGAGAGCGTCGAGGTTGTCACCCACAATCAGAGTATGAAGGGGCTCCGCTCCCGATGTTGTCTCCTGCACTTCCCACTGACAAAGCGATGGTGTCTGACTTTCCTGGTAGGCCTGCTCCTTGCCTTCCCACCAAAGTCCCGATTGTCGGGGCGAACCTGTCGTGGTTGGTTGCTCTTGTTCGCAGAGCTTGGCCAATTGTTCGAGGTCCAGGCGGCCGTCGACAAACGCTTCAGGAAACAGTCGTTGCAGTTGGTCCATTCGGTTCATGGTTGGCCTATTGTGAACGTCGGGTCGGTGTGGAGCCGGAGGATGGTTTCAGTCCCCGAACATCGTACACCAGATACGTGGGGCTCCGAAACACGACAGGGTAGGAGTATCTTCCTTGGCTGACCAGATAGTCCCCACCGTACTTGGTCACGATGGCTTGGATCTGCTGGGGTGTTCGATTGTTGTACCGTTTCTCCAAGAGCTTTTGTTTGGCTTCCGTTTCCATAGGAGGAATCTTACCCACCAAGGCCTCCAGCCTTTCTTTCCACTCGCTCAGCTTGTCGTAGCGGTTGGCCCACCAGTTTGCGACTTGTGGACGTTGGGCCAGATGAAAGGAGCGACCTTCCCAAGGGGGCATGATGAGCATGCTTTGCTTGGGGGTGTTGTTTCGGACCCAACGAAGGGTTTGGGTGAGTCCGTCTGTTTTTGCCCTCCAAAGGATTCGGGTTTGGTTCACATCATCCACAAACTGCGAAATGGGGTTGCTCATACACATCAGCGACAGCACTCCAAACAGAGAGCCCAAGACTCCCATGGTACGCTGACTTCGGAAGTGAAACACCATCATCAATTGAAGGAAGAAACAGAGCAGGACAAACACCGGGAACAGTCGGAAGGGGAAGTAACGAACAAGGTGGTAGGCTTCGATGGAGCGCCACCACAGCCCAAGCGCAAAGAAAAGAGCCAGAGCGACTTGGAAGAAGAACAGGAAGCGAAGGCCTTGGTGCTCACGGAAGGTGCGAAAGTGAAGCAGGTTGAACGCAAACAAGATGTACACAACGATACGTTCCCGTAGCGGCCAGGACCAAGGATCAAGATGTTGGTTGGCTTGGACGGTGCAGACAAACTCCCAGGCACCCGCCATGTTCATGCTTTTCTGAGACACCAAAAGCAGCGTGGGGATCAGCCCTGGTAGCGCTCCCAACACGACAAGGCCAGCGAGGATGGCAAGCTGCCGAAAGGGAAGCCGGAAAAAGAGCAGCGCGAAACCGATGGCCAGTCCGGCCGAAAGCCCCACAGCAGGGTGAAAGCTAAATGAGAGACCGAGGAGAAAGGCTCCCCAGCGTCGTCGCTCTTGGAGAAAGAAGTCGAGGGAAAAGAAGAGGAACAGGTAACTGACGACCTTGGCTTCAAAGCCCCCAATGGCCCATTCACTCGCTACCACCGACTGCTCTTGGGTGATCCACAAGGTGATGGCCAAGGAGGCAAGCCAAGGAGGAAGTTCCAGACGTCGACCGATTCGAAGCAGCGCCAACAAGATCAGGAGCCAGGAGACAATGCGCCCCAACCATCCGACAACTTCCATCGACAAAAACAAGCCCAGCCAGCCAAACGCCTTGTTGAAGACGATGTGTTCGTACGCAGGAGTTGCCAAAGTCCAATCGCCAGCAATGTAGCCGGGGTTGTACTCTTTGATCATGCGGGTCAGGTAGAGATATTCAGTGACAGGTTCTGGTACCGGATGACCTTTGATGATCAACACAAAAACAAACAGCAGAAAGAGTTGGGTGATTGTGCTTTGTCTCAACCATGATAGGGCTGCGGTCCAAGGGGGTCGTTGGCTCACTTCTCTTTGATTCCAGGCAAGGGGGTTTGCATTTCTACCAATCGGGCAACCATTATAGCGAGGTTCCGACGTGATGTGGAGGTGGCATGCTTGAGATGTAGGATTGTGTTGGGGAAGAAGATTCGTATCTTGGATGTTGGTAGTGCGAACAATGCACCACAGGCAGAGTGGATGAGTGTTGGGAGAGTGCCCGGCTTGGTGAGCAAGTTTGGGATGTGGTGGCTTCCTCCAGGTAGGAGAACACGATGAACCAAAAGCAGCCAGGGTCCGGTTGGATTGCATGGTGGAGTGTGGTGAGCGTCTTTGGGTTTTTGCTGGGATACGGCCTGTGGATTCACCCTGGAGCGGCTTCCACGCAAACGTCATCGGCAAAGAGAGCCTCCTCTTCAACATCCTCTTCCCCTTCTGTGTCTGAGACAAAGGGAAGCACAAAAGCTTCTGCCGCAAAGTCGGCTGCTTTGGTCAGTGATGCCTGGATTAAAGGGATGACGCTGTCGTGCTTTGGTTGGGGGGCTGCCTGGGCTACACCCAAAATGTACAACGCGATGGCTGAGTTAAAGACCGTGGGTTCCAACTGGGTGAGCTACCACCCGTACTCCTGGATCCGTTGGAACGGAACTCTGGGCTTCAGTCGTTCGACCTCTCAACCAACGGTCCTTAACCCGATGCGGTATGCGAAGTCGTTGGGGATGAAGATCTTGTTGAAGCCTCACATCGGTTACTGGGGCTCTGGATTTAGCTGGCGTGGCGCGATCAAGTTTAACTCGGAGCGAGGGTGGAAGCGGTTCTTCGCTGCCTACGAAGATTGGATCGTGACCCAGGCCAAGATGGCGCAGGCTGGCGGCGCTGACATGTTCTCTGTGGGCGTTGAGTACATCAAAACCTTGCATCGTGTGAAGGACTGGCGTCGGATCATTGCGGCGGTTCGCAAAGTGTACAAAGGCAAATTGATCTACTCAGCCAACTGGGACTCGTTTCAAAAGGTAAAGTTTTGGGACGCGCTGGATGTGATTGGAATTCAGGCGTACTTTCCGCTGACCAAGGCCAACAATCCTTCCGAGGCTGATCTGCGCAAAGGATGGGCCAAATGGTTGAACATGGTTTGTCAGTTTTCGAAGAAGTGGAAGCGTCCGGTGATCTTTACGGAACTGGGCTACAATTACGCTTCGCACACAGCGGCCCGGCCCTGGGACCACAGCGAAGGAGGACCCAACGCCGGGGACATTAAGCTTCGCTGCATGAAAGTGGCGTTGGAAGAGGTGCCCAAAGCGCCCTGCATTCAAGGTGTGTTCTTGTGGAAGTGGTTTCCTTCGTCAGCTCGGATCTCCTCCAACTACACCCTTCAATATCCTGCGATGAAACGCGTGCTGTCGGCGTGCTGGAAAACAAAGCCTCCCACCTCACGAAAAAAGCAGACTTCCCAACCACCTACACGGTAAACTTGCGTTGCTACCGGACATTGTGACACTATGCCCCTCGCTTCGAGGAGGCGAAAAGCAGGGTAGGGGTTGATCTTTGGATACGTCATTCCCAACTTTCGCTTCATTCTTCCTCTATGTCCCATGAGTATGACTGAATTTTGAGTAGAGCCATGTGTTGAAACGCTCAACCTGTTCTGCTTCATGTTGTTGTCGAGCGAGTGTTTGGATGTCTGATTCTTCCCCAAAACTTTCGTCAGATTCAACCCAAGAACCTTCACCCAAGGGTTGGCCTCTCAAACGTTTGATCCTTGTGTTTCTGCTCTTCACCGGGGCAGGACTTGCGTGGCTTTGGTCCCAGACCGGCGATGTGAACTTTCTGAAAGCGGGCTTGTGGCAGCTTGGGCAACACCCCTGGCTGCTTGTCCTGATGGTGGTGCTGTTGTTCTTGGAGTGGGGCAGCGATTACCTGCGCTATCTCGTGTTGGCCCGGTACATGGGCGTGAAGATGCCGTTCCGCTTTGGTATGCAGGTGGTGTTTGCTCACCTTGCGTTTGCCTATCTCACCCCAGGCGGATCGTTCGGTGCGCCTGTCGTCATTTATATGCTTCGAAAGAACGGTGAGAAACTCTCGAACTCCATTGCCTTGGCGGTGGTGAAGCCGTTCTTCCTGTTCTTTGTGATGTTGGCAGGAGGCGCTGTCGTCTTCCTTGCGGGCAACTTTGAGATGTCTGTGAAAACACAAGGCATCATTTGGGCCAGCGGCGCTGTGGTCGGGGCTCTGACCCTGTTGATGATGGTGGCTGTGTTTCGACCCAAAACAGCCTTGCGATGGAACACTGCCTTGTTTGCTTTGATCCGCAAGTTCTTGAAACGTCGGAATCACCCGATGAATCGGATCGACCGCATGGAGGACGGCTTTCGCACAACGCTGGAAGCCTTCGCGATGTTGGGCTCTGGAGGTTGGGTTGCGATTGCACTCGCGCTGTTCACCACATGCCTCAACCTGTTCTTTGTGATCGCCCTCTCCGTGACTCTGCTCTTCGCCTTGGGTTTCGATATCTCTCAAACACAAGGCTGGTTCTACTCGTTTTTGTATTACTTTGTGATTGCGTTTGCTCCCACACCAGGGGCCAGCGGTCTTGCAGAAGGTGGTGGTTACCTGTTCTTCCAGCATCTTGGACCGATGTCGCTGGTCAGCAGCTATGTTGTGATGTGGCGGATGCTGACATGCTATCTGGTGATCTCCATCGGTGCCTATATGTTCGTTCGCTTCTTGCGTGACGTGCAGCCCACCGAGGTCAAAACGTCACCTGCGACACCTCCCCAACCCATCCTCGTGTCCCCCCAACTTGTTGAGTTGCACGACGTTCCCCCCAGTGAGGAAGAGTCAGAGGACGTCTCCAACGTAGATGCAACACATCCCACAGAAAACAAATAAAAAGAGACACAGCGAACCGATGTTGCAGGCGTTGAAGGTTCGGCTTGCAGGGTTTTGGGTTCAAGGCTATGATGCCCCGCGCATATCGAGGCGAAGAAACAGATAGTGGCGCGAACAAGGACGCTTCGGACGTCTACGTTTGCAGCCCGATTCAGCCAGCGAAGGGTATTGATGATGTTGAGACACTTCTCCACTGCTCGTGCGATGCGGTCGAGCGTTGTGATGGGACTTGGATTGCTGTTGGGCCTTCTTGGAACCCAACTGTCGGCACAAGCTGCGAAAACCGAAAAGAAAGCTGCAAAGAAGGTTAAGGCTGACAAGAAGGCCAAGGCCAAAGAGGCGACTCAGAAGGTAGAAGCCAAGAAAAAGAAGGCTGACACCAAGAAGGTGGTCGCCAAGAAAGTCCCGAAACGTTTTCTTCCAACAAAGAAGGCGAAGGCCAACAAAAAAGCCAAAAAGAAAAAGGCGAAGGTTAAAAAAGCCAAGGCCAAAAAAGCGAAGGGTAAAGCGTCCATTGCAGTGAAAGAGTGGTTGATGTTGGGGCCAGCTTCGGCTCACTTGCCGGTATTCCACAAGCAAAAGTATGGCAAGTACACCCTGACTCATTTCCTCAAGCAGCGTCACATCGAAATTGATCGACTGTGGCCCAAAGTGGGCGAGATTAAGACCTGGTTCTTCTCCCAACGACTGACTTGGAAGAAGGGTGACGGCTCCCTTGGAAAGCGCTCCAAACAAGCGAAGGTCGCGTATCTTGCGACCTACCTGGACGTAGATCGATACCAGGAGCTCAAGCTGAACTTGAAGTCGCATCATCGCATGCGTGTGTTTCTTAATGGGAAAGTTGTTGCATCTCAGATGCGCTGCACTCCCCGAAAGAAAGGCAAGTCTGCCAAACCATCGAAGAAAGCGGAAAAGGCCAAGCCGTCGAAGAAACCAGCGTCCAAGCCTGCAAAGCCCAAGGCCGATACTTCGCAAAACGCGCTGTTGCTTCGGCTGACGAAGTTGTTGGAGCAACAAAACAAGATCATCCAACAGCAAGCCAAAACCATCGCCCAACAGGCCGCCAAAGGTCATAAGCCTGCTCGTCGCAAACCCCGCAAGCTGCAGGCGAAGTCCGCACGGGCGACGTTGAAATTGACGCAAGGTGTCCACTTGTTGGTCGTAAAGACGTTGTACGACCCGCAGTGTCGGGGCGACTGGTCGGTGAAAGGGGGCTTGAAGCCTTCCACTGGAAAGATCTCTGAGGACACCCAGGTGACCTTGAAGTCCACCGAGCGTCACTCCATGCGGTTTATGTTGAATCGCAAGAGCATCACAGGGTTGTCGTTGTCGCCGAATGGTCGAGAGGTTGTGGTGCGGATGCGTCAAACCAGCCTTGCGGGCAAGACGACCTATTGGCTGGAGCTACGACGGATCTCGGACGGTAAGCTCGTGCTGTCCACGCAGCCTTACTCTGGGCTTTACAACATGCAGTGGGCTCCCAACGGAAAGTTCTACAGCTTCCTAACGTTTGGTCGAGGGAAAGGGACTCTCTGGGTTGTGGAGCGTGCGACACAGCGTGTGCGCAAGTTGTTCTCTGGCATCACCCGAATCAACTTTCACCAGTGGGCTCCCAACAGCAAGTTCCTGCTGTACGGCGTTTACACACAACCTCGACCCACAGCGAACGAGAGGGCAGGGGCCAAACGTCTTCGCGGTATGGAAGATCGTTGGCCTTGGTACCGGGTGCGTCGCTATCTCTATGCAGTCACTGTGGATGGCGCAACCACCGTTCGTTTGACAGCGGGCAACCACTCGTTTGGTAGCGTGGTGTTGCATCCCAAGAGCAACAAGTTGTTGTTCTCGCAGTCGGTGCGAGACCACTCGATGCGTCCATTTTCCAAGTCGTCATTGTTTGAGTTGGATCTTAAGACCATGAAGGTCACAACGGTGTTGAAGAACCTGCAATGGTTCAACGGCGCCAGCTATTCTCCCGATGGCAAGAAGCTTTTGATCCGCGGTGGTCCCTCGCTCTTTGGTACGCTGGGCTATGGTCCTGAGCTGTCGTTTGATACGCTGGCCAACGAGTACGAGACGGAGTTGTACGTGTACGACTTGGAACGTCGTGAGGTGGAGTGCATCACGAAAGAGTTTGCGCCTACTGTGCGTGGAGCGTTGATGTGGCATCCTCTCGACAACAACATCTACTTCACGGCGCTCAACAAGACCCAGGTGCAGTTGTTCAAGTATGACACCAAAGGAGCCAAGTTCTCCACGATTCCGACCGGTGTGGATATGACTGGGCGATTGCAGTTCGCTCGCAACAGCTCCACGGTTGCGTATGTGGGCAGCGGCGCCAGCGTTCCCGGTCGTTTGTTTGCCTTGGACCTGTGGAAGCCAGTGCCTCGAATGCTCTATGCTCCCAACGCTAAATGGTATTCCCGCTTGCATCTGGCCAAGGTGAAGTCCTGGACCACCCACAGCTTGAAGGGTGTTCGTCTGCAAGGTCGGGTGTACTATCCCCCTGGTTTCAATCCCCGCCGCAAGTATCCCATGATTGTGTATTACTACGGTGGAACGTTCCCCATCACCCGCTACTTTGATGGACGTTATCCGTTCCATTTGTGGGCCGCTCATGGGTACGTGGTGTATGTGCTGCAGCCGAGCGGGGCGATTGGCTTTGGCCAGAAACACGCGGCTCGTCATGTCAACGAGTGGGGTTCCACCGTGGCTGACGAAATCATCCACGCGACGGGCCAGATGATCGCAGCGCACCCCTTTGTGGACGGGAAGCGTGTGGGCTGCATTGGCGCAAGCTACGGCGGGTTCATGACCATGTACCTTGTGACCCGCACCAACATGTTCGCTGCAGCCATCAGCCACGCAGGTATCAGCAACATCACAAGTTACTGGGGTGCTGGGTTCTGGGGCTTCTTGTACAGCTCAATCGCGACGGCCAAAAAGTATCCCTGGAGCCACAAGAACTTCTTCATCAAGCAAAGCCCTCTGTACAGCGCTCACAAGGTGAAAACGCCGCTGCTGCTGTTGCACGGCGCAGTGGACACCAACGTTCCGCCGAGCGAGAGCTACCAGATGTACACCGCGCTGCGTTTGCTTCGACGTCCGGTCGAGCTGGTCATCTTCAAGAAGGAAGACCACTGGATCCTTCAGTACCAACGTCGGGTGATCTGGACGAACACCATTTTGGCTTGGTTTGACCGACAGCTGAAGAAGCAGCCCCTGTGGTGGAAGCGACTTCACGGAACCCGTCAGCACTAAGGCATTCGGAATGCTTATGGAACCGCGAGAATGTTCGCATCGTCCGCCTTGTCCTGGGTGTCCTGCCTGGGGCGAGGTTGGGATTGCGCCTGAGGCCGAGGAAAAGTTGCTTGGGCTGATGGAGCTGGCTGGGCTGGAGAGCTTGTTGCCGGTTGTGGAAGGACAACCTTACGAATACCGACACCGGGCTCGTTCGGCGGTTCGTGGCCGTGTCCGCTCTCCCAAGATGGGAATCTTTGCCAAAGGAACCCACCAGATCGTCGATATCCCTCGTTGCGCCGTTCATCACCCGTGCATCAACGAGGTGATTCGGGGAATGAAGGCTGGCATCCGCGCGGTAGGTCTGCAGCCATACATTGAGAAGAGCCACAAAGGCTGGCTGCGCTATGTCCAGCTTGTGGTCGAGCGCTCCAGCCAGACGGTGCAGCTTGTTCTTGTGGGAAACACCGCAGAACCCGACCTCTTTGAACCTTTGGCGCAGCACCTGTGGAATGCGGGCCTTCCTCTGCACAGCGTGTGGTGGAATGGCAATCCAGAGCGAACCAACACCATCTTTGGACCTCTTTGGCACCGGTTCTTTGGGCCGGAGATGGTGGTGGAGACTATCGGTGGGGCGTCTGTGTTTTTCCCTCCCGGCGCGTTTGGACAGAGCAACCTTAACTTGGCGGACTTTATGGTGGCGCAGGTGACGGAGTGGATACCTCCAACGTCTCGCGTTGCAGAGTTTTACGCTGGTGTGGGGGCGTTTGGGTTGGGCTTGTTGCGACGTGGTGCAACCGTTTTGTTCAACGAAGTGTCCCCTGCTGGAATTCATGGGTTGCGCGTAGGGTTGGAACAACAAGAACCCGACGCCCAGGAGCGCGCCTCTGTTCATGTGGGACCTGCTGGAGACCACGCCAACCTTGTCCAAGACTGTGATGTGGTGCTGGTGGATCCGCCTCGAAAAGGACTCGATGAGGCTCTGCTCCAGGAGCTTATCCAGCATCCGCCGGAGACTTTTGTGTATGTGAGTTGTGGGCTGGATGCTTTTGTCCGCGAAGCCCAGCAGATCTTGGAGTCTGGCTCGATGCAGCTTGTAGAGTTAATCGCCGTCGCTCTGTTTCCCCACACCGAACATGTGGAAACGATGGCTCGATTTGTTCGACGTACTGCGTCGTAACCACAACGTTTCTCTCGTGTGAATTGATGCTCTAGGACATGGGTAGCCTTTGTGCTACAAGAGGGCCTCATTCGGTATCTTCGTTGACCTCTCTTTCCTTTCACAACATTCAAGGAACAGACGATGACAAAGACGATCGGTTGGCTTGTGCTCCTGTTGAGTTGGAGCGCGCCGGTTTGGGCTCAGTCCAACGGAGCCAAAACGAACAAGGCCCCAGCACAAGGAGCGAAGGCCGCTGCTCCAACGCGGGCCAATACATCCAAAGCTCAGAAGTCTGCAGGGGCCGTGCCTGCTCGACGTCGCGCAGCCCACAAACCTTGGTTTAAGGGTTACAAGCGAGTACGATACCGCCGATTCGACCTGTATTTGGCGACCATTTATGATGGAAACTTCCTGTTTACGTACTTCGGTCACAACGCCATTCGGATGAGAGACCGTCGGCTGGGTGGTGATATCAATTACAACTTCGGTACGTTTGGGTTTGACCCGAACTTCCGCTCCATCATGATTGCTCTGTACGAATATTTGCAGTTCAAGATGAAGTATTGGTTGAGCAAGGTTAGCTTTCGCAGCTCGGTCAAGTGGTACCGTTACTTCGATCGTACCTACAACATCCGACGTCTCAACCTGACTGCGTCAGAGAGTAGCAAATTGGCGAAGTTTCTGCGTTGGCACGCCAAGGATGCGAACAAGTACTATCCCTACCATCACTACACCAACAACTGCTCTACCAAGATTCGCGATGCTTTGCTGGCTGTGTTGGGCCCTGAGTTTAAGAAGCGTGCGTTGGTCAAGAGAGGCCAGACCTATCGCTCTCTGGTGATGGAGAAGGTTCGGCCCAATCCGCTGCTGGCCGTGCTCATGGATTTCGGTATGGGACCTCCCGCCGATCGGGAGCTGACCTGGTGGCAAGAGATGTTCTTGCCGGACCGCTTTGAAGAGTATGTTGCTCAGCCCTGGTGGGAGAAGCTGCGCGGCAAGCCGTTGGTGGGTGAACCACGCTTTTTGGTCAAGCGTCGGACTCCGCGTGCCTGGTGGCAAACCATTTACCCTCTCACCTGGGTAATCTTCCTGACGGTGCTGTGGATGCTCGGTGGTCTGGCGTTGTGGAAGAGCCGGTTCTTCCGAACCTGGATCCGGTCGCTGCTGCTTGTGTTGGGGCTGATGGGGCTGGCTCTCTTAGGGATGATGACAATCACTCGTTTCCCTGAGCCCCCAGGCAATATTAATCTGCTCTTCTACCACCCTCTACACTTCTGGGTGTGGTGGTGGATGGCGCGCAAACGTTGGTCGCTTTCTCCCTTGCGACGAACGCGGCTTCGGTGGTACTTTGCAGCCCATGTGATCGGCGCAGTTGTGTATCTTTTGCTCAAGGTTGTGGGTCTGGTACCTTACCAGGTCAACACGCATTACATGGTGTTTATCATCCTGACGATGGGGCTCGTCACCCTCAAGTTGTGGCGGGAGCCCAGCTGGGGTGTTGATGTTAGCGTAGAGCAAGCCAAAGAGGTCCCCGAGGCTGCTACACCCAGCGCCGCTGCAGCTTAAGCTTCCACGAAGTGTCTATGCTGTCTCCCTTAACCGCACAAGAAGGAGCCAACGATGAGCCGATATGTGATGGCGATTGACCAGGGAACCACCGGAAGTACCGTCATGATCTTGAGCGAAACGCTTGAGGTGGTGGGCAAAGGGTACAGCGAGTTCCCACAAATCTATCCCAAGCCCGGTTGGGTGGAGCACGACCCGGAAGAGATCTGGAACTCTGTGGTGGTCTCCATCCAGAAGGCTCTTCTCAACGCAAAGCTCGACGGCTCTGCCATCTCCGCGATTGGTATCACCAACCAACGTGAGACCGTCTTGTTGTGGGACCGGGCGACTGGAAAGCCTGTCCACAACGCCATCGTGTGGCAGTGCCGACGCACCGCTCCCATCTGCAGCGAGTTGAAGGCGGCAGGTCTGGAGCCGATGTACCGCGAAAAGACGGGCCTCTTGTTGGACCCTTACTTCTCGGGAACCAAGGCTCGCTGGCTCTTGGAACAAAACAACGCTTGGAAAACGGAGGCAGCGGCAGGCTCTCTTTGTTTGGGAACCATCGACTCCTTCCTCGTCTGGCGGTTGAGCGGTGGGCAAGCCCATGTCACCGACGTGAGCAACGCTTCACGTACGCTGATGATGGATATCCACAAGCTTGCATGGTCCGATGAACTTCTGGAACCTCTTGGTGTTCCTCGTGCGATCTTGCCTGAGATCCGGGGCAACGCAGAAGTGTACGGGCAAACGGTAGCCACAGGTCCTCTGCCAGCAGGCATACCCATCGCAGGTATGGCTGGCGATCAGCAAGCCGCGCTGTTTGGTCAGGCCTGCTTCAAGGTGGGGCAAGCCAAGTGTACCTACGGTACCGGCGCGTTCTTGTTGGTCAACACAGGCTCGGAGGCTGTTCCTTCCGAACGAGGTCTACTCACCACCGTGGGTTGGAAGCTTGGTGACTCTGTCACCTATGCGTTGGAAGGTAGTGTCTTCATCGCGGGCGCCGCAGTGCAGTGGTTGAGAGACGAACTCAAGATCATCGGCGCGAGCCCGGAAGTGGAGTCATTGGCGGCCTCTGTACCTGACAGCGGTGGCGTTGTGTTTGTACCAGCTCTGGCCGGGTTGGGCGCACCCCACTGGAACGCCGAAGCGCGTGGATTGATTTGGGGCTTGACGCGAGGGTCCAATCAAGGGCATATCGCCCGGGCCACGTTGGAAGGCGTTGCGTTCATGACCAACGATGTTCTGCAGGCGATGTCCGACGACTTGGGCCGACCGATTGTGGGCCTCAAAGTCGATGGTGGTGCTTCGGCCAACAAGCTGTTGATGCAGTTCCAAGCCGACTTGCTACAAAATCGCATCGTCCGACCCGAGATGATCGAGACGACAGCTCTGGGAGCTGCGTTCCTCGGCGGTCTGGGGGCAGGGATCTGGTCTTCCACCGACGACATTCTTGGTGTGTGGCGTGAGGATGCCCACTTTGATCCAGGAATGTCGGAGGAACAACGCAGCGAACATCTGAGCCGTTGGAAGGAAGCTGTTAGCCGCGCGTAGCGATCTCTCATTCCTCTTAGGATCACACACCTGGCTTTCTGCTCCTTGTTCGAGGAGCTGTCCCTCTTTCCTTCCTTCTTCCTCTTCCTTCTCTAGTATCCTTCTGGTTTTGTTGTAACTTCCAGCAAAGACTCGGTTGGAGCGGGGGAACAAGGCTGCGGCTGGGTTTCTTCTGATTTCGGGGGTGCAAATTCTGAACTCAGATGACGCCATCCTTGTGGCATGGTAGCGTTCGGAATTTGTCCGTTTTTGGTCGCTTTCACAGGAAAGCCCGACGTTATAAAGATTCTTCTTTTGTCTGGGCCTCCGTTTTTGATTGAAAAAAGACGAGGTTTCGGACGACTCAACTTAAACCACGCGACCGTTCTTCGTGAACATAGAACCCAAACAAGGAGCGCAAGAGTATGAGAGTGTGGCACGTGAACAACAGCAAAAAGCTTCACCAAGGTTGGCAAGGTTGGATGATGGTAGCGGCGATCTGGTTGGCCTCCCTCGCCTGCTTCTCGACAGCAAATGCGACCTCAGTTCTCCAGCTTTCGCAAGAGCAAATGGTCGAAATGTCGAACTTGATCGTGCGCGGCAAAGTGCTCAAGCAAAAGTCGATCTGGGGCCCCAAGAAAATGGGCATTGTCACGTTGGTGACGATCCAGGTGCTGGAAGAGATGGTCGGACGTACTGCTCCGAAGGAAGTCATTGTTCGTCACTTTGGTGGTCAGATTGGTAACGAGAAGGTGCACATCGCAGGCTTCCCCACGTTCACCAACGGCAACGAAGTGGTGGTCTTTCTTCAAAGTTCCAAGTATCTGCCCAAAGAAGAGTATCTCCTGATTGGCCTGAGCCAAGGCAAATACGTGGTCCAACGTCCAGAAGCCAACACCGACACCAAGACCACCCCGAACGTCAGCACTGTGAAGCCTGAAGCCCGTGTCTTCCGTTCTATCGAAGGAATGAAGCTGTTCAAACGAACCGGAAACCAGCCGCTGCAGGCTGTCCCCCACAAGCACGGTGAATCGCACAAGACAACCTTGACCTTGAAAGCGTTCAAGCTGAGCCTGAAGCAAAACTGGACCACGATCCAGAACCGTCGCAAGAGCAACACCATCAAGTTGCCCAAGCCTGTGCTTCCCAAAGTGAAGGTTCCCATGGTGAAGCCCAAGGTGATCCAGCGCGTGGTTCCTGTAAAGCCCGCTCCAAAGAAGTAGGCATCCCATCTGTCACCTCTGTGTGACCCCCCTTTGAACAGAATGACAAGCCGGAGCGAGCAACGCCGAGGCCCGAGTTTGTATGGATAGGAGAGCAGGTATTATGCAGGTACAACAAGCAAAAGAGGGACACGCTCGACTGTGGTTGAGTTTCGGGCTGTTCGGCTTTTTGATTTTGGGTCTGGTTCCCGCCACCTGGGCTTGGCAACCCCAGGTTGTCGGTGGACGTTGTAAGAACACGGGTGGACGCTGCGACAGTACCATCGGAAACGCCGGTGGACAGGGTGCTTGCTGTGACCCACAACAGCGTGACATCGTAACATGTGCGCAAAACAATCCCTGCACCGGTGGACAGGCTTACCGTTGGGAAGAGAGCAAATACCTCCAAGGTTTGACTTGGTATTTCAACCCTAACAACATGGCCGGACAGGCTGGTTACCAAGGTATGACCGAGACACAAATTCTCAACGCGATGACCGCTGGTTGGGATGTCTGGGCGAAACCCACTTGTACCTCGTTCAAACACAAATACGCTGGAAAGAGCAGCTCCTTCTTGAGCTTCCGAGACAACCAAAATACGATTGTTTTGGTTTCGGCATCCCAGTGGGCGCAGATGGGTGCTGGTTCAAGCACACTGGCCTTCACCCGACCCGTTCCCAGCAACAACGGCCTTCTGATTGACTCCGATATCGTGTTCAACCCGACACCGGGTGGAAGCCGCTGGTCGATCGGAAGCAGCACCCCGCGATTTGGTCAGGACATTGTCAACGTTGCGGCCCACGAAATTGGTCACGCGATTGGTTTTGGTCACTCCTCCCAGTCCAAATTCTTGATGTACTACGCCAGCCGCCCCGGACCCTTTCCCGGTCTGGATCAAGACGACATCAACGGCTTGTGCTACACCTACCCCAAGAAAAACTGTACGGCGGATGCCGACTGTGGAACCGGCTCCTGTCTGTCCTGTCAGGGCGGTCAGTGCAAGCCCAAGCAGGTCGCTAAGGCTCCCAAGGCTTGCCTCTCTTGTTCAGCTCCCGCCGATTGTGGCGATCCCAACGCGAACATCTGTGTTCGTCTGGAAGAAGGTAACCGCTGCGCCCAACTGTGTAGCAACGATGGTTGTTGCCCGTCTGGATACCGCTGCGCTGACTTTGGTTTCCAAAAAGCTTGCATCCCTGACACTGGAAAGTGTCCAGCCATCCCTTGCAGCAACGACAGCAGTTGTGGCCCTGGCGAACAGTGCAGTGGCGGCTCCTGTAAGCCCAAGCCTGTCACCAAAGACCCCAAGACCTGTACGTTGTGTACCGGTGACTCCCAGTGTGGTGGTTCGAACAAGTGTGTCGGTTTTGCTGACAACAAAGCGCGCTGTTTGCAACCTTGTGTGGCGGATAACTTCTGTCCCACTGGCTTTGTTTGTTCGTCGATCTTAAACGGTCGTTACTGTACCCCGCCGGATGGTTTCTGCCCCTGTACTGCAGATAACCAATGTCTGCAAGGGGAAGCCTGTCGAGGTGGTGTTTGCCGTCCTGCTGATTGCGGCTACGGTTGTGCCTGCACCGACAATGCCCAATGCAACACTGGATTCCAGTGTGTGCAAACCGGAAACGGTGGGGTGTGTGTGCAGCCTTGCGGAAGCAGCGCTTCTTACCCCGATGGTTCGGCCGGCAGTGCTTGCAACAACAACCAATGCAACGACGGTGCAAGCTGTTACACCCTTTCGCAAAGCCAAACCATCTGCATGCGTCCATGCAACAGCAGCGCCGACTGCACCTTCGGTGGACAATGCTTCCGGTTGGGACGTCAAGCCTTTTGCTTGTGCCAAGCCGACAGTGACTGTCGCAACGCGCAAGCCTGTAACAAAGGTGTTTTGGGCCAATTTGGTGGCGGTGCCTGTACCACCAAGACATCCTCTGCGCAGTGCCCCTCTGGATTTGCCTGTACCGAAGTGCAACAAGGCTTCAGCATCTGTCAGCCCGGAAGCACCGGTGGCCCTGGTGCCAAGTGCGGTGGATCCTCGGGTGGTTGCCAGGACGGTCTCGTCTGTGTCCAAACCTCGCAAGGCGCACAATCGGGTGTTTGCATCGAAAACTGCACCCAAACCAACCAGTGTAAGTTTGGCGGTCAATGTACGCTGCAAACCCAAGACGGAAGCAAGTTTTGTGGATGTCAGAATGCTTCGCAGTGTCAGAGCGGTCAGAAGTGTGACCTTGTATTGGGGCAGGCCGGTGTCTGTACCTCCAGTGGCTCCAGCACTTGTGACAACAACGGCTCGTGCGACTCTGCCAAAGGTGAGAACTGCACCACCTGTGCAGCCGACTGTGCCTGCGCCAACGGTGAAACCTGTCAGAGTGGGATCTGTCGTGGAAGCGCTTGCGGTAACGGAACCTGCGAACGCGACAAGTTGGAAGACTGCGGAACCTGCCCGGCTGACTGCAAGTGCGACGCTGGTCGTGTTTGTGAAAACAACCGCTGCGTGGTCAACAACGCTTGCGGTAACGGAACCTGCGAGCGCGACAAGCTGGAAGACTGCGGAACCTGCCCGGCTGACTGCAAGTGTGACGGTGGCCGTGTTTGCTCCAACAGTCGATGTATTGAGCCCCCTGCAAGCTGTGGCAACGGAACTTGTGAAGCGGCGCAGAATGAAAACTGTGGAACGTGTGCGGCCGATTGCCCCTGCCCAGGAGGTCAAACCTGTCAGCAGAACGCTTGTGTTGCAGATCCCAATGGAAACAACAACAACACCAACAACAACACCAGCACCGGTGACGGTGGAACCACAACCGATGAAACCTTGCCTCCTCCCGGAGGAACATGCGGTTGTGAAACGACCAGCACGTTGCCCTTGTCCACATTCTTGTGGCTTGGCTTAATTGGGTTCTGGTTGGTGAGCCTGCGCAAGCGTCATCACCTTTCCTAAAAACAAAAACCATGGGTTGGCTCTGACAAAGGTGGCCAACCTGTGGAGTCGAAACACTTCACCATTTGTGTGAACCATGGGGCCAGATCTGGCCCCGCTTGGGTTAAAGAGTAACTACGAAGGATGCACTGGTATGGGTGGCAATTGTAGGAAACAAACCTTCCGTTGGCTGTGTCTTGCTGGGCTGGGCGTTTGCCTGAGCCTGTGGAGTACCGACGTGTCGGCATGGCAACCTGAAGTCACAGGAGGCCGTTGCAAGCAGTCAGGGGTCCAGTGCTTTGGAACCATCGGAAACGCTGGGCAGACCCGTGGCGCTTGTTGTGACCCTGCACAGTCGAGCACACTCCAATCTTGCGCTAGCAACAACCCTTGCGTGGGTGGAAGTGCCTACAAATGGCCCATTGGTACTACGGTGTCCTGGTGGGTCAATACCAACAACATGGCTGGCCAGGCTGGGTGGCAGGGCATCTCCAACCAGCAGATCATCGACGCTATGAAGAAAGGGTGGGCGGCCTGGCAGGCTCCAACCTGTACCGCGTTTGCTCAGTCTTACCGAGGTACCACGACGGATATGCCTTCGGCGATCAGTCGGCGCTCTGACGGGAAAGTCGTGATGTTCTTGCCCACTCCGTCCCAGTGGGCGCAGTTGGGACAAGGGTCGTCGACTCTGGCGTTTGCTTCACCCATCACCCAAAGTGGTGGCACCCTGATCGACGCGGATATCGTATTCAATCCCAGCCCTCAGCGAGGCTGGAAGGTCTCGAACATCGGACGTTTTGATACAGATGTCGTTGCCGTTACCGCTCACGAAGCGGGCCACTCCATCGGCTTTGCCCACTCTGCCAACCAAAGCGCGCTGATGTTCTACACCAACCGACCGGGGCCTTTCCCCGGCCTCAACCAGGATGACATCAACGCTGTTTGCTTCACGTATCCAGGTCGTTGTACCACGGATACAGACTGCGGGAGTCCTTGCCTTCGTTGTGCATCGGGCAAGTGCACACGAAAGACCATCAGCAAGGTTAACAACCTCTGCCGACCCTGCTCCAAGCCTACCGATTGCGGCGGCGCCAACGATATCTGTGTTCGAATGGAAGAGGGCAACCGTTGCGCCCAGGATTGTTCTGTCGGTGGATGTTGCCCTGACGGTTATCGTTGCACTGACGTCGGCTCTGGGGTGAAAATGTGCCTCCCTGACACAGGAAAATGTGCACCCATTACCTGCCAGAGTAGCGCAAACTGCGGCCCTGGCGAAGGTTGCATCGGCGGAACCTGCCAACCCAGGCCGGTCAAGGCCGAGCCTACGACCTGCAAAGCCTGCACCAGCAACACCAACTGCGGCACCAACGGTCGATGCTTCCAGTTTCCCGACGGGAACAGCCGATGCGCCCAGCCTTGTGTGGCCGATAACTTTTGTCCCTCTGGCTACTTCTGCCAGGGGACCTCAGCTGGGCGTTTCTGCTTTCCGGAAGACTTGATCTGTCCTTGCACGTCCAACTCAGACTGTGGCAGCGGTGAAGCCTGCAAGAGTGGGCTTTGTCGTTCGGCTGTGTGCAAGTACGGCTGTCGCTGTTCGGACAACGCGCCCTGTGACTCACCCTACCAGTGCTTGCAAACCCAGTCCGGTGGTCTTTGTTTCCAGGTGTGTGGCGGGAGCACTGGCTCTCCCTCTTTCCCGACCGGCGTCCCCGGAAGCGCTTGCAAAAATCAAACGTGTACCTTGGGCGCAACTTGTTACAGCCTGCAAAGCGGTGGAACAATCTGCATGAAACCGTGTACGAACAACAGCGCTTGCAGCAGCACAGGAGGAAAATGTTACCAGCTTGGTCAACAGAACTTCTGCTTGTGTACGCAAGACAGCGAGTGCTTGAGCGGCCAGGGTTGCAACAAATCTGTGCTGGGTTCGAGTGGTGGTGGTGCTTGTGCGCCGAAATCTTCCTCGTCAACCACCTGTGAGTCGGGCTACGATTGCCAAGACGCTGGTGGCAGCGGCAGCACCCTGAAGATCTGCCAGCCCAAGCCCACTCGAAAAGTGGGGGAAACATGCGGTGGCTCCACCCAGGTTTGCTTGGATGGACTGACTTGTATCCGAACCTCCTCCTCCTCACAAAACGGCGTGTGCATCGAAAACTGTCCACAAGACCAGAAGTGTGTCAACGGGGGACAGTGCGTGATTCAGGGCGGCAACAACAGCTTGTTCTGTGGCTGTTCGACTGACAGTCAGTGTGGCTCGGGTCAATATTGCAACAAAGTGTTTGGTCAACTGGGTCTGTGCGCAGCAGGGTCTCCCCCCAACTGCGGCAACGGCACCTGCGACACTGCGAAAGGCGAGAACTGTTCGAGCTGTGCGTCTGACTGCAAGTGTCCTTCAGGGCAAACTTGCAACAGCGGAACCTGCCAGGGTGCTCAGAGCGACTGTGGAAACGGCACCTGCGATACAGCAAAAGGTGAGAACTGCTCCACCTGCGCGGCAGATTGTAAGTGTCCCAGCGGTCAGGTGTGCTCCAACGGAACGTGTACGACACCGTCCCAGGATTGTGGCAACGGAACCTGTGAGCGAGACAAGCTGGAAGACTGTGGCACTTGCCCGGCCGACTGCAAATGCGACGCCGGTCGTGTCTGCCAAAACAACCGTTGTGTGGTGGACAACAGCTGTGGCAACGGAACCTGTGAGCGGGACAAGCTGGAAGATTGCGGCTCTTGTCCTCAAGACTGCCAATGTGACGGCGGTCGCGTCTGTGAGAACAACCGATGTGTGGTGCCTCCTCAGACTTGTGGAAACAAGACATGTGAATCTGCTCAGGGTGAAAACTGCACAACCTGTCCCCAAGATTGCTCTTGTGGAGTGGGTCTTGTTTGTAGCAACGGTGCTTGCAATCAACCCCCACAGTCCTGTGGCAATGGAACGTGCGAAGCCAACTTGGGCGAAGGCTGCACGACCTGTCCTCAGGATTGTGCTTGTCCCAACACACAAACATGCCAAAGCAACCAGTGCATCACACCCAACACAAACAACAACAACACGAACAACAACAACACCAACGGGCTCAACTGTTCGGTGGACGACCAGATCGAGGTTTGCAACAACGGAAAGTGCGTGACGGAGTGTGCGCTCCCCAATCCTCCCAGCGCTTGTGGCTGTGAAGCTGGTAACGATGCTGGCCCAACCAACGCCATCCTCTTAGCCCTTGTTGTGCTGCTAATGTTCTCGTTCCGTCGCCGAGCCTAAGCCTTCCTTTCCTTCCTTGACCCCTTTCTCTCTCCTCTGCTAGATTGCTGTTCTATCCGAACGATTTCTCCGAACGCCAACCTCATGGCGCTTTTCGCATTGTTGCGGGCGGCGCCCGAACCAGAGAAGAAATTGCGATGTCTTTGCCAGCTATCTTGAACGCTATTGCGGCGAACCCTGTGGCGCTTCAACCCCGTGCCCAACTTGCGATCGCCATCCAAGAGATTGATCCGGCCCGGGCGATTGAGGTGTGGGCGTCGACCATTCGGCTGGCGATCTCACGAGGGCAGTTCTTTCCGGCCTTGTTCTTGTGTCGCGTACACATCCCAGCCAGCCCATTGCAGATGACTCTTCTTCGAGAGATGGCGCAAACGTTTGGAGCCGGTCGAAAGCGAGAGGGCAAAGTCCTGCCTCCTCCCATTCCTGAGCCGCGACAGATCTCGATCCCTGCAACGTTGGACGAGCAGCTTGAACTGGGGCTCCAACTAGCCCATGATATCGGAGGTTTGGGACTTCCCTCTGGTGCTGTTGTTCCCGATGTTCCGATTTTCAGTGAGCTTCCTGAAGTGCAGTTTGTCGCGATGGGGGCTGCGCTCAAAGAAGTGATGCTGCCTGGCAACGCCACATTCATTAAGCAAGGTGAGGTTGAGCAGGCGCTGTACCTTCTTGCCAATGGGAAGGTTCGAGTGTCTCAGCAACGAGCCGACGGTAGCGAGGTGGAGTTGGCCACGGTTCAGGCTCCAGCGATCATTGGTGAGATGTCCTTGCTCTCCGAACTTCCTCGGCGAGCTAGCGTGACCACCTTGGATTCATGCTTGGCCTGGCGTATGGATGGCAACACGGTCCAAAACCTCACCCATCAACATCCTGGATTGGTTGACCAGTTGCTGTTGTTGGTAAAGCGTCGTTTGCTCAGCAACCTGATGCAAAACAGCCAACTGTTCCAAGGAATGGATGATCCCGAAGCGTTGCTGAGTGCATTCTCTGTGCAAACGGTTGAGCCGTTCCATGATGTTCTTGTTCAAGGTCAGGACGCCCCAGGGTTGTTTGTGATCTTGCACGGTGAAGCCGAAGTCTGGACGGAGGCCAACCCTGGAGCAACCCGGACTCGCGTTGCTGTTCTCAACGAAGGGGACGCTTTTGGTGAGATGTCACTTCTCACCGGTGAACCCACCAACGCTACAGTGCTGATGCGCGAAGGCGGTGTTCTTTTGCATCTGCCAACAGAAGCCTACCAGGCGATTCGAGGTGTTGTGCCTGCCCTGGAGTCTGAGTTGGCCGAGCTTATGTTCTTGCGTCGAGGGGAGCTGCAGAGCATCGCCTCTCCTGCCGAAGGGTTTGAGGAGATTGATGACGCTTTGATGATTGAGGTGGAGATCGAAGAAGCCTGAGCCGCCCCATATGCAGAGAAGGTAGGAGTCCACATTCACAGAGCCCGAAGCTTCCGTAGGTTAGGCCTTTGTATCCGACGATGAAGTGGATTGCTTTTCGAGGTAGGTTCGAAGCACAGACAAGAGCTTGCTGCTGTGGATGGGCTTGGGGAGATAATCATCACATCCAGCCTCAATGCACTTCTCCCGATCTCCTTTCATCGCGCCTGCTGTGATCGCAATGATGGGTGTCTTGAGACCTTGTTCCCGGAGCTTTTGGGTCGCGTCGTACCCATTGAGCTTGGGCATGTGCATATCCATCAGGATGATGTCAGGGGGGGTATCCTCAGCGGACAGCTTGTTCACCATGTCCACTGCTTCTTGACCGTCGTTGGCGATAGAGGTCTGAAGGCCCGCCTGTTCAATGATTCGACGGGTGATATCCTGGACGTCCTTGTGGTCATCGACGATCAAAATATGGCCCTCCAGTTGCCTGGATTCTGTGGTGGGGCCATCTCCTTCCGGAGAATGGGACTCTCGCAGCTCCAAAAACTCCATATCTTCGGGGGGCTGGTACACAGGAAGCCAAAGGGAAAAGGTGCTGCCTTTGCCTTCCTGGCTGTGGGCCACAATGTTTCCACCCATTTTTTGGGCGAGGCGTTGGCTGATGCTCAAGCCCAAGCCGGAGCCACCGTAATGGCGAGCTTCGGCCGCTTGTGTGAACGGTTGGAACAGCTTCTTTTGCATCTCGTGAGAGATACCCATACCTGTATCAATGACTTGAAGCCGAAGGGCGAGGGGTAGGTCCGTGCTCAGATGCATGGGTTCATCCACTGCATTGAAGAGGCGGAACGGTCCGTTGGCCTGGCCCACATTGTTGGGGCTATCGGGGTTCACGAAGCACTCCACTCGCAGCTCTACGTAACCTTGCGACGTGAACTTGATCGCGTTGGTGAGGAGGTTCACCAGGATTTGTCGCAAGCGGATTTCGTCCGTACAGATGGTGCGAGGGAGCTTGGACGAGTAGTGGATGTTGAGCGGCAGAACTTTCTCTTCCGCTCGAAGCTTCATGGAGTTGAGAAGTTCACGAAGGAGCTGCTGGAGATTGAAGGGAGCAATTTCTATGTCGATTTGTTCGGCTTCCACTTTGGAGAGATCGAGGATGTCGTTGACCAACTCCAACAAATAGTTCCCGTTGCGTTGGATAATGGAAGCTGCCTGAGGAACGCTGAGACCGTTGCTTTCGTTCTCCAAGAGGGGAAGGTTGTTGAGCAACAACTCGGAGTACCCAAGAATTGCTGTCAGCGGTGTTCGCAGTTCATGACTGATGTTGGCTAGAAAGGCACTCTTGGCCTGGTTGGCTGCGTTGGCTTCTTGCTCTGCCGAGCGAAGCTGATCTTCAAAACGTTGGCGTTCGGAGATGTCGATGGCGGAGGGGATCAGGTGGGTGATGGTCCCGTCGGGGTCACGCATCGCTGTGATCTGAAGATCAATGGGAAGAAGTACACCCTTGGCGTTAAGGATCTTGGTGTCAAACCGGACCACCTCTCCTCTTAAGGCCTGGGTGATCGCGTGTTGTAGCTTTTCCTGGGCTTCCGTTGAGTACGACCACCAATGGATATCGGCAAAGTCTCGGCCCAATACATTGGTGGAGTCCAGTCCTGTGGCCTTGAGGGCCGCTTGGTTGATCTCGATCAGGGTACCTTCAGGTGTGCATACACCAACAAACGCAAACAAGCTATCCAACGTGTTTTGCAAGAAGGCAGCGCTCTCCTCAATGGTTTGCTGCACCTGCTTCTGGATGCGAATGTCTCGCATAATCGTAGAAAATTGAAGGAGCTCTCCCTTCTTGTCGCGGTGGGTCAGCAGGGATTGCAGGACGGGGATCTCTTCGCCTTCTTGCGACAGAAGAGCTGTCTCTTTGCTCCAACTTCCTTCTCGTATCGCGTGAGGGATTCCTTGCTTGCGGAGGAGATCGTACGCCCATTTGGGCTGGAACATTTCGAGATCAAAGTCTGAGGCTTCAACGCTGGAAGGCAGCCCGATCATCTGTCTGGCAGAGGTGTTGAGGTAGGAAATGTTCAACTTGGGATCGGTGATGCCGACGAAATCGGAGGTCTTCTCCATCACTCGTGCGAGGATCTCAAGCCTTTCCGTGTTCATCTGTTCTTTAGTGTTGTCCCAGCTGATACCAACAACACGCAAGGGTTGTTTCTGTGAGTCACGTTCCACCCGTCCCTTGGTGCGAATGTAACGAACCTTGCCTTTGACACGTCGGCGGAATCGAATATCAAAGAAGACCCGCTTGTTCAGGGCAAGCTCCAGCTTCTCTTGTACGCTGACTTGGTCTTCGGGTATGGCAAGCGCTACGATGTCGTCCAGCGTGGACAGCGGCGTTGTTGGAGAAAGTCCCAAAATGTTGCGAAAGTCATCGGTGGATTCCAAGCGACCTTCGTGAGGGTACCACTCCCAGGCCGCCATCTTTCCAGCTTCCATGGCCAGTTGATACTGGCTTAATTGCTTCTGCAGAATTTGGTTTTGTTCCAGACGCTCCGTGATATCCCGGAACGTCGCAAACAAATACGTGGTGTTGTTGGCCTCAAAGCGACTGAACGACGTTTCGACAGGCAAGGCCGTTTGGTTCTTGGTCGAGAGTATGGATTCAAACGCTCGTTGCTTGATCTTGGGCAACTCCTTCAGCGTTTCAGGGAATTGAAAGCTATCATTGGTAAGAGAGGGGAAAAGCTCATTGAACTGGAGGGGTAGCATTTCACTTCGGTTGTATCCCAATAGCTCTCTTGCTGTGGGGTTCATGTAGGTCACTTGTCCCGATTCATGGAACAACACATGGCCGTCAGCAGCTTGCTCACTCATGTGTTTAAACTGAAGAACCTCTTCGGCTGTTTGCTTGACAGCTTGGACATTAATTAGCGTGAGTACAACACCTCCCACGTTGCGGTTGGTGGTGTAAGGCTGAATGCGAAGTAGGTAGGGGATATCATTCTGGAGGTGGACTTCCAGTTCTTTGCTTTCTCTTGTATCTTGAACCCCTTGAATTTGTTCCAACAGAGCTCTCTCCAGGAAGAGATGCAGGAAGTTCGTGAAGCGGCGGCCGAGATCCTGAGAGCGAAGGTGAAGGCTGCGACTCAGGGCAGGGGTGAAGCGTCGAATGCAGAGTTCTTCATCCAGAAACAACACGCCCACATCTGTGGTCGCCAACAAGTTGTCCATATCGTCCTGGGCCAGGATGAGTTCATCGATCTTGGTTTGGTGCTCGGCGTTGACAGTGAACAACTCCTCGTTCACAGATTGCAGCTCTTCGTTGGTGCTCTGTAGCTCCTCATTGGAAGCGATAAGTTCTTCGTTGGTGCTCTGCAACTCTTCGTTGGCGGCCTCCAATTCTTCGATGGTGGCCTGTAGGTTTTCACGGGTAAACCGCAACTCCAACTCCAGAGACCGAATGTGGTCCTTGGTGAGCTGGTCCATGTTGACATCGTTGTCTTTGTTGTCGCTCTCTTCCTCATCTTGCAGCTGTACAAAGGGCTCCAACTTCAGCAGGTACTGTAGCTCTCGGGTGCGGGGGTTACGAACGGGAGAAGCTGTGAGTGTTAGGAGCGTTGAGCCTTCTTCTGTCTTGGCGCGAATTCCCTGAAATTGAACAAGCTCTTGTTTGTTGCTGCAGTGGTTCAGCGCCCCTGTCACCGACGTTTTCAGCTCTTCGGCCACCAATTGTCGGATATCTTTGGTGGCCCGACCTCCTGGGACGCGCAGAAACTGCTCTCCGCCACCAAACGTATGGAGCAGTTCAAGTTGCTCCGATACCAAAAAGCTTGGGACCATGTGCTCTTCAAGCAGTCGCTCCAAAAATCCCATCATTCGGGGCTCAACGTAGGAACGTGATGGACTTGGAAGAGGGTTGCTCGGTGCGAGGTTGCTTTCCTTGGAGGAGGGAAAGCGCATCGCATGTGGGAATTGGATGTCCCGTCGTTTGCGGAATATCTTCCAACGCTTGGTCGTCGCTTCGTATTCGTCTTGCAAATCTCCAGGGGTTTCACTTGGGCCTAAGAAGAGGAACCCGTTCGTTCGCAGGGAAAAGTGAAAGAGCGAGTGGATGCGTTTTTGTGTTTGTGGGGACAAGTAAATTAACAGGTTGCGACACGTCACCAGGCTTAGCTGAGTAAAGGGGGCATCCCGAAGTAGATTGTGGGGCGCAAACACGATCATCTGCCGAACGCTTTGAGACACCTGAAAGCCTTCGTCGACCCGATCAAAGTAAGTCTGACGACGATAGGGAGGTACATCCGAAAGAGACTTCGATGGATAGACACCGCTGGCCGCTTGGTGAAGGGAGGCACGATGAACATCCGTCGCAAAGATCTTGATGTTGCTCAGTGGGTGTTTGGCTTTGGTCATTTGCTCATGGAACAGAATCGCGATGGAGTACGCCTCTTCACCTGTTGCGCACCCCGCCACCCACACCCGAATGGTTTCGTCCTTGGGAGTGCTTCTCAAAATGGCAGGGATGACCTCTTTTTCCATCGTATGAAACGCCTCTTCATCCCGGAAAAACTTGGTCACTCCGATCAACAGATCTTTGTAGATATCATCCACCTCTTCGGGATGATCCTGGACAAATTGGAAGTAACCAGCGAGGCTCTCCTGCCTCGCCATGGTTGCCCGCCGACGAATGCGTCGGTACACCATGCTGGGCTTGTAGTGGGAGAAGTCAATGCCGTGTTCCACTTGAAGCTGCATGAACAGCTTCTTAATGCCTTGTTCGTTGGCTTGTGGAAACTCCAACTCAATCAACTCGGCGGGGGATACCGCGTTGTGGATGTATCGCTCCAGGGCTTGCCCCATGGTCTGAGGCTGGAGGATGAGATCCGCCACGCCTGTCTCAATGGCGTTGATGGGCATCCCATTAAACTTGGCCGAACCCTCATCCTGAACAAGGACTAGGCCCCCTGCGCTATGCACATCGCGAATGCCCAAGGCGCCGTCACTGCCGGCTCCAGAGAGGACCACAGCGACAGCGTGATCTCGGCAGTCCTGGGCCAGGGAGCGAAAGAAGATATCGATGGGGTAAGACCAACCGCTAGCTTCTTTCTCTGTCAGTAACAGCTGCCCTCCCGAGACAATCATGATCATCTTGGGAGGAAGCAGGTACACATTGTTGGGTTCTAGCTGCATCCCGTTGGTCGCGCGGTGGACCGGCATCTTCGTCTGGCGGGATAGGAGATCCTGCATGTGGCTCTTGAAATCAGGGGAGAGGTGCTGAACGACAACGAAGGCTGCCCCTGTGTCTATGGGCATCTCATGAAAAAACAACTCCAGCGCTTCCAGACCACCAGCCGAGGCACCCACGCCTACCACGTAAAATTCGGCTTTTCCTTCTTTGGTCTTGTCGGCTTGCTCGTTCATCTTGCCTTCATATCTGCTCTATGGAGTGGGAACTTGTCGAACGATTCGCTTGTCGCAAAACGTTCTCTCCCAAAGGTGCATTTGCCATGCAAAGTGGAAGGAGTGGGAGTCCTTCCACTTTGAGGTTTTGTGTCAGATAGGGGTACTTTTGTCCCAAAATCTTGTAAGTACTCCCTACTTTAGACGGATTTTTTCATTCTTACAAGATATTGTTTTCTTCATACTTACTTTCTCATCATGAACCTACTTGCTTTCTCATTATGGACCTCTGCCGCTAACTAAGACTTTTGTCTGGACTCTTCTCCTCCGGTTGCTGGAGACATGAACTTCGATGGCTCTTTGTTTTGAGCCTTTTATGTCCCATTGCTGCTCCAGAGGAGGGAGGGTGCTGGGGTAGCAAAAGGAAGACTTGCGTGTCTCCCTCTTGGAATGGGGTGTTTGAATTGGATGGTTTTGTCTTTCAATTCTAGGTGCTTGATTTTGTGTGGCATGGTTGTTGCTCTGTAGAGAGGTGTCGTTTGTGCGTTGCGAGGTTGTCTCAAAGATGCACAAGCTCAACGTGCTCAAGAAGGAGTTAGACGATGAGAGTCGGGGTTTTGATTTGGATGGGTTTGATGTTGATGGTTTCGACAGCATCTGCAAAGAAACCATGCGTTTGCCCTGCGGTAAACAAGCCAGTTTGTGGTCAAGATGACAAAACGTACAAAAACGCTTGTCGAGCTGGGTGCAAGAACGTTGGAGTTCTATGTGAAGGGCGTTGCCCGTGCGCGAAGCTTCCCACTTGCAAAGGGATGGACTGCTCCAAACCCAAGCAATGTCGTATCGTTCAAGGGAAAGCCCGCTGTGTTTGTCCTCGACTGGTGGTGAAATGCAAGCCCAATTGCAAACGTGTCGTGAAAGTGGTCAAAGGCTGCAGTGTTCCTTCTTGTCGATGCCCTGAAAGTGACTGCAAACGCAAGTGCGCCAAACCCCGTGTGTGCAAGAAAGCATTGGGCATCGAGAGATGTGTCTGTCCTGCTGCATCGATCCAATGCCGCGCAGGGTGCAAAGTTGAGTTTTACAAATACAAAAACAAGCAGGGGTTTCATCCTGTCGGAGCCTGCATGATGGCTCGATGTGTCTGTCCCAAGGCTTCTTGCAAGAACATCAAGTGCAAGCGCCCTCGGGTCTGTCGGTTGATGAACAACAGCCCAGCGTGTCTTTGTCCCATCCTTAAGCCTCCGGTATGTCCGGAAGGAACGGAGCTTCGTTACTGGTGGGACAACGGGTGTCGAAAGTTCCGATGCCAATAAATGAATCGAACGTTGCATGTTCCATGTGTCGAAATGAAAACCAACGAAATACGAATAGGAGAACAATCATGAGCCGATGGATGAAGTGGATGACGTCAGTTGGAGCTATGAGTTTGCTTTTGTGCAGTGGGTGGAGCTTTTCCGCTCATGCCAATCCAACAAGTCGCAAAACCAAGCTCCCCTTGGGTACTATCATTTGCAGCCCTGCGAAATGTCTGCGATGGGACAAATCGATCCAACGATGCGTGCCCTTGTGCAGACCGGAGCAGAAGTGTCACCCCAACCTGGGCAAATGCATTCCCCGATGCAAGCGTATTTGTTCAAGATGGAACAACAAAAAGCAACGCTGTGAGTCTCTTTGTCCATCCAATCACTATTGCAACAAAAACGGTGTGTGTCGCCCTCGGTGTGACGCTTCCATGTGTGAAACATGGAGCGATGTTTCGAAGGCTTGTGTGCGCACCTGCAAAGCAAGTCAATACTGTTTCAAGGGAGCGTGCAAGCAACGCTGTGATCCACAACGCTGCATGGCTTGGGATGCCAAGTCCAAGCGTTGTGTGCGCTCTTGTCCCGATCGTGCCTTTTGTTACAAAGGCCTGTGCAGACGTTGTAATCCCCGGAAATGCTTGCGTTGGGATGAGACGTCCCGCAAGTGTGTGTTGCAATGCAAGTCGAATGAAAGCTGCTTTCCTGCTGGAGCCCGCTGTGTCCCTTGTGATGTGAATCGATGCGAAAAGTGGAGCCCTCGGTCGAAGACATGTGTGAAAATCTGCCAAGGTGACAAGGTTTGCCTCAAGGGAGCCTGCCTTTCCAGAGCTGCAGTGGAGCACTACCGCAGGAGCAAGAAAGCCAGCACGGTAAGCATTACAAAGAAATAAACCAGAACGTTCACCAGAGCGAATGTAGAAAACAAGGACAGCATGGGGGGTAACGCCACCCGTGCGTCTTGAGATAGGTCGAAGGAGAGAGTCATGAGACAAGTGATATGGACAGTTAGCGCAGTGGCAATGATGTTGATGGGTTTGGGGGGTTGTAGTTCACCGCCGGAACTGGAAGATCCACCTCCTGTCGAACGTCGTGTTCCACCTCCACAAACCGAAGCTTACCTTCGTGTGGTCTTTGCTGGAAAACACACCGGCCTTCAGTTTCGCTTGGACGGTTCGGTTGTTGGCACAATGGCCAAGGACAAAACGGACTCTGGAGTGTTTCGCGTTGCGACCGGTGAGCACATGATGCGTGTATGGGATACCCAAGACCAGCGCGTCCTGACAGAGCGCTCCGTTCGTTTGGAGAAGGACATGCGGTACAACTTCTTTGTTGTGCCCAGCGAGAACGGGTTCATCACCCATTGGGAGCAAGCGAAGACAGGTACGTACGATGGTACCTCGGTGTCGCTGCGGGTTTTGCATGCGACTCCAGACGCTGGCCAGCTTGACCTTTGGACCCGAACCGCCAACCGTCCTCTTACACGTGACTCCAATTTGCAGAAGCTATCGTACAAAAACCTCTCTACCTATCACGCTGTGCCGTTTGCTTCGGATACATGGAGTGTTCGGCTGTCAAACTATGACAACACCTTGATCTCGATTAAGCCTGAAAAGCTCTCTCGCTCGATGCGCTACACTCTTATCCTTTCTGGATCGCTGTTGGACCCCAAGCTGCCTTTGCGCGCCCGCTTGTACGCTGAAAACCTGAAAGACGCAAAAGGTGAAGCCGTTCAGAGCGAAGAAGTTTCAGGGTTGGATGTTCATGTACGACTCCATCACAGCGCGACTTTGCTTCAAGAGTCTGTGCGGTTGGTGCTGAACGAACGCGTTATTGTGGGACAGTTGAGCGCTGGTGCAACGTCATCGAAGCTTCTGATCCCGGCCGGTTCCTATAAGATCCAGCTTATCTCCAATGACAGCAACAAGGTCTTGATCGACCAATCCATGACTCTCGACAGCAAGCAACGTGTTCATTGGTTCCTTACGCGGAAGGAAGGCGAGTTTGATGCCCAGCCGGAGTACCAGCTGGTCGAGCACAAACAGTCGGCGATTGACCCCGACTCTTCGAACGCCTCTCTGCAGTTTTACCAAGGTGTGAAAGACTACAAGAGTGTGTCGGTCCGTTTGGTCCAAACCTCAACCGTGGCGCGTTACCCTTATGTTTCTTTCCAATCGCTGACTGGCATCAAGACTGTACCGCCAGGTACTTACACTTTGTATGTTCGAGTTCCCGATCTTAACGGTCTGGAAGTTGCGTTTGACACGATCCGTTTGGAAGCCGGCCGACACTACTTGATGAACTTTAACCAGATTCGTACAGGTCTCGTTGTCCAAAAGCCTGACACTGTGGGTTCGGGTCTCCTTCTGCACCTCTACAATCTCGCGGAGCGTGCTGCCTCTGTGAACACTCGAGATGTCTCTCAAGCCCGCACTGTGGGACGTGTGATGTTCGCGAATGTGTCAACTCTCTTTCCCAATGCTAGAAGCGACGCACAGTTTTACATCGACAACCAACGACTGGCGAGCCTCAAGACACAAAAGGACTTCTCTCCGTATGTGGTGCAACGTTCCGGTGAGCGCGAAATCACGTTGCGTAGCTCGATCTCACCCGAGGTGTTGTTGCGTCGCTCGTTCCTGTTGGAAGGTGGCGAGAACTACTCCGTCTTTCTGTACGATTCGCCCGATGACTCTTACAAGCTGTGGGTGATCCCCGATCGACCCCAGAGCATCGACCCCAAGAAAGCTAGAGTCCGACTGTTGCATCTGGACGAAGGGGCTGCCAAAGCCAACCTCAAGATGGATACATACAACACTGTGTTTGAGAACGTTGAGTTCTTGCAGACCAAAGCGTTCCAGGAAGTCGAACCCGGAGAGCACCTGTGGACCGTAACCTTGGGCACCTCTACAACAGCCTTGATGGAAGTGCGGAAAAACCTGGAGGCAGGAAAGTCGTACACTCTCGTGGTGCAGCCTGGCTCCTCCAACGCAAAACCAACGTTGCAGTGGATTGAACACAGTCAGCGATAATGGTTGCAGTGGATCGAAACAACGAAAGTTGTTGGGGAGCCCGCTCCAGGAATTGGGGCGGGCTTTCATGCTTTAGAGTTGGGAGAAGGCGTGGGAAACTTAGGAGTTGGAAGCGGGGACTCGAACTGGAAGGGCCTGGGGATCTATTCGGAAGTCGAGGGGCTGTTTCACATAAAATTGGTCACCGTCAATGCTCACCAAAAGCTTCGTGGAGGAGTGACGCGGTAGCTCGATTCGACATCGCTGGGTTTGCAAGACTTCCAACTTCTCGTCAAACCGCCATCGACCCAGCAAAGTTCGACCAAAAAGCTTGAGATAATCCCAAAAGGAATGGTGCTCTGCAATGTAGATAGCGAGCACGCTACCTTTCATCGACGACCGCAGCGGCACTGGCACTGTCAATTGGTCTTCTTGGTAGGGGTTGTTAGAGATAAGCAACATGTTGGTTTTGCAGGCCAACTCTGGACGGGTGGGGGACTCGATTCGGGCAAAGGTTTTGGAGTGAAGGAAGAGTCGCTGAAAGAAGAGTTGGACAAAACGCAACGCCCGAACAGGCCAGATGCTGTCTCGTGTTTTTTGCCATTGCTTGACTACTTTGGGATAAAAACCAAGGGTGATTCGGTCGAGAAAAGGGCGGTCGTTGATCCAACCTACATCGATGCGTTGTGTTTCTCCGGAGAAGAGTGTCCTTAATGCTTCTGTGGGTTGCAAGGAGATCCCAAGATCCCGTGCGAGCATGTTCATGGTTCCTAAGGGGAGAACTCCAATCGGTTTGTCGGCTTCGAGGAGCTGATGTAGCGAGTAGGAAATCGTGCCGTCTCCGCCTCCTAAAATGACTCCATCGATGTCTTTCTGGAGAGCCTTTTCCAAAGCTTCTCCAAACTCTTCAGGAGGGACTACCACAAAGTCAGCGTTGATCTGATACTCATTGCACACCTCCCGAAAGGATGCGAGCATCTTTTCCTGATTGCTGTGCAGAAACGTGCCAGCTCGCTCGTTGATCAGTAGAGTGACACGTTGGAATGATGGGCTGGATGATAACTCCATTGGATTCACTTCCTTTCTCATGGGCCGGTGGAGAGCGCAATTGTCTTGGGCCTCACACAGCAAGACCTATGCCAGCACATCTGGGGAAGGAGTTAAGCATCTTTGTTGTTGGACTACCATGGAACTCTGGATCTCATGTGGGATGCTTTGTTGAGACATGGTTGTCTCGTTGCTGTCGCCATCCTGCTGTTTCTACCTCCTCACAAACGAGAGAGGTGAGGAATGGTCTGTGTTTGGGCCATGGATGTCTCGTGTTTTGTCCGTTTGTGCCAGGGAAGCTGGTACACGGTTTGCTAGTAAAGAACGATGAATTTGTATGTTACGACTGAAGGTTTTCTTTCAGGAAAGGATCAAAGAATGTCAGGATCGTTGGAGTCAGCTTCTTCAGTGGGAAAACGGGAGTTCAGTCAATCTGTGCTCCAATCCCTTTTGGATGTCACCGTGGACGGGATTCTCGTGTTCACGGAGGCACGTGAGATCGTGCTGACCAACCAGTCATTGCGAGAGATGGGCGGTTGGTCTGATGGAGAGCTGGAGGGGAAGCACGTCTCAACGTTGTTTTCCGAAGAGAGTCAACGTTCTCACTTGGCATACCTGGAAAGCGAAGACGCATTGCAGCGCACTTTGCGGAATGGGAAAGGTTTGGAAGTTGAGGTTCGACGGAGGGATCTGTCGCAGCTTCCTGTTTGCGTATACGCAGCTTGTTTGGATGTGGACGGTGAGTCTTTGTTTGTTGAGGTGGTGCGAGATATCTCCACGCAAAAGCAGGCTGAGCTTGCTTTGCGAGAACATCAAAACCGACTGGAAGCTGCGGTGGAGCGGGCCGAACAGCGGGTGATCAAACAACAAGAAGACCTGCTTGAATTGTCCACGCCGGTGCTGGAGGTATGGCCCAAGGTTTTGATCATGCCTTTGATTGGGACCTTGGACAGTCGACGGACTGAAGACGCTTTGGTGAAGGCGTTGGAGCGTATTGCCCAGCTGCAAGCCCATGTCTTGATTGTCGACATCACAGGTGTTCCCGTTGTGGATACCATGGTGGCAGACCATCTGATTCAGATGGCGACAGCTGTTCGGTTGATGGGAGCGACCTGTGTGATTACAGGAATTCGCCCCGTGATTGCCAAAACGATCGTGCGTTTGGGCGTGGATCTCTCCAACATCATCACAAAGAGCACATTGTCTCAAGGGCTGGAGTTTGCGATTAACCAGCAGGGAGGTGAGTCGAGATGAACCAGCCGAACATTCCTGTTTTACGGTTGGGACCGCTTCTCATGGCTTCCATTCAGGTGGAGCTTACGGATGCGCTGGCTGAGCAACTCCAGGAAGATCTGTTAACGAAAATCCAGGAAACACAGGCGGAAGCTGTGCTGTTAGACATCACGGCTTTGGACATTGTCGATACCTTCATCAGTCGCTTGCTCTCGGAGACAGCGGACATGTGTCGGTTGATGGATTGCAAGCTTATGCTGGTGGGGATTCAACCAGCAGTGACGGTCACGTTGATGCAAATGGGGCTCGCTCTTACGGGCATCATGAGCGCCATGGACATGCAGACAGGCTTGTATCGCTTGGGTTACCAATTGACCCGGATCTCTTCCAATCCTTCATCTGAAAGCTAAGCCGTGATGCAAATCATACCCATTCAGGAGGAGTACGATGTCGTGAAAGCACGACAGGCTGCCCGCAACTTAGCGGGTGAGCTGGGCTTCTCTATGATCAACAAAACGCGTGTCGCGACGGCTGTCAGTGAACTGGCCCGCAACACGTTGGTGCATGGGCTGGGGGGCACCATGCGTTTGGAATCTGTAACCAAGGGAAGTCGCTGGGGTATTCTTTGTGTGTTTGAAGACAAAGGGCCCGGTATCGCTGACATCCCTGCAGCCATGGGAGAAGGTTTTTCAACCAGCGGAACTCTGGGCCAAGGTTTGCCTGGAGCTCGTAGGTTGATGGATGAGATGGATATTCAATCAGAAGAAGGTGTAGGAACTTGTATCGAAGTCATCAAATGGAGCTAACATACACCATCATCCAGTCCTCCTCTGATGTCGGGAGTTGTCGTCGCTCGGTACGGGCGATGGGAGAACGTTTGCCTTTCTCTGAAGAGAAGCTCGGATACCTGGAACTGATCGTGACGGAGCTTGCCAATAACTTGTTGGCTCATCACGCAGAAAAGGGTGTTATCGTTGCGCAGTGCTTGGAGGAGGGGAAGGCTCAGGGCATAGAAGTGATTGCCATGGATCTGGGTCCCGGTATTTCGAGGGTTGAGGAGGCCATGCGAGACGGTGTCTCGTCAGGCGGAACCTTGGGGATTGGTTTGGGCAGTGTGGTGCGTAATTCTGATGAGTTCGATATCATTTCCTTTCCTTCCACAGAGTCGATGCCTCGGTTTCGTGGGTGGCAACCGACAGGCACAGGCGTGATGGCTCGACTTTGGGTCGAGCGCCCTAAGGGTTGGAACTCTCCTTGGCGCGTTGTTGTTCACGAAGATCCTTGCCCAGGAGAGACGGTGTCCGGCGATGGTGTAGGGGTTTGGACCACGCCATTGGGCTTGCGTGTTGTGGTGTGTGATGGCCTTGGGCACGGGCCTATCGCACATGATGTCTCCCAGCGAGCGCTGGATTATTGTGCCAACTCTCTGGATTCGGACCTCTTCAATCTTGTGCATGGTGTCGATGAGCATCTTCGTGGTACTCGTGGCTGCGCTTTTGCTGTCGTCGATATCCATCCAGGGATTAAGCAATTGTCGTATCTCGGAGTGGGCAACTTGTTGGTGCGAATGGTGCCGCGGCCCAAGAGCACCTTTCTTTTGCACCGTGGGATTGTTGGGACACAGCGGCTGCCCAAATTAAGAGTGAGAACACAAGAGTGGAGTGACGCGTCGACATTGTGGCTTGCCAGCGACGGTCTCTCCTATCGATGGGATCTCGAAAGTGTCGGTCCGATGGGACGTTCCGTCAGCGCTCATGATCCTTCACTGCTTCGTCACTTTCTCGTGCGGGATCACCGACGAGAGCATGACGATGTTACTGTTGTTGCCGTGCAGGAGCGGTCATGAACAAGAAAAAGACATTGTCCAAGGACGATGAACTTCATGCCTTGCGGGAGAGGCTTCGCGATCTCGAAGCCGAAGTCGAAGAGACCTATCGAAGCATCACCGAACTGACCAATGAGGTGGAGGGCGAACGCGAAAAGTTTCACCGCTTTGAGCAAGGACTTCGCAACGAGTTTTGCTTTTACTCCTTGGCTTTGGACGGCAGCGTCCTTCGTGCGAGCCCGCAGTTGTTTGAGTTGTTTGGGTACACGTCCTTGGAGCAGCTCAATGAGTCTCGTTTGCACACGTCGCATCCGATCAATGCCAAGCGAGGGGAGGTATGGAAGAACTTGTTGGCTGGGAAAGAGCAGCCAACGATGGAGTGGGAGATCTACGACGGGGAAGGACAGATTCGCAGGATCGAAAGGATTGAATTTCCTGTCCTTGATTCCTCCGGTGGAGTCCGATACATCGAAGGTATGGCTCGTGACATCACGGAGCGTCGGCAGCGTGAAATGGAGCTGCTTCACGCCCGCGACAAAGCCGAGCAGGCCCAACGTGCCCAGCGTATGTTTTTGTCACACATGTCCCATGAACTGAGGACTCCACTGAATGGTGTTCTTGGGTACGTTCAGCTTTTGGGTCAAGCGTCCAATCTCACGGAGGAGCAAAACAAGAGCGTGCAGGTGATTGAGAACTGCGGTCGTCACTTGTTGACCTTGATTAACCAAGTCCTCGACTTCAGCAAAATCGAAAACAACGGCGTTTCGTTGGATCCCAGAGCCTGTCAACTTGATGCTCTGTTGCGAGAAATACGAGACATCATGCTTCCAGCAGCTTTGCAAAAAGGCCTGACTCTTGAGCTCACTTGGCCTGCGACGTTGCCAGATCAAGTTATGGTGGACGGGACCAAGCTGCGTCAGGTCCTCCTTAACTTGTTGCACAACGGAATCAAGTTTACCCAGGAGGGGTTTGTGATGCTGACGGTGGCGGAAGAGGGTCCTGGACGTTGGAAGTTTTCCGTTCGTGACACAGGTTCCGGCATTGACGCCAAGGAACTGTCTCACGTGTTTGACCCATTTCAACAATCCCACGCTAGCCGTATCGCAGGAGGAGTGGGCTTGGGTCTTTCGATCAGCCATCGCTTGGTGGATGCAATGGGTGGCGTCTTGCAAGCGCAAAGTCAGGTCGGTGAAGGCAGCGAGTTCTTCTTCACGTTGCCCTTGCCTTTGGCTGACAGATCTCCGTCTCTGGAGCATACACAAGAAGTCGATGCTTTGGCACAAACTTACGCTTACGAGGAGGACCTGACTCGAACGTTGCCTCCCTCCTCTCTGGGTCATCAGTCCTTTTCATCCAAGCACACGATCAGAGGCTTTGGTGTGTTGAACGAAACGATTGTGGATGGTGAGACCCTAGAGGAGCCCTCTGCCGTGATTGACTTTGAAGGGTTGCGCTCTTTGGAGCAGACGTTACAACCACTCATTGCGTTGGGGGATTTTACCACGATAGAGGAGGAGGTGCTTGCTTGCGAGGCCTTACTTCCGCTGGTTTCGATTCGATTGGCCTTGCTTGATGCTGCCCATCACTTTGACTCCAACGCCTTGCGGAAGATCTTGAGTGAACTTCCCACTGAAAAGGCAGGAGAGAACCCATGACCTTACCGCTAGAAATGCAAAAAGAAGTTTCCCATATATCGTTACTGTTGGTGGACGATAACTCTACCAACTTGCAGGTTTTGTCTCAGATCCTCAAACCATTGGGTTACAAGCTACTGTTTGCCCGAGAAGGCCGGGATGCTTTGCAAATTGCGGAGAGGGTGAAGCCTTCTTTGGTGTTGCTCGACATTCTTATGCCTGGGATGGATGGCTTCGAGGTTTGCGAAGCGCTCAAGACAAACTCAGCAACCAAGGATGCTGTCGTTATCTTTCTCTCCGCGCTGGACGATATGGACTCGAAGGTTCGGGGGTTTCAGCTTGGAGGGAGCGACTTCATCACGAAGCCTTTTCAAGCGGAAGAGGTGATCGCCCGGGTGCAAACGCATGTGGCGATGCAGCAGTTACGTCAAAAGCTCCTTGATAGCAACACACAGTTGCAACAAAAATTACAGCTTGTCCGACACCATTGGCGTGAGGCCCAACAGCGCTTGGCCGGTCCATTGCTTGGAGAGAGTCATGCGATTAAAGCACTCTGGGAGTCGATGGAAGAGTACGGTCGCAAGGAGAAAGTGCTCTTGTTGACAGGCCCTCCAGGTGCACCCTTCGAGGCTGTCGCTCGGGCCATTCATGGTGTTTCGGAGCGGCGGGAGCAGCCTTTCTTGCGGATCAATGCGAAGGCCCTTCATGGGCAACAATCCGAACTCTTTGAGGAAACGCCTCCTTCCGACTCTGCTGACCCGGAGCGAAAGCCTGTATTGCTGGAGCTTGCTGACCAAGGCACATTGTTGGTGGAGCATGTGGAGTCGTTGTCTCGTGAAAGCCAGGAAGCCTTGGCGCTCTATGTCGAACGTTGGCAAGAGAGCCAGAACCATGAGAGCGCTCCTCTTTGGAATGTCCGCATTCTGGTCTCGTCCACACACGGGGCTCACGAAGTGTTCTCCAGCACACTCCTGCATCCCAGGCTGTCGTTGCTGCTGCAAGGCTCCAACATTACGTTGCCATCGCTGTCTCAGCGGAAGCAGGACATTCCTGTGATTGCACAGTGTTACTTGGAGCAGCAGGCGAAGGCCTTGGGAAAAGTCGTGCACGGCTTCTCTGCCAACACCGAAGAGCACCTTCAAGCGTACCATTGGCCTGGTGATGTCCGTGAACTTGAAAACATTGTTGGACGTGAGGTTGCTCTTGCAACTGGCCCTGTCGTTTCCATCGACACCTCAAGCTTGCGTGGCGAAGGGACCCTCATTGGAGGGTACCATTTGATCGCAAAGCTGGGGGAGGGTGGAATGGGCGAAGTCTGGAGAGCCCGGCACCAGTGGCTTAAGCGAGAAGCTGCGGTGAAGTGTGTCCGTTTGACTGGTGAAATGGAAGAAGAGACCAAGCAGGTTTTGCTGCAAAGGTTCCACAAGGAAGCGCAGACCACAGCCCAATTGTCGTCACAGCATACCGTCCGTTTGTATGACTTTGGCATCGACCCATCTGGGGTTCTGTACTATGCGATGGAGCTTTTGCACGGCATCGATCTGCAAGATATGGTGGATCGTTTTGGCCCACTTTCATCGGAGCGAGTTTGCGCTCTGTTTATGCCCGTGTGTCGGGCTCTTGCAGAGGCACACCAACATTCTTTGGTGCACCGCGATATCAAACCTTCGAACATCTTTATCTGTTCCTTGGGCCTGGACTTGGATTGCCCAAAGATCCTTGATTTTGGGGTCGTAAAAGACACAACGACGCAGACCCTCTCTCATCAGAATTTGCCGGGTCATGTTTGCGGTACGCCGGGCTTTATGGCTCCTGAGCTTATCCAAGGAAACTCGATCAGCGGAAAGACCGACATCTACGCGTTGGGTTGTGTCATGTACTGGTGCCTCACAGGTCGGATGGTGTTCCACGCCGACAACCCCATTGCCTTGTTGATGAGGCATATCTCGGAAAAACCCGCGCCTCCGTCCAAGTTTGCATCGTCAGATATTTCTCCAGAACTGGATGAGATCATTCTGCGATGCTTGAACAACGATCCCTCCAAACGTCCCGATGCTTTGGAGTTTTTTGAAGCGCTAGAGAATATTAAGTTTTCTGAACCTTGGACTCGACAAAAGTCCGAGATCTGGTGGGGTGAACATCTCACCGTACAACGTCCTGAGTTCGCTGAGACGATTGAGCCCTCCTATAGCTTCGCAAAAACGATCGAAGCATCTTCCCAACAAATTCCCCCGACCAAAGTCCTGTAACTCTTCTTCTCCTCCATCTTTTCGCAATATTCGCACCTTTTGGACCTCAACGTCCCGAAATGAATAGCTATCTCTTTTTCTCTGTGACGTGGGTGTCCCATGATAGAGTGGTGTTGTTGTTTATGTGCTTGAAAGGATAGCGTATTTTGTTTTGTTTCGGAGTGTCGGAACAGGGATTGCTCTTTGGGTGGGCATCCACGCTTTCTTCCCATACGTTCTTTCTGCGTTATGGGGGTGGAGCGACATACCTGATACCAGGGTCTCTTTTTCTCTGGTATGGACTGAACTGAACATAGATAGGAGATTGTAAAAATGAGTCGATGGTATCGAGTGATTGGAGTTTTGGCGACGGGCTTTCTGCTAACGGGATGTGTCACAAAGGCATTTCACCAAAAGCGCGTATCGCGTCTGAAAACCATGATGAATGACCAGGCCGATATGTACAAAGCCAAGCTTGCGAAGCAACAGAAACGACGAATGGCTTTGCAAGCCGAGCTACAACAAAACATTGCGAAGCTATCCACGCTGCGAAAACGGTGTCAGGCCAACATGTCGATGCTAGCCGACAAAAACAGCGAGAAAGCGAAGCGGTTGCGTCGTGCACTGGCCCACATCAATCGACTGGAAGCTACAGTCTCCGAATGGCGCGACCTCTACAAAAAACTAACAGATGTGTTCAAGGTTAAGATTAACTCTGGAGAGATCTCTGTGTCGATGGTTCGCGGACAAATTACTCTCCGACTTCCTGAAAAGGTATTGTTCGAACTGGGAAGCGCAAAGCTTCGTGAGCGAGGCTCCGTCATGATCGAAGAAGTTGCCAAGACGCTGCGTGCCTATCGGCACCGATGGCAGGTCGCTGGACACGCAGATCCCACCGGTAATTCCTGGTTCAACTGGGATCTGTCGTACCGACGTGCGATGCAAGTTCTCAAAGTCATGCTCAAGGGTGGTATGCCTCCCAAACAAGTGTCTGCTGTGGCGTACGGTCAATACCAACCCACCGCAACCAACGAAACCAAAGAAGGACGCGCGCTCAACCGACGAACCGAGATTGTCTTTGTCCCCCGCTTGGACAAACTCATCAACATCGGAAACATGAAGCTCTCAGCGGTGTGTCCTGCTCCCCGAGCCAAAACGAAATCCTAATCCAGACCTGACCATACTAGTACCCAGGGTATTGGGTGAGAAAAGAGTAGTCTCCGCTATGGAGGCTGCTCTTTTTTTGTTTGTGCCAACCCTCGAAGCCCTTCGCAGCTATGCAGGTGACGGACATCCACCCTACATGTTCTGTCGCTATGAAGACATGCTCTGTTGCTATGAAGGGAACAGTTATGGAGTAAGGTGCTTTGTTTTTTTCTTGTGCATAAGAGCCCAAGAGGGAGGGGTGTTATGTTCTGAAGGGTTGCGGTCGCAGGCCGCTGGTTTTGTGACCTCTCTCCGCCTCTCTACCCCAGCGGGGACTTCAACCCATCTTGCGAACGAAGTGGTTGCGGGGAGGGTGGTTGGGGTGAAACCGAAACCGGGTGGGGTCTGAAGTCGCTGTTCTGTACGGTGGGATAATGGATGAATCATAGATGTGAAGTTGGACTTCATAGCTACAGAGCGAAAGGGGAAGTTATTGAGGAAAGGAGTCTTTGAGTAAGAAAGGCGGCCAGGAAGGAAGAGTGGGTTGGGTCAGGAAGGTCTTTGGGAGCTGTTTTCTGCGGGGGAGAGGGTGTTAGCTGGAGATCTGGTCGTGTTGGAGAGGTTCGTTCCAGACCAGCGTGCGGTGGGGGAATGGGATCGAGATGTTCGCTTCGTCGAGAGCTTTCTTTATCCGCGTGATCACTTCATCACGGCTTGCCCGAACTTGCTTCGGTGTGGAGCCGGACCACCAAAGAATCTTGAAGTTGACGCTGCTGCTATCGAGCGCATCAATACGAATTTCTGTTCCACGGTGGGATCGGACTGACTCACAAGAGTCGAGCGCCTTTTGGATGGTGGAGCGGGCTTCTTCGATGTCTTCATCGTAGCCGATTCCGACAACCGCTTCGGTGCGTCGCTCTGCCTGATCCGTGACGACATACACCGAATTCTTAAACAGCGTTCCATTGGGTACGACAACAAGTTGACCGTCGGGTTGTCGCAAGAGCGTGTTGCGCACCGTGACTTTCTCGACGTGACCGAACAAATCGTTGCATTGGATGACATCGTTGGTTGTAAAGGGAAAGCGCCACAAAATGAGGACACCAGCGAAGAAGTTTTCAAAGATGTCTTTGAACGCAAAACCTACAGCCACCGAACCAATACCGAGTCCAGCGATCAACCGACCGGGCGTAATGCTAGGAAAGAGAATGACGGCTGCGGTCATCAACCCAGCAATCCAAAACACAACAGAGGTGAGCTGAAGGACAAGAGATTGAAATGTATTGCGTAGCTTGGTTCGTTGGAGCAACGTACCGAGTATCTTCTGTGCAACCCACACCGCAGCCCATGTCAGAAACAAGACTCCTGTTGCGATGAGCAATTGCGGAAGTATCTTGAGGAATCCTTTGTAGAGGGCCACGATCTTTCCAAGGATAATCTTCCATTCGTTGGGATCTTGCACGGCTGCGATGAGATACATAGTTGTCTCCTGTATAGCTTGTGAAGTTGGGTAGGTATTCAAAAAGGGGGAGGAAGGGCGCCGTATGCCAGATTGACATCGGCGTTCCTCCGTATATCCCGCCTTTGCAGGAGGGAAACACACACCTCTCGTTCGTTCTTGGGGAGAAGAGACGAGGTGAGTGGTTGTTGCTTAAAGATGCTTTGTCACTCTCCAAGGTAGAGAGCGAGCCTCGATGTTAGTGTGTGGCAGAGTTGGGTGCCGTTGTGTCCCTGGTCTCGTGGGTTTCGTTGTTTTCGTTTTGCTGGCCGTTCAGACCTTTGTGGGCCGACTGAATCGGAAGAGGTGAATTCCAGGTGAGGGTTCGATAGGGGAATGGGATCTCAATGCCAGCTTTGTCCAAAGCTTGTTTCACGGCTGTAATGACTTCATCTCGGCTTTTCCGAATGCCTTGGGGCGTGGATTGCGTCCACCACACGACTTTGAAGTTGACGCTGCTGCTGTCAAGTTCGTCTACGAGGATCTGAATGCCTCGGTATTGAGAGACAGACGACAACGAACGCATGGATTGGCGAATCACTTCCCTGGCTTCTTCGATGTCTTCGTGGTAGGCAATGCCGACGACTGCTTCGGTCCGGCGGACCGCCTCGCTTGTTAGAACATTCACAGCTTTGGTGAAAAGCTGCGCGTTGGGAACAATCACCAGCTGGCCGTCAGGCTGCCGAATCAATGTGTTGCGGATGCTGATGCGCTCGACCTTTCCAAAGACGCCCTCGCACTTGATGAAGTCCCCTTGTTCAAAGGGAAAGCGCCACAGAATAAGGACGCCAGCGAAGAAGTTTTCAAAGATGTTCTTGAACGCAAAACCGACAGCCACAGAGCTCAGCCCCAACGCTGCTAACATGCGGCCAGGAGTGAGGCTTGGGAAAACGACAATCGCAGCAGTGCTGATTCCAATGAACCACACGACAATCGATGCAAATTGTTGGAGCAGTTCCTGAAGCGATTGCCGCATCTTGGAACGCTTGAGCACGCGGGTGAGGACTTTGTTGGCGAATTGTGAAAAGAGCCAGGTCACCCCGATGATAATGATGGCAAACAAGAGCTGTGGAAGTGAGCGAAGGAATCCTTTGTAGAGGGTGAGTATTTTCTTGATGACAATCTTTTGTTCTGCAACTTCAGGTACTGCTGCGAACCACAATCTCCACATACTTATTCTTCCCTCCATTCATGTATCTTTTGCAAAGACGACTTCGGGGGCGCTGCAAACACAGCAGAGCTTCCCTCTTGCCATCCTGTCTAAGCAGTGTTTGTGCCAGCGCAGGATGTGGAGGTTCGCTTTGAATGCTTTTTCCTTTGACAGTAACAAGTTGCCTCTGGAGTGGGAACGCAGCTCTTGGACTCATGAGGCGAATGTGTCTCGTACGCTTCTTTGGCTCTTGCGACAGGATTGTCTCCGTTTGGTCCACATTCATACGTGCGCAAAGAAGAGCGTGGGAGAAGAGAACAACCTGGAACATTCCACTGTGATTTGGCTCACATGGATCTGGATGAAGTCACCTCCATGGTTTTCCCAAACGGTGGAGTATGGATTCGGAAGCCCTTCACTTTCTCCTGTGAGATGAATCACACCCGCGTATGTGTTCGTTTGTATTTTGCTTTTGTGTACAGTGGCTTCGAGGTGCTGTGGTGTTCTGGTATGGGGTTTGCCATGGGTGGGGGTGTCAACAGCGATAGCTTGGAGTTAGCAAGCTATCTCTGAAAGGACTTATTCGAGGCTGCGAAATCTCCAAACCCATCGCACTTTGGGTAAGTTCTTTGAAACCCAGTCTTCCCTATTGTGTTCTGTGTGACCGGTTTGGTTTCCTGTAGTGCTCTGTCTACCTTGGGGTTTTGCTATGGTGGACGGTCATACAGAACACATCTTTTCTTCTTGGCCATGGCTCGTTGGGTTCTACACCCTTCGGGCCATGACCTGTTTTCCCCCATTCATTTTCGCTTAATCTGGCCGGTTGACTTGCGCTCCCAGAATGAACACTCTTGGATTCACTTTCAATGTGCGTGTTCTTGATTCCAAGTGTCACAAGCCTGTTGCAGGGATTGCTTTTGTCCTTGTGCGCGTGAGTTTGTGTGGGAGAGCGTAATGTCCGAGGCTATCTTTGATCGTGATGCCATCCAAGAAATTGTTGAGCAAACGCTATCGCGCTTGTACGGGAGTAGCTTTTCTGGCAGGAGGCAGACTCTTTTTGTGGAAGGGGTGGAGCGGTTTGTTCAAGAAATGCTTGAGCCACCGGTCGATCTTGAGCCTTTGCAAGAAGCCTTGCGCTTGTTGGGTTCACTCACCCAAGGGTTGGGCTCGCTGTTTCGTCCCTCGAACAACATGGGAGCTGGCCGAATGCCCCTCTTGCCCTCTCCTCAGCCTCCGGGTGTGGGAATGGGAGCGGTGGGGATGGGCTACGGCAGCGCGCTTTCTCTGTTGGGGGGCGGTGGGGAAGCTCTACCTAGAGCTGCTGAACCCCCTGAAGAAGCTGTGAGCGCAGGGCCTCCTCCTGAGGTTCAGTTTGATTCCATGGGTGGCTTTGACGAGGAGCCTGAGGTTCCTCGAAAAACGGGGAAGGCTCGGCGACGGAAAAAAGCGTCCAAGGAGCAGGCCAAGGCCAAAGAGGAAGCGCCATCTCCAGCCAAGCCGCGAAGCGCACCGAAGCTTAAGCCCAGCGCTCCAGAGCCTGAGGTGCTTCAGCGAGAGGAAAAGAAACGCAGCATCATCGTGGAAGAGAAGCTGGAGATTACAGAGGTTGTTTCGCGCTCGACGGTTGTGACAGATGCTCCGGCTCCACCGGCTCCAGAGCCTTCTTCTGCGCCTCTCTCGGAGTCCAGTGTCGAGCCTGAGCCCGCTTCTGTCTTGGAGCCTGCCCCCGTTGTGTATGAAGCCCCTGCGCCACCTCCACCGGCTCCTGCGCCGCTGTCCCCACTCCCTGACATGGAGGAGGAAGCCGCGGAAGAAGAGTTGGACGACGAGGTCTCTGTGGTAGGCAAGGAGGCTTCTCTTGGGTTGGCCGATGATGCATGGGGCGACTTCTCTCTGGAAGAAGCTGAAGGACGTGTCGAGAAGGTCTTGCGTCGCAAAGGTGTGGTGCGAAGCTACACGCAGATGAACCCTGGTCAGATCTTTCCTCTTGTGGTCAGCATTGTTGAAGCTGAGATGTACATCAAGATGCCGGATCTTCCTGATGTGCAGCAAGTCGAAAGTGAGCAAGTGCTGGAGATCAAGGAGAGCTCTCCTTTGGTTCGGATTGTGCCGGTGATTCCGGGGTGTTTGATCTCACCGCCGGAGATCGTTGTGGACGTGCGGAAGGAAAAGGTCGATGCAGAATTTCGCGTTGCTCCACAAGCCGAAGGTGATTTGAGGGAGTTTGCTCGGATCCAACTCTGGCACGAAGGAGCGCTCAAAGATGAGATCCCCATCCCTTGTCGAGTGCGTACCCAAACCTTAACCCGCCTGATGTCCTACTCTTCGGTGCTTACTTCGTTTGCGGGGGCGTTGCTTGACACCTACGGGAAGAACATTCCAGCGTTGCAGTCGGGTGACGGACAAGACGGCGGCGCTGTCGGGGCTCTCATTCGAGGAATGGTCTCGATGCTTTCGTCCTCTGGCGTGTGGCTGGGTCTCTTCTTCTTCCTCGTTGCTGTAGGGTGTTACCTTTGGTTGCGACCCAAACGTGGCGATGTGATCGAGAAATTCCTCAACACTGAGCTTCACTGACATCGTTTTCACGAAGGCTGTTTGGTTCTCTTCTCCGCTTCTTTCCTTCTGTTGGGCCTGAGCCAGGGCCTTGCCATTTGAAACCAAAATCACAAAGAATAGACGAACACAACCTTGTGTTGTGATAGGAAGAGATGTGTTCTTTTGTACGATGTTGCAAACGCAACGTGTAGGTTTCTGCTGTGGAAACTGGAGCCTGATGTCGCGGGCACACAGTGGATGGTAAAGGATGAAATGTGTACGCCAACGACGTAGAGCAGAGACAACCTGCCATTGCCAGACCGAACCACACTGGGTGGTTGGAGCGAAGGGAAAAGAAGCGAACGTTTCTGGTCGAAGTGGTAGGAGTTTGGCTCCTGTTCTGCTGGTGCAGCGTCGCCAACGCCTGGAACCCTCTCGTCGTGGACGGTCGCTGTCGCCAATCGGGCAACGCGTGTTTTGCAACCATTGGCAACGCCGGTCAAGGAGAGGGATCTTGCTGCGACCCGCTGGATTCAAACATCAGCGGATGTGTCTCTTCCAACACTTGCATTGGCGGCAAACCTTACCAGTGGCCTGCGAATCAACTGCCCTTACGATGGTCCTTAAACCTCAATGAGATGCAAGGCAAAGAAGGCTTCGGCGGACTCTCTGCTGACGATTTGGAGAAGGCCGCCATCATGGCGTGGGACGCTTGGACCAAGGCTCCCTGCACAACGTTTCAACACCGATTCATCGGACGCACCAACGACAAGCTTGACCCCAACGACAAAAAAGTGGTGGTGGTTCTCGCAACCACGCAGCAGTGGGCTGAGCTGGGCCAGGACCCTACGACTTTGGCTTTCACCCGGCCAATCCCTGACAAAAACGGTCAAATGATCGATGGGGATGTTGTTGTGAATCCTCGCTCGCGGGAAGCCCCTTGGCGGATTCAGCCGGACTCTGGCCTGGATCTGGTCAAAGTTCTGGCCCATGAAGTGGGGCACTCGATCGGTTTGGCCCACACTCATTTGAGCGATGCGCTGATGTATTTCGCGAACAGGCCGGGGAAGTTTACAGGCTTAACGCGGGACGACTCCGACGCCCTTTGTTTCTCCTATCCCAAGATCAAGTGCAGCAACGACGACGAGTGTGGTGGGTGCCGTCGATGCCGAAACGGTGAGTGCGTTGTCTCCACCATTGCTCCGGTTCGGAACCTCTGCAAACCTTGCAAGGCACCCGGCGATTGTGGCGGACCCTCCGATATCTGCGTTCGCTTTCGAGAGGGGAATCGGTGCGCGCAAGCTTGTGATGAGAAAGGATGTTGTCCGGAAGGATACCGTTGCTCCGACTTTGGCTCTGGCCAGCAAATGTGTATCCCTGAGACTGGGGCTTGTCCGGATGTTGCCTGCAGTGACAACAACGCTTGTGGACCTGGCGAAGAGTGCTCCAGTGGAGTGTGTCGTCCGCAAAAAGTGGAGCGCACCCCGACTACCTGCAACGGCTGCACAAACAGCAGTGAATGCGGTGAAGGACATGGCTGTTTTAGCTTCCCTCAAGGGATTCGTCGTTGCGCAATGAAGTGCGTTGCCGATAACTTTTGTCCCGATGGCTTTGTTTGTCGTCAGGGAGACGGCGGTCGCTTCTGCTTTCCGGAAGATTGGCTTTGTCCTTGTAAGGTTCCACGTGATTGTTGGACGGGAGAGACCTGCAACAGCGGCCTGTGTCGTCCTAGAGATTGTGGGTACGGCTGCGTGTGCAGCTCCAAGGCCGTCTGCCCTGAAAATCATCGGTGCGCTACGACGCGAACCATCGACATCTGTGTGCAACAGTGCAACCTGAACATTCGCTATCCTTCCGGAGCACCCGGCCAGTCGTGCGCTTCAGATGCCGATTGCGGTGCCGGAACACGTTGCGCTGAGCTGGAGGGCAAAAAGGTTTGCTTGAAACCCTGCAACAAACTGGAAGACTGCAACGATGTTGGAGGTCGCTGTTACAAGTTTCGCAACGGCCAGTTTTGCTTGTGTCGGACTTCGTCGGAGTGTCGTGACGGACAACGTTGTCATACAGGCTCGTTGGTGGATGGAAAGGTCGGAGCCTGTGTGACACCGGAGGAAGGTCCGCGAGAGTGTCTTCCTGGCTTTGCCTGCAATGACATTGGCTCCATCTCTCTCTGTTTGCCAGAAACCAGCAAAGCCGGACAAGCTTGCAACAACGATCGTCCCTGCACTTCCGGTCATGTGTGTGCTCGCATCTCGGATAGCGACCCTGATGGCGTCTGCCTGGAAGTTTGTCAGGCGGAGCAACGGTGTTTGGGTGGCGGAGTCTGTGTTCTCTCTCTCAACGACAGCACCAAAGCATGCGGTTGCCAGGACAAGAACCAATGTTTTGTGGGGCAAACCTGTGACACGCTCGTGGGTACCGCCGGTGTTTGTCGAGGAGCGGTTGCAGCCCATTGTGGAGACGGTACATGCGATGCGTCCAAAGACGAAAATTGCCTGACCTGCCCTGGGGATTGTGCTTGCAAAGCAGGGGAAGCCTGTGTGAGCCGACAATGTCAGGCCATTCCCTCTTGCGGTGATGGGACGTGCGACGCGAGCGTGTATGAAAACTGTACCACGTGCGCAAAAGACTGCGGCTGCGGTCCTGGCAAAGAGTGCGTGAACGATCGATGTATAGACAAAGAAGTGGAGAACAAGGGAAACACCCCTCTTTGCCCGTCGGGATTGCCCGTGTTGGACGAAGAAGGCCAGGTCGCTTGCCCTGATCCATCTGCTTGCGGCTGCGAGCAACGGACACCTTCCTCGTCGTGGGTGCCCCTCTTGATTCTCTTGGTGGGGTTGGGCTTGTTCCGTCGACGCTCCACTCTTTGATGGTTCGTTTGCGTCTAGGACCTCTCCAAAGAGACAAATAGGTTGCTCTTGCAAAAATAAATGTACATTCCTTGAAAAGGTTACGATACTATTAAAAGAGTGATTGGAAAGGGATCCAAAATCCTGGACGTTGCATCGCTTTCGTCCAGAAACTTGGACGGAGAGAGCGGTCGTACACCTCTTCTTGAACAGAAGAAGCCAGGAGGTAGGCCTCTGAAGCCGTTCCCTTTTTGAGTCGGTTGTGGCATTTTTTTTGAAAGTTCTGGTGTGTAGATACGTCAAAAAACTACAGCCCACAGTTGTTCTTGGACGGCTGTGGGGAAACCCACACACAAGAGGTGTTTTGCAATGATTCGAGTTCTGGTTCTTGTCTTGGGGCTTTTGTTGGCTGCGCCTGTCGTAGGTAACGCGCTTCCAACGATGTCTTCCCAATCCACATCTCCCTCGGTGCAGGCCCTTGGCAAGAGCCAAAAGGCAACGCTTGTGGCTGGTCGCCGTCGTTCACGTCGTTCGTCTCGCCGCCGTTCGTCTCGCCGCCGTTCCTCACGTCGTCGCTCCTCCCGCCGTTCACGCCGCAGCTACCGACGTAGCTCTCGCCGTTCACGTCGTAGCTACCGTCGTACGTCGCGACGTACTCGCCGGGCTCGTCGTAGCTACCGTCGTGTTCAGCGGAATCGTCGTCGCAGCCGTCGTCGTTACCGCCGCCCACGTCGTCGTGCACGTCGTGCTTACCGTCGTCTGCGTCGCCGCAGCCGTCGTCGTGCTCGTCGGTACCGTGGTCGTTTCTCTGGCAAAGGTCGTTTCTACGATCGCCGAGGCCGTTACGGCGGTCGTGTCACGAAGAACGGTCGTCGCTACGATCGTCGAGGCCGTTACGCGGGTCGCATTGATCGTCGCTCCGGGCGACGCTACGACCGACGTGGTCGTTACACCGGTCGGGTAGACAAGCGTACGGGACGTCGCTACGACCGTCGTGGTCGTTACATGGGCCGCTTTGACCGTCGCACGGGTCGTTTTTACGATCGTCGAGGTCGCTACACAGGTCGCGTCGACAAGAACGGTCGCCGTTACGACCGACGGGGTCGCTACATCGGACGTACCCGTCGCTAATCGTTTCTCCCTGCCTTGTCCAAACCTTCTCTCCTCTTCTTTACCCAACCCTGCTTCTGACCGACTCTTCTACCCATTTCTCACTGCGACAGGAACAAAAACGGGACCGAGAAGCTGAACGCATCGTTCTTGGGCTTCGGAAATCTCCATCGTTTGATGGTTCGTGACATACACGCGCCAGCTTTGTGGTTGAGTTGGTTGACTTCTACCTCCACCGAAGAGACCCGTCCGTTCAGAGCGATGGTGATGTTGAATGCGACCTTTCCTCGCAGGGTTGGATCTCTTTTCAACTCACGCTCGTAGCAGTATTGCAGTTGACGTCGGAAGCGCTTGAGCCTCTTCATCACAGAAGCGACATTCAGGGTTTTCTCTCCGTCAATGCTTAGCTCCTCGGTTTTGAGTTCTGGTAGGGGAATGCGCTTGCGAGCGAGCTTGCCTTTGGGTTTGAATGGAATGTCCTGAGCTTCTGGGTTGTCCCCGTCCAACCGGATCTTGCCGGGTCGCTTCACCCGACGTTGGGTCTCAGGTTTGTTCTCGTCTGTCGGCATTTGGACCCCGTCTTTCTTCTCCAGGATCTTGCTGAGTTTGCTCCCTGCGTCGTCACCGTATCGCAGCATGTTCTTGTTTTTGCCGTCTTTGGCATTGTGCCCAAGGATCGCAAGTCGTGCCATCCTTAATGCCATGTCTGCGGTCACGACTTTTGTCTTCTTGCGAGGCTGACCCGGACGTACATTCCGCGAACGTTTGGGGCGTTTGCGATCAGACTTCGTCACAGGCTTCCGTCGCAAGGGCTTCTTGTTGGGATTTTTGTGCAGTTCCTTCGGCTTGATGACAAGCGGTGGGTTGCAATTCTTTTTGCACCGGATGGGATCTTTGAACCGGTCAGGTACCAACTCTTGGCTTTGTTGTGGCGGCAACTCTCCCATGATCTTTGCCCAAAAGATAAAGCCGGTGTGAGCGACAAAGGAGAGCAACAAGATGGAGGAGTAGACCCAGTCGACGCCTTGGAACCAACCTCGCTCCCACTTGGCTACAGAGGGTTGCGGCTTGGGCTTGGGAGGAGGTGTTACAAACTGGAACAACAGCGAGTAGGCGCCAAATCGGATGATCCCTTTGGACTCGTCATTGAGCGGTAGCTGATACACTGTTGTGCTTTCGTGCTGCTCCACCTCGGCTGTTGGCGGAGAGAACTTCATGTAGCCTGACGCCTGAGCGAGTTTGCTCTCGCAGGCAGCAGCCAGGGTGAAGGTTTGGTTGCCCTGATGAATCTTTCCTTGCATCCACTCCGGGTAAGTCAACACATAGGCGTCGTCCTTGACCTCAAACACAGGAAATCGGGGGGGCAGGTTGTCCACAGGGAGGACAAAGGTGTTGCGGCTGGAATCTCCACATGTAACAGGCTTTCGCGTGTGCATCAGCCGTTCATCAATGACCTTACCTTTGTGAATCAAACCCACACGCAGCACCTTCGGTGGGCGGGGCGTCGTGGCTGTCATGGAACTCTCCTGTCCTTCAGATGCACGTCTCCAGTTCTTGTCTTTGGCGCTTGAACAACGGTGAACACTCCCGGTTTGCCGGGAGAATCGTTTGCGACCTGACAAGTCGAGGAGACTGCGTATCTTGAGCGCGCACGTCTCTTTTCAAAGCATCGGTTTGGCTCTCTATGCTTTGTGTGCTGCGCTATGTTGCTGTTGTTGAAAGAACGAAACATGGGATGGAGCGCGTTACCCTGGCATGCAACGAGGAACGCGTCCTGGGTCTATGGACAGGACACAAGGAGGAAAGTTCCCAGGCTAGAAAAAGAAACAGATCTCTTAGGCAGGTTGGGGTAGAAGCATCAGCTTGTCTGCAAGGTCAACGATGGCTTGCCAACGCTCAAGGCCGGTGAGGTAGGGGACAAGCTTCCGGCGACGGCGAGGACCCATGCGCTGCAGCATTTTCTGGGGACCCTGGGAGCTATACCGGGTAAGCACCCGCTGGATGCGTTTCTGTTCGTGTTGAAAGCGGGGTTGCTCAAGGATGGCCAAAAAGCGCTCTACACTGGTCCGTTCGTCATGGGTGCTGAGCGTCAAAAACGCGAGAATGTGTGAAAGGTTGAGGGGTTTGTTCCAAAGCTCCGAGAGTTCGAGGAAACGGCAGAGCCACCAGGGAATCAGCTCCATATCGTTGGGAGAATCGAGCTGCAATTGTTCTGCCTGCTCAAGCTCTGGACAGTGACGCCACAGCAAACTCAACTCTTCGGGTGTTACCGAAAGAACCAGCCGCAGTTTGTGCCCACCTTGCTGCAAACAAGCCTGAAGCAAAGAGCGAAACACTGGCAACCGTTGGTCTCGCAGGTCTGTGTTGTGCTCCCGAAGCGCCGACAGCAAGGGGAACAGGTCATGGGTTCCAAGGAAGGAAATGGTTGCTTGGCCTCCACCGCTGCCATGGGCGAGTTGGAGGAGTCGTTCCAAGTACATCCAACTGTATTCTTGGGTGGAGCTATACGTTACTTCATGGGTGAAAGGAGAGGGTGGATCGGAACTCCAGAATGACTCTCCCACCCATGCGTACGATTCCAACTCTTCAGGCTGTAGGGCAATACGAGGACGGGGCCTGGATGGGAGTGGCGTGGTTTCTTCATCCCATACAAAGGGAGGGCGATATGCCTCACGTTGCTCCGCAAGCTGGTGCAGTCCTTCGTAGGTCTTGAGGTAACACTGTTGGAACCAGGCACGAACGAGGCTGCGTCGCCCGCTTTCAGGAGGACCCACCAACAACACCATGGGGTGATGACAAAGCGCATGCTCGAACGCGAACAGCTCGTCTCCACGGGAGAAATATGCAAACGGCATGGAGAAAAAAGGAACGCTTGGGTAGTCTTCAACTCTGTCTCGTGTGCTGCTTGCCAGATCCATCATCTTGTAGGCCATTTCGTGCCGGGTGTAGAAACATTGTTCTGCAAACATGATGGAGAAGTCTGCAAATCCTTCCAAGTCATGGTACGAGAGCAAGCCCATCATTTGGTGCGTTTGAATGGGCTGTTGGCGGTCCTGGCTTTCGGCCAAAAACAAGGTCCAGCGGCGCGCCCAGATAGGGTCGAACGCAACGGATTCGTACGGTGGACAGGACAGATTGGGCTGGATGCTTCGCCACTTGGCGAGGGCCTTGTGAAAGTTGTCGTGGACGTCGTTGGGTTCCAGAATGGCTGCGGAGAGAAAGTCTGGGCATTCGAGCAGGAGGGCTCGCATCAAGTCGACAGGCTGTAAGGTCGGAGGCGATGGCTCCCAGAGGATGGTCTCCATGTTACAGGGTGGGCTTTGCCAGTCTTGGATGGCTTGGGTGATGGCGTCTTGTTGAGACCAGCGGTGCTGGGCCAGGGCTGCGGCTTGTTTCAGCAGGCTCTTGGCGTCTGCGGTGCAGTGCTCCAAGAGATCGGAGAAGGTGGCAGGGGAGAGTTCTACGAGCGGGTGATACACGGTAAACGTTGGTTCCGCCATAAACAGTCCTCCAATGTGGGGGTTCCGGAAAAGGAGAGAGCCTGTACGAAGCAGAACAGAAGAAGTTCGAAGTTATCCAAAAAAAGGTGGGAGAGATGGTGGGGGCTGAGAGGGGTTACGGTTTGCGGGCGATGAGGAAACAGACCATTTTGCTCCCTGGACTTGTGCGCTCCACGATGTCAAAGCCAGCGTCTTTGACCTTTTGCTCAACGGTCGCCACCTTCAGGCTTCGGACATAAGGAAACCGACCAAACCATCGGCCAATACGCAGAATGGGAATCATAAAGCGAGCAGCCGTTTCGCTCATACAAACGGTGCTGGAGACAAAGATCCCACCGGGTTTGAGCACTTCGTAGGTTTTGGCGATGGCGGCGTCCATATCAGGGACAAGGTGCAAGATGCTGTGTCCCATCACGACATCAAAGGAGTTGGGTGCAAGTTTCAGGGTATTCAATGTTCCCTGGCGAAACTCCACGTTGGTGTGGTCGGTGTCTGCGAGCTTGCGGTTGCAAATCTCGATCATCTTCTCTGAAATGTCGGTAGCCAGGATACGTTTGACATGAGGGGCATGAATCAAAGCAGTGGTTCCTGTGCCACAGCCAAACTCCAGAACGTTCGACTCCGGCGTGAAAAACTCTTGGGTGCGCTTCAACTTCAGTTCGTAGGAGTCAGGGTCCGAGACAGGACTCTTGGCGTACTTTTCTGCGATACGGTTCCAGAAGGTTGCAGACTCAGTCATTGTATTGTCTCCTCAGAGTAGCCCATAGAATCGCTTTAAGAAAGCGTAGGGTTAGGGTTGTATTCAGCTGTGATGTCTATTGCCACCTTCAACATAGTGACCTACTGTTCGGATGAGAAGAGACAGACTTGATCACCTGTGGTACCATTTTGAACCACCCCCCTGGCGAGGATGAATCCATGACAGAGCCTGACTCTCTCAACTGGGACAATTTGCGTGTTTTTTTGGCGGTGATGCGTGAAAGCAGCTTGCGCAAAGCTGCCGAGAATTTGGGAGTGAGTCATCCCACGATTCGGCGGAGGTTGGAGGCGTTGGAGGAGCAGCTTGGCTTGCGTCTGTTCGACCGACGGCACGATGGTTTGCATCCTACACACGAAGCCGAGAACCTGTTGGAACGAGCAAAACGTGTGGAAGCTTCGGTCCAGGCGTTGAGTCGCTGTGCCAACAACGCCGATCCCAAGTTGGAAGGCATCATTCATGTGACAGGACCTGATATCATCCTCAGTGAGTTGCTTGCCCCTGACTTGGCTGCTTTTGCCAAACGCTATCCCAACATTGAACTTCGTATCCAGGCGACCTATGAACTCGTGAATCTGGGTAGTTTGGAAGCTGATGTTGCGATTCGCATCAAGACAAACGGACAATGGCCCGAAGAAGATCTAACAGGTCGCAAAGCTGCGCCTCTTTACGCTGCTCTGTACGGACACGCTGACACTTGGCTGGGTTGGGATGGTAACGAATCCGACTACCAAAACGGCGCCATGTTTCCGATAGAAGACATTCCACGGTGGGGTGTTGCAAGTAACATTTATCTTCAGCGCGCTCTCTGTTTGGAGGGAATGGGTCTCTCGGTGCTTCCCTGTTTTATGGGTGATCCTTGCTTGGAGCGACGCTGTGCTCCCATCTACGGTGGCGACCTTTGGATCCTGGTTCACCCTGACTTGCAAGACAACCCACGGCTTCGTCTGTTCCGGGATGAAATGTTTGAAGCGATCAAGCGGCACCGTCCGGCTTTGGCGGGTGAAGGTCCTCGACTCCTAGGGAAGGACTCGGACCTCGTTTGTGAGGAGTGAAGCAGCCATCATTGTTGGCTGCAAGCGTCCACATGAAGAATGGAAGAGGGGGCTCTCAAGTTTTGGACGCTGCAGTGCGTGTAGAAGAATTGTCGAGGCAAGACGACGTTGTTGGCCGCGTCGCGTAGTTCGGCGCGGGCTTGTTTGCTGCGAAGATGGTTGAACGCGGTGAAGGCAAAGCAACGTTGCTGGGTTTGGGTGAGGAGGGTGTTCAACCCTTCCAACACTGCTGTGGACATTTGGCCGATGGTTGCGAATATATGGCGACGCAGAAACATCGGAGCCATCTGGTATCGTCTCGACATGTGCATCAGGATCTCTTCCTGAGGAAACGAGCTAGACTGTAGATAAGGCAACAGGAACGTTTGCCAAAGGTCGTTGTCGATGACGCTGTTGAGTTCATTGGAACGAAACTGACCCAGCAACGCCGCGCTGGTGAAGCGAGCGATCTGACGGACTGTTTCGTCGGCGTCGGTGCGCTCCAATCGATCCAACAGGGAGAAACGTTCTCGTTGGTTGTGGCGGGCGATGGCAAGAGCAGCCATGCGTCGAATGGGTGGATGTTTGTCCTGCAAAAGCTGGGGGACACGGTCCAGGAATTGTTGGGTCTTGTGCGCGTACAGCAGCAAGAGCGCCTGAAACCTCTGTTTCTCCGGTGCTTCCGCTTTTAACTTGGAGCGCCACGACGGATACGTTTGGGTTAACACAAAGCGAAGAAATGCCTGCTCCGATGAGGGGTCTGTGGGAAGCGTGTGACGATGCAGGGCAAACGCAAGTTGAAGGTCGGCTTCGGCTTGCGTGGGACGTTGCACTTTCTTGCGTAGCTTCCGGAACAACCGAGCTGATGTCATGCCCTGTTGCAATCCATAATGTACCAGGCGACGCAGCTGCAAAGACTTCTGAAGAAACGACATGGTTCGGTGGCTTTCGCTCAACTTTTGGAACGCCTTGGACCATTTCTTTTTCTCAGCGAATGTTTGGGCCAGCCCGCAGGTATAGGCAAAGCTCTTGTGGTCCAGACGCAACGCCCGACTGTAAGCTTGTTGAGCTTGTTGGACCTTGTTGTGACGCAGCGATTCCTGGCCCAACTCTCCCCAAATGTGCGCTCGATTCGGGTATCTTCGACTTAATCGCTGCAGCAATGGGAGCATCGCACGTGACTGTCCTAGCTTGTGAGCTTGCTGACGATAGACGCTGATGTTTCGTGTGATCTGTGAAACATCCAGGAGCATCAATTGGCGAAGGTGGTGCAGGGCTTGGGGCTTGTCTTTGTACACTTTGCTGGCGATGCGGTGCAATTCGGGGTCGTTCTTGTAGATGCGCAGTCCTTCTTGTAGCGCATTGCGAGCAAACTTGGGCACCGACGACTTGGCAAATGCGCTGGTGTACGACACCGCATAATGCGGCCGGCTGTTACTGAACCAACGGTAGTATTGGAGCTTACGCTTACTCTTCTTGTAGCTTCGGTAACGGTGGGCGTGACGCAAATGATAGCGCAACAAAAGCTTGCGTGGTTCGCGTTTCATGGGGGCCAGCAGATAGTCGCGGCGGAGGACCGTTCGGAGCACCTTGCTGTCGTGAAGTTGGAGCATTGCGCGCAGCAAATCATCCCGCACTTGCCGTCGCTTTTGCACGCCTTTGGTGTGGTTGAGTACATGCTGCAACATGGGGATGGCTTTGCTTGGTTTGCGTCGTCGGATGTAAAGGTCGGCAAGCATCCATTGCGCCGGAAGGTACGATGGGTTCTTTCGGTAGAGGGTCTCTAGCAGTCGCTGGCTTTGAAACGTGTAGCCGTGCTTCTGAAAGACTTTGGCCAACGTATAGCTATGACTTGGGTGATACGGACGTACCTTTTTGATTTGTTCCCAGGTGACAAACGCTTTGTCTTTTTGGCCATCCTTCCAGAGCAACTCTCCCCATCGCTCGTAGCAGTTGACGCTCTGAGGGGGGAGAGAACACAACGCCTGAAAGGTCTCCAGTTGGGCTGCGCGAGGTAGCTTCCAAGCTTCCATCTTCTCTAGCAGCTTGTAGAGGAACACACGCTGTTGCATGTATTGCTTGCGATAGGTCTGGATGGCGCTGTCTCTCTGCTTGAGCTTTTGCGCCAAATGATACGTTTGGATAAGAGCCAACGCCCAACGAGAGTCGTCTGGCTCTTGTTTCAGCCGCTCCTGCAGCAAGGTTTGGGCCAGTGTGTACTTCTGACGCTCATGAAGAAGGGGGATTAAGTTTCGTAGCAGCGGGTGTTTGGGGTCGCGCTTGAGCAACACAAGGTAGCTTTGGATGGCCTTCTTGTCTTGCCCCAACTCCTGCTGAAGAGGCGGTATCAAAGGCAAATACAAAGCAGGTTGTTTCTTCGAGCGTTTCTGAAAGTCTTGGAGCAGGGCGGGTAGAGATTTGCGTTTGCGATGAATCTGGATCTCCAAGGCGGCGCTCGAACGATGCATCCAGTGGGTTGGAGTGAGTCGCTTGCGCAAGGTTTGGAGGGTGGCGATGCCGTCGTTGTAACGTTGCAACGAGAGCTGTACCCGGGCCATTTGCAACAATACGGGTGGGCGCTGGCTTCGTGTGACTTGAGGGAGAGCTTGCTGCAACTCTTGGAGCGCGGCGCTGGCTTTTCCCAGCCGCAAAAGAACACGAGCCCGAGAGCGACGGTGCGACGGCTCTTTGGGTTGTAGCTTGCTCAGCGCCTTGTAGTGAAGCTGCACCTGATTCCAGCGACCTTCTTTCTCGTCAAGGATGAGGAGCTTTTGACGCAAATGGATCTGTCGTTGGCGGGGTAGCTTTGGTGTTAACAAGAGCTGATAAGCGCGGCGAGCGTAGCGCCAGCGTTGGGCTACAAAGTTCGCCTTCGCCCAGTAGCGCAGCCAAGCCAGGGTGGCTCGTTGGTTTGTGGAGAGAGAGCCTGTTGCATCGGGTGAGAGAAGGGAGCGAAGTCTGAGCGGTTGTGTCGCTTTGAGCCAGGAGAAAGCCCGCTTTGTGTCGCGAGCCTCCAGGGCAATGAGCGCCAGCGCAAGTTTGCGTTTGTGAGGTGTGGTTCGGGCTGGCGTGGTCTTGGGGTTAGAGAGTCGCTGCAAGATCGCCTTGTATCCACCGCGTCTTTTGTAATGCAGCAGCAAGCGCTTGAGCGTGTAGCCTTGTTGGGGACGTTGGAGAAAAGAGGTCTCCAGGCGACGAGCGATGAGCTTCCAACGCTTGGGACGAACCTTCCATTCGGCGTGTACGGAGGTGACGAAGTCAGAGAAACACCCTGCACTGAGAAGTAGCGCCAGGCAGAGGCTTACCCGAACCACAAGGGTGGTTTTCCAGGCAAGCCTACGTGGGGACTTGGGGAGTCCCAACTCTCTAAGCAAAGAGAACATGCTCTTTGAGAAAGACCATGAGTTCCGTGTAATACGCATCAATCGTTTCTTGTTTGCGCCATCCGTGACCTTCCCCTTCGTACAGAGTGTAGAGGTGAGGGACACCACGCGAGCGGAGAGCAGAGACGATGGCTTCGGCCTGGTTGGGAGGCACTACCTTGTCGTCGGCTCCCTGGAAAATGGCGACAGGGTCCTGGATCTTTTCGGCGTGGAAGTACGGAGAGCGTTCGCGGTAGAGATCTGCAGCGTCGGGAAGGGGTCCGATCAGCGAGTCCACATAACGTGATTCAAATTTATGGGTGTCGGCCACCAATGTAAACAGGTTGCTGATTCCAAACAGGCTGACTCCGGCACGAAACACCCCAGGATACTGGACCAATGCACCCAATACGGTGTATCCCCCAGCGCTGCCTCCTTTGATAACAAGACGCTTGGGATCTGCCAGTCTTTGGTCGGCCAGGGTTTTGGCGGCTCCGACAGCGTCTTCCACGTCGAGGACTCCCCATTGCCCTTTGAGGGCGTCAAGGTAAGCTTTGCCGTAGCCAGAAGAGCCTCTGTAGTTCACCTCCATGTAGGCGAAGCCCCGGCTGGTGAAGAACGCGGCGTCCGAGTTGTAGCTTGCCACACGCTGCACTGTGGGGCCGCCGTGAATGGCGACGATCGCAGGAGGCAGACCTTCCCCTTCAAACTGGCTGTGCGTGGGTGGATAGAACAGCCCGTACACTTCGGTGCCATCGTTGGCTTTCCAGGAGAGAGGCTGGGGTTGGGCGAAGTCATCGGGCGGGATGTTTTCTCCGCTGCTGCGGCGATGAACAACGACGTTCTCCTTGCTCCAACCTGTGATGCGTGTGGGCACCTTCGACGACGAAGTCACAGCCACTACTTTGGGTTCGTTGGGGTGAATGGAGACTTGGTCAATCCATTCCGCGTTGTCCCATTCATGGGTGGCGACTTCTCCTGTTTCCACGTTGACGCTGCAAAGTTGGGCAAAACCCTGGTCGTTGCGTCGGTAGAAGATGGTTTGGCTGTCTCCGGTCCAGCCGTAGGTGCGCATTCCTTGGACCCAGGCGGGTGCTCCAATGACTTCACCTTCCACAAGGATACGAGACTCTGCGCTGACCATATCGACGAGGACAAGGGCGTCGAGGTCGTTGTGGGTTGTGATGTAACTAAGAGTCTTTCCGTCAGGCGAGAACTCAGGTTGGAAGATGCGGGTGCTGCTATCACCGGCGACATGGCGGGTGTTTGTTACGGTGTTCCCTTCTTCCGAGAGTTGGGCAAGCTGCAGGCGTGTGCCGTCCCAGGGCATGTTGGGGTGATCCCACTCAACCCAGGCGACAAATTGACTGGTTGGATGCCAGGCGGGCTGCATGTAAAAGTCGCATCCGCTGGCCCACTTTTGTGGCCAGTTCTTGCCCTCGATATCTACGACGGCGAGAGCGTCCTGGCCTTCGTAGCTGTGGATGAACATCACCTTCTTCCCCGAGGGGTCGATCACGGGAGAGGCTGCTTTCCCAAACTCTGGTGTGATGGGGTGTGGCTGTCCTCCATCCAGCGACTGTCGGAACAAGCGGCCGCTTTTCTCTACAAACACGACCCAACCGTGGCCTACTGTGAAGTCGCCTCCACCGTATCCAACACCTGCTGCAACGGAATGCTGCTCGGTGAGGTCGCGGGGGGCTTCGCCTCGACGGGATGCAACAAGAACACCACGAGCCGAACGGCTCTCCATCCACACCAAGGTTTCGCCGTCCGTGTCCCACTGTGCTTCTCGCAAACGCACACTCTGCGACATGATTCGTGGGGTGAGCGCGCTGGGCCAGAGTCCGTACGGGCTCTTTTGCTTATCCGCCATCGTTCTTTCCTTGTTCTTTCGATTCGAGCAGGGTCGGTGAGTGACAAGTGGGAATGCTACATCCCAGCTTGTTGGTCTGAAACAGCATGTTGCTTTGGAAGAATTCCCAACAAGGCGCGGAGTATAGCACAGCGGTGAGGGATGTCGGCAACCACCTTGTCGGTGCTCTAGCGGCTTGGCTGCGTGGGAGCCTTTTTGATGGCGGCGGGTTTGGGAGGCCGTTGTAGGTTGGTGGGTTGGCGTGTGGTTCGAGGTTTGGGCGCGTTCTTGGGCGGCTTGAGCCTGCGAAGCTTGCTGTCACACAAACCAATCAAGAGGGTCTTCCCTGAGGCGTCCAGGCGGTACTCTCCGTATTGAGCGCGGGAGTAATATTTGCCATGGCCTTCTTGGAAGAAGAACGCGTCTGCACCTACCTGGAACCGGTTTTTCCGGAACTTGTAGACGATCAATCGTTCACCTGCCTGCAAGGGCTTGTTGGGAGAGTGAACGCGAACGAAGTGTGCGACTTTCTTCTGCGAGAGTCGGATCACCAAGTGTCCCTCTCTTGCGGGGCGCTTCTTCATACGTTGAAGCCGGCGCGCCAGGGTTGTGGATAGAATCATATAGTCCCCTTGCATCAGGGAGCGTGGATCCACGGGGGCTAGCTCAAGGAAAACGGTGTTGGAGCTACTTCGCAATGTTTCCTTCTGCAAAATGAGAAAGTTAGGTACGACCATCACAACGGCTGTTGCGATCCAAAACAAAGTTGAACGCATGAAACGATCCTTTCTCAGCTAGCGTGTGCAGCGGACGCTGTGGAAGTGGCATGGGAGCGAGAGAGCCCGAGCAACGCGCCGCGTGCTAGCAACAAAACCAGGCCTGGGATCAACATCGCCATCGACTTTTGGAGCAACGTGATACGTAGCCCGTAGTAGTAAATGACAACAAAGCCCACCATACCCAGGATGGCAATGCCTGCCATCAAACGTTCGTCACGGTGATACGCGAGGGTTAGGACAAAGCAAGCAGCGGTGATGCCTGGAGCCTGATAAGCCGAAGCGCAGAACACTGCGAGGGTGAGCATGGTAAACAAGCCCAAGGGGCTGGTTAAGCCCACCCGGTATTGGTGCGCGATGCTGAGGCAGGAGAGCAACCAAGCGACCGCCATAACCGCAGTAATCGGCCACCACAGCTCGACCCTCAAAAAGGCCCGTGTTGCGGGCGTTGTGGAGAAGGCCATTACAGTCAGTAACGCGACTGCGGTGCCATAGCCGATGGGTCCAAGCAACTCTTGCAGCTGCGACGTTGGGAGACGAAATTCATACACCCAAAGTCCATACAGCAGGAGGCTGAGGAGCGCGATGTAGCTATAGACCAACGGCACCAAGTTGTTGTGGGAGAGGATAAACAGTATGGCGCCGTGAATCAGAAATGTAGACAGAAAACGTTGCAGTTTTTCGGCGTACAACACGATTAAGATGACTTCCATGACCACAACATACAATGCGGTCTGGGTTGGATCTTTGGCGACCAGTGCTGCGCCGATAACGCTGAGGATTCGACCGGTCATCGTCAGCGCAAGAGCCATTTGGTTGAGGAACACGCTGGGGCGTCCTCGTTGGACCTGGTAGATGGCTACACCAATGCCCAAGAACGCGATACCTGCGACGAAGAAGGTGAACTTCTCTCGAAAGCTAAGCAAGCGAACGGCGAGAAGGAATGCGATCATAAACACCGAGGACAACCAGGCGCTGAAACCAATCAACACGTTGATGTACCAAGGAGATGTGTCTTGCACAGACGTTTTGGGAGCGGGTTGGTCTGCCAAAGCTTGCTGCTCTTCTGGGGCCAACTCCAATCCACGGGCTCGAAGCGCCTCAGTTTCTTGCTCAGTCAGCAAGTTCTCCTGAGAGAGTTGGTTGACGAGGCGAGAGAGAGAAAACGATGTCATGGTAGTTTATCCTATCGGAAACCGGGGTGGCTTGACACGCCCGTTCTGTCGAAATGTTGGTGGTATGCAGCGGCCCATCTCAAAGGGCTTCGGGTGGAGCGTCGAGGCTTCGCAACCAATACACCCCTGCTGCTGCCTGTGCGATAACCAACGCACTCAACAAAAACAGCACCGCAGTTTCAAACTTTAAGACACGACCCAAGTACGATGTATCGATGACGATGATACTGAGAATGAGCGCCGAGAGTGGGTACAGATCTATGCGGATGTAGCGGAAATAGGCAAACGCTGCGGCTACAAAGAGCAGGTACAGTACAACGGCAATCGCGTACATCTTGCTGCTGGCGTAGTAGGGCACGCGCCGACTCACAACGCCAATCCAGGCTCCCGACGACAAGAAAATCAGCGCCGCGGTAAAGAGGCTGCGTTGGGCCCACTGTCCGGAGGTTTGTAGCCAGTCCACGCCACGCCGAGCAAAAAACTCCCACACCACGAGGGCGCCCAGGTTAAAGGCCGCAAGGACCATCTGGATGGAGAGCTGACCGGTGCGCCAGTTGAGGACCTGTAAGCAAAACAACGTGATGGCAAAGTTCACAATGAGGAGCCATACAATCCAAAGCACCGAAAAGCGGCTGACCAGGGTCCAACCTATGGCGAGCAGCGCCCAGCCCATAAACAACTCGTAGGGGTCAGCGCCGGTCTGGTAAATTTGTCCGAATACGGCGAGCAGAGGGCCAATCAGAATGGCGCTCACAAGCAGAGAGACCTGCCCGCTGAGACGATCCAAGCCGAGGTACCAGGCAAGGAGGGCTGTGCCTAGGATGCCGCCTTCTATGATGCCAAGCTTGGCGAAGCGGTGCAGTCCGTACCAGTTGTAAGCAAAGAAGAACACCACGCCAGCCAGAAACAATGCGGCTCCTGCAAAGAGGAAAAACTGCAGGACAAAGTCATACCATTGCTCTGGGGTGGGACGCTCTTCCACCAGCACCATCGCGCGACGGTAGGCGGCTCCGGATAGCTTTCCCGATGCGTACAAATCCTGCAGTTGACTGGATGATATCTCAGCCCCTTCCAAAGTGCCCGAAGGCATCGCAGGCTGCTGTTCACTCATACTTTCACTCCTATTGTTCACAACGTATCGAATGGGTCTTCCTAAGCAGCAAACGTGCCAGACTGAACAGCAACAACGTCGTCTTTGGAATCCTTCGCGTTGGGGGGGCCTCGTTGGGTGTTCTGTTATGGAACAAAGTTCTTGCTACACAGTAGGTTAGCGGCCTCTGTGTGGCTCATTCATGACAACAACGGAACAGGGAAAGGTCAAGCCATCACAGTACCACACATCAGCAACGTTGCGAAAAAGGAGTGACAGGTGAGAACTTGTGTTCGCGTTTGTTTGGTCGTTCTTAAGGATTACTGGCTTTCTTATTGACCCCTTCTTTTGACATTGGTAGATTGGCAGACCTTGTCTCTTCCTGCTTGCACAACACCTGAGATTTGTTGGCTATGAAAAAAACAACCATTCGGCACGACACAACAAAGCGGCACCAGCACAAATACAAGAACCCAAATCCGATCCACCAGTGGATCTTGGGGCGCTTCTTTGATCGTAACGTGGAAGCCATTCACGAACTGTCTGCTGTGGAGACGGTGTTGGATTTTGGTTGTGGTGAAGGCCTCGCTTTGCAAGAGCTTAAGAAGCGTGGGGTTTTGTTTCCTTCATACGTTGGGGTAGACCTCCGACGTGATGCGATTGAAGAAGCCCAAGCTACACACCCTGATGTGTCTTTTGTGTGTGAAGATATCTTTGAGTGGCCTGAGCCAGGAGCAAGCTACGATCTTGTGATGGCGTCTCAGGTTCTTGAACACCTGCCAGAGCCAGGTCGCTTTATGGAGCGCCTCGTCGAATTAAGTCACCGCTATTTGCTGCTGACTGTCCCTTATGAGCCATGGTTTCGTTTGATGAACCTGGCGCGGGGACGTGATCTCCTACGGTTGGGCAATCATCCTGAGCATATCAATCACTGGGGCGCCTCGTCGTTTCGTGCGTTTGTAGGAAAGTATGCCACGGTTCAAAAATGCGTGGTGTCGTTCCCTTTTCTGCTGATCGTGGCGGAAGTTCCTTCTTCATAACGTCGCTGTGAACAGCCTGAACCAGAGAGGCGGAAGGGGTTCGCTGTATTAATCCTCTTCCTGCTCCAGCACGTAGTTGGTGTCGCGAAACTGTTGGGATAGCATTTCGCCGATGAGTCCGATCAGTATGGATTGGAAGCCCACCGTGATGAGCGTTGCGCCGACTACGATCGCTGCGACGTGCGTCTGAAACGTGCTCCCCATCAGCTTGTTGAGGAGTGCCCACATTTCAAGCAAGAAGCCCAGCGTGAAGGGGACAAGTCCCACTGTGCCGAAGAAATGGAGCGGACGGTACTTAAAAGCGGTGATGAATCGAACCGTGAGCAAGTCAAGCAAGCCTGTCCAGAAGCGCTTGGGTCCGTACTTGGACACTCCGTACTTGCGCTTGCGATGGTTGACTTTGCATTCTGTAACGCGAAATCCTGCCAGGACCGAGAGTTCGGGAATGAACCGGTAGTGGTCTCCGTGCAAATGGAGGCTCTTTGCGACGGCCCGGCGCATGACTCGAAAGCCACAGTTGGAGTCGTGAAGTTTGAGCCCAAAGAGTGATGTCTTGATGCGGTTAAAGACCCTAGAGGGCATGGCTTTGAGCGGCTCATTGTCAAAGCGTCCTTGCTTCCAACCGACCACAAGATCAAACCCTTCGTGGAGAGTCTCTAGCATCCTGGGGATTTCGTGGGGGTCGTCTTGCAGATCCCCGTCCAACGTGATGACAAACTGACCCCGAATGGCATGAAAGCCCGCATTGTACGCGGCTGCTTTGCCAAAGTTTGTCGTGAAGCTAAAGTAACGAGTCTCAGCATCGTTTTGAGCCAGGTCAGAGAGCAAAGCGCCTGTTTGGTCTGTGGAACCATCGTTGACAAAGATAATCTCGTAAGGCTTTTCAAGCTCCTGAAGCACAGCTTTGACTTCTCTGTGAAGCTCCAGAACCGAGCCTTCTTCGTTGTACACGGGAATCACTACAGAATAGGTGATCCCTTTGGGTTCCTTTGGTGTGTTTGACATCAAGCCTTTGTCCGTGGTTGGTAAGGTTATCGTTTGGGGGCAGTCGAACGTGAACGTTGGGTTTTTCTTTGTAGCACAAAGTAGTATTTCGAGCGGTGATAGGGATGGTATTCTTGCTTGAAGTAGCGAAGCAAGCGGGGATAGCTTGGTAAAATTTGTGCCGAGGTTTTGAAGTCATTTGTGATGTGAGGAACGGCATCGCGTGTTCCTATCACCACAATTTGGGGAGGGTGACGCCGCAACGCCCTAAGCAACTCTTGGGTTGATTCTTCCTTCTTGTAGTTGAGATGGAAGGTGTAATTGTAAAGGAAGCGACTCACTGTTTTGCGCGGTACAATGAAGTTAAGAGTGGGGTCATAGCCCCAGAGAAAGACTCGGTCGTTCGGGCGCGTGACTTTCCGAAGCTTCTTTGCCAAACGTACAATCTCTGCTGCTTCGTAGTCACAGAACTGTCTGGGGCAAACATAGTGTTGTGTCCAATGCTTTTCCCATCCCTGGTTGAACGCAGACCACAGCTCTTTGTAGAGGGTTCCGTACGAACGACGCGGCCCTGTCATGAGGAACAAAACAAGGCACAGGGTGACAAGCACGGTTGTGGGGAGCCAACGCGCTCGCTGCAAGAGTTTTTCGTTCCACAGGAGTGCGTGCAACGAGATGCCTGCCAACAAGGCGATGGGCGCCAGAATACCGTGGTAATGATAGATGAGGAACTTCCCTTGGGATACAATGTTGAAGACTCCCAATCCGAGCCACATTATCACAAGCAGAAGGGTGTATTTTTGAAGGCGCTCCATCGTTCGTAGCCGCCACAGCAGCACGAGGCTTGCGCCAACAAGGCACCAAAATGCCAACTGGTGGGGAGGACGCAAGTACATGAGCTTGAAGGTGAGTCCTAGCTTTTCAAACAAGCCAGGAGTCGTACCTTTCTTGAGCAGGACATACGAGGGGAGGAACTCGGATTGGACCTCCCAAAAGGCAGGAAGAGCGCCGCTCCACCACAGCCACCCAAACATGGAGCCGATGCAGAGGAGTCCGCCAAGGATAGGCCAAATCAAGCGTTTCCATTGGCGAGTCTCGACCAGGAGCCAGTAGACGACAATGGGGAGGGCCATCAATACAAAGGTGTACTTGTAGAAGAACGTGACCCCCACAAAGAAGCCGGAGGCCGCGAAACACAAGGCGCCACGAGCGGACTTGTTTTGTTGCCAGGCTTCGTGTGCCAGAATTGCAAGAAGCATCGCCAGCGCACAAGGCCAGGTGTTCCAACTGTCCGTTTGGGATGTGTGCCAGTAGTCCGATTGGTAGTAGAGGATGGGGTAGAGCGCGCCGGCCAGCAGAGCTGCGCGATGGTCTTGCCATAGCTTCCAGACAATGCTGGCTAACATCAGCCCGATGGCCAAGGTGATGAAGAGGTCCAAGATGCGTATGGACACCATCGAGTGACCAAACCATTGAATGGCAAGTGCGTGAGTGAGAGGAGTCATGGGGGGTTTTAGCGCGAAGACATCACGGTACATCGCGCCTCCATCCAGCCAGACCCAGGCTGCGTAGGCGTAGTTGCCTTGATCGCGACCAAAAGGAAAAGCCAGGGACGGTAACCCAAACAAAAGTGTGGTGAATCCAACACCCAACAACGTGGCGAGATTCCAACGCCTCTTCTCTTGCGCCACCACAAAACTCCTATCCTAAGGGTATTCCAAAGAGCCGCGATTAAAAACGAACCCCTTTGAGAAGTCAATGGAACGAGGGTCATGTGTACTACTTCGAGCAAGGGTGTCTGTCGACCCAGATGTCAGGTTTGCAAAGGAAAAGATCTTTCGGTAAGAAGAAGACTTGAAACATGACTGGGAATTGGAATGGGAACAAAAGGGTGGGCTGATTTGGGCGCGCGTATACCAACACACTCGTCGGGTCTTTTGTATCGTCCAACCACAGACTACCAATCAGCGGGCTCCCAGCTTGGGTTTGCTGTCAGCCGACGATGGAAGCGGGTGGCACCTTCCTTTCATATCACCACAAGCATAGGACCGGAGGCTCATACGTTGGGCTATCCTTCCTCGCTTTTGAGTGTTGCGCTTGTTACGCCGTAGTGACGGAGTTGTTGGGATGAGTCGTTTGGATTAAGGGAGCTTGGCTTGGAAGGTTTTCCAGTCAACGCCGCCGCGGCCGTCTCGTAAGATCAGGTAGAGGGTGATGTCTTTGTTGGGGGCTTCTTTCGGAGTTTGGAGGACGTTGGTGAGATCGTCAGCTTTGCTTAAATAGCCTTTCTCGTACGAGCCTTCGGTCAGGTACCAGGAGAGATAGAGTCGCTCTTTGGCGTCCTGGGTGTTGCCTTGCAAGTCGGTGCGTGGGTAAGTATCACGACTTTCAGGACTGACGGTTGCTTCAAGCTTGTAGTTGGACTCCAGCTTGAGCGACCAGGGTGGGCTGAGTGTTGTCGTTCCATCGGTATCGAACAGTTTGAGATCCACGATGCTGGGGTTCTTGTTGTTTGGGGTCTGCGACACGACCACACGCTTCGTTGAAACCACCGTTTCCTGGTCGGTCTTTGCGACCAACGTGACCACCAGATAGCGACCGTTTTGTTTCTCGGCGGGTGTGAGTTCCACGTTGAGGTAGTCGGTTGGAACGGTCAACGAGACGGAGGTTCCTGTCCCCAACGATTGTGCGCCGTCCGTGTCGGGGCAGCCGTCTGAGGCGGCTTCTGGTGACGCGCAGAGATACCAGGACAACGTCGTGGCAGCATTCTCTGGGTTTGCTGTGAGGGCCGAGAGGGTCACCTTGTCGCCGGGCTTGGCCGCGGGAGGCTCGGCCTTTACTCCCAATACACGGAGTTCTTCTAGCTTCTCACGAGGGTCTTTCACTGGAAGGCAGTTGCTCTGGGTGAGCACAAGGAAACAGGCACCGCTGAGCGAGAAGAACCACTGCAAGAGGCGAAACCATCGGCTGTTTGTAAGCTTCAACATGGTTAGAACTCCCCTCGCACGCCCAGAATGGTGAACAGTGAAATACCGCGCACAGCTTCCCGCTCGGTGTAGTTGTAGTTGTAGCGGTATTCTTCACCGACCCTGGCGTTGTACACATTGATGACGTCCAGGTAGATTCCCAGGATCCAGTTTTTGAACACGTATTTGTAATCGATACGTAGATCCAGTTGGTGGAACAAGGGCAGGCGCTCGGAACCAAACACCCCGTAGACAGGGCGATAATCGTCGGAGTCGGCGTCGTAGGTTGTGCGAACCAGGGGCGACACAGGGTTTCCGCTGGCAAGCCGGAAGCGGCCGCTGAACGTTAAGCCCCATCCAATGTTCCAGACGAACATCGCGTTAAAAATGTGGGTTTGGTCAAACTCATACAGGTTGTAGTCGCTGCTGGGAGCGACTCCACGTTCTGCGCGGGAGAGCGTGTAGGTTAGCCAGCCAAACACGCGTCGTCCAAAGCGCATTCGCAAGAGCACCTCCAGGCCAAACGAGCGACCAAAGCCGTCGTTGGAGAAGTTCTCCTGGGCGAGGGTTCCGTTGCGCTCCACCGTTCGGTTTGAAGGGACAATCAGGTCAAACATCTGGTTGTAGAAGAAGGTGGTACGAATCTGGATCTGTCGAATCGGACGGACTTCCAAGCCGGCTGACGATTGGAACGCTGTGGGAAGTCGCAAGTCGGGGTTCCCCACGGTGGCGGTCCAGACGTCGACTTCGGGGTTTCGGTTGTAGTAGCCTGTGTTCAGCAGAAGACGGACTTTCTTGTGGGGGTCAAACGTTACCGAAAGCCGAGGACTACCGCTCAAACGAAGCTGGTTTTGGAACATATATAGGTCGCCCCGAACGCCCGTTTGGATGCGGACTTTTTTGTGGGGACGCCAGCGCCAGTTCAGGTACAAGGCAGGTGCGAGGATGTTGTTGTTGCCTTGAAGCTGGTCAACAATGGGTTGTGCGATGGGAGTGGGAAAGGCGCCGGGTTCTGCGAAGGCTTGGCGCAGCCGGTATGTTCGGTAACGCCACAAACCATCAAGTCCTGCGTCTAGGGAGTGGTTGGCGTGAAGCTTCCAGCTCATGTCCACGCGAAGTTCTACTGGAGCGTCCCACTTGTCGGTGAGCTGACTGGGGATCTCATCAAAGTCTTGGACAAAGCCCACGCCCAAGCTGGCATGAAGCCGGAAGCCTTTGTGTCGGAAACGGTACTTGGTGATCAGCTTGGCAAAGCGCAGGGCGCGGGTTCGTTTCTCTCCACCGACGAGAGGAACAGGTCCACTTTTTTCAGGGCCGGAGAAGTCAAACGAGTCATCCGAACCAAAGACAAAGAACGAAAGCTGGTGCTTTTGGGTTCGGTAGAGCACCTTCATCTGGTAGTCCCAAAACGCGCCTACGAGGGGGTCTTGGGTGATGAGTGAGAAGAAGGCGTCGATGTAGCTTCGGCTCACCGCGAAGGCGATGCTCCAGTTGTTGGGTAGAGGAATCTCGATGTAGCCACCCACAGCTGCGAGGCTAACATAGATGTCTCCGTGGACGCCGTCTCCTTTGGGGTCGCGACTTTGTGCAGAGATGAGTCCTGCGGTCAGGCGGCCGTATGAGATGGGAGAGCCGCCAGGATAGAATTCAATGCTTTTGAGAAAGCGGCGGTTGATAACTGAGAGGCCTGCGCCAAAGTGATACAAAATAGGGATGCGGTGTCCATCCATATAGAAGCCGGTGTCAGCGAAGGAAGCCCCTCGTACTACAATGTCGCCGCCGCTGCGCGCTGCCCGAGCAACACCCGCCATGTTTTGGAACGCACGGAGCGGGTCACCGCCCAACACACCCGGTAACTCACGGAGTCGGTTGCGGTCAAACTTAACCTGCTCAGGTGTTTTCTTTATGCGCCGGGCTCGGCTGGTGCTTTGCAGCGGGCTGAAGGGATCCGGCTTAATGTACAACGCGAGCTTGCCATCCGCAGGGAGAGTTTCCTTCAACGTGGCTGGCAAAAAGCCAACGGTTTTGATGACAAAGGTGTAGGCCTTGCCAGGAACCAGCTTGGCCTGAAAGATTCCTTTGGCGTTGGTGTAGTGCTGCGACCTCTGCTCCAAAATGTACACAGGAATGCTTTCCAAGGGTGTACGTCGTCCACTTTCGCGCACCTGTATGTTTGCCTGGATTGCCTGGGCTGGCGATGCAGGTGCTGCTGATGCAAAGCGAAAGGGTACCAAGAGGGTCAGGCTCCATAGCGCCCAACCGACTCGCCACCATCCCGCCATGTCAGCCCCTCGACTCTGGCCATCACGGTGAAACACGGGGATTGTCCTGTTTGCAGGAAACATCAGAAAGGAACAACACACAAGATTGTCCCAAATATTCGCATCATTGGGTCATCCCACATGCCATGTGCACGATAGATCGACCGATGCGACCCCCGGAAATAGACCAGGTGGTTGGGAATGTCAAGCCTGGGATTTCAATCCCAGGTCATCGTCAACATCAATCCCAGGTCATCGTCAACATCAATCCCAAGCCGTTGAGACATCCACCCCAGGTCATCGACACCATCAATCCCGAGTTAACGTTACCATCCATCCCATACCAATAGCCTAGAATTTCAATCCCGGGTCATCGTCAACATCCATCCCATATCAATAGCCTGGGATTTCAATCCCAGATCGCCATCCATTCCATATCACCATCAATCGGGAATATGGAAACGCGTTTGTATTAAGAGACGAAGAGAGAACAATGGGAGTGTGAGAGGGTTTGGGGAGATGGTGGAAGGTGTTGAGTGAGAGGGTGGATTAGAGTTCTTTGCTAGAGGAGACGATGTGACCAACGAGGTTGTAGTCTTTGGCTTCTTCGGCGGAGAGCCAGAAGTTGCGGTCGGAGTCTTTCTCGATCTTTTCGAGGGGGTGTCCGGTGGCGTCGGCGAAGGTTTGGTTGAGGCGTTTGCGCATCTTGATGATTTCGTTGGCCTCAATTTCGATGTCGGACGCCTGTCCACGGGCACCGCCCAGGGGTTGGTGAAGCATGTAGCGGGTGTTGGGCAGGCTGTATCGTTGTTCTACGGGGACGGATGCGTAGATCAGAGCGCCTGCGCTAGCGACAAAGCCGGTTCCGATGATCTTCACCTTGGGTTCGACGTAACGAATCATATCGAAGATGGTGTCACCCGACTCGACGTGTCCTCCCTGGCTGTTGATGATCAGCTTGATGTCGTCGTTGGACATCGCGGACAACAGCAACAGTTTCTGCGTGATGTCGTAGGCTTGTACCTGGTTGATCTGGCCGTACAGTAGGATGGTGCGGGTTTCCAGAAGTTTCTTTTCGAGGTAGCTACGCATATCGTTGGACATATCGTCGCCCAAATGAATCATGGTGTCTCCTTTTCAGGCTTGTGGTATCAGGTGCCGTCGAAGCGTTTTGACAAGGATAAGCATCCTTTTCGTTCTTGCCAACACATTAATTCGTAGGAACCGTGAGAGCGAGGCGTCTCATTCCCGGCGGGGTTCTTCTTCTCGGTTGTTCAGGGCGTTCGTCGTTCGGGTTTGTGTCGTCCTCCAAACCAGTATTCCAGCTGGATATAGAGGACGTTGCGAAGGACAAGGTTGGTGCTCTTGTTCTCGTTGCCAAAGCGACGGAAGCCGTTCTGGATGATGCTAAGGCGGTTGCCCAACACGCCGCGAAGTCCATCGACGAAGGGGTAGGCCACTTGAAAGGTGAAGCTGCCCATTCGCAACGGGATGGCCAGCGGGTCGGGATCGTTGGCAGAGGCCGTGGGCTTTTGGAAAGGCAGATACGAGAGAAACCGCAGGTCCAGGCCCACATCAAATTGCAGGTCGCGAGGGTAGACGGCGGTTAAGGAGCGTAGGGCACCTACTCGTAGCCAGGCCTGGACTCGGTGCTCCAAGAAGTGAGGAAACAATGGACGTTGCGGTGGGCCAGCCCGGTATTCGTAGCGCAGTTGCCACTGCAGCGGAATGGCTGCGACAAACCCTCGGACCCTCAAGTAGAGCGCTTCACCCGAGTAAGACGGGGCAATCGAGTCTTGTGGGATCTGGGAGTGAGAGGGGATGGACAGTGGTTGCGAGAGGTTAAAGCCGATTCCCCCGTCAGCTTGAGCGATAGCCGTTGGATCGTAGGTGTCTCCGACGGCAAAGGTCAGGTAGATGTTCCACTGCACGGTTGGGATCTGGGCTGACACATCGAGCCATTGGTGCAACCAAGCGACATTCCGTAAGCCGACACGGAAGAAAAAAAGCTGACGTGAAACATCGACTTCCCAACGGTGAGACATACGACGTCCAAAGGTCAACTCCTCCGGTTGCGCAACGAAAGGGAGCTCGATCAGGTTGCTGTAGTCGATATGAAGGACCCAGTCGTTGCGCTGGGTCCACATGTTTTGGGAGAGATTGCCCCAGCGAAAGCTTGCTCCCAGACGAGCACGTTGGGTCAGGCGAAAACCCACAAAATGGTCGGCGAATCCTTCGTCCTCTGGAGGACTGGGGGTGTAGTGGAGCTTTTCTTCCAGGAAAAACAGCATGTGGAAACGGCGTTGAAGCACACGATACAACAGGTCAAATTGAAAGTTGTTGTCCAACGTGGCAGGAGGACGTTTTTCAATGTCCGTGACCAACAACATGGCCCGGTTGTAAAAACGCAAACGCAGATTTTCGTTGAAGACAAAATGGTACGAGAGCCCCAACGCTGTCTGCCAGAATGCAGCGCCAAGAGGTCCTGGGACAGGCGTTTCATAAGGAGGAAGGACGAAGGGGAAGTCGTCGCGGAACAGGTTGTAGCTGGTATCAAACAAAAATTGGGTGGAGATCTTAATGAAATTTAAGCTTGTGGAGGAGAGAAAGAGCGGCGCTTGATCCGAAAACAAAGCCTTGGAGAGGAGCTTGCGGTACCGCCGTCGGATGCGAAACACACGCTGGTACTGGGAACACAGCGAGCCTTCAAAGTACGCAGCTTGTCCTTTGCGGTACGCCATCAACGCCCCGGACAAGAGCTGTTCCTTGCGAGCTTTGTCCCGTGACTTCCGATGAAACTGGTAGGTCTCTTCCACATCGAGGAATCGCTGCCAGTGTTTCTCGATGCGTTTGCGGGCGCGGCGCAGGCAATGACAGTACTTGCGGGCAAACAGACACGTGGCTTTCTGGTAGCGTCGTTCGATCTCTCTTCGATAGCGTGCGAGCTGCTTGGCTGCTGTCTCAAGACGTTCGGCCGGAGAGTATCGCGGAGGGGGTGGACCAAACGGGTATTTGTTTTTGAATTGAATGACCTTCTTCACCATTGCCTGCGTTGGCTTGGGCAACTTCTTGAAGCGCGGAGGTGTTATCAACCGGCGGGCGAGGGAAAGTCGGACCAAAGGAGAACGATCTCGGAGGCAACCTTGTATCTTTGTATCCGAGGACCGGGGTTGTTGGAGAAGGGAGCGGCATAGCGCTTCACGAACAAGAGGGGAGGGGTCTTGGGGTAGCTGTTGCAGCGCCTGCCAGTCTTTGCGAGCGATCAGACCTGTGACGGCATTGAGCCGCAGTCGCTCCTGCTTGGCGCGAAGGTACGGACGAAATGCTGAGGCGATGCGAGGGTCTTTTCGAGGGCGAAGGGCTGTGAGCGCGAACCACTGTGTGTCGATGTCCGGGTGTTGCAGCGCTGCCAAAAGCAGAGTGGTAGCGAAGGCCTCAGGACGCTTGGACAGCCAAAAAATGGCTTGTAGGCGCTGTTGTTTCTTGGCAGAGCGTAAGTTGGTCTCGGCTGTTTGCCACAACGGGTCTCGCAAGACAGGGTTGGATTTTAAGGCATCAAGAGCCTTGCGAAACGTCGCGAGGGTTCGTGTGGGAGACGAAAGATTCGGGCTTTCTGAGGTGGATGAGCGAGAGGACGGAGGCAACGGTCGACGGTTGGGTGCTGCCTGAGCAAATGCCTGTGGAGTCCCGAGCCCGACCAGTAGAACGGCGGCGAGGAGGGCAAGCAAGGTCATGGAAGACTGTTCTGACCTAAGCCTCTGCATCCTTCACTTGATACGGATGCGTTGGTGGCGAATGCGGAGCAGGTTGGCGATGCCCACAGCGTTGGAGGCTGCGTTGTTGATGTAGATGGGGGAGCGTCGAGTCGCCGAGATCTGGGTTTTGCCCCGGTTTTGTCGTTCGGATTCGATGTAGCCCAGGGCGATGCGGTCGAGCGCGACGGGGTCTGTGCCGCCAAGGATCATTTCAGGGTGCCAGGCGTTGAGTCCGCCGTTGTAGGCTCCTGCCAGACCATCGATAAAGTGGAGGACAAACCGCTGGCGCATGATGTTCCATGCTGCGACTGTTCCAATGCCAACGCCACCCCAACGACGTTCCAACATTTGCCCACCTTGCAAGGAGGCGATGGCTTGTTGAGCAAGGCTCAAACGAGCGCCAATGATGGGGTGATCTTCCAAGGATGCGATGTTAATGATGTGGGTGCAAAGAGAGGTGACAATGCGTGACAGCCCCAAGGTTTTGCCGAACAAGCCTTGGCGAATCTTCAAGCCGTAGCGCTTGTCGTAACCGACTTGATCCGCGCCAACAGCCTTCAGACCAGGGTTTCGTAGGTTGATCTTGTAGCCGAGGAGGGGAAGGTATCGTCCAAACTGACACCAAATCACTGTCTGGTTCAGGCTGACTCCTGCAGATTGAAGACCTGCAAGGACGGCCTGGATCGTGGCCTGCCGGGTCTTTGTTCGGTCGTTGCCTCGTTCGTCGATGAGGATGCCGACTCGGTCGCCCTGGCCGAACATGCTGCCCCAGGCTTTGTCAGGAGTGGACTGGCCGGAGAGCTTCATCATCACGGCGTCTACCATCTTTTTGACCACCGCTCCGTTGGGGGCAGCCGCAATCATCGGGTAGGCATTGTCCGAATGGGCAGAGACCACAAGGCCGTTGTGTCGCCAGCCGTACCCTTGGACCATCGAGCCGATATCACCCACTCCACCGAGGTGAGGGATGCTGGGCTGTGACAAGCGAGGTCGAGCCTCCGCTTCTGATTCGGGGAAAAGCCACGCGCCTGCACCTCCCAGAAGACCCCACTGCAAAAGTTGTCGTCGAGTCGCTGTGGAAGATGGATTGTCTGTAGAGGGTGGTTTGGAACTCATCGCCGACCTTTCCATTCAACCCCAGTACGTCCGGAGGAACGCAGAACTTGGCTGGGGTGTCACGAGTCATCTTGAGCATGGCTCATGAACGCGCTATAATCGCTCTCACCTTTCGATTGGCACTATAGCATGTTCCGGATGAGGCGAAAAGTGGATACAACAGAGCGTTATGGTTCCGTTTTCCAAGTAGAGGCATGGGTCGGCAGCGATCTTGGACAGGTGCGGAACAAAAACGAAGACAACTATTTGGTCGATGCTCTCAACGGTCTTTTCGTCGTAGCAGACGGGATGGGAGGCGGCGTACAAGGCGAAAAAGCCAGTCGTCGCGCGATCGAAACCTTTAGCGCAACTCTTTACAACAAGCGGACCTTGTTGCGTTCCCTCGAATTTCCTCACGATGAGGCTCTGCGCGAACAAGTGGCAGAACTTCTGGATCAGGCGATTCGTGCGGCCAACCAGGAAATCCTGCGGATTCGAAAGTCGCTGGGCCCCAAAGTAACGATGGGTACGACCCTCAGCGCTTTGTTGCTTCTTGGGCAAACCGGGGCTCTTGCCCACATCGGTGACAGCCGAATCTACCGCGTTCGCTACCGCGAATTGGAGCAACTTACCCTGGATCACTCTCTTGTCGCCGAACAAGTTCGAGAAGGCTTTATCACTCAGGAACAAGCTGAGTTGTCGCCGTTTCGGAATGTGTTGGTGCAAGCGGTGGGGAAATCCGACAAGATCAAACCGCAGGTGGAGTTCTTTGATCTGGAGATGGGTGACCAGTTCCTGTTGTGCTCGGATGGTTTGTCCAACTATCTTACCAACTCAGAGATCATCACCGTTCTGGGTGAACCTGAAGGTCACCGGATTGTTCCACGTTTGATCGATTGCGCGAACGTACGAGGCGGAAGTGACAACATCACCGCTATCGCGATCCGTCTGTCGTCGGCGGAACATTACCAGCCCACCACTGAAGTGGACATCGGTCGCGGCTTTACGAACGCGCCGTTGCTTCGCGGCCTGAAAACCAGCGAGTCCACCCGGCTGCTGCAATTAGGCAAAACACACGACTACATCGCCGGTGAGCGCATCGTGTCGGAAGACTCGATCGACCGGTCGTTGTTCCTTATCTTTGACGGAAAAGTGGGTCTGTATCGCGGAGGTCACTGGCTGGCTACGCTAGAGACAGGCCACCACTTTGGCTTGTTCTCTCTGGTTGACGGCCAGGGGCGCTTGGCCACGGCGATGGCTGAGTCCCAGGTTCGTATCCTTGAGATCTCTCGCAACGAGTTTGTTGACTTGTTGCGGCGTGAGCCGAACCTCGGCGTCAAGATCGTGTGGAACTTGTTGAAGGACCTCTCCTTCTCCTACAGACAAACCGCAGCTCGTTTGTTGAAAGCGCTGTCTCTTCCTGACGAAGACCCACCCAGCGGTGGTACGTTGGAGTAGCGAACAACTGGGTGGACGGAGCAGTGATTTAGCGGAAGAAGAGCATCTTCGGGGGGCTGGAGATCTGCAGGAAGAATCCAAATTTGAATTGGATGTTTCCATCTTTGTCGATCAACCCTTCGGGAGGGTTAGGGAAGGGCTGAGCCTGGCGGAAGGCCCGCATGGCTTCACGGTCCAGGAACTTGAGTCCGCTGGAATTCACGACAAAGACTTTGCGAAGTTTGCCGCCTTTGGTCAGAATCACTTTGAGCGTGGTGTGGCGATCCTTCACTCCGTATACGTTGCCGTAGGGATCGCGACGTCGGTATACCAAGTTGGGGTTCCAATGCTGGGCCACTTGCTGCTTCACCCTATTAAAGAATGAAGCATAAACGTACCGACGTGAGTTCAGCAGTGTTTGGTCGCCTTCTTTCACGCCTGTGACGTGATCGGGCGCGGGGTTGCCCTCGATTCGAGAGAGGGTGCCAAAGTCAGGGCGCAAGTTGATCGTTCCCGGTGAGGGGTTCGAGTGTGTTCCTTTGCCCGTGTCGTTTTGGTTGGGGATCGGCTTCAACGACGGATCGATCTTCAAAGGTGGTCCAAGGTTCAGGCTTAACTTGCGGCCGCGTCCCTGAATGGAGGGACGATCCGGCAAGCTCCGTCGTGTGCCTTTATTGGACTTGGGCATCGCTGCACGGCGTTGCCGCTTGACCTTGGGGATCGCCAGCGCGCGCTTTGTCGGTGGACGTTTGCGCGGCTTGGGTGCTTTCTTTGGGCGATCCTGGATCCGCATACGCTGGGGGACACGCATCGCAACCTTGCGCCGCTTGTTGGCGCGCTTCTTTGATGGCTTGTACTTCTTGAGCCGGGTGGGCCTGTTCATCGCCATCTTGTATTTCAGCTTGCGAAACTTGCTGATCGATTGCTTCTTCACGTTGGTGTTGTATTCGCTGAGAAAGCGTGCCCTCTCCGGCGGCTTGTCGTTGGGAGTGGGGGCGAGATCTACGATCTGTCCTCTGGGTTTGGGAGGCTTTTTCTTCTTTTTCTTTTCTTGCTTTCGCTGAGCCATGCGCCGCGTCGTCTTGCGAAGCTTCCGCTTCATCTTTTGGTAACGGCGTGGTCCTTGTCGGGTCATTCGAGAAACATACACCACCCGACGCTTCCGCTGTTGGAGCTTGTTCTTGCTAAACAGCCACGACTCGGGGATGAAATACAGAGGAAGGTGAAGGAGCAACGCAAACAAGGTAAAGAACGCCACTGCGCGGGGGCTACCGGGCTGCATACCTTTGGATAGGGAAGGGCTTGTGTTGCGGGCGTTCATTGTCGTTGGTTTGAGTCTCTTTGTCTCTTGACCTGAGGAGGACGTTGGAGCAGAGATGGTGTTGTTTGGCCTCTCTGTCCATTCCTCCAAGATAATTGGGAACGCAAGTCACGTCAATCCCACGACCCGATTGACTCTGTCTTGACCGGCATTTAGAACCTCCGTATACTCCGCTTTATTTCGTAACGAACGAAACTCATCACTGTTTTGGCACCAAACATACAACCCCTTCCCAAACGACTCCCAGGAGAAGATGGATGAATCAAGCAGAACTTCTGCATTGTTCACGAGTGAAAGCTGGCCTTCTTGTGATTGATATTCAAGAGCGCCTTGCAGGAGCGATGGATGATGACGCTATGTCTGCTGTGGAGAAAAACGCCACCATCCTGATCGAAGGGGCCAAAGCTCTGGACCTCCCTGTCTGGGCCACGGAGCAATACCCCAAAGGAATTGGTCCAACGCTTGAGCCTTTGGCCGACGCTTTTCCTGAAGGTGTCTCACCTGTTGCGAAAGTCGACTTCTCTTGCGCAGCCGTTCCTGAGGTTTTGGAGGCTCTTAAATCTTCGGGCCGGACGCAGATTGTGGTGTGTGGAATGGAGTCTCACATTTGTGTGTTTCAGACGGCACGTGACCTTGTGCGTGAGGGGTTTCAGGTGTTTGTTCCTCGTGACGCCGTGATAGCACGAACCCAGGCCAACTGTGAGTTGGGGTTGCAGCTGATGGAGCGGGCTGGAGCGGTGATAACATCGACAGAGTCCGTTTTGTTCGACATGTTAGGGCGGGCCGGTTCTCCCGAGTTCAAGCGAATCTCATCTCTGATTAAGTAGCTCATTCTTAACCAAGTAGCTCTACCTGTGGAGGAAAGTAAGATGGATCTTTTACGTCAATTGTGTGAACTGCATGGCATTCCGGGCCGGGAAGAACAGGTCCGCGACTTCATCCTATCGCAGGTCAAAGACCATGTAGATTCCTATGACGTCGATCCGATGGGTAACTTAATCTGTCGCAAAAACGCCGAAGGCTCTGACGAGACCGTGATGGTCGCCTGTCACATGGATGAGATCGGTTTCTATGTTCGCTACATCGACAACAATGGCTTCTTGCGCTTGCAGCCTGCTGGTGGTTTTGACCCCCGTCAGCTGTTCTCACGTCGCGTGTTGGTTCGAACCCGCAACGGCGACCGTATCGGTACCTTGTATCCCTCCGGACCTCCCTTGCACGTGGCTTCCCCAGAAGATCGCAAAAAGGTACCTGAGCTTAAAGCGTTCTTTGTAGACATGGGGCTTCCTGCTGACAAGGTGAAGGAAGAGGTTCGCGTGGGCGATCCCGTTTCGCTGCACCAAACCTTCACAGAGATCGGTGATCTTGTCAGCTGCAAGGCCATGGACAACCGTGTCGCATGCTGGACAGGCATCCGCTTGCTCCAACAGCTGAAGAAGCCAACCCGGAACATCGCTGTGGTGTTCACTGTGCAAGAAGAAGTTGGCCTGCGCGGCGCGATCACCAGCGCGTTTACAGTGGCTCCAACGTACTCCGTTGCAATTGACGTGACCCTTGCTTGCGATACGCCACACACCGACAAGGAAGAGTATATCTCAGAGTTGGGCAAAGGGGCTTGCATTAAGGTCATGGACAGCTCCACCATCTCCGATTACGAGCTGGTCCAAACCTTTGTGGATCTGGCAGAGAGCCAGAACATTCCGCACCAAATGGAGCTTTTGCCCCGCGGTGGTACGGACGCAGGCGCGCTTCAGCGTGCGGCTGGTGGAAGCAAAGCGATCACGCTCTCTGTTCCCACACGCTACATCCACACGATCTGTGAAAGTATCAATCCTTCGGATCTGCAGGATACTCTCAAGCTTCTCCAGGCCTTCTGCGAGTCGTAGGTCGTCACATTTCTTTTTGAAGCAAAAGGGAACCTCTTATGAAGTTCAGGTTGTTTGTTCTTGTTCTCCCGTTTGTCGCCCTCATGACTGTGAATTGTGGCAGCGGCCTCAGCGCGGCTTGCCAAAAGGCCAAAGACTGTTGTGAGGCCGCCAAAGTCGCTTTGGGGACAACCGGTGACGAGGTCGTTGTGGAGTGCAATGGCAGCAAAACAACGGTCACATGCAGTGGAATCGGTACTGGTGGTGACTTGGGTGAGCTTGCCTGCAATCTGGTGAACAGCACCCTCGGTGAGTCATTGAAGACATGCGGCAATGAGGTTGCTGCCTGTAACTGATACGTCTTTCCCTTCTTTCCTTGCCTACTCTTCTTCCTGGTCGCCGCCAATCCCATACTTTTCCAGTTTGTAATACAACGCAGAGGTCTTGATTCCGAGGGTCCGAGCGGTCTCGGTCTTTACTCCCTTGGCGCGTTCAAACGCTTGCAAAATGAACTGGCGTTCCAGATCGTCGAGGATCTGAGGGAGGGTGCGGTCGCCGAGGGAGGCAAACAGGTCTGTGTCGGCTTGAAGCGCAGCAGGCTTGGCGTTGGTGATGTAGACAGGAAGGTCTTCTACCGTGAGGGTTTCGCTGTCGGAGAGTACCAGGATCTGTTCCATCACATTTTCAAGCTGACGGATGTTACCGGGCCAGGTGTAACGACGCATCACATCGTACACTTCTGCGCTCACCTCTTTCACGCTGTGGCGAGTTCGGGGTTTGAGCTTGTTCAGGAAGTGCTGGAGGAGCACCTCAAGATCATCCAAGCGATTGCGCAGCGGTGGCAAGGTAATGGGGAGGATGTGCAAGCGATAGAAGAGGTCTTCGCGGAACCGTCCTGCTTCCACCTCTTCTTCCAGGTTTTTGTTGGTGGCGCTCACGATACGGACGTCGACGGAGATGGGCTCTTCACCACCCACTCGCTCGAACTCTCTCTCTTGCAACACACGAAGTAGCTTGACCTGCACTGTGGGTGAAATGTCACCAATCTCATCGAGGAACAGGGTGCCTCCGTCGGCTAGCTCGAAGCGGCCTAGCTTTCGCTTCAGAGCGTTGGTGAAGGCTCCTTTTTCGTGCCCAAAGAGTTCGCTCTCCAACAACGTTTCTGTAAGCGCGCTGCAGCTTACTTTGATAAAGGGTCCGTCTTTGCGGGGGCTTTGCATGTGCACGGCGCGAGCGACGAGTTCTTTACCTGTGCCGCTCTCGCCAAAGATATGGACGGTGGAGTCGGTGGCGGCGACCTTTCGGATCATTCGGAACACGCGCTGCATCGGCTCGCTTTCGCCAATGATTTCTTGCGCGGCTCCGTAGGGGGCAGCGAGTTCCTCCCGAAGGACCTCGTTCTCGGCCTGCAAGCGGTTGGTTTTGATTGCAAGCGCACGACGCTCCAAGGCTTTGGTTACCTTGGCGCGGAGCAGGTCCATGGAGAAGGGCTTGGTGATAAAGTCAAACGCACCCTTCTGCATGGCTTCTACGGCAACGTCAATGGTACCAAACGCTGTGACAACAATGATAAGAGCGTCTGGGTCTTCATTCTTGACGTGTTCGATCACGCCGATACCATCGAGGTCATCCATCTTAAGGTCGGTGATGACGAGGTCGGTTTCGCCCGGCTTAAACAACGCTACGCCCTGACGTCCGCCAGAAGCCATCTCTACAGTATGACCCATCTTTTTAATGGTATAGGCCATACCTTCTCGCATGGTTTCGTTGTCATCTATGACCAGGATACGACTCATCGTTTTCTTCCTCGTTGGGATCGGAATGTCAGGGAAGTGTATGCCATTGGCGTGTGCACGGGAGCTGTCGAACGATAGGTTAACGCAGGCAGTAATCTTTGTTGAGGGTCATGCTTTCGTCTGTGTCGCCATCTTTCAGGCGCAGGCGAAGTGCGGTTTGCCCTGAGCGAATGCTCACAAAGCACCCGTGGCAGCCTGTTTGTGAGATGTGGGCTTTGCGTGTGCTGCTCGGAATGCAGGCAGCCTGGCTCGAACGAAATCGCTTGGTGCGATTTCCGTATGCGACAGCGAAGCGGCCTTCTCCGTTGGGACATCGTTGGATGCGCAAGCGAATTTGACCTTCAGGGCAGCCGTTGGTGGGCTTGCGAACGTCCGGACGCTTGGCTGGTTTGACAGGCTCCACTCTTCGACGTGCTCTGGGCTTGACGTAGCGGACCGAGCGACGACGTACTCGGCGTCGGCGTTTCAGACGTCGCTTGGTCGGACGTGCTGGCGGTTCCACGGTGTCGTTGTCGTTGTCACTCTCGTTGTCGTTGTCATCGTCCTGTCGTGCTGGTGTCGGTGTGTTGCCAGCGTCGGTTTCGGTGTTTCGTCGGGTCGGTGGAGGCTGTGGCTTGGTACGTTTTGCGAGCACCTTGCGCCGTGTTTGGGGAGGTTGGGCCTTGCCTTTTTTGGAGGAGAAGAAGCCCATGGCGTACAAGCCAACGCCAACAAACACCACCAACAAGGCGGCGAGACCAACCCACAGGCCTTTCTTGGAGGAGGGGAAGGCGTCTCCCATCAGATCCACTGTGGACGATCTGGGTTTCTGGAGCCGCTCTGTGTTTCCTGGTGAAGAAGGAGCAGCCTGGGTCTGCGCGCTGACAAAATCCGCTTCGGACTCTCCTTTGGGAAGGATATGGTCGCCTGTCGGAGGAAGGGAGGAGACGGCCTCTTCTGACATCTGGGAGAGCCGTTCAAGCTCTTGGGATGCAGGGGCGCTGGTGGTTCGGAGGGCATCCTGGCTGTCAACGTGGAGGGCTGGCTGTTGGTCGGAGCGCATTCCTGTGGGTAGGGGGGGGCGCTCTGAGCGAGTGGTTGCTACCTCTGGCGTGATGTTGGCGTCTGCGCCCGCTTTTGCAAGGGCTTGCCAGAATTCTTCGACAGACTGAAACCGCTCTTCGGGCTTTTTGGCCAGAGCCTTGAGGGTGGCCTCTTCGAGAGCAGGCGGTATGTCCAGGTTAGGTGCTGCCACTTTGAACGACGGAGGGGTCTGCATCATCTGCGCAGTGAGCAACTCCAGCGGTGACATCGTTGCTTCTTGACCTGGCACAATGAAGGGGTGACGTCCTACGAGCATTTCGTAGAGGATGATGCCCATCGCGTAGAGGTCGGAGCGTCCATCAATGGGGCGGTTCGTCGCTTGCTCGGGGGGCATGTACATGGGGGTTCCGAGCGCGCCTTGTGTCAGGTTGAGCTCGGTGCGTCCGCTGTCTTCGGTCGGTTTGGCGATCCCAAAGTCGAGAACCTTCACAAAGTGCGGGTTTTTCCGCCTCTCGATCAAGAGAATGTTGTCGGGCTTCAGGTCGCGGTGGATGATTCCTTCTTCGTGCGCGGCCTGGATGGCGTCGCAGAGCTGGCGAAAAATATCGAGGGTCCAAGCGATGGGCTGAGTTTTTCCCTGGAGGACGTATTCCGTGAGTGGACTCCCTTGGAGGTATTCCATCACATAGAAGTGACCCAGTTGAGGAACCTCACCGAAGTCATCGTAGATGCGAACAATATGTTCGTTGCGTTGTGACAAGTCGGAGGTGACCTGGACTTCTCGGTAGAACCGGTCTTCCATTCCCTCTTTCTCGAACACCTCTCGTTTGATCAGCTTGACCACACGCTCTGCGTTGCGCTTCAGGCGTATGTGTCTGGCGAGAAAGACGGTACCAAAACCCCCTTCCCCTAGCACCCGAACAAGCTTGTACTTGTTGGCGATCAAGACGATGGGGAAGCGACACTGAAGACAGAACGTTGGCGGCTTGGATAGTTGCCGTAGCTCTTCGAGGTTGGCACCACAACGGGGACAATGTTCATCGGTGATGATGGTCGATCGAGACATCGGTTTGATGGTTCCTCAGGAGGGCGAGGGGTTTGGGGAGACGAAGCTCCCTTACGCGATTTGGATGTGTTCCGCGGCGCCTTCAGGTTCCGCTTGGTTCACGCAAACAGTGTAGATCTTATCGGCTCGAAAAATCCAGGAGCGATGTTCCAGATCCACGCATTGCCACAAGGAAGGAGCCGGTTGGGCCATTGCTGTATGGATCTCGGCCACGAGTTCTTCGCGGGTCTTGTCCGAGCGCAACTTAAACCATGAGGGTTGGGCTTCGCTTTCATGACGGATAAAGACACGGTAAATCTGGCTCATTGTTCTTTCCTTTGTTTTGGGGTTGCTTTGGAATGGGCTGTTGTTCTAGAGGTTAGGGGGCCAATCGGTCGATCTGCCACTCTGCGCTGTTGGCGTCGCGTCGGTACACAAAACGATCGTGGTATCGATTGGTCCGACCTTGCCAAAACTCAATGGTTGCGGGCTTCACCCGGTAGCCACCCCAGAACGGTGGTGTGGGAATCTCTCCGTCGCCAAATCGCTCTTCGACTTCCTGACGCAATTGTACCAACGCATCCCGGTCGGCCACGATCTGACTTTGTGGCGAGGCCCAGGCGCTGATCCGGCTTCCTCGTGGGCGTGACTGAAAGTAGGCGTCACTGGTTGCCTGGTCGGTGCGTTCTACCGTTCCAACCACTCGGACCTGTCGTTCCAGGGATTTCCAGTGGAACAACAGCGAGACCTGAGGGTTGCTATCCAGTTGTTGGGCTTTCTCACTTTCGTAGTTGGTATAGAAGACAAAGCCATCATCGTCAAATGCTTTGCAAAGCACCATTCGTGCTGATGGAACGCCGTCTGGAGTGGCGCTCGCTACGACCATGCCTTCGGGTACATCGATCTCGGAAGCTTTCGCTTCTTCAAACCATGCAGCAAACTGTTGGATGGGGTTGGGATCAAGTTGTTCCTTGGTGAGATAGCTTTCCTGTGTCATCGCAGAATCCGACTTCCTTGTTGGGGTTGCGTTGAGGTGCTTGCGTTGGTCTCTTAGTACAAGAGCCGGTCGATGGGCTTTTCTTTCTCGGGGAGATCGGTTTCCCCTAGCATCTGCCGGAGATCTATCTCGATGGTTCGGCACAATGCGTTCATCGGGACGTCGTTCATGCTGCGTTCAAAAGGATCTTCGCTGGAGTCGCCGATGGATTCCATTGTTACAAACACCCAGGTCACCAACGCTGCAGCGATAATCATCGGAATCGCGGGGAGGAACGATGCAAGGCCCGAGTGGGTGGCGGCCTTTCCAAAGACGTCCAAGAGTCCAAACGGAACGAGGAAGATAAATACCCTGGTGAACAAGCGACTGTACTCTGCATACTGACGGGGAAACGGGGTGTTTTTGATGCGCTCGCACTTGCCTTGCAGCGTGTACAACTCTTCCACCACCTCCATCATCGCGATCTGATGGAAGAGGTCAAGCTTGTTGGCCTTCACACGCTCTGCAAGGTGGGAGCCTTGTTGGGTGAGGAGGTGAGTGGCTGGATTGGTCATTCCAGACACAGTCTTGAACTCCTCTTCCTCCAGGAAAGGGGCAATCTCTTTGTCCCAGTCGTTGCGCATGTGTTCGGCGTGGTTTTCCAGGCGACGTTTGGTGGCCCGGGCTGGTTTGTCAAAGAATCGTGATGTCTTGCGCAGTTGCAATCGCAGGGCGTTGATCCAGGCGAGCTGTCTGTAGATTAAGACCTTGCGGGTCTCATAGGTCTCCTCGTCGTCGCTACCTGGGCCAATGTAGCTCATCACAAACGTGGCCCACGTTCGGCTGGAGTTTACGATGCCACCCCAGATCTTGCGACCTTCCCAAAAACGCTCGTACGCCGCGTTGTTCTTGAAACCAATGTAGAACGCAACCGCCGTACCAATCGTTGCTATCGGCAAAAAGGGGACACGCAGAAAGTGCAAACCCGCATATTCGTAAAGTACGTAGACAACGGCCGCCCAAACGGCTCCCAGCGACGCAAGATACAAACCAAACATCAGCACCGCGCGCAACGGCAACCTACGATTCAAGATCATTTCAAGTACCTCCATTCCATCATTAATGCATGATGGTGGTACCATTCCAACGATGTGTTGACAATAGCGTCGGAATGTATCCCGATGTTCACGAATCCATTCCAATGTGGTGAAACGAATGTATTCCGATGTGATGAATCCATTCCGATGTGATGAATGTATCCCAATGGGATGATCCTAGCGTCGGAATGTATTCCGATGTCCACGGGTCCCGACGTTCACGTATCCATTTTGATGAAATGTCATTCGGATGAGATGTGAGTGTCAGTTGGAGGTGGCGGTGCGGTAGACGATGTAGGCGTAGGGGGTGGAGCGGTCGGAGCAGGTGGAGTTTTTCCAGCTGTAGCGGTTGATGTTGGTGAAGAGGTAGCTGCGGATGGTGCTTTCCAGGGTTTTGGTTTCACCAGGAGCAGCTTGGATGGAGGTCTCTCCGGCTTTGAGTTGGAGGTTTCGGTACACCTTGGTGCCGCATTCTGTGGCTTCTTCACCGGCTACGTTTTCAGCGTCGGTGGTGATCGTGACTTGGCCGAGGCGTTGTTCCTGGTCGAGGAATTCACCGCCTTGCCCACTCGACATGGCTGCGATCAGGTTTCCGTTTTGGTCACGGAAGCTCATGGCAAAGCCTTTGCCGACACGGCTTGCGTCGATGAAGAAGAGCTGGGCAGGTTCTCCCAACTTCACGGGGATGGGTTGGCTGTTGGGGAGTTTGTAGTAGAAGGTGTGGCGGGTACCGCCGCCGTCCAGCAAAGAGATCTTCTGGTTGAAGACACATTGTTGGCAATCGGCGACAGTTTCTCCAGGCTCTGTGACTGCGCGCTCGTCGATGACACCTTTGATGTCTGTCATACAGGTTTGAGCCTGTGTGCTTTTTTTGCAGTCGTTGAGGGTGACGCTTTCCAGGCGAAAGGTTGCGTCCTGGAGCGGTTGGACGGTGGGGCCGCCGCAGCCTGTGAGAATCCAGATGCCTAGCCATAACAAAGGATGCCAACAACGTCTCATAATGCTTTCTCTTGGGTGGTGTGTGTGTGCAGGGTGTGTGGCATGGGCATCCGTCTTCCTTAGATATCGAGGTTACGGACGTTGAGTGCGTTGTCTTCGATGAACCGGCGGCGGACTTCAACGTGGTCGCCCATCAAGGTGGAGAACATCTCGTCGGCTTGTTCAAAGTTGTCGTTGTCGAGCTTGACTTGGAGCAGCGTGCGGTTCTGGGGATCCATGGTGGTGTCCCAAAGCTGATCCGGGTTCATCTCTCCAAGACCTTTGTATCGCTGGACATCGAGGCCCTTGTTTCCAACGGAGAGGATCTTCTCGACAATTGCTTCCACATGGTCAGCTTCGGTGGTTTCGCCCTTGTACTCCAAGTTGTAGGGGGGCTGGCCCAGGCTGCTGAATTTGGACTGTTGGAGGAGCTGTTCAAATTCGGGTGACTCGATCAGGTGTTGACTCAACGTAAAGGTTTGCTCAATGCCGTTGAGTTTGGTCACGAGGCGCATTTGCCAGGCGTCGTGCTCTTCGTCGCGATCGAGGTGGTACGCAAAGTACTCGTCCTCACCGTAGCGGTGGGTGAAGCTTGTTTGGGCTTGCTCTCCAAGGCGGGACAGCGCGTCGTTGTCCTGGAGAAGGGTTTCCCATTGGATGTCAGCTTCGTTGTCGGCGACGGCTCGCATCATGGCAGACAAGCCACGGCTGTCGATGCGCTCTATCGTTTCCAACAATCGCTGGTAGCGGCGAATGCGGTGGGCCAACTCTTTGAGGGGTTCACCGTTCAGGCTGTTGTTTTCATCGAGGATGAGGGTGATTTCGTCACAGCCTTTGTCAAACAGGAATTCTTCCAAGGCTTTGTCGTCCTTAAGATACTGTTCGCGGCGACCTTTCTTCACTTTGTACAGAGGTGGCTGAGCGATGTAGAGGTGACCGCGTCGGATCAGGTCCTCAAAGTGACGGAAGAAGAAGGTCAAGAGCAAGGTTCGGATGTGGGAGCCGTCGACGTCGGCGTCAGTCATGACGATCAGTTTGTGATACCGCAGCTTGTCGAGATCGTAGTGGTCTTCGCCGATGCCGGTTCCGAGGGCGGTGATGAGGTGGAGGATCTCTTGGGAGGAGAGCATCTTGTCGATGCGGGCTTTCTCCACGTTGAGTATCTTTCCTCGCAGGGGAAGGACAGCTTGGGTTCTACGGTCGCGACCCATCTTCGCGGAACCACCGGCCGAATCCCCTTCCACCAGATACAATTCGCAGAGGGAGGGGTCTTTTTCCTGGCAGTCGGCGAGCTTTCCTGGCAGCGAGCCAATGTCCAGTACGTTCTTACGTTGTACCAACTCTCGGGCACGCTTGGCGGCTTCACGAGCGCGAGACGCCATCACCGCTTTCTGGATGATGAGCTTTCCTTCGCGGGGGTGCTCTTCCAGATATTGGTTCAGGCCTTCGTTGACGATCTGCTCCACAAAGCCTCGGACCTCACTGTTGCCCAGCTTGGTCTTGGTTTGCCCCTCAAATTGAGGTTGTGGCAACTTGACGCTGATGACAGCAACGAGGCCTTCCCGAACATCATCCCCAGACAGGTTGCTTTGTTTCTTGGGGAAGAGGTCGTTTTGGGCGGCGTAGCTGTTCAGCGTTCGGGTGAGGGCGGCCCGGAAACCAAACATGTGGGTTCCACCCTCTGTGGTGTTGATGTTGTTCGCGAAGCTGAAGATGGTTTCGCTGTAGCTCTCGTTGTACTGCATGGCGACTTCGAGAGAGACCCCTTCACGTTCGCCGTCGAGATAGATGACGTCTTCTTGAATGGGTGTCTTTTTGCCGTTGAGGTGTTCCACGAAGGAGCGGATACCACCTTCAAAGTAGAAGTCGAACTCTTTGCCGTCTTCGCGCTTGTCTGTGAGTTTGATTCGTACACCTTTGTTGAGGTACGAGAGCTCGCGCAGACGGTTGGCCAAAATGTCGGTTTGGTAGAGGCCTTCACCAAAGATCTCATGGTCAGGGCGGAAGCGGACGACGGTACCGCGCCGCTGGGTTTGCCCCACGGTCTTGAGTTCTCCAACGGGGGCTCCACGGGCAAATTCATGACGGTAGACGTGACCGTCGCGCATAACCTCGATCTTGAGCCACTCGGAGAGCGCGTTCACAACAGAGACACCAACTCCGTGGAGACCACCAGAGACCTTGTAGGCGTCGTTGTCGAACTTTCCTCCAGCGTGGAGTTTGGTGAGAACGACCTCCAGCGTGGGGATGTTTTCTGTGGGGTGGATATCGACAGGAATACCACGGCCGTTGTCGGACACGGTGATGGAGTTATCTACGTGGATGGTGACTTCGACCTGGTCGCAGTAGCCAGCCATCGCTTCGTCAATACTGTTATCAACAACCTCATACACCATGTGGTGCAAGCCGCGGATTCCAGTGTCACCGATGTACATACCGGGACGTTTGCGGACCGCGTCCAAGCCTTCCAGTACGCGGATCTTGGAGCCGTCGTAGTCGGCCGCATTTTCCGAAGGAGCGGCTTTGGCGTTTTCCTTTGTTTCAGAAGCGGAGGCTTCTGTGGAGGTCGATTCGGGGGGGGGTGCGCTCGGGTCCTGTTCCGCTTGGACGGTTGCTGTTTCCTGCTCTTGCTTGGTTTCTGCCATGAAAAACTCCGACATTTTGTACGTGGATTGCTACAGTTCCGAACACTGCGGCCTACTATACCACCAAACCCCCCACAAGGCAACTGCAGAGAGTGGCTTCGTTTTTCTATTGATAACAGTGATTTGTGTCAGTTTTTGTCAGAGGTTCAAAGGCGCGTGAAAAGTTTTTTAGAAAGCGAAAGAAAAACCGGCGGTTAGGAGGTTTCTAGAGTACTGGTTAATTCCGAGTCCAAACAGATTGGCGTAGTGACTGTATCGGAGATTGACATGAAAGGCCTTCCAGATGGGTCGTGATAGCCGAATGGTTAGTGACGTTAAGTTGTCGTCCAGGCTGGTCTGGACTCGGTTTGGGCCAAACGGTGCGCCGTCGAAGTAGTTCCGGAACTGGAGTCGGAGTTGGACCACAAGGTAAAGCTTCCAGAAGGGAGTCGCTGCAAAGGTCAGTTGGATGTTGTGGCCCAAGAAGGATTCACCGTAGGAGTCGGCGGTCAGAAATTGGAGGTTGTAGGCGCCTTCCAGCAGGACCCGATAGAGCAGGCGGAAACCCAGGGTAAAGCGATGGGCCAGATCGGCTCGGCCTTGCTCCACGCTGCAAATCAGGAAGTTGTTGGGGTCGGCTCCATCAAGCGAGCAGTTGGCTGGGATTTCACTGGTGGGTTGACCCTGTTGGTCTTGGGGGCGTGCGTTGCGGTTGCGTCGAACGCTATAAAACCGTCGGGTCAACTGGTAGCCTGCGTAGAGTCGAAACACTCGACCAAACGACTTTTGCAAGGTGATGTTGTACAAATCTCCATGGAACGAGAATCGCTGTCCGTCTGTAAAGGTGTCGAAGGCAGAGTCCGGTCGGAAATCCTCGAAATGTCGGTACTGGAAGACGTTGTAACCGCCTTGAACGGTCAGCCGGAAGCCTAGCGGAGCAAACCAGAGGAGGCGAAACAATCCTCCCAGATAGGAATACTCACGGCTGGTGTTGATCCGCCTGCGGTCCTTAGCGTCGACAGACACGCCCAGATACACGCGGCGATGCAGCCGGGCGTAGTAGCTGGTGCCACCACTTTGAACCAGGGCGTTTTCTCCGCTGCTAAGATAAAAGATCTTTCCACCCAGCGCGTACCGGGCATTCCAGACATGGGGTCCTTTGCGGAAGCGGACACGAACCTGACCACTGAATTGGTGCACGCCATCGTGGGTGATTGTGGCGGAAGGCAAGCGCGTTTGGATCGGGGGCGTGGTGGCGAGACGATCCCAGCGAACTACGGCGTCTGGCTCTGGAGGTATCGCGAGACGCTGTACGTTGTCGTCCCAGCCGGTCGCATACCTGAGCTGCAAGTTTAACTTCCATTGGCCCCATCGCCAGGCTTCGGCTGTGGAAGGGTACAGACTTACCAACCCTACAACCACCCACCAACCCAACAACCAGCCAGGCCAACCTGAAGTATGTCGCCAATCTGTCGCCATCACTGCCACTGTGCCATTTGCATCGTGAAATCCAGGGTCATCACCATACTCGGAAAGTCGCTTTCATGCAACGGAAGTTGGCCTGATGATAAAGGAATGTCGGTGGTGTAAGGGCAAGAGCAGACGTTTTGGAAAAGGTTGAGAGTTCTCAGACGCGGAAAGAACAAGGTTGGAGGAACATTACCCCGGTGGGTGGGAGACTTCTACTCGAAAGGGGTGTGAGTCTTCTCACAGGATCGGAGAGAGGTGTGAGGTCCTTCACAACCTGGGGCGAGAGCTTGTGTGAGGTGTCTCACGTTTTCAACCTGGCATGATCTCTGCTCTAGGGTGGGGCAACGATGAAGTCGCTTGGGCAAACGCTAGGCGCAAGAGCAAACCTTCTTTGGGCATGAAGCCCCCAACTCAGTCTTTGGGCATGAAGCCCCCAACTCAGGAGACACGATCATGAAATGGATGAAAACTTTGCAAGCCACCGTATTGATGTTCGCCGTTAGCAGCACCTTGATCGCATGTGGACCTCTTTTCTACACCGGACCTTGTGAGACAGATGACGACTGTATGAACGGAGCGGTTTGCCAGACTGGAGCCTGCCAGGCTTCAGGAACGTCACCACGAAGCGGGTGTGACCCAGCCACGGAGAATTGCAGCACGACCACACAACCTTCCGAGGGAGGGCGAAGACAGCGAACGTCTTGCCAGAGTGACGCAGACTGTGGTGAAGGTCGAGCTTGTGACATGGAACGTAACGTCTGCCGACGAACTTGTACCAACGATGGCGACTGCAAAAGCGGAACGTGCGATACAGAGACTGCTTTCTGCAAACGGAGCCAGACCAACGCTCCTGCATGCCAGAGCGACGCTGATTGTGGAGAAGGCCAGAAATGCAGCACCCGTCGCAACGTTTGTGTGCAAACCTGTTCTTCCAACGTGGATTGTAGTGATGGGAAGGTGTGCAGCAGTCGCTCCAATGTTTGTGTTCGACCCCGCGATGGAAGCCGACAAAGAAGCCAATAAGGCTAACGCAAAGCCACTTCTCTTCACCTTGATGTGACTGGAAGCCTAGGTCATCCCTTAATGAGAAGAGGATGGTTCAGGCTTTTTGTCGTTTCGTGTATGTGGTGAACTTTAAGTAGCTGTGGTATATGCCTGCTTACTAACATGTAAGTGTTGCTTTCCATGTCACCTTTCAGAAATGAGCGTTGTATGCTGGAAGTCAGGCGTTCCGTCACTTTGTCGTTGAAGCTGCTGCGGCCCTTGGTGGATCGTGAGCATCCATCGGTTTATCTCGCGGAGCATTTTCTTCTGGATACGGTGTGTGTGCTCAAGCGTCTTCGGCATCGCTCTCCGTTGCCCTTAATCGCCGAGCGACTGCAGTGGTTGCAGCATCCACACGTTTGCCGCGTGATGGAGTTTGGCGATGATGGTGAAGCGTTTTGTTTGGTGATGAAGCTGGTGGAAGGGAGCACGCTGCATTCGTTGCTGCAACGTCATGGTCGCCTTCCTCTGCATCGGGCTGTGACGTTGATCCGTCAACTTTGCGATGGACTTCATGCCATGCATTCGATGGGACTCTGCCACGCTGACCCCAAGCCTTCCAACGTTGTTGTTGGTCATCTTTCTGGCATGGGAGAGTGCGTTACCCTCATCGACTTTGGCATCACAACATTGCTTGCTTCTGAGGTCGATGAGATCCATCCCAAAGAGGCTGTCCCTATCCCTGGAACGCCCGCGTATATGGCACCCGAGCGTTTTCACAACACCGGCTCTGTCGCCAGCGACCTCTACGCTGCAGGCGTTGTTTTGTATCGCTTGTTAACAGGAGAGCTTCCATTTCGTGCTTCCACCGTGGACGAATATCGGATGCAGCATGAGCAAGCTCCGTTGCCTTTGGAGCGCCTGCGAGAGCGGTGTCCATCGGTGACCCCTGCTGTGGTAGACATCCTTCAAGCTGCATTGGCGAAACAACCGGAAAACCGGTTTGTTTCGGCCGCGGAGATGCGGGATGCTCTGCGCTTGGATTTTGCGCCAGCTTTGGTCTTACCCGAATGGTCCGAGTGAATGGTTTCGGGTGTTCGCAAACCGTGCCTTTTTCATGGAGCGGTGTTATAGTTGGTCACGTTCCTCGACAACGTTTGTGGGGAGCCTTCATGATAAGGCTCTTTCCACATTCCACCAGACTGTGACCCTGTTCTTTGTTGTGTTGACAGAAAGAAACCATGACCACCTCTTTGGAAACCACCCAAACTGCCTCACCCAGGTTGTTGCTTCCCTCGGCGCGTCGCTTTTGGATGCGTTGGGGGCTTGGATGCCTCGTGCTTGTGATGGGGATGACGACAGGCTCCATTCGTTCGGGCCGAAGCGTCTCTCCTGATCGTTCGTGTTACCTCCGGGACGTTCGACCTTACGAGTATCCGTTACCACGACCGGCCCTGCCCAAGGGACAGCCCATTCGTCCGGATTGGGTTCGACGTCTGAAGCGACCGTACATGCGGGGGATCAGCCTTGGCATGTACTTCAAAAGCCAGGACTTTGATTACGACCTCTTCCTCAAAGACATCAAAGACGTGGGCGCCAGTCATGTCGGGTTTGTGATTAGCTGGTACCAAAAGAACGTCAAAGCGACGCAGATTGTCCGAGACAAACAACGCACTGTCAGCGACGCACGCTTGATCCAAACGATTCGTCAGGCGCGGGCTCGTGGCTTGCAGGTGTTCCTGTTGCCGATCGTTCGGCTCAAGGAGCGAGGCCCTGACGACTGGCGTGGAGTCATCAAGCCTACGGTCTTGGATGAGTGGTGGCGGAGTTATCGATCCTACATTCTTCACTACGCGCGTTTGGGGCAAACCCACGGCGTCGAGTTGTTTTCCGTGGGCAGCGAGTTGGTCAGCATGGAGACCCATCGGTCGCGTTGGCGCTCGTTGATCGCGAGTGTGCGTCAGATCTATCGTGGCATGCTGGTTTATTCGGCGAACTGGGATCACTACGAGCCTGTCACCTTTTGGGATGACCTCGACTACATCGGAATCAGCAACTACTACGAATTGAGCAAGAAGGTGTTGCCCAGCGTAGGTACGCTGCGCAGCACGTGGATGCAAATCCGGAAGAAGATTGAGGCCTGGAAAGCCAATTACCCCCGTCAGCCGTTGATCTTTACAGAGGTGGGGTACTACAGTCAGGAAGGGACCAACATCTATCCCTGGGACTACACCCGCGACCAGAAGATCTCTCTGGAAGAACAGCGCCGATGTTACCGCGCGTTCGTCGACGTTTGGAGCAAGAGCAAGATGCTACAAGGGTCGTTCTTCTGGAACTGGTTTGCCCGAGGTGGCCCGAAAGACAAAGGGTACACACCGCGCGGCAAGCCCGCCGAATGCATCCTTCGTGAATGGTACGGGAACATCCACAAGGCCAGCATGAAGAAACCCAACTCTCGATGGCTTCGCAACTGGCAAGGCCGACGTCAGCCGCGCCAGTATGATCCACATGACCCCAAGCCTTGCAACACCTCGATGCCTACGCCGCAAACACCGCCTCCTTCGATGGCAACTCCTGCCAAATTAAAGTGATCCTACTTCTTGTCTTTGGCAGGAATGACGTCGGCAAAGAGGGTGGAGCTACGTCCGAAGGTTTCGGGACTGTACATCTCCTCCGCTCGTGTGGGCGGCACGATGAAGTTACCCAACGTGGTGGCCCGAGCAAGATAAGCGTACTCGTAGACGCCAGCGGGGAGACGGTCTGCAAACAAGACGACCATGGAGTCGCGCTTTTCGGTGTGGTTGAACGCGGAGTACGAGTAGTAACTGCGACTTCCATACACTCGGCGACTTTGCTTGCGGCCCAGGTAGCTGCTGGCTGAGGTTTTGAGTCCAAGGTTTACGGCTTCCAGGCCAGCGGGAAGGGGATCGACCACTGCGGCGTAGAAACGTCGTGCAGGCACAACCACGGTCAGCCGGACCCGAACATACGAACCTGCGCGGAACTTCCAGCGTCCGTCTTTGCCCTTGAACACGGTGTCTTTGCCTTCCACCGGTTCGTAGGTGCGCTTCACGGTAAAGCCTTCGGAGGTCGCCTTAAGCTTCAAGCTTTTGGGAGCATAACGCATACCGATGCGGTAGTAGAGTCGGCCTTTTCCTTTCTTCTCCAGCACGAGGGGCTGGCGGCCTTGCTTCATCAAGAAGCGCATGGGAATCATTTGCTCCTTGATGCCCATTTTGCGGCCTTTCATGGTTGTGCCGCCGAGGTAGCCGTCGCCCAGCCAGTGTGAGACCGTGAAGTCAGGCACAATCTTCTCGTAGATGCGGAAGTATTGGTCCATCGCAATCATCGCAAACGCGTTGGCTTGGGTGGTGCTCCAGCGACCACGAATCCGTGACCGCATCAAACCCCGCACAAGCTTCGGAATCAATGGCTCCTTCGGGCGAATGTCGAGCAGCGTTTGAAGAATGATGGCGTCAGATCGATCGTTGGAGTGCATCAACCGACGCAAACTCTCGGTCGCTCCTTCCACGAAGTGGGCGGCTCCTGAGGTTTCCGTTACATTGTTTCGGAGCACCTGAAGCAGCTTGCTCACACGGGGATCTTTGGCGTTCCCGCGGTGCAACGCAACCATCAACCAGGCTTTCCCAAACATCGGCAACTTTGCACGCTGCTTGTACAGCTTGTTGCCAAAGCGACGAAGGTACGAGGTCGAAGTGTTCTTCATCATCGACAGCGTCCACAGCGCCATCACTTGACTGGTGTAACTCTTTCGCTCCCAACGGTGAGGGTACCGGAGCCTGTATGACAGGAATCGTTGGGCCCGGTTGAGCATTCGTTTGTCCACGTTGTATCCGGCCTTTTGAGCACGAAGCAGGGTTTGGGTGATGTAGGCGCTGATGAACATCCAGGAATTGCGTGACCCACCCCAGTATCCCCAGCCACCGTCGCTGCGTTGCCGTTGGGACAGCTTACGGATGCCTGCGATGGCGAGGCTCTTCATCCTTGCAGGGTCTGAGACTTTGCCGATCTTGAACTCTGGAAGGATACGACGGAGCGCGATGATTGGCATAATCCGGCTCGCGGTCTGCTCGTTGCACTCGAAAGGATAGGTTATCAGGTAGCGGGCTGCATCTTCCAGACCGTTGAGAGCCGTAGAAGACAACGAAATTTTCAGCCCACCAAACGGAGCGAGCGCGTCTTTCGGAGGCTCCACGACTTGCGCCACAGACTTGGTGGTCGAACCGTAAGTTGCAAACGCTGCAGCTGTCGCAGGTATGAGGATAGGAATGGAGCGCTCGACTCCATCTGTTTCTTGACCCAAGATGGCTGCAAACTGGATGCGGGCGGTGCCGGTTTTGGCGACCTTGACAGGGAAACGAACTTCCCGAGCCTGTCCCGCCGGAACAAAGATGTTCTTGCGGGTGGCTCCGGTGTACACAATGTTGATGCCTCGTGTGAGGACCGCGACAGTGCCGTCTTTCCCCGTTTCGTTGTTGATCACCACGGACGCTTCAAACGAATCACCAAAGTTGGCAAAGCGGGGAAGGGCAGGGCGAAGCAACAACGGCTTGCGGATGACCACCTGGCTTTCGCCGTTTCCAAAGCGGTCGGGCGTCTCCAGGTCAACAGCCACCACCATCACGCGGAAGGTGGTGAGGTTGTCGGGCATCTTAATGGAAAGCTCGGCTTCACCGTTGCGATCCGAGCGAACCAACGTCTTGTAGAACGCGGTCGATGCAAACTTGCTGCGTACGCTGATCGAAGGCCGACCTCGTGAGTTGTTCGCGTCCGCTGCCGCTGCCGGTGCCTCCTCTGCTACAACAGGTCGGGCGGCCTTTTTGTAAGAGCGGCGAGGCCCACGAGTCGCGGTCGTGTTGGCGGTATAGCCAAACATTCGCCCTCCCGAACTTTTGCTCACGGTTTGAACGGTTCGTTCGGCCTCTCCATCGTCGTCTTTGTCTCTGCCTCCTCCTGGTGATGGAGGTGGTGGTGGAGACTTTTGCAGCTGCTTGAGAAGTTTTCCTTCCGGGCGGAGGTTGTTTCGGGAGCGTCTGTTTTTGTGTTTGCCTTTGGTTTTCTCTTTTTTCTTGGACAACAGAGTGGTGCGGAGTGAACGCATCACAGTCCAGGCCGGGCGACTCACATACAAGGCCTTAAGAGGATCGGGGGTTTGGAAGCCAAGCAACGACAGCACACCCTCATCGACCAACGCCACAGTGTAGACAACGGGCGTTGACTTGCCCCGGTGATCCCGGGCGCTAAGCTTGAGCTTGAGTGAACTGCCCGGACGAATCTGCTTGGTCGATGGGGTGACTTTGATTCGCAGCCGCTTCTCATGCAACGTAACGCGCAATGAGGTGGAACCGTACGCCGCCATGGGTCGGCCCAGGTCTTCTGCGTCTTTGGTGTCGGGGATGCCCAACTGCTTGAGCGACATCCTACCTCGAAGTAGCACCAGCGATACATGGAAATTGGGAAGGTATTCACTGCGGACCGGGACCACAATCGACTGGCTTGAACCCTTGAGAGAGACCACGGAGTATTCCGCGATACCGTTTCGCTCCAACGTAAGCAGACCATACGACGAGCGGAAGGGAGCATTGACCAACAGGCGAGCTTTCTGCCCAGGCTTATACGACTTGCGGTCGGGGATAATCTCGACGTGCTCAGGCCGCTGGGAAGGTGTGTAGCCTTCGCCGTACGCATACACATACGTCTCGGTGATGGCCGCTCTACCCTTCTTGTCCTTGGCTGACGCTCGAATGGTATAGCGTCCAGCCTTGGGGAGTTTCAGACGACATGACTGCACCTTCAGGGTAGACACCAGCTGGCATTGGGCAACCACCTTTTCTTGGGTGGAGTACTGAAAGGTCCAACCTGACTTGGTTTTGATGGGTTTTTGCTTTTGCTCTCTGCGAAACGCAACGAGCTTTAAGGTCACACCTTTTTGGCGCTGACCTGTGGGGTCCACCGCAAACGCAAGCGTCTTGATACGTTGGCCTGCCCGGACCATCGGCTTGTTGGTTTTAAGTCCGAGGTACAAGCTGGAGGTGTGGGCGATGATCGTCTTGCGGTTGGCGATGCTTTGGCGGTTCTTCCCATACACCCGCGCTTCCAATACAAACCGGCCCGGTCCTTTCAAGGCATCTTTCTTCAACGGAAGCTTCAACGTGTGCTGTCCGTTTTTGTCGAGCTTGGTCGAGCTTGTTTTGATGAGCTTGGATGCGCGATGACGCCAACGTCGGTAGTGCCCATAACCACGGCGATAGCCGCCATAGCCCCAGCCGTGATAGCTGTAATGTGGCTTGCCGAAGCGGAAGCCGCTGGGCTGGTTGGGGGGGCGGAAGTTCCCGGCGTAACGACGGAAGGTCCAGTGCATCTGGGCTCCACGCATCGGGGCACCAAAGGTGTAGCGACCTTCCACGGTTGCGGTGAGAGTGTCGTCAAAATAGAAAGGTCCCGGTGTTTTGGTGCTGATCTTCACTTTGAACTCTGGCGCACGATACGCCAGAATCTTGAAGTTGTGGTACACGCGGTAAGCACCGGCTGATGTGTTGAACCAGATCTCCAGCCGGTAGTTGCCAAGATCGGCGTCTTCAGGGGCTGTGTACTGGAGCTTAAAGGTCCCGCCTGCTTCAAGTTTGAGCTTGCCCTTTTTCACAACGCGCCAACGCGGACTGCGGATCCGAAAGTGAACGTCTCCTCGGACAGGTGGTAGCTTGGCCACTCCACCTTTGGGTGTGTTGTCACGCATCCGCAAGATGCCTGTCAGTTGAACGGTCTCTCCGGGTTTGTGCGGGGAACGATCGGCAAAAATATGATACTGCGGGGTCCATCGTTTGTGGTAACGACGGCCTGATGTACCGTACGAAGACAGGTATCCCACTGCTCCTCGTCCGCCTGTGTTGATCGGAAGAAACGTCTTGTCCCCGTTGTGTTCCGCGACAAGGTAATACATCGGATTTTGCTTCAACTTGAGAACACCAGGCAGTACGGACAAGCCCGTAGCCTTCGAGGTTTGGCTGGCGATAGACTGGTTGGTGTTGCCGTAATGGTACAGCGATACTTTTACGCCTGAAACAGGCTTCCCGCTCTGCAGTCCCGTCAACAGCGAGACAATCTGGGCAGGTCCATACCGGGTTGTGAGGCCAAGGTCGGTCACGCGGACGAGCAAGGCACGATGAGGTATCGCGTAGCGGTACTGTGCAAACAAGTCGTTGCTGGACAGCACAACAAGCACCCAGCCGGGTTTGCCACCCAGCGCTTTGGTGAGGGAGACCGTGTGTTTCCACTTCTTGTTCTTGGGAGCCTTGGTCTTGATGGTCTGATCGACTTTGGGAACAAACCCAAAGCTCGACACCGGATCTCTCCGGCGGTAACGAGAGTAGCCAATCTCACGAATCAGCTTCATGGCTTTGGACAGGTCACCCACGTTAATGGGGATCAGGCGTTGACGCAACGTGAAGATGTTGCGGGTCTTGACCTCAAGTGCATGATCTCCCTTCCACTCCAAGGTTGCTGTTTGGTAGCGAGGCAACCGCATGTAGGGAGCGGCATCAGCAAAACGGAACGTGTACCGTCGTGCCACTCGAAGGACGTCTTTGTCCGAACGAACAAGGCCGAGCGTTTGCTTGTATTGGTCGCGGATTCCTCGCTTCAGGACCACTGTGAGTGACTTGCCAGGAGGAAATCCATCAGGGTGGCTCAACGAAATGTACCGGCCCGACGCGCGAATCTGGAGCTTCTCCAACTTGGGGTGGGTCTCTACAAGCTTGTTCCAAGGGAGCTTTTGGTTGTAGTCGAGGGCGTTGGAAAACGTGATAGAGATGCCATAGCGAGGTCTGCATCGGCGAAACAAGAACGAGTACGTTCGCTGGGAGCAATACCGTCGAGTCACACGGAGCGGCCCGTAGGTTCGGAACCACATACGAAGAGTCTTGTTGCTACGCAATGGACCTTCCGCGCTCTTGGTCCCTCGGCGGACTGACAGGGTATACCGGCTGGCGAGAGGGAGTGGTCGCGAAGGACGCAAGACCACCGTGTGTTCTTTCTTCCAATAGCTGAGGCGTGAGCGAATCTGTGCGTAGGCCTTGTTGGTTTTCTTGCCCCACTCCTTCTCGGAGATGAGGCGGAACGAGTAGTTGGTGGTGGGGCCACGGAATCGCAGACGACTTTGAAACGAGCGAAGATCGATCTTCTGGTTGAACTGCATCGCGATGATGGGGTTAGCATCCGTCGGACTGTAACTGTAAGGGGTTCGCCGAACCAAACGAAGCCGGGGTGTCGTAAAGAAGTAGGTCTTGGTTTTGCGGAGGCTGCGGCCACTCAAGGCGCTTAGCCCCTTGGGGACTACAACCCTATAGCGAGTGGAGTAGGGGATTCTACCTTTGGGCTGAAACAACGCAGTCTTTGTGTCGAGCCAGCGAAACCGTCCGGGTATTTGGGGTTGGATCACAAACGGTGCAGCCTTTGACTTGAGCTGCTTCAAGCTGGTGAGGGGAACCATCGGCTGGTTGAAGCTGACTACGATCTGATGAACGTTGCCAATCCGTCCTTGCGGGCTCATCCGAACAATCTTCAACGGCTGGGCCAAGGACTTCACGGTCGGAGGCTTGGCTTTCTTGGCGGTGGGGGGGTTCCGTCGGATTGGAGCAGGGAAAGGAATCTTCACCCGCTTGGTGATGGTTCCAGGAGGGCGAGGACCCGGTCGAAACCGAAAGTGGGCCTCATCGCCTCGCGCCTTCATAGGGGGAAGTCCAGAGAACGGATCCACCGGAGCAGCCACCTGGGAGCCGGCGTCCTGATCCTTGTCTGTTGATGGAGACTCAGCAAACAAAAGCTGCGCGGACCAAAGAACGCCTAGCACAGCACAAACGACGGCCAAACGGCCCAGCCACTGGGAAAGATGCTTCATAACAACCCCTTGGGTTGGGAGACAAGGAGGGGGTAGACCCAACCTCCCGAAGAAAGGCTCACCTCTGAGCAAACCAACATGATGGTGAAGTCTACAACGTGTACAACGCCATTCCGTTTTAGGGAAGGCTCCATTTTCGTTGTGATCTGCCAAGAAAACAGTTGAGAACGGAAAAAGGAAACGATGGAAATAGAATATTCTTACAGTTTTACCGTCGACAAACTTAAAGCAAGTGCATAGTTAACGAGTAGGACAGACAATTCAGGTCCACCTTGGCCAGCGACAGGAGTTGCTTATGACAAACTTGAAAGTGCAGCATCTTCTTAGGGTGATGGCGTTGTGTGCAACGGTGTGGTTTGGATTGGGTTGGGCGGTGCTGCAAGCCCAGCCCAACTCGCAAGACCCAGAGGAAGAGTCTTTTGATACAGCCCCAGAGCGGCCAGCACTTCCCTACGTCCCTGAACCTGTACCTGAGCCTCAATGGAAAAATCGGACCCAACCCAAGCCCCAGGTTCAACCCAAGAAACAAGCGTCTACGTCGAGCAAGGGTTCGGTTCCACGGACAGGCCTCAACTTAATCCTGGGTGACGTTCGTTTGTGGGGTGAAATGCACCGCAACTACTACATGTTACACGTGGATGGTTTGGGAGTTCAGTTCAAAACGAAAAACCCCAAGACGCGGAAACATTTTGCTTTTGGCTTCGAGGTATTCCGTGTCGACATGGAGTACTGGGGAGAGCTATTCAACGATGTCGACAGCTACCGACTGTTTACAAGCGAAATCGGGACCACCTCGTTTGAATTGGGATCCCACGGTTTCTTCGTCCGAAACTCTTGGAAGTGGATAAGGTTTGTCACCTGGGGGTTGCCCGAGCGTATTCTCAACCGATCGGTTATCAAGCGGCTTCCTGCTCGCGAACAGAGCAATCTTTATTTGGAAGCGACTCCCCAGTTTTTGCTGCCCGAACTTACAGTCGGGTGGGGCAATGACAAGTTGCGGTTTGAATTTTGGGCAGGTCTGCTCTCTTGGGACTTCCAAAGTCATGTGGTTGGAGGACGCTTTGTTTTCTCCATTCCCGAACTCACTCTGATTCTGGAGAGCAAGTACCAACGAGAAGGCATGTTCATGGAGTGGAGCCGGGGCAGCGAGGATGAGAATCTTGGAATTCCAGGTTCATTCTGGATCCGAACGTTCTGGGAATCGAGCCTGTCGCTATCGTTCGACATTGCCGTCGCCTTCCGCAAAAAGGCCCGCCATGTGACCGGACCGATCCAACTCCTTTTTGGAATTCGCTACCGACACATGTTTGAGCACCACCTCCACGACACCACTGGCTCGTACTTTCGTGAAGAGCCTACTGGAAACTTCGCGATATTTGGCGGTCTTCGGGTGTCCTTTGGTTCCAACAACCTGAGAATCAACACGAAACGCTAAACTCTAAGAGCGTTTGGGTCTTCTGCTTTGAGGGATAGATACAAAAAATTAGCCTTAGCTAAGGGGATGCTGCATGTTTGATACTGTTATGGATGTCTTGCCATGGATTGCCTTGGTGTTGCTGTCTCTTGGTTACTGGTCGCAAGTTTGGAAAACTCACGTTCACCGTGAGGTCCGAGACCTCTCTATGATCTCCTATGTTCTTATGGCGATCGGCTTTGTGATCATGGGGCTTCGTGCCTTTCATGAAGGCTCAGTGATCTTTCTTACCAAGCAATTTGCAACACTTATCCCTGTCGCCGTCTTGATCGGCCAGATCTACTATCATCGTGATGATCGCTGGCATGACGACGCTGATGAACTGTGCTCCTCCTGCAACGAAGAACTCGAACCACAATGGTCATTCTGCCCTTACTGCGGTGTTAATGCATCTGATCCTGACGAGTCATCTCTCTCCACTTCTGTTGAAAAAGCTCCCAACATTCGAGCCGCTTGAGCGCCAGATCTTGCTCTCTTCTCTTTCTTTTTTCTCGTCCCTACCCCCCATCGATCCCATCCCACACCAAAGATCACTTCCCTTGTTCGTTCTCTGAGACACACAAAAGAATGCTTACAGTCTAAATTTATTCTAAGATTTCTTCCTTCTCCAAAAAAAATTAATTTGAAAATTCATACATTTGTGTTTTCCTACTAAAAAAATATGTTTACAATGAGAATATGTTTATATCAGTATATGTTCAAATGTTTGAATATTATACGGAGGTATTCAAATGATGCAGACTCAAACCAGAAAGCCTTCCAAGGCAGCCAACAAGCAAGTCAAGCGTAAGAGTGATCAACTGCAGTCGTATTGGTCGGATATTCATCAGTATCCGTTGTTGAGTCGTGAGGAAGAGAAGAACTTAATTCGCCAGTGGAGAGAGACTGGCGATGAAACGTTGCGGCAACGTTTGATTGAGGGGAATCTACGATTTGTGCTGAAGCTGGCGTACGAGTATCGGCATTATGGGACTCATCTTCAGGATTTGGTACAGGAAGGGAACATGGGCTTGATCAAGGCGCTGGAGCGTTTTGATCCCGACCGTGGAGTGCGCCTGACGAGTTATGCCGTGTGGTGGATTCGGGCGTACATTCAGAGTTACATCTTGAACAACTGGCGGTTGATTCGGTTGGGCAAAACCAACGACGAGAGGAAGCTGTTCTTCTCGTTGAACAAAGCGAAGCGAGCCATCAGTCGCTTGAATGGAAAAGAGAATGTGGAGCGGAGCGAGATCGCTCATTATCTGGGCGTGAAGGAAGAAACGGTGGAGCAGATGGAGCTGCGGATGCAGAACTCTGAGCTTTCCCTGGATACGCCTTTGAAGTACGCCATGAATGAGAGCGTGACCGTTGCGGACACTCTCTCCTTGGACGAACCCTGCCCGGAAGAACAGCTCGTTGTCATGGACAATGAGGGCTTTCGCAAACAGAAGCTGCACGACGCTGTCTCTCGTTTGTCAGAGCGTGAGCAGTTTGTGCTTCAACGTCGTCGACTTTCTGATTCGCCAGAGACGCTACGAGCCATCGGTGAAGAGATGGGAGTCTCGCGGGAGCGCGTTCGTCAGATCGAAGCCCGCGCGATGCGGAAACTTCACGATGCTTTGGCTCCTGTGCTGGGATCTGACATCACACCGCCTGCCTATGCCGCCTGAAACGCTCGTGGCCTCTTCCTTTTCCCTGTCTCAAGGCTCCTTCAGTCCATACCCTTTCGACCCTTCTTGAACCTTCTGGGAGAGAGGGGCGTGACAAGCCTCGCTGGATTCCGTATCATCCTGGTCAAAGTGAAAGTAGCAGGAGAGTGCTTGTGGCGGGGCTCTCCATTTGGAGCATTGGACAGGAGAAGGCACAAGGATGGATTCACAGCACCCGATCTCGTTGCGTGAACGTTTGGCGTTCCCAACCCTGGCGTCCGGAGAAACTCACTCCCAGCTGTTGCTTTGTTCGCTCAAAGCGCAAGACTTGGAGCTTACAGAACGTTCTCCTCTCACGCTGATGCTGTGTCTGGACACATCTGGCTCCATGATGGGGCGACCGCTGGAGCTTGTTTGTGAGTCCATTGAGATGCTTTTGTCCAAGCTTAATCCTCGTGATCAACTTGGCATGGTTATTTTTAATAACCGAGCCCGTGTGATCAGCCCTCTTCGTCCTATCAACGATGAGGGGCGGGCTTTCTTTCAAGGTGTGTTGAGCAGTATTCAGGCTCTTGGCAGCACCAACATGGCTGCAGGGTTACGCCTCGCCTTTGCCAACCTTGATGAAGCCACCGAAGGCTCTGTGGCCCATGTGATCTTGTTTTCAGACGGTCAGCCCAATCGAGGCGAGATGGAGCCGGAAGAGCTGACCCAGATCGTCCGTGAGGCGGGAGGCAAGTGTTCGTTCAGTTGCTTGGGCTTCAGCGAACAACATGACGAAGATCTCCTGCAACGCTTGGCCCGAACAGGGCAGGGGGGCTACGCTCTGATCGAGGGTGCCGAGATGATTCCCCACGCGTTCGCCAAAGAGTTGGGCGGATTGTTGAGTGTTGTGGGCACCCACGTGCAGTTGTTCTTCCGGCCGATGTCAGGCTGCTCCATTCTGGGTCTTCGCAACCCCATTCCCCTCAAGTACACAGGCCATGGTCTGAACGTTGAACTTCCCGACATGATGGGTGGCGCCGAGTTTCATTTGTTCGTCGAGGTACAGGTCGATGCAGAGGAAGCTCACGGTCCTCACGAGCTTTTGGAGCTGGAGCTTCGTTACATACTGCCCGGCTTGAGGCCGCAACAGGTCTCTCTGGCTCGACGGGTCCAGTACAAAGTGGCTGACACCCGAAATCCAGCGATGAATCCTGTCGTTGCAACCCGGCTCTTGCTCTATGAAGTTGCAGACGCTTGGGAGAACGCTCACAACCTCGCCCGCAAGGGGAAATTTGTCGATGCCGTTGGGGTTCTTCGAGAGCAACAAACTCGCCTGCGAAGTGCCCCTGGCTTTCGCGAGAAGAAAGGCGATATCCGCAACTGGTACGAACAGATTACGGACGAAATCGCGGTGTTGTCGGAGTATCCGCGGGGCGAACGTTACCAACATGTTCGGAAGGTCGCCAAGAGTGAAATGGCCGATCCTTCAGGGTTGTTGCGTCGCAGCGGAACCTCGATTGTCGAACTCAACACCACCCAACGTCAGCTGCTGGGTGAGTTGATGCTCAAAGCTGTTGGGATGCCACATGCCCATTTGCGTGTGGAGTCTGTGCCCAAAGACAGCGACCTTAAGGTGGGTCATATCTTTCCGCTTCTTGGAGAAGCTTCCATCGGTCGTATGGGGCAAATCCAGATCGACCACTCTTCCGTGGGCAAGCGGCATGTACGACTGGTTGCTACGCCCAAAGGTTACATTGTCATTGACTTGCTTTCTGTGGATCCCCCGACCATCAACGGCGAAACGATGCTTCGGCCCACCCGCTTAAAAGACGACGACCTCCTCAAAATTGGCGCGTTTGAACTCAGCTTCCATCGCGGACTTGCACCCGAACTTCAACGCTCTCTTCAATTCTAGAGCGCGTCTCCTGCATCAGTATTCGTCGCCGGTGTACAAGGAGCCGACTTGATCGGCGTATCCATTGTAGAGCAGGGTTTTGGTCTTGGTGCCGTCAGGGAGGAGTCGCTCCTCGGCTTGACTCCAGCGTGGGTGGGGTTTGTCGGGGTTGACGTTGGAGTAGAATCCGTACTCGTCAGGGACGGCAGTGTTCCAGAAGGTCTTGGGCTGTTCTCCAATGACCTCGATCTTCTCTACAGCTTTGGGACCTTTGTATCCGTATTTCCAAGGAAGGATCACGCGAACGGGAGCGCCCATTTGTTTGGTCAAGGGTTTGCCAAAGACGCCTGTGACAACCATCGCCAACTCGTTCATCGCTTCGTCCAGTCGCAGCCCCTCTTGGTAGGGCCAGGGATACCAGGACGCTCGTTCAATTCCTGGCATTTGGGCTGGTCGAGAGGTGGAGTGGAGTCGGATGTATTTGGCCTTGGATTGGGGGGACGCGAGCTTTAGGAGCTGAGCCAAAGGAAAGCCTGTCCAGGGGACGGTCATGGCCCAGGCTTCCACACAACGGAAGCGGTAGACCCGCTCTTCCAGGCTCATCTGTCGCATTAACTTGTCCAAGTCGATCTTGATGGGGTTATCGACAAGGCCAGTTACTTCCAAAGTCCAAGGGGTTGTGTCGTACGCGCCTGTTTCCGGCCAGACACCTTCTTTGCTGGTCGAAAACTCGTAGAAGTTGTTGTACGTTTGAGCGGGCTTTTCGGGCGTTAAGTCTCGCTCAGGGACCTTGTAGTTGGTGTTGCGTTTGGATGGATAAAGGTCAAGTCCTGGGGCATCTTTGTCGTAATTGGTGAGTGGGTCACTGGGAGGTGTAACGCTGGAACCCTCTGGCGTCGTTGTGGTGCCTGCATCGGTTTGCGAGCCTCCATCGGACGTGTTGGTGCCAGGTTCGTTGTTGCTGTTGGAGTCTGTAGGTTGCGAGCAACCCTGGAGAAGGATTCCACCCGACAAGGCCAAGCCTCCCAAGCCCATCGCTCGAAGAATGGAGCGTCGATTCATGTAGACAGATTCTGGTGTGGCCGATGATTCGGGCAGATGCCAGTCGGGACGACGGTGGAAGAAAGCCATGATTGAATGTGCTCCTTTGGTGAAAGACCCTTTGATTCTTCTCCATCCTTGGGTATGATGCATCGTTACAAACGGTTACGCAAGAACACCGTAGATTGGTTTGGAGTGGGTTACTTTGCATACAAAAATTCGTGCCCGTCGTGAAGAGTTAGGATGGTCTCTTGAGGACTTGGGACACCGCGTGGGTGTTCAGGCGGTCTACTTGCGTCGGATTGAAGATGGACTCTCCACACCCAAGCCTGAAGTGGCTCACCGCCTCGCAGAAGCTTTGCAGCTCGCTCCGGCTGAGCTGCTTCGTTGGGCACAGCAGCGAGGCAGCGATGACATGAATCGGCTGCCCATTCGGCAGTCGTTCCCTCGTTATCCAGAAGCACGCGAAGCGCTTGTGGCTCTTTGCGACGACCCTTCCCAAGCCCGTCAATTGTTCAAGGGTTCGGCGATCGGTCCCTTGGAGGCTGCCTTGTACGGCTTGCTGGTGGATCGGATGTCCAACCGGATGGCCGACATGGGGTTTTGGGGGTTTCTCTCCCCGATGGAGCAACCCTCCGAGAATCACGACGCTCGTTTGATGCTGGAAGCCTTCTTTGAGATGTTGATGCACCCCGAGGGCGAAACCACCGACTACACTAAGGTGTTCTCACAGCTGATTGATTCCTGGCACTACGGCCCTGGACCCCACCGCATCACCGTCACGGAACCTGAGCAAGGCCAGACCACCTACCGGTTGGCTTTGGTGGATCAGGAAGGCTCCATTATCCCTGCATTGGAGCCGGAAGATCCGTTCCATGCGTTGTACCGAATGCTCACCCCCTCCCAGCGTTCGGACCTGGCCGAGTTGAGCCGAGTGTTGCTAAGGCGGGATGGTCGAATGGAAATCCAGGCCGCGCTTCAGGCCCTGACACAGTGGCACGATCTCAACTGACGTTGCCGATCTTTTTTTGATTGTGACGCTCCATTCCTTTTTTTATTAACTTCAAGATGTTGGCAGACAAGCCCGATCTCGCTCAGGATCGCGCGCAAATTTTTTGCATGTACAAAAACTGACAAGCCGATCGGCACCTGCTAAGAACATAAAGAGTCCAGGGTGAAGAGAGACCTATGTCAACTGTGGTAGGATCATCTTGCCATGTAAGTTGCGGGAAAGGCGTATGCTTTTCCTGAGTCACTCGAAGGCTGGTGTCTTTCGGAGGCTCTTGTCTCTGACGTCGTGAAGTGGGTTGATGCTTGCATCAATGAAAGGAGCACAGCATGAAAACAGTCTCGCTTGTAGGTTGTGTGTTGTGGCTGGGTGTTGCGTGGATGACTCTCGGTTGTACGACCCGTGCGACGCGAAGCAGCGCACGTGACCTTGGTGCGTATCGACTGACTGTGTACTGGTTGTCAAGCGAGCGTCGGTTTCGCGGGCGGAAGCTGTATTCGTTGTACGATGGTAAGCTTCGCATCTCTCGGGTCTCTCGGCGTTTCGCGAAGGCGCTGAGGCTCCAAGGGTCCGGTCGTCTGAACGATGGAACCATCGTCCAGTACGTTCGGCGCTGCCGCGGTCGCTGTATGCAAGTACGTGTGATCAATCGACAGGTGTTTCCGATGGGAGTGGGTGCTGCCGGTGTGGCGTTGCAGCCTCTCCGTTCTGTGGCTGCCAGTCGTCGTTTTCGCTTTGGTTCATCGTTGTACATTCCCAAGCTTGCGCGGATCTTGCGAAAGCGGGGGCAAGAACACAGCGGATGCTTCATGGTTCACGACCGGGGTGGTCGTATCCGCGGAAAGCGACTCGACTTGTTTACAGGTAGCCGACGGATCTTCCGTCGTTTTGTGGGGCGCTCGTTGCCCCGATATGTCCGGGTGTACGTCAATCATCCACGATGTTCGTCCCATGTTGCCTCACGATGAGGCTCGACATGCAAGGGTCAGTTCCCCACCCGCCTGCCCTTGCCTTTCCATCGATTGAACTCCATGATCGATAAGGGAATTGGGTGGTTCTTTCGCGACGGTACCACAAACACTCCTCACTCTCATCCCGGATGGTCCGGGGTTTGGGTAGGCACACTGCAACGGTTCAACCTTGTTCGCGAATGAATCGAGCATCTTCTATGTTGGATTTGTTGTGTGTCCCACCTCCAACAAGTCTTATTCGGATGATTCGATTCTTGACACTACGACAACGTCGAAGAGAAGAAAGGTAACCAATAGCAGGGAGCAACAATGAGCAAATCCTCTCCCAAAAGTGAACTGCAAAAACGCCGCGAAGCTCTGTTGATGAGCCGCGCGGATCTTGCCCACAAATCAGGCATTTCAATCCAAACCATCATGCGGATTGAAGAGGGGAAACCCTGCCGCATGAGCACCCGAAAAAAGCTGCTGTTGGCGCTGGGTCTTACGGTCCACGACGACGAGTGGATGTTCCGTGAGAACGTGCACAAAGAAGCATCCTAAGGAATAGCGCTTACGCTTCCTGGTGAGCTGGGATTCCTGGGAGGGAGCCTGCTTGACCATGCTCATGTTTGAGCTGTTGGAGCCAGGGGTTGTGGGTGTGTTGTTGGAGGTAGTCGCTCCACTCTTGTTGAGTTTGCAATGTCGGGTTGCCTTGGGCACGACAGAGCAGGTAACAAGGATACGCCTTCTCGTGGTAGGGCTCGTTCTCCAGCACTGACAAATACGTTTCGGCCGCCTGATCCCACTCTTCCAAGCGGCGGTAGAGGTCTCCCAAGTCCAGAGCCACAGGGGCTGGATCTGGACAATCCATCAGCGCAACTTCGTAGGTGCTGATCGCCTTGTCCCACTCCTTCATCGTTTCATAACACAACGCCAAGACAACAACAGAACGCCACGACGGCTCTTTCTGACAGGCTCTCTGTGCGAGTTGCAGAGCTTGTTCCAGATCGCCTTGCTTGCGAAAGAAAGATGACGCAAGTGATGCAACGTCCGGATGTTCTGGGTACACATGAATCAACATGTTGATGGCGGGAAGGAAGCCGCGAAGCTCGTCTTGGGCTTTGGTCTCTACGATCCGGCCTGGGAATTGGTTGAGGATGCTTGCGAGGAAGGGAAGCACCCACTCCACATGCATGCTGCGTACGATGCCTTCGTCTTCAAGCCAGCGCATCGCCCAGCGGTCGAATCCTGCGTTGGGTAAGATTTCATGGAGCGAGTAAAGCTCCGAAAAGGCATCGTTCACGTGGCCCGTACGGAGAGCGTAATGAGCCTGGATGGCAAGCAGCGAAGCGTCCGGCTCTTGCGGAGGTTCGGGCAGGAGCGCGTTGCGATCGGGCAGTCGTTCGCAGAGGGTGTCGAGCAGATCCAGGTTCTTTTCGTGTTGAGGGTCGGCTCGCAGCGCGAGACCCAGGTGATGCGCGGCCCGGCTGTAGTTCTTGTCGTACAGTGCAACGTACGCCAGCTCGTGCTGTAGCGACAAGAACGCGTTGATGGACTGGGCAAACAGGTCGTTCTGTTGCAGCCGTCGAATCCGTACAGGAAGGACATCCGAGACCGTTTGTTCCAAGATGGTGGTGCCTTGCTCCAGCGCGTCGTAGGCTTTGTTGAGTTGCCCCAGCACGCGAAACACGGCGGATTGTAGGAGCAAAACCAGCCCCATCATCGGCGATTCTTCTTCCAGAGCTTGGCGTAGGATGGCGTGGGCGTTGCGGCAGTGGTTTCTGGCGTCTGTGGGTTGACCTTCTTCCAGGGCGCAGATCGCAAGGTCCAAAGCCAGGGATGCAATGTACGGATGCTCCGGTCCTAAGGCCGCTTTGGCGATCTGGGAGGCGTCGTTGAGCAGTCGTTGTTGCGCGTCGTAGCGACCCTGTGCACGGCGCAGGAGCGCGAGTCCGTGGAGAGAGTCGGCGAGGTCGATGTGGGAAGAGGAGAGCAGGTGTTGGCGTAGCTCCAAGGCTTCAGTCAGCCGCTCCTCGGCTTCGGCCAGGGCGTCATGTTCGCCTTCCAGCTCGGCTTTTTGTCGAAGTATATCACCCAACACATGGATGGTGGTGGCGCGGTCAACAGCGTCTTCCAGCCGGGTGGTCCATTGAGAGAGGGCACGACGAACGAGGTCTTCGGCTTCGGAGAGCCGGTCGAGGCGACGCAGTACTTGGGCCCAAGTCACCAGCGTGTTCAATCGCTCCTCGGGCCAATCGGGCTGGAGCGACTCCATGCATTGGTACGATTGCTCAATGGCTTGGAGGGCTTGTTGGTAGCGATCGACGCGGAGGTAGTGATGGGCTGCTGCGCGGAGCAGTGAACCGCGCTGGAGTTGGAGAGCATCATCAGCACGCTCCACGATGTCTTGAGCGACTTTCGCGAGGTCGGCAGCGATGGTCAGAGAGCCCTTTTGGTACAAGGTTCGACAGTGCGACATCAGCGCATCGGCGACAGCGCTCCCTTGAAATTGTTGGAGCCAAGAGAGAGTGTTTCGGTCGATGGGGTCGGCCTGCAGGTAGTGGGGCAGGGCGCGGCACAGATCACTGATGCAGTCCAGGTTGTAAAGGGCGGCGCAGTAAATCTCCCAGGCCCACCGCTCTGTGGGTTCAACCGAAGCTGCTGTTTGAGCGATGTCGAGGGCTTCTTCGTCGCGGTCAAGGTAGGTCAGCCCTGTGAACAGCACCTTGAGCATGGGATGAAAGTCAGGGTGCTGACGATGTCCTCGCTGGGCGACCTGAACTGCCTTCTCGTACTCTTCAAGCAGAAGGTATGCGCTGGCTAGGTTGTAATCGATGTTGGGGTTGGTTTCAGCTGCACCGCGGGCGCTCTCCAGCACCCGAGCGACTTCGCTGGGTTGGTTCTGGCGAAGCAGGCCGTGGGTGAGCAACGTCAACGCCTGGGCATGTTCGGGCTCAAGGGAGAGGCAGGTTTGGGCGGCTTGTACCGCGTCGTCGATGCGTCCTAGCTCCATCGCTACCCAGGCTTGTTGGAGCCATCGGTCGGGAGTGTTGGTGGGGTTGGCTTGCAGCTGCAGATACGCACGTTGCAAGAGCGCAAGAGCTTCATCCTCTTGACCTTCTGTACGGAGCTGCTCTGCCTGTTCTCGCAAGTGGGAAAAATCAGTCACAATCATCCAGAATACCTGCCCGACTGCGGTGGAACCGCCAAGAGCGTAGGGAATGCGGAAAAAAACCAACACCAGCAAACTACCTGGAACGAGGGGCAGATGCAACGGTTGGACTGTGGCTTTCTCCAAAAAAAACAACCAACCCTTGACGAAGTGCTTGGAGAATCATACATCTGGGGCGCTTTCGCGCGGTAGACTCTCGTCGTCGCAGTCTCTTTTGCCCACGAGAACAAAACATGAAGCCCTGGTTGGTCATTGCAGCTCTGTTGATCCTGCTGCTCCTGTCGATGGTGATGGGAGTGGTCTGGGGCTCTGTGTCTATTCCTTGGCCTGCGTTCTGGAGCGCCTTGTGGGGTGAGGGTGAGAGCACAAACGCTGTGATTGTGTGGAAGCTTCGCATGCCTCGCGTGCTTCTGGGTGCTTGTGTCGGCTACGCGCTGGGCTTGTGTGGCGCGGTGATGCAGGGGGTGTTTCGCAACCCTCTGGCCGAACCCTATTTGTTGGGCATCGCTGGAGGAAGCACGGCGGGTGCAGCCTTGGTGTTTGCGTTGGGCTTGGGGCACCTCACTTTGTTGTTGCCGATGGGAGCGTTTGTGGGCGGTCTTCTCGCCATGTCTTTGGTGTATTCTATCGCTCATGCTCACGTCTTGCGGCTCTCGAACACCACCCTGATTCTCGCGGGTGTTGCTGTGGGTTCGGTGTTTGCGTCGTTCACAAGCTTTCTGATGTTTTTCTCCTCAAGGGAACAGCTGCAACAAGTTATCTTTTGGTTGATGGGTAGTCTGGCTTCTGCTCGTTGGGAGCCGCTTGGTGGGCTTGCTGTTGTTGTGGCTTTGGGCAGCGTGGTGTTGTTGAGTCGTGGTCGCGAACTCAACGCGATGGCTCTGGGCGACGACATGGCCCAACATCTTGGAATCCACCCTCTGCAGCTCAAGCGTCTTTTGCTTTTGGTGGCTACGTTGTTGACCTCCGCTTCCGTCGCGTTCTCCGGAACTATCGGATTTGTTGGTCTTGTGGTGCCTCATGCGGTCCGCCTTGTCATGGGACCCGACCATCGCTGGCTCTTGCCCATCTCAGGCCTGACAGGTGCGGTGTTTCTGGTGCTGTGTGACTTGTTGGCTCGTACGGTCTTGCCCCCGATGGAGCTTCCTGTTGGCTTGATCACCGCGTTGTTCGGTGCGCCATTCTTCCTCTACTTGCTTCGCTCCTATCGGGAAGTTGGTTCGGGAGGGGCGGCGTGATGGAGATTCAAATCAACCAGCTCTCCTCGGCTTATCAGGGCCAGCGTTGCCTGGACGATATTACGCTCCACATTCCCAGCGGTCATATCTTTGCTGTGGTAGGCCCCAATGGGTGCGGCAAAACGACCCTGTTGAAGCATATCTCTGGGGTTTTGCAGAGTGACAACTCTGCCCGAGCGATTCAGCTTAACTTGCAGGAGTTGGGCTCGTTCTCTACGCGAGAGTTGGCGCAGAAAATTGGCGCGGTGGAGCAGCACATCTCCACAGGGTTTGATTTCTCGGTGCGGGATGTTGTGGCGCTGGGGCGAATCCCCCACTTGAGTCGTTGGCAGCGCAGCGGGCCTCAGGACAAGGAGAGGGTGGAGCAAGCCATCCAGGCCACACGTATCACGCACTTGGCGAATCGTTCGTTGTTCGCCTTGAGCAGCGGTGAGCGACAGCGGGTGTGGTTGGCGATGGCCCTCGCCCAGGAGCCACAAGTGCTTTTGTTGGACGAGCCCACCTCGCATCTGGATCTTCAGTACCAAATCGATATGTTTGCTATCTTGCAGCAACTGGCAGCAGAGGGAATGACCATTGTTGTTGCGATCCATGATATGAATCTCACGCTTTTGTTTGCCCAGCAAGTCGCATTGATGAGCCAGGGGCAGGTGATCGCAACGGGGGCTCCCAGCGAGATTTTGAGCACGGAGAACATTCAGCGCGTGTTTGGTGTTAGGATGCGCCCCGTTCACGACGAAACATCAGGACGATTGGCGGGCTTGTTGCCCTTGCCACCCATGTCACAACCTTCGGGGGAGGGCACTCCGTCTCTCTCCAAAAGCAACATAGGAAAGAACGAATGACAAAGCTGTACGATAGGAACGAAGAAGGGGTTGTGACGTTGGCCGGTCACAATGTACGCGACCTGGTAGAACAGTTTGGCAGCCCGCTGGTGGTGATGTTGGAGGACGAGATCCGCGAACGGTGCCAGCTATACCGTGGCGAAATGGCGGCCAACTACCCGCGGACCCAGGTGCACTACGCTGGAAAAGCGTTCCTCACCACAGGGTTTTGTCGTTTGTTGCAAGACGAAGGTTTGGGCCTTGATGTGGTCTCTTGGGGAGAACTGGAAACTGCGATCGCTGCGGGCTTTCCGCCCTCATGGATCTTGATGCACGGTAACGCCAAGACGTACCGTGACCTGGAGCGGGCGCTGGAAGTTGGCGTGGGTCGGATTGTCATCGACAACGACACCGATATCGAGCGACTGGCCGAGCTGACCGCACGCACCGGCAAGACCGTGAAGGCTATGATTCGCGTGGCTCCTGGCGTAAAACCCAACACCCATGAGTACATTGCAACCGGCCAACAAGACACCAAGTTTGGTTTTAACTTGATCGGTGGGGACGCGGAGCGCGCGGTTCAGCGCATTGTGGATGTTCCTGGTATTCAGCTTGTGGGCATTCACTGCCACATAGGCTCCCAGATCTTTGAAGCCAAACCCTACGCTCTGGCGATCGATGCGATGGTTGAGTTTTATGCCAAGATTCAACGCGAGTACGGAGCGCCTGTTGATGAATTTAATATGGGCGGCGGCTTGGGCGTGAACTACGACGAGGACACTCCTCCTCCTGCGATCGCGGAGCACATCGCGGTGTCGTGCAAAGCCGTTCTGGACGCGGCCAAACACCACAACGTGGAGCCGCCTCTTCTGTACATGGAGCCGGGCCGATCGATTGTGGCCCGAGCTGGAATTACCGTGTACACCGTACAAAGTGTGAAAAAAATCGACGGAGTTCGCAACTACCTAAGTGTAGATGGTGGAATGACCGACAATCCGCGGTTTGCGTTGTACCAGGCCAAGCACCCTGTGTTGGCGGTGGAGCACATGGATGAGCCGGCGGACGAGGTCTGGTCGATTTCAGGCCGTTGCTGTGAATCGGGAGATATGCTACAGCGTGACGTGAAATTGCCCGAACTAAAAGCCAACGATCTTGTGGCCTTGCTTTATACTGGGGCGTACACCTACAGCATGGCAAGTCACTACAACCGGGTGGCCAAGCCCGCGGTTGTTCTGGTTCGTGAAGGTCAGGTTGGGCTGCTTGCAGAACGCGACACTACCGAAGATCTCCTCCGCCTGGATCGAATCCCCGAGTGGTTGTAGAAGTGCAGCTTTTGTCACTTCGGTGTTTCCGTGATGTTGCAGCCCTTGTTTAAGGTCCTCCACGGCGACGTCGAAGTGTATGCTTCGCAAGCGCTTTCCCCTTCTTCCGGGCAAGATCACATTTCTCCGAATTTTTTCAGAGAAAACGGAATCCACTTGAATTTTTTTGCAAAGGGTTCGGTCTAACCCCTCAGCAGACACCGATAGGTTGATCGCAGCATTCCAATCTTGTGTAAGGGTAAGTTGTTATGGGTCCAGAAGTTGTCATGAAGTTCGGCGGTACCAGCGTTGGTACTGCAGAAGCGATGCGTCAGGTAGCTAGCTTGGTGGCAAGTGAGCCACGTTGGCCAGTTGTAGTTGTTTCCGCTTTGGGTGGCGTTACCAACAAACTCCTGGACACCGCGCGACGCGCTGTGCAGGGAGAAGATTGGGAGCCCGCACTTCACGAGATCATCGGTCGGCATCACACTATGATCGCCGATTTGGAGTTGGAGCCCAACATGCTTCAGGATCTCGAAGAAGAGATGGAGCGTTGGTTGCGAGGCGTGGCCTTGCTTCGTGAGATGAGTCCTCGCGTCAAGGATGCGCTCTTGTCTTTGGGAGAGCGGATGAGCGTGCGATTGCTCGCCGGCGTTCTGACCCAACAAGGCGTCGTCGCGAAAGCTCGACCCTGGGCTAGCTGGGAGCTGGGCTTGGAGACGGACGGACGTCACAACAAGGCCGACGTTCTTAGCTCTTGCCTGGAACAGATCCAGAACAAGATCAGTCAGTTGTCTCCTGGTGAAGTCCCTGTGATTACGGGCTTCATTGGTCGCAGCATTGACGGCGAGATCACCACCCTGGGACGCGGTGGTTCTGACTTCTCTGCCGCTGTCTTTGGTGCGGCGATTGGAGTCCAGGAGATTCAAATCTGGACCGACGTTCCCGGCTTTCTCCGCGCAGACCCTCGCGTCGTGGAAGACCCGGCTTTGATTCCCGCGATGGAATTCGACGAGGCTGCAGAACTTGCCTACTTCGGGGCCAAAGTTCTCCACCCCCGTACGCTGGAGCCAGCCCGCAAGCGCAACATTCCTGTTCGTGTGATGGGTACCTTCCATGTCAAGCCTGATGAATTGGCGTCTGGCAAAGCGAACGGCACCTTGATCACCAACTCTGGTACTCCGGAGAATGTTCGCGCCCTGGCCATCCGTGAGAATGTGGATACCTTGCACATCCACTCTCTGCGAATGTTAGAAGCGCCCGGCTTTCTCGCCCGGATCTTCAACATTCTTGCCAACTTCCAAATCTCAGTGGATGTTCTCGCTACCAGTGAGGTCAGCGTCTCGATGACCTTCGACAACTACGAGCGTCCGTTGTTGGAAAAAGCCATCAAGGAGATTGAGCAGTTTGCCAAGGTGAACTTCCACCCTGACCGCAGCATCATCTGTTTGGTCGGCTCCAAGTTGCGCAACGACACCACCTTGATCGGTCGAGTTTTCTCGCTCCTGGGCCAAAACGAGATCCCCCTTGAAGTGATCTCCCAGGGTGCCTCTCAGATCAATCTTTCCTTTGTCACTGAAGCCAAGTTCGGTCGTCTGGCGATGAAGGTCCTCCACGATGAGTTCTTCATCGCTGAATAATCCAGCCAACGACAGAACGTCATCTTCCTTCCCTATCCAGTAATTCTCTTCTCTCGCGCTTTCTTCCCTATCTCAACCTATCTAAAACAAAACAACCCCCTGACGAGCTGCCGACCTCTCATGGCAACATCAGGGGGTTTATCATTTTGTGCATCGTGTGGGTGCGAGTCTTGTTGTGCACGCGATGCTTCGAGATGTGTTTCGAAGAGTTCGTTCTCTCCGAAGAGTTTCTCTTTAGGGGAAAGGAAACTCAAAAGCGGAGTAGGTCACGTGGACGGGTTCAAGCGCGTCGGTGGTGCTTTGCACAGAAGACAAACGGGCAACGGGTTGCTGGCCTTCCATGACCACAACTTCTTGTCCTTCAGTCATTTTTGAGATGACGCCCAACACATTGGCTTCCAGTTCCTGACGGCTGATGGTCTGCTGTACCATACTCAATCTCCTCTATGGGATGGTTGTTCTTCTTTGGTTGTGTGTCCAATCCTGGCACACGGTGATGCTCCTTGTCTCTACACAGACCATGCCAATAAGCGACATCGATGCGGTTTTGTCTAAACGAAACAGTGTGTTGGAAAGTGAATGAGGGTTCAATGTGTGCTGAAGTTCCGTTCATTCGGGGTGAACCGCAATTCAAGTGCGAGGCTGGCGTAGCAGGTGGGAACGTAAGTTCGCATGTTAAGGTGTTGAAAATGAAGGAGGATTCATTTTGCTTGCTAGAACATGTTGCAATTCACAAGAATGGTGCTCCGAAGGAGTGAGTGCTAGAGGGTTCCGTTCCACCCGAGTCCGGGCTCTTCAACAGGGTAAAGGAACCCGTCCTTGAGCAAAAGGCAGCTTTGTGTGGGGTCATGAAGCAAGTCCAGGTGTCCGTCAAGATCGGCGTATCCAACATTGGGGCGAGCGAGTGCAAAGTGAAGTCCTGCGGCGATGCCAAGGGCAGCCTCGTCCATACAGCCCACCATCACTTGCATTTGAGCGGCGCGAGCAACGGCGTTGACTTGCATGGCGTTTGCAATGCCTCCGACCTTCATCAATTTGATGTTGAGCATGTCAACTTGTTCATGGCTGGCCAGTTGGAAGGCGTCGTTGAGGTTCATCAAGCTCTCGTCGGCCATCAGCGGGACGGAGATTCTGTGTTTCACTTGGGCCAGTAGGGCTTGTTGATCCCGCGGTGTTGGTTGCTCAATCATGGAGATGGGAAGGGATTCAACGTGATTGACGAAGCGAATGGCCTCGTCAAGGGAGTAGCCCTGGTTGGCGTCGAAGCGTAACTCGATGGTTGCGCCGACCGCTTCACGGACTCGTTTCATCCTCTCGATATCTTCCTCCACGTTGTGACCACCTTTGATCTTGAGCGCGCGAAAGCCTTGTTGGACCCAATGCAGAGATTGTTCGACGGTGTCTTGGACAGGCAACAAGCCCACTGTAATGCTTGTGACGATGTGGGTCCGGAAGCCACCTAGGAGCTTATAGACCGGAAGGTGCGTGCGTTGACCAAGCAGGTCGTGCAAGGCCATATCCATGGCAGCCCTTACAGAGGGAAAGGCCTTCAGTGGTTGGCGAGCTTGCTCCATAATCCAGGCGGAGCGGAGAGGGTCCGCTCCCAAGAGGAGCGGGCGTGCGATCTGCTCCAAGGCGTCGTGTGCCGCCTCGACGGTTTCCCCAGTTACTGGAAGATCTGGGGCTGCGCATCCCCAACCGGAGCGGCCCTGACTGTCCTCAAGGCGAAGAAACAAGTTGCTGGCTTGCTCTACCGTTTCGTAGGCGATGGTGTAGGGCTCACGTAGGCGGAAATCGATACGTTGGATTTCTACGTGCTTAAGGGTCATGGGGCACCTCCTGGGGTCACAGGAACTCCTGGCTCAGTACCTTCGCTGGTAGATCGTGGGGAGCGGGTGTTGCTTGAGTTCCTCGATGAAGGCGACAAGGTGAGCGATCATAATCTCCCACATGTGACGACCTTTGTTGAGGTTGGCCTGGGTTGGGTCTCCCATCACGCCTGACGCGGAGATCCTCTCTGTGTAAGCATGCCAGGAGACATTTCGCTGGGACGTGAAGTTGAGGTAGCGGTTTTGAAAGGAAGGGATCGAAGGCTCAGCTTTGCTCATATCGACAAGGTGAGGCCGAACAGCCAGCGTTGTGCTGGTTTCGATCTCGCCGGCATGAACGTCGTTGTGGGTGTTGGAGAGTCGGTCAAGGTCCACATCGCTGGTTGAGCCGGTGTCTACGCAAACAAAAATGCGGGCGTCGCGGTTGATCATTTGGGCTGCGTGATTCAACGTGGCGTCGTTTCCGCCGTGACCATTGAGGATGATAAGTTTCTGGATGCCGTTGCGAGCCACGCTCATTCCGAGGTCATAGATAAAGGATGCCATGGCTTCGTTGGTCACGCTTATGGTTCCCTTGAAGTCGTTGTGGTGATACGAAACACCATAGGGGACCAGGGGCATGACCAAAGGTCGAGGCGTGGAGCAGGCCAGGGCCACACGCTTGGCAAGGTATTCAGCGTCGAACGCGTCCGTATCCAGGGGAAGGTGAGGGCCATGCTGTTCGATCGCGCCAACAGGCAGAATGGCGACATCGACCTGAGCAAACGCCGCCTCGGCCTGGGGCCAAGTGAGCTCTCCCCACTGCAATGACATCGCAGAGATCTGAGACGGCGAGTGCGTTGTGCGGGGCTGTTGTGTCTCTTCTCCCACTTCAAAAGCGTAGGGAAGAAAGATCTCTGGGGCTTCCAACACTGGGAACGGCGACCAACGTTCGTTGTTGGCGAACACTGCGCCTTGTGCATGTTCTAGCATCAAGCGGTAGAGCGGTCGTCGAAGAGACACAGGGATACCATCCACAGGGGCGTTGTGTGGATGAAAGCGCAACTGCATCACTTCTGGGTGCTGCTGGGCCTGAGGGAAGTCCCATCCTGAGCGTTCGGGCTTTTCCGAAAGCATCCACAAGAGATGTTCCAGTCCCGCAGCATCGCTTTTGAGGGTGGGGTTGCGCTGCAGAGCCTGGAGTGCTTGCTCGATCTGGTTGGGGCTGTACCCGCAAACTGTCGGAGATATCTCCAACGCAGTGAGCATGGCAACAATGCGGCGACACTTCTCACACGTCCCACAAGGAGCAAAGCGTTGCAACTCTTTCTCTTTGTGTGCGGCATGACAAGACACTTGTTGGGCCAACAAATCGGGGTAGCGACGGGCCAAAACGGTCTCGATCAGCAGCTCCGACAACGGTCTGAGGATAGAGAATTGGCTGACCCCCCAACCTTTCTCCAGGAAGTACCGGGAGACACGGTCGTCAAACATTTGGCTTTGATCGTAGGAGCCTTCAAAGTGGGGAATGCCTTCGTGTTCGGCGGTAATTGTGGTGTCGTACTCGTTGCCAATCACCAGCCGACCCAGCTTGCGTTTGCGAGCCAAAGGTAAAACGCCAAACAGAAAGACCGCCACCGTCCAGAGTCGCAAGGGGTAAATGTCTGCGCGGAGCTTGGCGAAGTCTTCGCGAATGAGCGGGTTCTGTCGAAGAAACCAGTTAAACACCCTGTCGGCGTTGGTCCATACCCGAGCAGTGTTGGGATCGTGCTGTTGGGAGTGTTGGTAGGCGTTGAGGGCCGTAAACCAGTGACGGCCGGACTCATTCACAAAGATGGGGTGGACATCCACGCCTATCTCGCGCAGCAATCCGTAACTTGCGAGACTGTCTTTTCCACCGCTGGATAGAACCAGGTGGCGCTCCGGTTGGGTGTTCCACCACTGCCAGTCGTGAGGCGTTGGTGCACCTTCATCAGAGAAATGGAGCGCGGCTTGGCAGTAACGTGTGGTGGAGATGCTTTGTGCTGGGGCAACGCCAGGACGCAAGAATGGGTTGGGTTTGCACAGCTTGTTGATGTAGATCTCCCGCGCGGTGTTTTCGCACATTTCTTCCAAGAAACGCCGGTCCGTTGCGTCGTATCGGCCGTGAAAAACGATCTCTTCACAGAACAAGCCGTAGTTTAATGCGACCTGGGAAGCAATCAGTTGTGCGAGGTTCTCGGCGGATGGATCTCCTGGCGTCCAAACGTCCTCTTCGTACCGGTAGATCAACTCGGTTTGTGTTTCGCCTTGCTGGTCAGTCAGCTTGTAAGGGGCGATCAGGCGTTGGGCTTCGACCCGAACAGGACCAACGTCCAGGCGTTTCCACACAACAAGTTGGGCCAATTCGCTGGGGTTGTGGCTTGGGGAAGAAGAAGGTGCTACCGATTGTGGCATCGCTTTGTTGACCTCGACCTACGAGTGTTGGGCAGGCAGCCAGTTTTGGAGAATGTCGACAAGCCGCTCTGGTCCTTGCAAAATGACATCCAGAGTGGGGCGTCCCACAGTGCTTTCAATGGTCTTGCAGAGAGTCCCAATGTGTTCGTGAGGGAGCTCTTCGTGGTTGATGGTGACCGCAACCACAGGCTTCGACGACAGAGACTCCATCACCGCGATCTGCTCAGAGAGAGGGTGCATCGGGTGTTGAGGGAATCCGTCGTAGGTTTCACGAGCCGGGGCGTGCTGCAAAATCACGACGTCGGGGCGGGTCGCGGCAAGGATCTCAAACCCTCCAGGGTACGCCGGATTCATGAGACTTCCCTGACCTTCCATGACGAGCACATCAGGCTTTTTCTCTTTCCACGCGGTCCATGCTGCGTGCTCCAACTCGCCTGCCACAAAGTCATTGATCAGGGAGTCGAGGACAATGCTGTACTGCGCTCCTTGCATCCAAGCGGTTTGTCCCGTTCCGATGAGTTCAGCTTTGTATCCAGCCTTCTCCAGCGCCTGAACCAGAAGCCATGCTGTGGTTCGTTTTCCGACCGCCGAGTCTGTGCCCAGGAGCGCTACTTTCAGGCAGGATACTTCCTCAATCTTGCCCTCAAAAAAGTGCAACTGTGAGCGGTGAGGAGGCTTGCGAACATCGCGCAGGGTAACGTTGTGTTTTTCTGCCAGCGCGGCAAACTCAGGATCTTCGGTGAGGAAGTCATGGAGTCCTGAGTCAATGTGCAAACCCTGACGAATCGCGTTTTGCAGTGTCGCGCGGGCTGCTCCTGGTAAGCGCCCACCATCGGGGGCAAGACCCACGACCACGTGTGTCGCAGGGGTACCTGCTTCTTTTGCTGCTTGCAGCGCTTGCTCCAGGTTTCCTTGGATAGGGATCTGACGCTCCACTCCGGCGAGAATCTCGTGCGCCATCTTCCCCGTGTGGCGCGAGTCGAGCACACTGAGGATCTCATAGCGACGGGAAAATCGGACCAGCCCGTGGGCTGTCTTGCCGTTGGGAGTGCCAAAGGCGCCTTCGCAGTACACAATTGCGCGGCCTTCCAAAGAGGTTTGAGCCTTAATCGTCATGATGGTTGTTTCCCTGTGAGTAGAATAACGTAGCGGTCCGCTTCCAGCCCGGACGTTCGGTGCTTGGATAAGAAGGCATGGAGTCCGGCTGTGGAGGCTGGGAGAATGTTGATGCCTTCTTCTTCTCGAAGAAAGCGAGCGAGAGCGTTCATTTGCCGGTCTGTGACATCTTCAGCCCAGCCCTGGGTTGAGCGAATCGCTTCCAGGGTGAGGTTGCCCTCTGTGGAGCGCCAGTTGACGAGAGGTCCATTTACGGCGCTCTCCCGAATCAGCTCCGCGTCAAGATCTTCACAAGACGGGAGACCTCGGCGGAATGCCTTCACGATCGGGTTTTTGTTGTAGGAGGACCCTGCGACCATTCGGGGAATTCGAGAGACCTTGCCTCGTCGGCTCAGTCGAACAAAGCCCCGGTAAAGACCCACCAGAGTTGTCCCATTGGAGACTGGAATGGCGACAACTGCTGGAGCGTCGTGAAGTTCGTCATAGATCTCGTGTGCGATTTGTTCGTACGCTTCCAACTGAATGCGAAGGTTTGCTTCACCAGGGTTCGCGTCGTACCAGCCCTCGACCTTGGCTTGTTCTTGAGAGTGACTCAACGCATCTTCGTAGGGTCCTTCCACAAAGTGGAGCTTGGCTCCCAGCGAACGAATCACTTGCAGACGCTTGGAGCGTGAATCTTTGGGAACGTAAATGATACAGTGAAGCCCGGCGATGTGGCAGGCCAGGGCCAACGCGACTCCATAGTTCCCACAGCTGGCTGCTGTGAGAGTTTGTTGACCTTGTTGCAGAGCGTCATGGACTTGAGCAAAAGCAATACGGTCCTTCTGGGTCCCCGTTGGGTTGCTTCCCTCCATCTTGAGATAGATCTGTCGGAGTCCATACTCTCGCTCCAGGTGGCGGGCTCGTAACATCGTTGTATCGCCAACTTCTGAGTCGGTTAAGTCCTCAAACGCCTCAAGCCTCTCCCACAGGGTTCGCGCTGGATCAGAGGAGCGTTGAACGCTTGCCGCTGCGTGCTGCAAAAACTCACGGAATGGCGTGTCCTCCGATGCATTCACTAAATTCAAAACCGTCCTCCTACTGGATCGTGTGGTTTGGAAACAGGGTTCGGGCCTCGTCTTGAGATTTCGCGCTTAGCGAAGTTTGTGCCAAGTTTTTCTGTTTGCTTGAGTATCGAAATAACGGGTATTTAGGGGCGGACGTCAAAGACGTGCTGCGGGGTAGGTGGGTCATGTTTCATGCCGGCCACGAAACATGAAACACCTCACAAGGTGCGGGAGAAAGGAAGCTCTCCTCTGCCTCCTTGTCTCCCTGATAGACAGGTATGGGGGAGTTGGTTATCCTGTGTCCCGAATGGAGCCTACGAGAGACACTGAAGATACCGATGGATGGAGAAGACCCATGAGTGAGCAGGGATCCCAAAAAGAAAGTTCGTTTCGTTGGTGGGTGGCTACGTTTATCGCTTTGTTGGCGGCAGGTGGTGGCTTCGCCGGGTGGGGGCATCTGGTGGATATGTTCCGTGGTGACCCCCAACCTGCGACAGCGTCGGGCTCTTGCATCATCCGGGTCAAGAGCAACCACAACAAGATCAGCGTCCACAAAGACGGGAAGTATCGGTTCTTGCTGGGGCAACTTCGCACCCAGGAAAACGTACAGGCGGTGGGGCGCAAATTTCTTCGCGATGTGTACCGGACCATCGACTCTTGCAAGGCCAAAGCCATGAACGTAGGCCAGGGAGGAACGGTCCTGTTGAAGCGTTCACAGACGGTTGTGGCCACCCAAGATCCCAATGTCTTTTCTGTAGGGAAAGGAACAACAAAGTCACAGGTCAAGCTCGACAGCCAACAAATGAAGACCTGTTTGCAGCCTGTGGGTGATGTGTATCTTGTGTCGTATCGGGATGAAGTGGGGACAGTGGAAGCACGTTACATGGAGCCGTTCTCTGGTCCTTGTCATACGCTACCCAAGAAATGAAATACGTTGGAAGAGGGGAGGGGGAACTTCGTTAGGGGACACAGGTGGGGAAGAGGGCGCCGGGCTGCTTTATGCATTTGGTGCAGGGGCTCTTGCAGAACTTGTTGGCCGTGCACGGCGATTGGCAGGTGCAGCCTTCGTCAATGGTTCCGTTGCAGTTGTTGTCGATGCCATCGCAGAAGTCGTCGTTGGTTCCGGGCGGTTTGCCTTTTCGCCATTGGGAGCCATCGCAGAACTCGTTGCTGCCATTGCACACGCTCTCAATACAGGCTGACTTGGTGTTGCATGCGCTGAGGAAGTCCTGGTAGGTCGTGTAAAGGTAGCCCTTCTTGTCGATGTTTCGGCAGTAGTAGAGCTTGCCTTTGAAGTTCAGACAGTTGTCGAAGCATGTCGTGGTGGGGCTGCAGTTGGCGGGGAGGGTTTGTGCATACTGCGCCGCTTTGGTGCTGAAGATGCAGGTGCCGCAAGCTTTGTCCCCATCGGTGACGCCGTCGCAGTCGTTGTCGAGGCCGTCGCAGTTGGTCTCGGTTTGTTGGTAGTCTTTGCCGTAATCAGCGACGGAGCAGGGAAGCCACCCTTGGGCGCCGCCACAGCGCTTGACAGCTCCCTGGCAGATGCCTTTTTGCTTGTCACACTTGGGAGCCTGGAGGCCGTCGTCGATCCGGCCGTTGCAGTCGTCGTCGATACCGTTGCAGGTCTCGGTTTTGGGCACAACAGCGCCAGCACAAGTTCCCCACTTCCCAGCGGTGCAGGTTTCTTTTCCACTTTGGCAAGGAGCCTGGCAGGTGTAACCTCCCTGTCCATCAGGTTTGCAGCCTGTTGCTCCGCTGTAACAGTTGCGGGTCATTCCGTCGATGATGCCGTCGCAGTTGTCGTCCACGCCGTTGCAGGTTTCTGCTTTGGGTAGAACCTGACCGTTGCAAGCGCCCCAACGACCGAATTGATCACAGGTTTGGGTGCCAGCTTTGCAGATCCCTTTGCCTGCCGTGCCGGATGCTCCGGTGTAGCAACTTCGACTTTGGCCTGAGAGACACTGGCAGCCTTCGTCGATGGTGCCGTCGCAGTTGTTGTCTTTGCCGTCGCAGGCTTCGGGTTGTTTGAACGCCTGACCGGCGCAGATGGTGTACTGACCGTTGTTGCAAACGCGGTTGCCAGCTTTGCACTCACCTTTGCAGACGTAGTTGCCTTTGCTGTCTTTGGTGCAGCCGCCATCTGGGGAGGTGTAGCAGGTCTCGCTGAAACCATCGACCTTTCCGTCGCAGTCGTTGTCTTTTCCGTCACAGACTTCGATGGAGCCAGCGACTTCTCCAGCGCAAGCAGCCCACTGTCCGTTGGAGCAAGACTGGGTGCCGGATTTGCAGGGAGCCTGACAAACGTAGCCACCTTTGCCGTCCGACTTGCAGCCCGCAGTGCCTGTGTAACAAGCGCGGGTCAGGCCCTCATCGATGGAGCCATCGCAGTTGTTGTCTTTGCCGTCGCAGACTTCTTCTTGGGGCACCGCTTGGCCCTGACAGGGAGACCATTTGCCTGCCACGCAAGACTGTGCGCCGGAGCGGCAGTTGCCTTTGCCTTCGGTGCCAGAGGGACCGGAGTAACAGCGGCGAGAGAAGCCGTCTACGTTGCCGTCGCAGTCGTTGTCCTGTCCGTCACAGACTTCCGCTTTGGGTGTGACTTCACCCAGGCACGGTCCCCACTTTTGGGTGCTGGTGCAGGTTTGCTTGCCAGCTCTGCAGTTGCCTTTGTCCTTGGTTTGAACCGGTCCGTTGTAGCATTCGCGGATCTCACCGGCGATGCAGCCACAGCCTTCGTCCACGGAGCCATTGCAGTTGTTGTCGATGCCGTCGTCACAGGTCTCAGCCGGTGCTGGTAGCACTTGGCCCACACAAGCTCCCCATGCGCCGCGTTGGCAGGCTTGCTTGCCTGACTGGCAGCTTCCTTTTCCTGCGGTGCCGTTCGGCCCAGTGTAGCATTCGCGAGTGGCAACGCCTTCGTCGGTTTGTCCGTTGCAGTTGTCGTCCCTGCCGTTGCACTCTTCGTCTTTGGGTGTGACTTCTCCTTCGCAAGGGCCCAGTTGGCCGTTGCGATCACAGCGCTGTTGACCGGACTTGCATTCTCCTACCCCCTGGCTTGCAGGAGGTCCGCTGTAACAGAGCTTTACTTCACCTGGGCGACAGCCACAGTTCTCATCGACTTGGCCGTTGCAGTTGTCGTCGAGGTTGTTGTTGCAGGTCTCGCTGCTGTTCGGCAGGGTTTCTCCTTGACAGGGACCCCAGCTGCCTCCGACACAGCGTTCTTCTCCAGCCCGGCAGATGCCTTGTCCCAAGGTGGGGGGCGGGCCTGTGTAGCAGCGTCGCGGTGCGACATCGTCCACTTGACCGTTGCAGTTGTCGTCGATGCCGTTGCAAGTTTCGGGTTGAGGGAGTACTGCACTCTGGCAGGGTCCCCATTGCTGGTTCTGGCAAACCTGAGCGCCAGACTTGCAGGGACCCACTCCTTGGGTGTTGTCAGGTCCTGGGTAGCAGAGCTGGGTTTCACCGTTTTTGCAGGTGCAGCCGTCGTCGATCAGGCCGTTGCAATCGTCGTCAAGGTTGTTGCTGCAGGTCTCTGCTGACTTGGGCACAACCTCGCCCTGGCAGGCGCTCCAGGAGCCGTTTTGGCAGATCTGGGTGCCCGACTTGCACTCGCCGATTCCGCTGGTTCCAGGTTGACCGGAGTAACATACGCGGGTTTCCCCTTCGCTGTCGCAGTCTCCAGCCCCTCCGTCGGGAATCACTGAGCCTCGCTTAAAGCATTTGCCCACGCCACCAAAAGAGGGTTCGCAAACCATGCCTTCGGGGCAGTCGCTTTGGTATTGACAAGAGTAGTTACCGTCGGTGAGTGACGGTGAAAACATACAGGCTGTGGAGCCTATGGTTAAAACAAGAGTGTACAAACACAAACGAAACGAACGCATCATGCCTTCTCCATCTACAAACGGCGACACCCTTTATGCCATTAATCCGGTGTCGATCCTCAAGAACAAGGTAACATCTCTTGTTGTTAAGGGCAATTGCCAGTATGGTGACAAGCTACAGAAAAACAAGGGGGTTGGAAGGGAGAGGGGAGGGCTGAACAAAGGGGGAACGGCGAGCCCACAGAGCGTGTAGCGTTGTCTTCGGCTTTGTGCTATGTTCGCTGAAAAGGATAGACGTATCCTACCCATTGGATAGAGGAGAAAGTGAATGTTCAGTTTTGAACTCACATCAGAACAACAAGAATTGCGCGATTCGGTTCGTCGTTTCGCTGAACAAGAAATCTGGCCCAAGGCCATCGAATTGGACGAAAAAGAAGAGTTCAGCGTTGAGCTAACCCAAAAGATGGGTGACCTGGGTTACTTCGGCCTGTTTGTCTCCGACAAGTATGGCGGCTCCGGTCTGGACTACATCTCCTACATTCTTGTGGTGGAAGAGTTATCTCGTGTGGATGGCTCACACGCTGCGACTGTGGCGGCCGCCAACTCCCTCGGTATTGGGCCCATCTATTACTTCGGAACGGACGAGCAAAAAGAGCAGTGGTTGCCTGTGCTATGCTCCGGTCAAGGCCTGGCTGGATTTGGTTTGACCGAACCCAACGCTGGCTCTGACGCTGGTGGTAGCAAAACCAACGCCAAAAAGGTCGACGGCGGCTGGGTGATCAACGGAAGCAAGATCTTTATCACCAACTCGTCCAACCCCATGACCAAGGTCATTATCGTTCAGGCGGTTACAGGTGAACGCGAGAACGGCAAGAAAGAGTACTCCTGTTTTCTCGTGCCTGCGGATGCCAAAGGTCTGACCGCAAAGCCCATCCATGGGAAGCTGATGTGGCGCGCGTCGGACACCGGCGAGCTGTACTTCGATGACCTGTTTGTGCCTGACAGCGCGCTCTTGGGGAACCGCGGCGACGGCTTCCGTCAGATGCTCTCGACCCTGGATCGCGGCCGACTGAGCATCGCGGCAATGGGCGTCGGTGGTGCACAAGGCGCTTACGAACTGGCGCTGAAATACGCCCAAGAGCGCAAGCAATTCGGCAAGCCGATCTCCAAATTTCAGGCCATCGCCTTCAAGCTCGCTGACATGGCAACAGAAATTGAAGCCGCTCGACTGCTTAATTTCCAGGCTTGCTGGAGATGTCAGAATGGGATGTCGTTTGGTAAAGAAGCAGCGATGGCCAAGCTCTTTGCCTCGGAAGTCATGCGTCGCGTAGCGACCGAAGCGGTTCAGGTACATGGCGGTTACGGTTTGACCAAAGAGTACCATGTGGAGCGCTTCTTCCGAGATCAGAAGCTGCTGGAGATTGGTGAAGGTACCTCCGAAATTCAAAGGATGGTGATCTCCCGTCACATCGGCTGCTAGGTTGTTCCTTCGGGCAGCCAACGCTGCCCAGTGTCCGAAAGTTCACGTGACTCGTAGTGATTCTTGGGATCTTGCAGAACGGTAGATTGCGAAAGCGAGGTTGGGCAGAATGGGCGGTTTCAAACCAGCCATTGGCATCGATTTGGGTACAACAAACTCTTGTGTTTCGATCGTAGAGGATGGCGTTCCTCAGGTCATTCCGAACTTATGGGGCGACAGGATCCACGCTTCCGTGGTGTTCTTTCCCGGCGACGACCAAGTGGTGGTCGGGAACGAAGCCAAGCGTCAGGTGATCTTAAACCCTGAACGGACGGTGTGGTCGATCAAGCGTATCATCGGCCGCAAGAGCTTCTCTGCGGAGGTCAAAAAAGCGCAGAGTCTGTGTGCTTACCCGATTGTAGAGGGTGTGAACTACGGGGTTCGCATCTCGATCGACGAGCAGATGTTCTCTCCCGAAGAGATCTCGGCTTTCATCTTGCGAGAGATGAAGATGCTCGCCACCGAATACCTCGGGGTCGCTGTCGATGAAGCTGTGATCACGGTCCCTGCCTACTTCAACGACAACCAGCGTCAAGCGACCCTGGATGCCGGCCGGATCGCCGGGCTCAAAGTCCTGCGGATGATCAACGAGCCGACGGCTGCCGCCCTGTCGTATGGATACGGACGTAACCTGCGACAGCGTGTGGCTGTGTACGACTTGGGTGGAGGAACCTTCGACCTCTCTATCTTGGAAATTGACGGCGATATCTTTGAGGTTCTTGGAACCGCCGGGGATTCGTACCTGGGTGGAGATGACTTTGACTTCCGTCTGTTGTCCCACCTCGCCGATCGCTTCCTCGAAGACACAGGCGTGGATCTGCGCAGCGACAAGTTCAGCCTCCAGAAGCTCCGCGAAGCCTGTGAAGAGGCGAAGAAGCTCTTCTCTTCTCACGATGAAGTGTTGGTCTCTATCCCTGAAATCATCGAAGATGAGATGGGCGCGATGAAGCTGGAGTATCTGGTCACTCGTGAGGAGTTCAACGGCCTCGTGATGGACCTGGTGCAGCGCAGCTTCCGTGTGTGTGACGAAGCCTTGCACGCCGCTCGATGTACCGTCCAAGATCTCGACGGTGTGATCATGGTCGGGGGTCCCACGCGACTGCCGATTGTGCGTGAGGCTGTCGGTTACTACTTCGGTTTGGAGCCGGACACCTCGCTCAACCCTGATGACGTTGTGGCGTTGGGCGCTGGAATTCATGCGGCAGGCCTCAAGCAAAGTGGGTTCGCCACAGACCAGACTGCGCCCCACCAAACTGTGGGGGCTCACCTCCTCGACGTCACGCCTTTGTCCTTGCAGATCGCAACGGTTGGCGGCTATACTGAGACCATCATCGACCGCAACACTCCCATTCCGATTGAACGATCCAGAATTTTCACCACGGTCCGCGACGGACAAGACCGAGTTCACCTTCGCGTGTACCAGGGTGAGTCCAATCGCGAAGACGAATGCACCCTGTTGGGCGAGTTTGTCTTCTCGGGCTTCCGGATTGCCAACCGGGGAGATGTGAACATCGAAGTTGTGTTTTCCATCGATGCTTCGGGCCTGGTGCATGTCACCGCTCGTGACATGGAATCGGGCAAGCAACAGCAAATTACCTTGACCATGTCCAGCGCGCTGTCAGAAAATGAGATCCAGGAAATGATGATGCGAAGCGATGGAATGGAATTGGCCCCCAAGCAATAAGGTTTGCAATGCCTCGTAACTTTCTTACACTGAAAGAGAGGCGCCGTGGTTTCCGAGTCTTTCACGGAATGACGCAAACAAAGGAGAAGCCAGAGTGGAACTCTCGCAGCTCATGGCCATTGCCGCCAGAGTCGATCGGTTAAACTACTACCAATTGCTCGGCGTGGCCCAGGATGCCGAACGCTCTGAAATTCGCAAAGCTTACCACCGTCGGGCTCGATCCATTCACCCCGACCGGTTCTTCGAGTTCCCCGATCCTGAAATTCGCGTCTCCATTGACCGGATTTTCAAGCGCGTGGCGGAAGCTTACACGGTGTTACGTGATGAAAAAAAACGGGAACACTACAACAAGGGTTTGACCGAAACGCCCCCTCGTTTGCGGTTCACCGATGAAGATCAACAGGCGATGCTGCGAGCAGACAAAGCTGTGACGGGAACAACCCCGCAAGGGCGAAAGTTTTACGAAAAAGCTCAAACCCATTACGACAAAAAACAACTCAAACAAGCGATCCAATCGCTTCGTATGGCGTGCACCTTTGAGGCCAGCAACGAGCACTTTCAAACGCTGCTCTCCCAGTGGGAGGCAGAGCTGGAAGGGAAAAAGGATTGATCCGAAGCATCGTTGTGTGTATGGTTGCGCGTCTTGTTCAACGGCCTTGTTGGATTCACTACTGTACTTAAATAGGAAGTCGCCCTGGTGGCAGGGTTTTGGCTTGAAATGGAAGGAGGAAAGGCATGAAGGTTGAGATCCACTGCAAAGGGATGTCTTTGACAGATGCCATTCGTGACCACGTACATGAGAAATTGGGGAAACTCTCTCGACTGGTGCCGGGTGAGGTTGAAATTCTCACGATTCTGGATCACAACACCAGCCGACATGGCGGTGTTTTCTCGGCAGAGATCAGCTTTCGTGTCTGGGGTCATGACGTTGTCGCGAGCAACGAAAGTGAAGACATGTACAAAACGATTGCTTTGGTCGTGGAACAAGTACTTGCCCAGACTCGCAAGTTGAAAGAAAAACGCAAGACGCGCCAAAAAGGTGGTGAGACCGTTCGCAATTATGTGGAACCGGCTCCTCCCGTCACCAACGACGAAAAAGATGAGTTCGGCGTGGATGACTTGGAACTGGACTTGGAACCAGCCACCCCCGCCAATCCCCCCGCAAACTCCTAAGGAGAGCGGCGCGCTTGGTTGACATCCCTTGGCTTGAGCAACGAGCCAAACGGTGTAAAACCAACGACACAACTCTTCCACTTCAACTCCCTCTTTTCCTCTCTTTTTTCTTGCCTCTTCTCTCCGTACCGTTCTACCTTTAGGATGGACCCCAAAGGCACAACGCGCTATAGTGTAGTTAAGCTTTGATTGGAGACCCAACCCGGCTGTTGTGGACTCCATGGGGAAGTTTCCACCCGTCTAGGGTGTTGTTGTGACGTTACGCGAAAGCTGTGACTTTTCATAAAGTCACACAGGTTCAAATAGACATCGTGACATTCTGAGATTGCCTGGACCTCTCTTTTTTCAAGACAGCGGGACTCGTGCTCCTGATCTTCTCTCTGTTGCCGGCGATGAACGAGGAAAAACGAATGGCGAAAGCGACGAAAAGCAAGACCAAGAACAACTTGAGCGGAGCCATGAAGACGCTCCACAATCTGTACAACGCCGAAGCCTACCAGGAACTACACTGGGAAGGTAACTACGATGAATACCTTGACATTGTAAAAGAAAACCCACACTTCACGCGCAACGCATTCCAGCGGGTGTACGACATGATTATGTCGTACGGTACGGAAGAGTACATCGACGGCAAAAAGCGCATTGTTCGTTACAAATTCTTTCAAGGGGAAGAGTTTGGTGGGGGCGACGCGGTCTTTGGTCTTGACATCCCATTGATGAAGCTCGTGAACTTCTTCAAGTCCGCAGCCATGGGCTACGGAACCGAGAGCCGGGTGTTGCTTCTTCATGGGCCTGTCGGTTCTGCAAAGAGTACCATCGCACGGCTGTTGAAGCGTGGCCTGGAAGAATACTCTCGCCGTCCAGAAGGCGCATTGTACACCTACCAGTGGGAGATCCCTCGGGAAAACGAACCGGACCTCTACCCCACCGGCATGGAAATTATGCCCTGTCCGATGAACGAGGAGCCGCTCAACCTCATCCCCGAAGATATCCGCAGCGACTTCCTTGAGACGATGGAGTTCAAGCCCTCGACCTACGGCGTGGACGTTCCCAACGAGCTGTGTCCCGCCTGTCGTTTTGTCTTCAACGAGCTGATGGAGCGTTACAGCGGTGACTTGGTGAAGGTGCTGTCGCACATCAAGGTCAAGCGTTTGACCCTCAGCGAAAAAGACAGAATCGGGATTGGTACCTTCCAACCCAAAGATGAAAAGAACCAGGACTCCACCGAATTGACCGGTGATATCAACTACCGGAAGATCGCTGTGTACGGGTCTGACTCGGATCCCCGTGCGTTCAACTTCGACGGTGAATTCAACATCGCCAACCGCGGCTTGATCGAATTCATCGAGGTGCTCAAGCTGGACGTGGCCTTCTTGTACGACTTGCTGAGCGCATCACAAGAACACAAGATCAAGCCCAAGAAGTTTGCCCAGACCGACATCGACGAGGTGATCATCGGTCACACCAACGAGGCGGAATACAAAAAGCTCCTGAACAACGAGTTCATGGAAGCGTTGCGTGACCGTACGGTGAAGATTGATATCCCCTACATCACCCGGATCTCCGATGAAGTCCGGATCTACAAGCGCGACTTCAACGAGCGCAAGATTGTAGGCAAACACATCGCTCCCCATACGCTAGAGATGGCCGCAATGTGGGCCGTTCTCACTCGCTTGGAAGAGCCGAAGAAGGCAAACTTAACGCTGCTGCAGAAGCTCAAACTGTACGATGGAAAGAGCCTCCCTGGGTTCACCGAAGACAACATCAAAGAGCTTCGAAAGACCGCAAACCGCGAGGGTATGGACGGTATCTCCCCGCGTTACATCCAGGACAAGATCTCCAACGCCCTGGTGTCGGAGAAGAGCGAGGGTTCCATCAACCCCTTTATGGTGCTCAACGAGCTGGGCAGCGGCTTGCGTCACCACTCTCTGATCAATAACGACGAACAACGCAAGCACTACCTGCGTTTGCTCGATGTTGTGAAGCAAGAGTACGAAGATATCGTGAAGAACGAAGTGCAACGAGCCATCTCGGCCGACGAAGACTCCATCGCCAAGCTGTGCGCCAACTACATTGACAACGTCAAGGCGTACACCCAGCGGGAGAAGGTTCGCAATCCGTACACCGGTCAGTACGAGGAGCCGGACGAGCGGCTGATGCGCTCCATCGAAGAGAAAATCGACATTCCCCCGTCACGCAAAGATGACTTCCGTCGTGAAATCATGAACTACATCGGCGCGCTGGCGGTGGAAGGCAAGACCTTCGATTACACCACCAACGAGCGTCTGCACAAAGCTCTTGAGCTCAAGCTGTTTGAAGATCAGAAAGACACCATTCGTCTCACTTCACTGGTCTCTGGCGTGATCGACAAAGACACCCAGGACAAGATCGATGTGGTCAAGGCGCGATTAATCCGAGACTACGGCTACAACGATGAGAGCGCGACTGATGTGTTGGCGTTTGTGGCGTCGATCTTTGCCCGTGGCGATGTCAAAGACACCCAGTAAGCCAGCCTTGGGGCCGAAACGCTCCGGGGTCTTGGTATGTCCTGCGCTGCGGTGGTTTGGACCGCTGCAGCGTCAGGCATGCCGTGATTTGGGTTGTCTCAAGAGAGTGTGGATTGTATGAGGATCAAACAGGATCACAGTCGGTTTCGTCAGATTGTGCGGGGTCAAATCAAAGAGAACCTGCGCAAATACATCAGCCAGGGAGAGCTTGTCTCCCGCAAAGGCAAGGACAAGATCTCTATCCCTCTGCCCCAAATTGAAATCCCTCGCTTTCGCTACGGCACCAAGAACGCTGGTGGTATGGGGCAAGGCGACGGCGATATCGGAGAGTCTGTCGGCTCTGGCGGCGATCCCAACCAGCCTGGACAAGGGCAGGGCGCCGGCGAAATGCCAGGCGAGCACGCCATCGAAGTCGAAGTGGATCTGGGAGACTTGGCTGAAATCCTCGGTGAAGAGCTAGAGCTTCCGCGGATTGAACCGCGTGGCGAAAAGCAAATCTCTGTGGAGAAGGACAAGTACTCCGGGATCCGTACGGTTGGACCCGAGTCGTTGCGCCACTTCAAACGCACGTACCGTCAGGCCCTCAAACGTCAGATTGCCTCCGGTTTGTACAGCGGTCGCAACCCTGTCATCATCCCGATCCGTGAGGACAAACGCTACCGGTCGTGGAAGACCACAACGGTGCCGCAGTCCAACGCTGTCATCATCTATATGATGGACGTCAGCGGCTCGATGGGTGACGAGCAGAAGGAGATTGTCCGGATCGAGTCGTTCTGGATTGATACCTGGCTGCGCTCCCAATACAACGGGATTGAAAGCCGCTACATCATCCACGATGCGACCGCCCGTGAAGTTGACGCCCATACCTTCTTTCACACCCGTGAATCGGGGGGAACGATGATCTCGTCGGCGTATCGGTTGTGCCAACGCATCGTGGAAGAAGAGTACCCGGTCGATCAGTGGAACATCTACCCGTTCCACTTCTCTGATGGGGACAACTGGTCCCAAGACGACACCGCCCGATGCATGAGCATCCTCCGGGAGTTCATGCTGCCCAAGAGCAACGTGTTCTGCTACGGGCAAGTCGAAAGCCCCTACGGCTCCGGTCAATTTCTCAAGGATCTCCAACAAGAATTCCCCGAAGACGAGCGCCTGATTCTCTCCGAAATTCAGGACAAAGACGCGATCGTACAGTCGATTAAGGAATTTCTTGGAAAAGGAAAATAGCCAGAATGAAGTTTGGACGCACCCTCCCTCCTGAATTGGCCGCGCTACAGGAAGAGATGGAGGTTTACGCCCGGGAGTACGGCCTCGACTTCTTCCCCCAAGTGTTTGAAGTTCTTGATTTCGACCAGATCAACCAGGTCGCTGCCTACGGTGGCTTCCCGGTCCGTTACCCCCACTGGCGCTTTGGTATGGACTACGAGCGACTGTCCAAAGGCTACGAATACGGGTTGCAGAAGATCTACGAGATGGTCATCAACAACAACCCTTGCTACGCCTACCTGCTGGAGTCCAACGCTCTGGTGGAACAAAAGACTGTCATCGCTCACGTTCTCGGTCACAACGACTTCTTCAAGAACAACGAATTCTTCAAGCACACCAACCGTCGTATGATCGATGAGATGGCCAACCACGCCATCCGTGTGCGCCGATACATCGACCGCTTTGGCATTGAAGCGGTCGAAAACTTTATCGACGTGTGCTTGTCGCTCGACAACCTCATTGACTACTACTCACCGTACTTTGAAGACGATGACGAAGAGGAAGTCCGGGACGAAGGCTACGAAGCCATCGAGATCCCCAAGCTCCCGTCGCATCGCGAGTACATGAACGATTACATCAACCCAGACTCGTTTTTGGAGTCGCAACGTCTGCGCATGGAGCAGGAGCAAGAGAAGAAGAAGACCTTCCCCCCTCGACCTGTGAAAGACGTGCTGTGGTTCTTGATTCAACACGCGCCGCTGACCAACTGGCAGCGCGATATCATGTCAATGATGCGGGAAGAAGCCTATTACTTCGCGCCGCAGGGGCAAACCAAGATCATGAACGAAGGGTGGGCCTGTGTCGACCCCAACACGCTGATCTTTACAGACGCTGGTCTTATCCCCATGTCCTCTGTGGTGGCTGGCGAGGCCCAATGTGTTTCGGATGGGACACAAGCTCAGAACATCTACGACCAACACATCATTCGTAACCATGACACGGTGACCATCGAGACCCGCCGGGGGCTTCGCTTGTGTGGCTCCAACAACCACCGCGTGTTGTTGGAAGATCGCGAAACCTGGAAGCGACTGGATGAACTGGAAGTGGGCGACTCTATCGCTGTTTCCGGTGGCTCCGACCTCTGGCCGCAAGAGCAGGTTCCCTTGTCTTGGTCTTCTCCTCGTCGTGTCAACCTGCACTATATAGCCGATGAAGCCGGTGTTTCCGTGTGGACTGTGCTGCGTCATCGCAGCGGTCGTAACACGCAACAGGCAACCGCTATTGCAGCGGCATTGGAAGCTTACGACAGCCCGGAGAACCAGGCTCTTCCCCAGAGCATCTCCAAGCGACAGGCGATTCAAGTTCCTGCGACGGTGAACGAGCAGTTTGGTGCCTTCTTGGGCTATCTGGTTGGTGACGGTCATATCAGCCGAGTCAAACGCCATCTTGGCTTGACGTCGGCTGATGAGGAGCAAGCGCTGCATTTCTTGGAGTTGGTCCAAGACCTCTTCGGAGTGACGGCAAGCATCCAGTTGGATGAAAATCGTTGGCGTGTGCTCGCCCACGCAGAGATGCTGTCGGACATGTTGCAGCAAGAGCTGGGGCTGTGTGATGGTCCGAGCGCGGCTCGAAAGGAAATTCCTGCTCAGGTGCTTCGTTCTCCAGAGCCGGTCGTTCGAGCGTTCTTGCGCGCTTACTTTGACTGTGACGCTTACGCTGGAAAGCAAGGCGTCATTCTCAGCACGATGAGCGACAGGTTGGCTGAGCAGACTCAACTCCTGCTCATGAACTACGGCATCCTGTCTCGTCGGCGTCGACAAACGGACGGTTGCTGGCATGTCCATATTGCAGGTGCTTCAGCCAAAGTGTTTGCCGAGCGCGTTGGGTTTGGCTTGCAGCGCAAGCAGGGCAAGTTGGAAGCGTACCTTTCGGAGCGACAGTGGTTTAAAGCCGAGTCATGGACGGATGAGATTGTTTCCATTGTCGAAGGAAAAGGCGATGTGTACGATATCTCTGTCGAAGACACTCATCGTTACGTTGGGGCCGGTCTGATCAACCACAACTCGTACTGGCATGCGAAAATCATGACGGAGCGAGCGGCCAAAGACAGCGAGATCATCGACTTTGCCGACCAGCACGCGGGCGTTGTCGCGACCAGCAAGACGCAGCTCAACCCTTACAAGTTGGGTCTTGAGCTGTACCGTGACATCGAAGAACGCTGGAACCGCGGGATGTTTGGCAAGGAATACGATGAATGCGACAACATGTACATGTTGGAGAACTGGGACCTGAAGTTGGGCCTGGGGCGTGAGAAGATCTTCCAGGTTCGGCGCATTTACAACGACGTGACCTTCATCGATGAGTTCCTGACGCCTGAGTTCTGTCTACGTCACAAGATGTTTGGCTTCGATTACAACCGTGGCTCCGGGCAGTACGAGATCTCCACACGTGACTTCCAAGATATCAAAGAGAAGCTGCTGTTCCAACTGACCAACTTTGGTCAACCCTTTATCCGGGTGTTGGACGCCAACTTTGAAAACCGGGCAGAGTTGATGTTGGGGCACCGACACGAAGGTGTGGACCTTCGCGTGGACTACGCCCGCGCAGTGTTGGAGAACCTACACAAGGTGTGGCGGCGTCCTGTCCATATCTTGACGAAGGTCGACAACAAGGGTCGCCTGTTGTCCTTTGATGGACAGGAGCAATCGCTGCGGGAGTACGAGTACATTGAGATTGTAGAGTAGGAAGAAAGAGAGATGTGGGGGAGTGGGGTTTAATTGTTGCCCAAGTGGTTGTGCAACAACGCGACGCCAGCTTCACGCATTTGGCTGAATTCTGAAAACAACTCGACGGAGTCTTGGACTACGACGTAGGCTTCCCAGCAAGGCTTCTTCCGCGATTTGCGGGGGTTCTTCCAAACCAAACCGATGCGCTTTCCTGCCCCGGCTGCCTCTGATTGCAACTGCTCTTCCTTGTGTGTTGCAAATACATCGTATTTGCTTTCTTTCCAATTAAAACGAAATTCCAACAGCCAGTTGTCATACTCGACTTTTCCGTATCGCATTCCGCTATCCTCTACGTACGAAGAGCTATGGTTACATCGCGCTGAGCTACAAAGAGCTCTACCCCTTGTTTGTGTCGATACAAAGTAGACATTCATGTCTCATCTGTAGTCGTTTTCCACCTCTTTTATATAATTGCTATCCCTGCAAATGCAACGAGTTTCTTCTCTATAGATTGCTGTTTTTGCGGGAACATCCGGCGAGGCGTGGCCAATCTTACCGATGTTTCGGGGGCAATGCGCTTTGCAAAATCTCCACCAAAGTACGTCGGGGAGGTTGGTTGGGCCAACCCAATTGAGTGACGAGAGACAACATTGTGCTGAGTCGCTCGACGTCAAAAGCCAGATCTCGTTTGGCCTGTCGTTCCGTGAAGTTGAGCTTGCACCAGGACAATGTTCCTGTGGGTTCGTCGTCTTCATCTGGACTCGATTCTTTCATCCACAGGGCGTACCCTTGGGTCCGACAGATGGAAGGTCGGGCGTGATAAACCAAGCATTTGCCCTCCTCCAACAGCGGACAAAGCTGCGAAGGATCTGCTGCATACGTGGAGAGGCGCTCGGCCACACGTTCCTGGGCGTCGGAGGGTAATTCTCGGACGGCTTCTTCCAGAGGCTCGGCTTCCACCTGGAACAAAGAGTCAGGGGGGTGACAGCACTCGAAGCAGCCGGCACCACAGCGAATTTGGTCTCCAAAGGCCTGCTTCTGCCGCGCCCCCAGATCCTCAATCTTTTCCAGCAATGTATGGTAGGCTTTGTCGCGCGTTGACATGCTTGTTTCTCCGGAAACGTTCGGGCTTTTGGACAAGGAGTGAATCGAGTTACCGGGTGTCTTCGAGGAAGCCGTCTGCGGAGAGGATCACAACCGTTTCATCTTCTTCTTTGAGCTTTTGGGCTGCTGCAAGGCAAGCTCCTGTGCTCGCTGTTGCGATGATGCCTTGCTCACGAAGGGCCTCTACGTGTTCTTTGGCCTCTGTTAAGGTGATGCGGATGATCTGGTCAGGGAGCGTTCGGTCAAACAGGTCGATGGCGCCGAAGTGTTGGTGGTCTGAGTTGCGGACTCCTGGGATCGGGTCATCCCAATCCGACTCGACTCCAACGACCTGTGCGTGACAGTGCTGTCTCATCGCAGAACCCACGCTCATTAACGTTCCACCGGTGCCCAAAGCGGCAAAGAAATAATCAACAGAGGAGAGGCTGGCTTCACGAAACTGGCTGTGCATCTCTTGCCACAGTCGGTCGTAGGAGTGCAGAGCTTCAGGGTTGGTGTGTTGGTTGGGCCAGTAGCAATTCTCTTCTTGCACGCGGCGTTGAAGAATTCCAGCCAACTCCATGGGAGTTTCTGTGTAGGTGTGCGTGATTCCTCCGTAGCTTTCGATGCGTTCAACGAGGAGGGCGTCGACATCGGGAGGCACGTAGATCTCAGCTCTCATCCCAAGCTTTTGGGCAAACATGGCCAGCGCCACGCCGGTGTTTCCTGAGGAGGCTTCAATGACGGTTTGACCGGTCTTGACTTCATTTTGGAGCCAGGCTTCTTCCAAAAGGTGCCGGGCCAGACGGTATTTGACAGAGCCTGTGGGGCTGTGTCCTTCCAGCTTCAGGTACGTGCCTACATCGTAGGGGTAGAGGGGGGTGATGCCCAAGTCACGGTGGGTTTGGGTGTAAAACTGGTCGTCCAACAGATCGATCTGGTGGATGGTCGGGGCGCCAGCTACCGGTTTGCCCCAAATCAACCGCTTGATCACGCCGGCCGTGAGCACGCCTGTAAGGTAGGCACCATCGCAAGTGGTTGGGACTGTGCCTTGTTGCATTCGGCTGAAGAAGTTGGGCTGGAAGTAGTCGGGGACTTTGGAGGTCAACCGATCGGTGGTCAGCCGACCTCTGTGCTGGAAGTCGAAGTATTCATCAAAGGACATTCCCACAGGGAAAAACACAAGAAGACCCGCTCCACACCCGACAATTGGAGACGTCATGGAGGGGACGTTGCGAATCCGGGCTTGCCGGTGGAGGTCGCGCTTGAGCTGCAACACCGAGATATCGAGGGCTTCAATCACATAGTCCAGACCTTCGAGAAAAGGACCGAGGTTTTCGTCGTTCAATCCTTCGTTGTACACGCGGACTTCAGCGTCTGGAACGACAGAGAGAATGTAATCTCGGACGGCTTCGGCTTTGTTGCGGCCCAAATCTTTGCGTGTGGCGAGGATTTGGCGTTGAAGATTGTGAATCTCAAAGCTATCAGGGTCGGCGAGGCGGAACCGCTTAACACCGTTGCGCAGGAGTATATCGATGGCAGAGTGTGCGGCACCCCCCACACCTGCGATTCCAATCTCCACCTGCTGCAAGCGGTCTTGGAAGTCTTCGCTCCAAACCCCGATGTTCCGGTCAAATAGCGTGTTCTTGTATTTCATTGGTTTTCTCGTGTGGCAACAGGTTTGGCGTGTTGCGACGGTTCATTCTCTCGGATGTTGTCGAACGTTGTTTCGGTCAAGTTGACTCTTTGGTTGTAGCAGCCCTTGCTCAGAAATAAAAGGTTCTCGGAGAGGTGGGACAACCTCTATCCATGATTCGTGCCATTTCCATTTGAACCTGTGTTTGTTTTTTTTCGCTGTTCTGAAGTGGGTTTTCAGGTTTTTGAGTGTCCGGTTTTCACCGCATGTTGAGAATCGAGTCATTGTATGGTGTATACAGGGTGAGAAGACAGCCCTGTTAACCTGGCTTGAAGAGGAGATATGGAATGGTGGAGCAGGTAAGGCTGCGGTTGCCCGCGTTTGCAAGAGGATATCATTTGATCACCGAACACGTGGAGCGTGCGTTGCCTGACTTGCCTGAGAAGGGCTTGTTGCATGTGTTCATCCAGCACACATCTGCGGGGATTACCATTAACGAAAACGCCGATCCTTCCGTGCGTGTAGACTTTGAGACCATCATGAATCGGCTTGTTCCGGAAGGGTTGCCAGAGTACACCCACACGATGGAAGGCTTGGACGATATGCCAGCACATGTCAAAGCGGCGCTTTTGGGGAACTCCCTGACCATCCCGATCACGAATGGCCGAATGAACTTGGGCATCTGGCAAGGCATCTATTTGTGTGAGTTTCGCAACCGCGCGAGCGGGCGACATCTGGTGTTAACCGTCATGAGTTAATACGGAGGATGGGGGGTCCTACGGTTGGCTTGTGCGTTGAAGCGGTAGGGTGATGGTAAAGGTTGTACCTTTGCCGAGGGTGCTTTCACAGAAAATGTTGCCTTCAAACTCCTTTGCCACTTGTTGGCAGATCGCCAAGCCGAGGCCGTTTCCGCTTTGGCCTTTGGTGGTGTAGAAGGCGTGAAAGATGTTGGGGAGGACATCCTCGGGGATGCCTTTTCCTGTATCACGAATCATGACGCAGACATGGGTGTCGGTTTGTTGGAGCGACACGCTCACCCGGTTGTCTATCGGTCGGTTCTTGTTGAGGGCCTGACACGCGTTGGTCAAAAGATTGTTGAGAAGCTGCAACAGGCGGTGGGGAGAGCCTTGTAGCATGACAGGCTCTGAGGGCAAGTCCACGGACATCCGGCCTTTGCGCAGAATGTTGACGCGAGAAAGCAGCACAGCGTTTTCGATCACCTCCACCACGTTGAATGGTTCTTGGACGGTCTCAGAGGGGCGGGAGACGCTGAGCAGAGTGTTGACCAAGCGTTGCAGCATCTTTGTGCCGAGCAGAGTGTCCTGGTGGGTGGATGCCATGTCGTTGAGGAGGTCGAGTAGGGCAGGGTCTTGGGGCATGGTCTCCAGGAGTTTGTTGCGGAGAAACTCTGCCATCTCTACGTTGCCCATGATGATATGGTTGGCGCTCTTGATATCGTGGGCCGCTCCAGCCGCAGCGAGGCCAACGGAAGCGACACGTTCCATATCCAGGAGCCGCATCTGCATGTCTTTGACGTGTTTTCGGTTGTGGTAGGTTTGGATGCTTTCCAACAAGATGGCGTCGATCAAGTCGAAGTTCCAGGGCTTTTGGATGAACCGGCTGACTTGTCCACGGTTGATCGCGTCCAGGCTGATTTCGAGGTCGCCAAACGCGGTGAGAATGATCCGGACCGTGTCGGGCTGTTGGAGGGCGACCTGTTCGGCGAGATCGACCCCTGTCATCTTTGGCATACGATAGTCCGTGAGGAGCACGGCAACTTCGTGTTCATGAAGCATCGCGAGGGCATCTTCCCCCGATATCGCTGTCAGGATGGTGTAGCGATCGTTGAAGTTCTGCTCCAAAACAATCAGGTTGGCGCGCTCGTCATCCACGTACAGAATGGGATACTTCTTCAGGAGTTCTGGAGATTGTTTGAGATCCATGATGATTCTTTTCCGTTGTTTCTGGTGCTCCAACACCCTGACGGTCGGCTTGCGGGGTGACCCTTCCTTACAAGCATTCTTCTCTATACCTGCTCAGGCAAATACGACGAGAACGTGTGTGAAAAGCTGGCGGACAAATCCATTCTTGCCTCAGACTCCAGCGGGAAATTGACTGTGATGGTTGTTCCTTCCTTGAGGCGAGATTGCACAGTGATTTCACCCTTGTGATTTTGGGTAATGTTTCGGACTAGGTAGAGCCCAAGTCCTGTTCCTTGTCCTACATCCAGCGTCGTGTACAGCGGATCAAAAATGTGTGGCAAGACTTCTGGCGAAATGCCACAGCCTGTGTCTCGGATGGTGAGAATGAACCGCTCGTCTTGTGTGTGTGTTTCCAGCGCAACGATGCCTTCTTCTTCTGTCGCGCGAAGCGCATTGCTCAGTAGGTTTAAGAGGAGCTGGTTCAGTTGCGAAGGTACGCCAATCATCGATGAGGTGTGCTGAAAGGACGTTTGCACCTCATGAACTTGAGGGTATTGGTGTGACAACAAGCTGCTGGTGATTTGAAACGCTTCAGGCACCTCCCAGGAGCCGAGGCCCTCTGCTGAGTTACCCGCCAGTCCAAGGAGGTTGTCGCTCAACGTCGTGATACGTCCAACGGATTCTGCGATAACGTCCAACAATAGATCGATGTCCTTGTGCAAGGTCGGATCGTTGGACTCCACCATGCGACGGATGGGCTTTACGGAGTGATAGGCTGCGTTGGCCGGGTTTCTCACTTCATGGGCAAGACCCGCTGCGAGTAGACCCATCAACGAAACTTTCTCTTGGAGTGCAAGCTGTTGCGCCATTTGTTGCAAACGCAAATGGACTTGGATACGTGCCAGCAGCTCTTTGGAGTGAAAAGGTTTCACGACGTAATCGTCTGCGCCAACCTGAAACCCCTGCATCGTGGGCTGGTTCCCCTTCTTGGCTGTGAGGAGAATGACCGGTATGGACGATGTCGCCTTGTTTTGCTTCACATGTCTGCACAGATCATAGCCGCTCACTTCGGGCATCATCACATCGCTGAGGATCAGGTCTGGGTGTACTTCATCCAACTGTTCAAGTGCCTCCCGGCCATTGTTGGAGAGGATGATGTCGTAGTGAGGTGCAAGGATGCTGCTCAAATAGCGCTGCATGTCAGGGTTGTCTTCGACCACAAGGAGCTGACTCTTGGGTCTGAAGGGAGCATCCGGTTGGATGCGAAGCATGGTTCTGGATTCGCCGATGCTTTCGGCCAACAACAGCTCTGGGTGAGACGGCGACTCTGCGATAGAAGGGTAGGAGACTCCGGAGTGATGCTTTTTGAGGCTCGTGGAAGACTTGGACGAGGGAAGAAGGTCTCTTGACCCCACTGTTGGAAGAGACTCAAGGGAGTCGGACGAATCGCTGAGCACAAGAGGGGTTTGAGGTTGGACATCCGGAGCTGTTCGAGCGGTAACGGAGTGTCCTGCTGCGACTGCTGGGCGGACTTGGAAGGAGTGAAGCGGGTTGGCGTCGCTGGAGCGTCGTGTGTGTTCCGTCGGAATGTGAGCCTCTCGTCGATCCAGCATGTCCTGATCCACATGACCCTGTTGGAGCGGTAGACGTACCCGAAACAGCGCACCTTCGTCGGGTTCACTCTCCACTTCGATGTTGCCCCCGTGGTAGTGGACCAACTCTTTCACCAAAGATAGGCCAATTCCAGTGCCTTCATAAGGCCGATCGTCACCGTCCTGGACTTGAGCGAAGCGGTCGAAAATGCGGTCTTGTTGATCCACCGGGATACCAATCCCGTTGTCCTCTACCTCTCCGACGATCCAGTCGTCCTCCAAATGAAAACGCAGTGACACTTTGCCTTTCCGAGGTGTGAACTTGATCGCGTTGCCCAACAAATTAATGAACACACGCTCCAGCTTGTCGGGATCTGCCATCAGAGTGGGCAAGTCGTCGTCGATCTCGACCTCAAACTGGATTTCTTTGCGTTTGGCGAGCGACACAAAGCCCGAGATGATGGAGGAGAGCCGCTCTTGCAGCGAGAACTCTCGGATTCGCAAGCGAAGCTGCTTGGCGTCGATCTGGGCGAGATCCAGGAGGTCGTTGATCAAGCTGTAGAGGTGAATGGCCTGACGACGCATCAGCTGCAGGGTGGGTGGAAGGTCGGGAGGTAGCTTGTCGTCTTCCAGCAGCAAGAGATCTTCCAGAGGTGCCAGAATCAAGGTGAGCGGCGTGCGTAGCTCGTGTGTGATGTTGGTAAAAAAGCGGGTGCGGGCCTCGTTGGCTTGCTGCAGCTTTTGGTACGCCCCTTCAATTTCTTGCTTGGCGGTGGCGAGATCGGCCGTACGTTGTTTGACCCGTTCGTCCAAACGCGAGGTGAGGGCGCGGAGTTCTTCGGTTGTAAGCTGCAACTCTTGGTTGGTGACTTGCAACTCCTTGTACAACTGGGCGTTGCTTACAGCGACTTCAATGGCGCTACGGATCCGCTCAAACATCTGGAAATCTTCCAGCGTGTAAGCCTGGTAGTTGTTCTTTTCGCCCAACTCAAGGAGGCCAATGAGGCGGTTGTTGTGGAGCAAGGGAAGCCACACTTCAACCTGTCGCTGGGTCATCGCCTGGAGCAAATCCTGGTGCTGGGAGTCCGCAAGGTCGCTGGTTTTGAGAGCGGTGGAGTCTATGCTCTGGTCTCGTTCTAAGATCCAGGCGTGGCTCCAGTGGGGAAGACGTGTGATGGAGCCTGTCTCTTCCTCGTTTGATTCGGTGGCCTCGTTGCCTTCGGCTTTCTCATGAATCGCAGGTTCAAACTGAATAGGCTTGTTCGTGGGGTCCTCGGTGTCGAGAAGTTTGCAGTTGTTCTTGTCCATCAACAGGAGTCTGGAGGAGGACGCTTTGAGTTTGTTCCGCAGTGTGCTGTGCAGCGACTCTGTCAACGGCTCGATGTGCTGGAGGTGGCGGATCTCTTCGATAAAGTCGTCGATGACTTGACGTTGCTCGAACCGACGACGAGCAAACATCTCGTCAATCTTGGGCTGAACGTTGTACACAATGAACAGGATGACGCCGTACAGAATGACCGTGAAAAAAGCGAGGAAGGTCGGCTGGTTCTGGACGAACGGAAGCAAGACATCAATAAGAAAGTAGACCGGGGCCAGGGTGAGGACTGACACAAGAAACCATAAGGCTGTTTTGTGCAGGACAGTCCGAATGTCCCACAGCCTGTGCCGGATGATAACGTACGACACCAAAATGGGATAACTTACCGTGAGCGCGCTGGGCACCCACACCCACGACGATTTACCTCCCGAGTAAGGAACCAGGGAGCCAAGTGCAGCGCACATGACCACCCATGATGCGTAGTAAAAGTACCGAAGCGGAAGTCGCTTTTGTCCGCTGCTTCGGCGGTATGCCTGTCGTGAGTGGTACAGTCCTGAGCCAAAGGAGAAGAGAACAAAGGGGAGGTAGAGCGCCATCAAGGGACCAGGTTTGGGCTGGAAGATGCCGCGGGCTCCCTTTGTGACTCCGGCGTAGAGCATGTCGGTGAACAAGAAGCCAAGGGCAAGAAGCCCTCCCACGCTCATCATCACAAGCCAACGTTTGCGAAGCTGCTCTCGAAGGTTCAGGTAGGAGAGCACAAAGGTGTAATACATGGAGGCGCTGAGACAGCCAAACAAAATGGCGACGCGCCCGACTTGCTTTGCCCAAACGGGATCTTGCATGTGGAAGGTGAGCACAACAGCGTGTGTCCACGCAACTGTGGTGAGCAGACAGAAGGTGGTCCAACAGACGTGGTACTGCTCTTTGTTGCGAGATTGCCAAACCACCAAGCCCACAAACAGAAAGGTGAGGGGGGTGAGATGAAAGAGAAACACTGAGAGTTGGTAGGGCAAATCGTACACAGCATCTCCTTTGCAGTCGTACGAAACGTGGCAGTTTGGACTACAACTGAAAACCCCCATCCTTCCTGGATGTTGGGCCTATGGAGAGCATACGTTGTTAACCTTGTCGATGCCAAGTGTCGGCGAGGTAGGAAACCAGCAACGGCATGTGCTGTGGGCTTACGAGCAGTCGCAGGGCGTCGTGTTTCACGCTGTACTTTTCAGGTGCAATGGAAGCATCATACGGGCCTACTGTCTGGATAATCGTCTCCACGTTTTGTTCGAGGTAGTGGCGGACAACATGGGCAAAAAGAAAGTCATACACTTCCTTCCCTGTCGGAGTGTTGGGCTCCAGGAGAATGATCCGGAATGTGTTGTACAGCGAGAAAATGTTGATGCCTGGTTGTGAGCTTTCCAGAATCGCGTAACCCACCATTCGCTGGCCATCACGGGCCACAAACAGTCGGCGTTGGTGCTGGAAAATGTTGTCTTCTCGCTCTTGCTTCCAGAACGATAGCTCCAGCTTCTCTTGTTCGTAGTCGAACATCTTGTGTGCGAGAGAGCCATCCCGGTGGTACAGATCTTGGGAGAGAATCGACCGTTCCAGCTCGTTGGGTTCGCCCCAACCCAGCCGGGTTGTGGGTAGGGTGGCGTCCAGGCTGTCCAGCTCGTAGTGGTAGTATTTCCAGCCTTGTTGGACTTCGCTTAACTTGTCATCGGTGTATCTCTCTTTAAACCGCAGCCACATCCACTTGTTGAGGCGGCTGGTGGCATCGAATGTTCCGATGATGGAGGCGGGCTTCTCCAGGCCCATCGTCCAGTGAAGCGTGGACTGAGGAATCAGGTTGTACAGCACCTCCAGCTTCTCCTGGGGGTTGCGGTACTCGTCCAAGAGCGCTGCCAGCTGATGAATCAGCCAGGCTTGCGAATAAATCCGGGTGATCGCGATGGTCCCAATGGGCTGATTCTGGTCCTCGAACAAGAAGAGCTTGGCGTTGTTGTTGGTGCGACCCAAACGCCCCCACTGTGACTCAAATCGCTCCTTCTGCTGCGCGAGGATGTCTTCGTCGCGGAGGCCGAGGTACCCAGAGCGTTGGTAGATGTCCCAAACGATGTCCAACTCCCAAGGGTGGGCTTCTCGAACGGCTGGAGCCAAGAAGGAGAGGGCGCTTTCAAGCCAATGTTGCCGGTGGGTGCCAAAGAACTCCAACAGCTCAACTCCGCAGCGGTACACGCCATAGCTACGGGGTTCGATGTTGCGAATCACAAACGAACAGTGGATCGGAGGTTTGTTGGGGATCCGAAGCAACCCCGCGCTGATAATCATCCCAGGGACCAACAGGTCGGTGGACCAATCCACGTCAAAGGACAAGCCCCGGATGCTGACCTCTCGGATGGCCTTTCGCAGTGCCTTGCCAGGCACCATCGGGTGGATGAACTCGACGGTCAGGCCTTGCTGTTCTGGAATGTCTACACGTGCAGTGTTTCGCTTGCCTCCGCGGGCGATGCGTTGCGGCAGAGCGAACACCAAGTCCCCGTTCCTGCTGCGGAGTAGGGTGGTTTGGAAGTAGTAGACGGTGTTGGAGGTAAAGCGGGCGAGGAGGTAGTCGTTGCCTACTTCCAATGGAATAGGACTCTCCCCACGAATGCGGCCTTGGGCTGTCTGTATCTCGTCGAGAAAGAAGGTTCCAAGAGGAGTCTGTTCTTGGGTCGCAAAGAGCCGATAAGACTCATTCTGCGCAGCGCTCTTGTTGAGATGTTCCACAATCTCATCACGGCGTGTGATCTCCCCAAACAGGCGATGACCAAACAGGGGAGCCGTGGTGGGTGACGTTCCATGGAGAAAGTAGCTACACAGTCGTCGTAGCAAGTCGACAGAGGGTGAAAGAAATTGAAATCCTGCACTCCATACCTCGTGCAGTGTTTGGATGTGAATGGGTGTCACATGGGCCAGGATGCGTTCGCCATTCGCAAATTGAAGCGTGAGGTCTTTGAGTTGTGCTGGAGGCCGTGAGAAGACAAGTTCGCTCCTGACTTGTGCTCCGCCAAGGCTTAGATCCTGTATCTCAACAGGAATAACTTCGTTGTGGATTGTGCGGAGGGTGGCCTCCACAGGCTCCTGGTTGGATTCTCGGATTGAACGTCGTTCTGTGAGTCGTTTTTCATGGTACGAACTCATGGTTTTGGTGCTCCCTAAGAGAAGCACACAGAGGGACGGGGTCGAAAGAACCAAACGTGATGCAGCAATTCACGTTTGGTTGGACTCGAAAAGACCGAGGACTCACCTCGTTGAACCGTTACCGGTAGCTCGATAACCTTCGGAAGTCGGATGGCAAGAGTTCCATAAATTGTTCCACTGTGAATGGCTTGGAGAGGTACCCTTGTGCACCACAATCGAGAATTCGCTCTCGATCTTCATCCGAAGGCTTTGCGCTCATCCCGATCACAATCACCTCTTTGAGTTGCTCCGATTCACGAAGCTGACGGCAGACCCCGAACCCATCCATGGCTTCTAAGTAGATATCCAACAGGATGACGTCGGGTGGATCGCTCCCAATCTGCAACAGCGCCTCCACAGGGTTGGTGGAACTGCGCATATCGACGACATAGTTGGAATGTTTGAAATTCCGTTCCAGCGCGCGGATGACGACCTCCTCATCGTCGATCACGTGCACGCGCAATGCTTGTGCAGAAGGACCTGCAAGAGCAACAGGGATCGGCATGTTGTGCGCCTCCAAAAAACGCCTTAACTCGCCGGCCTTCACCCTCCGGTGGCCTCCAGGTGTACGAAATCCCACCAAGGTGCCACGATCAAACCATCCGATCACTGCTGACGGGCTGGCTTGCAAGATCTTTGCAACCTGGTGGGAGGAAAGAATGGTCTCATCATTCATGACAGTGTTCACTCCTTGTCCTTTCATTTTTTCAAGAGTGATATACGGAACTTCTGCATGTCACTGTATCGCAATTCCATCATTTTGTTAATCCTACGTTTCGAATTCTAACCAGTTTGTTGGGCTGTTGTAGTAGATACGGATAGGGGGCCTATAACTTGAATGGAATATAAAAAAAGTAAGGCAGGAATCACAGGACAAGAAAGTGCCTGATAACCCAAACAGGGACGGTTGCAATTTGCTGGTTGATCCCGTACACTGACATGGCTTGAGAATCCGATAGATGCGCTGGGTACACCCCCTGTTTCTTCGGGGTGTTGGGCGAGGTAGCGAACCGCATTGTGTCCCTCTCGGGATTGTGTTTTTTTCGACGTTTGAACAAACAAGAGCAAAAGCGTGAATAGAGACGAGCAAGACCCACAAACTCCAACTCTTCACAAGATCACAGAAGCTATCCGTACGGATGAGTTGTCGGAGATCTACACCTTTAATAAGTATCGTCTGACCGTATTGGAGGGGCCTGACCAAGGGCGCTCGGCTACTGTGGACCGCCGCTCGTTTGTGATTGGAAGCGCTCACGACTGCGATCTTTCCCTGGACGATGCAACGGTCTCACGTCGGCACTGTCGAATTGTGTACGAGGGCGGCGGCTATGTCCTGGAGGACGTCGACAGCCGCAATGGTACCTACATTGAATCGTTTCGGGTGAAGTCAGCCTTTCTCCGCCCAGGCGTCCGAATTGGATTGGGAAGTTCCACGATCCAGTTTGACTTGGTGGAAGGAGAAGCGGCTGAGTTCTACCTCAGCCGCACCGATCGTTTCGGCGAATTGCACGGCAACAGTATCGAGATGAAAGAGGTCTTTGGTATCCTGCAACGTGTCGCTCCTACCGATGCGACAGTCTTGATCACTGGAGAGAGTGGGACAGGAAAAGAGCTGGCGGCTCGCGGTGTGCATGAACACAGCAAGCGCAAGAACGGACCGTTTGTGGTCTTTGACTGCTCCGCTGTGCCCCGTGAACTCATTGAGAGCGAGTTGTTTGGCCACGTCAAAGGGGCTTTCACTGGAGCCGTCCAGAGTCGGCCCGGAGCGTTTGTTTCGGCCCAAGGCGGAACCCTGTTCTTGGACGAATTGGGTGAGCTGCCGCTGGATCTTCAGCCCAAGTTGCTTCGCGTGCTGGAGACCCGAGAGGTGAAGCCTTTGGGGAGCAACGATACGACCCAAATTGACACTCGGATTGTCGCCGCAACCAACCGGCCTCTGGAGCAAATGGTACAGGAAGGAAGCTTCCGTCAAGACCTGTACTACCGACTGGCCGTGATTCAGGTTCCTCTGCCGCCCCTTTGCCAGCGTGTTGAGGACATCCCCTATCTGGTGAAGCTCTTTCTTAAGCAGCAAGGCCGCGACACTCCTGGGTACGTCGTCTCCCACGAGGCGATGGAAAAGCTCAAGCAGCATCCCTGGCCTGGAAATGTCCGTGAACTCAAAAACTACGTGGAGCGAGCGATGATTCTCTCCACGGGTCCAGAGATTGACGCGTCATTGCTGCCTTCCTCTCCAGGTGGACCTGTGGCTTCCAACTCTAGCTTTGGGGGCGAAGCAGTCATCGATCTCAACAAGCCCTTTAAGCTGGCCAAAGAAGAGCTGGTGGATCGCTTTGAAAACTCCTATCTTTCTGCTGCACTGAAAGAGAGCGACTGGAACGTAACACAGGCGGCACAACGGATTGGGATTCATCGAAAATCTCTGGAGTATCTGATGAAGAAGCATCAGCTACGACGACCCTCCTGATGTTGTTTCGGCGGGATTTTCTGCGTGAGTGAGTAGAGAACGAACATGCGAATTCGGTTTTCCTGGCGGTTAACGTTAACAAGCACTGCGATTCTTTTGTTTGCTGCTGTCGCAACGACCCTGACTTTGCAGTCGTGCGATCGGCGAGCTTGCAAGGCCTTCACCCAAAAACTCGATGGCGGGCAAGAAGTCGAGCAGGTGGTCAACACTCCCTGCAAAGGCTACGTCTGCGACAAGAGCACGTTGGTGTGCAAAACGTCGTGCAAAGCCGACGACGACTGTGACAAAGGCTCCGTGGCGGTGTCTGCAGTCGGAGCCGGAACGAACAGCAACACCCAAAGCACCCGTCACTTTGTTTGCAAAACAGAGACAGGTACTTGCGTTTGCAACATCCAGGACAAATCGTTGGATTGCCACCGCTGGTGCGAGACCAACGACGATTGCAACCTACGCAACGATCCCAACTTTAACAAGCTCTTGAACACATCCCGAGGGTACGCTTGTGTGAAGTTGCCGTCCAAATCTGTGCGGACTTGTGAGTGCCGGACACCCAGCGCAGGATGCTGCGATGATCTGACAGACGCCAATCAAAAGCGGGCCTGCCAGACTCAGTGTCAGACCAACACAGACTGCGACTCGGTTCGGGATCCTGCCACTGGAAAGCGGCTCTGGGCAAGAGATGGTTACATCTGCCGAGAAGCTGAAGGAACGTCCTTCAAAACATGCCAATGCAACCCGGACTCTTTGGATGATAAGTTGCCCTGCAAAGCGGCACAGAAAGAGCCAACCGAAGAGACTCCGTCCACTGGGGAAGAAAGCTCCACAGGGTTTGAGAGTTCCACAGGAGTGGAGCTTCCGTCCACTGGGGGGGACTCATCCGGTTCGGGCGGAGACGGCGGAACGACTGAGTAATTCAAGGTTCATCGATAGTTCGTGCTGACTCCGCGAGCGGCACGTAGAGCAGGAGACCCACCATTCGCGAAATTGAAGGCAACCTGATAGGCCTGAAGCCAAACCAGAAGAAACGTCTGGGGGCCTTGTTCCGACGAAAAGTTCCACGACATTCCATCGCCCCCCCTCCGTTGCTGCGAGCACTGACAGAGCTCTCTCGGGAGGTTGAGCGCCAACTGGCCTTGTTGATCGATCGTGCCGGTCAGGTGCAGCACATCCTGGTGGGCGACGCCGACCGCATTGTTGTGCCGGATCTGGGACGGGTGCGGGAGCGAGAGAGCCGGTTTCGTGGCTTGCGTTTAATTCACACGCACTTGGACGACGCGCCGCTTTCCCAAGAGGACTTGCATGACCTTGTCCTCTCTCGACTCGATATGATCGTTGTCGTGGAGGCGCAGTCTGATGGTCTCCCTGGCGATGCTCACTATGGCTACATGCTGCCACAGAATCGAGACGGCGCGTTGTGGCAAGTGGAGGGGCCTCTCTCCCCTCATGCTCTCGATGAAGAAGACTTTCTCAGCTTCATCTCTTCGTTGGAAGCTGAGTTTCTTCGCAGCGCCACAGAAGGAAGCGAAGTTGAAGAGGGAAATCGAGCCATTCTGATCGGTGTGTACAACCGCAGAACGCTCGACTACGAAGCCAGAATGGATGAGTTGGAAGAGCTCGCCCGATCGGCTGGTTTGTTTGTGATGAGCCGGGAGATCCAGCGAAGAGACAAACCAGATCCCCGTTACCTCATGGGACGTGGCAAGCTCGAACAATTGAACATGGAGTCGATGCAGATGGGCGTCGATCTGCTGGTGTTTGACGCAGAGTTGACTCCCACGCAATCCAGAAACATCGCAGAACAAACAGAGTTAAAGACGATCGACCGCTCGCAGCTGATCCTTGATATCTTTGCCCAGCGGGCTCACTCCCGCGACGGAAAGCTTCAGGTCGAGCTGGCCCAACTCAAGTACATGTTGCCCCGACTCAGCCAGATGAACAAAGCGATGAGTCGATTGACCGGTGGGATTGGTGGGCGGGGTCCTGGAGAGACCAAGCTGGAGATTAACCGGCGTCGGGCGCGGGATCGGATTCATCGACTGGAAAAGCAGCTAAAGAACGTTCGGAAGCAGAGGCAGAATCGCCGTCGACACCGACAGCGAGGCTCCACTCCGATGGTCTCTGCGGTGGGTTATACCAACGCTGGCAAGTCGACCTTGGTGAACACCTTGACCCAAAGCGACGTGCTCAGCGAGAACCGGATGTTTTCTACGCTGGATCCCGTCAGCCGACGGTTGTCGCTGCCTTACAACCAGACCGCGTTGTTTTCCGACACGGTAGGCTTTATCCGTGACTTGCCTCCCGATCTTGTGACCGCGTTTCAGGCGACGCTGGAGGAGTTGGAGGACGCCGATCTTCTGATCCATCTTGTGGATGTGTCTGATCCGGCTTACCAAGAGCAAATTGAATCGGTCAATCGGATCCTTGCAGAGCTGGATCTTCACGACAAGCCATCCTTGCTTGTCTTTAATAAGATAGACCGGATTGATCCTGAAGAGGCGGAGAATCTCACCCGTCGATACAAAGCGATAGGGATCTCAGCGTTGGACCCGGAGACCCTGTCTCCACTCCTGGATGCTGTTGTGCACGAGTTGATGTTGATGCAGCGCATCGCCCCTTATTCTCATTGGGAACCCCCTCGTGGTGTTGTGGATGAAAACGATTTGGATCACAACTAGATCGAGGCGTTGTTCTCTGCGTTTGGACTGAAGTGGGTAAGAGGTTCAGGTTTCAGGAAAACCCGCCGTTTTCTGAGCCTTGTACGGACTGGTGCTGGATGGGTAGCGAGCGAATGGAGAGAACCCCTTGGCTTTCTTGACTTTGTAGGGGCACCCAACTATGCTACTTCTGGCGAGTCTCCGAATATAGAGGTGTTCTATGAAAAAGTTCTTGTTTCTGACGGTTTGTGGTAGTTGTCTCTTGTTGTTGGCGTTGCCTTCAGAATCATGGGCTCAAGCTGAAGAGCCAGGATCCAGTACTCCCGCCCCTGTGGCTCCTCCCCGTAGCGGAGGTTCCAGCACTGCAGCACCAGGATCTCCTTCTGGTGGTGGCGATACTGTTTCGTTTTCGCCCAAGGCTTCGTGGCGCAACGCTCCGCGAAAGTACATCGTCCAACCGGGCGATACGTTGTGGGACATCTCACGTCGCTACCTGGGAAGCCCCTGGTACTGGCCGAAGATCTGGACCCGGAACCCCCAAATCCAAAACCCCCACTGGATCTTTCCTGGCAATGTCATTCGCTTCTCCAACGGCGGCCGGATTCAGATCAAGCCGAAGACGCCCAAGAAGAAAGAATGGGATGCTGTGTCTCGTGCGGGCAATCAAAAAGTCACAAGCAGCGATATAAAGATCGTTAAGCCTCTCGTTGGTGTGGGTTCACAGCCAGGGAACAGGCTGATCACTCGTCGTGAGAGCTTTATTGATCCCAAGGGTATCAAAGAGAGCGGCAAGATCTCGGGCGCTGTGGACATGCGTACGCTGCTCACTGAGCGAGATCGTGTGTACTTGTCCTTCAAAAATCTCCGCAACGTTCGGGTGGGCGAGCAGTACTCCATTTACAGAGTGTCTGGCACTGTAAAAGACCCTCAGAACGGCAAGACCACGGGTTACATCGTTCGACTCAAGGGTGTGCTTCAGATCTCTTCTGTTGGCAAACGCCGCGCAGTTGGCAAGATCATCGACGCGTACCGAGAGATTCAGCGCGACGATCTTGTGGGTCGTTACATGAGCAACAAGGTGACGATCAAGATCCGTCGTAACGAAGCGTTGATCAAAGGCAATGTGCTCCGGGCAACGTCCAACTCCTCGATCGTTGGCCAATTTTACCAGGTGTACGTGAACCGTGGACGACGTCACGGTGTGCGCAAAGGGAATGTCTTCTCGATCTATCGTCGCGGCGGCATCAATCGTACCGATACATCGGTACAGGTTCGCAAGCGCAAGTACAATCGTATCTTTATCGGTCGTGCTGTGGTGATCGAAGTTCGTCGAGACACATCTGTTGCGGTGATCACGCAGAGCGTCTCTGAGATCAACGACGGTGACGAAGTCGAAACTAGCCTCTCGGACTGATGTCCTCTCTTTTCTCCGCTTTCACCCTCCCACACGGTTGAAGATCCCATTATGGTAGGTACTGTACTTAACAACACCTATCGCCTTGAACGCGCTTTAATGAAGGGCGGGATGGGTCAGGTGTTTGTCGCGTCACACTTGCGTGTGAAGGGTCGCTTGTTTGCGATCAAGCAGCTTCATCCGGAGCTTGCTGTCGCTCCCAACTTCCAGACAAGATTCGAGCGGGAAGCCGAAGTTATGATGACTTTGGACCATCCCAACATCGTTCGCATCGAAGACTTCTTGATCGAAGACAACACCTACTATTTGGTGATGGAGTTTGTGGAAGGTGATGCGCTGGATCAGAAGCTCCAGCGAGAGCGCAAGCTACCACCGGAGGAGTGTCATCGTCTCACCATCGAGCTGCTGGAAGGCTTGGATTACTGCCATCGCAAAGGGGTCGTTCATCGCGATCTCAAACCTTCCAACTTGTTGTTGGATCGCAACAACATGCTCAAGTTGACAGATTTTGGGATCGCTCTGCAAGAGAGCAGCGACCAGCGTCTGACCAACACTGGAACCATCCTCGGCACGCCGGATTACATGAGCCCTGAGCAAATTGTGGGCAAAGAGTTGGATGGTCGCAGCGACATCTACGCTGTCGGCTCCATTCTTTACGAAATGTTGGTGGGAATGCCTCTGTACCCTCGCTCGGACGACGACCAGGGTTCGTACATCGTGCTGTTCTCTCATGTGCACAAGCCACCTCCTGAGATTGTCGATCCCAATATCCCCCAATATTTGAGGGTTGTGATCGAGAGATGTCTGCAAAAAGATCCAAACAATCGCTTCCCGACCGCTCGTGAGATGGCGTTGGCGATGAACGATCTCAAAGGACAAACCCAGGAGCAAGGTGCTTGGCCTCAGGCCCCTTCCCATCGCGTCTCTGGTGGCGGACCTGTTGCGCATGGTACCGCAGCGTTTCAACGAGAAGCACAACCACTTCCCTCCAGTGAGTCGGTGAGCGGCGTGACCGAGCCCGATCGTCGTGAACCTCGCCCCCCTTACACACCTTCAGCCCATCCGCCGGCACCAGTTGCCAAGAAAGGTGGAACGCTGAAGTGGTTGTTTGTGTTGTTTCTTTTGGTGGGCGGTGGCGGCGCAGGGATTTGGTTCTTCTGGCCAGATGGACGAGCCATGATGTTGTCGACCTATCGCAGCATCGTGGGGGAAGTTTCACCGGCGAACAACAACTCTGGATCAGCCAAGTACATGCCCAATCCGTCTCGACGAGCGAAGGCGCCTGACGAACGACGAGGTTCCCCTGCGCAACGCCCTGAACCGGTTGACGCTGGCGAGGCAGACACTCCACCAGCCGCCCAAGATGCAGGTGACCCTTCTGACGAGTCGGACTTGTCCAAGCCTCCTGTCCGTCGGGATGGAATGGGGCAGGGAAAGCCCATGGGCCGAACGAAACCGCGCGCTGTTGAGCCTCCTTCCCAAGGGGACGAGCCGGATGCCATGAAGAGTCCTTCACGTGACAAATGGCCGGTCACTGTCAGCAAGCTGTGTGCGAAGTTGCTGGCCATCTGTGTCCGACGATGTCTCTCAACAAGTGCGCAACCTACGTTATCGTTTGCACGACGCTGTCGCAAAAACTGTTGGCGAACACGGATTGTCTCGTTCAAAGGGCAAACTGTATGCCCTCCCAAGAGGGAAGGGGAACCCTAAACAAAGCGAGTTCCATTCTTGAACGAAAAAAAATGGGGATCTTCGCAACAATGTAATGAAGCCTTGTGTATTACCGAATAGTAAGGTGATCATAACTTGTTTCGATCCTTAACGAGTGTATCGTCATTCTGCTGAGAACGAACAAACAGCAGATGTCCAAAGAAGTTGGACTCGAACGAATGAGGAGTTTGTATAATGAAGGTATGGATCCGCATGGCAGGACAAGCCCGTTTGTTGGTCGTAAGTCTCTGCGTCATCTCTCTTCTGAGCTTCACCGTTGCTTGCGGCGGTGGAACTACCCCTGGAACTGATGCCCCTCAGACAGAAGGAACCTCCGGAACAGACGGTGGGGTTGTGACGGACGGAACTAGCACGACAGATACTCCCACAGGTGGTTGTCTGAGCAACGACGATTGCAAAGATCCTGCAGCTCCGTGGTGTCTCAACGGTCAGTGTAGCAGCGAGAAGCCCTGTGCGGATGACTCAGACTGTACCGACCCGAACAAGCCCAAGTGCTCCGGTGGTATTTGTGGCGGCGTGACTCCAGAGTGCACCACTGATAACGATTGTCAGGATCCCAACAAGCCGACCTGCAACAACGGCGTGTGTGAGCCGAAGCAAGCGGAATGTACCAGCGATGCTGATTGTACTGAACCCGGCAAACCTCAGTGCTCCAATGGAACTTGCGGACCTCGTCAGGTAGAATGTACTGCGGATGGTGACTGCAAAGATGCAGCCAAGCCCCTCTGTGTGAACAACCAGTGTGTGGCGCAACCTGAGTGTCGCTCCGACGCTGAGTGTACTGACCCAACCAAGCCCAAGTGTGACAGCGGTAAGTGTGTCGCATCCGGAACCGAGTGTTTTGCGGATGGCGACTGCAAAGATGCAGCCAAGCCCCGCTGCTTGAACAACAAGTGTGAGCCTGTTGAATGTAAGGCCAACGCTGACTGCACCGACACTGCCAAGTCCAAGTGTGACAACGGCACATGTGTTCCCTGTGCGGTCAACGCGGATTGCTCCAACGGTTTGACTTGCAACAACGGAAACTGCGAAGCAGCGCCCGGTTGCCAAAACGACGACGATTGCAAGAAGCTCGACCCAACCAAGCCCGTTTGTGACAACGGCACCTGCATCGAGACCCCACCTGAGTGTCAGTCGGACTCCCAGTGCAAAGAGCCCACTCCCAAGTGTGATTCCAACGGAAAGTGTGTGGCTGCTCCCCCTGAGTGTCAGGCCGATGGCGACTGCAAAGATGCAGCCAAGCCCCTCTGTGTACAGAACAAGTGTGTGCCCAAGACCGGTTGCAAGAGCGACGGTGACTGCACCCAAGATCCCAACAAGAAACGTTGTGAGTTGAGCAGCGGAACTTGTTACGCTTGTGTTATCGACAGCCACTGCGCTGCTTGGCAACTCTGTGACATTCGCACCTACTCTTGTGTAGCGAAGCCCGGTCAGTGTGGTACTGATACCGACTGCACCACCTCTTCAGAGCCTGTTTGTGCTCAGAACAAGTGTGTGGCTTGCGCCAAAGACAGCGACTGTAAGGCTCTCCAAGCCTGTAAAGCGAATGTGTGTGTGGCTTCCGGTTGTGCTAAGGATGCCGATTGTGCTCCTCTCAAGTGCAACACCACATCCAAACAGTGTGTGGAGTGCAACGCAAACAGCGACTGTCAGACAGGTCAAGAGTGCCAGAGCAACAAGTGTGTCACGACCAAGTGTACCAGCGACGCCCAGTGCAAGGCTCCGACCCCTGCTTGTCAAACCAGCAGCGGCCAATGTATCGAGTGTACTGACGCTGCCAAGCACTGCCCCAGTGGCTTCAAGTGTACCAGCAACAAGTGTGTGAACTGCTCGGCTGATACCGACTGCACCACTGCCAACAAGAATCCCCCGTACGCCAGCCGTACCACCCACATTTGCGAAGCCAGCAAGTGTCGCGAAGGTTGCCGCACCGACTCCAACTGTGCGTTGGGTAACATCTGTAACTCGACCACGAAAGTCTGCGAAGCAGGCTGCCGAAGCAACCGTGACTGCCAAAACGGTCAAATTTGTACGGGTGGTAAGTGCGTGTTGACTTGTTCCAGCAACCGTGACTGTGATCGAGCAAGCAACACCACTGAAGTTTGTAAGACCAGCCCCTCCCCTGCAACTTGTGTGCAGTGTCTGAACAACACCGACTGTCGCAACCGCTACGGCAGCACCGCTGCTGCTCAGCGACCTGTTTGTGACACCACAACCAACACCTGTGGTTGCTCGAAGAACTCCGATTGTGGAACCTTCGACAACGCAGTGGGTGGCATCTGCGATACCACTGCCAAGCGCTGTGTTGGATGTAGCAAAGATACGGACTGCCGCCGCGGCTTCATCTGCAACAGCTCCAAAGCTTGTGTGACAGGCTGTCGTCAAAACACTGACTGCTCCGGTGGTCAAGTGTGCGACACCAAGGCTGCGAAGTGTGTGACTTGTCTGACCAACACAGACTGCTCCGGTGGTGCTTGTGATGTTGCCAACAACCGTTGTGTGGGATGTCTCAAAGACGCAGACTGCACCGATGCGAAGAAGAACAAGTGTGACACCAAGACCCTCACTTGTTACCAGGCAAGCGAGAAAACACAATGTATGACCTGCAGCCAAACCAGCGACTGCGCCAGCGGTCATACTTGTACCACTGCCCAAATTACAACCGGCAGCAACGGTGTGACTGAGAAGGTCTGTACCAAGACATGTAGCCGTGACTCTGATTGTCCTCAGGGCTTCACCTGTGGTAGCCGTCAATACCCGAACCTCTCTCGTGTATGCTGGCCGGCTTACAGTGGTACCGCACGAACCTGTCAGGGCTTCATTGACATCGGTAAGAAGTGTACCAACTCACAGCGTGACTGTGGTGCTCCATCGCTCAACTCGGATGGTACCTGCAGCACACTTCAAGGCGGCATCTGCGTGGTGCTTTGTAACTCCAACTCCAACTGTATCCAAGGATACAAGTGTGGTTGCCCCACAGGTTACAGCGCTTCGACCATCGGCGGACGGGTCTTCTGCCGCCGCTCCGGTAGCGTCCAAACCACCTCCGCTCGCTGCATCAAGTAAGCTCCCCTCTCACCTGGGGTGATGTCCTATCATCCCAGGCCTTCTCCAGAATCTTTCCAAATTCAGAATCTTTCCAACACCTCCCCCTACAACAAAGCGCAGCACTCCGCTTCTCCTTTTTTGGAAGATGAGGCTGCGGCGAGGATTGTCTTTTGCTTATGAATGCAATGGAGCTTGGGGAAGAGAGCTTGTCTAGCGTAGGAAGTACCAAGCCGCTCCTCCAGCGAGGAGGAGTGTCAGGAGCACTGCGATTAGGATGATGGGCAGGCGTGAGGAGGAGGCGGCGGGTAGATCTTGCTGGGATACTGTCCCAAAGTCAGCCATCGGTGCGTTCTCTTGGGGTCGGGCTTGGGGAAGCGCGTTCTCGCCGGGGGGAGGGTCGATCCGAATGCGAAGGGCTGGACGGGGGATGTTTTCAGGGTCGTTCAGATCGAGGTCAACCGCCGTATCACGTACCGAAGGCTTGGAGGGTTTCTCCGGCTCCGTTGCTGGAGCCTTGGCTTCGTTCTCTTTCTTGATCTTCTCCATCGCTTGTTGGAGAGCGTCGCCGATTTCTTCCTGTCCATAGGCTACCGTCTGTGACATGGGCTTTTCGCGTTTGGCCATCGGCTCTATGTCGGTGGGAGAAGGCGGCTCGAACTCAGGAATGGTCGGAGGTGGGGCTCCGACGGGCGATGTGATGCGAAGATCCTCATCAGAGCCGTGGGCTTCCTCGTTTTTATCCTCTGCTTGGTCAAACTCACCACTTGTGGCTTCTTGTACCGTGACGCCGGGAGCTTGCCGCGCTAGGACTTCTTGCATCACATCATTGAGGCTGGGGCCACTGTACGCCATCGTTGCGCCAGGGTTTGCTGCATCCGAGCTGACTTCGATGGTGGGGATTGAAACCACACCGTCTTGTGAGGGGATGGAGGCGTCTGCGTCAGATGAGGAAGGAGCCACGGCTGGTTCTGTGGGAGCCGGAGAGGCAGCAGTGACTTCCTCTTCTTCCTTGCCTGGTTCAGTGTCGGCTTCGGAGTCCGCTTCCTTTTTTGCCTGTTGCATCGCTTCGGCCGCTTTTTGGATATCTTCCAGGCTGGGACCCCCAGAGCCAAACATCATTGTCTGAGCCATTTCCGTGGCTTTTTGGGTCTTGGCGCCAAGGTCCGGGTCGGTCTCCTGGTAGTCTGCCAGATCCATGATCTCGCCTGTGGGAAGGCCTTGATTGAACATGGGCCCTGCGGCTTCGATGGTCTCTTGTGAAAGCGGTGGAACTGGGAGAGCATTCTGAGACGGGGAAGAGCTTGTCTCTGCGTCTTCAGGTACCTTGTCATCTTGCAGTGATGCAGGTGCAGGGGTCAAACGCTCCAGGGTGTGCGGCTTCGGTGTGCTTGGAGGGGAGAGCACCTCGTCGCGGTTCGCAAACAACAGCGGCGAAGGTGTGGGGGGAGGCGGCGCTGCCGGATTGGTATGCGGAGGAACAGGGATCGTGGCGCGCTCTTCATCTTTGTCCACAACAAAGGGCAAGTCTGTGTGACTACCGCTGCTTGTTCCTTGAGCTGGTAAACCATCGTGGGAAGGTAGAACATCTTCCATGCGGAGTTGTTGGGTTGCACCTGGGTCCAGCCGTGGGAGGGTCCTTTCCTTCGCGAGTTCGGCTTTGATCAGCTCTGCAGCTTGCACAATGTCTTCCAGGCCTAACTGCATGGTCGCGTTGGATTCCAAAAGCTTGCTAATCGGTTGGGGGGAAGGTACCGCTTCTTCGTATGGATTGGTGTTGGGACTTGGTGTGGGAGGCGGCAGCGGCTGGGTATCGCTCAAACGCGTAGCTGGAATAGGTGTCAAGGACGGTGGAGGGAGTATGGAGGCCGGAGGAAGTGTTGAAGGTGCCGCTTCAGCCTGTGAGACCGCATCTTGGGGTGCTTCCTCTCCTGGTCCCTCTGTGCTGACTGCTGCCTGCTCCGAAGACGAAGGGGCTTTTCCTTCCTCTGCCTCTTCTTCCTGAGCCATCACAGGGACCGGGCTGGTCAGCGTTTGGCTTGGATCCAGAGCGTCTTCGTTCGCTGATGCGAGGGAAAGAGGAGCCTGTAACTCCTCCTTATCGGCTGCTTCAGCCGCCTCGACGTCGTCTTGCGAGGGGAGGGCTACTGTAGGGAATGCCTGGGTTTTGTCTGTGTCTTCTGGGCTCTCCTCGGAAGCTTCTGCTTCTACCTCAGCTCCGATGTCCTCCTGGCTCTCCGTTGACGTTTTTGCTTCTACTTCAGAGGCCTCGTCGTTGACAGAGACTGCTTCGATCGCAACGCCTGAAGGAACCACCGGTAGCGCCTGGGTTTTTTCGTTGTCTTCGTCCGGAACAGCCTCGATGTCTACACCGGAAGGGGATGTGGGAGCAGGTCCTGCTTGGGTCGGCTCTTCCTTGTCTGGGACCGCTTCGATATCGACTCCAGATGGAGCGATGGGGGTTGCGAGAGTTTGTGAAGGGTCGTCGTCGTCTTCTTGCGGAAGATGCAATTCTTGCGTTGCTGGAACAAACGGGGTGGCCTGCGTTTTGGAGAGGTCTTCTCTTTTGGCTGTGGCTGCAGAGGAAGGCTGGCTGGGTGTCGGCTCCGTATCTGGAAGCAGCGACGGAGGAATGGGTGTGGGTTCTGTCCTGTCTGAAAAGGAGTCCTGGTACTCAGCGGTTTGTGGCGTCGCAACCACATCCATCGGCTGCGTCGCGTCCATCGCTTTGCGGCCCCCAGCATCTTTGATGTTGAGCGAGGGCTTAAGGATGGAGTCAAGGATTCCGCCAGCCGATGTATTGTCCAAGGAGGAGATACTTTGATCCAGGACTTTGTCGAGTTCTAGTTCCAGTCCCAGGCCAAAATCAAGGGTGGAGGATCCACGCTTGGGGTTGGGGGATGTGTCCTTGGATTGAGGGTCATTCTCATCTTTGGGATGGGTCATTGTATAGGCTCACTGCATCAGGGTTATGGAAAGCGCAATGGTTCTGTTTACAGTGTAGCTTGTACGTTCTGTTTTTCCAAATCTTGATAGGCAAAAGAGGGGAAAGAATCAGCCGGTGCTTCCGAATCCGCCTTGTCCCCTCTCGGTTGCGGGGAGTTCTTCAACAGGTTTCCAAGAGATAACCTGGTAAGAGGCGATCACCATCTGGGCAATGCGTTCACCCGGTTCAATGAGAAAACTTTCGTCCCCCAAGTTAATGAGGAGAACTTTGATCTCACCGCGGTAGTCTGCATCGATGGTGCCTGGGCTGTTAAGGACTGTGATGCCGTGGCGGAAAGCCAGGCCGCTGCGTGGTCGAATCTGAGCTTCGTATCCTGGAGGTAAGGCTATGGCCAAACCTGTGGGTACAAGGGCACGTTGCATGGGAGCTAGCTCTAAAGGTTGCTCCAACGTGGCGTGCAGATCCATTCCAGCTGCGGAGTGGGTTTGGTAATGGGGAAGAGTGGGAGTTCCCTGTCCTAGCCAGCGGACGGGCACAAGGACAGGGGAGGGGGTGTCAGACATGAGGCTGGCTTGAATTAGGCGTCGATGTGAATGACTTCGTCTTCTTCGGAGTCTTCGGCCAGGTTGGCTTCGACTTCACCGTTGATGCTTTTGGTGCGATCTTCGATGGCTGCCTTGCGGCTCAGTCGAATCTTGCCCTGGTTGTCGACTTCCAGAACCTTGACGAGGACTTCATCACCTTCACGGAGGATATCCGTGACTTGCTCGATGTACTCGCTGTGGATCTGAGTGACGTGGAGCAGTCCTTCCTGACCGGGAAGAATCTCAACGAAGGCGCCAAATTCTTTGATGCCTTTGACAACGCCGAGGTAGATCGAGCCGGCTTCGACTTCGCGAGTCATCTGCTGGACCATGTTGATGGCCTTTTGGCAGGCTTCTTCGTCGGGCGAAGCGATGGTCACTTTGCCGGTGTCATCGACCGTTACGCGAACTTCCAATTCGTCTTGGATGCTGCGGATGGTCTTTCCACCAGGACCGATCAAGGTACGGATACGGTCAGGCTTGATGTACATCGTGATGATGCGGGGAGCGTACGCCGACAGCTCTCCGTTGGGCTGTGCGATGAACTCATCCATTCGATCCAGGATATGGATACGACCGGCGTGAGCTTGTTCCAGCGCGCTTTCCATGATGTCACGGGTCAGGCCGGAGATCTTGATGTCCATCTGGATGGCGGTCACACCGTCGCGTGTACCGGTCACTTTGAAGTCCATATCGCCGAGGTGGTCTTCGTCACCAAGGATGTCGGTCAAGACAGCGGTGTCTTTGCCTTCGGAGATCAGACCCATGGCCACACCAGCGACAGCGTTCTTCACGGGAACACCCGCTTGCATCAGCGCGAGGGAAGCACCACACACCGACGCCATGGAGGAAGAACCGTTGGATTCGGTGATGTCGGAGACCACACGAATGGTGTACGGGAAGTTCTCACGCTCAGGCATGATCTTCTCTACCGAGCGACCAGCCAGGTTTCCGTGGCCAATCTCACGACGGCCCGGTCCACGGATGGGACGAGCTTCACCGACACTGTACGGAGGGAAGTTGTAGTGGAAGATGAAGTTCTTGTAGTACGACCCTTTGAGGTCTTCCACTTTCTGCTCATCTTCGGACGTTCCCAACGTGACAGTTACGTTGGCTTGGGTTTCACCACGGGTGAACAACGCTGAACCATGAACGCGGGGCAACCAGCCCAGCTGGATATCGATGGGACGGACCGTCTTGGTGTCACGACCATCGATGCGAACGCCCTCTTTGAGGATACGGCCACGTACAATGTCGCGCTTCAATCGGTCGATACCTTCGCCGAGATCCTTCTTTTTGTCAGCGTATTCTTCGCCGAGCTTTTCTTCGAAGGTCTCGTGAATTTCGGCTTTCAGTGCGTCCAGCGCAGAGTAGCGTTCGAGCTTCTCTTTGATGCTGTACACTTCGCCCATCTTCTTCTTGAACTTCTTGACCACTTCGGCGATCAGCTTTTCGTCGTGTTGGGGGGGCTCCACCACACGTTTCTCCTTGCCGATTGCTTCACGCAAGCGCTCTTGCATATCGAGCAAGGGGATGATTGCTTTGTGACCGTGATCAAGAGCGTCCAACAAGACGGCCTCGGAGACTTCGTCAGCTTCCCCTTCGACCATCACGATGGCGTCGCGGGAAGCGGCCATTACGATGTCAAGGTCAGCGTCCTTGGTCTGCTTGTACGTGGGGTTGGCGATGAACTCACCGTTCACACGAACCACGCGAGTGCCTGCGATCGGCCCATCGAATGGGACGTCCGAGATGTGGAGAGCCGCGGAGGTTCCTGTGATCGCAAGAACGTCCGGTGCTGCGGCAGGATCCACCGACAGCGGGTTGCAGATGATTTGCGTCTCATTCCGGTAACCCTCTGGGAAAAGGGGACGGATGGGACGGTCGATCACGCGGGCGGTGAGGATCTCGTGCTCGCCGGGGCGGCCTTCACGCTTGAAGAAACCACCGGGGATCTTTCCCGAGGCAAACGCCATCTCACGGTATTCCACGGTGAGGGGGAAAAAGTCGAAGCCTGGCTTGGGCTTGTGAGCCGATACCGCGGTCACCATTACAACAGTGTCTGCAGAACGAACGATCACTGCACCGTCAGCTTGCTTCGCAATAACGCCGGTTTCGATCGAGATCTCGTGTGCGCCGATGCGTGCACTTTCTTTGTGTAATTTCATGCAAATCTCTCGTCAGGTTTGACCCAGTGTCTGTGGATAAGGAGAGGGAGGAGGAACGAGGAGGTTGGTTACTTGCGCAAGCCGAGTTCTTTGATCAGCGTGAGGTAGCGATCCAGGTTCTTGCCCTTCAGGTAGCGAAGGAGGCGGCGGCGCTGGCCAACCAGCTTCAACAAACCACGGCGGGAGTGGTGGTCTTTTGGGTGCGTCTTGAAGTGATCGGTCAAGGTGGAGATACGCTCGGTCAAAAGAGCCACTTGCACTTCGGGAGAGCCCGTGTCGGTGCCGTGGTTGCTGAACTTTTCAATCAACTCTTGTTTACGTTCGGGTGTGAAAGCCATGAGTACGTGTTCCTTCGTTCTGTGAGATTCAATACAAACAAGTCTTTTATGGTGGCGTAGACGTTGTCAGATCTTCTTGACATTGTGGATACAGGTCTGCTCTCTGGGATACAACCGCTTGGCTCCTTGCTGCCGGGCCCAAACAGGCCAAAGTGACACCGCATACGGTCCGGACAAAGTCGTCGTGTTAACGAGAGCAAAGTGCCCGATTGTAGGAGGTTATGGTTCACCGGATCGGCGCAAGGAAGAGGAGCTAAGATCCTGATAGCGGACGGAGTGTAGCGATTTCTACCACCTCTGTCAACTGTTTGCTTGCTTTTACAAATCGTCTCGGTTGATGGTCAGGTCGACAGGGCTTCCTCGCTTCACCTTGCGATAGGGTCGCGGGCTTTGTTTCAGGACCCAATGCGGCGATTTGTCTTCGTCTGCGCCGAACGAAATGTGCCGAAGTCGAAGTCCGACGCGACGAAGCATTCTCTTGGCCGAGTTGAGGCTTCGGTTGGTCAACAGAGGCACCCGGACCAGGCCCGCCGCTTTCTTGGCGGCTGGCGCTCTTGCTGGCGGGCGATCGTTGGTCGGTGTGGAAGAACCAGCTGTGTTGTCGTTCGCGTTGGTGTTGGCGTTGGCTACTGCAGGTCGAGGGCGAACGGGTGCTGCTTTGGATGGCCCCAAGCTGAGGATGACGCGGACAGCGGTGCCAGGCTTCACCCGCTTGCCCGGCGCTGGCATGTGAGAGAGGATGGTGCCAGCGGGGCGGTTGTCTGCCTGTCGAGCCATTCGCTCCAGGCGAAGACCCAGCGATGACACGATCCCTGTGGCCTGGGAGATCTGGAGACCTGTCAACTTGGGAATGACAACCGTTTGCTTGGCTTGTTGGAGGAAAGGGATCACGACAGTGTGGGAGAGGGTCACGACCACGATCGAAACCAGAAGGGAAATCCAAAACGCGGCCATGTTGGAGGAGCGCCGTCGCCGGTAGCTAAATTCTCCCGACATGCCTCCCTGGTAGTCGTTGAAATCATTGTTGTATTCACCGCTATACATTCGTTCATCCTTACATATTCTTACGGGAACTGTGCCAAGCGAGTCATCGCAACTGCCAACTTGCGATTCGATACTGACCTTCTTTGCGCCGAAACACAAATTGCATGCGAACCTTGGCGTTGCGTGAAAACCGCGCGACATAGCGAAACACAAACGTTTGTTTCATGGCTGACAGCCGCTTGACGCTGAAGAGCCGACGCGAAAGGTAGCGACCGTAGCGTTTCATGAGTTGGCTTTGCAAGGTCTTAAACTTGGGAGGGGCTAGCAGTTGTTTCATCACCTTGTTGCAGTGCTTGCAAAAGGCAGCCCATTGGTTCTGGTTGTACCCTTGTAGCAGGGTGTTGACCTGGGTTTGCAGCTGGGCGCGGAGGCGTGCTCCCAAGGCGTCGGCGGAGGCTTCTCGTTGTTGTTGTCGGAGCAGGGATGGGCTTTGGATGACAAAGCCGCTGATACGGTGTTGGGCGTCAAACAGGATCAGGATGGTCCCTTTTTCCTTGGTAAATTGACCGTACCAGATGTACCGAGTGTTGCCACGCAACGACACCCGGGAATGAAGCGTTAGGCTGTTCAAACGATAGGCTCCCAGTGTGGCGAACACACGTTGATGCTGCTTCTTAAGATGTTGGGGGGAGAGGGCGCTTCGTATGGTGGGGTTCATTTGCTGGAGCGCTGCTGCGTACTTCCCCTGCATCAACAATCGCAACAGCGTTTCAGTCTGGCGGAATCCCTGATGAGCCAAGGTTGGCAGCGTTTGGGGAGGACGAATTGTGGGCCGGCTGGTCGGTGAACCCGGACTTGCACCCAACAGCCAAAGACCTAAGAAGACCAGGCCAACGCTGTGTTTGGTTCTCATGTTACAGTGATCCTTTGGTGAACAGTGGGTAGGGCAGAACATCTCTTTTGGTTCGTCAGGCTGGCATGTCAGAAAAAGCCGATCAAGGTAGTTGATCTTTCTTCTTTCTTTGGTGTACTCTACAACCACTTTTCCGTCCAGCGTAAGATTCTAGCCCACCTCTCTGTTTTTTTGCATCGCGCTGGTTTTGTTGGAATCCATGGGCTTACGACCTCTCAATACAACGAGGCCCCGAATTCGAGATGGAATTTAAAGACCCCTTGCTCGGGCGAGAATTTAAAGACTATCGTGTGACCGAAAAGCTCGGCGGCGGTGCCTTTGGTGCCGTCTATCGTGCGGAGCACACCCGCCTAAGTAAGTCGTTTGCTGTTAAGGTCTTGCACCCTCATATTGCGACCAACGAGGACATTGTGACCCGCTTCCGTCGGGAAGCCCAAAGTCTCGCTGCCCTCGACCATCCTAATATTGTTCAGATCATCGACTTTGACCAGGATCCCGATATCGGCTTTTACCTGGTCCTTGAGTGGCTCAAAGGTGAGCCTCTGAACAAACTGCTCAAACGAGAAAAAGCTCTCCCGTTCGAGCAAGTCGCAGAGTTGTTTACCCAACTTCTGGGGGCACTAGGTGAAGCTCATTCCCAGGGCATTGTTCACCGCGATTTGAAACCCGCCAACCTGATGATTCTTCCTTCTGGGCGTGGTCAGGTGCTCAAAGTCCTCGACTTTGGTATCGCAGCCATGGCAGACGGTAACCATGACCTCACCACTGATGGTACGGCCATGGGAAGCGCGAACTACATGTCTCCCGAGCAAGCTCTCGGTAAGATCCGGGAGATCGACAACCGCTCGGATCTTTACTCCTGCGGTATCATCTTTGGAAAGTGTTTGACCGGTCGCAATGTTTTCCCGGCAGACTCTCCCACCCAGATCCTCTGGAAGCACATCTACGAAGAGGCTCCTCGCCTCAACGATCTCTATCCAGAAGGCCTCTTCCCCGAGATGGTGGAAGAAGTGTTTGCCCGCTCCATTGCGAAAGACAAAGCCGATCGCTTTCAAGACGCCAAAGAGTTTTCCACGGCTGTCTACGATGCGTTGATGGAGCTTCGTCAGGGGATGAGCGCTGTGGCGCGTATGCCTGGTGGAGTGACTCCCCACTTCACGCCGGCTCCCTTGGAAGGCGCCCCACCCGAAGGTGGAGGTGTGTTACAAGGTATCCTCTCGGGCTCGACTTCGTCTCCGGCACCCGCACAAACGCCACCTCCGATGGCCGCTCCAAGCCCAGCGGCAATGGCTCCCGCTGCTCGTGCGACGACAGCGCCTGCTGCTGCTCCTGTTGGGGCTCCAGCGGTGACTCCTGGTGCAAGGAACACCCCTGCTGGTTTGCCTGCGCATGGTCATGCGCGCACACCTGGGCGTTCTTCCACCGAGCTGAAGGCGCAATCGGCGCCCAACGGAAGTGCAAGCACCGGACGATTTGCAAGGTTTACGACGACGGGAAGCACTAGCGGTATTGGTGAAGGCTCCGGATCTGGAAGCACCAGCGGCTTGTCTGGCCGGTACAACTCTGCATCGCCTGGCCGACACTCTACCCAAAGCGTTCGAACCGCAGGTGGAGTTGCCTCGACAACCGCTACTGCGGTGGGGGAGAATTCGTCGTCGATGTCTTCGTCGTTCTCGGTGCAACAGGCTCTGGACAGTGGACCCATTCGACCGAAGATCCGGCCTTCTCGTCAGGCCAGCACAGGTCGGCCCATGCGCTCCGCTCGTCGGGACAATGCTCCTGAGGAAGCCAAAGAAGTTCCTTCTTACTACAAGTGGATCCTCCTCGGCGTGTTAACGTTGTTGGTTGGCGTTTTGGTGTGGTTCTTTGCCCTCCGTGACAACTCCATCAGCCCTGGAAACCAAAACACCAACACGAGGAAGCAGAAGAACAACAACGAAGACAACTTCTGGAAGAACCTCGAACAAGATGCAAACAAGCCCAGAAAGCGTCCAGGGAAACGTCGTTAGTCTCGTGCTCTCTTGCCTGTTGGCGTCTGATGGTCTTGTTGTATAGGGTCGTATGAGTCATTTGCACTGCCCTCATTGTCATGCCCCTCTGGCCTTTCCCGTCGAACAGTGTCCTTCGTGCGGTCGCCGCCTCTCCACTTCATCTTCTTCTCCAGCGCTTGTCACGGAGCAAACCGTTTCTCCGTTTGGTTTGTTGTCTCCAGAGAGGGAAGATCTGCGAACTCCCTACCAAGGGACGCCTGTTCCTCCAACACTGCAGTCTCCAGGTCCACCTTCCCATACACTGGAAGCCCCAGCTTTGCCGGGAGAAGAAGGATTCCATTCCCAGGATACGTCGTCGGATTCAGGTTGGCCGGCGGCTGCTTCCCATGTGGAGATGGAGCAAGCTGAGCTGCCGATGGAAGATGAGTTTCCTACGGCTATCGTTTCCAGCGAGGTTCTGTTGGAATTGTCGATGACGGAGTCGCCTCCAACGGTGAAGAACCTCTCCATCGTGCAAAGTGATTCGGCCGGTGATAAGACGTTGCTTCACCAGCCAGCAGTCAGTCCCCAAGAGTCAACAAGGCCAACGCTCAAGCAACCCGTTCCCAAGGCCTGGAGCACGCCACCTCCCCAGACGACATTGGAGAAACAGGCGGCAGAGCAGGCTGCTTTTGTTTCTCGTATCCCACAATCCGAAGAAGCACTTTTGCCAGTGGAGGATGACGAGGCCACAATGCTCGGCCACGTCAGTATGCTGGAGGGAGAGCTTGCTTCTGCCCAAACGCCCGAAGATATGACGGCACCCATGCACATCGGCAATTGGGACGAACTGGAACAAAAGATCGCTGGAGACCTCCTCATGGGTGATGTCGCCATGGTTGAGGTTGTCCATGAAAAGGCGATGACCACCGAGACCCCTGCGGTGATTGTTGAGGAACTCTCTCCTCCAACACAAGCCACACCCGCTCTTGGCCCTGCGATGGATGAGTCCAAGGTCAAGTCCGGTGAGGACACCTACGATCATCTCCTCCACTCTCTCGGTGTGAATTCGCGGCCGGCTCATACGTTGGAGAGTCAGGCTGTTCCTGCTCAGCGTCCTTCCAAAGGTGGAATGCATACGCTGGAGCAGAATTCGTTGGGAGAGGAGCCTCTCTCCTCAGAGCCAGCAGTTCGAGGCGCCGATTCTTTTGCCCCACCGGTAAGACAAACGCCTCCCAAAGCCCAAGAGCTACGCGAACCGATCCAAGACTATGACGCAGCGGCAGCCGAACGACGGGCTGTTGCCTTGCGATTAAAGGCAACCTCGGATGATATTCAGGGCAGCCAGTCGGAGTTGATCGCTACGCCGATCTCTGGAGCGCGAGCGGTGGTTCTCTCCGAAAACCACAAACCTTTGGACCATCGGGTTCGTCGCGCTCTGTTAGACTCGCCCTCACGTGGACAACGTCTTCCACAATGGCTACTCTGGGGAGGTGTGGTGCTGTTGTTCCTCATTGGGGCAGGTATTGGTATTTACTACGCCAAGTACGCGAACCCACAAGCGCCTTCGCTCCAGATGGAGCCTCTTCCTTCCGATCCTCTGAAATAAGGAGGTCCTTTGATGTTTCGCCCATGGACAAGTCCTCATGTTTGGCTCTGGTTGGGGTGGTTTGCCCTGTGGCTCTCGTTGGGTGGAGCGTTTGTCGGCTGCTCGTCCACATCAGGTTCTTGTACGGAGGGAGAGCAGGCCACATGCAACTGCCCCGATGGTCAGGGGCTTGGGTTGCAAACCTGCACCAACGGTCAATGGAGCGCTTGCGCGTCGTGTGGCACAACCTCATCGTCGTGCAACACTCCGGGCGCAACACAAACGTGCTCATGCCCTAGTGGAAACGGCTTAACTGGCACACAAACCTGCAGCGACGCCAAGCAGTGGAGTATTTGTTCTTGCACCCAAACAGGGACCTGCACGGCGGGTGCCACTTCTCCCTGCAATTGCGCTGGGAACCAGAGTGGCCAACAGACTTGCGAGTCGAACGGTACCTGGGGAGCCTGCAAGTGCGACTCCCGTGAATGTTCCGACGGCTCAACACGAGAGTGTGTGTGCTCAGCCACACAAACTCTCGGCTCGCAAGCCTGCGCCAACGGAGTCTGGGGAGTTTGTGGTTCCTGCACTACTGCCAAGGAGTGCGACAAGGAAGGGGAGACCCAGACCTGCCGTTGTCCTAACGGTGCGCGCAGTCGTCAGACCTGTCAGACCGACAAAACTTGGAGCGCATGTGACTGTGGTGGGCCTGTTTGCACGTTGGGAGAGACCTCATCCTGCACCTGTCCCACAGGTTTCAAAAGCACACAGACCTGCATCAAAGACTCCAACGACAACCCGAAGTGGGGCGATTGCGATTGCTCCTGCAAAGATGGCGACACCAAACCTTGCGATTGTTCCAACCAACAGCAAGGAACCTACAGCTGCTCATGCTCAGGAGGTGCTTGTCAGTGGTCAGCGTGCAAATGTCCAACCTGCAAAAGTGACCAGGACTGTGCCTCGTTTGCGAAAGCCAAGTATTGCGACGGCACCATCACACAATGTGTAGAGTGCAAAGAGAAGTCGCATTGCACCGACGCCAGCATGCCGTTTTGTTCTCCCACCACTGCGACGTGTGTGGCCTGTTTGGAAGACACCGACTGTACGGGAGGCTCCTCATGTGACCCCCTCACACAGGCTTGCAGCAACATCGGCAAAGGTTCGTTGTCGGGTACCCTCACGCGGTGCAAAGAAGGCGTGGCGCGTCCTGCTGGGTGTGCTGGAAACGTGAAGCGCGGCGACGATCAGGGACCCATCTACTTCTTGTTCTTCTCAGGAAAGAACTTCCCCCCACGGTATAGCGAGAAGCCGTTTCTGGTTCACAAGATCGACAAGACCGACTTCTCCGACTCTGCCAAGACTCTCTCCTATAAGATCGACAACATTCCTGCTGGAACCTGGCTGGTGTTTGTGTTCCTTGATGACAACAACAACTGGAGCCCTGGCCAGCACATGCCCGATCCTGGCGACCTTGTCGCTGTCAGTCAGGGTGTAGAGGTCAAGGCCAACGCCTCTTCCAGCTCCGACTTTTTCCTCTTCGATCGATACTAAATCCCTCGTTGGGTCCGGAAGCTCTGTTGTGATATGACATTTGGGGTGTGTACGTTGGGTTCAGCCCAACACGCCCCTTTGCATTGGAACAGCGGGTGTCGTCTCGTCCCCATCGAACATTGTGCGGTCTTGGAAGAAAGGACACACACCATGAGCAACGAAAATTTGTTTACGCCATCCCAGGAAGAGAGCACCGAAGAGGTGAAGGTCCGAAAGCCGGACCTGCCGGAGTCCTGGCTGAGCGCGATTGGTGATGAATTCACCAAACCCTATATGCTGGAACTCAAAAAATTCTTGCTGGTAGAAAAGCAGAGAAGTCGGGTGTATCCGCCTGGACCGATGATCTTCAACGCGCTGAACACCACACCGTTTGACAAAGTACGTGTGGTTGTTTTGGGTCAGGATCCTTACCACGGGCGAGGCCAGGCTCATGGCTTGAGCTTCTCTGTGCAGCGAGGAGTTAAGCCTCCTCCATCGTTGGAGAACATCTTCAAAGAACTCAACGACAGCCTTGGTATCCCTTACCCCAAGCATGGAGAGCTCACTCACTGGGCTGAACAAGGGGTCTTGATGCTGAACACCACATTGACCGTTCGGGAGCGCTCGCCCAAGTCCCACGCGGGTCAGGGTTGGGAGACCTTTACGGATCGGATTATCGACGAACTCAACGAGCAACGAGAAGGGCTGGTGTTTTTGTTGTGGGGGCGTCACGCTGGGAACAAGGCGTCTCGCATTGATGAACGCAAACACCTGATCTTGACGGCACCACACCCCTCACCGTACTCTGCCAGCAGCGGCTTCTTCGGCTGCAATCACTTCCGAATCACCAACCAACATCTGGAATCGCGAGGAGAGGCCCCGATCGATTGGAGCCTTCCAGACTGAAAGGGAGCAACTATGTCCGAGCGTGTGCGTATCCACCAGCTAGCCAAGGAAATGGGTGTTCCCAGTCAAGAGTTAATTCGGGTCGCGCAGACGCTGGGGATGCCTCTCAAGTCTCACTCCAGCACCCTCGACCGACGCACGGCGGAGTCTCTTAAGGCCGCCTTGCAAGGGATGGCTCTGGCCTCGATGGCCAACCAACAGGTTCAAGTCGCACCCCAAGCGGCGCAAGCTTCGTATGCCGTCGCCCCACCCAAAGACCAAGAAGCGCTTATGCTGGTCAATATGATCAAGCACGATGTCCGGGTCAGCGACGACTTCACCACCGGCTTCAACAACATGCTCAAGGTGGTCGCAGCGCTTCTCTCCGACTTTCGACAGACGGTGCGAACCGCGAACCGAACCGTCTCGTGGGGCGAGTTGTACTTCTTGCGAGCCGACCGGAGCACCTCTTCCCGCGGTACTATTGAGTTGGAGTACGGTGACGAACGTCTTGGCTTTTCACAACGCCAACGCAGCGTGTTGGGAGATCTTTGGTGGTCGGCCAACTGGTTAAACGAAGATTGGACCCGCCCGCTTCTTAAGCTCGGTCAAGTGATTGGTCTGGTGCGTGACCCAGAAGCCGATTTCCGCAACCAGATGGAGTCCGACATGCGCGCGCTTGAAGCGCAGGGCTTGATTGTGGGCTTGGATGAATGGGAAATTGATACGGGAATTCCCGGTCGGAATATCTACATCACACCGCGTGAAGAGTTCCTTCCACAAGAGGAAGAATAGAACTTACTTGGTTGAGCGGGTGGAAGGCTTTTGGCGGGGAGCGAGGCGAAGAACACGACGCTTGGGCTTGGTCTTCGGCTTGTACACACCATGCTTGTGCTTGTGCAAAACATGGGGGTGATGATGATGGTGGTGTTGGTGCTTGTTCTTGTCCCGTTGGTACTTGAAGTGCAACTTGGGACGTAGCACCCTGGGGACTACTTTGTACGCAGGGCGAAGGATGCGGGGGCGGAACACCTTGCGACGTGGCTGGAACGATTTGGCCCCTCGTCTCGGCATTTGAGCCTTGGGTCGCACCGCGCCAAAGGTTAACACGCGGGTGGAGAAACGGAGAGTTCCGAAGCGTCGGAGGTTGTGGAAGTCTCCCTGTGGGTTCAGAGTGACCGCGCTCCAGGCGTGAGCTTCACCGCGGGTGCGGCGGGAGCGCTCAAATCGGTAGAAGTTGATGGCCCACTCGTCGCCGTTTTTGGGAGGCATGTTGGGGGCTGGACCCAGTTTGGCCAGCGGCAAACGCATCTCCACGGTGTAGGAGGTGTCGCGATCGTTGGGGTTGTTCAAGGTTCCGTTCAAACCAATGCGGACCACCATGCCGCTGTCGTAGCTTTTGCGACCTTCGGGGCGTGGATAACGGTAGCGTGGGAAGAACGAGTCAAAGATGACACCTGCTGGTGAAACCTGAAGCTCAATGTAGTCACGACGGTTGCGGTTGGCGTCGATAAAGAATTCGACAACTTCCTGCTTGTAGATGGGATCGTCGCGCTTGGTGTAGGTGCTCCAGATGTCGTCATCCTGGCAGTACACGCCGAGGTACAAGTACTTGTCGTCCCAGGCCATGCGAGCGTAGGTCTGGAAGCGGGCCTTGCGAGCGTTGTGGGTGTTCCAGTTGCCTGTGCTGGGCAGCTTGCTCCACATGGGCTCGTCCAGCTTTCCATCGATCTTGGGCGGGGTCTTAATCTTGTATGCCACGTAAATGGGAAGCTTGGGCAGCGTGGGGGCTGAGCCCGACACGGGAACGGAAGCCAGTCGGAGGCGATTTTTGCCGTCGGAGAGGCTGCGCTTGTCCACGCTCATCCGTGCGTTGCCTCGCCAGAAACCTGACCACAGCATCATCTTGCGGCTGGGGAAGTCTTTGGGCAAAACAAAGCTCACCGAACTGTGGAAGATTCGATTGGGGATCCAGCGTGTGGTGGGATACAAACCTTTGATGGGCTGGTGATCCTTGTTCATGTAGAACTTGGCGTCGCTTCCGCCTTCAATGTGAAGGAAGAGCGGCCAGACGTTCTGGATCTTGCGCAGCGGCTTGAAATAGTAGGTCAAGGTTACGGTCTTGCCACGACGGACAGGAAACGGCTTCACATCCACACCGTACACATACACTGCGGGAAGCTTTCGCTGCCCTTGGGGGATCGACAGCGTCGTGTTCAGGGGAAAGCGAGGGCGAGGGACACGTGGCAAGAAGTTGCGCTGCACGTTTCGCCACTCGCTGGCGCTGAGCTTGTTCAGCTTGGCTTTGAGGGCGTTTCCTCCGCCACCGCCTTGCTGGCCTCGTTGATCGATACATCCGATCGCTACCACGAACAGGCCAAGAAGCAGGGCAAAGCTATACAACAAAGGCAACACCCGAAGCGCGGGCTTCTGGGGCTGAAGATGTTTGTTTGTCACACCGAGTTCCTCATCGTTGGATCCAAGTGATGCTCACGAGCAAAGCTTGTCCCGCTTCGGTTGGGTCTACCAAACTATCAGAAATCGCAAAGGGTAGGGGACATTGCTGTGAGTGAAGATGCGATCCATTGCCAATGCAATGAGCCGCCAAGGAGGGCATAAAAAAACAGAGCCGTCTTTCTGTCAAGAGGCTCTGTTCGAGAAGAGTGGGCGATACTGGACTTGAACCAGTGACTTCCACCGTGTGAAGATGGCACTCTACCACTGAGTTAATCGCCCGTAGGGCCAATTCAACCAGACTCACACTGGGTGCTTCTTGTTGAACGGGAGAATCGATCTAACATATCTGATCTGGGAACGCAAGAGAATTTTCGCTGCTGTCGCGAAAAACTTGGAGGGAGCGCTTGGGAGAGGCTTTTACGCGGGAGGCGTGGGCTGACAGTGCTCTCGCTCCCAGTCGAGCATACGCTTCTCTCGAACTTCGGGAGCGGGGTGGGTGGCGTTGCAACGATCCCAATACGGATGGTTGGGGACCGGCGCGATGTGACGGATCTGGTGGAAGAACTCCCAGCCTTTTTTGCAGCCGTTGGTTTCTAGCAGGTGGGTGTCAGCCTGGAACTCGTTACCTCGAGTGAAACCAATCATGATGAAGGTGAGCGGATACACCAACATCACGTTGAACAGCGACTGACCCCAGTACAGCAGCAGCTGTTGGCTCATGTCCTTGGGGAAGTAGAACGAAGAGGGGTTGATCTTACCAAAGATGTAGTAAACACCCACGGTCACAACAGCCGAGATAAACAGACCCAAGGACACCGACTTCTCGACGTGATGGTTCTTGATGTGTCCCACTTCGTGAGCAATGACGGCTTCCAGGCTGTCTTCGCTCAGCTTCAACACAAACTTGGGGTTGCTGGGGTCCGGGAAACCCTTAATCATCTCTTCGGTGACGACGATCTGACGGTAGTATCCGGTGATGCTGGTCGCAAACGCGTTGGGACCCATACCCATGTTTTGGATGATGCCCACTTCATCGTCGCGGATTCCCTGCGATTGAAGGTACGTTTGGAGGTTCTTTTTGAAGTCGGCGCTGAGGCCATCGTATTGCTGGTACGGGATCGCCTTCTTCTTAATGCTGTAAATGAAGAAGATGAGCTGACCCAGCTGGCTCAGGACCATAAAGATAACGCTTCCCTGCCAACCCGAGACACCAAACCAGGCGTAGAAGAAGTAGGTCGGAACAGCCCAGGTGATAATCCCCCATGCGTGCCAAGCCATGTTTCCTGTGGTCCAGGTGCGACCATGATGGTGATTGTAGGTGATGAAGGGGCGGGCCGGGTTCCACAGCGAGAACATCTTCGAGATCAACATGTTGACGATGAAGGTTCCGACCATCAATACGGTGTAGATGGTGCCGTCACCGAGTCCTGCCTTGCGCAAGCCCAGAACTGCCAAGGCCATCCCTGGAACAATGTAAAGGAGCTGGCTGACCCAACTTCCAGAGCGCTTAAAGAACTGACCACGGGTTCTCTTGATCTTACGCTGTTTCTTGGCCTCATAGATCTCATCGTTGAGATGTTCGAGGTCTTCCGGCCGAGGCTGTTCTGCGGTGAAGCTTAGCTGCAAGAGGTCAACCCAGCGATACGCCAGGAACGACAAAATCCCGATCACACACACAGCAAGGACCAACAGCGTCCACTGAAACGGCCATGTGTTCGGTTGTGCTGCGGCAGCCATCCACAGGCTATCTCCCAGCATCTGGGTCCAGGATCCAACATCGTGCATGATTGATTACCCCATTGTTTTTGGTTCAGGTTCTTTTGCAATGTACTGCTGATTCTTCAGAAGCACAAGTTCGGGGCCGTTGACTGGAATGTCGGCTTTTTCTCCCACAAATTGTCGGAGCAAGGTCGGGTTGAACGGGGCAGGGTTGTCTGCTACTATGCCTCCATGATTTTCCTCTGTGTTCTGGGATGTTCCGTACCACCGAGAGTAAAACAAGTATGTTGCGCATTCTGTTGATAGAATCGGACGCTTCGGCTGCGCATCACCTGCAAAGCTTGCTTCATACCTGCGGGCACAATGTGGAAGTGATGCCGGATGGCTTGGTCGCTTTGGCCGAGCTGGAGCGCCGTCAAGAGCTGCCCCATCTGATCTTTATCCGCGTAGAAATTCCTCGAATGAGCGGATACTCCGTGTGCAACAAGATGAAGCGGCGATCGTCGCTTCGTGATGTCCCCCTCGTCCTTGTCTCCTCGCAAGCCACACCTGAAACCTTTGCTCAGCACCGACGACTTCGCACGCGAGCCAACGGTTACCTCTCCATGCCCTTCGAGAATGGGGAGCTGTGGTCGCTGATGGAAGACCTGATTCCCAATAGCTCTGCTCCTGCAGACAAGTCGACTGTGGCCGAGCTTCCTTCTCTTGCCGGCGCAGGCTATATGACTGGGGAAGGCGACAGCTGGGGCGATCCTCATGGTTCCGTCGGTACCCAACCCGAGATGGGAGCTGTGCCCGAATCCTCTATTGGACTCCACGAACAAGAGCCTGCTACAGCCCAACTTCGTGCCGATGACATGATCGACGATGACAGCATCATCCAACTCGGCGATGACGATCTGGAAGAATTGAGTGAAGACGACGCTTTTGAACTCGGCGAAGCCGACATGGAAGACTCCGTCGATCTGCGTCAGGAAGGCCACATCGCGCCCGTTGAGATCGAAGAAACTCACACTGTCATTGGAAAAGTGCCTGGCGAAGTGTCTCCACAGCTCCCCACTAAAGTGGTCGTGGTTCAACGTGGGCGGGGAACCGACGGCGGCCTGCGCTTACAAGGAGATACAGCACAGCATCTACAGGAGCTGTGGGGCGATGCCTTCGCGGACGACGATGACGATATGGCTTCGACCATTATCGCAGGACAGGTCCCCGATATGTCGGCGCTTCTGCATGGAGAGTCCGAGTCCCAAGAGAACGACACTGTCTCAGGTGAGAAGAAGGTCCGGCACGACAGCCAAAGCCCTGAAACGCCGGCTCCGACCAATGGTGTTCACCGCGACCCCGAGGTCTCCGAAGTTACGATCTCTCCTGCGACCTCTCTGGACTCCAGCCCCCCGAAAGCCAACGGCGCGGCCAATCCGTTTGTCTCGCTTGAGCATATCTCGTCCTCTCCTGAGGTTGCAGAGGAGCTTGCGCTAGAGGCAGACTCTGCTGAGCTTGAGAGTCATGAAACTCTTATGGAGGAAGAACTTCGCGCAGAAGTGGAGCGGCTCCGCGACGAAAACGAGCGACTTCGGAACAACATCTCTTTGCAGTCGGATGAGGGTGTGGAAGGCGACTCTCTGTCCGCTTTTATCGCCCAACAACTCGACGAGATCGAGGAAATGAACAACAACGGAAGTGTTGTTCTGCTGTCCAATCTCGATTCGATGGATGACGCGCAAGGCGCGATGGCTCAGGCCGAACAGAACGAAAAGATCGCCCAACTTCAGCAAAAGCTTCAAGACCAAGAACAGGCGATGGAGAGGGAGCGTGAGGAGTGGCACGAACGCTTGTCACAACTGGAAGAGTTGGCTCAGCCAGACAATCTTCTTCAGATGCAACTCTCCGAATACCGAGCACGCCTCGACTCTGTCCTGGAAGACAACGCAGAGCTGATGGAAGAGCTGGGGCAACTGCAAGACGCTCTTGAAGCGAAGGGCAGGCACTCCGACAACGACGCGGAAGGCGATACCGAAGGAGTGGCGCCTGAACACGCGGAGTTGCTGGCTACGATCCAGGCAGAAACGGAAGCAAAGGACAGCCAACTCGCCGCATACCAGGAGCGTTTGGAAGCACTCGAACAACAGCAGGTTGAGCAAGCCGAAGAACTTGCCGCCGCGCAGGCTGCTCTCGAAGAGAAACAAGCTGAAGTTCAGATCCACGAAGATGCGCTGGCTTCGTGGGAAAAGCGATTCAACGCGTTGGAGAGCGAGCACGAGTTGCTTCAACGTGTGCACCAAACCAAAGAAGTGGAGCTGGAGCAACTCGACGAAGCCAACAAGGAGTTGTTTGGCCGCCTGGAGCAACGTGAAAGTGACGCCCGGGAGTTGCGAGCCGAGCTGGCTGCTCTTCGTGCTCAATTTAGCGGTCAAACCGCGACCGATGACGAACTTCTCTTGCAGGCCGCAGAGAAGGAAAAAGAGCTCCAACTCCTGCGCCACGATCTGAATGAGTTGGGTGAATCTTTTGACGTGCTGGAAACCAAACACAGCGCGTTGGAGACGGAGCACAAGCGCGTCACGGAAGAGTTGAAGATGCGCAACAACGCTCTCCTTGCCCTGGATGATGAGCGCAACCAACTCGCGGATGATATCCTACAACTGCAACAAGAGAACGCCTCCAAAGACAAACAACTGGAAGAGTTGCAGCAGCAGCTGGAACTGTTGGACAAGGATATCGAGTCGCTGCACGAAGAGATTGATTCGATCTCTCAGGAGCGAAACCACCACCGCGACGAAATGTTGCAGGCCCGCAACGAGTTGGACGCTTCACGAGAAGAACACCGCAACGCCAGAGAACGTGAGGGCGAACTTCGCGATGAGATCGATCATCTTCGACAAGAAAACCATCGACTGACCAAGGATCTGGATCAGGCGCAGACCAAGCTCTCTTCTAGCCAAGAAGGGCGTGAAGGTCTTGAAGATGAGGTCGTTGCGCTCCGACAGAACAATGTGGTGCTTGAACAAAAACAGTTTGAGTTGGTGGAGCAGGTCCAACGCTTTGAAAAGGAACGCGACGAACTCCAACGCAAGCTCAATGTGGAAAAAGAGAGCCGCGGACAACAGGTAGAGCGGCGAGAGCGCGTGGAAGCACGCCTGGAAGAACTCTCCACAGAGCGAGAAGAGTGGTACGAAAAGCAAAAGAATTGGTACACCCAAAAACAAGAGTACCAATCCATCATTGACCAGCTCCGTGATGCTCTTCAGGATACAACCGAACAGCGCGAATCCTTGGAGCTTTCCAGCCAAACTCTTCAGGAAGAGTTGGATGACTTGCGGCGCGTCTTTGAGCAACAGCTCGGCTCCTACCAAGCCAAATTGCGAGACCTGGAGCAGCACAACGAACGCTTGATGTCGGAGCATCAGCAAGAGCTGGTGGAGATGCAAACGGATCTGGAAGAGGACGCGCAAAACCAACTCCAGACCTTGCGGCTTGAGCTGGAGACGCACTGGCAGCACGCTCTCGAAGAAGAACGTGAGCGCTTCGGCAAGCAAGAAAGCGATATGTTGGCCAGCCAGGAGAAGCTGTGGCAACAAAAGCGAGAAGAGCTCAAAGCCGTTCACCAGATGGAGATGGAGCGGGTTCGTCTAGAATTGCAGGACGAGATCGACGAAACCCGCCTGGTTCACCGCACCGAGATCGAGCAAATGCAGGACGAACTCCAGCGTCAGCATGGCTCCATGTTGGAACAGCTTGAGGAAGACAACCGACGGCTACGTCAGCAACTTCGCAGCGCAGAGCAAGACCAACGTCAAGCAGAAATCCAGCGGGAAGAAGAGTGGCGTTTGGAGACCGAAAAACGCGTGGCTGAGGCCGAAAAGAAGACCTCCATGCGATTGCAGGCTGTGATTGAAGGCCTGGAACAACGCGAAGCTGAACTCGAACAAAAGCTCACAAGGATGCAACTGGATTACACCGAGCGTCGGCAAGGTCAGGAAGATCTGGAGATCGAACTGGAGACATTGCGTGGCCAAGTCACCGACCTCGAAACGTTACGTCGTCACGAGCGTCACGAGATCCAGCGCCTGAAGAAAGAACGCGAGCAGCAAGAGCTGTTGCTACAAGAGCGCATCGACGAACTCGAACAGGCTCTGTTGGATCGTCGAAACCAGGCCAGTGAGTTGTACCAACGCCTCAAACAACAAGAGTCACAGCGTGCCAATACGGCGCAGGCGCTGCGAGATGCTCTCTCCTTGTTGGGTTCTCAAAACGCCGAAGCTCAGCAGTCCTCGGAAACTCAGGCCGATCGTGAAGAGAAGGTCCTGGCCGAGATCGCCAAACTTGCCAAGCTTGATTTCTAACAAGCAACTCCCCCCGCTTCTTCTCTTTCCTCAAGGGTAGACTTCCTGGCCCGATATCTGCTAAGACAATGCCTGCTCAAATGTGCTACAAGGTGCATCGTTCATTTTTCTCATACAACAGTGGGAGCATAAAAAAGATGATGGAGTCGATCCGTAAGGCTTTCCGCGTAGGCGGTTGGGGAAGTCTCATTTTGGTCAGTTTGCTTGTGATGGGCGGCTGCAAAAAGAAAAACAAATACAAAGGCAAGCGAGTTCTTCGCATCCCTGTCCAGGCGGACGTGGGTGGTATGGACCCGATGTTGCTCGGCTCCCTCTACGACTCCGCAACCAGCGCTCAAGTGATCGAACCTCTCTTGGAGTACAACTACGTTGCACGACCCTACAAAGTGCAGCCCCTCCTCGTGAAGGATATGCCCACGGTCTCCAAAGATGGATTGACCTACTCGTTTGAGCTGAAGAAAGGCATCTTCTTCCACGACAACGTTTGCTTCAAAGATGGCAAAGGTCGTGAGTTGGAAGCCAAGGATGTGCTCTACTCTTACAAGCGTTTGGCCAACCGCGGTCACAAACCCTCGCCCCGTAGTTGGTGGGTTTTTGACAAGCGCATCGCTGGCTTGAACAAGTTCCGCGCCGAGCAATACAAGCTGGTGAAGGGCGGAAAGTCGTTCAACTTTGATGTACCTGTTGAGGGATTGAAAGCTCTCGGCAAGTACAAGTTCCAGATCAAGCTGACCAAACGATTTCCTCAGTTCTTGTACATCCTCGCGTTCCAGCGCACCGGCATCGTGCCCCGCGAGTGTGTGGACTACTACAGCAAGAACAACCGAGGTGGCCTGACCCAAAATCCCGTGGGTACTGGACCCTTCGTGTTCAAAAAGTGGATCAAAGGTGTTCGCCTTGTGTTTGAGCGCAACGCCAAGTACAAGCACTCTGTGTATCCGACCGAAGGCTTCAGCAAGAAAGATCTGGCTGAAGGTTTGGACAAATCCAAAGGCCAGCCGCTGCCCCAGTCGGACGTGCTTATCATTCATATCTTCCAAAAGTACCAGCCATCCTGGTTGAAGTTCCGCCGTGGCCGTTTGGACTACATCACCGTCGGTACCGAAGTGTTCGACACGGTCTACAACAAGGACTTGACCCTCAAGCCCGAGTTCAAAAAGCAAGGTGTCTCGACCCGTATCATCAAGTTGATGGACTTCATCTACACCGGCTTTAATTTCAAAGACAAGCTGTTGGGTGGTAACAGCGACAAAGCTCGTTACCTGCGCAAGGCTCTGACCCACGCGATCGATTACGACGAAATCAACCGTCGCTTCTACAACTCTCGTGTTCACATCTACCTGGGCGCGATTCCCCCAGGAATGAAGGGACATGCAGGCGCGCGTCCCAAGCCTGACTTGAAGAAGGCCAAAGAATTCCTCGCGAAGGCTGGATACCCCAACGGAAAAGGTCTGCCCACTCTGGTCATTTCCACCAGCAACAACGGCCAGGCCAAAGAGCGTGAGGACGTGTTGAAGCGTCAGTTCGCTCGTATTGGCGTGAAGGTTCGCTACGACCTGAGCACCTTCCCCCAACTTTCGACCAAGCTGCGCACCGGCAAGACCCAGATGTTCTCGCTGGCTTGGAGCAGTGACTATCCCGACGCAGAGAACAACTTGATGTTGTTCTGGGGCAAGAACGTGGCTCCTGGACCCAACTCCTGGAACTATGCCAACCCCAAATTTGATGCGCTGTTTGAAAAGGCCCGTCTGATGGACGACTCGCCTGAGCGCACCAACATGTATCGACAAATGAACCAGATGTTGATCGATGACGCTGCGTTCCTCGGTTCCATGGCACGTCGTCGTTACTACCTGAAGACCAAAAAGGTCGGAAACTTCAAGCCCGACGAATTGATGGGCAGTTACTGGAAGTTTCTTAGCGTTCCAAAAAGCAAATAAGCAAAGCCTGTAGGTTTTGCGGAAATTCAAGCCCGTGTTCGTCCCTTTCTTGGTAGAGAGGGCGGCTGGGCTTTGTGTTTCATAGGCCAAGAGAGAAGAGCGTATGTGGAGTTATGCGTTACGCCGCTTCATCGCGTTTATCCCAGTGTATATCGCGGTGATGGCGTTCATTACTTATGTCTCCTGGGAACACATGGACGTCGTTGGCGCCCATGTCGGACCCAAGGCTGGTCCAGAAGAATGGGCCAACAAAAAGAAAGAGTTCGGGCTGACAGGCAATGTGCTGGTGCGCAACCTGAAGAAGCTGGCCAAGACCATCCGGTTTAACTTTGGTGTCTCACTCACCAAAGACCGCCCTGTTGTGGATGTGTTGAAGGACCGCGTCTTGGTGTCGCTGTCGTTGACCTTGCCCGCCCTGATTATCTCGACGATGTTGGGGGTGTTTATCGGCTTACTTGCCGCATTCTACAGGGGGAAGGTCTTTGACCGCTTCCTGATGATGTCGGCCACGATCGGTATGTCGGTCAGCTTCCTGGTGTACATCATTGTGTTCCAGTATCTGCTGGCCTACAAGCTCAAGCTCTTTCCGGTGTCCGGCTTTGGAGACACGTTAGGGGAGTCGTTGCCTTACATCATGCTGCCTGTGATCATTCAGGTGCTGGTGTCGATGGGTTATGACTCCCGCTTCTACCGCGCTGTTATGGTGGAAGAGAGCACGCGGGATTACATCACCACGGCCTACGCCAAAGGTGTGTCAACCCGCAGCGTGATCTTTATCCACATGCTCAAAAACGCGATGATTCCTATCATTACGCGCTTTTTTATCTCTTTGCCCTTCTTGTTCATGGGTTCGTTCCTCTTGGAGATGTTCTTTAGCATCCCCGGTCTCGGAAGTACGTTGATTAACGCGCTCACCGGGAAGACGGATCCACCTCTCATCATCGGTGCAACGGCAGTGTTGTGTACGCTGTACATCGTGTTCTTGATCCTCACCGACGTCATGTATGCGGTGTTTGATCCTCGCGTGCGCCTCGAATAGACCAACGCAGGTTAGCCAACCGACCGGTGAACCGAAACGGAGAGAGAGATGTGGAAGTCGTTTAAAACGTGGTGGAAGGAATCCCGCGTTGTAAAAAAATTCAGCCGTGACCGCACGGCGATGGCCAGTCTTGTTGTGATTGGCCTGTATGCTTTGGTCTTTCTTTGGACCATGGTGACCAACCTTGATGTTGACCACGTGAACAAACTCAGCGTGGAGAAACCCAACAGCGTGGGCTGGTTGCAGTCGTACAACCAGGACACTGGAAAGATCCACTCGGGACCGAGTGGCAAACAAATCTTGGGCACCGACAAGCTGGGACGCGATATCTTCAAGCGCCTCCTGGTCAGCGTTAACGTTGCGTTCAAAATCGGCCTGGTGACGGCCTTTATCGCATGCCTGTTGGGGCTGCTGTTGGGAGGGCTGGCCGGGTACTACGGTGGCTGGGTGGACTTGGTGATTACCTGGATCTACTCGGTGTTTTCGTCCATACCGTACATTGTCCTCGTCTTGCTGATCGCGGCCATATTTAAGAACACGCAAGGCTTAACAGGGTTGTATGTGGCCTTTGGTTTAAGCTTTTGGATTGGGCCGGCCCGTGTGGTGCGGGGTGAGATTATGAAGATCAAGGAGTTGGAGTACGTTCAGGCGGCGCAAGCGGTCGGAAACTCCAGCTTCCGCATTCTCATTCGGCACGTGTTGCCCAACACCATGCACTTGATCTTTGTGTACTTCTCGCTGCTGTTCATCGGCGCGATCAAGTCGGAAGTTATCCTCACCTTCCTCGATCTGGGTGTGAAAGGTATGCCCAGTTGGGGTCTGATGATCGCCGACGCGTCCAAAGATATCTTGAGCGGTTTCTGGTGGCAGATGATTGGTGCCTCGATCGCTCTGTTTGGCTTGGTGTATGCGTTCAACATCTTCACTGACGCGCTCCAAGACGCACTCGATCCCAAACATCATTCGTAGGGTGAGCCAGCCATGCCATTGTTAGAAGTTAAAAATTTGGTCACCGAATTTAATACAGAGCACGGCTGGGTCCAGGCTCTGCGTGGGGTGTCCTTTCATATCGATGCCGGCGAAACCGTCGGTCTGGTCGGCGAGTCCGGCTGTGGTAAAAGTGTAACAGCGCGTTCTGTGATGCGCCTGATTCCTGATCCTCCGGGCAAAGTCGCAAGCGGTGAAGTTCTGTTTGAAGGCACCGACCTGCTCAAACTCAGCGACTCCAAGATGCGAACCATCCGCGGTAACGATATCAGCATGATCTTCCAAGATCCGATGACCTCGTTGAATCCGGTGTTGCGCATTGGATACCAGCTGGAAGAGGCGCTTAAGCTTCACCAAAAAGAGCTCACGGCTGAAGACCGCCGCAACGTCGCTCTGGAGATGATGCAGAAGGTACGGATTCCCTCGCCGGAACAGCGCTTGCGTGAGTATCCTCACCAGCTCTCGGGTGGGATGCGTCAACGTGTCATGATTGCGATGGCGCTGGCGTGTCGTCCCCGCTTGTTGTTGGCGGATGAACCCACCACCGCGTTAGATGTGACCGTGCAAGCCCAGATCCTCGACCTGATGAAGGAGTTGCGCGAAGACATCGGCACCGCCATCATGTTGATTACCCACGACCTTGGCGTCGTGGCGGAAGTGTGCGACCGGGTGCTCGTTATGTACCTGGGGCAGGTTGTTGAGGCAGGTTCGGTACGAGAAGTGTTCTCCAACCCGCAACATCCTTACACCTTGAGTTTGATGAAGTCGATTCCCAAGATTCGCGGTCATCGCGAGCCGGGCAAACGACTCGACACCATCCGAGGCATTGTCCCTTCGCTGTCACAGATCCCCAAAGGCTGCAGCTTTGCAGCCCGGTGTGACTTCGCGCAAGACAAGTGCTTGGAGGAACGTCCCGAGCTCAAATTTAGCAGTGAGTTAAGAGGTCAACGCTGCTTCTTTCCACAGGGGGATCAATAATGGCTCTTTTGGAGGTAACCGATCTGGTCAAGAAGTTTCCTATCCGTAAGGGCTTCTTTAATCGTGTAGCAGGTCATGTGCACGCTGTGAATGGCGTGTCTCTCTCGATCGAACCCGGTGAAAAGCTCGGGCTGGTGGGAGAGTCTGGCTGTGGCAAGTCGACCTTGGGCAAGACCATTGTTCGGCTATGGGACCCTACCTCAGGTAGCATCCAGTTCGACGACAAAGAGCTGGCTGATCTCACCATGGGCGAGATGAAGCCCCACCGCAGCGATCTGCAAATTATCTTTCAAGATCCCTACGGCAGCTTGAATCCCAAGATGACCATCTATGACATCTTGCGAGAGCCCTTGGAACTCCATGGACTGGCCGCCAAAGGTCGCGACGCCTTGCGCAAGCAAATCGGTGATCTGCTCGAAACCTGCGGACTGCCGGCCGGCGCGATCGACAAGTATCCCCACGAGTTTTCGGGTGGACAACGCCAACGTATTGGTGTGGCTCGTGCTGTAGCGACCAACCCCAAGTTGATTGTGGCCGATGAGCCTGTGTCAGCTCTGGATGTGTCGGTCCAGGCTCAGATCCTCAACTTGTTGGATGACCTGCGCGACGACAAAAACGTGGCGTTCTTGTTCATCTCGCACGACTTGAAAGTGGTCCATCACTTCTGCGACCGCATTATGGTGATGTACCTGGGCTCGATCGTCGAATCCTTCCCTTCGGATAACCTGTACGAAGACGCCAAACACCCTTACACCAAGGCGTTGTTGAGCGCGATCCCACCGGACGATCCGTTCCAAAAGGTGGAGCGCCAGCTCCTTGAAGGCGACGTCCCCAGCCCGATTAACCTGCCTTCTGGTTGCTGCTTCCACACGCGCTGCCCGTTTGCTTCAGAGGAATGCAAGAAGGAAGTGCCCCAGCTTAAAGCTGTCAGCGACGTTCAACAGGTCGCCTGCCACTTTGTGAACGAGGACGGCTCCTTCACTCCCCCTGAACAATAAGCCTTCCCTCTCTTTCCCAAGCCAGCCTATCATCACCTAACGACAACCTGGAAGCAAACGCAGTGTGCTGTTGCTCCCGTCAAGGATGAGCCAGTCGCCCTGGTTGTTGTAGGGGATGATGTCGAACGGATCGTCGAAGCTCGCCAGCAAGGCGTAGTCATCCACGAGGCCATGCACCCCTTTTCCGGCTCGGGTGGAGACGGTGTTGGTCAATGTGTCGAGCAGACGGATGCGGAAGTTGAACGGGTCCGCAATCAAGATGTCGCCGGTGCTGGTGAGGGTTAAGCCTCTGGGTGACCAAAACTGTGCTTGGGTTCCAACGCCGTCTTTGAAGCCTCGGGTTGACCCTGCCACCGTGCTTAGTCTTCCTGTTGTGTCAGCAGCACGAATAAGGCCGCTGCCAAATCCTGCGATGTACAGCCTACCTTGGTTGTTGAAGAGCAGGGCGGCTGGCCGGTTTAACTTTCCAGTGCCTGGGACGCCATCATCGACTCCAAAGCGAGAGCAAGTTCCTGCAAAGCGCGAAACCATCTCCGTCTGGACATCCAGCTTGCGAATGCAGTGGTTGTTGATATCGGCAATCAGCACATTGCCCTGACTGTCGATCGTGACATCGTTGGGACGGTTAAACTTGGCTTTGTCTCGCTTCACGTTGTTGACAAAGCCAGCTTGACGAGGAATCCCAGCCAGCGTCACCACGTTGCCCGATGGCGTAATCATACGAACGATCTGGTTCCCTGCATCAGCGACGTACAGGTTGCCTTGTTTGTCGAACTCCAGACCGATGAGTCCATTAAACAACGCGCCCAGCCGGTGTCCGTTGGCAAACCCTGCGGTGCCGGTGCCTGCAAAGATCTCCAGGTATCCGTTCGCGAGGATGCGATAGATCACGTGATTCATACGGTCTGTGATGTAGATGCGACCTTGGGCATCTCGTGTCGCTTGAATGGGCTCTCGGATCTGAGCACAGAGGGTCTTGCCGTCCACCAGCTTGTTGGTCCCGCGCACTCCAGCTAGAGTTCGCACTGCGATATTGTCGAACACACGGATCGTATCGTTGAGGAGATCCAACACATACCAGCGGCCGTCCGGTCCGATGGCGATGTCGCTGGGGTAGTTGAACCGGGCGCTAGCAAGCAAACCGTTGACCGCGCTGGCGTCGCCCGCTTTTCCTGTGTGTGTGGTGACGACTCCTGCTGGTGTGATCTTACGGATGGTATGGTTGTTGTAATCAGCAACGTAAATGTTTCCGCTCTTGTCCAAGGTAAGACCACGAGGGTTGAAAAACTGTGCTTTCTTCCCGGTGTCGTCAGCGCGCCCTGCTTTGCCGTTTCCTGCAAGAGTCTTGACGTCTTGTTGGGTGTCAATCGTTCGGATGGCGTGGTTGCTGCGATCGGAGACATACAAGTTATCTTGGGGATCAACCGCAAGGCCTGTTGGGTAATGAAGCTCCGCTTTGTCTGCCTTCCCATCCTTGAAGCCGAGCTTGCTTCCTGCGTAGGTTTCCACACAGTAGCCCCGGTAGTTCTGCGTTTTGTCACATGTTCCGTTTTCAACGAACGTGATCTTTCGGATGCGATGGTTGGAGTGGTCGGCCACAAACAATTCGTCTTTGCTGTTGACCACCAGTCCAAAGGGCTGGTTGAAGCGGGCGAGGAGGCCTGGACCGTCGTCGCTCTTGGCGTCACCTGCTTTGCCTGCGATGGTGCTGACACAGTATCCCGTGTACCCTGACGCGTTGCCGCATTGGCCGTTCGTGATCCACTGGATGAGACGGATGACATGATTGTACCGATCGGCAACAAAGATACGTCCTCGGGTGTCAATCGCGAGACCCAACGGATAGTTAAACTTGGCTTGGTTGGGAGGGCCGTCAACGTGCCCAGCGCCTAAGCCTCCTGCGATTCGGGTGACTTGACCTGTCTGGAGGTTGATCTTTCGAATGGCGTGGTTGCCAAACTCTGTAAAGTACAGGTTGCCCGACGGGTCGAAGGCAAGAGCCTCAGGTCGTTCAAACAAGGCTTGGGTGCACGGCGCCAACCAACCTTCCGAGAGACCTGGAGATGTCTTGATCAGGGTGCTGACTTTTTGCGACTCACACTTGAGGAGCCCGTTGTTGCACTGTGTTGCGACGGTTTGGCAATACGCGCCTTGTGGCAGAGGGTTGGGCTGACAGGTGGGGGAGGTGAACTGAATGTTGTCGTCCACGGCGCCGTTGCAGTCGTTGTCTCTTCCGTCACAAACTTCGAGACTGGGTGGAACTTCGTTGAGGCAAGGACCCCATCGTTTGTTGTTATCACAGGTCTGTGTGCCCGCTTTGCAGGTCCCCACATTGATCTGGCTTGGTGTTCCGCCAAAGCAAACTTGGGTTTGTCCAGGAGTGCAAAGCGCGACGTTGTCAGGGCTGCTCTCGGGCTGTGATTCGGAAGGCGTCTCTGGGACTGACTCTGATGATGATTCCGGCGCTTCCACTACAGACTCGGGCAGCTGCTCTCCTGTGCCCCCGTCTTGTTCGTTGGCAACAGACTCAACCGAAGGCTCGGAGTTGGTGAGTTGCTCTGTCGTATCGACGAACACCTCTGTACGATCCATAGGGCCTTCTGTTCTCTCGGGAAACACGGGGTTTTCTGCAGGAGCGTCTCCCACGTTGGGCTCAGAAGGTGCCTCTGTTGTGGGTGGTTCATCGGGGGAGGAGGTGGTTTCGGAAGAGGCGGTGTCTTGTGGAGGTTCGTTGGTGCTGGCTTGCCCTGAAGCGACACAAACGTTGGTGATGCAGAGGCGGTTGGCTCCACAGTCTTGGTTGGTATTGCAAACGGTGAGCTTGGTGGGGAGAGGCTCTCCGCAGCCTAACAGTGGCCCAAAGCCAGCGAGCGCCACAAAACATAGCCCGCTTAAGAGGAGCAAGGACGAAAATGGGTTCGGCCCCTGCCGGCTTAATGGTAGAAGTCTGCTGCTTTGACCCAACACAGTGAAATCCTTTCACACTTTCTCTACATCCATGCAACTACCCTAGAAGAATAGCGTTCTGTGACACAGTGTATCGGATCTTTGTGTTGGTGGAAAGTACGTTACGGGCTTAGTACCAAGGTTTTCTTCCTGCCATATCAGGCGGTTTGATGGTGAATCCTGCGTATCATGAGACGATGGTTGGGGCGAGCCTATAGCAAAGGATTTATGCTGGGCGTTGGGCTGTGAGCATCAGAAGGCCGGGGAGAGGAACGATGGTGCCACGTTTCAGGGAGGCAAAGCCCGCATCCTGAAGCCACTTTCGGACTTGGGGTTCGGGCCAGGCTTGGCTTCCGCTGATCAGGAAGAAGAAGAGCTCATTAAAGCCGGCGACGGCGGAGAGGTTTCCATCTCCACCTGCGTGTTGGGAGTCGAGGACAACAAAGGTTCCGCCGGGTCGAAGCGCGCGGAAGGCTTTCTCGGCTGCAAGGGCGCATTCTTCGGGGGCGAGGTTGTGCATCACGTTGAAGAGGAACACCACATCGTAGCCCTCTCCCCACTCTTCGTGTCGCAAGTCGCCAGGTCGGTAGGTGACACGGTCGGAGAATCCGGCGTCTTCCACCATCGCTTGGCCATGTTCGATCACGCCGGGTAGATCCAGGATCTCGGCCTGCACCGTCGGATGTTTGCGGCAGAAGGCTACGCTGAACATACCGTGTCCTCCGCCAACATCCAGGAGTCGTTCCGGTGGTCGGTCGACAGGTACACGGTTCGCGACAGGTCCTCCTAGCTTGCCTGCAAGGTGGCCCAGGCCTTGAACGTAATCACGCCAACCCTCGGAGCTTCGGGGTTGGTGGTGAAAGTTGCTGACGTCGCCGCTTCGGATGACCTCAGCCATCGGCTCCACGCCCTGGAACAAATCGTCGAGGAAGCCCATCATCGCGACAAGGGACGTTTTGGAGTCATGGAGCAACCAGCTGCGGGTTTTGGACGACAGTCGGTACAGTCCAGACTTTCGGTGGAGGTAATCGAAACCCACCAACGCATTGAGCAGAACGGTGGTGGCGTGGGTGTCACATTCGACGGATGCTGCGATGTCTTCAGCGCTTGCAGGTCCTTCTGCCATGGCTTCAAAGAGGCCGAGTTGGGTGGCTGTCATGACGGCGCGAGCCTGGCCGAGTCCCCAAAACACCTCCATCAAAGGCAACGGCGCTACACCGGAAGAGAGCAGCAGCTTCAGAATGGGGTTCCAGGTTACGATGCCAGGTTTCATGGTGGTCGTCCTTCTTTGGTTCGTCGTGGATTGGGAAGGTAGGTGTGGATCGAATCACGCACACAAAAACTAAGCCAAGACCTCTACCCAGTACAACAAATCCGCTGACAACGATGCTCTCAAAGGCTACGTTTTTGTGAACGGTGTGGTTGCCAAAAGCTTCGCTCGTTCGCATGATAAGGACTCATTTTTGGCGATAACAATAGACACCCACATGCAGCACTTCGGCACAATGTGTCTGGGGTGCAGGAGAAACTCACGATGAAGCATTGCAAGAATCTTCAATGTCCTGAACGTATCCGAATGGGAAGGCCTGCGGAGTTTGACGATGAGATTGAGACTTGCAGTGTGTGTGAGGAGGAGCTTGCCGACGGGCCCGGTCCTGCAGAGCTCATTCAGACCAGCGGCTCCCCAACACATTTGTGGGGGCGGCTGGCTTTCACGCTTGTTGTGATGGCTGCCTGCATTGCCTCGGCAAAGCTAGGGGTGTGGGGGCTGGCTTTGGATGCAAACACTCTCTCCAACCATGGCTCTCCTTGGATGGGTTCATTAAGCATCTTCTCCATTGGTTTGATGCCTGTCATTTCAGCGTTCGTTGTGGTTGAGTTTTTGTCTTTGGTGGTTCCTCCTTGGCGGCGTTGGAGGATTCAGGGTGCTGCTGGACGTCGGAGACTCTCCAGCGTGGTTTGGATCCTGTCGGTGTTGTTCTTTGTTTGGCAAGCCTACGGCATCGTCTTGTTCCTTCAGAATCACAAGCTCCTGAAGCTCTCAAGCGTCATCGGTGTTGGCTGGCAGTCGTACGCGATGGTGGGAGGGAGCTTTGCTCTGGGAACCATTCTCTTGTTGGCCTGTACGGTGCTTGTTCAAAAGTACGGTTTGGGCAACGGCTTCTCGATCGTGCTGTCGGCGTCGTTGTTGCCGTCTTTGTGGGAGCCTGTCCAAACCGCTCGGCAACTGCTGGCGCCCCGTCAGTGTTTGATGGTGAGCCTTCTTCTGATCGGATACATCGGCCTTGTGGTGTTTCTTTTGCGGGCCAAACTGTTCTCTCTTCGTCCTCGTTCTTCTGAGGAAGCATCGTATTCTATGTTTCAATCTTTGTTTGTCGCTCCGACATCTGCGCTGACGCCATACATTCAGGCCGCTGGAATCTTCTCGCTGGTTTATATGACGCTGGAGTGGCTGAAGCTCCCGACCGGTTGGATGATGTATCGAAACATCTTCGTCAGCACGTTTGTCATTCCAGCCATCATCTTAACGGTGGGTGTGGTGCTGTTGTCGTTACTGTTTTACCCCCTTCGTCATGTCGCGACCTGGCAACCTGTGCTGGAAGACGAGAGCGATCATTCTGAGCGGGCGATGCGGAAAAAGAGTCGAGGGCAACGACGGCGAGCGATCTTGTTCACCTGGTTTGTGTTGATACTTCTGCTGGGTTTGGACGTTTGGATCTCGTTCAAATTCTTGCCACTTCCGTTCGCATCCATCTTGATCTTGGTGGCTGTGTTCTTGGATCTGGTTCGTGAATGGCGGGCTACAAGCCAGCTTGGAAAACTTGTGACAGTTCGTGAGATACATCGCTTGTACACTTTGGACAGTGTCGTTGCGGCACTCCACCTCGCGGACATCCCTGTGTTCTTTAAAAGCTTGCGTCACCGCTCGCTGCTGTACGTGTTTGGCCCTTACATTCCCATTGAGGTACAGGTGCCTGTCGCGCATCAGGCCGAAGCCAGGGACATTCTGGATGCTTTGTTTGCTGAGGCGGATCAATCCATGCTGGGCGTTCGTCCAGAGACGGCCGAGGCAGAAGCGTAAACAGGAGTCATCCCGTGGGTGTTGTCAGTTCCATTGGTTGGGAAGGGTACGATCGTCTTTTTCATGAAATCAACACCAAACACAAACCCTTGGAGGACGCAGAACGGAATCTCTTGGAGGATCGGTTTCAAGAGTTGCTTGGATACTCTGATGGAGCGCGTTGGGGAGAGGCTGGAGGTTTTGGGAACGAAACAGAGGTGGTTGTTGCGCTGAGCCAACCTCCTCCGCATCCGATGTTTGCGAACCTTGTGGATGGGCTGCGACGCTCTCTCGCTCTCCGTATCTTTCGAAAGAACAAAGGCGCACGAACTCTTGTGTTTCAAAAGCAACGAATGGAGTTGGGGCGTCCTGTCAACGGGGAAGACGCGCTCCATTTTCAGCGAGTCCTGGCTGCGGGAGAATGCCACGAACGAGGCTACATCCTTCACGAATGGATTGGAGGACCCACGCTGGAGTGGTGCCATCGTCATCGTTGGAGCCAAACCCCTCTGTCTGGGGTTGAGGCGCAGTCGTTGGTCCGGGACCTTGTGCAAGGCGTGGTCGTGACTGCCTGGCGCGAAGCCTCCACCACATCGGGGGTTTTGTGGGATTTGCGTGATGCCAATTTCGTGGTGGAGCCTGCGGGGGATACCCACCGGCTTGTGTTGGTCGATACAGGAAACCTTCGTCATCTTCTGCTTGAGCGAGACAACCGAGAAGGCCAAATCCAGGCTGCTCTGAAACGTCTTAAGGCCGTGATCTTGCGGATTCTTGGTTCGCAGGGAGCGTGGGAAGGTCAGCCCCGAAGTTGGAAGCGGCTCTTCGCAGAATCCTGGGATTCTTCCCTCCTTGCCGAGGGCCTGATCGACTTTGCCAACCAAGTGGGCGACGAGCAGGCTGTGGTGGACGCTTTTGCTAGATTGCAGAATGCGATGGAAGAACAGGGGTTGTTTCGGCCAGATAGCGCGGCCTTGGATTAATGTGCTGTGACCCAGCTACCTTCCGGTTGGAAATCGGGTGAAGGGTAGGTTGAAGGGCGTCCTTCTGTCCCGTGGTAGGCGGCTTGTACAACGCAGTTGGCGAAGGCTACAAGTTCCTCTTGCGAGGTTGGGATGTAGCCAGGTAGGTTGAGTCCTGCAACCCCTACAGCCCCTTGGATACGAGAGGTGCGGGTTCGACGATCGTAGCTTGAGGGAGGTTTGACGTGGACAGGCTGAAGTCCTGGGACAACAAAGAGGGTCTCATCGAGTGCGTTGAAGAGTACAAGCCTGCGATGGGTATCATCTGTCCCAAGAAACGTGGCGAGTTGCAGAAGAAGCGGGTCGCTGGGCGCCAATGAGGTCGGCCAGCCACGTGGGGGCGTGATACTGGCTGCTCTGGCTGTCGCCCGGATGTCTTTGTGGGCGACCACGATGTGGTGGAAGTGCGGCAAGGCAGCGAAGTAGTCGTCTGGGGCGCGGTGTCGGGTGAACATACCGATGCGAGTGGAGCAAAGCCCACCGGCTTTATGAACCGACTCTGCTGCATCGGCGCGCCCCTGGCTCAGCTTGGTCATGAAGTACAGCTGAACTTGTTGTGGGGTGAGCGTTTCAGGCCAACGGAAACGAACCACTTGTGCCTTTCGGCGAGTCGGATGCAGGCGGACAGTCTCGTGCTGGTCAAACGACTCACTGCGGATGGATATCTCCACGGAGGAGTCTGTGTCGCCCTGTTGAACGAGCTGGTTGTTGATGTTCCAGGCCTTGAGCTGTTCATGCAACGCTGCTGCCATAGGGCCTCGACCGCTCCATCCCGTAAGCACAGACGTACAGTCTCCCCAGAAACGTGCCATCGCAGCAGGGATTGCAGCCGAAGAGTAAGGCCCCTCTGCCACAGCTTCAAGAACTGCAGGATGCTCTTGAAGTTGAGCCAGGAGGGGTTGAGGAGAACCACACGTCCCATTTTCTCGGCATGCGCTTTGCTTGGACTTTGCCCATGTAACCATGTCCCGGAATGCAGACTCTTGTACGATCACACTGAAGTGATAGGGGACGAAACCGTCCACCAAACAAATGCGCGTCATTGACGATCCTCCATCGCAAACCAATCATAAAAAGATCAGCTTAAGGTAGACCTGTGATGTAATGTGTCAGGGTTTGGTAAGTGTTTTATATTGATGTTTTTTTTGGGGGGGGATGTCGCCTGAGAGTTATGAGGGTTGTCAACAATAGTAGGATATAGAGAACATCCCTCTTCCACCCTCAAAGAGTCCTCCATTGGATTCAATCGCTCCCGAACCTCGCAATAAAGTTGCGAGGCGAAAGGAAGGAGCAGGTCATTGAACGTGAACATTCTCGGATACTGAAGGCCGATGCTCTTGTGTTGCGAGGGTGGGCGAAAAAGCCAACCATGCAGCGGCTAAACCACCCCACCAAAGAGGCCTCTGAAAACCTAGAGGGGTTACTTGGTCGAGCGTGTGGAGGGCTTGGAGGAAGGAGTTCGTGCTGCCGGAGCTTTGCGGGGTGCAGCTTTACGGGGTGCAGCTTTGCGAGGCTCAGCTTTGCGGGGTGCGACCCTGGGCTTCGCGGCTTCTTCCTTTTGTAGTTGGGCTTCCATCTTTTTGCGAGCTTCATCGATGCGTTGTTGTTTGACTTGTTCGGGCGAGAGGATCATTTGTTGCCCAGTATAGAAGAAGCCGGCGACAGCGCCTGTCATCATGCAGGCGATGGTTGCGGCAAGGAGCGCGCGGAGGCTAAGCTTTCCGAGGTCTTGTGCGCGTTTGGGAGCGACAGCGGCGATTCCACCCACGAAGATGGCGATGGCTGGGATGTGGGCAAATCCACACAGCGCGTAGGTGGCAATGACGGCCGAGCGTGGTGAGATGGCGCCGCTTGAAATCAACTTGGAGAGCTGCATGTACGCCGGGTACTCGGTGGCGATGGCTCGAAGGCCCAAGAGCGTGGACACTTGCTGGGCGTCGTCGGTGGTGACTCCCATGAGCAGCACGAAGGGGTAGAAGATATAGCCCAGGACTCGCTCCATCGAGAGGCCTGACACGCCAAACTGGATACCGACCCAGCCGACACCAGCGTTGAACGCTTTGAGCAAGCCAATCATGGCGATCAACATGGCGCCGATACCAACGGCCAAGCGAGCACCTTCCATTGCGTTGATGTAGATCGCTTCAACCCAGTGACCCGGTCGTTGGTACTCGCCCTGAACGACACGTCCAAGAGTGGCGGGCTTTTCGGTTTCGGGGATCATCAGCTTGGCAACGACAATCACTGCAGGCGCGGTCAGCAAGGACGCAGAGATCAGGTGTCCAGCGATGGTCGGGAAGTTGTCCTTGAGTAGGAAGGCATACAGGCCCAACACCGTAGAGGCAATCGTGGCCATACAGCCCGCCAGAACAGTTGTAAGCTCGGACGCTGTCATGGAGTTGTAGTAGGGACGGACCACAAACGCAGACTCGATGCCCACAAAGATGTTGGAGGCGACGCTGAGGGACTCGGCGCCACTGATCTTCATGGTGCGGGCAAACAGCCAGCTGAACCCACGGACAATCAAGGGCATGATGCCGCTGTAATACAGCAAGCCCATGAGCGCGGCGAAGAAAATCACAATGGGCAAGGATTGAAAGGCCAGGCTAAATCCGAGAGGGGAGCTCTGTTCTGCAATCTTTCCAAACACAAAGGAAGAACCAGCGTTGGCGAATTGCAAAAAAGCGAACACAAGGTTGTTGAGTTTCTGAAACAAAAACCTGCCTTGTGCCGACAAGAAGACAAACACGCCAAACAGGAGCTGGAGACCAATGCCCCAAAACAGGGCGCGGGCGTTGATGGTCTTGTGGGATGTGGACAACAACCAGGCCACAAGCAACAGACCAAAAATTCCGCAAAAGCTAACAACGTTTTCAACACCCATAACGAAAACTCCTTAGCGATGGGCAGGGACGGATCCGACGTCGTGACGATACAACGATGTGAGGTGTGCAGCAAAAAACAAGCGACACAGGACAACGCAGTTGTGTTCTCAGGCGTAGGTGTGTACGATACCCGAAGGAACCCCGTGCAGCAAGCCCAAGAAGTGGTTCTCAAACAGCCCGCAGCTCCCAACCCGAATCAGGCGGAAGCAGAGTGAGACAAGAATGATCCAGGAATGGCGACAAAGGTTGTTTCGGATGTTGGTGCGTCTGGCTGCGTTGATGTTCCAACTTCGCGAAGAGGAAGTTCCCCGCGTTGCGCTGATGTTCTTGTACAGCTTGATGGCGGTGGGGACTTTCATCTTGGGGCGGATTGTCCGCGACTCCCTGTTTCTCTCCCTGCCTGATAGTCAAGGCGGTCGTAACCTCCCATCGCTGATGGCGCTCTCTGCGATCTGCGTGAGCGCAGCCGCCTACATTTACTCTCGTTCGGCCAACAAGCTGCGCCGGGATCGAATGATTCTGGTCATCAATCTGGTGCTGTCGTTTTTGCAGATGGTGATCTACCTCTGCATTGTATGGATGGACCCTGCCCACAAACCCACGCTCTTCAAGATCAATTACGTTTACGTCGAGATCATGGGGAGCTTGCAGGTCATTCTCTTCTGGACTCTGGCGTCCGAACTGTTCGACCCTCGCGCCGCCAAGCGAATCTTTGCCATCATCGGGGGTGGGGCGGTGATGGCCAACTTGTTGGCGTTTGGAATGAAGCCGATGGTTCGGCTGCTGAACGGTACCCAGCACATGCTCCCTGTGCTGTCGATCATGATGCTTGTTTGTATGGCTATCGTGTACACGCTGGGCCGGGAGAGTGAACAGACACTCGAACAAAACCTCAACCAGAAGCAGACCTCCAAGCGGCAAAACAAGCAGACCATCCAGCTCACCTCGGACAGTGGGAAGATCTGGTCCAACCGTCACCTGTCGATCATTGCCCTGGTTGTCGTTGTGACGTTCCTGACCACATCCATCATCGATTACCAGTTTAAGATGATCACCCGCGGGGTCTACAACCAAAACCCCGAAGGATTGAGCGACTACCTCAGCTTCTTCTACGGAACAGCGGGTATCTTCGCCTGCTTTGTTCAATTTGTGCTGGCCAACCGGATCCTGCAAAAGTCGGGAATCCGACGAGCCTTGCTGCTGTTGCCTGTGGCGTTTTTGCTGTTTACTGCGCCCATGCTTGGAGCCACCATGGCCACGATGTTGTGGTTGGTGACATTTGCAAAAGGTAGCGAGAACATTCTCCGCTACACGATCAACGATGTCTCGATGAACCTCTTGTACGTTCCTGTCGACAGCCGGATGCGTGCGAGAACCAAGGCCTTCATCGATGGCATCATTAAGCCCGGAGCCATCGCGGTTGCAGCGGGTTTGATTATCCTCTCCGAGATCTTTTTGGGCAAAGGGAACATGCAGTACTACGGCCTCTCTGGGACAGTGCTGCTGTTGCTCGGGGGTTGGGTCTTTCTTATCATTCGGGCGCATCAAGAGTATGTGTCCACGCTGCTCAACTCCATGGAAAAGAGCGGCCTCGACCTGGAGCAAAGCCAATTCTCCATCCAGGATGAGTCGGCGGTGGGAGCGCTTCGTCAGATCCTCCGCAGTGACGAACCCCGTCAGGTGCTCCATGCTCTTGAGCTTCTGCGGCACGTCCAGGTGCGCTCTCGGAAGTGGACCGGTGACCTGGTTCCCCTATTGGATTCACAGCACGTGGAAATTCGGATGGCTGCTCTGGAGGCCTTGTCGCAGCACATGGCTCGGATCAGCCAGCGACGCTCCGAAGATGCCGGACCTTGGACACCCTCCAACGACGCCGAGGCGATGCTCGAACAAAAGTTGTTTGAGTTGATTGAAGCTGGACACTCGGACCTACGGGCCAAGTCCATTGAGCTTCTGTGTATCTTGTTGCAAGAGGAAGCGATCTCCCCACTTCTCGAATACCTGGAAGATGACTCGTCGGAAGTCCGCTCTGCTACCATTGTGGGGCTCATCCGTTACGGTGGACTGGACGGTATTCTTCACGCCGCGACTCACCTCAAAGACATGTTGGAGAGCGGCGACCCTGAACAGCGTAGCTATGGGGCGCAGATCATCGGGAGTTTGGGCACTCGCTCGTTCTACCAGCCGTTGCGTCGGTTAATGCGTGACTACGAGCTGAGCGTTCGTTTGAGCGCCATTGAGGCCGCTGGGAAGCTCTGCAACCTTAAGTTAATCCCCGATCTTTTGGATGCATTGAACCACCGGGATTCGTCCCAACGTGCTGGCTACGCGCTGGCTCGTTATGGAGAGAGCGTCTTGCCTCACCTCTCGCCCTTCCTCAGTGAGAACGCGAGCCTCTCCATTCGACTGGCAGCGCTGCGCGTGATCAGCTTGATTGGTGGTGAAGAGGCGGTTCGCTTGATTGAGTCGTTGCTCAAGGCTCCAGAGCGACGGCTGCGTGTTCGGGCGTTGAAGGTGCTCCAGCGTTTGGTCGGCCATGACCCCAACCTTGTTCTCAGTGAAGGGCTTCTGCTGGAGACCCTGGACAGTGACTTCAAGGAGTACTTCCGCCTTAAAGGTGAGGTGTATGTTCTTGAAACTTCGCTGGAGGAGCACAGCTTGTTGACAGAGGCGATGGACGAGCGCTGCGAGACCATCATGAACACCATCTTTGAGACGCTGGCGTTGCTGTATCCTCGTCGGCAAATTCATTTGGTGGCTCACCACCTGCAGCAAAAAGACGCCCGGATGCGCTCGTACGCGATTGAGCTGCTCGACAACCTGCTGAGCGCCGAGATTAAACGGAAGTTGCTGCCGATCTTAGAGGTGGATGTTCGAGAGTCTGGTGAAATGCCTGCTCCTGTCGCAACATCCGTTCCAGAGATCTTGGAGCGGCTGTCCGAAGACAAGAACCCTTGGGTTCGTTCTGCCGTGCTTTGGACCGTGGGGAACAATGAACTGGTGGAACAGCGTGAGATGGTGGAAACGTCGTTGGAACACGACGAGCCCATGGTGCGCGAGACGGCCTTGATTGCATCAAAGGGATTGCTTGCGAGCGAAGAGTACCGTACATTGTTACAACGATTCACTCGTGATCCTTCTCCGATGGTGTCCCGCTTTGTACAAGCGCAACTTCAGGCTCTTGAGACTGGATAATCGATGCTTTCCACCATTGAAAAATTACTATTCCTCAAGGAGATAGAGCTATTCCAAAGCCTCTCTCATGAAGACCTGGCGCAGGTGGCCCAGATCGCCGTCGAGGTGGAAGCAGAGCGCAACGAGACCATCATTGTGGAAGGGGATTTGGGCGACTCGCTCTACCTGATCCTGCAGGGGCGAGTCCGTATTCACAAAGACAACCAATCGTTGGCTGTGCTTGGTGAGAAAGAGCCGATCGGTGAAATGGGGATTCTGGACAGCGCTCCCCGCTCCGCTTCTGTCACAGCGATGGACGATCTACGTATGCTCAAAATCGATCGAGAGGACTTCCATGAACTCATGGCCGATCGTCTGGAAATTGCGCAAGGGGTGATCAAGGTTCTGTTGACTCGCCTGCGTCGTTTGAGCGCAAAGTCTGTGAGTCAATCGTCACAGGCGACGCCTCTTCCCAAGTCGGTTCCGACACCAGGCCGTGGCTCTGAAGTGACTCCCCTGCCAGGAACATCGTTCTCCAAGTCGTAGTCTGCCTCGTCCCACGCTGCTTGCCGGGCTCATCTCATTGACAGCGAGCGAGGTCACTAGTATGCTAGGCCCACATAACTCTTGAAGCCGTCAGCAGAAGCTGATAGGCCGGTCTTTCCTTCGGTTTGGGGACCATGCAAAACCCCATCTGAATCCTGGAGGACTGACTCATTTGGCAGAGCGAAGCTGTTCGACTTCTTTGGGACTTGCCCACGGTACTTGTGCATTTCGTGGTAAGCCTGAGCGCACAAACCTCATGTTTCAAGGGTTCTGACGAGGACTTGTGAATCGCAAGTCCATCCATCCTGATTCCACACCTGAGTTTGTAGCATCGTGAGGAACGCTTTGTTGGTATGGGTCGCTTTTGGTGAGACCCATCCTCAAAGCCCACTCTTGTAGGTTCTGTTGGTGTGTCTCTGTAGATGTGAGTGAGACTTGTGACAGTTGCTATACGAAGCATAAGAGCTATCTTCTTTTCCTTGGGATGGCTTGTGTTGTGCTATGGATGGTTGGGATTGGGAAGCAGTCACGATGTTGTGGCTGGACCCCCTACATCGTCTGCGACCCCGCGTTTGGGTCCACCAGTTCTCGACCGATGGAAGCGCGGCTCTGCCAAGCGCACTCGCCTTGCCCGCTCTAGCAAACGCATGATCTATCTGTGGGAAGATCTCTCGGAAGGGATGTTCTCTCTGGAAGCCACTGCCGTGGCCCTTCACCCTACCAACAAAAAAATTGCATACGCCGGCGCGGACGGCATCTTGTATCGCTCGACCAACGGCGGTGAGCGGTGGCGTCCGATTGTTCGGTTTCGCGGTGCGGGTCGTGCGCTCCTTCAACAAATCAGCGGCAGCCCAGACCTTCGTCGGCTCAAAGAGCGAATCCTCGAAGAGAAACTGGAAGACCTCGCTGCAGAGGTCGGGGAAGAACGTGCAGAAGAGCTGCGCGACACTCTGGAGAGGGAAGCCGAAGAAGAAGCGGAGCGGCAGCTGGGGAATCGATCTCGACGAACTGGTCAGGTGACTGGAAGTGGTCGCTTTCGCCGTCGTATTCACCGGATAGTTATCCCCAAAACTCGCCCCAACTGGGTGGCTGTGGCCACAGACGCAGGTTACTTTCTGTCGAAAGACGCGGGCAAAACATTCAAACACCTGTACCGCGGTCGTTCGGCAGGGCAGGGTGATGTGCGTGTCATCCGCTTTGACCCCAAAGACCCCAACCGTGTGTGGCTGGGAACCCGAACAGGGCTCTGGTATACGCTCAACGGTGGCAAGAGGTTCTACCGTAACGCCGGTAACATAAGAGCGTTTGAAGTACGTGAGATTCGGTTTGACCCGAACAATCCAAAGCATCTGTACGTTGCGACCAACCGCTCCCTGTTCTTCTCGACCAACCGGGGAAACAAATTCCGTCGTTTGTGGACATCAGTCTCTGGTACACGTCGAATCACAGGCCTTGCGATGTTGGCCGGCCAGCCCAGCCAGATCTTACTGGCGACAGGAAACGGGATCTACCTTTCCAAAGATCGAAAAGACTTCAAACGAATTCCTGCCGCAGGAATCGGAAGTCGAAACATCTTGTACATTACAACCATTAAGGCTCATCCCAATTGGGTCTTTGCGGTGAACGACCAGGGTGTGTTTGTCTCCAAAAACCGGGGACGTCGTTTTAAGCAGCGCCGGGAAGGGATGCTCTCTCCCAACATTCGCTGGCTCGCTGTGCGTGAAGACGATCCTCGGGAGACCTGGGCGGCCACTGATTTTGGTGTGCTTCGGTGGTCGAAGACCGTGGCAGGGAAGTTTACGCCTGCTCAGTGGCGTCGCTTTCAGAAGCGGCTACGTGCCGAGCCTTCTCCCTGGCAAATGGCTCAGGCGGCGATGAAGTATATGATGTTGCCTCATCGGTTGAAGCGTCTGCTGGCGCGGAACGCTGCGCGGGGTTGGATGCCCCAACTCAACGCCCGAGCGCTTCTGGTCCTCGACAACGATCAATCCAACCTCCTCTTGATCGAGGGAACCCGACCGATCAGCATCTTGGAAGGTCGCAACTTCTTGCTGGAAGTGAGCCTGAACTGGAATCTGGGGCGCTTGGTCCTCGACGACCAACAGCTCCGCGTCAGCGCCGAAGCGATCAATCTTCGACGTAAGCGGCAACGAATCATCAATCGCGTGGTGCGCTTGTATCACGCTCGAAAACGTTTGATCATGCGGCTCTTTGTTGCGCCGCCTCGGAATGTTCGTACCTACACGAAAAAGCTCGTGAAGATTCAAGAAGTCACAGCGTATTTGGATGGACTCACCGGAGGATACTTGTATCGCACGTTGAAAAGACGGCGACTCCTCCAAGCTCAGTGGGGATTTTAAATGAAGCGTTTGGTTGTATTGGCCCTGATGGTATCGATGGGCATTGGCCTGGTCTGGGAGTCTGGCTCTCTGGCGCAATCCAATTTGGCGCGACAAGCCCGCGTGATTCTCAACAAGTTTCGTTCGGAGCCGACCATCCGACAGGTTCATGGTGCTGCTATGAACTACGCTTTGGTCAACCAGGACCGAATCTCCAGCTTGATGGGTCGCGCTCGTCACGCGGGTTGGTTGCCTGAGTTTCGGTTCCGCTACAACCGAAACGTCGACGACGACCGCAACACGGTCTTCCCCACGGCCAACACCCCGATTCTGACGACCCAGTCGACAGACCTGGACCACCGTTTTGAGTTTCGCGCGACTTGGCGACTGGATGAGTTGGTCTTCAACCGTAACGAACTGGCGGTGTACCGCGAGCTGAAGCGCTTGGTGGACCTTCGCGTCGACGTCTTGAAGGAGACAACCAAGTTGTACTTCGAGCGCCGTCGTCTTCAGGTGGACTTGATTCTTAAGCCACCCAAAACATTGATTACGCGGATTCGTCGGATGTTGCGTCTGCAGGAACTGACCGCAGATCTCGACGCTTTCACTGGCGGCTTCTTTTCCCGCCGTTTGAAGGCAACAGGCAAAGATCCTTACAAGTGAGCCTGTTCCAGATTCACCTGGACTTTGCTTGAACTCATGAACGCAAGGAGGCCCCTCGCTTCCCTGCGGTGATGTTGTAGAGAAGGAGTACCTCACGATGCGCGTTGGCGTATGGTTCCTTATCATCCTTGGGCTTGGCATGGGAGTGACTCATTGTGCACCACCCGATCCACCCACCCCTGAAAATCCCCCCTGCTTGGAGAAGCTTGACCCTGCTCCAGCCGCGAACTTCACGTTGAAGCGCGAAGGTGCTGTATTTAAGGTGACGTTCTCCAAGTTGATCCAACTCGATACCTTGAGTATCGGTGAGAACAACTCCACGGTCTACTTGGTTTCTGGTGAGATCGACAACGCCTTCATCAGCGATATGGAGTCTCCTCCTCTGATCGACTCCCGGAAGTCGAGGTTGGTTAAGCTGAAGATTGAAGCCCAAGATGTGGGCGACAAAACGGAGCTTACCGCAACGGCGTTGGACGTTCTCCAAGGCGACTCCACCTACTACTTTGTGATCACTCGCAAAGTCCGCGACCGTCTGGTTGACGTGGGCGAGGGCCGCTTCAATGGAGCACGCGCCCTCAACTTCTGTGCCGATGACCAGGGCATTTGGCGCGGCTCATTGGATGAATTCAAAGCCGGTCGAACCGAGATCTTTGAGTTCCGTACAGAGCCTGCTCCGCCGCGAACCGGTACACCCAAGATTGTCGAAGTGATGGCTTCACCTCCGACGGAAGTGAGCAGCAACGGAGAGTATGTCGAGATCATCAACGCGCATCCCTCCGAGCCCCTCGACTTGTGTGGCCTGGCGTTGGGCAAGGATTCTGCATCCAACAGCAGCGCCCGCGTGATTGTACCGTTTGATCCCGACGGCTCGTGTCGTCCCCTGCAAGCAGGTGAGCGCGGTGTTGTGATCGAACCCGACTACGACAAAGCCGCTAACGTGTACAAGATTCCTGGAAACGTACAGTTGTTTACGGTGGTGTTAAGTTCGGGCAGTCGTTCAACGACGTTGTTCAGTGGCAATCTCTCGTCCACCGATAGTGTTGTTCTGTGGGACGGCACCGATCGATTGCAATCCATCGATCCCCAGACCGTGGCCGGTGGTGACTGGCCCTCCAGTGGGAAGTCATTGGAGAAGTGCAATCCTGACGGTGCAAACGACACCAACAACTGGAAGGTCAGCGAGACTGGCTCAGCCGGTCAGACCCCCAACTCGAAAGATTGTCCCTAACCCAGGACCTTTTCCTGGATTTGTTATCACCCAACATGCCTCATTCCACTGGCTCTACGCCGCTCTCCTCCAAACTAAGCTTGTGTGTTCTGGCCCTTCTGATGGGTCTGGGGTACGCCTCGTTTCACGTCCTTCCGATTGTGGATCCACCTCATGCTTTGGGTCACGTCGCGGCGTCGTGCGTTCTCTATCTCTTGTTTCTCTTGGCCGCTTGGCTCTCCCGTGATCTGGAGAGCGGTACGCTGGTCGTGGGTCTTGTGCTTTGTGGCATCGCCTTTCGTCTCCTACTGCTCCCATTGGACCCTTCGATGTCGGACGATTTGTATCGCTACATCTGGGACGGGAAGATGCAGGCCATTGGGATGAATCCTTACTCGTTGGCTCCCAAGGCCCCTTACCTTGCGATCTGGCGAGACCCTCACATCCATCCTTTGATCAACCACGAATACTTACGGACTCTGTACCCGCCGGTGTCTGAAGCTCTGTTTTGGGTTGCTTACAAGCTTCACCCCAACGGGTATCTCGGCCTAAAGGTGCTCCTGCTTGGTGCGGAGCTCTCAACGTTAAGCCTGTTGGCTGTTTGGTTGCGGCGCCAGGGCTGGCCGATGGGTCGTTTGCTGTGGTACGCGTGGTGTCCTCTGCCCATTCTTGAGTTGATGTTGGATGGACACCTGGATGGCTTTGGTCCGCCGCTGCTGCTCGCTACATTGTTGGCTGCAAAGGCTCGCCGTCCATGGCTGACAGGGGTGCTGTATGCTTTGGGTTTGCTGGTCAAGCCGCTGGGCTTGTTTGTGGGTCCTCTGTTGCTGTGGCAGTTTCGCTGGCGAGGGTTCCTCAAACTAGCCATCGCTGCGGCTTGTACCATTGTGATGGTGAACGCTCCTTACCTGGAAGCGTCCAAAATGTTGGTGGAGCAGATCCTTCATTACTCCCAGCATTGGTACTTTAATGGGCCTTTGTTCATTGTCCTGGAACAGTGGTTTGTGACCTCTGTAACCCGGCCAATGTTGGCTCTCTCCGTGTTTCTTTTTGCCTGGTTTGTTCCTTTTCTGCGCGGCCTTACCTTTGAGCAGCGGTTCTTGTTGCCTCTGACCATGTACATGCTCACCACGCCAACGTTGTACCCCTGGTACATTGTATGGATTGCGCCCTGGCTTGTTCTCTCGCCTCGGCCCTGGTTGTTCTGGTTGGTGGGCGCCATACTGTTGGCACACACCGTTCAGCATACGTTCGTCACCACGGGCAAGTGGGCGATCACGACGCCCGTGTTTGCGTTGGAGTTTCTTCCATTGTTGTTGCTTATGTTGTGGGCGGCCTGGAGTCATTTCCGGCGTCACCGAGGGGCGTGGATCTGGGTAACGCGCTAGTCCACCTCAGCGAGACATGAGGTACCAACGTGAACCACGCTGAACAAAGCGCATATACGGGGGCAGTTGAGGGGTGGGTGGCTTGACCCGAAAGGCACAGATCTTACCATCCTGGAGCGGCTTCTTCGAGAGAAGGGTACGAAGCGTTTTCAACAGGTAGTTGGCGTGACCTCTCTTGAAAGCCGCGAGCACCCGAGGCAGTGCTGGCCTCATCCGCTGAAGGAGGTCAGGTGGAGTTAGCCACAACAAGGTGGCTTTGTACTTCTTGGCTTCCAGCAAACGAATCCCTTTTTGAATGGTCTCTTGCAAGCTTTTGGGTATGGACACTTGGTTGCCCTTGAGCTTGATGAGTTTGGGCTTGGTTTGGGGTGGCTTCCGGAGGTTGGGTGGAGCCTCCACAACATTCCTGGGTTTGGGTTCGCTAATGACTCTGGAGCCTCTCGGAGGACGCGCTCCTTTCGGCAGCTTGATGAGCTTGGAAGGTCTCGCTCCTGGTGGAGGCTTGCGCAGCTCTTCGTACACAGGCGCAGGCAAGCGGGGCTGAGGTGGCCTTCGTGCGGCACCTGGATCTTGTGGCTTTTGGGTTGGTTGCGTCTGCTTCTTTCCAGGCAACGCTCTGACCTGGGGAGGTGCTTTGTGAGCCGCACCGGGTGGTGTTTGTACGGCCTTGCTTGGAGTTAAGGAGCGGGGAGGTCTCGGTGGGGCCGCTTTGCGTTGCGCATTGGGTCGTTGCAAGGTGGGAGCGTCTGCAAGGTTACGCTGGGGAACTGGCGGTACACCAAGGGCCTTCCGCGGCCGTGCCAATCTTGGAGGCTTGGGAGCCGTTGCTCTTGCCCGTCGACGGGGCGGTGCCGCTGGCTTGCTCTTTCCGGAGACTTTCCCACGCGCTGCTGGCTTGCTCTTTGTTCCCTTCTTGGTAGGGCTCTTTGTTTTGGCTTTGCGTGTGGTGGGCTTTTTGTTCTTCGTTTTGGCCTTGGGCTTCTTACCTTTTCCCCATTGTATGGGCTGGAAGTACTGGTCTGCGTGGCTGAGAGTCGGCGCCTTTGCACCCCAAAGAATGGTGAATGCTGCGACAAGTCCGACATGTACAAACAAACGGAGAGCCATCGTTCCTCCTGGTTGGAAATGAAACATCGAGTCTTGTGGGAGAGCTACCGGTCCAGCAAATACCAACGTGTGCCTCGTCGCTCAAAGCGCATTCGTCCTGGGAACCCAGGTTTGGCTTTGACCTTAAAGGTCGCTCGGTTGTTCTTAATTGTGGGACTGTAAGAGAGGACGGTCTGCAACATGGTGCGAAGGTGCGCTGCGTGGCCTTTGGCGAACCCTTCAACAAAGCGATCGAACACGCTGCGAACTTTGCGAAGCTCTTCGGGAGGCATCAGCCATTCCAAGGTTTCTTTGTGCTTTTTCGCGTCGATCAAAGCTATCGCACGCAAGATGGTGCCTTGGAGACCTTTGGGAATGACAACTTTGGCTTTGCGCTTGGCTGGCTTCGGCTTGGTCTTCGCCTTGGCTTTCGCTTCTGCTTTGGGCCGTGTTGTCGGGGCCTTTCGAGGCTTTGACTTGGCAGGTGTGAAGTAAGGGTTGGCGTAGCTGGGTGCGTGAAATCCCACTCCCATTCCCAACGTGAGAACTCCGATCCAAAGCAGTGAGCGAGAGAGCATGGTTCTTCCTTGTTTTCTTTGTTGAAAGGGGGAGGACGTCGTCTTGCTATCGTCCGGCGTACCTGAAACGAGAATCAGGGCCAGAACATTCCGACAGAATGGATCGAGCAGGGCGTTGCTCGTTTCTCTGCGGGTATAGAATTGCTTAGTTCAGGGTTCTTGTCGAGTTGCCAAGTTTCGGTGCTTGCCAAACGGTTGGATTCGCAATGAAAGAAGCTAGCGTTTTTTGGGGGGATCTTCAGGAGAGGGCTGGATGCCAAGTTCGTCGGCGTTTACAACCACACCGAGTTTCTGGATTCCGGCTCGACGGACACTTCCGATCACTTCCATGACGCGGCCGTAGGGCAGATCCAGATCGGCTTGGAGGTAGAGTTCGCGGGTTTTCTTGAGTTGGGGATCAGCCTTGATCAGGGCCGCGAGGTCTTTGAGCGTGTACCCTTTTCCGCGGAACTTGAGCTTGCCCTCTTTGTCGATGACGAGGGTATCTTTTTCGTCCTCTTTGGGAGGCTGCTTGTCATCGCTGGGCGTGATGTCTGGAGCAGCCAGCCGTGCGCCATGATGGACTGTGGGCGCAGCGACCATAAAGATAATAAGGAGGACAAGCAGGATGTCGACCAACGGTGTCACGTTGATATCGGCAAGTGCGCTGACCCGCTTGCTTTTGTTTTCGTTGTCGGAAAAAGCCATGGTTGGCGCCTCATCAATACGGGAGCACGATTACTTAAGGAAATGGCGCTTCACAATGTTGAGGAAGTCGTTGGAGAAGTTGTCGACTTCGCCGTCCAGTTGACGGATCTTCGCGAGGAAGAAGTTGTAGGCGATGACTGCGGGGATCGCCGCGGCCAGTCCAACCGCGGTCGCGATAAGCGCTTCCGCGATACCCGGCGCAACGACGTTCAGACCGGCGGTGCCTGACTCTTTGATGCTGATGAAGGATTTCATGATCCCCCATACCGTTCCAAACAAACCGACAAAAGGCGCGGCTGAGGCCGTCGTTGCGAGGAAGGGAATGTAGCTTTCCAGGCGCGACATCTCTGTGTTAGCCGCCCGGCGCATGGCGCGTTGGATGTTTTCGAGCCCACCAAGTTGTTGGGTCATGTTTTGGTCCATCGCGCCTTTGCTGCGTTGTAGCTTGCTCAACTCAATGTAGCCTGCTCGAAACACCTGGGCAACAGGGCTACGAGTCATTAATTCAGACTCGTTGTACGTGTTGTCGAGGCGTTTGCTCTCCCAAAACAGATCGAGGAAGTCGAGGGATTGGTTCTGTGCCTGGTTCAGGACGAACCACTTGTACAGAATGATGCCCCAGCACATCACGGAGAAGAAGATCAAGAGTATCAGCACAAACAGGACGACGCCGCGCGACTGGGTCAACAGTTCCATAATCGCCGCAGAGTCGCTCTTTTGCGACATAATCAGGTGAGCCACCACAACAGAGTCCATCCGTGAATCCCCATTCCATCTTTGTTGTTGGTTGGTGAAGGCTGGTCAGCCCAACGTGGGCTTGTTTCAACATTGCCTTGTTGCCCTACGTTCCAGATAGTCTTCATGGATTGTGGGCTTGGGAATGCGTTCCGTTGTACCATAGCCATGCATGGGAAGCAACGAAAGGACCAAGGCTTCTTTTCGTTGCAACGGTCCTCCTTCTCCGGTTCGCTCGTTCTCTTTTTCCTCAACGTTTTCCTCGGCTCCACGATTGTCTCTGTTTCAGCCTCCTGTTTCATCGTTCATGAAATACAAACCTTCGTTTGAAATTGTTGATTGGGCCTCTCTTTGTCTCTACTTTTTTATGTTGTTGATATTTATTTCTATTCTGGCTTTTGTGGATTGGGCACGAAGATTGCTGAAGGCGGGGCGAGAGATGTCGAAGGACGTTCAAACTTGGAAACACGCGGGGGAGTCCCTGCTTTATGGATCATCAATGATCCCCGGAGAATGGTCATGTACCGTTGGTCCTCTTCTGAAAGTCACACCGTAATCACCGAACAAGAAAACGACCACATTGGTGGCATTGTCACTGAAGTTGTGGATGGAAACACTTTTGTGTTGCAAATCTTGGAAGAAGACTTTGACAACATGTACGAATACGGAGAGACGGAAGTCGTTGTGATCTACGGCCAAGATGCTCCAAACATTCATACTCGTGATGGCCGCGATGCCTACGAAGATCTGTACGAAGAGCTCGAAGGCGAAGATGTCGTCGTTGAGGTTTTGGGCCGTAACGAAAAAGGTCACCTCATCGGGATCTACGAGATCTGCTAGTGCATCCTTAGGAGCCTCGTTCCTCTGAACAAAGGGCTCCGACGCCAAACCCGTTGGAGGGAGCAACGTGCCCTTCAAGCCGACCCTTTCTTGTGTGGCCGCTAGTACGCACAGGAAAGGGTTTTTTTATGGGTTTGTAGTCGATGGAATGATGCGGTGGGGATACGGCTTCTGCTGCCCCAAATGAAAGACTTCAAACTGGCAGGCTGGAAGCTCAAGGATCGCGCAAGTGTGGCTGTCACGGTTGCGGCCTAGGCACACCGAGCCAGGATTAAAAATGTGTGTTCCTCGGAAGTTGGCATGGAGTGGGGCGTGGGTATGACCCAGGATTAAGATGTCGATGGAAGCACGGAGCACTTCTTTCTTGAACGATTTGGCAAACAAGCCCTCACGTGGGTCGCGAAACAAGTGGGCGTGGAGGCTGGCTGGTGTGGCGTGGGCGATGAGCACCGAGAGTCCCTCCCACTCGTACCGTCGTTGGGAAGGAAGTCCTCTGAGGTAAGAGATGGTGCTGGGCTTGAGAGGCCGAGGGGCATCTTCCTCCTCTTCCACCTCTTCCACCTCTTGTGAAAACTCTGCGTGCATTACTGCGTTTTCGTCGTGGTTCCCCATCACACAAGGGATCCAGCTTTCTTCCATCATCGCAACAACTTCGTCTCCGTGGTCCCCCTTTTCCACCAGATCTCCTGCACAAACTACACGATCCACTCCTTTTTCATGCAGCAGCGCAAACGCCGCCTCCAAAGCAGGGAGGTTGGCGTGAATGTCCGACAGAATACCGATGCGCATGATGCAATCCTTGTTGTGACCTTGAGTGTGTAGAGCGGGCTTTGCCTTCCTTTCTAACGAATTGACGCGGTTCTGGTTCGTCGGGTTGGGGTGTAAACCTGGGTGTGCTACATTCGGGCTTTCACATCTCTAAAGGAAAGGGAGTGGCTGATTGCAAAGGCTGCCTCCCCAAAGGAAGAAAACATGCTGCTGCGAGCCCTCTTGGTGATAGGCATCGGTCTGGTTGCTGTTGGTTTGATTGTAGGGATGGGTTCTGAAGTGCAGAAGTCTGCGCTCAGCACCTACATCATGATTGGTGGGGTTGGAGCGATTGGGCTGTGGTTCGTCATCCGGTTGTACGGTGACCTGACTCGTCCCAACCCTGAAGATGAAATTCAGGAACGCTTGAAACAACGTGAGCTGGAAAAGCAACAACGCAAAGAGAACAAGGAGCAGTAATGCAAGCTTTGTTTGAAATTGGTTTGGAAGTGGTCAAGGTCCTGGTGGGCCTTGCTGTGGCAGGTTCGTTGGCTTACTTCATCGCGTACCGCGAGCTGGCACGGCGAGCGTTTTGGGGACGTGTCACGTTTACCCTGATCTCATTTAAGTCTACAGACCCCAAACGTGTGGTTCTCGACACGTTGCTCGATCTCGGCTCGGATGATGTGTGGGTGAACAACCGCTTGTTGCTGGGGCAGATTCGCGCCGCAGCCGAGCAGTGCTCCGGCGAGCGTCCCTGGCTGTGGATGGACGGGCCGACCATGTACCATGTCAAGTCAGGGATTCGACACCAGCTCTCTTCTCGCTTTAGCGACGGAGCGATCGCGAAAGCCGTGGGAGCACCCGTGGAGCAAACGTCTCTGCTTACCTGCTTGTGTGCCGTTCACAGCAAAAACTCCAACTCCCACAAGCTTCGGGCGTTCGTCTTTACCAAGGATGTGTTGCGAACGATCGGAGAGGATGTGGAGACCTGGATTGAGAACAACCCCAAAAAGCGGGAGCTGTTGAAAACAGTGGCTTGCTTGTGGAAACGTTACCAGGAAGAACCGCGCAACAAACCTGAAGAGTGTGTGCTTCACACGGTGCGAATCTACACTCACAAGCATTCGGCGTAAGTTGTCGTTCTGGGGAGAAACTCTGGAGTGTGGTCTCTGGGGTTTTTAGAGGAAAGAGCCAAGGAGGGAGCCGATGTCGGGGCAGTTGAGGGGTTGGTCGTTGTCGCCGTTGCAGGTGACATAAAGAACGCCCAGACACATCTCGTCGTTGGTTCCATCGCCCCAGAACACATCCACGGGCTTTTGCTTGACGCCGTCAATGACTGGCTGGTTGGCAGCAGAGTTGTCAAAGGTGCAGGAGATCCCGAGAGAATCGCCGGCCCGAATCGTGATGGGCTTTTTGAGATCAAAGCCCAGCTGCCAGTTGAAGTCCCACCGTGGGATGTTGAGCATGCAGTTCTTGGTCCGGGCTCGTTCGATGTAGAGCTGCCCGGCCGCACCACGTAAGTGCATGTGCAGCATCGCGGTGTGAATCGTCAGCGACTTGAGATCCTTGAGGATCTTCTCGATCTTACTGATGTCCATGTTGTTCTGCTTGGCGAGTTGCAACAGCAACGGGAACGCCGTAGCGATCAGGTCGATGGAGAAGTCGTGCTTCACCGCAGACTGACCAGCAGGGATCTTCATGCCGTTGCGGCTGAACCAGCTGGGGTTGGCCCAAGGCAAGAACAAGGCTTGCTGCTTGACCGAGTCGGCCAACATGAACTCCACGGCCGACTGGTCCGGAGCAGGTTGGTTGGTCAAGACGTTGTAGTGGGCTTGCAAGATAATCTTACTGCCTGGTGGAACGCGGATCCCTGTTCCTGCGGGGTAGGGGGCTCCGGGAACGCCCGGTGCCCATACGCCGATCCAACGGATTCCTGCGGGGCCACCGGCGACACCGTAGCAACGATATCCGTCGCCGTTCGGGTCCTTTTTGGTGTAGCGAGAGGCTTCGTTGGGATACGCAAGGTACGCGATGATGTGGTGAACCAGCTTGGGGTTGCCGGGCTTGACCTGGAAGCCTGTGAGGAACTTGTCGGTCTTGTGGGGCCAATCCAACACAAAGCAGCGGTAGTCATCCGGCTTGCTTTTGGGGGTGTAGGGCTTGGTCATCTTCAATGACACATCGACGCGAGGCAAGCCGATTTGGCCGGGGGGAGGTGGCTCTTTGTAATCCTTGGGGTCGCCTTCGACCAAGCCATCATCAATCCACTTGATGATCATGTCACGCTCTTGGTCGCTGAGATCAAAGTTGTTTTTGTAGTCGTTGCAAGTGTTGTCTGCGAGCCAAGGCGGCATACGTCGCTTTTGGATCGCGTCGCGGATCAAAGCCTGACGGGTTTTGATGGACGCGTACGAGGTCAGCTCAAACGGTCCAATGCCGTTTTTGTCGTGGCATCCGAGGCAGCGTTGTTGGACAACGGAGCGGATGTCTTTGTGGTAGCTGACAGGCTTGGGCTCTTCCTCTACCACGGGCTCTGCTTCCACCACGGGCTCTGGCTCGGGTTGGGCAGGCTCTTCTTGCACTGTGGGTTCTGGCGGAGTGCTGCGGTCTGGGACCGGCTCCACCGTTGGCTCTGTCAACGAAGCGTCCGGTTCTACCGTAGGTTCTTCACCGTTGGTCTTCTCGACTTTCGCTGTGGTTTCCTGGGCAGGTGTTTCATCACCCGGTGTGGTCTGAGGACCACATCCAACAACAATGCCAATCCCAAACAGGAGCGACACAAGAGCAAGGACTACAATTCGTGCGTTCATCCGACATCTTTCCTTTTCGAAGAAGTCAACAACCGTGTCAAAACTAGCAAAGAAAGCCATATTCTTCAAGAGGTTTTATAGTTTTAGTGAGTCCTGTTCACGGTTGTGGCAAAAAAAACATCGTATCTCTCATGAAGAAAAGACGTGATTCCGTCGTGTAACATTCTAGGCGCTGGGAAGTTTATTAAAAGAGACGACGTTCTTTTTTAGTGAGCGACGTACGCGACGCAAGCATCCTAGAAAACACAGCGTAGGGGCAACAACATGAGACGATGGATTGGAGTAAGTCTTCTCGGTTTGGGTGTGATTGTAGTGATAACTTTGGGGTACCGCTACACGATGTCATCCAAGCCGCACTCGCAGCGGGAAGCCGTCCAAACAGCGGCGTTGAGCCTGGATCATTGGCGAACCTGGATTCAGGCCGAGAAGGATCCCGACCGACGGTTGGTTCGTTTGTCCCATGTTAAGCATCTGGATGGGGCTGCCATTCGTTTGGTGGGAGAAGCCCTGCGTGACCCCAGCGGAAAGATACGACGATGGGCGGTCTGGCATCTGGGAGAATCCATTGAAAAGAACCCCAACGCACTTCCCTGGTTGATCCAAGCTCGTCACTCCAACCCTTACCCCTCCATCCAAGACTGGGCCAACAGTTACCTTCACGACGCAGCCTCCCCCAAGATCTTCAGTTCGCTCGTTCGCTTCCTCAACCACGCCAACCCACAAGTTCGAGTGTGGGCTGCGTATGCGATTCGCAAAGTAGCGACTCGTTTGCCTGAGAAGGCGCGGGTGGCAATCCATGGATTGGAGCGGTTGGCGTATCGTTCGGGTTGGGATGAAAAGGTTGCAGCGGCCGCAGGGCTCCATCGCATGGCGACGTTAGCGCCCCGAGAGGATGAGCAGAAACGTATCAACGCGGCTCTGATTCATTTGCTGCAAGCGCAACAATGGCAGGCGCGGCGAGCCGCGATTCGGGCTTTGGGAATGCTTGGGGCGCGTTCGCTGGATGCTGTCCCTGCGCTGAACATCAACGCCCAGCGAGACACGTTCTGGTACGCCCGGCAAGAAGCCCGTGAGGCCATTGACCAAATTCGGGCCGACGCAAACCGTCACGCGTTGCGGTGAGTGGATAAGGAGAGAGTGCTCTAGCGTGCACCCATTCGGATCGCGCCGTCCAATCGGATGGTTTCACCGTTGAGGACAGTGTTCTCCAGGATGTGCTTGGCGAGGAAGGCGTACTCGGAAGGCTGACCAAAGCGCGAGGGGAAAGGGATTTGCGCGGCGAGGGAGTCGCGGACTTTGTCCGGCATGCTGGCCATCATGGGGGTGTCGAAGATTCCGGGAGCGATGCAGAGCACCCGGATGCCAGCACGGGCAAACTCACGAGCCAGGGGCAGGGTCATTGCAGCGACGCCACCTTTGGAAGCGGAGTAGGCAGACTGGCCGATCTGACCTTCAAACGCAGCAACCGATGCGGTGTTAATCAGAACGCCACGTTCGCCCTGTTCGTTGGGCTCGTTCTTGTTCATTTGGGTCGCAGCGAGGCGGCACACATTGAACGTACCGACGAGATTTACGGTGACCGTGCGGGTGAACACTTCCAAGTCACAAGGGGTTCCGTCCTTGTTGACCACGCGGAAGCCTGTGGCGATTCCTGCGCAGTTGATGGCGGCGTGCAGCCCACCGAACGCTTCCACGTGCTTGTCGATGGCGTTTTGGACTTCGTCGTTGGAGGTGACATCCACTCGGAAGAACTGAGCCTTGTCGCCCAAGTCGGAGGCGAGCGCCTGGCCGCGCTCTTCGTTCAGGTCCAACAAGGTGACGCTGCCACCGTTTTTCACAATCATACGAGCACAAGCTTCGCCAAGTCCGGACGCAGCACCTGTGATAAGGGCTCCACAGTTTTGCAAGTTCATCTTTTTTCCTCACGTTGGGGTGCAAATACGAAATGAATGGCTTCGCATTGTGAGGAGAATTTAGGGTTCGTCAAGTGGGTCAGAGAGACCAAGGAGCTCTTGCAACAACGAGTCTGTGGCTTGGGCGTGTTCTTCTTCTTCGGGAGTGAGTATCACGGCGTCGAGGTCGACTTCTTCTACCTCTTCGACGCTCAGGTTCAGAGTGTCGACCTCCTCAATGTCTTCGAACTCAACGTCTTCAAAGATGAGATCCTGTGTCTCTTCTTGTGCCGTGTGGTCTTCGTCGGTGAAGGAGGCTGTGGGTGTTGTCTTTGCCTCATGCTCGTCGTGTGCCGGTAGTATGACAGAGTCCAGCTCTATGTCTTCCAGGTCGTCCTCATCGAGCGCGGAGAATGTTTCCGTTTCGGGATGCTCGTCGGATTCTTCAAAAGAGACAATCTCCAGGTCGTCCATGGTGTATTCTTCAAGAGGAGCATCCCATTCGTCTGCTGTCAAAGCGTTGGACGCGGGGACTGGGGTCTGCGGCAGGCCAAGCTGAGAGGGCTGGGATGGAATCTGGACCTGTTCCAATTCGACGGATTCCACAGCTTCACTGCGTGTGGCAGGCACCGGTGTGTGAGCTTGGGTGAGCATCCTGTCTCGACTTTCAGGGCTGAGGTAGTCGGACATGGAGAAGTTGCGCAGCTCGCGTGTTGTGCTCTTCTTCGCCTGTATCTTTTCGGCTTCGGCCCGGGTCATCTCTGACTGCTCGACGGGTACCGAGGTAAACGCAACCTGGGCTGTACCACGGGCCGAGCCAGCTTTGGCGGAAGCTGTGTAGCGGAGCAACGAGGATGTCGCTGTTTCGGCTGCGACAGGGACTTGTTCGTCGCTGGCTGCAGCTTGTGCGATCAGCGAGTTCAGGCTGTCCAACGACGAGCCGGAGCAGGTGTCTGGCGTGGTCGGGGGCGGCTCCATCTGTATCTTCTCGGGAGATGGCTTCGGCTGGGACAACGTCAGGTAGTCGTTTTGTTCCAATGCACGAAGCTCGTGCCAGAGTTTCTCTTCGGGTTGCTCCGTCAAATCGGCGAGATGCGCGACTGTCAGCTTGTCGTCGATCAGGAGCAGCACCCGCAGACCCAGGGCAGTGATGGAAAAATTGGGATCGGGCGGGTTGGGATTTTTGTTAAGGAGAGGGATCCAAGTCCCTGGAGGTATTTCGAGTCCCATGGTCAGGCTCTCTATTGTCTGCTTTGGTTTATCCTCTAAGGGTATACGACATTTGCAAAGAAGAGAACAACTTTTGTTCGACTGCGTTCTTTTCTGGGAGTGAATGGACCTGACGGCTTCAATGTTGCATCAGTTTTTTGTGCGAGAGGGTTGGGTCCGTTGACCGCAGTACCTAATCTTGTTATTGGAGTGGGGCTTTCCAACGGCTCTCTCTTTCGATGCTCACTCGGTTTTCGCTGCAGATACCCAACGTGTGGCATCGTGTTGTAGCGTTTCCCCTGGAGCCCTTGTACCTGTTGTGCCGTGCAGAAGGAGATCATGATGTTTCGAATCATTGGATGGGTTGCACTTGTCCTGGTCCTGCCCCTTGGAGCGGGATGCAAGAAGGACCCATACAACAAGCCTCCCGATTTGTCGTCGGCTCCGACCGAGCGACGAGGTGCGACTGGGGTGATGCCTTCTTCGTCAGACAGCACCCCCACAACGGAACGCAAGGCTCCTGAACAACCCCAAATCCCTGTGGCTCGCGCCGACTCCGATGACGACAGCGTGGACAACCCGATGTTGCTGCAGAAGCCGATGAAGGTCCGGGCGCTGCCCACGATCTCTTTGCGTGGCAAAAAGAAAGACACCAAGAAAAAGAAGAAGAAAAAGAAAGAGTCTTTGAGCTTTGGTGTGGGTGGGCTGCAAATGGATCCTTCCCTCAAGGGCATGTTTGGCAAGCCTTCCGGTGGTTTGTTGGGAGGCGGAGGTCTCTCGCTCTCCGGTAGTAACTCCTTGAACTTGAACGATGCAGACGATGATGATGATGACGACGACGCTGACGATGCTCCGGCCAGTCAGCCAGCTGCAACCTCGCAACCTGCCACCTCGCGTCCTGTTGGAGCCACATTGCCTGCTGCACGTGGTAAGGCCGCGCAACCCAGCTCTCGTCCTGCCGCACGTCAACCTGCTCCGCGCCAAGCTGCTCCCGAGCCTGTGAAGGACAACGCTGCCGCGCCGATTCAATCGAAGACATCCATCGGCGGTGGGACTCCAGGATTACAAGGACCCTTTGCCGACGCACAGAAAGCACCAACTCTTCCGAAAATCCTGGCCAAGGTTAACGATGAACCTGTGGATCGCTGGAGTTATCTCCAGATCCTCAAGGAGATGCAGCGGCTTTGGGTGATGAAGGCCGGGTTCCCTCCCTCGGGTGCGATGCTTACGGAGCTGCGTCGTCAGTCTGTAAAGCGCTTGATCGATCAACAGTTGATATACCAAAAGGCTCAGCAGGAAGGTCTTGCGTTGAGTGGTGCAGAGATTCGTCAGGGCCTTCAGATGTTCTTTTCTCGCTTTCCCAAACCCACCACGGTGGAAGATTACGTACGTGATCAAGGGATGAGCCGGGCGAAGTTTATGGAGATCCTGAAACGTCAGCTGTTGGTGCGCAAGTATATGATGTCTCTCGCAAAACAGGTGCCTGTGAAGCGTGAGGAGATCATCAGCTATTACAAGAAGAACATGGGCGGCGACTCTGTGCGAGCCCGCCAGATCGTGGTGAGTATTAAGAAAGGCAAGGAAGATGAATCCAGGGCGAAGGCTCTCCAGGTTCTCAAGCTTGCTCAACAAGAGGGCGCAAACTTTGTTGCTCTGGTCAAGCAATACTCCGATGATCCCAGCAAAGACCTGGACGGTGATATTGGAACCTTGAAGAAGGGTGATCTACTGCCAGCCTTGGAGAATGTGCTGTTCGCTCTCAAAAAAGGACAGGTCGGTGGACCTGTACAAACCAACATGGGATACCATATCCTTCAGGTGGTTCAGCGCAAGCGAGCCAAACCCTTGCGACAAGTACAGATGAAGATTGTAGAGAAGCTACAGATGAAGCGTCTGGAAGTGATCTTAAAGAAGCAGGTGAAGGAGCTGAGGGAAGACGGCAACATCGAGATCTTTGTGCCTTGGGCCAAAGATTGAGGAAGGCCCTCTCGATGCAACGTTGACCGATGGAAGGTCAGAGCGAACGACAGCAGGATCGTTAGGGGTTACTGTAGCCGCGGCAGTAGGAGCGTCGAACGACTCGTTTGGTGCGTTTCACGCGTCCATCCCGACAGCGAACAGAGCGCCACACGAGGTGACCGGCGGGGTAGTAGCAGCGGAACACGACGCGTTTGATGCGACAACCATTAACGTAGCGGACCGTGACTCGTTTGTTCCGGGGAGGAGGCACTCGTACAATGCAGGCAGAGAGCGAAAACAGGCCAAGCAAGCCCAGAATCAATACCAAAACTTTCCAATTCATTGGGACAGTGTTCCTTTCTTGTCGGGGCAGTCACGTGCGGTCCGCATTTCCTGCCTGAAAACAGTACCCCATGGCTTTAGTGGATTTGTGATACCAACGTCAAGATGGGGTAGGCCGATTGACGCGAGTCAGTGTCTTGTGCGAAGATAGTTTGCCTTACCGAATTGACCCCAAACGAACGAGTGATGAGGTTCGGAATGAAGATGCAGAAGTGGTCTCTTGTGTTGGGGGCCTGCTTGGTTAGCCTGGTGTTTGCGGGTTGCCCCAATAACTCCACCCCTGTCAAAAACAATGATCAGTCGGACATGAAGAATGCACCTGCTGGAGTGAATTCTACTCCTGCTGGAATGTCTGGGACATCCACCAAAGTGGCGCAGCCGGACAAGCGTGCCTTTGTTCCTGCGAGCAAGCGTTTGAGGGCGCTGCCTGCAGGGGTTGAGACTGTAAAGTTTAAAAAGGGCCAGGACGACCTGATGCTCTACCTTCACCCCAAAGGGATCTTGAGCACCAAGCCTATGCCTGGGAAGAAGGGACAATGGAAGTCCACGTACATTCCGGTCAAACGCGGCAAGTCTTGGTTCGTTAAATTGGATGCCGACGAGGGCGCTGAGTTGGGAACGTATACATCCATCAGCCTGATCATGGCGGTGTACAACGCTCCCGGTGGTTACGCCACAACCTCTCGCTTTTCCATCCGGTTCTTACTTCGCCGAAACGGAGAAGAGAAAGAGCTGTTTCGCACCATGGTCCTGGCACGCGGTCAACAGTACAAGTACTACGGCGTCGACAATCGCGAAATCGCAACACGCACCAAGCTCCAAAAGGGAGACGTTCTGGTCTTCCGTGTGATGCACCGAACAGGTAGCACCGGAGCTGTGGGTGTGGGTGGAGTGAAACAGGCCGAGCTGGGTCCTCGTTTTATGATCTCCACACGAAACATCGGTAACTTCTACCAATACACCAAATAAACCTCCCACCGACTTATCCCGCCGGTGATCGTCCTACCTTTGAGTGATGGGGAGAGAGTTCTTGAGTAAGGGTCACAAAGGCAGTCCATCCTCCAGTCGAGCCAGTTCTCATGCGCCAAACACCATGGATCATGACCTGCGTGAAGCGTTCATGGACCTGGGCTTTGAAGAGGGGCTAGGTCAGCCTCTCGACGAGCGCGAACTTTCCGAATACGTCGAAGAGATCCCTACGCTGACACCTCTCCAGATCTGTGAGCAGCTGTCAGAGTACGGCTATGTCGGGCAGGACAAACCCCGTCGTTCGATGTCGCTGATGGCGTTTCGTCATGTCCAACGGCTGCGTTACATCCACCTGGATGGTATCCCCGCTGACGAACTACCGCCCAAGAGCAACCATTTGTTGGTTGGACCCACTGGCTGCGGCAAAACGTACATGGTCGAGACGTTGTTTCGGCACATCCTGGATCTGCCCACGGTGTTGGTGGATATCACCACGTACTCAGAGACAGGGTATGTGGGGCAGGACGTTACCTCGATCTTGACCCGGCTTCTGTACGCTGCGGATGGTGACGTGGGGCGGGCAGAGATGGGTATCGTTTGTCTCGACGAATTCGACAAGATCGCCAGCGGTCAAAACAACGCTGTGTTTGCAGGGGCGGGCACCACCAAAGATATCAGCGGACTTGGCGTGCAGCGCGAGCTGCTCAAGCTCTTGGAATCGACCACTGTGACAGTTCCTACAGAGTTCTCGCACAGCAGCTACCAGCAGCACTTGTTGATGTCGACCACCAACATTCCCTTTGTGGCGTGTGGTGCTTTCTCCGGGCTAAAGCTTGTCACACACCTGTTCAACAAAGAGCCTCACATCGGCTTTACTGCCAAGACAGCGTCACAGGCTCCTCGTGAGATTGCTGTGTCCTATCGACAAGAAGAGATGGACCAAACCCGTCACTTCCAACAATACGGCTTCCTGCCTGAGCTGATCGCCCGCTTCGACCGCGTGATTCCGTTCCAGGCTCTGAGCGAAGAGACTCTCACCATGATCCTTCGGCAAAACCTGCTCTCCTCGTACCAGCGGGAGTTTGAGTTGGCTGGCGTGGAGCTTGTGGTGGACAAGAGCGTTCTGGAGCGCGTGGTGAAACAGGCGCTGAAGCGGGAAACTGGCGCTCGTGGTCTGCGATCGACCCTCGCCTACATGCTGGAAGATGCTGCGTTTGAGATCTACTCACAGCCTGGTATTCAACGCGTGGAAGTTGCTTTCAAGAACGGCGAAGTCGCCGTTGTAACAGACGGATAATCTCGATGTTTTGGTCGTCCTTGTACCACTGGTTCAAGATGATTCACCTGATCGCGATGGTCGCTTGGTTTGCCGGGTTGTTCTACATCTTCCGGTTGTTTGTGTACCACGTGAAACACCGCGATGAGCCGTCTGTGGTTGCCGCTCTGATCACCATGGAAGAGAAGCTTCTGCGGATCATCATGAAGCCCGCGATGGTGGTGACGTTTGTGTTTGGCTTTGCCATGCTTTACGTCAAGCCGGTGTGGCTTCAATACGGCTGGATCTGGGTCAAAATTGTGGGTGTGTTTGGGCTGGTTGCGTACCACTTCTACGCTGTGTCGATCCATCGCAAGATGGCAGAAGGGCAATACCCTTTGACCGAACGTGCCTGCCGCTTCATCAATGAAGTTCCCACTCTCTTTCTCTTCCTTGTGGTCTTCCTCGCGGTGATCAAACCCTTCTAAAATCGTAGCTTCAGCACCCAACGTTCCCACTTCTTTTGGAACGACGCGATGTCGTTGGTTCCAAGGATGCGTTGGAGAGTCTTGTAACCTGTCGGGTCGCTTCGGTGGTTTTGCGTGAAAGCCCGGTAGTAACGAAGCAACAACCCCTTTTCTTGTAGGTAGTAGAGGAGGTAGCGGGCTTGTGCGTAGTGAGAGCCTGGATCTTCGTCGTAGAATTGTGTGGTGGTGGTGTGGGTGAGCGTCTTGAATGACGGCAAAGTGCGAGACTTAATCGTACGTTGGAGTCCGGCCAGCCGCCAGTTGGTCAGGCCCACAATCTTGCCGTTCCGCTCACCACATTGTTCGTAGAGAGAGCCCATGCCCTCGTTGAACCAGGCCGGACATTGTGGAAAGTTGGCCGCCACAAACGGGTGGACGATCTCATGAACCAGGGTTCCACCACCTGTCGCAATGTTCATGATAAGAGCCTTGTGACGCTCTGAGTAGTAGCCAAACGGCGTAGATGGGACTTCGGCGAAGAATTTCCAGGTGTGCTTCACATAGCTTGTTTTGTTGGCAAACAGCCAGACTGTGATGATGTGGTTGGGGTCTTTGGGAAAGTAAAGGCGCTTCAGCTGGGTCACAGACCACCGAACGGTATGTGCCGAGCGTTGATGGACTTTGTGAGGTGCTTCGTCACCGACAACGACAAACGGAGGTTCCATCACCACGGTAAATCCAGGCGGAAGCTTCTTGCAAAGGGTCTTGATGTGGGAGGCGTAAGGTTCAGGGTAGATCTTGTCGCAGCCCGTGTTGTTCCCAGACTTGGCGCGTGGCTTGGGTTTGGATGCTGCTGTTGTGGTGGAGGTTGTGCGCGTGCTGGCTGTTGTGGTTTGAGAGCAAGAGGTGAGGTTGTAAAACAGCAGGAAGCTCACAAAGAGGGAGAGGGTGGTGCTTCCCACGATCCAACGTTGTTGTCGGTTGTCTACGGTACGCCAGGGAGTTGGTGTGTTTTGCATGATAGCCCTCAACGGTTGAATGACTTCTTTGGATGTTTCGGCGTTGGCCTGTTCATCCACAACGCATGAGAGAGGAAGTTGGTTTCCATCTACCTGTTTGGACTCAGGAGGCTGTCGTTTGCCAGGGCATATTCGATGGACACACAAAGTCAGGAAGAGTTCCTTATCTTCTGTCGAGGTGTGTTCCTAAAACTGCTGAGGGTTTGGGTGCTGGCGTGGAGGGTATGGATAGGGAAGAGTATGAACTGTGGAGGTCTCTTACCGCTTGTTGGCGTGGTGGCTGGCTATCCAAACAAACTCTCGGTAGCGCTGGTTGATCCAGTCACGTTCGAGCAGCGGGTAGCTTTGGAAGGGTTTGAACTCCGTCTCGATCGTCTGGTTCCCACGGATGATACGGACGCCGACCCTGTCGTTGTCGCTGACATGCAACCCAGGCTTGTTGCGATCAAGGAAGAGGTGTTGTTCGATTTGGGTGCCCTCGCACACTTTCTTGAGGAGTTTGAGCAGGCGACGTTTGCAGTTGTACGGCTTGGTCAGCTTTCGATACACAACAGCCAAAGCTCCCTTCTCCACAAAGACTTGGCCTTGTTGTTGTTTCTTTTCATTTTTGCGGATGCTGGCTTTGATGGTGTAGGGGAACGAAAACTTTTTCCCTTTGCGCAATTGTTCAATACGTTGGACGTGCTTTTTCTCAAATTCAATGGCCTGGTCAGCCATGTCCAGCGCCTTTTCGTATTGTTCTTTGAGGCGTATGCGTAGGCTAAGAGAGGCGGACTTCCAGTCTCGAAGTTTGCTCACGGTAAAGGTTTCATTCTTGAACTTGTACAGGCCGATCTTGTCGTTGTCATCAAGGCCGTTGTTGCCGATGTCATGGATGAGAATGAATGTTTTGCCTTCCGCGGAAACCAGCCGTTTCATACGACTCCACAAGTTGAGCTTTTTGAGATTGAGCATGGGAAGGGTCTTGCTACCTGTCAGGATCTTCTGGCTCTCTTTGTGAAGTAGAATTTCCAGCGAGCCTTTGCTCAAACGAACGAATCCTCTGTAGCCTTTTTGCATTTCCATCAAGATCAAGTAACCGTGTTTGTGGACATACGAAAACGGCAGCATACGATTTTTTTCTGCCTTAAGGTACGTTACAATGTTTTGGAGCCTGGCCTGCTTGTGCCGCTTCTCCAGGTAGATGTTTAATTGCTGAACGAGCAGACTAAATCCACCAAAAATAAGGCCTGCGTAAAAGAGAAACTTCAGCATTTGGGGAGTGCAGCCAAAGCCAAAGCAGCCAGCACAACCGTCTCCTCCACCTCCGCCGAGCGCATCGGGTACTGGAATATCGGGTACTGGTATATCAATGGGCATCGTAAATTTCTTCTCTTGGATAAGGGGGTTGTATGCAAAATGAATGATATCCATTGGGTAGCACAATTGATAGGGAGGAGTCCATTGGGTGCTGTTGTTGGAGGGGGGCTCTTGGTGTTGTGTTTGGGGTAAGGAAAACCAATCCGCAGATTACGCAGATTACGCTGACGAGTACACCGCTTGTTGAATGAAGTACGAAGAAATCCGCAGATGACACGGATGTCTCTGCCGCTTGTTGGTTGGAGTTTCACGGAAAGAACAACAGTATCGTCGTTTGCAGTGTTGGAGTGCCCACGGATGTGGGTACTTCTCCCTTGCCTATATCTTTCGTGGTTCGCGGGGTACATTTTTGCCCCACGTTATCACCAAAAGCGAAGGCCGCAATCGCAACAAATCCATAAGGATGTTCCTTGCCTTGTTGTTGAGAGGTTCGGTTTAGGAGGCGTTGTTGAGGTCACAATGCAAGGCCCAACAGACCCCAAACGAGTCGATGCATTTGGCGTACCGCGCACCCCAGAACATGTCGTCTGGTGGCATTTGAACTTGTCCTCCCTCCGACAACTTGGCGAAGATGGCATCGAGTTCCTTGGGGTCATCCATGTGCAAGATCACCTGCATGGACGTGCCCTGCTCCAGAGTGATATGGGGAGGGACGTCGCTGATCTCAATGGCTCCTCCACCCATGGGGATCCGGGCATACATGATGTTGTTGGCGGTTTCTTCGGTTTCTTCGCCGGGTCCGTCACTCCAGCGCATCACACCCTCAGCCTTGGTGCCAAACGTATCTTCGTAAAACTCCATCGCTTGGGAAGCCTGACCAGTGAAGTTGAGGAATGGATTGAGAGATTGAATCATCGTCGTCTCCTTTTTTAGGAATGGGTTAAGTGCATTCCAAAGAAAGACTGTCGATGGAGCCAAAAATCATCGGCGCGGCTGAACTTTTTTTCAGTGTGGCGAAGTGGTGGGCGAAAGTTCTTTGTCTTCGAGGGGGTTAAGCTTGAACTTGTGGAGGCAAACCAAACAAGGGGAACAGGGTTTGGTGATCCAGGAAGGTGGTGATGCCAGAGATCCGGTCGTTGCGAAGAGTCAAGACCACAAGGCCCCAGGGGGTTTTCCCGCCGTCTCGATACTGACCAAAGGCTGGACTTCCGTTGGCTGAGGTGGGTACCAAGATGGAGCCTGCGCACCCATGACCTGTGGTGCGAAGAAAGGTTCCAACACGCTTGGGACCTTCCAGCCACAGCGCTATGGGTGGCATCGAGAATTCGATGTCGTCGGTGAGCAAGCTGACGAGGCTGTCGACATGATAGCTTTCAAACGCTTTGACATACTGTTCTACCAGCTTGTCTTGTGCGGAGGTTCGTGGGGAGTCTTCCACAGAGAGACTGTCCAGCTTGGCCCTTGCTCGCTGCAACGCGCTGTTCACGGAGGCCACCGTGGTGTCTAACATATCCGCGGCTTCTGCAGCAGAACAACCCAACACTTGTGTGAGCAGGAGCGCCGCTCGTTGTTTGGGAGGGAGGTGTTGGAAGGCGGCAACCAGCGCAAGTCTAACGCTTCCGCGCAACTCCAAAGCTTCGTGGGGTGTGAGGTTTGAGGGTGTAAGCCAGCTATCAGGGATCGGTTCAAGCCATTCTTCTGGAGGGCGCATGGTGAGGGGTCCATCAGGCTCCCCAGACGGCCAAGCCATCGGGCGTTCTCGACGCTTTCGGCCCTTAAGCTCATCCAGGCATACGTGGGTGGCAATGCGGAGTAGCCAAGTCTGAAGGGAGGCTTCTCCGCGGTAACTTTCCAGCGCACGGGTGGCTTTCACAAACGTGTCTTGTACAGCATCAGAGGCATCCACAGGGCTGCCCAACATTCGGTAACAATGGGCCAAAAGAAGAGGGCGGTGCTGGTTCAGTTCGTCCGCAGAGGTGCTCTGGTTAAGAGAGTTCATGGTTGTTGAATCCTCAAACCGCATGAGTGTTGTTGTCACAAATTTTGGGCTGTGGGAATGATGAGCCTGGCTATCAACAAGCGAGGTTGGAGTACTTCTTAAGGTACAAGTGTGTCATAAGGTGTCACAGGTGGTGGGGCCTTTGGGATATCCCATTCTTTTTCAGGTAGCGATGAGACAAGAAAAGCAACACCGATGAAAGCGGACCAAAACCGGTTGCGAGGGGGTTGAGGGGCCGAGTCCTCGCGGGTCAAGACGCTGACGCTGGGGATCCCGGCGTTCCATTCTCCTAGGGTACCGAGCGCATCAACTCAGGGTTGACGAACGGACTGCTGGTACTCTCTGACGAAGGCCATCGTGTTGGTCTAAGTGCTTGATATTCCTTGATCGAGTGCGCAACGTCGCCTGCTTCCAAACGAAGCGGGTGAGCGTTCTGGTGTCACCGTCGCCACTGCTGTCCGATGAGTCAACGGCGTGGTCACCAGCTCCTCCTGCAGCTACTGCAATCGCTGCAGTAGCCACAGCGCTCAACCTTTGTTGTTCACTTGAGAGGAACCTTCCTCCTTGTCGTTCGTGTCGCAAACGATTCAGCGGAGAAAATCTCTTTGCAGAGATGACCGGCCGCATCACAAGGATGCGTCATCCGGTCAGGAAGCCTACATGAAAAAGAAGGATGGATTTGTCAAAGAGCGTGAGGTTCCAAAAGCCCAGCTTCTTCTACTTCAGGTCTGCGGGGTCGTAGTTGAGGCTGGGTGCGAGGGCGCGTTCGGCGTCTGGGATGGAGATGCCTTTGCGTTCAGCGTAGGCTTCAACTTGGTCACGACCGATCAGACCCACAGCAAAGTATTTCGACTGGGGGTGACTGAAGTACAGGCCAGAGACCGCAGCCGCCGGGTACATCGCGTTGCTCTCCGTGAGCTTCAGGCCGATCTCATCGTTGACCTTGAGAAGATCCCAGAGAATCGGCTTCTCGGTGTGGTCTGGACAGGCCGGATAACCGTGAGCGGGTCGGATACCCTGGTAACGCTCGCGGATCAGGTCTTCGTTGGAGAGGTCTTCGGATGAGCCATAGCCCCACTCGTTTCGCACACGTTGATGGAGCAATTCAGCGAAGGCTTCCGCAAGACGGTCAGCGACGGCTTTGACCATGATGGCTTGGTAGTCGTCGTGGTTCTTCTCCAGCTCAGCGACCAGCTCAGCGACACCAAAGCCCGTGCACACCGCAAAGGCACCGATGTAATCCTTCTGACCGCTAGAGACAGGGGCCACAAAGTCGGACAACGAGTAGAGCGGCAAGTCTCTGGCCTTCTGTCGTTGCTGTCGCAAGAAGTGGAAGCGGGTGAGCTCTTCCTTCCGGCTTTCGTCAGTGTAAACAATGACGTCGTTGCCGTCACTGTTGGCTGGGAAGAATCCGTAGATGGCGCGGGCTGTCAGGCTCTTGTCTTGGGTCAGCTTGAGCAGAAGACTTTGAGCGTTTTCATACAACTCGCGGGCCGTCTCACCATACTTGGGGTCGTCGAGGATCGCGGGGAAGCGACCGTTCAACTCCCAGGTGTGGAAGAACGGCGACCAGTCAATGAATGACACAATCTGGTCAATGGGGAACTCTTCCAACACACGCTTGCCAACAAACTCCGGTTGGTACCCAGGGAAAGCGTCCCAGTCGATGGCGGGGGCCTTTTCGGTGGTTGCGGAGAAGGGGATAAGCGGCACCTGCTTCTGGGCAGCGAACGCTTTCCGTGCTTTCTCTTGGGCCTCGCGGTTGCTCGCATCCAGCGCGGCTCGCATGTCATCGTTGATAAGCTGACCAACCACACCTGCGGCTCGTGATGCGTCGCGAACATGGAGCGTAATACCCCGGTATTGCGGCGCGATCTTGACCGCTGTGTGCTTGCGGCTTGTGGTGGCTCCACCAATCAACAAGGGGATGTCGAAGTCCAGACGCTCCATCTCACGGGCCACATGGACCATCTCATCCAGGGACGGCGTGATCAATCCGCTGAGGCCGATCATATCGACGTTGTGTTCCTTGGCCGCTTTGAGGATCTTGTCGGCTGGAACCATCACGCCCATGTCGATGACTTCGTAGTTGTTGCAGCCCAGGACAACACCCACGATGTTTTTCCCGATGTCGTGGACATCGCCTTTGACGGTGGCCATCAAGATCTTGGCGCGGGCGCCGCTGTTCTCGTCTTTTTCTGCTTCCATCAAGGGAAGCAAGAACGCGACGGCTTTCTTCATGGCGCGGGCGCTTTTGACGACCTGTGGGAGGAACATCTTTCCTTCACCAAACAGGTCTCCGACGATGTTCATCCCGTCGAGCAGGGGACCTTCGATGATGTGAAGCGGGCGCTCGTAGTGTTCGAGAGCTTCGGCAAGGTCTTCTTCCAGGTGAGCGGTGATCCCTTTCACCAGCGCATGGGCGAGGCGATCTTGGAGGCTCTTGGAGCGCCAGGCTTCGGCTTCCTTTTCTTTCTTCTCGTCGCCCTGATCTTTGATGCTCTCTGCGTATTCGAGGAGGCGATCCGTCGCGTCTTCTCGACGATTAAAGATGACATCTTCGAGCAGGTCGCGGAGGTCTTGAGGGACCTCTTCGTACACTTCGAGCTGGCCAGCGTTGACGATACCCATATCGAGGCCAGCTTGGATCGCGTGGTACAGAAAGACCGCGTGCATCGCCTCACGCACCCGCGGGTTGCCACGGAACGAGAAGGAGATGTTGCTCACACCGCCGCTGACTTTGGCGAGGGGGAACTTTTCTTTGAGGTCTTTGATCGCTTCAATGAACGACAGCGCGTAGGTGTTGTGCTCTTCAATCCCTGTTGCGATGGTCAGAATGTTGGGGTCGAAGATGATGTCTTCGGGTGGAAAGTGGACCTCTTCGGTAAGAATCTTGTAGGCCCGACCAAGGATCTCTACGCGTCGCACTCGGTCGGTGGCTTGTCCTTCTTCGTCAAAGGCCATCACCACCACAGCCGCGCCGTATTTGCGGATCAACTGGGCTTGCTGCTTAAACTGTGCTTCACCCTCTTTGAGGCTGATGGAGTTCACAATCGCTTTGCCCTGGATCTCTTTGAGGCCTTCTTCGAGGACCTCAAACTTGGAGCTGTCGATCATGATGGGGACACGGGCGATATCGGGCTCGGATGCGATCAACCGAAGGAACTTCTTCATCGCAGCCTTGGAGTCGAGCAGGCCCTCGTCCATGTTGATATCGATGATGTTGGCGCCGCCTTCCACCTGGTTGCGCGCCACGTCCAGAGCGGTCTCGTAATCTTCGGTTTTGATCAGGCGGCGGAAGCGACGGGAGCCGGTCACATTGGTCCGCTCTCCGATCATAATGAAGGTACTTTCAGGCCGAATTTGCAGGGGCTCCAGGCCACTGTATGACGAAAGTGTTGACGCTTCAGGAGCCTGGCGTGGTGGAAGATCGGCGACAGCGTCGGCGATGGCGCGGATGTGATCGGGGGTGCTTCCGCAACAACCACCGATGATGTTGATCCAGCCTTCCGAGGCGAAGTCTTTGAGATCTTCAGCCATCGACTCGGGGGTTTCGTCATAACCACCAAAGGCGTTGGGCAATCCGGCGTTCGGGAAGATGGTGGTCTTGAGCGAGGTGAGCTGCGACAACTCTTCCACATAGGGACGCATCTCTTGCGGTCCCAGCGCGCAGTTGATGCCCACGCTGAACAGGTTGGCGTGTGACATCGACAGCCACCACGCGTGAAGGGTCTGGCCCGAGAGGGTGCGGCCGCTGGCGTCTGTGATGGTTACTGTGGCGATGATGGGCAGCCGAACGTTGCGCTCTTCCAAAGCCGACTCGATGGCAAACAAGGCGGCCTTTTGGTTCAGTGTGTCGAAGGCTGTTTCGACAAACAAAAGGTCACAACCTCCATCGATCAGACCAAGGGCTTGCTCGTAGTAGCAGCCGACGAACTCGTCGAAGCTTTTGGCGCGGTATCCTGGGTCGTTGATGTCGGGAGACAAAGAGGCTGTCTGGTTGGTGGGTCCCATGGAGCCTGCAACAAACCGAGGCTTGTCAGGAGTTCGCTGGGTTTGGGCCTTTGCCATCTCCTTGGCGATCGCAGCCGAAGCCTTGTTCATCGCATAAACGTGCTCTTCCATGGCGTAGTCAGCCATGGCGAACGAGTTGGCGTTGAAGGTGTTGGTCTCAATGATATCGGCGCCAGCATCGAGGTAACGCTGGTGGATCTCTTGGATGGCTTGAGGCTGTGTGATGGAGAGGAGATCGTTGCAGCCCTTGAGTGGGCTGGCGTGGTCAGAGAACTGTTTACCGCGGAAGTCCTCTTCCTCAAATCCATAGGACTGGATCAAAGAGCCCATCGCTCCATCCAGCACCATAATCCGCTTTTGCAAAATCTCATTCAACTGGTCATGGACAGTCATCGTGTTCACCGTTTGTCTATGGAAGGGTTGGAATCCTTTAGGGGCTCAACGACCCAAATCACGGGCGGGCCCCAAACCTACCGTTCTGGTTTAGCGGTTGAGGACGGATTTCGCAAGCGTTCGATAGGAGTTCTTCGGGAAAAGAGAGCAAACAGTACAGAGGGGGAAGCTTGGGAAAGGGAAGAATGGGAGGCTTTGGTGGGATTAGATTTTGCGATAGAGACCCACGGAAACGCCAAGGACTTCAACGCTTTGCCACTCTGTGGCGGAGAGATAGATGGGGTCCATGGTGCTGTTGGCGGGTTGCAATCGAATGCCCTTGGCTTCCTTGTAAAAACGCTTGACTGTGACTTCGTCGTCCACCACGGCTACGACCGTGTCGCCGTTTTTGGCGTGGGGCTGACGTCGCACAAACAAGATATCGTCCTCAAGGATTCCATCTTCGATCATCGATTCACCGACAACCTTAAGCGCAAACACTTCAGGGTTGGAGTTGGCACCGAGGAGGGAGCGGTCGATGTGGATGCCTTCGTCTTCCCATTCGACACGGGGAATCGGTGCACCGGCTGCGACTTTTCCTACCAGAGGAATCATCTGGGTGGGACCCGATTCATCGACGTCCGGAACCAAGGGTGTCAGAGCGCGGGCGCGGAGGTCTCCCTTTTTCAGGTAGCCTTTCCGTTGCAACGCCTTAATGTGGTCACTCACTCCGTTGGTGGATTTGATTCCCAGCTTGCGACCAATTTCCCTTAAGGTTGGGGGATATCCATTGTCGTTGATCGCCTGGACAATGCAGTCCAGCACCTTCTGTTGGCGTGGGGTCAACTTGGGTAGCTCTTCTTGCGGCGTGTTGGGAATTTCGAACGTCAGATTGCTTTTGCTCATGTGTTGTTCTCTTGGCGTCCACGTTGAAGCAGCGGTAGCGAACCAACTTCGCGGCGAACGGTGCCTCCTCAAGGTGTGTGGGTTACCCTGTCTCACGATCCCTCAAACGTTGATCGATAGCCTCTCACGTGTGCTGGTTCGACACGTGTTTGCACGACAGATACACTAACAAATGTCTAGTATTGAACATCCTATCAGAATGTCAAGTGAGGATTCCAAAAAGGCAGAGGATTTTCGATCGTTTACCGCTAGAATGTTCAGTTGTGGAGCGCACCAACGGCGTTTGATAAAAATCGAGGTGAAAGAAGACAGGGGACCTGTGTCTAGGTACCGATGTACCGGGTGTGATGACAGAGGGGCTGGAAAGTCAGAGGAGCGGGCTGGGCGATCAGCCGGGAGAGGGGATGAAGGGCAAGAGCGTTTTGAGGTCTTCGTCTGTGAAGCGGAGGCCGAAGCCGACGAAGAAGTCGCGGGTTCCGTCGTTGAGGATATCGTCGACCCCAACAGCCAGGTTGAAGTAGAGGTAGTTAAATGTGGCGAGGGTTCGGAGTCGCGGGAGGTTTTCGTTGCCGAAGTTAAAGATCTCGGTGCGGATCTTAATGTAGTCTTTGTAGGGGAAGAGATCGACCCCAAAGCCAGCCGTGCTTTCGATAATCCCGCCCCGGATGTTGAACAACCACCATCGGAAGTTGAGCTGGAGCGAGAAGCGGAACGAGTCGGTGATGTTGATGATCTCTTCGTTCACCAGGGCCGGTCGTGTGGGATCTGTGGTGCGTGTGATGCGGCGGTTTACGCTGGTTACGCCGCGCGGATCGTCAACCAAAGCGATGGTGTAATACTTGTTGCGGCTGGGGGCCAACGTAATCTGAAGCTCATTGCGGAAGCGGCCACGGTTGAAGAAGTAGTCGGCGCGCCAGCGGATGTGAGTTCGCATCAGGGAGATTCGACCGACCAGGTTGGAGATGTTGGTGACCATCCCCTCCACTTTCTTCACGATCTTGTCGTCTTTCACCAACCGGCCGATGTTGCCCTTGCCGTCCTTTATCGTACCTGTGATATCCCGGATGTGGGCGAGGGTTTTTTCCAGGTTCTTCAACGCCTTTTGAAGGGTCTTGGAGCCTGGCGCAGCGTCTTTGGCGAGGTCGCGTACGCTCTTGGTGATATCCCGGACGTAGCGGAGCGTATCGCGGAGGGTCTTCTCCTCGCCGCTGAGCCTCTTCGCGTTGCCGGTGATCTGCTTGATGTCTTTGATAATGGAGGTGATCTGTCGGGCGTTGGCTGAGGAGGTTCGGGCCAGCACCACAGAGATGCGCTCCACCGACTTGAGGATGTTGTTCACACGCTGGGAGTTTTGCTCCATGCTCTTGGATAGAGCGAGCGCGACCTTTCGTAGCGATTCGGCGATATCTCGCATGGAGCCACGACCCTGGCTGGACGGTCCTTCGCTGAGATCCCCCAACGCTTTGGTTAACTTTACAATGCCAGGGATGGCCTGGTTGATCTTCGGGACGGTCTTGCTCAGGGTTGCCATCAAGCCGACTTTTCGGATGTTCTTGATCTCCCCGCCGTCTTTGATCCGCCCGGTTTTTGGGGTGCCTGGTGTGAGTACGATCGCCTGATCCCCAAGAAGCCCTAAGCTGACCTTGGCGATGGTGGCGTCTTTGTAGAGTTTAACGTCTTTTCGGACGTAGATGTCGAGGCGTGCTTTGCCTTTGTACAGGTCGATCGAGATGATCTCTCCCACGACAATACCCGCGATCATCACGCGGCTTTTTTTGTACAAACCGTCAGCGTCGGGCAGCTGCGCCCAGACACGGTACGCACTCATCGAGATGCCCTTGCGTACGTAGTGCATGAAGACTACAGCAGCGACTGCGGATCCAAGAGTGAAGATCCCCACAATCAGGGCCTGTCGAAAGTTGCGACTCAAGAGTTTTGTCCTCCCATTCGGCCAACGCATCCTTGCGATACCTGGCCTTTCCTTCTACGTTCGCGGGCCACTGCGCTGCATCCGTTTTGTTTCCAAAAAGCCAAGAACTATCCGAATGTTGTGATGAAACGTTGCACGACAGGGTCGGGACAGTCAAGAATTTCACTGGGTGTTCCAAAGAACCGAATCTCGCCATGAGCAAGCATTGCGATGTTGTCCGCGATACGGAAGATCGAACCCACATCGTGACTGATCACGATGGAGGTCACCTTAAAATCGCGTTGTGCGTCAAGGATCATGTTGTCCACATCTTCTGTGAGAAGGGGATCGAGGCCTGTGGTGGGCTCGTCGTAGATCACAATAGAGGGGTTGAGAATCACGGCGCGGGCCAAACCTACACGCTTGCGCATCCCTCCAGATAGCTCTGAGGGAAACTGGTGTTCCACGCCGACCAACCCCACTTTGGCGAGGACGTCCGTGACCTTCGCCTTGATCTCTGCGTTGGGCATTTTGGTGTGCTCACGCAGGGGGAAGGCGACGTTTTCCATCACCGACATGGAGTCAAACAAAGCCGCCATTTGGAAACACATCCCAAACTTTTTGCGGACTTCGTTCAGGTCGTTCATCGACAACTGTGTGATCTCAACGTCGTCGACCCAGATCTCGCCGCTGTCGGGTTTGAGCAACCCAATCACGTGCTTGACCAGGACGCTTTTCCCGCTACCCGAAGAGCCGATGATCACGGTGGTCTTGCCCTCTTCGATCTCCAGGTCCACCCCTTTGAGTACTTCCTTGGAGCCGAACGCCTTCCGCAGTTGGTGGATGCGGATGCTCACCCGAGAGGGTTGTTTGTTGTGGGAGTGGGCCATCTCTTGGAGTTGATCCCACCTCTTGCTTTGCAGCTGCTCGTGAGCCATTTCGGTCATGCTTCCCCCTAGTTCTCCAGCATGATCAAGGTGAGAAAATAGTCCATGATCAGGATGGTAACGGAGCTCGCGACCACCGACTGGGTTGCTGCCATGCCCACGCCCCGTGCGCCTCCGCCGGCTTTGTAGCCTTTGTAGCAACCGAGGAGTGAGAGAGCAAATCCAAACACCGCCGCTTTGATCAGCCCAGAGTAGATGTCTTCGGGGTCGAGGTACCACCAGATCTTTTGAAGGAAGATCCCTTGATCGATCTCCAAGAAAACCACACCTACCAGGTAACTCCCGATCATTCCCACGAAATCGAACATCAGCGTGAGCACGGGAAGCATGATCAAGGTGGCGAGAACGCGGGGGACCACCAGGTATTGGATAGGGTTGACTGCGATCGTCTCCAGCGCGTCGATTTGTTCGGTGACACGCATGGTCCCAAGCTCAGTGGCCATCGCGGAGCCGACTCGTCCGGTGACAAGCAAGCCGCCAAACACTGGGGCGATTTCCCGGCAGAGAGAGACGGCCACGGAGGAGCCGACTAGGCCTTCTGCGCCGACCATGGCGAACGCCACAGACGACTGCAACGCAAAGACAGCGCCGGAGAAGACGCCCGTGAGCAGAATAATAAACAGAGAGCCGATACCCACAAAGTACATTTGAGATATCAGCAAGTTGATCCGATACGGCGGGCGGATTGCCAGCCACAGCACTTGTCCGGCGAACATCATCACCTGTCCGAACCCTTCAATGGCTCGGACTATGGGGTGATTCTTGATCCAGGTTAGTATGCCTTGCACCGAAGTACCTCTCCTTGGTCTATGGCCTGTCGTGCCCTCACCCCCGTCCGCTGTTCCCGCGGTTGAAATGAGGCAAGAAGATCTTGCACTGCGGCATCATACCACAGCAGATAAGAAATCACAGATTCTCCACAGAGGTGACGTCAACCGCTTGCAATTCGCAGCCTTCGCGTGTTAATCTGCGAAGGTCCAGTTCAAGAAGTTCGGCATGGTTGCGTGCCTCGTTCGACCGCGAATCAGCATCTCCTGCGTGTTCAGCCCTAGAGAACGCCAGCGCCTGCACCTGTCATTGCGATACAAACTGTGAGAGGGCAAGTCTCCTGATGACGACTACGATGATGGACCACTCCTCCTGGCAACAGCGTCTGCTTGTCGCGCTGTGCTGGACCCTGGGTTTGGGTGTGTGGTGTGGCGCGATCTCGCAGAGCCATGCGGCCTCTTCGGCGCGCTTGAAGGCCGCGCTGGTGCAGATCAAGGCGCTCTACGGCAGCCAACGATGGAACAATGTTGTGGCGGAAGCGCAGCAGGCCGTTCAATCCCCCAAAGCGTCAAGCTACTCCGACCAATATGCTCTGCTTCATATTTATATGGGGGCAGCGTTCTTCCAACTTAAGCAAAGAGCGTTGGCTTACCATGCGTTTGAGAAAGCGCTGATCTGGCAACCTCGCTCCACGTTGCCTGCCGGGTCCAGTCAGGGGATGCAAAAGCTCCTGGTCTACACCCGCAAACGTCTCGCCAAGCAAGGGCTGGGGCAGCCTGCGAAGAAGGACAGCGCCACAGCCGCGCCGTCAAAGGCTCCCGAAGCCAAGGGTGGCGCTCATGTGGGTGTGATTCTTGGGTGGGTGTCGGTCGCATTGGCTGGCGCAGCGATCGGAATGGCAGGAGTGGCTGGAGGCAACGCCTACATCAACGCACAGGAAGCTGCCAACTTGTTGCGGCAGGCGCGACAGCAAAAGTACAGCCAGACCTTGATGGATCCCATCATTACATCTGTGCATGATCGAGCGGTGACCTACGGAACCGTGGCCAACGTGGGATACATTGTCGCTGGAACGGCTGCTTTGGGAGCGACAGGCTTCTTCTTGTGGGCGTTCTTGTCCAACAAGAAAAAGTCGTCCAACGCGTCCTTGTCCAAGCCGCATACGTCCGTGCAATACAGCTCCATTCATCTTCAATTTCAATAGGGAGGCCTTGTCATGAAAGACACTTTCGTGTCAACGCCCATCCAGCCGCAACAACGTTTTCCCTCGTTCAATGGGACTGCTATGAACGCTCGCTTCTCGCTGACCAGCGTCTTGTGTCTGGCTGGCTTCTTGTTTTTGGGATGGACTCTCGCCCCTGCCAACGTTCACGCGGAAGGGGCTTATCTTGAGCAAGCCAAGCAGCTGTATGAGGCCAAACAGTGGGATCAAACCCTGTATGCTTTGCAGAAAGCGCTCCGCAGCTTGCGAGGCAAACCTTCCATCCAGAAAGTTCCTGTGTACGTCTACATCGGCTTGTCCCTCTACAAGCGAGGAGACAAAGGCTTGGCCTGGAAAGCCTTCGAGCAAGCGTTTGTGTTCAAGCGAAACGCCGAGCTGCCCAAGGGCGAGCCAAAGCCGGTCCAAGCTTTCTTCGAGCGTGTGCAACAACGTGTGTTGAAGCGATTGGGGCCGGTCAAAGGGCAAGAGGTCGGGGGCTCCACAACCACTGCGCCTCCAGTCTCACCCGGTGGCGGCGGAACAGGTGTGAGCGCGTCGCCTTGGCCCTGGGTCATCCTTAGCATCTCGGCCGCAGCCCTCACCGGGGGAGTCCTTCTGGTGGCCAACGCCAGCGCCAACAACGGTGATGTCGAAACGTGGCTGCAAAACGGCACCACACAAGGAAACGATCGAGCCGTTCTGGAAAACTCAGCGTCTTCGATGCGAAGCTCGGTAGGCCTCCAGAACATCTTGGGTGGTGTGGCTCTCGGACTTGCCGGTGTCGGTATCGCAGGTGCTGTGGTGATGTTTGTGTTGCAAAAGCCCAAGGCTCCCAAGAGCACGGCGCGGATTCTTGCTCCCTCCGATGTCCAGCCCCTCGTTCGTTCCCGCACTACCTTGCTTCAGGTCCAGTAAACTTCCATTACAAGCTCACTACTACAGGCTGTGTTGCGCCATGAGAGCGTTGAAGTAGGGGAGACGCTTCAGGCACTCAAACGCAGGCTCTTCATGAATGATGAAGAGCTGCTGGAACCCTCCGTTAAGGCCTCGCTCTAACCACTCCAACGTTTGCTCGACGCGCAACACCACAGGCTTGGGGTTGGTAAGGGTCAGGTACGCTCCAACGATGGGAATGTAGGGGTCGTTGGGGGCTTTCTTGAACGCTTTCTCCCAGGCGACAATGGCTTCTGCGTATCGGCCCAAGCGACCTAGCGCGTACGCGCGGTTGCCCAGGAGGATCGAGTCTCTAGGGTTGTACTTGAGGCCGATGTTGAAATCTGCCAAAGCGAGAGAGGTTCGTTTGGACCGGAAGTAGGAAGCTCCTCTTGCGTTGTAGGCCATCGCAAGTTTGGGGTTCAGCTTCAAGGCACGAGTCAGATCTTGGATGGCCTGTGGAAATCGTCGGAGCATAAAGTACGACAACCCTCGGTAGTACCAGCCCTGCGCGTAGGTTGGTGCCAATCGAGTGACTCGTTTCAAGTCAGACAGAGCCAGCGCGTATCGCTTCAAGTTGATGTACGACAACCCTCTGCCTTCGTAGGCCTTGGCCAGTGTGGCGTTGAGTCGAAGCGCGCGGCCGTACGCCTTTGCCGCTTGCTTGTACATTGCGCGCTGAAACAGCCGATGAGCCGTGTTCAGGAATTGTTTTGCGAAGTTTTTGCTTTGGGCCAGTCTCGCCTTTGGGATGTTTTGTAGCGGGAGTCCTTTGGTCCATGCGTTGGGGTTGACTGAAGGCCTGAACTTGCGTAGCTGTGTTCGACGACGTCGGGCCTGTGCACGCTGTATCGCCAGCCGTCGTGAAGCCAGACGCTGGAACTGACGTTGTTGGTTGAGCCATCGTGAGGTGCGTCCTCCCATGTTGCGAGCAATCTGCATGGTGGAGTTGTGACTACGACGTTGGATGTCGGAGATGAAGACGGTGGACTTTTGGTGCCTTTGTGCCTTCCGTAGCAAACCTCGGTACAGCCAAACGGCGTACGATGTGGTCAGGCGCATGGGAACCTTGTTCTGAGGTACAGCGGTGATTCCCTGGTCGGCTCGGTTCATGTTTTCCATGATCATCATGCTGGTTTCGTGGTGGGTTGCCTGAATCTCCTTCCACAACCACATCAGCTCGTGACGATCGCCTTGTCGTATCTTGATCTGGTTGTACAACGCACGGAACGTTGGGTGGCTGTGCCAACGTTGCCAACGCGACGCTGTCAGGAGGGTCAGAAAGTCGTCGTAGCCGAGCTTGATGGCCGCTGCGAGCGCTTTCCAGCCCAATGCATTCGGGCGTTTGGACACTTTGGCGTTGGCGAGTTCCATGTAGCCGTCTATTTTCAGCAGTTTGGGGACCGTTTTGTTGTTGCTCCATATTTGCAGAGCTTTTTGTTTCGTTGCTGTGGGAGTTTGCGCAAAGTGATGGGGAGCCAACACAAGGTGTGCGAGGTGGCTCACTGCGTGACGTTTGCTGGGCCGCAGTCCCTTGGCGCTCAGCACCTTTTGGAACAGGCTGAGATGTTGGAGTGGCTGAAGCATTACCTTCGAGAGCGCCCAACGCGCAGCGTGGCGGACCGATGCGCTTCGGCTCATGGCAACGAGCAACGGCGCAATCGCAGGCTTCCCTTTGGCTCCAAGGTTGCCGAGAGTTAAAGCGACGGTGGCTTGAAAATCGTCGCTGGTTCGCTCTTTCCGTTGGGGCGTTAACACAGCGCTCAACGCTTGGATAGCTGGAGCCGCAGCATCCCCCATCGATTGAAGGATACGTGCGGCTTGCAGTCGAAGGTTGAGGTTGGCTTGTTTGTGCCACCGGAGTTGCCCTTCCAAATGCGAAAGCATCGCCTGTTTGGTGGGGAGGGAAGCGTTGAGCAAGCGACGAAGGACGTAGCGATGTCCGGCTTGATGGTCTTTGTCGTTCATCACCTTCTTGAGCCAAGGAAGATGGTTTCCTGGCTTGGTGATGATTTGATCCAGAGCGGAGGTTGCTGCAGCGCGGTAGGTCTTGTTCTTGAGGTGCGCAAACAACACAGGGATCGCAGCGCTTGCCTTGGCTCCAATTTTTCCCAACGCTTTGAGTACGTAGAGGCGCACGCTTCGAGTCTTCCAGTTGTTGGGGAGGGTTTGGGCCAGGCGGAGGAGGGTTGGCAGTGCTTGTTGTACCACAGACGGCCAGGTGGCTAACATACTGGCAGCGAGCTCTACGCCCACCATGTTGTTGGTTTGACGAAGCGCGGTCAGCCATAGCGTGCGGGTGTTGGGGTCGTTGGGATTGTAAAACAACCGACGCAGCGCACGAATGGCATGAGCTTTCACTCCCGATTGTTGGAGGCCTTTGTACAGCGCCCAAAACACAGCCGGTTGGGTGGAACCCAGCGCCGCCAACGTACGACAGGCTTTCTGCTTGAGCGGAGCGGTTACAATGTAAGACCCCTGCCAGTTTTGCACAGAGGGTGCTGAAAAGATCGGAAGGATCAAAGGGATGGCTTTTTGGGCTTTGGCTCCGAGTCGACCGATTTGTTCCACAGCGAACGCCCAACCGGGTCCGCTGCTTCGGGCTTGTAGAGCGTACACAAGATGGGCTCCCACACGGCGAGGGTCATCGGCGACCATGGGTAGGATCTTCTCGATAACGGGCTTCAGCTGTGGATCCCGCATCAAGGCCAGCAAGCCCAACGTGGTTTGGTGAGCGTACGGACCCATCTTTCCTAAGGTTAAGAGCACAAGCTTTTTTAAGTTCGCTGTGACCACATAGTTGGTGCCAAACTGCTGCACTGCAGGCAACTTCAATTGCTGGTAAAGGGCGGGAATGGCGATGTAGCCGTAAGGACCAAACTTTTGCAGAAGTTGTGCTGCGTACAGCCGCTGCTGGTAGTTTGCGGATTGAAGGTAGGGAATCAGCTCTTTCGCCTTCGGATGTGGTGGTATCTTACGAAGCGGCCTGTAAGGACCAAGCTCGCTGGGAAGCGGTGGAAGCTTGCGTGGAGGCTTCTTTCTCTGAACTTTGACGACTTGGGGGCGACGTGGAGGGACAGGTTGGGCTGGCCTCGGCTTTGGCTGTCTGGGTTGCTGTGCTTGAACAGGCTTTGTACGTTGAACAGGCTTTGTACGTTGAGGTGGCGGAGTAGACTTTGGGCTGGAGGCGATCCCCAGCGCTTTGATGAAGCCGATACGGAAACCGTTATGGACCAAAACCTTGACGTCTACGGGTCGCAAACCAAACTTCCCAAACTGCCCGGTTTTCTCTAGCTCTTGGCGGATTTGCGCCTCGCTGTAACCAACCTGCTTGAACACCACAAGGTCTTTGACGGTGTAAACGTTTTTCGCTTCGACTTCGCCGGTTGGCCCCATCCAAGGTTGAACGAGTATTCCAAGACACAAAGCACAACTCAGCAGGAGCCGGGTGAGCGAATGCAAGAGAATGTTTTGGTTGTTTGACATCACAATAGAAGTCCTTTGTTCGATGGCCTGAGTGGTTGGTTTTGTTTGCAGTATGAATGAATGGGAGTGGAAAAGCGAGGTGTGAAGTCTTCTTGAATCTGCCGAGGATGTTTTAGGAGAGAGTGTCTTCGTCCACATCCATGTTGATGTCGGTTGTTTCATCAAAGGCCAACTTCTTGGCTGGAGCAGGCTGGGGGGCTGGGATTGGGGTTGCTGCGGGAGAGACCCGAGTCCGTTCGTCCTCAAAGTCGTCGTCGTTGGCCAGCGGGTGGATGATGGCTGTGGAGTCATCAAACTGAAGATCCCGCGATGGTCCCGGTCGTTTGGGGCGAATGTTAAACACACTGTCAGCGGTGTCGGCTGCATCCAGCAATAGACCTTCTGGAGCTTGGTGCTGCATGACAGGAGCGATACGTGTGGGAGGTTCGTCGGCTTCCTCTTCTTGCCCTGCGTTGGTCGATTCCACAAAGTCCATGATCCCCAACACGCCGGTCTTGTCACCGTCGTCCTGAGGAGGGCGAGCGCGTGGGAACTCTTCAAGGGTCGAGGCGACTTGGTGCTTGGCTACCGTTTGTACGGTGGCTGCCCGAATTAAGTCGTCACCGTGAGTCCAGCCGCTACGCAGGACTTGTGCGATGTGACCTTCGGGCAAGGTTGGGGCCGCGATAATTCCTACGGCCTCATGGAGCTTCGGATCAAACGGCTCACCCGGTGTCGGCTCAATTAAGGAGATCTTGTGCTCTTCCAATGCTTTGCATAAGTCTTTCCAGAGCAGACCTAGACCTTCTTTAAGATCTTCCACGGTCGTGTTTTCTTTTTGACTGGCTGCGTAAGCATGCTGCAAGGCGTCCAGGCGTGGAAGCAACGTTCGGACCAGGGCTTGGGGTGCCCGCGCTAGCGCTTTTTGGTGCTCTCGCTTGATGCGTTGGATGTGAGCGCGGTGTTCGTCGTTTTGAACCACCAGTGATTCTGAATGTTGTAGCTTGAGCTGCTGCAATGTTGCCTGATGGCTGCGGTAACTCCACCATTGGGCGACGGCAGCCGCGACAACAACCAGAGAGAGAATCAGCCAGGGAAGCACAACAGGTACCTCTTTGTTGGGGCCTGGCCAAGAGCGATGTCTTGGGGAGCGGCCGTTGGGTTCGTTCCATTGCGTCGAGACTAGTGGGCTGGTTCTCGTCTGTCAAGCGAGGAAAGTGAGACTCGAACAGCTGGAATAGCCGGGTGAACTTCGCTGTTGCCAAAGTAGAATGCATGATGGGGTGTATTTTAGAGAAAAGGTACAACACTATGAATCCCTGGGACATCTCTTCGCTCCCTCCCCATGAACATTGGGCCAAGCTGTACCAAGATGGTGAAGTGGTTGGGTTCCGCCGCAAGGTAGGGCGAGCGCTCTTCTTCTCCGACGATGGCTACATCTGGTCAGGCAAGCCCATTCCGTTTGACAACGAATACCCAGAAACGGGCTTGCGTGATCGCACCGATGTTCGTGTGTTTGACGGCGACTGTGTGATGCTCTCAGGTCTCAGCGGTGACCGCAGTCCACAAGCGTTTGTGATTCTACATCACCCGGAAGCGGGGGCGCTGTGCTGGAGCCCCGACCAGGACTGGTTTCAACCTGTGAGCAAGCTCTGGCCAGGCCCACGAAGGCCCGTTGCGACCAAGGTCATTGGACACATTCACAACACGCCATCCCTGGTGGAGCGTGCCCAACGCATTGTCGCTTCGTACTCCTTGAACCAAACCGCTCCTCTCTCGGACGTGATCGGTCTTTCCATCGCAATGCTTCTGGCTGTTGTTGTCATCGTCGCAGTCCAGATCATGGCGTGGGGCTCGGTGGGTCCTTTGTCGACAGCCTTAGGTCCTGTGCTAGGGGCCGTTCCGTTCTTTGTCCGAAGTTATCGAACGAATCCTTTTTGGATGACACGAGATCGTCTTGTTTCGCTGGCAAAGCGGACCGGTCTTGTCTGGTTCGTTTTGTGCGGTCTGGCCTATGCTTCCGCCTTAACATGGGGTGGTGACGGCTTCGCCGAGGCCCGTCGCAACCCCGTCGCCATTTCCGTCATCATCGCATTTTTGGGGTCTCTCCTCACCTTCGTGGTGACGTTGCTCTCTGGGGATAGCGTGAAGTGGCTCTTCCAAAAACCTGACCCACACTCCCGACGTCGATCTTGAAATCCTATCGCTTCCCTGTGGTAGAAAAGAGAACATTATGTCTGTTTTGCGGTTTGTTCTGGGTGACCAATTGACCCATAGCCTGTCTTCGTTGAAGTCGTTGGACAAAGACAACGACACCGTCCTGATGGTGGAGGTGCAAGAAGAGGCAACCTACGTGAAACACCATCCCAAAAAGATAGCCTTTTTGTTCTCTGCGATGCGTCACTTCGCCGAAGAACTCGAAGAAAAGGGCGTCACGGTCCGTTACATTCGGCTTACGGATAAAGATAACACCCATAGCTTTCGAGGGGAGCTATGTCGGGCTGTGGATGAGTTACAGCCAGAGCGCGTGGAAGTGTGTGAACCTGGAGAATATCGTGTCTTGGAAGACATGGGAGGTTGGGAAGAAGCGTGTGGCGTCCCTGTGTCCATTCTTCCTGACGATCGCTTCTACTGTAGCTTGGAGGAGTTTGCCGACTGGGCTGAAGGGAGGAAGCTTCTCCGAATGGAACATTTCTATCGGCAGATGCGAAAGAACACTGGGGTTCTCATGGAGGGCGGAAAGCCTGTTGGCGGAAAGTGGAACTACGACAAACAAAACCGAAAATCGTTGCCCAAGCAGTTTCAAGTCCCACCGCGGATGGAGTGCGAACCTGACGCGATTACCCAGGAAGTCTTGGACCTTGTCGCCGAACGATTTGAAAGTCACTTTGGTACATTGGACCACTTCTGGTTTGCGACGACCCGGGACGATGCCTTGGCTTGTTTTGAAGACTTCATCACCCGTTGCCTTAACTCGTTTGGTGATTACCAGGACGCGATGGCTCAGGACCAGCCCTTTCTCTACCACTCGCTGATCTCCATGTACCTGAACGCAGGACTTCTTACACCCCACGAACTGGTAGAGCGGGCCGAAGAGGCGCACCAAGCCGGTCAAGCTCCCCTGAATGCAGTGGAAGGTTTCATTCGTCAGATTATGGGCTGGCGCGAGTATGTCCGTGGGATCTACTGGCTCAAGATGCCGGATTATGCCGAGACAAACACTCTGGAAGCGAGTCGTCCTTTGCCTGAGTTTTACTGGACTGGCGAGACCCGAATGAATTGTTTGTCTCAGGCCATTAAGCAAACACACGACGAAGCGTACGCCCATCACATCCAGCGATTGATGGTGACAGGTAACTTCGCTCTTGTCGCGGGAGTTACACCCAAAGAGGTTTGCGAGTGGTACCTTTTGGTGTACGCCGACGCCTTTGAGTGGGTCGAGCTTCCCAACACACATGGCATGGCGCTTTACGCAGACGGTGGGTTCTTGGGATCCAAACCGTACGCTGCGAGCGGCAAATACATCGACCGGATGTCCAACTATTGCTCACACTGCACCTACGATGTGAAAGAATCGACGGGTGAGAAAGCTTGCCCCTTCAACTACCTGTATTGGAAATTTTTAATGGAAAACCAGGAGCGCTTGCAGGGGAACCAGCGGATGTCTCTGATCTACAGTCAGATGGCTCGAATGTCCGAAGACAAGCTCAAAACGATGGCCGAACAAGCGGAAGCGTTTCTCGCCGATCCCGACGCCTATTGAGGTGGAGTGGGGGATTACAACGTAGGCAAGCGGCGACGTCGGAAGAGAAGCAGGACAAAGAAGAGCAGAGCCAGAGGAAGGCTGGTTCCGCTTCCGCCGCTGCACTGGCAACCTCCGCCCAGGTTGTTGATCAGGTTGGGCGAGTTGAACGGCTTGCAGGTACCGACGTCACAGACGTATCCAGAGGGGCACTCCGACGGTTGAGTACAGGGGGTTCCAACAGCGGCATCGAGGACGAGAGGTTTGTCGTCCGTTGGAGCCGTTGTGTCTGGCTGGGTGGGGGGTTCTTGGCTGCCTGCGTCTGTGGTCGTCAGGGGAGGTTCCGTTGACGCGGTGTCCTGTTGGGGTTCTGCGTTGCTCTCGTCGCCTCCCAGGTAGATCACTGTGATTTGTTGGGTTCCCTTGTTTCCGGCGGGATCCCATGCGTCGACTTGGATGGTTTGTTGACCAGGGGTCAGGTTAAGATACTGCTGAAACTCGCCTTTGGCTCCAAGGGTGAGCGACACGCCATTGAGTTCGGCTTTCGTCACGCTTTGGTTGTCTGTGATGGTTCCTTGTACCTGCACTGGGCTGTTGGTCAGGTTAGCTCCATCTTTTGGAGATGTGATGGTTATCGTTGGAGCTGTTGTGTCCTGCGGTGGTGTGGTCGGTTCCAGCGCGAACTCCACATTCGCCGTTTTGTTGGACTCGATCTTCACTTGTTTGCTGGCGTCTTTGTAACCGCTGAGTGTAACCTTCAAGGTATAGGTGTTGGGTGCTAAAGATGTGCTAAAGGTGCCATCGTTCTTGGTGGTGAGTGTCGAGGAACCGCTCACCGCAACCTTTGCACCGTCCAGCGTTTTGGACTTGCCAGCGCTCTTGTCATACACAAGGCCTTTGAGCGTTCCTTTGGCTGGGGCAGGGGGCGTGCAAGTGCTGCAGTCGGCGTAGTATCCAGATATCCATCCGGTGATGTTGTTGTACTGGATTTGATACCAGGTGGTATTTCCGCTGACGCTTTGGCCTTTGTCATTCTTGGCAAGGACCTTTAAACATTTTCCTTCTGGTATGTCGCCAAGCTTTTGGCTGGAAGCTGTCGCACTTTTCCGAATGTTCAGCGTGCTGCCACCCAGGCGGGCTGTCTTTACGTTGTCGCATTTGGGGGGAGGTCCAAAAGAGCAACTCCCACTCTGCGATGACTGCGTAATCATGTTGCTAATTTGTGCGTAAAGCTTGTCACCGGGGCAGGCTGTGCTGTTCTTGGGGAATTGACGATGGCCCAAAATGGCGTTGCGGTTGCGTGGTATCCCAAAGGTTTTGACCGCCCAGTCGATGAGTTTGGCTCCGGTGCAGAGCATCTTGCTGTTGGGCGTGACCGACGTAAACGTTCCCATGAAGGAGATGCCCAAGGTGTTGGTGTTGTTACTGCCAACGTGCGTCCCGAGTAAGTCAGCAGGGCGACCTTCCCAGGCTCGACCGTCCTGCGAGATCAAGAGGTGGTAGCCAATGTCGCACCAGCCCTGGGTGCCCTGGTGATACGATTGAATGCCTCGTAGGCGACTCTCTGGTGAAGCCGAGTCATTGTTGGGAGTGACTGTATGGTGAATGGCTATCCGAGTTTTGGTCGCGTTACGAGTGGAGCACTTCGCGTTGGCCGCTTTCCACACGCTACGGGCGTTGTAAGGCCCAGAGATACCCAGCGGACCAGGGTTCGGGTTCGCTGGCAGCGGTTTACCTGGAGCGGGTGGAATGTAAGACAGCGCACGGGGGCCAAGTTTTCCCAACAATTCGATCGCAACAAACGTTGGGTGTGCTTCGCCGAGGTAGCGAACTTCTACTTCACTGGCCCAGCCTTGGGGCGGATCCACGTGGCTGTTGTGCAGCAATCCTTCACTCCAGGTGGTTCGCACTGTAAACCAGGCGCTCCAAGCACCGTTGCTCTGGCGAAACCGGGCCTGCCACTCCACTTGAGAGGGGCCGTCCCAGCGCATACCGATGCGAACAATATGTTGTCCTTTGAGGTGCAAGGGTTGGGGGCGAAACACACGTTGCAAGATAGCACCTTGCCCCGCCCACAGCGGAGAGCCGTCTTCTCCATGAAGGTGATGGATGTCTGCCTGGACAGGGTTCGATGATACCAGGAACATCAGCCCCACACACCAGCCCAGGGACCAGCAAAGCCAGCGACCAGAGAATTGTTGTTTTGTGCCTTTCATGCTGCCTCTTCTAACGGTTCTATTTCACCTGCAGAACCGATCCGTATTGTATGCAAGTGTTGCACGAATCGAGGGGGGAAGGTCAAGGCGACCAGGGACAAGCACGAAGCCTTGTCTCTTTCTGTGGAACACCAACCCTCGTACGATTGTTGCGCTGCCCAAATGGATGAAACACCAGGCGCACTACCCCTTGATCTTTCTCATTCTCGGCCTTTTGGGTAGGATGTTGCGAGTCGTCTGTGGAAAGTTGGGGAACAGAACATGGATCGTGTGTGGCGTCTCTTGTTTCTTATTGGATTGGTGTTTGTGCAAAGGTTCAGGGTTGAAGCTTGATGATGCCCTGGGGCTTTCCTTTGTGGAGGAAGGTCCCTTGTAGCTTGTTGCCTTTGCGAGAGAGTCGGAAGTTATCCAGGTTGTAGTTGTTGCCTTTCACAAGAATTCCATCCATCTGAATGGAGCGGGGATGGAACTGGAGGTGGAAATCCTCGACAGCTTTTTGGCCTTGGTTGCGTTCTTTCCATTGAATCACAAACCGTCCCAAACAGCGGTTGTCCTGGACAAAGATGCGACCTTGCATTTGATAGCTTGTTGCGTCGTAGGACCTTACGGTTTGAAAGGTACCTTTCCAGTTGCGTGCGAGTCCACAGCAAACATCCTTGCAACGTAGTGTGGGCTTCGACGTGGGAGAGCGAAAAGGCTTGGCTTCATGCAACAAGCGAACGTTGGAGAGCGCCGGGACAGGCTTGGCCTTCTTCATCTCAACTTGTGGCTTCAGTGCGTGATTGTGCGCTTGAGCCCAGGCTGTTGCACGTTGAATTAGCAGCTTTTGGGTTGACCAGGATAGCTTGGTTGCACCCATCACAATGGTGTTACCACTTTTGGTACCTTTCAACCGCCATAGCTTTGGAAAGACATGCTGCCACGACCGCAGGGTCTCGTTGTATTTCTTGTGTGTCATGAAGATGTTTGCAGCCAGAATACCTTGGGGAGAAAGGATCTGTGAGACTTCTCGAAAGAACTCCACATTGAGCAAGTGGGGGGGGATGTAGTCGTCGTCAAAACAGTCGACGTAGACCAAATCGTACAGGGTGTTTCCTCGGCGGCTTCGGACGAACGTGCGAGCATCTTGTACAAACACTTTGACGGTGGCAGTCGTGCTGAACCGAAAGAAATACCGGGCGATCTGGACAACGCCAGGATCGATATCGACGGTGTCTATGGAAGCTTTGGGATAGAACTTGCGCAGCAAACGCGGCAAGGCTGCACCCCCCAAACCCAAGACGAGAATTCGCTTGGGAGGCTTGGGAAGGATTGTAGCTACCGCGAACATCATACCAATGTACTCTGCCCCGAAAGCGAGAGGGTTGGTCAGGTGCATGCAGGTTTGCGTGAGCATCGAGAATCCGCTGCCAAATCCCATGCAACGAAACCCCTCATGGTGATACAGCTTGACCTTGGAGAAGGGCGTCTTCATGTGGACGTTCTGGGTCGGGTGTGACAACCTCCAAACGGACGGCGTTTTGGCTTGCGGGTTGGCCCATAACATAACGCTACTTCCAAGACAGAAGAGAGCGATCACAAGGGCAGCCATTCGTCGGGGAAACGAACGCTTGGTCGGTGCTGTTGTGGAACGAATGTTTGTGAAGAATTGGAGAACCACGTGTTTGTCCTTCGCGAAGAGTGTGCAGAGCCTTCCCTGCCTTGGGATGTTGTGTATCAAAGTACAGAGCCTCGTCGATTGCAAGCACATTTGTATACAGAGAGCGTTACCCTATGATATTCGGAGGGCCATGGAACCATGTGGACTTCAAACCAACGTGGAAGACTTCGTAAATAAGCTCTTCCAAAAAGTTCCAAACGGCCTGTATCCTTGGCACATGTCGTAGAGTTCGATGGCCAACGAGCCAAATCTGCATATCCCGCGGCATGGGTTGGTGAACGGGGATCTTGGTGAGCTGAGGCATCCACTGTGCAAAGAGGTCGACCAGGGGCAACGCTCCCACTCCAGCAAGGGCTGCGTTGAGTAACGTTCCCATGTGATTGGAACGAAGCACAGGCGGCACCCCCACCTCTTGGTCGTACCATTGGGCTTCTGGCAGATGAGACAAGCTTGTGTCCCACGCCAGCCAGGGGAGTTGAGCCAGGTCTGTAGGCTGCCCCAAGGATTGCCACAACGCTTGGTTGATGTAGATACCGTAACTGCATTGTGCAAGCTTCTTAAAGACAAGATCTCCTTGCGTTGGTCGAACAAAACGGAAGGCTATGTCTGCTTCCCGACGCGACAGATCAAGGACTGCATTTCCCGATACCAGCTCCAATTGGATGTTGGGATACTGACGATAAAAGTGCGGCAACACCGGCGCAATCAAGTGAGCCCCCACACCATCAGAGACCGCCAGGCGAACGACTCCTTCGTAGGCTGCGTCGCGACCTTCTACCAACCGGGCGATTTGGTGTGTGGCTTGTTCAATGACTTCCGCTTCTGTTGCGATTTGTTCGGCCGCCTGGGTGGGTAAGAGACCATCTGGTGTTCGGTCAAACAACACCAATCCCAAGGCTTGCTCCAAGCTCGCAATCCGCCGACTGACCGTAGACTGGTTGGTTTGTAGGAGCGCACCTGCTTTGGTGAAGCTCTTCTCCTTCATCACCGCGAGAAACACGCGAAGGTCATCCCATCGATACACTATCTCTCTCCTAACGTTTGGAGTCTTTCGTCGCAACGTTCACATACATTCCCTTCATCGTATTCAATCATGAGGGAAGTGTCTATGCGATTTTGCATGGAGTGGATGCTTGATTGTCTGTTGTGATGCAAGGCTGCATTTTGTATGTTTGGAGCAACAAGGCTGAGAGCCATCAGTAAGACAAAGTACAAACCGGAATGGACACAGGAGAAGAGAGATGAATCAACAACGTATGCAGGCGACACTGTCTCACAGCGAATCATCCAAGGCTACGGAGGTTTTGTGGCACCGGGTTGCGATTGAGTCGTTTGGTGGTCCTGACGTGATTACCATTGTAGAAGAGAAGACCATTCCAACGCCTAGAGCCCACGAAGTGCTGGTGAGAGTGTTGGCCACAAGCTCCTGTTTTACAGATACGATTGTGCGTCGAGGGCGTTATGTGGACGTTCCTCGAAAAGTACCTGTCACTTTGGGGTATGACTTCGTGGGTGTCATTGAAGCTATCGGAGCGGATGTTACAGGTCTTAACGTTGGAGACTGGGTGGCCGATCTCACGATGATTGGTTCCAATGCAACGTATGTGTGCCGACCTGCGAACCGTGTGGTTCTTGTTCCTCCACAATTGGATCCTGCGGAAGCCGTAAGTATGGTGCTGACCTACACGACAGCCTACCAAATGTTTTATCGGGTTGCGAACGTTCAGAAGGGGGAACGTATCCTTGTTCATGGTGGAGGAGGTGCGGTAGGTACAGCATTGCTAGAGCTTGGACAGCTTCACGGTGTGGAGATGATCGCTACAGCATCATCGAAGCATCATAGCTTGATTCGTCAGCGAGGAGCTATACCTATCGACTACAACGCAGTTGACGTTAGGGATGCTGTGATGGAGGCTGCCAATGACGAAGGTGTCGATGTGGTCTTTGATTTTCTTAGCCTGGAGCATTTCAAGATGTCTGCCTCGTTGCTCCGGAAGGGTGGGCGTCTTGTGGAGTATGGAATGCATGGGTTTGCCAAAGGGGAAGGGACGATGGGGCAGGGCATCTCTGCCTGGCTTCGGATGAATCTTTGGAACACCTGGACCAATCTGCTACCCACAGGCAAGTCGGCTTCGTTCTACAGCATCACCAAGTATCGGAAGAAACATCCCCAACATTTTCGTGAGGATCTTTCTTCTTTGTTTCACCTTCTTCATGAAGGACAGTTACAACCTTTGGTGTCCAGACGACTGCCTCTCACCGAAGCAAGGCAAGCTCACGAGTGGATGGAAGAAGGTGGCGTCGAAGGTAAGATTGTACTCCTTCCCTAAGTCTACAAACTCAACCTACGAATTCAGTCCTTCCACTATTCTTGGCAGGATGTCAGCAACGTCGGCTTCGATCTTGACGTCTGCATCCTTGTCGTAGGGGGTTTCGCCCAGCGTGATGAGGATCATAGAGCCTCCCTGGGAGAGAGAACGTTGAGGCAGGCTTGCCGCTGGATACACCACCAACGAACTTCCCACCGCCAGCACCACATCGGCAGCGTCCATGGCTCGTTTCGCTCGATGCAGCACGGCCAACGGTAACAACTCTCCAAACAACACAACGTCGGGCTTCAGGGGGCTTTCGCACTTGTTACATCGTGGCACTTGGCCTGACAAGACTGTCGGCCACAAGAGCTCGGTCTTTACTCGGCTGGAGCAGTCAAGGCAGCTTGCTGTTTGGGTGTGTCCATGAACTGGTAGGACATTGTAACTGCCGGCGGCTTCGTGCAATCCATCGATGTTTTGGGTGACAATTTCATGCAGATGCCCCATCTCTTGCAGCCGAGTCATCGCTTTGTGGGCTGGGTTGGGCTGCGCTTCCTGCATGGTTCTCACCAGGGGTTGCAACCACTGGTAGAATGTCTCTGGAGAGCGGCGAAATCCATCGATGGATGCGACAACTTCGGGGTCGTGGTGCGCCCATATCCCCGATGTGGGCGAACGAAAGTCCGGGATCCCGCTGGGTACGCTGAGCCCAGCTCCTGTGAGAGCTACAACACGGCGCGCCCGACGTAACAACTGTACTGCAGCAGAGACCGCGTCTTCCACACTTGAGTGAGTCGGTGAGGACGAAGGATGCATCAACTTACCTCTTTGGGCTCAGTAGACAAAAGGAAAGAGTCGCTTCCAGTTGGAGGGTACTCCTTCCAAACGTTCTCGATACCACTTAACGGTGTTGTGGGAGCGGCCCATCAAATACGCAGGGATGCTGCAGGCAAATACCGCAAGTATCCACTGCGCTGGCGTTCCTTCAAGTGGTGGAAAGTAAAGCATTCTCGCTCCTTTTGTTCCGATAGGTGTTTTGCTCTTTTGTACCCCAGAGCCATCAGAACTACAAGAGAACGGGTCCTTTCGGTTGCGGTCGCATGTAGTTGGTTTGTTAGCTTTAGGGAGGGTCCGCAGGTTGCACAGATTGCACAGACAAGAATACCGCGTGTTGGACTGAGTTTTGTCGGAGCAAGAACAGTATCAGTGTTTGCAATGTCAGAGTGCCCTTTGATGTGGGTACTGAGCCCTTGCCTATATCCCACATGGCTAGTGTGGGTGCTTCTTTGCTTTGTGGATGTAGGTATAAGAAATGTAATGTTAAAGTTTGATTGATAGACAATATGTTGAAAAAGTCCTTGACAGACTCCATCTGGATTTTTATGTTGAGTGCAAGTCGTCACTTTATAGACATTGTGTTGATAAAGTGCTTGCGGCCTTGACAGCAAAGCCAATGGGAGGCTCTAGAGAGCGATGAGTACACCAACGATTCCTGGACCAAAGCAGGTGATGGGGCTGGATAGCATTCAAGCTGTGACCACGAACCCAGCGGACTATTTGCTCCATCTCGCGAATACGTACGGAGACATTGCTTCCTTCCGAATGCTGACCAAGCGTTTTGTGATGGTGCAAGGTCTGGACTATGTGGGTGAAGTGTTGGTGAAGCAGGCCAGCAAGTTTGAGAAAGCAAAGCGTGATCGCGATACGATGGACAGCATACTGGGTTTGGGCCTTGTGACGAGCGAAGGTGAGCTACACAAACGCCAGCGAAAGCTTGTGCAGCCGGCGTTTCGTAAGAAGCGGATTGAACTGTACGCCGAAGCGATGTGTCGTCAGGTCGAGCGACTGCTGGAACAATGGACCGATGGTCAACACGTTGATATGTCCGAAGAGATGATGCAGTTGACCATGTACATTGTGACGGATACTTTGTTTCGGATGGATGTCTCGGAAGAAGCTGACCGGGTTGGGGAGTCCATCGCGCTTCTGCAAGACATTGTTCAACAGAACCTTCGCGCTCCGATCCAGGTTCCTCGTTGGATTCCCACGTCCAACAATCGGAAAGCGAAAGAAGCAGGCGATTATCTGAACAACTTAATCCGGTCGATGATTGCTAGAAGACGCGAAGAAGAAGCGCAAGAAGGTTGGGTCGATCATGGCGACCTGATGTCTACCTTGCTGCAGGCTGCAGAAGACGGCTCAACGATGTCGGACCAGCAAGTCGTTGACGAGCTGCAAACGCTGTTTGTCGCGGGTCATGAGACCACATCCAACGCGCTCTCCTGGACCTGGTACTTGCTGTCGCAACACCCCGAAGTCGAGGCGAAGCTGCACAGCGAGGTGGATCGTGTGCTGCAGGGTCGGCCTGTGACGGTGCAAGATCTGGTCAACCTTCCTTACACCACGCAAGTGCTCAAGGAGTCGATGCGGTTGTACCCACCGGCCTGGACGTTGAACGTTCGTCAGGCTAAGGAAGAAGTCAAATTGGGAGAGTATGTCTTGCCCAAAGGGACGCTGGTGTTTGTCTCTCCCTATGTGGTTCACCGCAATCCTTCGGTGTTTCCGGACCCAGAGACGTTTGACCCGGAGCGGTTCACTCCCGAACAAGAGGCCGAACGACATCGTCATGCCTACATTCCGTTTGGCGCTGGACCGCGGGTTTGCATCGGGAATTCGTTTGCGATGATGGAGGCCGCATTGATCGTGGCGAGGTTGGCCCAAACGTACCGGTTTGTGCTGGACCCCAAACAGGTGGTGGAGCCGCTACCACAAATCACGATGTCACCGCGGTACGGCTTGGACATGACGATCGAGAAGCGTCAGCCTGTGTTGGAACAAACCGAGGAGGTCGCTCCTGCAAAACAGTCATCGATGCAAGGGTGTCCGTTTCACACACAGGCGGCTTGATAGGGAAGGGAACCTGGAAGGAGCAGGGGATCTTAGAAGAAGTCGAGGAGACGACCAGCGAGGTAGCCAGCGGAGATGGGCGCGGTGATGGGGTTGACCAATCCAAGAACTGCGAGGCCATCGGAGACGGGGCGCTCGGTCTCGTAGGAGACGCCTACACCGAGGGGTGTTCCGGGGATGGGTACATCCAGGTCGAGGCGGTAGTTGGTGGCGCCGTCGTTGTCACGATCGTTCCAGCTTACAAACGCTCCGCCTGAGGGGGCGCCTACTGCGACACGGGCTTCGGTGCGGAAGTCGTCGGTGCTTTGGTCGGAGATGCCTCCGACGCCGCCGTTGACTTCTGCAATGTTGGCGCGGTAGCCAGCGCCAATGCGTCCTGCGCTTCCGTCAGCTTCCACGTGAATGGTTGCTTCGCCGCCGATGTCACCAATCTTGCTGCCGACATCCAACTCGTTGGTGTTTCCGGTGGTTGCGTTGATTCCTGTGGCATCAGCGCGAACGCTCAAGTTGACTCGTTCGTCGCTGATTTCTGCAGCGCCGCCGAGGCGTCCTTCACCCACACCCACGTGCATACCGTCGCGATCCAGGCTGAGGACATGGCCGCGAAGGTCGCCACCGCCGTAGCCATCACCTTGCGCGCTTCCACCCAGAACAGAGACTTCCGCGCCGTTGTTCAAGCGGGTGCCCCACACTTGACCCTGGCTACCGTTGGCTTCGCTTTGCTGGCTGCGAGCCAGTTCGCCGGGGCGAGCCGTTGGCAGCTCCGGATTGACGGTTTGTTGCGGTGTTGGAGCCACTGGAGTTTGATGTGGGGTGGAGCCACCGGTGGAGTAGGTGTTGTTTTGGGGGGTTCCTACTGGAGTGGTGGTTTGCGCTGGTGTGGTTTGCTCCGCACCGCCGGGGATACGTACCTGGTCGCCGGGCCAGATCTTGTTGGGATCTTGGATCTGGGGGTTGGCCTGGATCAAGTCGTTCACTGGAACATTGTTGGAGCGAGCGATGTGGGTCAGGGTGTCACCGCGCTGAACGGTATGGAGCTTGTCGCCTTCCTGACGCTGTGGCGGTGGGTTACCAATGCTTCGCTGCGTTGTCGGGTTGGGGCTTTGTCCAATGCGTGTCATGAGTGACTCCTTGTGTGCTTTGGGCTAACTGTTTTGTATCTGGAGAGGGGATGTCCCCTGCTACTTTCGTTGTCTGTGGCTATTGTCGGTCCAATGTGGAAACGGTTGCTCGTTTTCCTAAATTTTTCGCAAGTGTGACCGATGTCACATCGCGAAATCAAGCGGGTCAGATGGGTCGTTTTGAGGTTGGAGCCAACCTAAATCATGATGGGGCGTTGAAACGCCTGCATGCCGACGGCGCCTTCCCCCTGCTTCTTCAACAGTAAGATTCCATCCACGCCTTCGGATGTAAACAGGTCGGGACGCTCGACAAGAGCAGGGCTCCGGCCTTTGTCTCTGACAATCAAGAGGGCTTTGGCTGCGGTGGTGGGCTCTCCATTGTTTTGGTCGTCCCAAGACGCTCGAACCAAGAGCACTTCCTCCTTGTCGTCGCGTTGGAGCAGCATGGCCGGATTTTCCGCCTCTGCTTCTGTCGCTCCTGGAACCAGCCAGGCTTCGGAGACTGTCGCGACTCCGAAAGCTCGCAAATCGTGGGTGAGTTTGATCGTCATGTTTCCGACGGCGATCCGCTCATTCTCCCTGGTGGAGATGGGGACATCCACGATGTGGACCTCGGTTGCGTTCAGGAACACGAGCTGTGTGGGCTGTTTGCCTTTGAGTTCAAACTCACTTTGGGCTTGTGCCATGAGCTGCTCGGCGAAGTCGCGTGCGCTCCCAACATCAGCAAAAGGGGTTTCGTCCCTTGGAAGTTTTTGGGCCTGGACGGAGATCGTACTCATCTTCACTCCTTGGGTCATGAAACGTTCAACAACGCACCGTGCAAGGGCGCTCTCCAACAGAGCACTACGTTTTTCTGGTTCATTTCATCGCCACGGCATGATACCGGGGAAGAGCAAAAACATGCAAGCGGTCAGTTGTGAAAAGTCGTGGCTGGATGTGCAACTTTATCTGGAGGGTTGCATTCTTGTGATGTTGTCGTACGATCGCAACGTTGGCGCGGTGTGGATTGGTTCTGGAGTGGAGCAAAGCTGTGATGGGGACAAAACGAGTCGTGTTGCGACGCAGTCGAGCAAAATGGATCGGAATGGGGAGTGTGCTGGCTCTCTTTGTTATGGCTGCTGTATATCCCACGTCTTTGTTTGAGAAGGGGAAGAGACCTCTGCGTCAGGTCCGGGCTGGCAAGGTGTGGACGTCCAAGTTTCACCCCCTTTCGGCTCAGCAATGCAAAGGGTGCCATCGCTCTGTGTACCGCCAGTGGAAGAAGTCGAGGCATGCCAAAGCTTGGACCAATCGCTTGTTTTCGGTGGCCTTCCACCACAGCCCTTACCAATGGTGTGTGCACTGTCATGCTCCACTTCTCGAACAAAAAAAGCACGTTCGGGGCGTTTGGAATCGACACCGCAAGATGTCCTCCAGGCAACGAATTGCCAAGCAAAACCCATCGACGCGACCCACGAACCCTCGAACTCTAGCCGCCTTAAAGCATGCTCCCAATCATCACGCTTTGGAGAAAGCGCTGCTCCGAGAAGGGATCAATTGTGCATCGTGTCATTGGCGAAATGGGGTTCTTCTTGCTGCAAAGCGTCCTTCCAAGGCGGCTCAAAACGCTCACCCCATTCGTTGGGAGCCGAAGCTCAAGAGAGCGAGCTTTTGTGCAGGCTGTCATCAGTTTAACTTCACAAAGAAGCTCACCGAACCCACGCAGGTGATGAAGACGCCTGTGCAGAATACCTACCATGCGTGGCAGGAATCGTTCGCCAGAAAGAAGGGGCATACATGCCAGTCCTGTCACATGAAGGAGGGGGAGCACTCTATGCCAGGAGCGCACAGCCTGGCGATGCTTCGTCGAGCGATTCGTCCGAACATCCGGTGGAAGTCGTCGCGCACTCTGACTGTTCAACTTGCTTCTCAACATGTGGGTCATGCCATCCCAACGGGCGATCCGTTTCGTCGCTTGGTCTTGGAGGTGTGTCCCTCTGCCTCCTGCAAGACTGTCTGGTCGCGAACGACCTTGCGCAAAACGTTTGTCTTTCGCAAAGGGGAGTGGGTGAAGCTTCGCGACTCCCGAATCCCTGTACCCACAACCCAACCTACTGGTTTGTGGACGAGAACCATCCAGCTACCCAAACAAGCTAAGAAGGTCCAGCGTGTGTTTTGGCGGCTTCGGTACTTTTACGCTGAGTTTCCACATCATCGGTATTTGCTACCCGATGAGATCGCCAAGACCGTGTATCAGGGTTTTATCCAAAGAACAAAACGTTCAACCTCTCCCTAAGGAAAACTCTAGCGTTGGAGCTCAATGGAAGTAGCGCGTTGTTTTTCATTGCAAAATACAAGGCAAGTGCGATACATTCTTACGTCGCAATGCAACAGTTTGATGTGGGATGTGTCTTTTCAGACTTCATCCCGATTCCGAGTGGTTTGGAAAGGATACGATGATGGGTCGGAGACGTCAGGTGTGGGGAGGCTTGAACCTTCCTTGGGTGGTAGGGATTGGGTTGTGGATTGGATGTTTCTTGGGTGTTGGGGTCGTTCGGCAAGCTCAGGCTGAACCGGCGATGACTCCGGAACTTTGTCGACCTTGTTCGGACCACAGCGTTTGTGGGAGTGGAGGACATTGTTGGGGGGGAAGCTCTGGCGCAGGCGTATGTTTGCAGCCTTGCGACTCGGGCACCTGTCCTTCAGGTTTTTCATGTGCATGGCTGGCCCCTGGAGTTGAGACTTGTCTTCCGGACAAGGGTCACTGCCCGATGGTGTGCGATGCAAAGACACCGTGTCCAACAAATTACACTTGCCGGAGTGGAGAGTGTGCGCGCTCACAAGGTGGACAGTTTGGTGATGCGTGCAGCGCAACGCAGGCCTGTGCTTCGGGTTTTTCGTGCCTCGAAGGTGCCGGTGGCGACAAACGATGCGCCCAACAGTGTGGTCCTCCTTCAGGTGAAGCGGGGAGTGCCTGCTTGCCTGGAAGCACCTGCAACAATGGCCTGACCTGCGTAGCATACGGCACCCGGAACGTATGTGTGAGTGTGTGTTCGGACGGTTCTTGCCCGGCCAACAGCGGCACATGCAGCACCATTAACTCGACCACGAAAGGCTGCGTCTGCCGGGAAGACAGCGATTGCGCGACCGGTCAAATCTGCAACAAAGGTGTGTTTGGTTTCCAGGGCGCTTGCACCGCCGATCCGTACCAAGGAAAACCCAAACCTTGTGGAACAGGTCTAGCTTGTCAGGTTCAGGTTGGACAGGGCTATCTGTGTCTGCCTGAAAAAGGCTTCCAATTGCATGGCTCTCTTTGCACGGCCTTTGCTGCGTGTCAGGACGGTCTGGTTTGCAAACAACAAACTCCGCAAGTGCCTCCTCTTTGTTACAAAGAATGCAAGGATGACAGTTCTTGCAAAGGCTTGGGCAAATGCAACTTCATCGGTCGCGTCGGGCAATACTGTTTCTGCAGCCAGGACTCCGACTGTGAGAATGGCTTCTCTTGTTACAAGATCCCAGATGCGCCTTTTGACCACGGGGTGTGTCGACCCAGCAAAACAAGCACTTGCGCGTCTAACGATGTTTGTCCTCATGGGTACACCTGCCAGAACAAAGCTTGTGTGGCGCAGGTTTCCAACCCAGAGCCAGCCAAAGAGCCAGCCGCTGAAGCTGTTTCCGAGCCTGGCGTAGAAGTCCAGGCTGAGCCACCTGTCTCTTCGGAACCCAGCGGATCTGAAAGCTCAACAGGCGACGAACCCACCACGCAAGAAAAGCCCGTTGCTTCGGATGATGCGGGGACACCTACAGAGCCATCCTCTGAGAACACTACAACCTCTGACAGTCCGCAGACTCCAGCGGCGTGCGGTTGCCAATCGGAAGGACCTCTGCCGATGGTATGGGGGTTGTTTTTGTTTGTGGTGCTGATTCGCTTGAGGATAGGACGAAGAAAGAAGCAAGCTTGAATCGCTTGTTGAGGTGCTGGGAAGTTAGATCGCGAAGGGGAGAATCATTCGAGTCATCACAAACTGACCGACGCGTGTGCCGATGGCTTTTCCAAGGATGCCAGGGAAGGCCTGGTCTGCCCACTTGGAGAAGTTGAAAGAGTCGGTGTGTTTGATGATCTTGCCGTCTTTGAACTCAAACTTCGAGTCGATCTGGTTGTGGATGGGGTTGCCTTTGAGGAGTTCGTAGTCCGCGTCCCAATGGCCGGTGACGGTGCCGTCATCGTTGGCTTTCACGTCGCGGAACTTGATGTCGGGCTCAGCGTTGGTGATGAGCTTCCACATGCCTTCCAACTTGTCGCCTTTGATGCCGGGAAACGCCGGATCCGAAAACTCAGCGTCGGGGTGGTACAGTGACATAATGGTGTCAAAGTCACCTTCTTGCATGGCTTTGTAGAACTTGGTCACCGTTTCAGCGTTGCGTTGCTTTTCCAGAGCAGCCGGATCTTCGACTTGCTGGACTGGGGCAGTTTGCTGAATGGGTTGGCTTACCACAGGAGCAGCTTGGGCAACAGGTGCTGTAACTTCCGCTTGCTGGGTGCCTTGAGCGATTTGCAGGGAGAGTGGGTTGAAGCCACCGGGCGACGGAGCTTTCGCCGACTGTGCAAAGTGAGCGGCCGTCTCCGTTTGGGTGGTTGACGCTTCTGCACCCGCGTGAAACTGCGGCTGGAGCATCGCTTCGGACACATCCACAATCGCTTCTTGTTGCACAGGTCCTGTGATGGTTTCGGGGGTGTTCTGCGTCGGCACGTTGTGCGGCTGACTTCCTTGTATTTTCATTGCCATGGTGGAACTCCAGGTGCTTGGGTTGATCTGCAATCGTCTCGCCTAAAGGGTTGTGGACTATAGCGAAAGACCTCGTATTTGGCAAGCAGGTTGTTCTCTGCGTTGGTTTTTCTCTTCTTCGTGTTTCTGTTGGGTTGCAAGATCGGGTCGCGCGTTCCTACACGGTAGATGAGAAGGTTCGTTTGGCGTCGCGTTTTCCCCTCTTGCATCCTGGACGGGAGAGCGTTAGAACAAAGTCACGAATTGTCGACATTGTATCTGCATACAAACCTGTGCAACGCTAACGTTCTTGGTGATTGAGTGTTCCCTGTGGGGTGGAAAAGGAGTCCGTTATGGCAACCGTGCAAGAGTATATGTCCAAAGATGTCATCGTTCTGGAGCCCACGCAGATGTTGTACCATGCGTTTGCCACGATGGAGCTGTACCATCTGCGTCATATCCCTGTGGTCGACAAACATGAGGTCCTTGTGGGGATCTTGTCCGACCGTGACTTGAAGAAAGCGATGAACTCCCACTTCAGCGAGGAGAAGCAAGACTTCGTGGATGCAGTGATGCTCACGCCCATCGAAGACATCATGACCAAGGACGTCATCACGACAACGCCTGGTGCCGATGTTGCCGGTGTGGCCCGGCAAATGCTGTCCAACAAGATCAGCTCGATTGTGGTGGTGAAAGAGGGAGAGACACGACCTGTCGGGATCATCACAGACACGGATCTGCTTCGACTGATGGTGACCCTGCTTCCTGGCGGGTAATGACTTCCAAAGCCCACATCGTAGGCTCCCTCGCCTCTTTGCTTTGGTGTCTGTGGGCCACGCTTGGGAGAATGAAGGCGCTGTGAACACTCGAATCAGACCGATACAAAAGGAAGACGAAGCAGCGTTGCAATCGATCATCGCCGCAGCTTACGATGAGTTTGGCTACAGCGAAGAGATCCAGGCCAGCAACCGGGTCAAGACAAAGAATCTGTTTGAACAGTACCAACAAACAGGCTCCCTCTATCTTGTCGCAGAGGTAGACTCCGACGTTGTCGGTGGGGGCGGCCTCCAAGATTTTTCCCATATCATGCCTGGACTGTGTGAATTGAAGCGTCTTTACTTGAGGCCGAGTGCGCGCGGTTTGGGCCTAGGGCGAAGGCTGGTGGAGGCGATTCTTGTCTTCGCGAAAGAGCACTACCAAGGGATGTACCTGGAAACCATTCAGGAGATGCAAGGCGCCATTCAGCTGTACAACCGGTTGGGTTTTCACTTCATTGAGCGGCCAAACGGCTACATCTGTCCGGAAGGATGCAACACCTTTATGGCCCTCCGTTTTGGGCAGAGCAACGAAAGATAAAGTGAAGCGCTCTTGGTGGAATGTGTTGGTTCTTTGGGGAGAGGTAGTTGGGGGGAATTAGCGGCGACGCCAGATGCTGATCTGGGAGTGGCTGTGCTGGAATGTACGTTGGGTCTCACGCATCACAAAGGGGACTTCCAACGCTTCCCCTACCTGCTCAAAGGATGGAGCTAGGATTTCTCGAATCCCGTCCAGTGTCGTTTGGGGTGCTCCATCTGCGTTGCAGAAGCCTCCCAGCCACTTTTCCCGAGGGGTGAACTCCGTTGACCAGTTGCAAGACGTACCAAGAACTAGAGTTCCTCCGGGCTGGATCCGCTCTTGAATCAGGCGGAGGAATGCTTCCGGGTCGTACAGCTGATCGAGGAGGTTGAGGGCAAGCACAAGGTCATAGTCCTTGTACTTCTCGGGAAGGTTGCAAGCGTCTCCTTGTTGGAACGCGACTTTGTCTTTGACACCCTGGTAGCCAAGCTCTGAAAGATGAATCTCTTTGTCGATGACGAGCTCGCCTTCGCTGGGAATCTCATACTGGTAGGAGCCCTTGTTTTGCAGCGAGCTTGGCACTTGCAGCAACCTCGCGGTGAAGTCCACACCATCAACCCAATCGAAGTGCTGGGCCAGTTCAAAGGCCGCTCGTCCTGTGGCACATCCAAGGTCCAGAGCGCGATGACGCTTTCCGTTCCCGTGAGCTTCCACTGCGATACCCGCACACTTCACTTGAAAGTTGGGTACGTTGAAGTGGGTGTCCCCGTAATGGAACTCCGCGTATTCTGCGATGATGGCGTCACGGTTGTAGATGTTTTCCTCGGCGCTGGGCTCTGACGTCGACTCGTGGCGATCGGCGCGTGTCTCTTCGATGTAGCGGAAGCCAGCGTGCTGAAAGAAGTGTCTTCGGAACGCATAGCGAGACAAGCGAAGGGCATAGTTTCCTGTGGAGATCCAGCAGCCGCCTTTGAAGAGGTCGTGCTTTCCGTCAAAGGTGGGAACTGAGAAGTCATCGTAGGCAGGGTGAATCTCAAAACCCTCAAACGGATGGATGGCGGTGCGGGTCCATTGCCACGCGTTGCCGACGATGTCGTAAAATCCATCGGCGAATGCATGACGCGTGACCGGACAAGACGACATCTCGTATTCAAGGTTCAAATTGCCGGGAGCCTTCTCCCAGTTGGGTTGGTCCGAAGATTCCAATGAACGCAGCTGGTACCACTGCGCTTCTGTGGGAAGGCAGATGTTCTTGCCTGTTTTTTGCGACTTCCACTGGCAGAAAGCTTGCGCCTCCAAAGCGTTGACGTGGGCAGGCCAGTCCCACGGTAGATCGACCTCTTCCAGCATCGTTCGGTATCGGAAGGTGTCGCCGTCTTTGATCCAATACACCGGGTGTTTGGCGTTCTTGTAGGTGACCCAGCCCCAGCCTTCTTCTGTCCAGTACTCTTGGTTCTGATATCCCCCATCTTCGATGAACTCGAAAAACTCGCGGTTGGAGACGAGGTATTGGCTGGCCTGGAAGTCAGAGACTTCAACCTTCAGATGACCGTATTCGTTGTCCCAACCGTAGTAGGGGTCGGTGTGGTCTTTGCCGAGCTGAACGGTGCCTCCCTGAACGGGCAGCAGCTGGTTCTTGGGTGCTTCGCCGTGTTCTCGGCAGATGTTACCCCACACTGGGTGCGGTTTGAGCTTGTCGAGCGGGGTCTCACGGATCAACACGGAGCTTGTTTCCAGGTGGATGCGTTCGTGCTCAATGCCCATCATTACGATCCACAAGGGGTGGGACCAGCTGATTTGTTTCTCGGACAGGTCACACTTTTGGATGACTCCATCCACAATCTCTCGCATCTTGTTGCGGTAGGCACGGACGTCGTCAACGCTGGGCCAATCGTAGTGACCCTGGTCCACATCATCCCAAGACATCTCATCCACACCGATCGCAAACTTTGATTCAAACTCGGGGTCGAGGCGTTCGGAGATATGACCTGCCACGCGGAGCTTGTTGATGTAGAACACCGCGGTGTGCCCAAAGTAGAAAATATGGGGGTGCCGCAGTGGGTTGGGCTGGAAGTAATAAACGGAGTCATCTTTGAGGCAATCGAACAGGCTCTCAAACAACGTCACTGTGTTGTGAAAGTAGCGCCGAATCTCCTCCTTTTTCTTCACAGGGTCGTGCACTGTGAGGTCCGGAGTTTTGGTTACCAGCAATGAGGAAAGCTCTTCGGTGCTTAAAAATGCGGCTTCCTTTCGATTCATTAAGACTTCTCCTATGCAAATCGGTCTATCTTTCTGGTGGATTCGTTTATCCATGCCTGTGTCTCTTTGTCAACACCTCGCTTGGTTGCTATCGGAGTGTCACATTCATTTTGCAATGTCTTGTGTACACGCCGCCGTGGGTGTTGTCCAAGATGGACCCCTGTTTGTCGTCTTGCGTTGTCAAATGTTACTTACACGGGTTGAAGTCTTGTGGGTGAACAGACCAAGTCCTTTTCTTTCTTCACTTTTGGATTTTAGTGGTGTTCGGTATGCTGTATGTCAGTAATTCCTGAGATGTCCGAAACACGACGCTAGACATTGAGCTTGGGAGGTATCATACATTCAGAGGGAGAGTAAGTTTGTCAGAGAATCCCAAGGAATGGTATGGTGGGAAAGCTGGTTTAGAAAAAGTATACTTTTGGAGGAGTACCATGAGAAAAAAAGTGAGTTATCTTTTGACCATTCTGTTTCTTGGCTGGGCCCTTTCTGCCTGCGTGATCGTGGGGAACCCTCCTGATGGGTGTGTTGATAACTCAGATTGTGCTTCTGGCACATTTTGTACACGGAGTGGCGCTTGCGTGCCGCCCCAAGACATCGCTTGCTCCAACAATGCTGAGTGTCCCGAAGGTACAGATTGTGATTCTTTTGAACGAGTCTGTTTCTTCCCCTAAGTCAACCGTTCCGCCTTCCCCTGGCTGTCTCAAGTCTCTCCCCGTTTCTGCCTCTTCTCATCGACTTCATCCCAACCCATACACATGAGCCGTTCCTCGGCTTGCTGCCCAATAAAAAGAACTGAACATTCGGTAGTTGTCGATCGTATCGCTACGCAACAATCGTATGATTGGGGGCGAACACGCTCCCTTCGCCTTTCTATTTAACCTCTGTGGACAAAGATGATGGATACAGACTTAAAGTCATTGCGTAGCGAAGAATACCAAAAAGCCGAAGACTATGTGCGTTCAGTGTATCAAGCAAGCCCTCCTCCTTACAGCGAGTCTCAGTTGTTGTCGGTGCTGGCGGAGGTTGAAGGTCTGGCTCCTCGTGTGTCCCTGGATCGGGGTTGGTTGGAGCGTTTGATTCTTCGTCTGTCCAAGCAAAGTCCTGAGCTTCATGCTGTGGAACGAAGTGACCGCGAGTGGAGCGCTCTCTTTCCCCGCTACCCGGAGACATCGGACGGTTTTGTGAAGTCGCTCCAGCCTCATGAACACGAGGCCATCCGTCAAACGCTCGATACCTACGGGCTGGTTGTGGTGCAAGCGTTCTCTCCAGAGGTTTGCAGCGCCACCATCGATGCGATGTTTGAAGAAGTGAACGCCCAAGTTGCTGCGTTGGGGAAAGACACTCCTGCCGTCCACCCGGAACAATCGTGGACCTGGGACGATCGGAACTGGCCTGTGCAATCCAAGTTCTTACTCCGTCAGCCTGCCTTCCACCCTCAAGCGTTTGCCAACCGCGTTGCTTCTAATGTGTACGACGTGTTTGCCATGTTGTGGCAGGAAGACAGGCTGCGTGTCACCATCGACAACTGGGGCATCGCGAGAGGCTCGAAGAACCTTCTACTTCCGAACGAACAGGGAGAGCTGGTGCCGACAGAGAAGCGTCGCTGGGGCAAAGGAATCAAGCCTCATTGGGACTACAACCCCTGGCTATGGGTCGACGAAGTGGAACAAGGGCGTAACCCCGGATACCAGGCTGTGGTCGCTCTGAACGAACATCACTCAGGGATGGGCTGTCATCTGACTCTTCCGGGCGGTGCACCGTTCCTGGCACAGTGGTGTCGTGAACACGCTTGTCCCTCTGGGCTTGGCAAAAAACGCCGGAGTCATCGACCCGAGGAGGACGATCCCATCCGTCAATACATGCAAGAGATTCCGTTGCGACAAGGCGAGATGCTCATCTGGTCGTGGGGGCAACTTCATGCCACCGCACACAACGACTCCGATCGTATGCGTTTGCACCAGTACATCCGTGTGTTTCCTGCAAGAGAGAGCGACCCGTTTTACGAAGAGCACGACCGTTACGCGCCTCAGCGAGTGATGCGTCAATACAGTGATGTGGTGGACTTCAACGGGTTGGACTTGAACAAGAGAGGACGAAGGCTGCTTGGCCTGGAAGAGTGGCCTATCTAGGGGTTGTCTTTCCTTGGTCTACCAACGCCTGAATGGCTTCGACCACCTTGTCATACCCTTGTTGAAGCGACTCGCTTTCAGGAAGGTTCTGGTCGAAGAGTTCGCTTGTTTCAAGAGGTGAGCCGATACGAAAGCTTAGGGTCGCTGGGATGAAAGGCATCATCATCAAGGGAGTGGAGAGCCAGAACCATATCAAGAAGGCGCGCCACCACACGTTGATGGGGAGAAAGGCAAAGGCAATGGCTCCCAAAACACCAAGTAGGGTCACTGCCCAGCGCTTGAGTCCCATGGTCATGGGAATGATGGCGAGCCGGGTCAACCAGGTGGAGCGAAACAAAACCGGGGCTGTCCAGTGGCCGTTTCGGATACCCATGGGAACAATGGGGACGTTGGCTTTGCGAGCGATCCGGAGGAATCCTTTGCGTTGGTTGAAATCAACCTTGTGAACGTGCCAAAGCGGGCGAAGCGTCTCGTAGTCCCCGCCGGGAAACACCAACAAAGAGACGTCTTGCTCCAAGGCTTCGTAAGCGTGTTCGTAGGTGGAAGGAACCGAGCCAAGCTCTTTGTGGATGGCTGACATGGGCCAAAAGTCGAAGCCTACGGCCAGGGCAAAGCCTGCTAACGGTTGCTCTGTCCCGACTTGCTCTGGAAACAACGCTGCAAAGCTCATCAATTCAGCCAGACCGACTCCGCCAGAGTGGTTGGCGACCAGAAGAAAAGGTCGATCCTTGGGGAGGTTCTCTTGCCCCAAAAGGGTCGGGCGAAATGCGAGCCGGGTCCAAGGGCGCACCCATCGACGCAGCCAACGAAGGGCACGGGAACTCGGACGTCCAGCATGAGGGGATAGCTCCTTCAGAGACTTTCGCTTCTTCATGGGCTTTGTTGGCCTCACTTCCTTCTGTGCTCATCGACCTGAAACTTGAGATCCTGCTTGGAGCCGTAGCTACGAGACCAACGAGCAGGTGTATGCCAAAATTAACTGGGCAACATAGTAGAAGGGAAGACCCCACAGTCGGTTAAGAAAGGCGGGCTTCACAAAGCGGTTGCGCGCCACTGCCAGGTCCGACATGTAGAACAAGGTGGCGCCGACAGGAATCCAGATGATCTGGCTCCCTGGGTAAGCCGCGACCGAAGTAATGAGCATGCTGGAAATGACCAGGATGTACGCAACCACAGGCTTCCACATGTTGGCTTCCACGTGAGGCTTGAGCCAACGTCCTACCACAACGCCCACCAGCAGGGTCACGGCCAGGGTTACTCCGGCCCAGACGATGTTAAAGCGATACAGAGCAAACGCCACACCAAACGCGAGGTGCCCCAGAAGAAAGCTAACAAGTCCAAACAAGAAGGACTTGCGCGATTGAGGAATTAAAAACACATCGCCAAACCAGGACAACACAAGCGCCACAAACACCGCGATGCCGTAGTGGGTTTGGAAGGCCCCCGCTGCGTAGGCTGTGAGCACAAAGCCTGTGGAGGCGATTGGTTTGGTGAGCCACTTCCCAAGCTGTGACTCTTTGGCTTCAGCAACCAACAGTCCAACGAGAAAAACGAGTGTGACAATGATCCAGGTGTTCATGGGCGCTCCTTGGTCAGAGGGAGGTGCGAGAGTTACAACGTGAGAAGAGGTTCAAGGATAACTGGGGAAAGCTAGCTACAAGAAGCTATTCAGAACAAGTTAGGTTCACTCCGCGACGCAGCGAAAGCCAACCCAACGAAGGCCGTTGCGCTGGTCCATGTGTTCTTTCCAGGAGATGACGCGGGCTTCCGCGAAGCCGTTGCCGCCTTTGATGGAGCCGTCGCGGATGATCTCAGCGACATTGCCCATCAGGTGATAGACACCGTAGGGGCTGCGGTCCAGAAGCTTCAAGTGGAAGGGAACCGGAACAGGGATGGTCTGTTTCTCCGACTTCTCTTTAAAACACCACTTGATGTTGGCGTGTTTGCATGTGGGTTCGGTGTTGCCCCAAGGGTAGATACGTTGGGCCATTCGGTTGCGACGACGACCAATCATTAGTCCTCCCCGCGCTGCTTTCACCCATTGCTCTTCGGTGGGGAGCTTTTTACCAAACGCTGCGCAGAATTCTTGGGCCTTGTCTGGGCTGATCCGGTCTCGCGGGTAATCCCAGGGTGGGTCCATCCAACGTCTCATGGGTGCTGTGCAGAGGCCCTTGAGAACACAAAGAGCGTAGTCTTCGCGGCTGACTTCATACCGGTCGATACGATACGAGGACAGCTCCACTTCTTTTTGGTTACCGGCCGGACCCAACCAGAACGAACCGGCTGGAATGAAGACCTCCCGAGAGAGAAGCTTGCGTTTGGGGTTGGGCTGAGGAGGAGGCGAGTCAAGCTTGAGCCCTAGCTGTGACAGCGAGACTTGCGAACGTTTCCACAAGTACGCTTGCAGCGGCGGACTGTCTTCCACAAACTGAGCGGCCCGAAGCCACAACAGTCCGTGCAGAAGCAAGCGGATCTGGCTGCGCTTAAGCTCCGAACGTTTCTCCCCCTGAAGCAACTCATCCAGGTCTTTGGGTGTGACAGAATAAGCCGATGGGTCCTTGGGGTTGTTGCTCAACGGGCGACCGGTGTAGGTCGCAAACAACCGAAGGAAGTTTTGCTCGGTGCGTGACGTGTTCTTGTTTTGGGTGGAGGCTGGCCGACTCCCTGGACCTGTCAACCAGGTGGCAGAGAGTACAATGTCGGCTCCACAGTTGGTCCCGTACATCCGCGCTTGTGTCTTGTTTTCGTTGGGGTCAGAGCGAACGAACCCCACCTCACTGATCTTCACAGAAAAGAAAAGATGCCTCAACGCACCCATCGAACGAAACATCTCCCGGAGGAGGTTGTCGAGGGAGCGCTGCATGTATCGTTTGTGGCGAAGCAGCTTGTTGTCAGGGCGACTTTGCTCGCTTTTGGAAGTCAGCGGTAGGACCAGAACGCGTAGCGCATACGGAGCCCAGCTGCTGTGTGTGGGTCCACAGACTCCTTTGTTGCTTCCCTGAGGGTGAGGAGCCGGACGAATCTTTTGGATGTTGATGGTGAACCATACCGTTCCCAGCACCACCAGCGACATCAGAAAAGCGCTGCCCCAAAACAAGGTCTTGGAAGGTTGAAAGGACGCTGTATCCAGGTCGCTGAAATCGTCTTCGATGTCATCGGGTGGATGGAGAAGCTTAAGGTCGTAAGCGCCCGAACGATGGGTCTGAAACTCGCGGGAGGGAAAGTGGACATCTTGGGACGGATACATGTGGGGTGGTGGCCCACCGTCTCGTCCAAAGTCGTCGGGCATTCGGGCGCGTTCGTGGGTCGCTTTGGAGCCCACCGCGCCGTCGGCAAAGTGGGCGGCAGGGGAGGTTTGTCGTTGCGCGTTGGGAGAACGCAACCCCTCATCAGCCGGGCTTGTGTCCACAAACGCCATGCCTTCGGGCCACTGACCAAACGACGCCATTCGGTCGCGGTGCCACTCGTCGGAGTTCGCGCGTGGCCAGCGAAACCCACCGTTGGCGCTGCTGTTGGCTTGGGAGCGCGGAGGTCTCAGGTAGCTTTGCAGCGGACCCCATTCTTCTTCGGGTGAAAAGTCTTCGCGCCAGCCGTGAGCGGGCCACAATCGGGCTTTGACGTGGGCATGTTCCATCTCATGTCGCCAGGTCTTTACAGAGTCAAAGCGGTCTTCCGGTTTTTTCGAGAGCGCGCGAAGGACGAGCTGCTCAATGGCCGTTGGAATCTGACGATCCGGGTTGGCTTCCGACAGCGAAGGCGGCGGCGTCATCAGGTGATCGGTCATGATGCCACGGGGCGAACGTTTCGCCGAGCGGTCCCAAAACGGCGTACGACCGGTCAGCATCTCGTAGAGCACCACGCCCATCGCGTAGATGTCGGTGCGGTGGTCTACAGGGACGTCGTCCCACTGCTCAGGCGACATATACAGCGGCGTTCCCAACACTCCCTGGGTCGCGACAAGAGAGCGTTCTCCCCAACGTTCCAGAGGTTTGGCGATGCCGAAGTCGATCACCTTTACAAAGTAAGGGTCGTTGTGATGACGGACCAGGAAGATGTTATCAGGCTTAATGTCGCGATGGACCACGCCTTGTCGGTGGGCGGCTTCCATGGCTTCACAAAGCTGCCGAAAGATGTGGAAGCACAACGGCAACGGCGGCAGGTTGTTGGGGTTCTCCAAGAGGCGTGTGAGGGGAACACCTTTGAGGTACTCCATCACATAAAAGCGACCGAGCCGAGGGACGCTGCCAAAGTCGTCGTAGATGCGGACAATGTGGTTGTTTTGACGGGATAGCAGTGAGGTGAGGTGCACTTCTTGTTCGAACCGCTTCACCATGCCGGCGTGGTCAAACACCTCGGGCTTTAGCACCTTGACGACGCGTTCTTGGTCGCGGGGCAGATTCACATGGTGGGCCAGGTAGATCTCGCCGAAGCCACCCCGACCGATCATCTTCTGCAGTCGGTACTTGTTGGCAATCAACTGAAGAGGGAAATGACATTTGAGGCAGAACGATAACTCTGCGATGTCTTCCATCGCTTTGCTCATCCGTGCGATGTCTGCGCTGCATTGGGGGCAACGTTGCAGCGACTCGCCCTCACTCATTGCAATCAAACTCCTACAGTAGCGCGTTGGCCTCACACCATGGTTTCTAGAAAGCCTGAAAATCCTAACAGTCCCGGCCTGGATTGACAAGATGATGACTGCAACTTTCTCAAGCCTCGACCATGTTTGTCCTACCAAATGGAAAGGAGTCTGCGACAAAGGTTCCCACATCTCGTCTTGCTGTTTGTGTACAACAACAACTTCACTTTCTGTCTAGTTTGGGAGAATGGAATGATACGGTGGTTCTGGATCGCCTCTGGCTGTATGCTCTGGTTCTTGGGTTCAGCACATCGCTCTGCAGAGGCGGGGCGTTTGCATCCCTGGCTTTCTCCCAAGAAGGCTGCGAAGAAGACCCAGCTTCGGTACCGCTTCTCAGTGCCTCGCGGCTACCGGCGGGTTCGTGTGAAGCGAGGCTCCTTTGCGTGGTGGCTTCGCCGCCTTCCCATGGCCTCCAAAGGGACGCCCATCCGTGACTACCGCGGGCGACGACTGGCCGGTCAGTCTCGACGGGCGGGTGTGGTGCGTCTGGATGTGGGGCGTTACAATTTGCAGCAGTGCGCCGACTCTGTGATGCGTTTGTGGGGGGAGTATCTTTGGTCTCGTGGCCTGCAACGCTATTACCAGTTTCGTTTGACCAGCGGTCATCGCAACCCCTGGAAGCGATGGGCTCGGGGCGATCGGTTGAAGATTGTGCGAGGACGCATGCGTGGATGGAGGCGTCGCGCACGCCGGCCGAATGCGTCGTACCGAAGTTTCCGGAAGTATCTCCGTGTGGTCATGATGTACTCGGGAACCGCCTCGCTCAGTCGTGAGCTGCGGCGTGTGCCTCGTCGTCGGATTCAAGCCGGTGACTTGCTGATGCAAGGTGGCTATCCCGGTCATGTCATTCTGCTCTTGGACGAAGCCCGCAACGCCAAGGGTGAGTCATTGTTCTTGTTGGGGCAGGGCTTGATGCCAGCCCAGTCTTTCCATGTGTTGCGATCCAGCCAGCAACGACGCTCTCCTTGGTTCCACTTGGGTCGCAGCGGTCGCATCCTCACTCCAAGTTGGGACTTTCCCCATCCCAAGTTCTATCGCTTGCCTCACCGATCCTCCACTCGTTAGCCGAAGCGCTTCTTTCCGAACCCGGAAGGGGCTTGTCAAACTCACCCAGACTCGACACGATAGAAGACAACAGAAGGTGTTGTTGTATGTCGTTTCGTACACGGTTGTTTCAGTTGAGCTTGCTGGTTGTCTTTGGGGTGGGGCTTGTGCATTGTTCCACACCCCAAGGTGAAGGCCCAGGTGTACGCATTGAGCCGGGTGGTGGAGCGGTTCCGGCCGGTACAGAAGTTCGGCTGGAGGTCGAAGGCCAGGCTGATGTTTATTACACTCTGGACGACACAACACCCGAACCTCGTTTGAGCCTCAAGTACCAGGCGCCTTTGCGATTGTGGGGCTCCGCTACCTTGCGTGTGGTGGCGATCGACGCTGAAGGACGTCGCGGGAAAGAGGCGACGGCCACCTTTCAAGTGGACACGTTGTTTCCCCAAACCCGCGCCTCGCCGCGTGGTGGGAACGTCCGTGACAAGGTGGACATCGAGCTTTTGTCCGACGAAGCGGGAGCCATTCATTACACCCTGGATGGCTCCGAACCCACGCTCCAATCACCTGTGTTCAAGGGACCGATCACCCTTGCCAAAGATACGGTGCTGCGGTTCTTTGGGGTGGATGCCTCAGGGAACAGGGAGCCTGCCCAGCAAGAAACCTACAACTTCTCTCCCAAGCTGTCGGTGCTTCCTGAGACGGGCATTCATCTTCAGAGGCCTTTGTTGGTTCGGATGACTACAGACGAGCAAGACGCCTCCATCTCCTACAATCTTGTTCTTTCCCCAACGGGCTGGCAGGACGTAAAGCAGGAGCTTTCGTTCCAACACGACACCTGGATCCAGGTGAAGGCGGAAGACAAGAAAGGTTGGGCCTCTTTGGTAGAGGACCGCAAGTACTCGCTGATCGCGCCCCTCGCTTTGCGCTTGACCAAGGTTCCCTCTTTGTCTGTCCAGGCGGTGGCGTCGGTGGATCTGGAAGGCTTTGACAGCCCTGGTTTGGTTGTCGCGACCAAGGATACGCTCCTGGTGGTAACGTCAACCGACAATCGTTACCAAGAGCCCAAAAGCCTGGCGACTTTGTCCTTTGTGACCGCATGGATTCGCTGTTGGGATGTGGACGGCGACGGCCTTAACGATGTTCTGCTGGGTGATGAGTCTGGGAAAGTGCACCTGTTTCGAGCTACGTCGGGAACGTCTGTGCAAGAAGACAAGACTCTCCTTGCCGCTATGGAGGATAGCCTTGTCCAGCGTTTGGTTCCTCTGGATGCGAACGCCGATGGGCAGCTTGATATCCTGGTTGTGGAGCGTCGGAAAGGGCGAAGTTTTCTGCTCCAGCGTACGACTGGGGGGTACCAAAAGCAGCCAGCGATCGAGGCCTTGAAGGATGTCGCTCCACAAGAGGTGTTGGCGGGCGATTTCAACAACGACCGCCGCGTGGATCTGTTGGTTCTTCCTGGAGGGGAGGGCGCACCCATGGTCTTGTTGGGGCAGGCCAAGGGGGGTTACCAGCCCAGCACGCTGGAGTCGGCGCTGCCCAACATTCCGAAGGGGACACAGTGGCTGCACGCTGCTCGCTCCGACTTCGATGCCGACGGTGAGCTGGACTTTGTTTTGGTGGGGCGCTCTCCTGCGTCAGAGGGCAAACCCCCTCAGCTGCAGGTGGTGTTGCTCCGACATCTTGACGGGGAGTTCTGGCGTCGCATGGACACATTGACATTGCCTGATGCAGACGTGCGTGGCTGCGCCCCAGCCGACTGGGACGGCGACGGCTATCCCGATGTGGTGATATGGCGTACGGGAAAGGCCCCCCTGCTCCTGAGCAACTTTTTGGGGCAGCGTCTGTTTGTTGTGGAAGACAAACATCTCCCAGAAAAGCTACCTCTAGGGGCCGTGGGAACATTGGGGCATGACCCCAAGCGCGGCGTGCCTGCCCTTGTGTGGATGCACGATAAGGGGTGGAGCCGCTTGGAACCCTCGAACCAGCCCAGGTTTTTGCATGTGCTGTTGCAAGGAATACGTGGCAACCGGAACGCGATCGGCGCCCATTTGGTGCTGCAAACGTCAGGCTCCAAGATCTTGCGCGAAATTGGGGTGCGCGCCACTGGACCTGATCAGGCACCTTTGTTTTTTCCCATTCCTCTCGACAACGCCAAGCTTTTGCGCTCTCTCCAGGTTCTTTGGAGCGATGGTCGTGTTCGCGATGTTCCTCAACTGGACCTCAACAAGGTGACTGTGATTCGACCGAACTGATGGATCGTTTCGCGCGACCAATAACCTCCACTTGAGCGACTTCCCAAGCACATGGTTTGAGACCAAAAGGAGGTCTGTTGGGTTTTCTTCATGAGTAACATCATGGAAAGAAAAGGCTTCGTGCAAGAAAAACGCCAGAATTGAGTGGTCCTCTTTGTTTCCAGTTGCAAAAGCGAAAAAAACGCTATATGTTTTTAGTGTGAAGATTGGCCTTGTTCTTGCAGAGAACGCTGAAACATGTGTCAGTGGATGGTGCGAGAGTGAGGGGAAACGATCGCCTCTCTTTGAAAAATCCGGGCGACATAAGCTTCAACAGGGTTCAGCCACAAAGGTTTTTCTCGATGCCGAAACTAGGACTTCAGCAAAGTACATCTCTCAATCTGCAGCAAAAGCTGGTGATCACACCGCAGCTGCAGCAAGCGATCAAGCTGCTGCAACTGAATCATGTGGAACTGGCCGAGATGCTTCAGGACGAGCTTCTTGAGAATCCACTCTTGGAGATGCAAGAAGTGGATCCTGATGCAGAGCCTGGGGACGCGGAAGCCGCAGAGTCAGAAGCTGCAGAGGCTGTTGAAGCGGCTGAAGCGGCTGACAGTGGAGACTCTGACGCTGCTGACTCGGCAAAGGCTGAAGGAGAGCAAGCCGGGCTAGAAGCCTTGGATGCCACTGCGGCCAAGGAACCTGCGGAGGGAGAAGGCGAAGACGTCTCGCAGGAAGAACTCTTCAAAGAGATCGACTGGGAAGCTTACTTCCAAGATATGGAGTCGACGTTTGTTTCTTCGCCCTCCATTGGGGGAGATTTTGATCCCGACTTGCCTTCCTTGGAGCAGCGGGTTTCGGAAGAAGAGAGCCTGAGCGAACACCTCGTCTTTCAGCTTCACATGGCCAAGTTGAATCGCGATCAACAGCGAATGGCCTTGTTGATCATTGGCTCCTTGGACGATCGGGGCTGGTTGGCCCTGGAAGACCAGGGAGACGACGACCCCTTGGACATTCTGGCTCACCAGATGATCAATGACTTGCTAGACAACCCCCGAGGGGACGACGACGACCTGACCGATGAGGAGTTGTTTGCGTACTGGCGACGGACTGGAGATGTTGCGTTACGTTCGATTCACCGGATGGAGCCTGTGGGTGTTGGGGCACGCTCTCTGGAAGAGTGTTTGCTGCTGCAGGCCTGGCAGCGCGATGACCTCAAAGACCCCGATCTGATCGAACGTTTGCTTCGCGACCACCTGAATGATATCGAGCGAAAGCGCTACACCCACATCGGGAAGAAGATTAAGATCTCACTGAACGAGTTGTTGGAAAGTGTGGAGGTGATCAGTCAACTGGATCCCTACCCCAGCCGTAACTTCGTACAGCAGCCCACTGCTTACATCTCGCCCGACATCTACGTGCGGAAGGTGGGGGACGATTATGAGGTCATGCTCAACGACGACGGTCAGCCGCAACTCAAGATCAACAACATCTACAAGCAGATGTTACGCCAGCAAAGCAAAGAGAACCGAGAGTTCATTCAGGAGAAAATGCGCAACGCGCAGTGGCTGTTGCGTTCGATCCAGCAGCGAAAGCGAACCATCTTTCGCGTGACAGAGTCCATTGTTGAACGCCAGCGTGAGTTTCTGGAGCATGGTGTATCGCATTTGAAGCCGATGATTCTGCGAGACGTGGCACAAGATATCAAAATGCACGAGTCCACGATCAGCCGCGTGACCACCAACAAGTACGTGCACACGCCACAAGGGGTGTACGAGCTCAAGTTCTTCTTTACGTCGAGTTTGCAGTCGTCGGAAGGTGGTGAGGACGTCTCCAGCCTCGCGGTGAAAGAAAAGATTCGCCAGCTGATCGATGACGAAAGTCCAAAGAAGCCGCTCTCGGATCAAGCCATCGTGAAAATCTTGGCGAGCGAAGGGGTCGATATTGCACGCCGTACCGTGGCGAAGTATCGCGGGATGCTAAATATTCCCTCGTCGAGCAAGCGGAAACGCCCGTACTAGCAGTGCCTTTGTGCTGCAGTTGCGTTGTTGTCTCAAGGTTTCCCCTTGCATGGCTGAGGCAAGGCGTGTATCTGAAACCTGTTTGAGCCGCCTTGTTGACCCCCTCTCACAAAACCCAAAGAAACGAACGCTTGTATGAACATTGTGGAGATTCTGCGACCGGAGGCGATTATCCCAAGCCTCCAATCTTCAAAACGCGACGATGTCTTGGTGGAGCTTGCTGAGCAAATTCACCTCGCTTATCCTCGTGCGGCCCCTGACGCGTCGGTGATCGCGCATCGGCTGTTGGAGCGCGAAGTGATGGGAAGTACGAGCGTGGGGGAGGGCCTTGCCATTCCTCACTGTCGGATGCCCAATTTGACGCAAACCTTGGCTGCCTTGGGGATCGCTCGGGATGGCATCTCTATGTCGAGAGACGACGAGCGGCCTGCCCGATTGTTTGTTGCCTTGGTGTCTCCGACCCACTCCATTGGTCCTCACTTGCGGGTCCTCGCGCGGGTTTGTCGACTCTTCAAAGGAACCCCTTTGCTTTCCGACCTGATGGAACTCTCCTCCATCCAAGAAATTTATGACTCCATTGTTTCGTTTGAACAGAAGCTATAGTTTGTCTGGAAACGTGGCCTGCTTGTATGGTGGGCGAAACGATCCTCCACCCTTGGACAGCAGGCGATAAGGAACAGCGGGATGCTAAAGACACTGGTGGTCATCACTGGAATGAGCGGGTCGGGCAAGAGCGTGGCAGCAAAAGCCCTCGAAGACACAGGCTTCTTCTGCGTTGACAATCTGCCCATTGTGCTGCTGCCTCAGCTCCTGGATCAACTCGATGATCGAATGGAGCGGCTCGCTGTCGTGGTGGATATCCGTCAGCCGGAAGTGTCGGAGCATGGACGACACATTTTGGAGCAAATCCAAAGCAGTCGTCCCTACACTCCCAAGGTGCTGTTTCTGGACAGCGATGATCTGACGTTGCAACGGCGTTACGCCCAGAGCCGTCGACCTCACCCGCTACAAGGTGAGTCGGTGTCTGGTGGCATCGCGGCGGAACGTGAAATGCTGGCGCCTCTGCGTGAAATTGCGGATCCCATCGTAGACACCTCGCACCTCGCTCCCCATGAACTTCGCCGCCAATTGCGCAAGCTGTTTTCCAACACAAAAGAGGACCCCTCACTCCAGCTCACCATCACATCCTTTGGGTTTAAGAACGGCTTGCCCTTGGACATTGATGTGTTGTTCGACGTCCGCTTCCTTCCCAACCCTTACTGGGTGGAGGAACTCCGTGCACAGAGCGGTCAGGACGCTGGTGTTCAGGAATACCTGGAGCAAGTGGAAGACACGGGCAAGTTTTTGGAGCAGCTCAAACCCACGCTTCTGTTTCTGGTTCGTTGTTACCAAAACAGCGATCGTCACTACCTGACCATTGCCTTTGGTTGTACAGGTGGCCAACACCGATCGGTGTATATGGCGGAGCAAATTCACGCTTATCTGGTTGAGCATGGTATTATGGGCCGCGTGATTCATCGTGACATGGAACAAGCGGTTGTGGACGCGTCCTCTCATTCGCACGCTTCCCTGACAGCCATCTCTGGCTTTGAAGTACCTTCGGGTGGTTCAGGCTCCTTGCGATAAATCACTGCGCTTCCAACACCTGTTTCCAGAGCGAACTCTGGGACAAGAGCCTTGGTACAGGAGAGGTGACATGAGTGTGCTGACGTCGGAGCAAACCATCCAGCCCGTGCTTGCTCAGGGTCTTCATGTTCGACCAGCCCGGCAAATTACCGAAAGCATGGCAACGTTCCAGGCTAAAGTCACCGTATCCAACGGTGACTTCTCCGCAGACGCAAGAAGCGTTCTTGAACTTCTCGGCCTTGGGCTGTTTGGCCCTGTCACCATCCAGGTGGCTGCTGAAGGAGAAGACGCAGAAGAAGCGGTCGCCTCTCTCTGCGACTTTTTTCGGGACTTGGAACAAGAACAGGCCAAGAAACCTTGACGTGGCTCTGTGGTCAAGCCGAGTCGGGAGACGATGTAGGTTAGCGAAGGCTAAGACTCTTCCCCACTTGCTTGCTCTTGTGGGGGGCACACGATTGTGATAAACCTAGTACGCTGCTGTCGTGCATTCTGCCTTCGTGTGGTCTCGCAACAAACAGCCAATCTGACGCTGTTGGGTGTGAAAGTAGAGACGTTTCCATGGTATCCCATTTAAAACTTTGTCCCAGTTGTGGGTTTGATCTTGAACGAGTTCAGGGAGTTCTCGACCAGGAAGCCCTCGCTTTTTGTCCCCAGTGCCAATTCCCGCTTCCTTTGGTTGCCAGCAAGTATCGCTTGGTCAAGGAATTGTGGCGGGGTGGAAGCAGCATCGTCTATCTTTCCCTTCACATTCACCTGGATCAAGACGCCGAACGGGTCATCAAGGTCATTCGGCCAGAGATCTTCAAAATTCAGGGAATGGAACATCGCTTCCGGCGTGAAGTCCAGATTACCTCTGCGTTGTCACAACGCAACGAACATATCGTCCGAATCTACGATGACTTCGGCGAAATCCCCAAGCTTGGTCACTTCTATGTGATGGAGCATCTTCAGGGCGAGACTCTCAGCCAACTCCTCGAAGAATTGGCCGAACTTCCCCCGCTGCCCTTCTGCTTCCACCTGTTCATGCAGCTTTGTGACACCATGCAGTTCGCCCACGAAACCGGCGTGGTGCACCGCGATCTGAAGCCTCACAACCTAATGTTGGTGCAGCGCAAGAACGATCCTTTCTTCCTCAAGGTATACGACTTTGGGATCGCCAAGCCTGTAAGCAACGAAGAACTCGCAGTGACCCATGTGACCCAGGGTTCTTTGGGTACACCGGCCTACATGGCCCCTGAGCAATGCTTGAATCAGCCCACTGACGTACGCACCGACATCTACGCGATGGGTATCATGCTGTACGAGATGCTCGTGGGTCACACTCCATTCTTGCCGCCACAAGGTGAGATGTCGGCCTTCTCATCGGCCGTTGGAATCATCGAAGGACACCTCACCAAAGAGCCTCCTTCCCCTCGTTCGTTGCAGCCTGAGCGGGTCTCTCCAGAGTTGGAGCGGGTGGTCTTGAAGGCTCTCGCAAAGAAGCCCGACGAACGGTTCCAGACCGCCGAAGAACTTCGCTTGGCGTTGGAAGCTGTGGCACAAACGTGGTCCGAGTCCGACCAGGTCTTGCTGGAAAAGTTAAGCTCCGAAAAGATCTCCGTTCAGATTCCGCTGATGCGAAAGCCTGCTGTGGAACCGACAGGCGATTGGTCCCTGGTCGATGAGCAAATGGACCATCACACCTGGCATTTGGGAGCCTCCAGTCGTGTGCAGCTCTCCGGTCAGGATGGTCCAGACTCCTCAAACAGTCCAGCTCCTGCTCCGAAAGCCGCTGAAGAAAACGCGGAGCCGGAGGTCGTCCTCTCCGAGCTTCTGCTGGATGACAGTCACGGCTTGCCCAAGGACACTGTTGAAGTGTCATCCATGCCGGTCGACTTGCTCGCTGCTTTGGATGCTGAGAAGAAAGCCTCTGGGGGCGAAACGCTGGGAATGCCTGCCCTAGAGTGGGCGGACACTTCGGTTGCTCCGGACCCTCCGGGCGAAGCTCTGCCCTCTGATCTCCTCCCCGCTGATGAGTTTGAGGAAGGCCCCACTGCCGTCTCTAGGGAGCTGCCTGGAGCCATGCAGAGCGAGGAGACGCCTGCTCCAACACGGGTTCAAAACCACAAAGCCACGCAAGCGTTGTCGTTCTCCGTGTCGCAGGTGCTTGAGCAGGAAGGACAAGCTGAATCGGGACGCAAACCTCTGTTCCGAGAGTCGCAGGCTGAAGAGAGCGCCATCTCTCCTGTCACTCAGGTGCAAAAAGTTCTGCCCGGAACAGACTCCGGCGCGATTCCTACGTTGCGCGACGGTGACTCTGAGCTACCGGTTCTCCCTCCTCCCATTGATTCTCCTGCAACAAGACCACAGCCGATTCTGCGAGCCAAGGCCGACCGCATTCAAGGGCCACACAACGGGTTGCTTCGAATGTTTGTGGAGCAGCGGGCGGATTGGGAGTCGGATCCTTTCCTAGTGAAGAACCTGATGGAGCGGATCAGCGCGCTGCAAACCTTCATCGAGAGCGATGACTTTGCCCGGCTCTATCCGTATTGTCAAGGTCGTATTGTGTTGGAGGCCCACTCGTTCCCTCCAGAGATAGCGAATCGTTTGGTGCAAGAGGGCATTGAATTGCGCTTGCTGCCGAAGATCACGGAGCCTGAAAACTCAGACCACAAGATTACGTTGGCCAATCCGGCACCTGCGCTGTCGATTGCTCCCTCGGCGAGCCCCACAAAGCCCAAGGCTCAGCCTGTGTCTGTCCCAACTCCGGCGCCCAAGGTTGCTCCTCGACCAGTCCCGACTCCATTGCCTGTCTCCTCATCGCCTGACACCACCCCTTCTGCGGTTCCTGCCGCCATGGGTGGAGCTGTGATGACGGCTCGTACGGTGCCTTCCCCTACGACGCCACCGCCGTCGTACAGCGCGAACTTGCAAGGTCCTGTGGACGCGCCAGTTCCGGGTCATACTCCTACGCCGGTTGCTCTGTGGGACGACTACGATGACAACGTCCTCAACTCTTCCAGCACTGGCTCCAGCGTTGGGATGTGGTTGGTGATTGGCTTGTTTGTGTTGTCGTTGGTGGGAATTGTGTATGGTATGGGCGGCAACTCCAGCGAACCCAAAACGACATTTCCCTCTCGGGTGATCACAAGCCAGGTGTCAGCGAACAGTCTGCCTGCTGCCAGCTATGTGACAGCAACGGTAACCCCCGACCGCGCTACGTTTGTGTTGATTCCTGTCGTGGACAACGAGTCGGGACAGCGCGACGTTTACGTGTTGTTTGCGGCCAAGGAGAACCGTCGGGTTCTTGTGTTTGCGCCGTACCAGCAAAGTCAGGTGTTGGACCGTATCAAAGAAACCCGCGATCCTGAAGGTATTAACCAGGGTCAGATGACGCCCATTTGGTCCAAAGACCTCCGAGGCTCTGCACCCAATCCTCGCTCCCGAAACTACATGGGCTCTTTGGAGAAACTGCAACGTTATCCAGGTGGCCCCTTGGAGCTTGTCCTTCCAGACGGTCATCGCAACATCAACAAGATTCCAGGATACCGTCAACATGGCGTCCAGTTCCCTATGGACAGTATGATTCTTCGCGTGGGGGAACGTCCTAAGCCCCCAACCAATCCCTATCGCAGCGTGGTGCTTGTGCTCTCGCTGCTTCTTGCTCTCGTCTCCGCCGGGTCCTACATGGGGCTTCGCAATCGGATGCAGCAACCCTTCTAATTCAAGGGAGCTACCGCTCCCCACACTCAAGAGCGCCGCCGTATGGATCTTTGGTACCAACGTTCTGCGATTGAACTTGTCCACCAACTGCGAGCCCGTGAGGTCTCCAGCGAAGAAATCACGGCGGCGTGTTTGCAACGGATTGCTGAAGTGAATCCTTCGTTGCATGCGTTTGTCCAGGTGTTTGAGCGCTCGGCGATGCGCCAGGCTCGCAAGCTGGACAAGCGTCTGAAGCGAGCCGATGCCAAGGACCTTCCACTGTTTGCTGGAGTTCCTACTGGGATCAAAGATATCGACTTTGTCCGCTTCTCCTTCACCCGGTTTGGTTCGCGTTACGCGCGGTTCTTGTGGTCGCCGGTGGACAACGCGGTCACTCGGTTGTTTCGGGAGGCTGGCTTTGTGCTGGTTGGAAAGTTGGCGACGTCGGAGTTTGCCATCATGCCCATCACCGAAACCGACATCCATCCTCCCTGTCGGAACCCTTGGAACCCTGGACACACACCAGGTGGTTCAAGCGGTGGCTCGGCCTCGGCGGTTGCGGCTGGGCTTTTGCCCATTGCACATGCGTCCGATGGTGGTGGCTCCATCCGAATTCCTGCAGCCTTCTGCCACCTGTATGGACTCAAACCTTCACGAGGTTTGATGCCCAACTTTTACAAAGCTTACGACCCCTTCGGGCTGTCAACGGTTAACTCGGTTGCGCATGACGTCGCAGACTCGGCCATGTTGTTGGACGCTCTGGTACGCCGACGTTATGATCCGGCCTCTCCTCCAGAAGACTCCTTTCTCGCGAAGTCCCGACAAGCTCCCAAGCCGTTGCGGATCCGGTTTTGTTGGAACGCACCTATGGGCGAGGTGGCCCCTGAAGTGCAGGACGCTGTTCGGCATGTGGCTAGAATCTTGGAAGGTTTGGGGCATCATGTGGAAGCTTCAGAAATGGAGACGGGATCCATCGATGAGTTTCTTCCTACGTGGTCGCGTCAGGCTGCAAACTTGCCTGTCTTGCTGGACTCGATGCTTCAACCACCGCTTCGTTGGCTTCGACAGGAAGGTCGAAAGTATTCCAAGAAGGATGCTTGGGCTCAAGCTGAGGTGTTGGAGAAACGTGTCCTTGATTGGTTTGGTGACGTTGATATCTGGCTGACACCGACCGTTTCGGAAACGTCACCGCCTGTCGGTTACTGGCGTGGTATGGATGGCAAAGAGGCGTTTGATTCGGTGATTCCGATGGGCGTGTTTACTGCTATCTTTAACATTAGCGGTCAGCCTGCAGCCAACATTCCTTACGGCCTGTCCAAAGAAGGACTTCCTTTTGGCGTCCAGATTGTGGCTCAGCGAGGCCGCGATGATCTTGTCTTGGCTGTCTCGCAACAGCTCGAAGACGCCCTCTCCTGGACGGACCGTCGCTCCCCGTTTTATCGTTCATCGAACGCCGAAGTTGTCGAGTAGTCGGACCGTATAGCTTTCACCAGGACAGCCCTCTACGAGGGTTCAATCAGGTCCCACAGCGTCCCATAGAGGTCTTGAAACACGGCGACCGTTCCGTAGGGTTCTGTTTTGGGCTCGCGAACAAAGGTGACTCCTCGGGAGCGGTAAAGCTCGTAGTCCCGCCAGAAATCATCGGTGTACAGGAACAGGAACACACGACCACCGGTCTGGTTGCCAATCCTCGATGATTGCTCGTCACCCACAGCTCTCGCCAGGAGCAAGCGGGACTCCTTCGCTCCGGGAGGTGCGACGACAACCCAGCGTTTTTGCTGTTCAGGGACAGGTTTGTCTTCGAGCAACGCAAACCCCAGTGTGTTCACGTAAAAGTCGATGGCTTCGTCATAATCACGAACAACCAGAGCGGTGAGTCCCAAATGTTGTGGCATGGTTGGTTCTGTGCCTCGGTGTGGAACCCGAGAATGACTCCTCGGGTTCAGGGTTGGATGTGAGGGTGGTTGATGTATGGAATGGCTGGAGATATGAGGCGGCTGGGAAGGGAGCGGAGCTGATCTGAGGATTGTTTATTGGGACATACAGAAGGTGAGCTGGCGAGTTCCCAGATTCAACACGTTGGTACAGCCTGCTCCACCAAGTCGGGGTGCTGAGGCGAAGTTACCCGAGGAGCGATTGCAATCAGAGCCGCTGAAGCCCCAATCTTGACGTTCAGAGCCTTGGTCACGGTGCCAGATACAGCAGTTCGTCGATGGCTGGGTTCGGTAGGTCTTGCCGATGAACTGAGAGGCGATGGAACTCAGCACGGACTGAGGAGCCAGGGTGTATCCAGAGAGACAGCTTCCACCCGTTCCGTCGAGGTAGTAACATTTGCCGCCAAAGGACACTTCCCGCCCCGCCACGCAAGTCCGGTTGCAGGAGCCGCTGCTGCAGGTGCTGCTGCTGCACTTGTTGCCACAAGAGCCACAGTGATTGCTGTCTGTCTGTAGGTTGCGACATCCACCAGCACAACAGGTCAGGTTGCTGCTGCAAACTGTGCCACAAGCGCCACAGTTGTTGCGGTCGGTTTGGATGCTGCGGCAGGTTCCGTTGCAACAAGCTTGACCGGAGGAACATTTGCGACCACAAGCACCACAGTTGTTGACGTCAGTGTTGAGGTTGGTGCAGGCGTTGCTGCACAAGGTCTGGTTGGTGGCGCAGGTGGCTCGGCAGGTTCCACTAGAGCAGTATTGGTTGGACGCACACTTTTTGCCGCAAGCGCCACAGTTGTTGGGGTCAAACTGGAGGTTGGTGCAAGTGCTACCACACACATTCTGCCCGCTTGGACAAACCAACTTGCAAGCACCACCGGTACAAACCTGACTGGTTCCACAAGAGGTGCCGCATGCTCCGCAGTTGTTGTTATCGGTGCTGAGATTCACACACACGCCGGAGCAATCGGTTTGACCTGAAGAACAAGACACCTTGCAAGTGCCACCAACACAGATGTGTCCTGAGGGGCAGGTTCTACCGCAAGAACCACAATTGTTGAAGTCGGTTTGGAGGTTCACACAGACGCCGTTGCAGTCCGTGAGAGTGTTCTGACAAGAGACAGAGCAAACCCCGCTTACACAGACCTCGCCATTTTTGCAGGCATTTCCGCATCCACCACAGTTCTGACGGTCAGTGGATGGGTTGACACAAGCGTTGTTGCAGGCGAGCAGCCCTGTTCCACAAGTAAGAGTACAAGCTCCGTTCACACATTGCAGACCTGCCGCGCACTTCTTGCCACAGGAGCCACAGTTGTTGAAGTCAACTTTGGTGTTGACACAAACGTTGCCACACTTCGTCAAGCCCGACTGGCAGGACAGGGTACAAGAACCATTGGAGCAGACTTCACCTGCTTTGCAGGCTGTGCCACAGGCACCACAGTTGCTGAGGTCGTTCTTCAGATCCACACATTTGTTGGAGCAGTCGCTAAGACCGGTCTGGCAACTCAACGTACAAGTACCTGAGCTACAAATTTGCCCGGAAGCACACTTTTTGCCACAGGCTCCACAGTTGTTGAGGTCCAGTTGGAGGCTGACACAGGTGTTGGAACAGTTGGTGAATCCGGATTGGCAGCTGAGGACACACTTGCCCGCCGTACAGGTTTCTCCCGACGCGCATTTGGTGTTGCACGTTCCACAGTGTTCCAGGCTGGTCTGAAGGTTGACGCAGGTGTTACCGCATTGGGTCAATCCAGCTTGGCACGACAAGGTGCAGGCACCGTTGACACAACGCTGACCGGAGGGGCAGGCCGTCCCACACTTGCCACAGTTCAGGATGTCAGTTTTGAGGTCAGCGCACTTGCCCGAGCAGTTGGTGAGTCCGGATTGACAACTCAGAACACACTTGCCGGCGGAGCAAACCTGACCGGAGGTACAGACGGTTCCACACTTGCCGCAGTTGGCAAGATCGGATTGGACGTTCACACATCGTCCGCCACAGTCGGTGAGCCCAGACTGGCAGCTCAGAACGCACTTTCCGCTGGAGCACACTTGGCCGGAGGGACAGACGGTTCCGCACGTACCGCAGTTGGCGCGGTCAGACTGAACATCGACACATGAGCCAGAACAGTTGGTTTGGCCGTTCACACAAGAGATTACACATTTTCCACTGGAGCACACTTGGCCGGAGGGACAGACGGTACCACACTTGCCACAGTTGGCGCGGTCGGATTGGACATCCACACAAGAGCCTGCACAGTTGGTCTGTCCTGCCACACAGGAGATCACGCAGGTTCCGTTGGAGCAGACTTGGCCCGCAGCACAGACCGTTCCGCATTTTCCGCAGTTGGCGCGGTCAGACTGGACATCTACACAGGAACCCGAACAGTTGGTTTGTCCGGCAGGGCAAGAAATGGTGCAAGTTCCGTTGGAACAAACTTCGCCGTTCTTACAAGCGTTTCCACAGGCTCCGCAGTTGGCGCGGTCCGACTGGACATCGACGCACTTGCCAACGCAGCTAGTGAGGCCGGTTTGACAGCTCAACACACACTTGCCTTGCCCACAGACTTCACCAGCTTTGCAGGCTGTTCCGCAAGCACCACAGTTGGCGCGGTCGGTTTGGACGTTGACGCAAAGGTTTCCACATTGGGTCAAGCCTGTTTGACAACTAAGCAAGCACTTTCCAGCCGAGCAGACTTCACCGGAGCCACAAGAAGAGTTGCACTGACCACAGTTGGCGCGGTCGGTCAACGTATCGACACACTTTCCACCACAGTTGGTGAGGCCCGCTTGGCAACTCAAAACACAGGCACCAGCGGTGCAGACTTCGCCGTTCTTGCAAGCGTTGCCACAAGCACCACAGTGGGCGAGGTCGGTTTGGGTGTTCACGCAGGTGTTGGTGCAGGGGGTCAATCCTGCCTGACACGAGAGGGCGCAGGCTCCCGAGGAACAAACCTCACCGGCTTTGCACACCGTTCCGCAGGTGCCACAGTGGGAGCGGTCGGTTTGAGCGTTGACGCAGCTACCAGCGCAATTGGAGAGTCCTGTTTGGCAGGAGAGAGCGCACTTGCCTTGGGAGCACACTTCACCGGCTGCACAAGCTGTGCCGCAAGCTCCACAATGACTTCGATCCGATTGGGTGTTGGCGCAAGAGCCGGAGCAATCGGTGAGTCCGGCTTGGCAGGAGAGTTGACACTTTCCAGAGGAGCAGACTTCACCGGCTTTGCAAACTGTGCCGCAAGCGCCACAGTTGGCGAGGTCGGTTTGGGTGTCAACGCACTTTCCAGAGCAGTCGGTGAGGCCGGTCTGGCAGGAGAGAGCGCACTTCCCGTTGGAGCAGACTTCGCCGGCTTTGCAGGCTGTGCCACAGGTGCCACAGTTGGCGCGGTCGGTTTGAACATCAACACAGCTTCCAGAGCAGTCGGTGAGGCCGGACTGGCAAGACAATTGGCATGTGCCAGAGGAGCAGACTTCGCCGGCTTTGCAGACGGTACCACAAGCGCCGCAGTTGGTGCGACTGGATTGGGTGTCGACGCAGCTTCCAGAACAATCGGTAAGTCCCGACTGGCAGGAGAGCTGGCATTTGCCAGCAGAGCAGACTTCGCCAGCCTTGCAAACGGTGCCGCAAGCGCCGCAGTGACCGCGATCGGTTTGGGTGTCAACGCACTTTCCAGAGCAGTCGGTGAGACCGGTCTGACAGGAGAGTGAGCACTTGCCTTGGGAGCAGACTTCGCCAGACTTGCAAGCTGTTCCGCAAGTTCCACAGTTGGCGTTATCGGTTTGAACATTCACACAGTTGCCGGAGCAATCGGTGAGGCCGGTCTGACAAGAGAGTGAGCACTTGCCTTGGGAGCAGACTTCACCAGACTTGCAGGCTGTTCCACAGGTGCCGCAGTTGGCGATGTCGGTTTGGGTGTCGACGCACTTGTCCGAGCAGTTGGTCAGCCCCGATTGGCAGGACAACTCACACTTGCCAGCGTTACAGACTTCCCCGTCTTTGCAGGCGGTGTCGCAAGCGCTGCAGTGGCTTCGGTCGGTTTGAAGGTTGACGCAGCCGCCGTTGCAGTTGGTGAGCTCCTTGGGACAAGAGATCTCACACTTTCCTTTGGCGCAGACCTCGCCCACACCGCAGGCTGTTCCACAGTCGCCGCAGTTGGCTCGATCGGCGTCGGTGTTGACGCAAGCATCACCGCAGGCTTTCTGGCCGGTGGGACATTGCAACTCACACTTGCCGGAGACGCAAGCTTCACCGGTTTTGCAGGAGGTTCCACAGTCGCCGCAGTTGGCGTTGTCGGTTTGGGTGTCGACGCACTTGTTGGAGCAGTTGCTCAGTCCCGTTTGGCAGGACAACTCACAGGCTCCGCCTTTGCAGATCTCACCGGTTTGGCAAGTTTTCCCGCATTCACCACAGTGGGCGGCGTCGGTTTGGGTGTCGACGCATTTCTCGCTGCAGGCCTGTTGTCCTGTGGGACACTGAAGCTCACAGACGCCTTTCTTGCACTCCGCGAACTCTGGACATTTGGTGCCGCACTTTCCGCAGTTGTTGTTGTCGGAGATAATGTTGACACAGGTTCCATCACAGTTGTTTGGGTTTTCCACTGTCGGGCAAATGCAGGTGGCTTTCTCAGCGTCTGAGAGACCCCCTCCTACGCTTGGACCACAAACAACATCGCCGCCACATCCAACTGAGGTTGCTCCAACCCATAACAGCAAGAGCAATCCAATTCCCCACACGCGATAGTATCTCATGCATAAGACTCCTTCTTCATCCTGTCGCTCCACGACTTTACATTCGTACGTATCGCCCGAAACGTAACAGGTTTTTTGCAAAAAGAGCAATCTTTTATCTGAAAGAACACGGGTCGCTACCGTCTCTTTTCTGCTCTTTCTATCTTGTATGCTGAAACACTGGTTGAGAGAAAAAGGTGCGAGTTTGCACGATGGGTTTTTGCTGGAAAGAGGAAGGTTCTGTCTTGGGTCTGTGGGAGAGGGGGTCTGGAAAGGAGCGTTCGAGTTTATGCTGGATCTTCGTTTGTGGGTTCGAGGTGTTGCAGGGGGAGGGTTGTGGTCTCTTTGGGGCTGGAGAGAACGACATGGGTGCGAGTTTGCGTCACCCCCGGCCAGGATTGGATCTGGTTGAGGAGCTGTTCCAAGTCGGCCGTGCTTTCGGCACAAACCTTAAGGATATGAGAACCTGCCCCCGTGATCGCATGACACTCCAGCACGCGGCCTTCAGCATCAGCCTTGTCCAGCACTTCCGGATAATGGGTGGAAGAGTCGATCTGAATGGTGACAAATGCAATGACCGTCAGGCCAATTTTGTTGGGGTTGAGTACGGTGTGATAGCCCCGGATCACTCCGGCGTTTTGCAGTCGTTCGATCCGTCCACTCACCGACGGAATCGACATCTTGACCGCTTCGGCCAATTCGCCGCGTTTGATCCGACCTTGCTCTTGCAACAGGGTCAGAAGCTTGCGGTCTGTTTTGTCGAGAAGTTTGTTTTGTGTCATTCCCAAGAATCCTCCACCAACCAAAAGAACATCCCCCATTCTTTAGGGGGACAATCTAAGGAGTGGAGAAAAATTAGTCCAGTTCTTTGGGGATGACGGACTTGGTTTCTTTTGCGGTTGCAGCTTGTTGCAGAAGATCGGGGAGGTCAAGGCCTGTGGCGTTCTTCATCTGTTCGATCATGGCAACCGTGGAACCTGTCAGGTTTTTCACGTACGAGGGGAGACCATTGCCGTCACCAGAGTCGAGAACTGTGAGCTTTTCGATGTGAAGATTGTCAGCGACAACACGGGTGACTTGATCCAAGAGTTCGGGGAGAAGTTGGATGAGGAACAACTCGCGGGTTTTTCCATCGTCCCACTGCTCACGCATCAGGCGGATGGCTTCAGCGGTGGCTTTTCCATCTTCGATGATCTTGGCAGCTTCCCCTGCGGCTTTCAACTCGCTGGCTTCACGCTGGGCTTTGGCTTCGGTGACGATGTTGGCTTCGTGGCGCTTGGTGTTGCGAAGGACACGAGCTTCCTCGATCTTGTGTTCTTCCTCGATGCGAGCAAGACGTCCTGCCACTGCGGCGCGCTCTTCAGCTTGGTTGGTCTGGACCGCAAGCTCCGCACGGTGAGTCGCCAGTTTGTTCTCGGCGTCGGCGATCTCCAACTTGGACGTTGCTTCTGCTACGGTTCCAATCCGTTGCTGCTCTGCTTCCACGCTGCGTGCTTCTGCGGCTGCTGTGGCTTCAGCAATGCGGGCTTCTTTCTGCACTTGGGCGTTCTTCTTTCGCCCAATCGCTTCCAGGTAGCCTTGCTTGTCTGAGATGTCTTGGATCTGGAAAAAGTCGAGGACAATCCCGAGGTTGTGGAGCTGATCGCTGGATTGCTCCACTACTTTCTTGCCAAGTTCCAGCCGCTGGACGTTGGCTTCTTCGGGGGAGACGCCAGCCATTACACCGCGGAGGTTTCCTTCCAGGGTTTGCTGGGCGGCTTTGGCGATGTCTTGCAGTGGCTTGCCAAGAAAACGTTCGATGGCATTGTCGAGTCCACTTTCCTGGCTACCGGCTACTTTGACCTGGGCCCGAACTTCAACGTTCATGGGGATCAAACCGTTGGACAGCACCTTCGAGACCTGGACTTCCAGGGGGATACCGCTGAGCGAGATGCGCTTGACAGTCTCGACGATCGGGAGTTTCAGTCCGCGTCCCCCGCGCAGGATGCGGTACCCTCGGACAGAGCCATCTTTTTGTTTTCGCTGTCGGCCCGAGATGATGACCACCTCATTGGGTTCACAAATGACCAGATTCACCTTGATGAAAATGATCAGGAACATAATGAGCAGGATACCGCCAGCAATTCCAAGTCCAATCAGTTGATCTTGCGGCAGTTGAGCTGCCAGCCACGCCAGAGTCATGGCACTTTCTCCTTTGGATGAGAGGATGGTTTCCTCTTCTCGTGTTTGTATCGACGATTTTGGGCTTTTAGATATCGTAGTACAGCGCAAACTCGCTGGGGTGAGGACGGAGTCGGATGTAATCCACTTCCTTGACTTCTTTGAACTTAATCCACTCTTCGATCAGGTCTTCGGAGAACACACCGCCACGCAACAAGAAGTCGTGATCCTTCTTGAGCGCTTCGAGAGCTTCTTCCAGTGAGCCGGGCGTGTGTCCGATCTGAAGTTCTTTGAGGCGATCGCCCATCTCGTAGATGTCTTCGTCGATCGGAGCAGGTGGCTCGATCTTGTTGATGATCCCGTCGATACCTGCCATCAACAGAGCGGAGAAGGCGAGGTTGGGGTTGGCCGAAGGATCTGGAGGGCGGTACTCCACGCGCTTGGCTTTGGGGCTGTCTGCTCCCATCGGGATCCGGATGCAAGCGCTTCGGTTACTCTGAGAATACACCAGGTTGATCGGAGCCTCGTAGCCGGGAACTAGGCGTCGGTACGAGTTGGTGGTGGGGTTGCAGAGCGCACAGAGCGCTGGCGCATGCTTCAACAGACCGCCGATGTAGTAACGAGCTTCTTGACTCAAGTCGGCGTACTGACCGGCTTCGTAGAACAAGTTGGAGCCGTTTTTCCAGAGGCTCATGTTCACGTGCATCCCTGTGCCGTTCTCCTCAAACAGAGGCTTGGGCATGAAGGTCGCGGTCTTGTTGTAGCGATGGGCGATGTTCTTGATCACGTACTTGTATTTGAGCGCGCTGTCTGCCATCTCCACCAGCGTACCAAACCGGATGCCGATCTCGTTTTGTCCACCCGACGCCACCTCGGCGTGGTGAAGTTCTGCGTGTACGCCGACCTGATGCAACACCTTCACCATCTTGGAGCGAAGGTTGTGGTAGACATCAACGGGCGAACTGGCGAAGTACGCTTGCTTTCGTAGCGGCTTGTATCCCAGGTTGTTTTGGGTGGAGCCAGTTTCCCAAAACGAAGCCGCATTCTCTACGTGGTAGTAGGCTTCGTGGGTGTTTTGGTCGAACCGTACGGAGTCAAAGAGGAAGAACTCCAACTCAGGTCCGTAGTACGCGACATCGGCAATGCCCGAAGACAGCAGAAAACGTTCTGCGCGTTGGGCGACGGCTCGCGTATCTCTGGAGTACACCTCTCGCTTGCCTGGGTAGACAATGTTGCAGAAGAAGGCGAGGGTGGGTTCGTCCATAAACGGGTCGATGAACATCGTGTTGGGGTCGGGCTTGATCAACATATCGCTGCGTTCGATCGCAGCAAAGCCACGGACCGACGACCCGTCAAAGCCCATTCCTTTAATGAAGATGTCTTCATCGAAGGCTTCGACCGCCAGAGTGATATGGAGCAAGCGTCCGAGCAAGTCGACGAACTTCAGATCCACAAATTGGATGTTGTTGTCTTTGATGGCGCGTTGGACATCACGCACCGTCACCTGATTTTTGCGTTTCATCGGCTATCCTTCTAGCTGATCGCTCGTGGGCCACGTTCTTCCGTGCGTATCCGTATGCACTCTGGCAGCTCCAAGACAAAGATCTTGCCGTCACCGGGTTCTCCGGTTTTGGCTCCTCGAATGAGGGCGTCGAGCGTGACATCGACGAAGTCTTCGTTGACGGCGATTTCCAGACGGAGTTTCTTTATGAGTGTCACTTCGTGGCGGACACCCCGGAAGGTCTCTTCGTATCGTTCGCCCACACCGCTCCCCATCGCGTTGGTTACGGTCATGGCGTAGACCTGGGCTTCGTACAGCGCCTTCTTGACGGCCGGCAGTTGATGCGGCCGGATGATCGCGACTATGAGTTTCATCGTGAAGGGTTCCTATCGTTGTGTGCAACTTCAACCGCGTCTACGGGTTGTCTTGCTGCGTCGTTCCGATCGTTACATCCATGCCTCCAGATCGCTCCAGAGGCTGTCGTACCTGGAGGGCTTGTTTACTCGGTGATGAAGATCTGGAAGCCGCTGTACGACTCCATCCCGTGCTCGTTGAGATCGAGACCGCCGAGTTCTTCTTTTTCAGAAACACGCAGGCCAACCAGCGCATCGATGGTGTAGAACACGATGCCCATCGCAACAACCACAAAGGCGATCATCACGCTGATACCAAGCAACTGAATGCCCAACATCTTCCAACCGCCACCGTAAAACAAGCCGTTCTGGGCGAGGTTGGCGTCAAAGCCAAAGCCAGAGCCGAGCTTGCTGGCTCCTGTCTGTCCGAAGAGTCCGACAGCGAGCACACCCCAGATGCCGTTGAGACCATGAACGGGGAAGGCTCCCACGGGATCATCGATCTGGTATTTGTCCAACCAAATAACGCCGTACATACAGAGAATGCCTGCGATCAGGCCAATGTAGATCGCGTTGCCTGGAGTCACGACGGAGCACCCTGCAGTGATCGCAACAAGACCGGCAAGCGCGCCGTTGAGAGTCAAGGCCAGATCGGGTTTCCCGAAGCGCCACCAAGCAGCGAACATCATTCCAACCGCTCCTGCGGCGGCTGCCATGTTGGTGTTGATCGCGATCAAGGCCACCTGTTGTGGGCTGTCAAAGCCAAGGGTTGAGCCGGGATTGAATCCAAACCAGCCCAGCCAAAGGATGAAGGTTCCCAAAGCGACCAAAGGAATGTTGTGTCCAGCGATGAAGTTGGGTGAGCCGTCTGGGTTGTATTTTCCGATCCGTGGCCCAAGGATTAAGGTTCCTGCAAGAGCAGTCACACCACCGACAGCGTGAACTACGCCCGAGCCGGCGAAGTCGTAGAAGCTGAGCTTGCTCAACCAGCCTCCACCCCACACCCAGTGCCCAACAATGGGGTAGACCACGGAAGAGATCGCGAAGGAATAAAGTAGATAAGCGGAAAACTTCATCCGCTCTGCCATGCCACCCGCTACGATCGTTGCTGCTGCACCACAGAACGCAGCCTGGAACAGCCAAAAGGCATGAAGGGGAACACCATCGACTGGAGACTTTGCGCCGATCAAGAACCATCCGCTGGTTCCAAACAACAACCCGTCTCCACCAAACATCAATGCATAGCCAAACGCAAAGAAGCCTAGCGACGCCATGCAGAAGTCGAGCATGTTCTTCATGAGGATGTTGGCCGCGTTCTTGGCCCGAATCAAGCCGGCTTCGACCATGCCAAAGCCTGCCTGCATAAAGAACACCATAAACGCCGCAAACAACACCCAAAACGTATTCAAGGCGTTGAACGACTTGGCTTTGGTCGCCGCTTCGGCGTCCCATGGAAGCAGCCAGAGCCCTATCCCCATCATCGCGATCGGCCAGAGGCTTTTGCGCCTGTTCCCGTTGCACTTTCCTGTCATCGTTGTGCTCATGTCCTGTGTTTTGCTCGTTCGTGAATTTCAACCGTTGAATGTAGGTTCAACTTCAATGAAGGGGTATTATTAAAAAATTATGGCAAAAGTCAAATGGAAATTAAAAAATTAAAGTGAAGTTTCTGTGACAGGATGAAAAATCCAAGGTTGACAGGTGAGATAGCTTATCGCATAAAAGAAAGAGAAGAAAATCCGAAACCTTTTGGAAGTGCTGTCGATAATCGATCTGCAATGAAGGTATGTAAGGAAACCTTTTCACACCGCTTGTCGAGTCCTCTGAGGATGCATGAGCGAGTGAAGGCAAATAAAGATCCGAATTCAAACGAACAAAGGAGTGGCACAACATGAACGTTAACTTCGGACAGAACTTGGCTTCCATGGCGTTGAACAACTTTATGGCAATGGGCAACATGATGACCCAGACGGCCAACGCTATGCGTTCGCCGGGCATGCAACAGTTCATGAACATGGGCCAGAACAGCTTTGGTGTCGGTGGTGGCTTTGCATTTGCTGCAGCTGGCAACTTCCAAACTCCAGGATTTTTGCCCCAGCCCATGGGTGGCGGTGCAAACTTTGCCCAGATGGGTCAAGCCATGAACGGTATGGCTCAGCCCTGGAACATGATGGGGAACATGCTCAACGGTGGCATGCCCGGTATGATGAACATGCCCAACCCCCAGCAGGTCATGGGTCAAATGATGGGCATGATGCAAAACATCGCCAACATGATGAATCAGATGGCACCCCAAATGCAGATGATGAATCAGTTGAACAACGCGAAGCAAGCGACTGCTATGGGTCAAATGCCCGGCACCGTGATGCCCAACCAGGCTCCCGGCACGACCAAGCTTCCCGGAACAGCTCCCTCCTTCCCTGGACAAGCTGCTTCTGACTTCATCAGCACCCTGCCCAACGACAAGAATGGCGTTGCTAAGGCTCTCAACGTGGGCGGTAGCAAAGATGTGACCCGCATCAACCAGGCTTTGGGCATGTTGAAGACTGCCAAGCCCACGCTGTCCCCCGCAAACGGCGCAGCTCCCAAAGCTGGTCTCCAACTCTCCGCTCAAGATGTTCAGGCGATTCGTGCCGCCAAGACTCCGCAAGAAGCCAAATCCATCGTGATGAAGGCGATCGGCAAGAAAGTCGGCATGAACCTCGAAAACATCAACATGAAAGACAAGAAGGGCATCCGTAACTCCAAGGCTCGCGATGCTGTCAACAAGCTTCTTGGCACCAAGGTTCGCAACGGAACCGAGAAGAACTCGGGTTCTTCCCTCGTCCTCGACTCCATGGCTGAGTCCATCGTGAAGTCGGTCCGCGGCGGCAACTTCGGCTCCTCCCAGGTGCAAAGCCCCGGTGGCCTCGCTTGGGCTGCCTTCGGCGCTGCTGGTGCGATGGGCGCTCAGCAGCAAATGGGTGGTATGGGCATGGCTCAGCAGCCCGGTATGGACTACAACTGGTGCGGCACCTCTCAGCACAGCATGGGCATGGGCGCTGGTATGGCTATGGGTGGAATCGGCGTTTGGCAGGTTCCCGGCCAGGTTCAAACCATCCCCAACCCCGCTTCCGCTCTGAACATCGACCTCGGTGGATTCGTTGGCGCTGCCAACAAAGTGGGTGAGTTGGCTTCTCCGTTGATCTTCGACCTCGAAGGCACCGGATTGGAAATCTCCAACCCCTCCATGATCGAAGCTGATATCGATGGCGACGGCAAAATCGAAGTCATCACCGACCTCGACTCCGAGCTCGGCCTCTTGGTCTTCGACTCCAAAGGCGAAGAAGAGTACCTCACCGGTGCTGATATGTTCGGAGACAACACCGACCTGTCCGCATACGGCATCCAGGCTGACTCCGAAGACGGAAACTTCAAGGATGGATTCCAGGCTCTCCGTGTTCTCTGTGAGCACTTCAAGTTGGTTGACGCTGGCAAGCAGTACCTCGACGCTGGTGACCTCAGCTTCCTCGAAGAAAATGTTGGCCTGCGTATGCGCGTTGGCGGTATCATCTCCGGTGACGACCGTGACTTCGCTTCCGTGGGTGTGACCCAAATCAACTTGGGTAACCCCGAGCAGACCCAGCACATCGACGATGCGAAAGAAGACCGTTGGGGCAACAAGATCATGTTGCAAGACGGCGCGACCTTTACCGTCCACGGTGACGTTCGTCCCTACGCCGATATCTGGTTCAAGGTTCAGGCTCGCTACAGCGAGAACGACAGCAAAGAAAAGATGGAAGCCTTCTCCAAGGCTGACCTCCTTTCCAAGTCCTCCTTGCGCTAAGTCGTCCCTGAGACCTTCGCCTCCGTGATTCTTCATTGAGGTGTGCCAGTCCGATGCAAAGGCTCCTCGTTTTGAGGGGCCTTTCGTCGTTTTAGAACCTCGCTTCAGAAGAAGAAAAACGTCTTGCAACATTTTGGCAAGTCGTGTCTCTTTAGGCCTGTGACGTTTTGTTGTGTTCTTCTCATGACAGGGAAGGGAGTTCTCTCATGGCGATCTATTTGTTGGGTGGCATTGTCGTTTTGGCTGTGATCTACTCGTTTCTATCTGGCCCATCAGTGATTCGTTTGGTGCATCAAGCCAAGCAAGATGGGGACCCCAGCCCGATCCTGGAAGTTGCAAAGGATCTGTCCCCTGCACGTCGCTCGTACTTCTTTCAACAAGCCATCGATATCCTATGGCGCAGTTATGAGCGTGAACTTGCGACCAAGGTTTTGCGTGAGTTTGTCACGCTTCATCCCGATGAGAAGATTTGCCAGTATTGGTTGCAACAAGCTTTAGAGTTGGAAGGGAGGACAGCCCGGAAGGTTCTGGGAAGCGAATTTCTCGACAACTACTACCGGCCGGATGTTGCGGCAACTTGTGGCATCGCCTCGTCATGAGGCCCCCGCTAACTCACCGGTCGGTGAGGTCATTCACTCTTTTTGGTTTCTACACTACCGCGTCCAGGACCAACTGCTTCATTGTCTTGGGTTCATCCACTTCCAAGAGATGGTCCAACAATGTTTCCAGCGCTCCAAGTGCCGTTACTTGGGGGACAAGGTTGTTCCAGTCTGCTTCATGGGGGAACTTTTTGTGAAGCATTCGAAGAAGAACGCGCTGGGCTTCTTGCATGCGACCTTCTTCCCGTCCCTCTTCTCGTCCCTCTTCTCGGCCTTCTTCTCGGCCTTCTTCTCGGCCTTCTTCCCGTCCCAACTCTCGTAGAACATCAGCTCTAGTGTCCCGTAACTCTTGGAGGTCTCGCCACTGTTGTTCGCTCATCGTTGGGGTAGATTCTGTGGTTGCCATTTTTTGAAACTCCAAGTCAAACTCATTTAACAGAGTCATGTAGGGTTCTAGCTCTTCCAAGAAGATCTTTCTGACAGCTTCTCGCCGAGGTGTTTTGTTTCCTAGAAGTCGGAACAGAACGGTGTCATCTTCAAGCTCGACTTGCTTGGTGTTGACCAAGTAGATCCAATCCTGACCGAACACCCAGCGTCGGACGCCACGCTCTATTTCATCATAGTCATCTCCCAAGATTTGTGCCATGGCTTTGTGGGGCCAGTAGGTCGAGAGTAAGAGCAAGCATCCATTGGGAGAGGATAACGTTTGCCTCTCCTTGTAACTTCTCCACATCGACAAGGATAGCTTGGCCAAACTGCTTCGTAGGTCTGATTCCAGTACGGCCCCACTGTAGGCTTCTACCACACAGCGGCGATCCACAACCCACTTTGCAAGTCGCCCGGCTCCAGGTAGTGACAAGGGTAAAGGTCCATTGGGAGTGAAGAGGATGTCCACTCGAAAGGCATCAGGTAACAAGTCACTTCCAACTTCGACGGTCGCAACATCCGAGAGGACAGCTCCGAACAAGTATTTGCTGAATCGATCTTCAAAGGGTGGTGGCATCCTGATCTCCCGTCTTGCATGGTGTTCCTACAGCAGGACAACTGCAACGCCTTAGAGCGAGATCTGTGCCAGGGATATGTATCGATAGAGAGGTACTTGCAATGTTTGATGAATGTCGTGATTCAGGTTGTTTGCACAAAGGGATCTCTTGAGGGGGTTTGTTCTTTTTGTCCAGATTCTGAACAGGAACTGTCCAAATGTGAGGCAGGGGTCCCTCTCGGAAACGTAGCTTACCCGTGGTTAGGGAGTTTCAAGAGAGAACTCCTCTGAACGTTCGAGCCAGATTGTAGGTGGTTGTGTAGAGGGGTGAGTGGCAAGGATGCCGCCGACGATGGCGCAGGTTGTGTCGCGATCGCCCAGCCCGCTGACTGTGGTCCAAAGCGCTTCTTCGTAACTATCGAGGTGGTGAAAGGCACACCACAAACAGAACGGCACTGTATCTTGAGCCGAAACTTGCGAGCCTGCTCCCAGCACTGAAGTCACCCGGTCCACTCGGACGTCAGGAGGCATGGCGGCGGCTTGTTCAATGCCAATACGCGTGTCTGTCATGGGCAAACGTTCGGCTATGAGCGTCATGATCTCTTGGGGTGTTCGGGATGGGTTTTCGCCTTCTTGCCAGCGTAAGGCCGCTGCAAGTGCTATGGCTTCAGCACCCACAATACCTTCCGGGTGTTGGTGGGTCACTTCAGCAGAACGTCGGGCTTCTGCTTGGGCACGATCCAGATCGTCGGCAAAGAACGCTCCCAATGGAGCAACCCGCATCGCGCCGCCATTTCCGTAAGAACCAGTCCCACCAAACATGGCAGAGGCTTCGTCTCTCCAGTAGGCTCCGGCCCGGATGGAGCGAATAAGTTGCCAGGCTCCTCCACCATACCCTCGTCGTTCGTTGAACCGCCACGCAAAGGCCTGGGCCAATTCGTCTTGCTCAATGGTGCCGTGTCGATCGAGGGTATCAACTATCGAGAGGGCCATCTCGGAGTCATCCGTGTAACGCCAAGGGCCTTCCGGCAGCTCACGCTGGATGATGCAGCTGAGCATCTTGACCACAGGACCAAAGAACATCTCCCCAAAGCAATCCCCCACAACAAGTCCCTGGAGGCTTTGTTGGGCACGCTGGAACGCCTGACCTTCAGGAGAGTCTAAGGGCTGCGCTGATGCCGGTGGTGTGGTCAGTTGGGGGAAACGATAACGTCGGCCTGGCTTGGTCATGGTTGGATCCTGCTGGGAATGGTATGGATGTTGAAAAACCTCTCGATGAAAGGTCAACGTTGGGACGGAGAAGGTGGTGGTGAGGTTCGTAGGAGCAGCCTTGCCAGTTGGCTGATATCCGAGCGGCTGGACTCTGCCAATTGTTGCAGCACCCGGCGGCCTTGGGGTCCCAACTTAAGAAGGGTATAGCCTGCGAGATGGCGTTCGTTGTTGGACGGTCCTCCCAGAACGACTCCCCGCAACGTATTGAGAACCTCAGGTGTGGCGATTTTTATCGTACCCAACAAGCGAAGGCTTTGCCGACGAGTCCAGGCTCGATCGTCATTTGCATTGTTGAGGATGCTCTTAAGGATTGTGCCCCGTTGTTGTACGGATAGACCCGCAAATTTATGCTGTTGCAAAGACAAGAAAATTACGGTTTGGACCACAGAGTTTTTCTCGTTGCGTTTCCTGTACAGCGCTGTCACTGTTTTGGCTCTGGGCCAAGTCGATGAGCCTAGCACTTCGGCTGCCATCAGTCGGACCTCTGGGTCTTCGTTGTGGAGCGAGCGGATGATTGCGGGAAATGCCTGCTTGCCAAACTTGTGGAGCCGTTGCTCTGCTTCACGCACTACCTGAGGGTTGCGATCTCGCATGGCAAGGAGAACAACAGGTGTTGCTGAGAGTCCGAGTCCTTCCGTGGCTTGAAGGATCTGCATACGCTCAAGAAGAGGTCGCTTGATGATGCTGGTGTAGGCGAAGAACGACTGAAACAGCGGAACCGCCCGTTCTTTCATTGTTGCGAGTTGGGAGAGCCTTTGAGGCAAAGGGTTTTGGGACGATCGGTATACGTTCCACACGGTCCAGGTGCTCACGGAGATCCAGATGACAAGGGTGGTTGCAATGCCAGCTCTCTTCCATTGGATGGCTGCGGGAAATCGCGGGTGCAAGAGCAACAACGTGAGAAGCCCACCGACCAACATCCCGCCAGTATGAGCAGAGAAGCTGATGGCTTTGATCGCAACGCCTAAATACGAATTGAGCACCAGCAGCAGAATGCAAACAACAAGTTGACGTCGGTACCATCGGTAAGGAAGCCGGTCTCGAAGCATCCAAACGGCAACAATCGTTGCACCAAACACACCGAAGATACTTGCGGATGCTCCGACGATCACTTTGTCTGTGCCGACGGCAAAGGCTGCCAGGAAGCCTCCCAGCCCAGAGAGCATGTACACATTAAAGAACCGCCAGGAGCCAAGAAGTCGCTCCACAGTGGGTCCGAAGAACAACAAGAAGTAACTGTTAAACAAGAGGTGCATCAAGCCCGCGTGCAGAAACGTGGCGGAGAGCAAGCGCCAGGGCTCTCCCACTGCAAACAGGCCAATGTGTCCACCACCAAATTGAAGCAAAAGCATGGGGTTGGTGGTGGGAGAGTTCAGCAAGCTCAGCGTCTCTCCCATACCCCAACGTTCGCCTGTGATCGAGACAACCAAAAACACCAAGACGTTAAGACCGAGGAGCAAGCGCGTGGTGAAGGTCGAGTTGCCCCACAACGAGAAGTCGTAGGAGAGCAGGGCTTCAACGTCCAGCTTCTCACGAACGCGAACGCTAAGCTGCTCTTGGTCGATGTTCTCATCAAAAAAGACTGGCTCAACAAAAGCCTCATCTTCCTCGTCAAAGTCCTCCTCTGCATCTTCGGATGCTTCGAGGGTTCCGTTGGGTTTGGGGGTTGAGGCATTCGACAGCATCTCGGCCATGGCGGAAAAGGCCGAGACCATCGAAGGCTGGACAAACGACTGTGTGGGAGGCGAGGACCTCTTCGCGATAGACTCCAGATGCTTTCGATCTTCCTTGGAAAACAACAAGGCCAAGGACGATGGTGGTTGGAGCAGAGGCACCACTGTTTGATCATCGCCACGATAAGCGAGATAGACCAGGCGGGCTTTGTTGTGAAAGGCGTCGCTCTCTTCGGGGACCATTTGGCGAACCTGACTGGCGTCTTCCATGGCTTGGAGAATGAAAGAGGCCTGAGCCCATTTCCCCTGCTCACACAACGCCCGAATCATCCAATACCCTGCTCCAGAAGGAGGGTGGCTGTACACCGGCAGCATCTCTGGGTTGAAGTTTCGCGCGAGCCGTGCCCATTCTCCTTTGTGTCCGATAAAAGCATACAGGGCCTCCCACAGCAGCAGGCTCATCGACATGCTGTTGATGCGGCTGATGTAGGGCTCCCATGCCTGGAGCTTGCGCTGGGCCTCTTTGTCGTCGAGTCGCCCCAACTCCACCTGACGCATCAGCTTGAGGAGCGACAACATCGCGTATTTGTAAGCGGTGGGAGGAAGCAAGAAGTGTATACGACACCAAAACAAAGCGCTGGCTGTGTTGCCTTGAAGTCGTGCCCACATCACACGTTTGCCGATGCGGCCTGACACCTCAGCGAGAAGGAAGCCCACACCCATGGTAATCGCAGCGACAAGCAGGCCTCGTTCGCCCTGTGAGATGCTGTACAGCGCACCTCCAGCAAGCGCAACCATGATGACGATGGCTGGAGCGTCCCACCAAAGTCGTCGACGCAGCAAGTGCCTGATGCCAAGGATGCAAAACACAAGCACTAAATACATGATGGGTTCAAGCAATCCGTCCATGGCTATCCTTTTACTATCCAGTCCAAGTTGGTGTTCTTTTCATTCATGTTCTCAGCCGTTGTTCACCATCGTTTCGTCTGTTCAGGCTACACTCTTGCGACATCGTTGAACCGTGATACAATCCCGAACACGTTCCGAGGACATTGCTGCTTGCGGACAAGTTTGAATGTTTCGCTCATTTTGTTGAACCATGCGAGGAGAATTCGTTGTGTTGAAGCTTATCGTTCTGGTGGGGTTGGTGGTTGCGATTGTCGTTGTGTTGATTCTGTTGTTGCGCAACAACGCAGCACCTTCTGTTTCCTCAGCCTCCCCGAAACAGGAGGTGGCTCCGACTTCTTCCCCTGCTCCCGAAAATACAGGACAAAAGCTCAATTGGTTGGAAGGTCTCGAAGGCCCTGTGACAGATAAGACCTATCACATCGGACAACGTGCTGTCACCATCGGGCGGGCTCCCACCAACTTTGTTCAAATCATGGAAAAAGGCGTGTCCCGCTTCCATGTTCGATTGACTCCTGTGGGTATGGGTCTGGAGCTGCAAGATATGAACAGCTCCAGTGGTACCAAAGTGAATGGCAATGGCGTGTCCAAAGCCTCTTTGAAAGATGGTGACAAGTTTACCGTGGGGTCAAGTACTTTTGTGTTTCGACGAACCGCTGACTTTGCCGTGAATGAGGGTCTTGTTGGTCGCAAGGCGATTGGCGGCGAGGCGATCAAGCCGACCCTGATGGAAGAAGACGGAGGGATGGTCGAATCCCTGGTGCTTCGTGCCCTCGACGAATACAGCAACGATGTGGTTAAGGTTGCTCAGGTCACGAACATGAGCCTGGATATGGTGGAGAAGATCCGAGACAAGTACAAGAAGTAAGAGGTTGGGACGAACGTTCGTCCTTCCCTTTTCGAGTCATTGTCTTGGGTGGTTATTGAGGGGGAGTTCCGCGTCGAGGGGGAAGTCGTCGCAGGGGCTTGGTCGGCTGGCGAAGCTTGAACCGCTTCAACGGGCGACTTGTCGGGCGAAGAAGTCGGAACCGGGTGGGCTTGATGATTCTCAACCGACGGCCCGGTACATGAGGCTTGGCCACCGGCGGTATCGCGATGATGTGCGGTGGGTGCGGGTGTGCGTGTGGGTGTGGGTGGCTCGGGTACTTGGGCTTCTTGGGCATCTTTGCAGGCTGAGGACCGTTGTAAGGCTTCATCTCTACAAACTTACAGCCGTACTTGCCTTCCTTCTTCAACTTTGCATTGAACTTCTTGACCATGCCCTTGTTGCAGGCTGCTTTTCGCAACTTCAGAAAGGCTGCTTTTTTCCGGTAGACGACTTTGGCGGAGACCACATCTGCGAACGAGTTCAGGATACGCGACACGCGCGTAGGGCAACTGCCACTTCACGTCATGCCCGAGATGAGAAGGATCATCGAACAGTCGATGATTCGACGTTGTTTGGCCCCTTTCTTGTTCGGGGTCGCCCCTCGTTTGTTGGGTGCTCCTTTGCGGCCTTGGGTTGGGACCAATCGAATGACAGGGATCGGTCTTGCCGTTTTGGGGCGGCGCACGTTGCGGAGCTTGGGTGCTTGGGTCTTGCGAGCAACGGAGGGTGTTGTTCGGGCTTTGGCGCGCGCTTCCACCTTCTTGGATGGTGGCGATTCTGCCTGCAACGGTGGAAGCATCCACACGACCAGGCCGCTCAGGCCAACAATTGCCAATACATTAATCCATCTCATTCATGTGTCTCTCTGAAAAAGAATAGGAAGGAACGAGAAGAGGCTGTGAACTCTGATGCCTAGGCTTGCATTCCAGTGCAAACCATGACTACCATGAAATACGTGGGTTTGACGGGCTTGTCAACCCAAGCCTGGAATGAAGAAGGCAATGTTGGGGTTCTGGTTTTGCCGGATGAATTGGACCGACATGAGACGCTACTGCAAGCGCAAAAGGGGAGAAACAATGAGAGGGTGGCTACTTTCCATAACCCTGCTACTGGGAATGTCTTCCGCTGTGTTCGCCAAGCCGTCGGTGCGGACGTTGCGAAAACAATGCAGGCGTTGGACTCTCCAAACCTACAACAAATGCATGAACAAAGCAGACAAGACGGTGGCTCAATGCCGTCGTTCGTGCCGCAAGCTTCCTCGCGACGTCGGGGGTTGTGTGGTGCGTTGCCATCGCCTGTTACGACGCCAAAAGGTGACCTGCCGTCGCCAGTACAGAAAGCTGCGTCGGGCCTGTCGCAAAAACCCCAGACGACACCAACAAGGCAACCTCGGTGAAGCGGGTAGCTGTGTGGCTTTGGCTGCTGGGAACTATCGACAATGCATCGGTCGGACCGCTCGAAGTCGAAGAGCCTGTCGACGGGCCTGTGCTGCCGATTGTCCGATCCATCACCCTTGTCGTGTGCGATGCCGCAAGCTGTACCGGGTCCACGACCAGCTTTGCTTTCAGGCCTACCAAACCCTCGTCAATCAATGCAAAACAAGGGCCAAGAGCAAGTACGCCAAATAATTATTTCACATAGATCGCGGCGGTTTGCGCAGGGATCTGGATGGAGACGTTGTTGTTGGAGACCGTAACGCTGTTGCTGCCCAATACATTCTTCAACATTGTGCCGTTGCTCAGGCCGATACTTCCAACGCCAAACGAGAGGTTGCGTGAACTTCCCCGGTTCAGGACAACAATAGCGGCTCCGCTGGAGTGAGTTCGCGAGAACACCAGTACATCGCGTTCGGCCACATGGGTCGGACCTATGGCACCACGTCGAAGGACCTCATAGTCTTGTCGGGCCTTGCCCAACTTCTCCATAAAGCTGAGGGTGCTTTGCTCGTTGCTGTTAAGCTGGCTTCCAAAGCGCATCATCCGGCGGTTGTCGGGGTCTCCAGCTCCGGGCATGCCAAACTCGTCGCCGTAGTATACGAGGGGAATGCCGGGCAAGGAGAAGATGTAAGCAAACGCCAGCTTCAGCTTGTTGTAGGGGGTGACTTGACTGGGTGTTCCAGGTGGGGTGGTCCAACCTCGCACCTGGTTGCTGAACACATCCCAGGGGCCGCAAGTGTCGCCGTTGGCCAAGCTGATGAAACGAGCGATGTCATGGTTGCCGACAAAGGTCGACATCAACGCGCCGCTGCCGTAGGTGTTCATGATGCCCTTGGCGCTGTTGTGGACATTGTTGAGCCCGTTTTGACCGGTCGCAAAGCCTTGTAGAATCTGCATGTTCAAGGGGAAGTCAAACTGTCCATGGACCTGATCCTGACCCACGTACTTTTTGATGAGGCCTGTGTCCCCTGTGAAGGTCTCGCCCACCATGTAGAAGTCGACGCCTGTTCCTTCAAACTCTGCGGTGGTCCGCTTGCGTATGGCACGGATGAAGGATTGTTCGATGTGTTTTAGAGCGTCAATCCTGAGACCATCTGCGCCGGTCTTTTTGACCCAATCCACCACATGATCCAGCATAATTTTGGAGATGGTTGGGTTGTTGTAGTTGATGTCAGGCAGATAGCTCACAAACCAGCAAACGATGGGGAAGTTGTCCCAGCCTACATCGTTGCAGATCTTGGCCGGTGTGTTGAAGTAGCCTTTGTCTTTGCCTTGCGTCCACAGCGCGGAGTCCGAGTGGACGTGGTTGACCGTAAAGTCCAAGAGAATGCGGATGCCTCGCTTGTGAGCTTTGTCGACGAGGTCTTGGAGGTCCTTGAGGGTTCCAAAGTGTTCCTCCACTTTGTTGATGTCTGCAGGCCAGTAGCCATGGAATCCTGTGTAGTTGGTGTTGGTCCACTGCAGGTTGGTTGACTTGCTGCTGAGACCGCATCCTTGGCCTTTGGGGTAGGAGCCTTTCTCCGGATGATTGGGGTTGTCGATGGGCCACGTGATCCAGAGGGCGTTGATGCCGAGCTTGTCGAAGTAGCCGTCGTCGATCTTTTGGGACAAGCCGCGGAAGTCTCCTCCCATGTAGTTGAGCAGCTTGGGGGTGTTGCTGTATGGGTTGTCGTTGCTGGTGTCGGCGTTGACGAAGCGGTCGATCATGACGAAGTACAGGGCAACATCGCGCCAGTCTTTGGAGATGCCGACGTACACTTTGAGGAGCTTCTGTGAGGTTGCTGCTCCCTGGCTGTCTTGGGCGTCTACTCGAACGTCGTGAATCCCTTTGGGTAGGTTTGAGAGCTTGAGCGTGATGGTGTTGCCATTGACTGTGACAGATCCTGCTGGAGCAGCCTGGCGATCGACGGTGACTGTTGGTTTGCCTCCCAGCCCGGCTCCTGAAACTCCAGGCACAAAGTTCAGCGTCGCTGTGAACGTGCTGCCTTGTGTGCTGTGTGAGGCGACTTGGATGCTTGGGTCGTTGCAGGGTCCTACGGTGAGTGTGTTGTTGAACCCGCCGAGGCCGTCCGGGGCTTTGTTGTTGTTGCTGGGGTCATTGATCCAGTTGCCATCCACCACAAACTTGTACTGGTGGTCACCTTCGGGCAAGGTCAATGTCACCTCCCAGATTGAACCTTGTGTGTTGGTCATGGCGTCGGCTTGTGGGTTCCAGCCGTTGAAGGAGCCAGCTACGTGTACCGCAGATACGGTTTGTCCTTGGGCGTCGTAACGGAAGGTGGTGTCGCCGCATTTCTTCGGTGGCGTGGTGCTGTCAGGTGGAGGGGTTGTGTCGTTGGGAGCGCTGTCTTGGGTGTTGCTCTCAGGTATGTTGGTTCCTGCGTCTTCGGGTGTCGATGTTGGCTCTTGCCCTGGCTCGGAGCTTCCTTCCTGGTTGTTGGACTCGGGTCCTGAGGATGGCTCTGGGTTTGAACGCTCCTGAGGGGGCTCCTGTCTTGCCGTTGGCTCTTGACCGTTCGGTTCGGTTGAGCTTGGTGGGGCTTCTCCAGCAACTTCGCTTTTGTTGGTGTTGCCTTCCCCAAGAACCCCGTCACAGGCTGAGTATGTGCCAAAGCTTACCAAACACACAACCACCCAAACAACAAAAGCCAAACGTTGAGAGTGTTGTCCTCTTTGTCGCCACATCACCATGCTCCTATGTTCGTACAGTCCCTCACCTGTGCACGTGTCGATTCGTGCCCTAACGTTGTACCCATTGGGTCGTTCTTGTGGGTTCCATGGACGCTGTGGTTTGCTCCGAATCGTAGGCGGGTTGGGTGAAGTATCTTGTCTTGCTCTGTTTTGTCAAGTGCTGCAAATGTTTGCATTTTTTTTGATGACGCGACATCCGATCCATTAAGGTGACATGCAGTGATGTGCAGGTTCTTCCTCTTGTTTGGAGAGGGTTCCTCCTGTTTACGATAGTCCCATCTTTTCGGATTTCTGGGGCAAACGAGTGATACTGATGACCGAACGAGATACAGACGCTTGGAGACAACGTCTTCAGGAAGTGCTTAGCGAAAATGAGATCGATCCTCAAAAGCTCCGGGAGCTAGCAAGGGAGCGTGCGGCGAAAGGGAAGCACCTCCATCAGGACGATAGTGAAGAGGATTCGGCTTCTGTCCCCGAGGACATGAGAAGCTTAGGGCCTTACGAATTGCTCAGCTTTCTTGGAAGGGGCGGAACGGGTCGTGTCTTTAAAGCCAAAGACACCCGAGACAACTCGATTGTGGCCATCAAGGTGCTATCCCCACAGTACCTCGCTGATGAACAGCGTCTCCTGCGATTTTACGTGGAGGCCAAGGCGGCAGCCAGCCTGGAGCACTCCAACCTGGTGAAAATCCGGGAGGTCGGGGACATCAACAATTACCACTACATGGTCATGGATTATGTGGATGGTATCGAGCTATCGGAGTTGGTGGAAGAAAAGCCACTGGCGCCCATCACCGCAAGCCGAATCATCATGGTGATTGCGCGTACGATGGATTATGTGCACCGACAAGGGATCCTTCACCGCGACCTCAAACCTTCCAACATTATGATCGACACCAACGGTCAACTTTACATCACAGACTTTGGCGTTGCGAAGTTACAATCGGGGCCCAGCTCCGTGACAACCACGGGGATGTTGCTGGGAACGCCTGGATATATGCCGCCTGAGCAGGTCGGTGGAAAAAGCGACTCGTTGGGTCCAACCTGCGACGTGTATTCCTTGGGCGCAGTCCTCTACGAACTCCTCACAGGTGTGCCCCCATTCCAGGGAGACTCTCCCTACGACACCTTGCGCAAGGTGATTAACAATCCTCCGCGTTCTCCACGGGCTCACCAGCCTAACATTCCCAAGGCTCTGGAGACGATCTGCTTGAAGTGTCTGGAGAAAGAGCCCAAACATCGCTACCCATCCGGAGAGGCGTTGGCTGAAGATCTCAACTCCTTTCTCAGCGGTCAGGAGATCCGGCTTGGTGGCAAGGTGATGCTTCGTCAGACTTTGGGCACGTCGTCTTCACCCGCCCGGCTCTGTGACCCCGAGTTGATGGAACGTTGGGGACAGATTCTTCGGTGGCATGCGCTGTTGTGGCTGACGCTCTGTGTGTCTTCTCACTTGCTCACATTCAGCGGCCAGGACAACCCCACGTCGCTGTGGTGGCTGTGGGGAGGTGGGCTGAGCCTGATGTTTTTGGTGGTGCTGGTTCTCCGCGCCTTTGGCTACGGACCTCTCACCAACGTGGAGCGCCAATCCTTTGGTATCTTGCTCGTTGTTCTTGGGATCGCCGGGGTGTTTGTGGTGTTGCATTCACTTCTGCCTACAAAAATGATGCTGGGTCTTGAGTGGCGTCACCTTGTGCCTTTTGGCTTGCTGTTTGCGGCGCTGTTGTTTGCTTGCCTGATCGTCGTCCTGGATCGTTCGTTTTGGTTTCTCGCCCTGACGTTCCTGGCGTTGCCTTTCTTGTTTGTGTTTCGGCCTGAGCACTTCTGGCTGATTCTTGCCATCGTCCTCGCAGTAGGCTTCTACATCCCCTCTCGACGTTTCTCCGAAATCTAACCATCCTGTTCTCAAGGTTGCACGCTTCTTGTCTTGGGTCGGAAACATCCTGAGGAGGAGGTGCGTCTGTGGGAAGGCGGATCAGTTGGAGGAGGCTTCTTCCAAAGGCTTGCAACGACCAAACGACAGAAACGAATGGTACTGGCTTTTGCAGGAGACGTCCGAACCGTTTACAAACTTAGCACACTCTGTTTTGGCTTCTTTGATTTCTTCGTCGTTGCCGGAGAGATTGTCGCAACAGAATTTGAGCGCTTCACAGCAGCGGCTGTTGTCTGATTCTTCGTCGAGGATGGAGGGACAAACATCTTTGGCGCTGCTGCAGGCCATCGTCAGGCCCAAGCAGATACCCAGAGCAAACAAAACAATCCACAAACGTCGCATGAAGTTGGTTTCCTTTCTTGGTCACAGGGTCCATGGCTTGGAGGACACCCGAATCCTTATCATAGACACCGTTGGGGATTCTGGGAAGCACCGGAGGCCTTTCTCCTAGGAAGTGTCTTGAACAGCGTTGATTTATCCCCTCTTTGTTTTTGGCATCAAATCCGATGCGTTGTGGAGGTAGAGCCGGTATTCTTTGACTTGTGGGAAGTTCTATCGCTATAGTGCAAGAAAAGCGGGACCTTAAACCGGTCGCCGCGATTGTTTGCGTGAAGAAGGAGACTTTGGGTTGTTTGCTACGTGTTTGCGATGGTGTGTGCTGGGTATTCTCATGGCTTCGTTGTGGGGATGCCACAACACCAAGAATGACAACAAGCCTTCGATCATCGCTCCCAAGAGTCAGTTGGCGGAACGCGCCAAATTGTTTAATCAGTTCTTGCGGTGGCGGGCGTACCGTCGAGCCAAGTTTCTGGTCGCTCCAGCCTTGCGCAAAGCGTATATGGTGAAGTGGGAGCAGGAGCGCGGCCACGTGAATATCACTGCGACCGACATTCGCGATATCACCATCGAAAAAGGTGGAGAGAAGGCTTTGGTGCTTGTGGTACACAACCGTTATCTTGCCTCCTCGTCGTCCTTGCAGCGTGTGGTCTTCCACCAGCGTTGGGTCGCCAACGCTGGGTACTGGTTCTATGTGGGGGTGTCCAAAGACAAACCCGCCAAGACGCTCAAAGAAAAATCTCGTCCTGCACCACGCAAAGCGCCAACCTTGTTGATGCGAAAATCCAAAACCATCCCATAACCACCACTTGCTGGTGCTCGTGTACTGCAGGCATTAGGGGGAAGTATGTCATTGAACTGGAGCGACTTGGATTGGCCTGAGATTCAGCAAGAAGCTGTACGGGATCTGCAGCAGCTGCTGCGCATTGACACCACCAATCCTCCAGGGCGAGAACGAGCGGCAGCCGACTTTCTGGCGGAGAGGCTGCGTGAAGACGGGCTGGAACCTGTGATCTTGGAGTCTGCTCCTGAGCGCGCCAACCTTGTGGTACGCCTGGAAGGTTCCGAGGACCTTGCGCCTCTGTTGATCAGCGGACACACCGACGTGGTCCCGGCCAAAGGGGACTGGACTCATCCACCTTTTGATGGAGTGATCTCCGACGGATACCTGTGGGGACGTGGTGCCATCGACATGAAGAACATGGTGATCATGTGCCTGTGGACGATGAAGCTCCTCGCCCGGATGAAGGGGCGACTCAAACGCACCATCATCTTCGCTGCAGTGGCGGACGAGGAAACCGGCAGTCACATGGGATCTCACTGGCTCGTGGACCATCACCCCGACATGATTCGTGCGGGCTCGATGATTACGGAGATTGGAGGGTTTACCCTTCATCTCATGGGGCGGACCTTCTATCCCATTCAGGTGGCGGAGAAGGGGCAAGTTTGTATCGAGATGAAAGCTCGCGGGGATGCGGGACATGGCTCGATGCCAAAGCCCAAGAGCGCTGTGATTCAACTGGCCCGAGCGATCGAGCTTATTGGGCGGAAGACTCTTCCCCTGCATCTCACAGCATCCCAACAAGACTTCCTGGAGCATCTCTCCGAGCATCTCCCCCTTGGGGCAAAGCAAGCGTTCTCCTTGCTTCAGACGCGATGGGCCGACTATCTCCTCAACGTTCTCCCTGAGTCGCAATCCGGACCTCTTCGCGCCTGTTTGCACAACACCGTCTCGCCCACGGTGGTGCGGGCTGGTGACAAAGAGAATGTGATCCCCGCCGAGGCAACGGCCATTCTGGACGGTCGCACCTTACCGGGTCAAACCGGGCAGGACTTGTTGCGGGAGCTCAAAGCGTTGGTGGGTGACCATCTTGAGTTCACGATGTCCGATGAACAACCCCCCATTGAACCCACCAATTACAACACCGATTTGTATCGATTGATGTGCCAAACCTTGCAGCGGTATGAGCCGTCCGCGATACCTATCCCGCAGCTTCTACCGGGCTTTACAGATGCCAAGGCGTACAGCCGCTTGGGAATGCAGTGTTATGGATTTACTCCCTTGAAGCTGCCCAAGGATCTCTCCTTCACATCCCTGTTTCACGCCGCCGACGAACGCATTCCTGTCGATGGATTTAAGTGGGGCGTGAAAGTCTTCACAGACCTGGTTGCATCGTACGCTGGAATCAAAACCCATTGATACCGTCTAAGCGTCGGAGCTTGCTTGAAGAAGGAGACGGGTTTCTTGAACGATGCGTTCGAGAGAGCCTGCGAGGCGATGGTCGTCTTCGACCTCGATCAAGGTCACGCCTTGTTGGGCAGCATAATCTCGGCTGACCTGGAGAGGCACAACGTCGTCGCGGCGGCCGTGAATTAACGTGGTGGGAGCGACAGCGCGCAATTCGGTTTGTGACGCGGGAGGTTCATCGATGGAGAGAGCTGGCGCAAGCAGCAGGATTCCGCCGATGGGCACGCCCTGTTCCACCAACTGCATGGAGGCGAGCACCGCTGTGATGCCTCCGTAGCTTGAACCTACTAAAAACTGAGGCTCCTGGCGCGCTTGTAAAAGCTGGACAAGCTTCTTGACCCTCTCGGCGAGGACCATTCCCTGAAAGTCGGGGGACTCGACAGCAAGGCCAGCATCGCAAAGAGCATGATACTTCCGACCGTGGGGGCCACTTTCCAATCCGTGACAAAACAACAATGACATGAGCGTTGGACCTCGCCTCCTTGTGCATGGAAAACTAGAATCGTGAGAAGATCACCTTGCAAGTGAACGTCTCGTCAAACACCGGGTGCTCAACATCCTGTGTTATAACAAAGAAGAATCCTTGCTTGCTAGAGCAAAGCGAGTTCGTTGGGGCATGTCACAAGAGACTTTTGGGTGGGTTGAAGGTCTTACCAAAAGGAAAGCATCTTGACCTTGCCGGTGAAATGGCGACGATAGGTTGGGCAAGCTTGTGGATGTGACTCTTTGCAACAGAGATGAGGTTGTTGGTGGTCTGTTCGTCTGGATTGGGTACATTGCGACACATTGTTCTTCTGTGTGGGTTGTTTTGGATGGCATGGGGAAGTCCCGGTCTGGCATGGGGACAGGATACCCACTACCAAAACTACATCATGGGGCAACGTGCCACCGGGATGGGAGGGGCCTTTACGGCCATCGCCAACGACCCCTCCGCCGCCTGGTACAACCCGGCAGGTTTTGCCTCTGTGGAAGGTCTTCAAGTCGGAATTGGCTTGACCCTCTATGGGCTGGAGTATCGGAAGCTTAAGGATGGCTTGTTCCGTCCAGAAGGGCAGGCCGACCTGGAGCGCCTGGAGTTCATTATCTTTCCATCCACGGCAGGTGTTGCCGCCCGTTTTGGACCTCGTGACAAGACCGGAAAGCCTGTGTGGGGAGCCGGATTCTCCATCTTAATGCCTTACCGAAGTCAGATTCGGTTTCGGACCTCGTTTGATGAAACCGTGAGCACCAGCCGTCGGGAAGCTACATACATTTTGCACCGCGACGACCAGACATTTATGGCTGGACCGACTCTCTCTCGGCGCTTTGGCCCCATCTCGCTGGGGATTACCTTGCTTTACACGCACCGGGCGTTTGGTTGGATGCTGACAGAGAACGACACCCTCTCGGATTGCCAACCCTCTCGTCTGCAAACCTGTGTGGTAGGGTCTGCCAATTCCGTAACGAGCAGCGTGGAGGGTTTTGTCGGTCAGTTTAACTTTCGTGTGGGACTCCTCGCCCAAATCAACGAAAAGTGGAGGCTTGGGGTGTCAGCGAGCTTCTCGTCCATTCGTTTGTGGGGGGACGGAAACTTCTTCCTTCAGCGCTACTCGGTGCCACGAGATCCAAAGCAAACACCGACCAACAGCTTTAACCGACGACCCAGCGGTCTTAAGGTGACATCTCCTTTGCCTTGGGAGATCCGGGCTGGCTTCGCAGTGAAACCCAACGATCGCTTGTTGCTTGCCTTGGACGTGGTCTTTCATTCCCCCATGAAGTACACCCTGGTTGATCTGGAAGAAGAGGTTGACCTGTTTCAATACCCAAGGGAAATTACGCGGCAGCTGCTGTTCAACGTTAACTTTGGCGGAGAGTACAAAATTAAGCCGTTTGTTCCTTTCCGTTGGGGGCTGTTCACAAACCTGTCGTCAGCGCCTGCGATTCCTGAGACCAGCAGCGTTCCGTACTTGCCGCAGGTCCACATGTTTGGAGCAACCTCAAGCATCGGTTTGCGTTTGTGGCGGATCTCGTTTGACTTGGGCGTCTCGGTTTCCTACGGAGAGGGCTTTGCTCAGCGTTTTCGGCCTGGAACGGTGGTCGCCTTTGAACGTGTCCGCATTCGTCAGTTGTTTGCTCACTTTTATCTGGCCGGCGCGACAGAAATGCTGGGTCGAAGCCTTCAGGAACTTTGGAAGCAGGTGCAAAAAAGTGTGAAACGAGGCAGCCTCATTTCAGCACCTCGCAAGGAGCCTGTTCCCGCCAAACCGAAGGAGCCTACAGCGAATACCTCGTCTTCGGGCCAAGACTCCTCGGAGCCCTCTTCCAATCGCAAAACACCGCCACCTGCCCGATGAGATTCTGCGCGATGTACCTCTTCGAACATCCGTCGGCTGCTGTGTCGGCTTTCCTTTCTGCGTTGATCCCCTGGCCTCGGAGATTGCGGCTGGGGTTGATGTGTTTGGCGCTGAGTGTGTGGGGACTTGCCTTAGGAGCATGTCAAAATCGCTCTACGACCCAGAAGTCGTTGACAGGTCCACGCTTTGTGGTGGATGAGCCGGGCTCATGTCGTCTCGGCAAAGATGCTCCAGCGACCCAGATGGTTGGCGGCCTGTGTGGAACAGACCAAAAGGCGTGTCGTGTGTTCCGCGACCGTCATGTGGGGTTGGGGTTTTGCGTGCCGGGCGGCACAAAGATGCAAGAACTCCAGTTTCGACCCTACGATGACCCGCTCTCCTTTGAGGTGAGGCTGTTGCTTGAATCTTTGGGCGTTGCCCTGTATTTGCGGCGAGACCCTCTACCTGACGGCACACCGGAAGGGGCTCTCAGCAGCTCATGGTTGCTGCGTTATGCCGAGACTTACATGCAACGTCGAGGCGGTGAGTTACGCGACGCACAACGCCGCATCCTGAGCCCGAAACGCAGCAAGTTTTTGCACGCCAACGCAGCCGTCTGGGCGGCGTTTCCATTTGTGTACGGCGGTCGTGAATATTGGGAAGAGTTTCTGGTGATGTCGCGAGGGAACTCCGTGCGATATCTGATTAGCATCCGAATGGCTGCTGAACTCAGGCAAGACAACCCCAAACGCTTGCAGACCTTCCTGACATTGTTCCTTCACCAGCTTCGTTTGGGGGCGCAGCTATCGAAGTGACGGCTTCTTTCGGGGCGTTGTTGGTGGTGCACGACGGGTCGTTTCTTTGGAAGGAGAGGCTTTGCGGGGTGTGGGTGCAGCAGGCTTTTTGGGGAATGTTCCTGCAAGAGATCCAGCTGTGAGCATCAAACCTATGGCTACCAGCCAGCTTCCGCCAATTCGCGACGCGAGGACAAGCCAGGAACGTTGCACCTTGCTCCAACCCAGCATCACATAATTTAACAGAGTCAGGCTGCCAAGGCTGAAGCCCAAGGCAAAGATAGGACCGTTGGCTTTGCTCGGAAGATCCGGTCCTATGCTGTGACCCAAGGCGATGGCCGCCGGTACAACCAGAAAGGGAACAAAGCGCTGCAGTGAGTGGGGAGGGCGAACCAGAAGCAGCCCGGCGAACAGAAGCGATAACCCAGAGGGGGAGGGGAGCTTGGGCTGTACCAGCAGATGCAACGCCAACATCGCAAGGAGGCAGCCCCCTGTAACATACGAAGCAAGGCGGGCTTCTGCTCGTTCTTCGCGTGCCATCGCGACACCAAGAGCCAACACCGTAAACAGCTGTTGCAGGTCGACAAAGGGGTGTAGGACTCCGTTCCAAAAGTCACCCAGTCCAGGTGTGGGGGTGTGAGCAAACCAAAACGGGGAAAACGAACTCAACATAAGTCTCTATCCAAGCAATGCGTAACATCCGTAACATCCGGCAGCGCCGATCAAAAAGCCTGTCCCTTGTACCACACGTGGGTGAAGCTTGCTGGCTGCGAGGCCGATCACGATACCAACCAGGTGGATGAGCCCTGTGGACGATACAAATCCCATTCCGTACGAGACTGGATCCGCGGAAGAAGGAAGCTCTGCGCCGTGAGCGTATCCATGGAAGACAGCGAACCCTGAGACCGCAACAAGAGCCATCCACTCCTGTGGTTTCCAGGAGATCATCACCGCGAGTCCAAGGCCTACCATTGAGAGAGCGATCAACCATTCTACCCCTGGCAGCGGGACTTTCATCGCTCCCAACGCGCCACCTCCAGCCATCACCATCGGAAAGGCGATGGGGAGTGACCACACCGAGTTGCCTCCCATCTGCGCGCCCCAAATTCCCACGGCGAGCATGGCGAGAAGATGGTCCCAGCCAAAAATGGGGTGTGTGAATCCACTGATGAAGCCTCCCATGGAGTCGCTGGTGCTGTGGCCAGCATGGGCGAGCGCCAAGGCAGGAAGAAGCAGCGCGCAGGCGCCGACAAAGAGAGACAAGGAAGCTTGGGTGGGTTTGTGGTTCATAACACTCTCCATCCACAGTGACGCATAGAATTTAGGGTACGGAAAAAGAACATTCGGTGGGTGTACGTATGTTGCACCCCAATCGGTTTGCGTCAACACCCTTTGGAAAACGGGCGTCCACAAGACGATCGACAAACCCGGTGGAATTCGCTAGCGTGAATGTTCTACTAGAGAAGGAACATTCCATGACCTTTGACCGATCGTTGTGTGCGTTGGACCGTCTGTTCACGTTGTTGATGTTCTTGTTGTTGTGCAGTGGCTCTTTCGACGCTGTCGCTGCCCCCAACTCTGCACGAAGGACCAAGTCTTCTCGTGTTCGCTTGTTTCATGGACGCGTGCAGCAGATGGTTGTGACGGCAAACTGGCGCGCGACACAAGCGGCGTTGCAGGTCCTTCGGCGAGGAGGCAACGCGATGGATGCAGCGGTTGCTGCAGCGTTTGCTCTTGGTGTTGTCGAACCGTATAGCTCCGGTTTGGGCGGAGGGGGGTTCCTTCTGTACTACGATGCCAAGCGCAAATCCCTGGTGTCTCTCGACTTCCGTGAACGAGCCCCCTACAAGGCGACGCCTACAATGTTCTCTCGGCTGGGACGACGTGGCCGAAAGCTCTCTCGTGATGGCCTTTTGGGGGCAGGGACTCCGGGCTTTGTCGCGGGGCTGGATGTTGCGCATCGACGCTTTGGTTCAAAGCCCTGGGCAACGTTGTTGGAGCCTGCCCGAAAGTGGGCGACCCAAGGTTTTCGTGTGTATGGGTTGTTGGCCTTTGCGTTGCGAGCGTCTCGCCGAAAGCTGCGCAAGTTTGCAGACACACGCGCTGTCTTTTTCCCCAAGGGCCGAAGGCTTCGACGGGGGCAGCGTCTTCGTCAGCCTGATCTGGCCTGGACTTTAAAGCGACTTCAGCGTTATGGAGCCAAAGACTTTTACCAGGGTGAGGTTGCCAAGCGAATCGTTGCGTCGATGAAGCAGGGCAAAGGGCTTGTTTCTCTCTCGGATCTCAAACGCTACCGGGCCTTCTGGAAAGCCCCGGTGCGTGGGACGTATCGTGGCTTTTCTCTGGCCTCGATGGGTTCTCCCTCTTCGGGCGGTGTGCATCTGATCCAAATGCTCAACATCTTGTCAGGCTTTCCGTTGCCCCAGACCGGGCCACGCTCCTGGAAGTTTTTGCATCTGTACACAGAGGCGATGCGCTTGGCGTTTGCTGACCGAGCCCGGTTTCAGGGAGACGCGTCGTTTGTCTCTGTGCCCAACCGTGGGCTTCTTTCTGCACGCTACGCAGCGCGTTTGCGGCGTCAGATATCCGACCGTCGTGCGATGCCTTACGGTTCCGTGAAGGCGGGACCCGCCTTGGACTTTAACAAAAAGCACACCTCCCATTTGTCTGTGGTGGATCGGTGGGGAAACGCTGTCGCGATGACGCTTACCATCAATCGTTGGTTTGGCTGTGGAGTGATTGCCAAAGGGACGGGAGTTCTCCTCAACAATGAGATGGACGACTTCACAACCTTTCCCGGCAAGCCCAACGCTTATGGTTTGATCCAGAGCAACGCCAACATCATCCAGCCGGGAAAGACGCCCCTTTCGGCGATGTCTCCGACGTTGGTGTTCCGCAACGGGCGCTTGCGAGGTGTGCTGGGAAGCGCCGGTGGGCCCACGATTATCACCACTGTCACCCAGTTGCTGCTTCATCTGATCGACCACAAGCTGACGGCACGACAGGCCATGCACTCTCCTCGCGTTCACCACCAGTGGCGTCCCCGTCGATTGTATCTGGAGCGACGTCGGTTTTCTTACAAACTGCAACGGAAACTAAAGAGAATGGGTCATCGTGTTCGACAACGTCATCGCTGGGGCAACGCCCAATTAATATGGATCGATGAGAAAGGGAGGCTGACAGGTGCGGCTGACCCTCGGGCTGTTGGGCGTGCCAAAGGCTTCTGAGGAGAGGGGGAGGTGAGGAGAGGCGCTTTAGCGTAGCCTGCTGAGAGCTTTCCTACAACGCAACACAGCAGAACGTTGGGGCGCACGACCGGAGTGATTCAGCGGAGTGGTCAAGGGCATCCGGGAACAGCGTCGGAGCAGGCGTCGTGCTTTGTTCTTTTGCTTCAATCCGAGGAGAGTCTCGGCCAGGAAAAGGAGGCTGAAAGCATTGCTGCGGTCCAGTCGATAAGATGTTTGGAGGTGACGGAGGGAGCGCTTCAGATCTTTCTTGGGCCAGGGCATCTTGTAGTAGTAGCGGCCGAGAAGACGGTGAGCCCCGCCTTTGTACAGCTTGGAGTTGAGCTTGACGGCCTTGTTACCAAACGCTTCGATCTTCCCAGGAACGCCCTGAAACAAGGCGGCGAGAGGGTTCGTTGTGTTGGCGTACATTCCGATGTGAACGGCTGACCAATAGTAGCCTTCAGCACGCTTGGGCCAACGTCTCATCAAGGTTTTGGCGAGCACGCGACCTCGCTGACTCCACTTGGCTTTCTGCGCTTTCTTCTTGCTCAGCAATCCTAGAAGCATGTAGGCACGGCAGGCTTCTACCAATGTTTCGCGTCGCTGTGGGGCAAGGCGGTGAGCCCGTAGCAAGGAGCGGATTCCTGCGTAGTGATGGCGCTTTTCCTTTTTCGCGAGCATCGCTGTTCCCTGGCTCAACAATTTCTTCCAGGTCGCCCAGCCCTCGTTGTTGGGTTTGGCTTGCAACTCCCAAGTCGGTCCCACCAGGAAAGTCACGCCAACAACCATCCAAACCCTTGTCCATTTCATTGCTTTTGTTCCTCATACACCATCAGTCAAAGTGTCTTGCTACTTGTCGCTCTCTTGCGCCACTGTTGCTCGTTGTCTACATTCTTCCCGCCTTGCAAAGGAAGTGCCTGGAATACTTGTTGGTTCTGACTCGAATGAATTCAACGACTTGATTCAGTGACGACTGAATAAGCATTCAACCACCTGTGACAAAAAAATCATAGGGGCTGTCAAGTTTTTGCCCCAAAAATGAGGCACTGCTGCCAGCACCCGCTTGCTATATCAATCTATCTTCTTGAGAAGAAACAGGTGTTTGCTTTCCTCGAATGGCCAAGTTCGGCTGCTCAAAAAAAGTGAAACATGTTTTAGGGGGGCGTCTGTCAAACTGGCAAAGCAAAGTTGGATTGGAGCGAACATGGGAAAGAGAATGTACTGATTTGTTCGGATAAACCTTGGTTTTGTTCGCGTTGAGAGTTGCTTTGGTGGGAGTGAAAATTCAATTCGCAAAACCAAGAGGAAAAACAGTTTTGGCAAGGGCTTGGTTGGGTGATTGGTGGGTGTGTGGTTTTTGCCACACTCTCACTCCGATGGGGTTTTGAGTTTGTGGTGCAAAGCTTGGAAGAGGTGGACTTTCCCTACCCAACGTGCCACAATCACCGCCAATTCTTGCCTGGCTTTGTACGAAGAATCGGGAGTTTTCTTGTTATGTTGTGGAGTTGGATGCGCTGATGAGAGAGGTTCAGGACAACCATCGGTACCGTTGGCGCTTTGCCTTTGTGTTGGTGGGACTTTGTTTGTCAGCCTACCTGTTGAATGGGAACGCAGGGATTGGTGGTGACACTGTGCCTCATCGGTATCTGCCGCTGAGTTTGCTGTGTGAGGGCAACTTTACATTTAATGAAATTCCCTTGGGTCGGATCAACGCAAAAGGGCAAATGAGCAAACCTTACTTTCTTGTTCGAGGAAAGGGAGGTGGGTTTTATTCTATCTTTGGTTTCGCGCCTGGCGTTATGGCCACTCCTTTGTATGCGGTTGCGGCGTGGTGGAACCCTGTGTTTTCGTTTCGTCGGATTGTTCGGTTGGGCAAACTCAGCGCTACGTTAATGATGACGCTAGCGGCAGTGCTGCTGTTCTTTGCGTTTCTTCCTTGGGCCGGCTCTTGGGGAGCGTTTGTTCTTGCCGCTGTGTGGGCGTTTGGGACGTCTTCCTGGAGCATGATGAGTCAGGCCCTTTGGCAGCACTCTGCGGCTGCCCCCTGGTTGGCTGCGGCGTTGCTTTGCTTGGTGAAAGGGCAGAGCAACGCGAAGTGGCTTTCGTTCTCAGGCCTGTGCTTGGGGATGGCGACACTGTGCCGTCCTAGCAATCTTTTGATCGCTCTCGCATTTACTGGGTATATGTTGTGGCATCATCGCGGCTCGTTCCTGCGCTTTGCTGCGTGGGCTGCGGTTCCGGCGGTGTTGCTGCTGGCTTACAATGTGTCGGCGTTTGGGCATCCTTTGCATTTTGGGCAGTTGGAAGCTTCTCGTTCGTTGGCGCAGTGGAAGATAGGTTCTGCTGCCGCCCAAACCTTTCAATGGAGCTATTTCCCTTCAGGGATTGCTGGCATGTTGATGAGTCCCTCCCGAGGACTCTTCGTGTACTCGCCGATTCTTGTGTTGGGTGCCCTTGGGTTGGTTTTGTCCTTGCGAAGAGGTGGAGTGCCGCTGCTGCGCTGGTCGGCGTTGGCTGCGCTTTTGGTGGTTGGGCTTCATAGCTTCTGGTATGACTGGTGGGGAGGGTGGAGCTACGGATACCGCTTGCCTTTCGATATGGTCTTCTTGTTGGTGTTTGCGATGTGTCCGCTGTGGTCTCATCTCAAAAAGAAGCGAGCACGCTTGTGGGCGTTTGGTTTGTTGTTTGCACTCTCTGTTGGGATTCAAGGTCTCGGGGCTTTGGCTTACAACGGAACAGGGTGGAACGCTCGGCCCAACGTGGATCGCAACCCACAACGCTTGTGGTCGTGGAGCGACAGTCAGATTCTGTATTACCTCCGAAACTACCGCTGGAACAAATCCATCCAACAGCTAGACGCAACTCCCTGGACGTTTCAAATCTGCCCGGTCCGACTCATGCGACCAACATCCAAACGATAGACAGGAACATTTCGATGAAACACAATAGGTATGGAACATGGAAACAGGAAGACAGGAGCGTCCTTCTCAAGGACGTCGATCTTCGAAGGCAGTACGGGAGGGTTGGTTTGCTGCGTCTCTTGGGTGGATTGTTGTTGGGGAGCTTGTTGGTGTTGGGTGTGGCAGCGGAGAGTCATGCGCAGTCATGTGCTGTCTTCAAAAAGCCTGAACAGGTCGCTACTGTGGGGAACAAAGATCTCACTGAAAGTTCGGGTCTCGCCGCTTCTCGACGAAATCCTGGTGTCTGGTGGTCCCACAATGACTCTGGAGGAAAGCCTCGTGTGTATGCGTTTGATAGCACGGGGAAGGACCTGGGGTATTTCACGGTCTCTGGGGCAACCAACATCGACTGGGAAGACATGGCAGCGGGCCCTTGCCCTAATGGCAAACCGTGCCTGTTCATCGGTGACATTGGTGACAATGGCCGGAGGCGCAGTGAAATCGTGCTGTATCGAGTCCTTGAGCCTCCTGTCGCAAACGTGAAGAACCAGGGAGTCACCGGGCCAGCCAATGTGTTCACACTTCAATACCCCGATGGTGCACACGACTGTGAAGCGCTGTTGGTTCACCCGAAAACTCGTGATGTGTATCTGTTTACCAAAGAGAACAATGGAACAACCACAGCCTATCGCCTCCCTGGAACAGCCGAACCGGGTAAGCATACGTTGGAAAAAGTTATCTCTCTTAACTTTACCAACGACTTGGTGACGGGAGGTGACTTCTCTCCGTCGGGAGACCAGATCGTTCTTCGCGGATATACCTACGGCTTGGTCTTTCAAGTGGACGCTGCTGCGATACCGCTCAGAGGTGTGAAACCAACACAGATTGAAACAGGAGCTACCATTCAGGGAGAAGCTATCGCGTATGCAACGGATGGGATGTCTCTTTGGGTCACATCTGAGAGGTTGCCAACCCCCCTTATCCGTGTGGGCTGCGCCGAAGGCTCTGAGCCTACTGTGGGGGAGGAGCCTGTTGCTGAAGAAGAACCTGTTGTCGAAGAGGCTCCTCAAGTCACAGTGGATGCTAGCTCCGCACCAGACAACCAAGTGGTAGATAACTCATCACCTCAAGATACCCAAACGGGTTCTAGCTGCTCGTGTGCTTTGGGCCAAAGCCCCGGTGGTGCAAGCGTTGAACTCTGCTTGTTGCTGCTTTTCTTTGTGACATGGCGGTGGCGGAAGTTTTCAAGAAGTAGCTGCTGAGATAGGATAGCTTCCTGGTTCTTCGTAGTGCGGGGCGTTGGCACCCACAAGGCGGTAGGTCGCGTCGATATAAAGGTCTTCAATACCTGGCGCAAGCTTCGTTACGCTGGCAAGTTCCAGGGTCACCAGACCGTGGCACAAGGCGAACACCTCAAATGTGATAGCTTCCACTTCCGATTCAGGGACAATCCGACCTACCACCTTCTTGAGTCGGCTGTATGTGCTGAGGAGCATGTCACGGTCGTCTTCGTCTGGCGTAAACTCTGGAAGTGGTGGGCCAAAGATGAGCTGGTAGTGGTTCGAGTAGGTCAACGCAGTTTGGCGATACTTCAGCACCAGCGCAGAGAGCTCGATCAATGGGTTTTCATTGAGAGGGACGGAGTCTTGGCCTTCGCGGAAGCGTTGGATGCCTTCTTCAAAGAGAGCGCTTAAGATTCCTCCCTTGCTGCCAAACCTGGAATAAATGGTCATGGTGGTGCAGCCTGCAGCGTCGGCCAGCCTTCGGTTGGTCAGGGCATGGGGCCCTTCTTCTCGAAAGATGTGGCTTGCTACAGATAAGATTCTCTGGCGCTCTTCCTCGTAGGAAATAGCGTGTTTGCGTCGTGCCATGATTCTCGTGTCCTCCTTCCTCTCTTACAAACCCACCTCCCTGGATTTCCATTTCCCCATTTTGTGAAAAAAATGGGGTTGGGCTTTGTAAGAATTCGATATGACTGTTGTATTTGGTGTTGCTTCTTCGGATGGCGAACCATGTCCATATAGCTAATTTGGACGGAGGATAAGAAAAAGAAGCTATGCAATGGAGCGCTGTCCCGCGTGATGCTTTTCTGCCGTTGCATGTGGATGGCAGGGTAGGGTTTGACAAGGAAAATGGGACCGGCTAGGGTTTTCTGGAGGTTCAGGCTCTTGTCTCCATGTGCGTGCAACAGACCAAAAGGACGCACACTACAGCGCTTCAAGGATGTTCGAATGGGAATGGATGTGGACCCAGGTCAGGTGGAGCAACTCGTTGCCAATCTTACCTTGGATGAAAAGGCTCAGCTTTGTTCGGGAAAAGGGTTTTGGTTCCTTCACGGTGTGGAGCGGCTGGGTCTTCCATCCATCATGGTTACAGATGGCCCTCACGGATTGCGGAAACAAACCGGCGACTCCGATCATGTTGGCCTCAATGATTCGGTGGAAGCGACCTGCTTTCCCACTGCGTCTGGATTGGCTGCAACATGGAATCGCTCGTTGCTTCGTGAGTTGGGAGAAGCGTTGGGGCGAGAGAGCCGAGCCGAACATGTCTCGGTTCTTTTGGGCCCAGGTATCAACATCAAGCGCCATCCTTTGGGAGGGCGTAACTTTGAGTACTTCTCCGAAGACCCCTATCTTTCGGGAGCAATGGCGACGGAGTGGATTCATGGTGTGCAAAGCCAGAAGGTGGGAGCCAGCCTGAAGCATTACGCCGTTAACAACCATGAGCACTACCGTATGGTGGTGGATGCAATTGTGGATGAACGCACTCTACGTGAAATCTACCTGACAGGTTTTGAGATGGCGATCAAGGAGTCACAGCCCTGGACGGTGATGTGTGCGTACAACAAATTAAACGGCACCTACCTCGCGGAACATCATCGGCTCTTAACCTCCATCTTGGAGGAAGAGTGGGGGTTTCAAGGTCTCGTGGTCACAGACTGGGGGGCGAACAACAACCGTGTTGATGGTCTTAAGGCAGGGCAGGCATTGGAGATGCCTTCCTCTGGGGCGATTGGAAAACAATTCATCCTAAAGGCGATTCGAGAAGGGGATCTCACCCTTGAACAGCTCGATCGCTCTGTTGCCAAAGTAGTTAAACTGATTCTTCAGGGGCAAGATGCTCATACCAACCAAGACACCGTTGATTTGGGTGCTCATCATCGATTGGCCAGAGACATTGCTGCAGAATCCTGTGTGTTGCTACAAAACGAGGGCAACATTCTGCCTCTTTCTACCCAACAATCCATCGCAGTTCTCGGTGCGTTGGCCGTTCACACTCGATACCAAGGGGCGGGTAGCTCTCAAATTACTCCCCACCAACTGGAGACGCCCCTTGAAGAGCTTCAACGGGCGTTTGGGGAGGATAAGGTCGTTTACAGCGAAGGGTACAGTCGGCAAGGTGCGTTGACCCAAGCTCAGATCGATGATGCGTTGAAGGTCGCAGAAGCAGCTGACAACGTCGTCCTTGTTGTGGGGCTGACCCCTGACTTTGAGTCGGAAGGCTTTGATCGTCATCACATGGATTTGCCTTCCCAACAACTTCAATTGATTGATGCGCTCGCGCCGGTACATCACAAGCTTGTTGTTGTGTTGCAAAACGGTGCTCCTGTGGCGTTGCCTTTCAAGGAGAAGGTCCCCGCGATTCTGGAGGCCTACCTCGGAGGACAGGCGGGTGCATCAGCGCTCGTGCAAGTTCTAACAGGTGAAGTCAACCCGAGTGGAAAGCTGGCCGAGACATTTCCTTTGCAGCAGACGGACGTCGCTAGTGATGCCTGGTTTCCAGGTACGACTCGACAAACGCAGTATCGCGAAACCATTTGGGTGGGATACCGTTACTTTGATACTGCTGAGGTTCCCGTTGCTTTCCCGTTCGGCCATGGCTTGTCGTACACCACCTTTGCTTACAACAATTTGACTGTCTCGGGTGCTCCGGTTGGAGATGAACCGACGTTGTTTTCGATGAAAGAATCGGACGCAATCACTGTCGAATGGGACGTTACCAATACAGGCTCTCTTGCCGGATCCGAGGCGGTGCAACTTTACATCGGTCAGGTGAACCCCAAGCTGCCGCGACCCAAGAAAGAGTTGAGGGCCTTTGACAAAGTCTTTCTTAAGCCAGGAGACACACAGAAAGCATCGTTTGTTCTGAAGCCAAGAGACTTTGCATACTGGTCTGTCGAGCAACAAGGCTGGGTCGTTGACTCCGATGCTTTTGTTCTGTCGGCTGCTGCGTCGGTTGCGGATGTCCGCTTGGAAGAAACCATCCGGTTGCAAACAGAAGCCGAAGCCAACACTCCAAGCGACTCTTCGCTGAAGAAGCCGGATCCTGCAGCGTTTTCAGAGGCTGCGTTTGAACAGTGGCTGGGGCGTCCGATTCCAGAGCCGGTGCCTGTGCGACCTTTTCATACCAATACAACGTTGATGGAAATCCAGCAAACATGGCTGGGTCGGAAGCTGGTGAACATTATCAAAAAGAAGGCGATGGAGGAAATGGCGGGGACTCTCACTGAAGAGAACAGCAGGATGTTGGAGACTATGCTGCTTGAGATGCCTCTGCGAAACCTGGTGACGATGAGCGAAGGTAAGATGAGCCTTCGTACGCTCTATCGTATCATCCATGTGCTCAACGGGAACTACGGAAAGGCTGTGTCGGGTGTACCAGCGCCTTCAAAGTGAGGGTTCGTTCGCTTGTGTGGAGGAGAAAATCTCGTGTTAACCAAGCAGGGCGGAGAACGTGTCAATCCGTGATTGGTATTGTTCCCTAAGTTGCTTGCGTTGGACCTCGGGCTCTGTGTTCCATTGGGGAGGTGCTGGGTCATACTCCAATGCGAGTTGAATGCCTTGGGCTGTGTCGATTCCGTCGATTTCACTCACAAGGGTTAGCGCAAAGTCGATACCTGCAGTGACACCTCCTCCAGTCCAAACATGTCCATCGCGAACAACTCTTGCCTCTACAGGTACCGCGCCGACCTGAGGTAGGAGGTGACGATACGCCCAATGGGTCGTTGCCTTTCGTCCTTGTAGCAGGCCCGCCTTCCCCAGAACAAACGCTCCAGTGCATACGCTGGTTAACCATGTGGCCTGCTCGGAAACACGAGATACAAACTCAAGCGTTGCTGGGTCTTGAAAAACAGCAGAGACTCCGAATCCACCGGGGATACAGAGCAAGTCCAAGGTCGGAGCTTCTTGAAAGGTGCAGGTGGGGACGATGTGAAAACCACAGTCTGTTGGGATGGGCTCTTTCGTCTTCGCAACCACATGAACTTTTGCTCTTGGGAGCTTTTGGAACACCTGGATGGGTCCTGTAAAGTCCAACTGTGTAACATGAGGGAAGAGCAAAAAGCCGATCTCCATTTCCTCGCTCCTATGTGCTGAAAAAGGGTTGGGGTGTTGCCGAACGATCGTATCAAGGGAGACCACCGCGCTCCTGTGACGAGAGAATGTTCGTGTCTGTGTGTTGCCACCGTCTACGAAACTCGAAGAACACATGGGCACCTGCAACGAGGCTGGTGGTGATGGCCATGGGGCGCAACGTGGAAAAGTTCTCCAAGAGAAGAGTCGCTCCGACGATGATGCCGAGATAAAGGAGGACATCGTACCAGCGGCTTCCGTTCATTGGGGCTGTTGTTTCTTGGAGTGGAAAGAGGATGTAGTACAGAGCCAGCCCGCACTGGGTGATGGCGTAAAACAACATCGCAAGGTCCCAAGGCGTTGGGCGTTTCATCGTGATGGCCAGCGCACCCATCAACAAGCTATGACCCAACGCGCTGCCCAGCAGCAAGAACCAGGCGATGGGATCTGCGGCTTCCTCCTCTTCATCTGGCTCTTGCGCCTGTTCGGGCCTGTACTTGCGGCGTAACTCTTCCATGCGTTTGGCTTTGGCTTTTTGCTGTGGGTCTTGGTTTGAGAACAGGTTGAGGCCGAACACAAGTAGCCCGTATGCCCACAACAACAACCAAAAGACTCTGGGCCGCAAAGCAAAGAGTTTGCGCACCATAACGTGTTCCGTGCCAAAGTAGTGGGCATGAAAAAGAAGAACCAGAAACAAGACCATGACAAATTCAGGCCGGATGGTTGGTAGAAGCTTGTTTCGAAGCCAATGTTTCCAATGACCCATCAGCGCAAATCCTTTCTCTAGGTGGAGGGGATTCCAGCAAAAGCCGCTTGCAAGTAGGGTTTTCTCGTTGTATGGTCGCTGGCGAATGACCTGTTACTGGCAACAGGGGGCAGGTCACGTGCAGGGTAGATCGTAGGGTACACGATTTTCTTTTGCAAACACATCCTGTTTGAACGCAACTTTTTTGGTTTGGTATGGGGCAAGAGTATGTCTAGGTTTTCTCTCTCGCATGGGATTGGTGTAGTTTGTAGCCTTCTTTTGTGGGGCTTTTTGGTTGTTGGCGGTTGTGGTCCTTCTTCGGATACACAGGAGGGGAACACATCCCAAGATGCTGGCGTGACTGATGGAGTCTCTGTCACTCCTGAAGGCACCAGCAGTACGTCGTGTGTTCCCAGCAAGTCCGTGTGGGACAAAACAGTGAAAGATCTTGTCGCCAAACGCTGCAACCAGTGTCACGGTGAGAACGTCAACTACGGCGCTCCCTACAGCTTGATCGACTACGACACCTTGGTCAAGGGTGAAATCGGTAAGCGCCAGGTGGACCGGATTGCAGCGCGTATGTTGAAAAAAACCATGCCCCCACAGGGAACACCCCAGCTGCCTCACACCGAACTTGACACCCTCGTGGAGTGGGCGACCTGCGGTGAAAAACACGCCGACCATAGCATCGGCTTCACCTCCACGGCCAATGTCTTTCGGGCACCTCCTGAGCCTCCCAAGTCGGGCGATTTCGAAAAGGTCGACATGCTCGCTAACAAGTTTGAAGTCGGCGAACACATCCTCGATCTGTACCAATGTTTCACCTTTGAGGCACCCAACCAGGTCGATCGTTTTATCAAGCGCATCGAGACGGTTGTGGACGAAAGCCGGGTGTTGCACCACACCGTGTTGCTTCGTGTGACCAACCCGAACACGAAGCTGGAGAAAGTGTTCAAGTGTCGTGGAACCCCTGGTGATACGCAGTACATGTACGCTTGGGCTCCCGGCGGCGGAGCGGTAGAGTTCCCCGATGGCGGCGTCCGAATGAAACCCGGCGACCGGTTCATCGTGCAAATCCATTACAACAACGGCGCGGGCGTGAAAAACGCGGTCGACAGCAGCGGTATCCGCATTTACCACGGCCCTGCAAAAGGGACTGAGTACGGAATGTTGGTTCCTGGACCTCACACCTTCAGCGTTCCCCCCAAGTCCGATCTGACCGTCTCTAGCTCTTGCACCATGGGAACCAAAACCCGGATTCTTGCCAATATGCCTCACATGCATGAGATCGGCTCCGAGTTTGTCCAAAAAATCAAGCGCAAAGATGGCGCAGAAGAGATGCTCATCTTGTTGACAGGCTGGTCTTTTGAGTTCCAGAACTTCTACGAAACACCGATGGTTCTGGAGGAGGGCGACAAGATTGTCACCACATGTACCTTCAAAAACAATCTTGATATTACGGTCAAGCAAGGCGGCGGAACCAAAGACGAGATGTGCTTTGGCTTTCTGTACGTGACGCCACCGCCCAAAGGCACCGGTTACTGCAACGAATTGGGTGATCAACTTAACTACAAGCCCGGTAAGTGTGGAGTGGATGCAAGCAGCATCTTCGTGCCCATTGGCTCTGGAAAGTTTGTTTTGGAGAAGGCTCCCGCTTTCAAAGGTGGCGAAGTTCCCCAGAGCAAGTGGGTTGTAAAAGAAACAACCTTGTTTATGAACTCGAACTCGTATGGCGCCATCGAGCTTGATTTCAAAAAGAGTCACATCCTGAGCAAAGGTATCCTTTCAACAGAAGGCGGAAAGCTTCACTTGGACGTGATGAGTCGCTTGGCGTTGCGAGGTCCAGACACACTCTCCTTTGACACAGACAGCCAAAGCAGCTTCTCTGGTGACCTCAAAGCTGACGCCAAAGCTGGAACGTTTGTGCTGGAAAATGGATGTGGCGACTTTGACAAGTCTACCTTCCAATACGAAGTCAATGGCAACACCATCACCATCGCAATCACCCCCAAAGGCAAAGGCGGTTTGCTCGACATCATCGACACCATCGTGATGACCTTTGAAAAGATCGACTCTTAAAAAACCCTCCTGCGTTCCCCACCTTTTGTTTTGCATTGTTCTCCGTCATTCCAGGAGCACTCAATGACAGCATACACCAGCGAAATCTCTGATGTCTTGTGGCAAGGCTTGGGGATTTCTCCCTCTGCATTTCAGCAGTCTGATGCAGCGCCCCGATTCTTCTCGACAGCAGAAGTGGATCGCTGGAGTGCAGGCGCCATCCGAAAACCTGAAACCTTCAATTATCGTACCTACCGACCTGAAAAAGGTGGACTCTTCTGTGAAGAGGTGTTTGGTTCGGATTCCTACAATGAAGAGAGTGACCTTGTGGCCGCGCTCTCCGACTCCGCCCACACTTCCTTGGATGCGTTCTTTGGCCTTTCGGAGCGAATGGGCCGGGTGGAGACAGGCTGCAGCTTAATTCATCCCTGGTTTGTCTTCAAAGATACCCAGCTTCTGTCAAACTGGCTGGGGATCCCTCATGAGAACGTGGTGCGCATTTCCCGGTACGAGGAAGCGTTGGTCATAGACAGCCGCTTGATGGAGATTTTGGAAGGAGAGTGGATCAACAGCGAGGATGCGTTTCGTCTCTCTGGAAACGACCTGACTGTGGCCTGGGGAGGTGATGCGATTCGTCAATGCCTGGAGGAGAAAGGGTATCCTGCTTCGATGGTGTCAGAGCGTGTGTGGATTCTTCCCAGCACCCTTCGACCTGCCAGCGGAGCCATGGCCGAGCTGCAAGAACAAGGGGTCAAAGCCTCCGTCCATGAAATCAACGATCTGTACCGGCGGATGATCAACCGAAACAACCGGCTGGTGCGGCTGAAAGAATTGAACGCCCCTGTGATCATCATTGTGAATGAGATGCGGATGCTACAGGAGTCCTATGATACTTTGGTGGAGAACGGTCTCAACGAGAAGATTATTTATGGCCCTCACAAGCACGTCATTGCCGGGCTGCAGCAAATGATGGATGAGCTTAAGGACGAGAACCCCCGTGTCATGAGCGAGATCTGTGCTGCTTTGGATAACTTCTTTGCTGCCCGCGAACCAAACCTCTCTTTGCCTGCGGAAGCGGCTCGTTGGCTCCATCTTGTCGCTGCGATGGGGATTACCTTCGAAAAACCGAACGATTGAGGTTCTTGGGACGCTTCGCTCACTTGTGTTGGCTTCTTGACAAAGCATGTCTATCTCCCTAAGACTACGTGAATTCTCAATAGGTAGGAGTATAGAATGAACGTGAAGAAGCTATGTCTTGTCATGCTATTGTCTTGCGGTGTTGCTGGAATGCTTGCCGCCTGTAGTGGCACGCCCGATTCGTCCAACAATTCCAACACAAACCAAAACAAGCCACCTGAGCGTCGCACGGACACAGGAACACCCAGCCGTGCAGAAGACGCAAAGTTTACGGAGCCCGAAACCAAGGTTGAGTTTCAAGGATACACGACCGTACGTGGAAGTGAGAACAAGCACTTCTTCATGGGCACCGGACTTCGCACCAAGACCATCTTGCAAATCAAAATCTATGTGATTGGGTTCTACATTGATGTGGTTAAAGGTCGCGAAGAGCTCAAGCCCTGGAACACCAAATCTGTTGCTGAACTGCAGAAGGACACCACCTTCTACGACAAGTTACTGAACGGTGCGTTTGGTAAGTCGTTGCGTCTTGTGATGGTCTACAGCGTGGACAAGAAGACCATGGCGGATGCTTTCGCTGAGTCGTTGCAGCCTCGCATCGACAAAATGGAAGGCGCGACCAAAGAAGCTGCCATGAAAGACCTGGAGACGTTCAAAGGCTTCTTCGACAAAGATCTCGTCGACAAGGACGAAATCAAGATGATCTGGTTGGATGACGGCACCCTCCATGCCGAAATCAACGGTGAACTCAAAGGCACCATCAAGAACGCCGACTTCGCCAAAGCTTTGTTTGATGTTTACCTCGGCGCTGAGCCCATCTCCGAAGGTGCCAAGAAAGACTTTGCCTCAGGTATGAGCGACCTCTACTGAGAGTCTTTCATCCTCGCGAGAAACGCAGAAGCAGCCCGGCTCATCCGCTTGTTGCTGCGGTAGACAATTCCAAGTTGTCGTCGCAAGGAATGGGAACGACAGCTCAACCCTCCCTGGCTGTCAGCCAATGCAAAACCACTCACAAAGCCTGCACCAATACCCTGCCCGACCATCTGTTTGATGGACTCGATCGATCGCAACTCCATCACAATGGTGGGTTCGACCCGAGCTTGACGAAACCCTTCATCGATCAGGTCGCGAACCGCACTTCCTGCTTCAAACAGAACCAACGCCTGTTCTTCCAGGTCACTCCACTGAAACTCATCTGCACCCGATAGCTTGTGCTTGTTGGGTACAATCAGTTGCAGCTCATCATCAACCCAATGCTCCAGGGTAAGCTGGCTTCGGAAACGTTTGGGTAGCTTTCCCTCTGGTGGAATGGTTACGACTCCAAGATCCAACTCGCCGGAAGAGACGGCCTCCATCGTCGCCAGGCTTCCCTGCTCACGGATGTACACGTTGATTCCTGGGTGAGCGCGGAAGAAATCACCCAACAGTGGAGGAAGCAAATACGCTACGGCTGTTGCTCCACCTCCCAAAGAAAACGATCCCCTCTGTAGCTCTTGTAACTCCAAAGTGGCTAGCTTCGCTTCTTCGAAGCTATCGATGATCTCCCGAGCGTACGAGCGAAACACTTCGCCTGCTTCATTCAGCACCATTCCCTTGGCGTTTCGGTCAAACAACATCTGCCCGATCTCATCTTCCAACTTCCGAAGCTGCGCGCTGACGGCTGGTTGTGTCAGGTGAAGTGCGTAGGCAGCCCGTGTTAAGTGACCTTCCTCAGCTACCTTCAAAAATGTCCTCAATACATCCAGGTTCATCGCTTTTCCTTTCTCATGGAGCAGTCTCTACCTGTATAGATATATTTTATCGAAAGAATAAAATCAATCGATTGTGTTTATGTTGGCGGTTCCGTAGATAGAGGGTGTGGTTCGAACACGTTGCCAAGGATTCTTCAGAGTGAAGGAGGAAATAGCGATGCGTACTTATTCCAATGCCAAAGAACGAGCCCAATCCACGATGAAAACCAAGTCGGGAACCTACACGGTGTTCCGATTGAAAGCCCTGCAAGAAGCTGGGATGGGCGATGTAGAGAAGCTCCCTTATTCGTTGCGTGTGTGGTTGGAGAATCTCCTGCGACACCAGCATCGAGACGAAGTGGAAGAGCAGGCTGTTGAGGCTCTACTGTTGTACGACCCACAGCATCCCACGACCACAGAAGTTCCGTTCTTTCCGGGTCGGGTGTTACTTCAAGATCTGACAGGAGTCCCAGCGCTGGCTGATCTGGCGGCGTTGCGGAGCGCCGTGCAAGAAAGGGGCGGAGATCCGTCTGTGGTGTCTCCAGCCTTGCCTGTGGACCTCGTGGTGGATCACTCGCTGCAGGTGGATGAGCACGGAACGTCGCGAGCTTTCTTGCACAACCGGAACCGTGAATTTGATCGAAACCTGGAGCGGTATGCCTTCCTAAAGTGGGGCGAACAAGCCTTGAACAACGTGGGAGTCTTTCCTCCTGGTGTAGGGATTGTTCACCAAGTCAACCTTGAGCACCTCGCAGCCGGGGTTATGGTTCATGAAGAGAATGGAGAACGTATCGCGTATCCTGACTCTTTGGTGGGAGCGGACTCGCACACCACCATGATCAATGGAATGGGTGTTGTCGGCTGGGGTGTTGGAGGCATTGAGGCCGAAGCTTGCATGTTGGGTCTGCCTGTGATGACGGTTCTCCCCGAAGTTGTGGGAGTTCGGTTGGAGGGCCAGATGCCCGACGGCTCGACCGCAACGGATCTGGTACTGGCTTTGACGGAGTGGCTCCGAAAGCACGATGTTGTCGGCAAGATCGTTGAGTTTTATGGTGAAGGCCTCGACCATCTGACGCTGCCGGACCGGGCAACTGTTGCCAACATGGCTCCCGAGTATGGAGCAACGATGGGGTTCTTTCCCATCGACGACAAAACGCTCCACTATCTCGAACTCACCGGGCGAAGCGAAGAACAAATTGACTTGGTGCGAGAATACACGCAACTCCAGGGGCTGTGGCGAGACGACAACGCCAACATGGCGTACAGCCAAGATCTGGCATTTCCTCTGGCCTCTGTGGAGCCTGCGTTGGCAGGTCCCAAGCGCCCACAGGACCGGGTGCTTCTCCATGATCTCAAAGACACCTGGCGCAACTTCTTTACGGAGTCATCGGGTGGACGCAAGCCACAACAAGTGGAACTGCTTCTCAATGGAGAAGATGTTGTTCTTGAGGATGGTGCGTTGGCCATCGCTGCCATCACAAGCTGCACCAACACCTCCAACCCCAACGTGATGATGGCGGCTGGCTTGGTCGCACGAAAAGCTCGGCAGCTTGGACTGGATGTTCCTCCTTGGGTGAAGACATCCATGGCTCCTGGCTCTCGCGTGGTGACAGACTATTTGAACACATCGGGCCTGGCCGAAGACCTCGAAGCGCTGGGCTTTTACACCGTAGGCTACGGGTGCACGACTTGCATTGGCAACTCGGGCCCGCTTGCTCCTGAACTTGTGGAGGCTGTGAACCATCATGATCTATTCCTCACATCTGTACTCTCTGGAAACCGCAACTTCGAGGGGCGCGTCAGCCCGCACACACGGGGCAACTTTCTGGCCAGCCCTGCTTTGGTGGTGGCCTATGCCCTCGCGGGGACCGTCGATATCGACCTCACGAAGGAGCCGATAGGACTCTCCCATGAAGGGACGCCTGTCTACCTTCGCGACATCTGGCCTTCCTGGTCTGATATTGTGGAGGTGCAAGACAAAGCCATCCGTCGTGAGCACTTTGTGACACGCTACAGTCAAAGCCGTCAGGGCTCTGACGAATGGAGAACGTTGCCCGTCGAACCCAGCGAGGTCTTTCCCTGGTCAGAGGCGTCAACGTACTTGCACGAGCCTCCGTTTCTTCAGGGTGCTTCGAATGATGTTCCTCAAGTACAGAGCCTTGAAGGAGCCCGTTGTCTGGCTGTCTTGGGTGACTTCGTTACGACGGACCATATCAGCCCAGCAGGGGCCATCCCCTACGGCTCTCCCGCAGCGAACTACTTGAAAGAGCAAGGCGTGGAGTGGGCAGACCTCAACACGTACGGGGCTCGGCGTGGGAACGACCAAGTGATGGTCCGAGGGACCTTCGGAAACATCCGGCTGCAAAATCAGATGAGTCCCGAACACCAAGGAGGCTACACTGTCTTTTGGGGCAAGGGCTCCGGTTCCGCCAACGAAGGCGCCGTTCAGCCGGGCGAAGTGAGCACCATTTACGAGGCGGCGATGCAATACAAAGAGGAGAACACTCCTTTGGTGGTTCTCGCGGGTCAAAGCTACGGGATGGGTTCAAGCCGTGACTGGGCTGCAAAAGGCCCATGGCTTCTCGGGGTTCGTGCTGTCATCGCGGAGTCGTATGAGCGGATTCATCGTTCCAACCTGATCGGTATGGGCATTGCTCCGCTGGAGTTTCTCCCCGGTGAGTCGGCCCAAAGCTTGGGGCTCAATGGTCAGGAAACCTTTGACATTGCCTTGGAAGGATTGTCCCCACGCGAGACGGTTGAAGTGGTTGCCGTCTCGCCCACAGGGAAGCAAACTCGCTTTCAGGCGAAGGTTCGATTGGACTCCTCCAGTGAGTTTCTGACCTACCAACACGGCGGAATTCTTCCCCGGATGATGCGCCAGTATCTTGCCAACGCAGCCTAACGCTTCCTTCCCTCTTCTCTATCCATCCTCTTCTGCCTCTTGTATCGAGAACACCTCAAACGCTCCTTGCACCACGCGCCATCGAATGTTTTGATCGTACAAGGTCATGCCATATTCGGCGTTTTCATCCGAGCCTTGCTTGTAGGCTGGGCGCGGATCTTGCTGCAGCACCGACCTCACGAAAGACTCCCATGACACCTGAGCGGTTGCTTGGTTTTCCGATAAGCGACGTAGCTGTTGTTGGGCCTCTGAGGTGTAGGTAACGTCCACCTGCGAAGGTGGGTCAGAGGCGTAACCAGCCTGTGCTTCGGGCACAATGTCGGCGTAGGGCAAGTAGGGTTTGATGTCGAGGATGGGGGTGCCGTCGAGCAAGTCCAGGCCACGGATATGCAAACACCACTGTCCGTTTTCGCTGGTGACATGATCCAGCGCAACCACGGACATCCCGAGAGGATTGGGACGATAGGTGCTGCGGCTGGCAAACACTCCTATCTTTTTGTTTCCGCCCAAACGGGGGGGGCGAATCAAGGGTCGTGGTTTGGCGTTCAGGTGTTGGTGAAACACAAACACCAGCCAGATGTGACTGATGGTGTCCAGGCCGCGAATGTATTCTTCCCGGTTGTACTCACCCAACATTCGAATCACGCCCGTGGCTTCTTGAACCAATCCAGGTTGTCGGGGAATGGCGAACTTCTCCTGATAAGGGGAGTCCACGACTGCGATGGCTTCCATAGAATAAGTCAAGGTCATGACGGAGGTGTTTCTTTGTGATAAGCTAGAGGTTCAACGTTGTTCAGGAGATATTATGACCTCTCGATCTTCATCGCAGTCATCCAAGGCATCCAAACGCTGGAGCCGACGCCAGTTTCTGGCTCGATTAACCTCCAGCGCAGGTGTTGTGGTGTTTGGCGTACCTTCGTTCATTGCAGGAACATGCCACCCTTCACCCAGACCCAACTCTTCCAACTCCAACGACAATACCAACGCAGGTCAGTCTCGTGAATCTGTGGAGGAGCCGGTCCCTGGTCGCGAGCCTGTTCTTACGGAACAGACGATGCAGGAGCCAGGGGTTGGACCGGAGCCCCAGGCGTCTGACGGAGGGCTTCAAGAGGTTCTCCTTCGTGAACCTACGCCAGAGATACCTTCCAAGCAAGAGCCGTTTCCTGAACCTCAACGTTGTGCGTTGACCGAAGACAACATTGAAGGTCCTTACTACAGGGAGAATGCGCCCTGGAAGACTCGACTGGGAGAAGCCAACGAGCCAGGCGTCCCGTTGCGGATCTCTGGGGTTGTGATGGACGCCTCGTGCCAACCCATTCCCGACGCGATCGTTGATGTGTGGCAGGCCAACAATAAAGGTTCCTACGACAACGACGGTCAGAATGATCCTCCCAATCAGGCGTTTCACATGCGGGGGAGAATGAAGACAAATGCAAAGGGTGAATACGCCTACGATACAGTCGTTCCAGGTCGATACCTAAACGGGGACACCTACCGTCCGTCCCACATTCATTACAAGGTGTACGCTCCGGGCTACCAAACCCTCACAACCCAACTCTATTTTGCCGGTGATCCCTACATCAAAGGCGACGCTTTTGTTCGCCCCAGTCTGGTGATCACGCTCAAGGGGGCGAACCAGTCCCAGACCGGTGAGTTCTCCATTGTGCTGTCCAAGAAAGCGTGATGGAGATGAAACGGAGGTTCTGTTGCCTCCCCAAGAAAGGAAGTATGGAATGAAGAAAGTTGTATCGTTCTCTGTATTGTCTGTGTTTGTCGCCTTTTGGGTATTCAGCAGCCTGGGCGTGGTGGGTTGTTCACCTGCTCCCAATGAGGAGCCCGGCGCTGAAAGTGGAACTGAGGTCACGACCTCGCAAGACGGTGGCACCGGAAGCGAGTCGGCGACAGGCAGCGAATCGACCTCTGGCGGTGAATCCGCAACGGGTAGCGAGTCTGCTTCGGGCAATGAGTCGGCGACAGGAAATGAGTCGGACCCGACAGATACAGCGGGACCAGCCGGTCTTTCGTACGCCAAGGATATCACCCCCATCTTTCAGAAGAACGGTTGCCTCGGGGGTTACTGTCATGGCGGAAACGCCGGTGGTCTTAATCTGACCAATGACGGTCATGGAAGTTTGGTTGGCGCGGACAGCACCAGCGGCAAGTGGAAGCGTGTGGTTGCTGGAGATCCTGGAAAGAGCTTGCTGTTTGAGAAAGTCTCAAAGGACAGTCCTGACGAAGGTAGCCGAATGCCACAGGGTGGGAAGCTTACCGACACAGAAATTCAGACCATTGAAACCTGGATCACAGAAGGCGCAAAGCCATAGGATCTTCATATGGTGTGGGGTTGGTTGAGCTTGTCAGGGTGGTTGTCTTGCATGGTTCTGGCGGCGCCTGCTCCAAACAAGGCACAACTGTCAAACCGTGGACTTTCGGCGGACGACCTTCGTATTCTGTCTGGGAACACGGGGAAGTGGGCGTCTTACAGCTTCCAAGGAAAAGAAGCGTGGGAGCGGCGGAAGGTCTCCACGGATGGCAGCCTGTCGCCTCGCAAGCTTGTTTACCAGTGGGCAAAGTCTGGCGCGTTCTCCGTCGTGATCGACGCTGATGTGACTTGCCGAACGAAGCCGATCTATTCCAACGTCCCGATGGGCTTGGCGCTTCAAGCTTTGTTGCGATCGTGCGATTGGGGCTTTGTGAACATGGGGCTGGGTTCCAAACCCAAGGTCTTTCGGCTGATGTCGATGAAGACTCTCAAGGAGAAGGAACGAATTCGACTTCTCTCTCTTATCCACCAACCCATCAAGATCCGCCTCCTTCCAACGTTGTATCGTCGTCCAGAACAACTGGTTCCTATCCTCAAAGCCTTGATCTTGTCTCCCAAAGGAGATGCGATGGCTGTCCCTGGTATCAACATCCTTGTGGTGCGCGATTATGTTCCTTTTCTGATCCGGGCCGAAGGCTTTGTGTATTCTGTTGATGTTTCCCACCAGAAGCTAAAGAAGGACATCCTTAACAATCGACGTCCTTTGCCGATGGATACCCCAAAAACAAAGACAAAATAAGCAGGCGTTTGGGAGAAAATGTGCTCTAGGCTTCTTGGACGGAGTATTGCGTTTGGGAGGCTTGCAAAAGCTGGTAGTTGCGGAGGTCAAGGAAGAAGGGGTAGTCGCCATCGTTTCGTTTGTAGTCGATGGCTTGATAGGGGTGGCTGGAGGCTGGCAACGCTTGCTTCACTTCTTGGAGGCAAGAGGCTTGCAGTCTCATCTTGAGGTGAACGAACACGTTCCCTTTGTAGATGGGCTGCAAACCGAGGAGCCCTTTGTGAGCGATCTCGTTGACGGTGTCAGGCGAAAGCGCGACATGAAGGTAGGCATCCTGCAGCTCACCTCCTTCGCTACGGACCAAGGCGAAGCTTTGTCCCTGGCTGGTGATCAGGTTCTCATCCTCCACAAGGAGCATCAGATCATCAGGTAAGCTAGCGGTGTAGGTAAATGCGCCTGTATCCAGGTCTTGGGTCACTTCCATGGGAACCTCCTTTGGCGGGAATATACCATGGTGTGTTGAGGAAAAGAAGGCTTTGGGAGGGAACGGAGGAGAGACTTACATCCCTTGTTGGGCGCGGTATTGAGCGGCGATCTGGAAGAGCGCTTGCAGCTCGGCTTGTTGCTGGCGGTTGAACGCCGCGTTGCGTCCTGCGTGACCGCTCGTTGCGCTGGTGGGTCCCATCGCACGGAGCAGATCGTTCTCGGTGATGCCCATGTTGGTCAGGCTGTCGATGGTTTGGTTGAGAGCCTGTGGGTTGTTTTGCAGCCCGCCCAAGGTGTCCAAAATGGTGCGCTCTGGGTTGGAGAAGGTGGCGTTCATCGAGTCGTAGATGCTATCGGCGGCGAGATTGGCTGCGCTGCCAAACTGACGATGGCCAGCGGCTTCATTCATCAGACCCTGAACCACACCTCGTTGTCGACGATTGACTGCGGCGTTGCGTCCTGCGTGACCGCTCGTTGCGCTGGTCGGACCCCACATCGAGAGAAGCTCTTGATCCGAGATCCCTCGTCGGTTCAGCTCATCCAAGAACTGAGCGGCTGCTTCGGGGCGTCCGGCGAATCCTTCCATTTGCCCAAGGAGCTGGCTCTCGGAGCGGCCAAAGAACGAGCCGTTCTCCACCTCGAATTGGTTGGCGGCTTGAAAGACTTCTGTGTCTTGAGCGCGGGACGCTTGCCAGCCTTGCTCCATCGCCGTGATGCCTGCGTCCAGTCCGTTTTGCTCATAAGCGAGACGAGCGGGATCGTTGGCGGGGCGGCTCTGAAGCATGGTCTCCAGCTGGGGCCGGTTGTTGCTTCGGAATCGGTCCCAGGCTGCGCCGTCAGGGCCGTCAAATACGGTGCGAGCGTAGGTTTCGGTTTGACCGCCTGCCCATTCTCCAAGAACTTGGGTGTCTGTACGAGAGACAGAGATCTCACCTTCACCCACACCTTCAAGATCTGCAGAGGCCGAAACTCCTCGGTTGAGCGAAGCCGACAAGCGAGAGTACTGGTTCTCGTAGCGACCGTTTTCAAAGATCTGGTTGGTCTCGAAGTTGAAGGTGAGGCTTCCGTTCGCTGCCACACTTGCTTGTGTGTTGGCCGACTCCAAAGCGCGGGTGTAACGGGCGTGTTCGGGAGTTCCCACTGCGGGAGGTCCTTCCAGACCCATACCGGCCTGAACCAATCGCTCGATGCCTTCGGGACCTGCGCGGTGAAGAGCTCTTGCATCCACAGTGAAGGACACGTTGTGGTTGCGGTAGTCACCGTTGTTGTTGTTGTTGGGGTCGCCGCGAACCTGGGATTCGGTGAACTCATAGTTTCCACCCACGCGGACGCCGTTGCCGAGGTCGACTTGAATGCCACCACCCAATTGCCTGTTGCGCTCGAAGCCTTCGAAGGTCTGGACGCTGCCGTCGGGTTGGGGCACCGAGTAAGTGACGTCGTTGGCTTCGACGCGGGCCTGTCCGCTGATGTTGATTCCACCGAAGCTTGCGGTAGTCCCATCGGGGGCGGCGCCGGGCTCGACTGCCAGGCTGGCGTTGGCTTGTGCCAGTCCACCCACTGAATTCACCAGGGTGGGGGCGTTGTAGTTGAAGTTACCTTCCACGTTGAACAAGTCAGTCCTGGTGGCGTTGTTGACACCTTGCATCTGGCTTCCTAGCCAACCCGCCGCGTCTTCGGGGCTTTGGAAACGTGCCGTGACTTGTCCTGTGACGCCAACGCCGCCTTCGATTTCGAGGGGTCCAAGGTCGATGCCTGCTTTGACAGCAGCTTCGTAGTTAAAGCTAAGGTTGACGGTTCCAGCGTCGGAGCGTCCGGCCGAGAGACCTAAGTCAGCCCAGCCACCCACTTCCACGGGGGAACCGGAGATGTTCGCGGCTCCTTCAACATGAAGATCGACCGACACTTGCTCGCCAGCCTGTCCTGCTGCTCGTGCGATGCTATCGGTGAGCGACTGTTGGGTCATCGGCTCACCTGCACGATTCAAGTGAAGCGCATCATTCGCAGGTGCCGGAGTTACGGGCTCTGTGGCTACTTCCGGGTTGGTGGCTGCTGTTGGGTTGGCGGCGTCCAAGGCGGGAGCGGCTGCAGGGTTGGTCGATTCCAAGACAGGAGCAGCTGTCGTTTCCGTGGGAGCGGCCGCGCTCACCGCGGGATCGGTTTGGCTCATCAACTGAGCGCTGCGTACCGCAACTGTGGGGTCCTGGCTTACAAATGAGGGACGCTGGCCTGTGGCTGCAAATGTTGCAGCCCGCTCTGCGCGTTGGGCTACCATGGCTTCGCTGGCACGCTGCGATGCCGCAACATCCGTGGTGGAGGTGCGGGTCGAGGTGCTTGTAGAGGACGAAGATGACGAAGAGCTAGAGGACGAAGTCGACGAAGTGGAAGAAGTCGAAGTCGAGGACGATGTGGAAGTCGACCTGGTAGACGTCTCTGTGCGGCTCGGAGTTGGATCCGGGCGGCTGGTTGCACTGGAACTGCTGGAAGAACCACCAACTTTTGACATCGTTTTTATCCCCGCTATTGTATTGCTTGTCATCCAAGGTCGCTTTGGACTCTTGTAGAGTTCAAACTTTATCGCCGCAAAGTATCGGTTCGATTCCTGAAAGGTTGCGCTCTTTTTGTGACAAGGCTCACAAGGTCAGGCTCTACTGCGACAAGTGCTGGTGAGCGTTGAACTATGGGTGCTTTTGGAACCACGCAACGATGGCTTTGGGGGCTGCAGAGATCCACTCGTGCGCTGCAAGTGGATCTTCCACGACTTGTTGTGGTGTCCCTTGCTTCTTGAGCTTGTCACGGTAAGGATACATCGTAAGTACAGGAACTACGGGGTCTAAGGTCCCGTGCAAAAACAATGTAGGGGGGTGGTCCTTGGGAAGGGTGGGTACAGAGCAAAGCGATCCGGCACAGTTGGCGTACGAACCCGAGTGGATGGCCAGCGCACGGAACTTGCCTGGATAGGCCACGGCCATTCGACTTGTCATGTAGCCACCGCTGGAGATGCCAAAGGCGTACATCTTCTTGGTGTTGATACGGCCGAACACCCCTTGCTCCATGTCCTCAAAGATCTTCAACATGAAGGAGTGGTCCGTCGAAAGAGTCCAGCTGTAAGCGTACGGTGGAATGTTGGTGTCCCAAAATGTGGAGCCGGCTCCTTTCACCACAGGAGTGAGGACGGCGTACCCTGCATCCAACAGCTCTTTAAGCGAGGAGACTTGGTTGTAGACGCCGAAGACTCCATTCTTCACACCCACCCAACTGAACTTGGAAGAGTACAACGAGCCTTGGAACATGATCGCGACAGGCCAACCTTCGGGCGGTGGTGTGCCCAGAGGAGTTTGCCAGTACACCGTTCGCGAGAGCAAGCCCACTTGAAGGACGGCCGTGTTGTGCTCGCAAGTCATCGTCAAGCCGCTCTCCGTACAACGCGATTGGGGTCCTTCCGGTGGTGCTTCGGTGATGGCTTCAGGAGCGGCTTTCTCAGGAGCACCTGCTTCTTGTGGAGCTTCTTCTGTTGCAGCGTCGGATGTTGCTTCCTGTGAGGCTGCTTCGGTGGCTTTCTCTTCCGTCGCAACATCCGCCGTGGGAGGTTCGTTGTTGGGGACAACCTCTTGAGAGGTTTCGCCTGTTGGCGTGGACTGTTCAGCGTCGTCTTGGCCGGGCGTTCCTGGGCAGCCTGCTGTACACACCAGCAGAACAAACCACAACAAGGCCATGAGATGCCATGGACGAGGAACAAGTAATCTGGAGGTTGACACAAACAAACGCATAAATTCTCACAAGGCTTGATAGAGACAAACAACAATGATCAAACACAACCCATGCAAACCAAGTTGCGTACAGCCACTATGTTATAGGGTTGAGTCTTGCGTCGATGCAAGCCCAGCCTGTCGAGAAATTCAAGGGTTGCATGCTCAAGGCGTTTGTTAGACGGGGATGTGTACCTTTCGAAAGGTCTTGGGTATGATGCCACCTCGTTCCACATGATCGCCTAGAGAAGGTTTAATCTTATGAGCAAGTCGATTCGTTCGGAATCTGGTTTTCTTTCGTCACCGCTGCAATGGTTTGGGTTGATTCTCTTGCTTGGAGGCGTGGTGCTCACGTTTGCACCGACTCTGGTGTACGACCCTGGCCCTGCCAAGGATCTGTTCCGAACGATTGAGCGTCGAATCCCGTGGGGCGGTCTGGCAGGGTTGGGCTTGTTGTTTGTGCTTCATACACAATGGAAGCCATGGCAAGCCTCGGTCGCTGCGCTGGTCTGTTGGGCGACAACGGGGGCCATCTTTGCCCGCCTTGTGGGGCTCGCATTGGACGGGGTAGGTAGCTCCAAACAATGGATGTGGGTTGTGGCAGAAGCCGTTGTGATCGCAGTCGCGGGCTTCTTCTTGTGGAAATTTCAGGGGAAGAATGATGCCTCTCCATCGGAAGTCTCATGAACACCAATGATATTGCCGGCTGGCGAAAACGCATCGCCGATGACTTTTTCTTCCACGTCCATTCTGAAGTGGGAGAGGACTTTGGCTTTCGGACCGATTATAGTTTTGGTCTGGAGCAGAGCACTTCTTCCGAACCTGCGACACGACTCGCTGATGTCATGGCTCGGATGTTTCCTGTGGGAAGTGAACCTGTCCCACTGATTCGTCTGGACTTTGTCTCCCAGACTCTTGACGCTCCCACGCTCTCCGAAGAGGAGTGTCGAATCGCCCTGGCTACCTACACTACATCAGTTCGAGCGGTCTTTCGCTTGCTGGTGTGGGAACAAGAAGACGGCGCTCCTGAGCCTTCCATCCGCGACATCTACGAGCAGGAGATCTGGTTTGGAACCCTCCCTCTCCTTACAGAGAAGGGCACCTTTCTTCGTGAGGGAGTCGAGTGCTTCTATGACCCCAAAGGTACGGGCCTATCCGCAGGAGGGAGCCTTGTTTCTTTCCTGACCCTTGGGTTGGGCAAGGTGCGTCAGACCGCGCAAAAACGTTTGCAAGCTGCGTTTGAACGGTGTCAGGGTGACTATCTGGATATTATGCCCCACGACCTTTTCTCTGTGGGGCCTCTTCACACGCAAGTCCGTCGTTGGCTTCGGGAACATCTTGTGCCTGTTGCTGTACACAATCCGGTCGCCCAGATCTTGCAGTTGCAGCGGGCTTTGCCTGCGGACGATCCGGGGAAATCTCTCGATGTTCAGGCGCTGCTTGTTCCCCAAGGAGAGCAAGGAGAGGTCTCGCCAGCGATGCACGAAGCCGCTGTGTTGGTTTCTCCTGAGGTGCCGTCGCTACAGACAGGGCAGGAATCCAACATTGTAAAGCATGCTTTCTCCCAGATGGTCGCGCCAGGGTCGGGTTCTTTGGTGGCTTCGAGTGATGCCTGTGTGATTTTTGAACAACAAGAACGTGTCGGTGGTAACGATGATATCGTTTGGCCCGTAGCCTTGCCGTTTACGTCCTTGTCTGGCGGTTTGCATCCGCTGTTTTCTCAAACGAGCCTCGTGGGGCAAGAGAACTCTGTTGTGGAGGGGCAACTTCTCGCTGCAGGACCCGGAATGAAGAAGGGCCAACTCGCTCTTGGTCGGAACGTCACAGTTGCCTTTGTTTCCATGGATGAAGCAAGCTCGTCGTTGGGAGAGGTTGTTGCTTATCCAAGTCCTCGATGGATGGAGGAAGAGGCCTTTACTTCCACGCATCTTTGCACGCTTCCTTATGAACGCTATGCCGACGATGACATTAACATTCGTCAAAGGCTCGACATTCACGCGCGAATGTCTCCAGGGCCAAGAACTGTTGACGATTACGATGAAGCGGGAGTCATCCGGCAAGGATGCTGTGTCGAGTCGGGTGATGTTCTTGTCAGCCGAGCCGGCCGCGAGCAATCTTTGCTTGTTCCCCAAGGAGTAACTGGGCAGGTCGTGGGCGTGTCATGGGAGGCGGCCTCACACGAGAGGAGCCAACGCAGTCCTGGATGGGTGTTTCAACAGCGACGTCGTGGTGAGATTCAAACCATGTTGCTGGACGCGACCCATGATGCAGTGGGAAGCTACTTAAAGACCCTGTTGGTGGGCAAAACCCTCCATGCAAACTGGGTAATGCCGGATGGCTCCCTTCGGTTTCCCAAGGGCACAACACTTAACTTGGAGCAGTGTTTGCCCCTGTCTGTTACCGAACAATTTGACCTACTTTTGATGACCGAAGAGGTTTTTAACGATCCCTCCTTGGAGTCGCGGTTGTATCGCCTGCAAGATGAGCTTTCTCTTCGGCTCCAGTGGGTCGTTGAGAAGTACTCCAAGCCCATTCGCTCGCAACGACGTTGGAAACAGTCACGAGTGGAACGTGGGTTTGTGTCCATCGTTCACCAGCAGAAGCTCAAACACGGTGACATCCTCTTCACTCGACAAGGCGTCGCTGGAACCGTCGAAAACAAGGGGCGTATGCGCTCTGAGGTATTGTTCGCTCTGGAGAACCTGCAACGTTCCTTGGGGCAACCCATCGACTTGCTCGTGATTGTTCCAAGCCTGAGGCAGCTACCTTCTTCTTTGGAGGTTGAGTCTCCTTCGTTGCAGAAGACACACTCTGTGTTTGTGGATTCGTTGGAGCGGAGTGTGGACGCCAAGGTGGGGAGCCTTTATGTCATGAAGAAAGATCCCACACATCTTTCTTGACGGGGTTTCTTTGTATTGCTAGTATCCCCTTGGCTGTGGCTCAAATGCTATGGCTGTTCGGGTCTTGTCTTGTAGGATATCAAAAATACTGCCCACGGACGGGCAACAAGACTACGAAATATAGAAGTTCGAAAACAAATAGAAAAAGGTAGACTGACATGAAAGATTTATCCTGGTGGAAAGGGACATCTGCGTGCATTGGGTTCATCGGCGCTCTTTGCTGGATGGGGCTTGTTGTAGGCGGACTTGCGTCATGTGGAGAACCTGGGACGACATGTTCCGCTGATGCAGATTGTTCGTTGCAGGTCTGTGTTCAGGGTCGTTGTGTAAACAAAGGGTCCGAAACTCCCGGAGCGGATGGTGGAGGGCGTGACGCTTCTGGAGGAGAGGCCATCTCCGATGAGGGGGCTTCGGATTCTGGTGGAGCTACAGAGTCGCTCTCTCCCAAAGAAGAGTCCTCTGGGCAAGATGATGCTCCCACAGACAAGCAGCCTGCACCGTCATGTAACGAGGCAAAGCCAAGCTGTGGGGAAGGTCCTGTGTGTGAACAGGCTCAGGTAGTGTGCGAAAACGACAAGTGGGTCTGCAAATATCCATCTGACTACGAAGAAAAAGAGACGCTGTGCGATGGCAAAGACAACGATTGTAACGGGCAGGTCGATGAGAACATCGTGCGTCCTTGTTACGGTGGTCCTGCCGGAACACAGGGGGTTGGGCTCTGCAAAGCGGGCACCCAACAATGTGTACGAGGTGAGTGGCGTGCCTGTGAAAATGAAGTCCAGCCCAAAGAAGAAGTGTGTGACGATCAAGACAACAACTGCGATGGCAACATTGATGAGTTATGGAAAGAAAAAGGCTCAACCTGCGCAAAGGGAGTGGGGGCTTGTAAGGTCGAAGGGATGGTTGTTTGCTCCCAAGATGGCACCAAGATCGAGTGCAACGCCACGCCAAAGCCTCCTTCCCCCGAAGTTTGCGACAACATCGACAATGACTGCAACGGACAGATTGATGATAATCTATCTCGCTCTTGTTACAGCGGTCCAACGGGAACACAAGGAGTGGGGCTCTGTAAGGCTGGCGAGCAGGTCTGTTCTGCGGGACAATGGGGAGCCTGCAACAACGAAGTGAAACCAACAACAGAGATCTGTGACAACCTTGACAACGACTGCGATGGAAGCATCGACAACGGCGTCAAGCGAGCATGTTACACAGGACCTTCCGGAACGAAGGGTGTCGGCACATGCAAAGGTGGAGAACAAGTCTGTTCTGCGGGACAATGGGGAGCCTGCAGCGGGGAGGTTGTTCCTGCAACAGAGGTCTGCAACGGCAAAGACGAAAACTGTGACGGCACCGTCGATGACGGAGCATCCATTTGCGGCGGGGTGTCCAAAGTTTGCGTGCAAGCCCAGTGTGTTTGCAACACAGCGAAGCGCTACTACCCCTTGGGTACAGCTTGTGTCACCGACGGTACAACATGTCCAAGCAACATGCCGAATGGACAGACGTGCGTTGGAACGGACCATCTCGCTGTGTGCGATCCTTACGGGAAGATAGGGATCTTGCAATGTTCCACGTTTGCTGGGCAAGGGTGCAGCAAAGTTGCCCCTGGGATTGAAGGTTGCTTGATGCCTTCCACAAGCTACAACCAAAAGAGTTGTTTGAACTTCAGCAATGGCTACACACCGAGTCGCTCCTGGCAAGTCGTGATGAATGTTGTGGGACCGCAAGCGTCATCAGCCGTCTCTCTCTTTACCCATTGCGTGGGTGGTGGCCGTAGCTACTGTGGAACCATCGTAACAAGCGCTGGCAATGTTACAGCTTGCATGTGCTCTGAACGAAGCAAAACATGCAACGTGGCGGGTCGGACCATGACCCTTTATGATGTGAGTTACTACAACGCGAACACATCGTCCTGCACATCGTTCGTGGGTACCAACTTTGGTTGCCCCGATCCTCTCTCACCCAACCGGGCCTGCACCAAGGGTTTCGTCAATGGGTTTGCTACCTATGCCTGCCAATGATGCAACGTTCTTCAGCTGTTTTTAAAGCAGTATCCAGCGGAGGACCTTGGCTTGCGAGCGTGTTTGGTACAAATAGATGAAAAACAGCGCAGCAAAGACAATGTCTCCAAGCCCACCCAGGAAGGCTGCGACTTGAAGGTGGCCGCTCCACCAAAACACGCTGAACAGAACTCCTACATACAACTTACCAAGAATCCCCAGCAGCAAAATACCACGGTTGTATTGGGGGTTCAGCGCTACAATCCCGTAACCGACGCCAAAGGCAAAGACACAAATCCAGGCCAGTTGAATGTGCAGCAGCGAGATAACAGACAAACTGGCTGGGCTTGTAGCAAAGAACAACGTTGTGAAGAGTTTGGGCATGACCAACGGTCCGATGGCCGCGACCACATTGTAACCCATCGCCACCCAAAACAAAGGCTTCCATCGGTTGGCCAACTGTTCGTAATCTTGTTGTGTCATTCTCTGCTCCGGGTGGGTAGATTCTTGTATGCGATGGCACCAGTGTACACAGGAGAGGAAGAAGATGAAAGCCTGGAACCGGAGAGGGGTGCGGCCGCAGGCCGTTGGTTGTATGGTTCGTAAAAGTCTCCACAGTTCTCACAGAGTGCACAAACAAACAAAGAGAGCGCACGTTAGATTGAGTTCCACAGGAAGAACAACAATATCCTTGTTTGTCATGTTGGAGTGCCCACGGATGTGGGTACTTTTCCCTTGCCTATATCCCACATGGCTAGCCGGGTAAATTTTTGGCCGGCGTCATCACACATTTTTGGCCGGCGTCATCACAAATGATTGGCCGACGTCATCATATGTGCGAAGGGCATTTTCTTTCCACATCCACAAACGTCAATGGTAGGATAGCGGGTGTAAACCTCTTGCTATGAGTGTTGCTATGACAAAAGCTAGTTCTTCCACGACACCGCCGTCGCGCCCAGTTATCATGGTCCGGGGCTTTCTTGCGACCATCCAACTGATGAAGCCATTGTTTCAAGCTCTGGAGGACCGGGGTTTTGAGATGCACCAGGCCCAACTGCAGCCGCTGTGTGTCCAGGATGTGAAGGTCTTGGCTCAGCAACTCTCCGAAGAAGTGGATGCTATCCTCGCAGATCGTGGTGTTACCCAGTGTGATATGGTCGCGGTCAGTAAGGGAGGTTTGATTGCGCTGTATTACCTGCGCAAGGTGATGAAGGGAAACAAGGTTCGCAACTTTGTGGCGTTGGGCTCTCCCTTCAAAGGGACCCGTGCAGCAATGGTGGGCATTCCGCTGCTGGGAGCTATCTCCAAAGGTATCTGGCAGACGTTGCCCAACGCCGATTTGCTTCAAGAGATAGAGCAGCAGCCCCCAGGCGAACAAGTGAATCTGACATCCATTGCATTGGAAGGTGACCGAATCGTTCCGCCAGAGTCTTGTGAGTTGAAAGGTGCGACCATGGTGCTTGTTCCTCATCGCACCAACCCGTTTGCTCATCAAATGATGATCTTTGACTCGCAGGTACACCAATACATCGCCGAAGCGTTGCGAACTGAGCGGTAAACACGAGATGTTAGACGTGTTGAGAGGGAAGCTGAAGTGACTTTTCTAGGGCTGGAAGCTAGGGTTGGAAATGCTGTTTCAGGAAGCGTTGCGCGTTGGTTTCAAAGAACTTCTCAAAGATCTCTTCCGGCTCCATCCCATACCATAGCTCTTTGCGGTACTGGGTTTCTTGAAGATAGCTTGTGAGGTCTTCACGTAGTTGTGGGATGGTGCTCATGCTATCGTAGCAGTCAATGTGGGTGATCACACCGTCCAGGTCCGAGCCAAGCATCAACACGTCCCAGGCTGTGGGGGCATCAACAGCCTGGACCAGCTCAAACAGGTTGTCCAAAATCATCCGTGAGAACGCCTTGCGCTTCTCTGCAGGATCTTGGATACGCTCGATGCCTTGGAGCTTTTTGATGCCTGAGAGGCGTCCTTTGTCGAGGATGACTCCAACCAGACCGCCCGAATCATGGATCGCCTGCATCTCTTCCGCGGAGATGTTGAGGCTCCAAGAGCAGAAGGGGGTGTTCTTCTTTTTGGCCATGGTATCGGCCACAGCGTACGACTCTTCCATGGTGGCAAAGCCGTTGGTTGCTGCATGGCTTGAAATCACAGGAATCCGGTCGTCAGGGTTCTTGCGGTTGTGATCTTGTACATACTCGTAATATTCGATACGAGAGCGCGCGCTCATGTGACGAGTGTCGATCAGAATGCGACGTCCGTTGTCCCGACTGAGCATTGATTGCATCACATCCCAGCCCAATTCTGTGAACCCTTGGTTGAGTCCTTCCTGTTGGTTCAGTGACAACCGCGCGGCAGTCGGAAAGGTGGCTGCATGACCACAAAGCTGGTTCCAGAAGTGGTGGGCAAAGGTCATGAAAAAGGGCGGGTTCTCCCAGGCTTTGATCGCGTCAAGGTTGCCCAGGACCTGCTCACGAAGCTGTTCGGAAGATAACCGCGCCGAAGTGGGAGTTCCACAACCCAAGACGTGAGCGCCTTCAATGGTCAGGACGATGGCGATGTGACCGTCGTTGTCATCGAGGTAGCTGTCCATCTCGTCAAAGGAGTTGACGATCTTGTAGGCATACCGGCCACAAGGGGAGGGGCCTTGGTGCTGTTGGACCTGTTCGTATTGTTCCAACAACTCGGAGAAGTAATCATCGTCTTCGCGTGCATGGTGAAACTGTTTGGACGACACCCCTGACGCTGTCACCACAAGAGCTTCCAGCATCGACTTGGGAAGCAGCCACTCCATGTGCTTGCGGAACCGAACAAACCCTCGTTCGATCGGATACAACGAGTCAAACAGCACGCGAGTGTGCCCTTCGATACAGCTGTCAAAGTGAGTTTGGGAGACCTTGGATACTCCCTCCGACATCTTGCCCACCCACCGAGAAAACCCCGTGCCAAGGTCCTGGTTGGCGTTTTGGGGCCAGTAATTCTTCTCGGATGGGTCCACATGATGGTGGTACAGACGCATGCTAGGATGCAAGTGAAGATCCGCATAACGAGGGGCTTTGGACATACAATCGGTCTCCCTGAATGGTGCGCGACAATCCTTCCTACTTTTCTCTCCGCACACCGTACCAAATCACACGTTGCAGAACAAGAGAACCCAATTCACTGGATGAACTTTTATTCGATTTGAACAATGTTTTGTTTGGTTCGTATATTTGCAAACAGAATGATCTTGTGTTTGAGTTTTTTGTGAGAAGGAGAAACGAAGATGGATCTATCAGAGTTGTTTTGGGAGTCGGACTGGAGCGATCTGGCAAAAGGTTACGTGGAGCAGGAGTCTGGTTATGTCTGCTTGCAGTGCGGTGAAGTGTTTGAGGTTGGGGTGATTTATCCTGTTGGGGAGAAGCTCTTGGAAGCTTGTCGCGCAGTCGAAGAGCACCTTCGGGCCGAGCACGAGAGCATGGTGGAGTTTTTGTTGGGTCTCCATAAGAAGCACACGGGTCTTTCAGAAACGCAGGTTTTGATCCTCCAGAAGCTTGGGACGGGGAGTAGCGACGCAACCATCGCGTCAAGCCTGGACATTGCCCAATCCACAGTTCGGAACCATCGCTTTCGCTTGAAGGAAAAGGCTCGGCAGGCTCGGGTGTTTCTCGCCTTAATGTCGCTGGTGGAAGCTGCCCATGAAGAAGAGTCGTTTGTGGCGCCCCATCGCTCTGCCACTATGATTGATGAACGCTACGCTGTCACCCACAAGGAGCAGGACAAGATTCGCAGAAGCTACTTCGACAAGGAGGGGCGTCTGAAAACATTTCCTGCCCGCGAGAAGAAGAAGCTTGTGGTCCTTCGGCTGATCAGCGCGAAGTTTGAAACAGGCCGTGACTACACGGAAAAAGAAGTGAACGCTGTCCTTTCGCAGACCTTCGTCGACTTCGTCACGCTGCGAAGGTATTTGATTCAGTATGGGTTCTTTGTTCGAGAGAACGATGGGAGCGCTTACCGAAGGGTGGGGTAGTTCGCGCACTTCACCTGTGAGAGGAGGTGTTAGACCTCGTGTTTGGAAGATGATGGCTGGGAAGTGGACGAACTGTCCACCGATTGGACGTCGTTGTCAGGTGACTCAGCTCAAGCGGTTTGGAAGTACTCTTCCAGGTGGAGGTTGTGAGACTGGAGGTACTGTGTGAGCAAATATCGAAGCTCTTTGCGAGCATGGTGAAGTCGAGAGGCTATCGTACCAGCCGATACGTTCATGTTTTCGGCCAGCTCATCGTAGGTTTTTCCTTCCAGGTCACATTGGAGGATGGTTTCTCGCTTGGTGGGTGTCAGTTGTTGCAGACATTCTTCAATCCCTTCCACCAATTCTTGTCGAAAGACATCTTTTTCGGGATCTTGAGCAACTTTTGTGCAACCGATGGCTTTGATCAATTGTCCCCACCGCTCCATCAAAGAGTAGGTTTGCTTATTTTTGTGGTTGTGGCTGTATACTACACGCTCTGCAATTCGATGGAGCCAGCTTCCAAACCGGCTGTCTCCTCGGTAGCTATCGAGAAACCGGTAGGCTTCCAAGAACACTTGCTGGAGCGCGTCGGGTGCCATTTCTTTGTCGTTGAGCATGCGGTACAAACGACGGAGAATCTCGGGAGAGAATCTACGATAGAGCACACGGAAGGCTTCATCGTTCCGGTTTTGTACAACCTCTTGTACCAACTCCCAATCGGATTTTTGCTGCTTGTCCACTGTCGTCATGGTAACCCTCTGATCGGTAAGCTCCCTTCAAGTGGGAGGAGATTCTCATCAACTCACTCCTTCCCTTTATCAAGCGGTGTACCAAGATCGATAGAACGATAGAGTCTTGTGATTTCAGTGACTTGCTTCTTTGTGCTTGGTGGGCGAGGTTGGTGGACGCTCGGATCCGTCTAGCATCGCTGACATCCGTCTACGATCCTGGACAGGAGGTTTCATCAGTCGTATGATGAAGCACAAATGCGACATGATGGGCAGGGAGAGCGGTATGAAGTCGGAGTCAACCAAACAAGAAAAAGTCTTGCGAACTTTAGCGATGTCACCCCCGGTGGGCGTGGCCTTTCGCGAGATGCTGTCGACCAAGGCGCAGTCGTTGGTGGTGGAAGAAGGTCCTCATCTGGGCGCAAAACTTACCCTGGATCACGACATCTTGCACATCGGTCGAGGCGACTGGTGCGACCTGGTCCTCGCTGACGATCGTCGAGTGAGCAGCACACACTGCAAACTCTCCTTAACCGAGGATGGTGTGCGGATTCAGGATCTCAGCAGCCGCAACGGTATCTTTCTTGAGGGTCACCGGATCTATGACGCTTGCCTTACCTCCAACTGTCGGTTGATGGTGGGGGAGTCTATTTTGGCCTTGCACATCGACTCCAATCTCCAAGAGTTGGAGGTCAAACACTACGATGAGAGCGGCCTGTTGGTCGGGCGAAGCGAAAAGATGCGTCAGATCTTTGCGCTCATCAATCGGCTGTCTCGTCGTGACATTGCGGTCCTTCTTACAGGGGAAACAGGAACGGGCAAGACTACGGTTGCCAACGCCATCCATGAACTGAGTCCCCGCCAAGGAAAACCGTTTGTGTCTGTCAACTGCGGTGCGTTACCTGCGAGCTTGATTGAGTCCTCCTTGTTTGGTTACGAAAAAGGTGCGTTCACAGGTGCCACACACCAACACAAAGGGTTCTTTGAGCAAGCCCACGGGGGTACCTTGTTTCTGGACGAAATCGCGGAGCTTCCTTTGGAGTTGCAGCCGAAGTTGCTGGATGTGGTGGAGCGAAAGCAACTTCGTCGGTTGTCCGGTAGCGCTGACATTCAGGCAGACTTCCGGCTGCTCACCGCGACACACCGCGACCTCAAACAAGAGGTCGAGGCTGGCAGGTTTCGTGAAGACCTTTACTACCGTTTGGCGGTGGTGGAGCTAGAGATTCCTCCTTTGCGTGAGCGGGCTGAAGATGTTCCGCTGCTCGCTCAGCGGTTGTTGATGGATATGTCACCCGAGCAGCTGGTGGAGTTGTCGCCTGATGCGCTCAAGACTCTGCAACATTACAACTGGCCGGGCAACGTTCGTCAGCTTCGGAATGCCTTGGATCGTGCTCTGGCGTTTATGGACGAGAGCGTCATCACGCCCGAAACGTTGATGTTACCTTCCATGCAAGAGAGTCCTGCGGCTCGGGGAAACAAACAAGATACGTTGCCGTATGGAACCTCCCTTCAGGTGCCTGGGCCCGGTGAAAAGCCGATCGCGCTTAAAAAAGTCGTGGCGGAGATGGAGCGTGACATGATCGCAGCAACCCTTGAAAAGACCGGGTGGGACATCAACGGAACGGCCGACCTTCTCCAGATCTCCCGGGCCTGGCTTTACAATCGAATCAAAAAGTACGGGATCAACCGTGACTGAGTTTGGCCCTCTTGGGTGGTTGAGAGGCTACGGTGTCTTGGTGTTGGGAAGCGGCTGGGCTGGGGTTTGAGCCAGGGGTTGGTCGGTGCCTGTGACAGACGCTCCCTTCTGGGTAATCACCGCATATTGGCTGCCTTGGATGGCGTTGTTGCTGACCTCCGCAGCCGTGTTGTCGAGGAGCAGACCCACGCGGGTGTTGTTGGTCATTAAGTTCTTCTCCACGGTGGCTTTGCTTGTCAGGTTGGTGAGGCCAATGGCGTCAGCCTCCAGGTTGGTCCCGGTTTGTTGAACGGGCTGGATGCCCTGGATTGCGTTCTCTGCGATTTGCACCACCGCACCACCTCCGTACACCTGAACTCCGAAACCACGGGCTCCATCGATGGTATTGCCCGCAAGCCTAATCTGCGTTTGCGCGTTGCCTGTGTCGAGCACCACCACACCTCGGAAGGGATGATTCTGGAACAAGTTGGTTTGCAGCAGCCCGCTGACGGAGCCTTCGGAGGCAAAGCCCGCTCGACCGTTGTTGCGAAACACATTGTTGTCTGCGGCAAACGAGAGGGCCGGGCCTTGTTGCGATGCTAGGAGCATGAGCCCGTTGCCTACGGGGTTTCGTTCGCCTGTTAGGAAGCGACCGTTGCCGCCCAGGTGGTTGTTGGAGGCTTTGACGCTGAGACCCTTTTGTGCCTTGGCGCTCTGCTGAATCGAAACGCCTGACTTTACATTGTCGACAATGAGGTTGCCTTCCAGAGTTACAGTATCTCGGACGCTGACCATCTTCAACGCAGGGAACGCGTAGTCTGCCAGGCGCACATTCGACGTTTCGGGTCGGACCCCGTTGCGTTCCAGGGCGTTGTGCTGAAAAGTGACTTGTCCTACAGAGTGAATCAAGATTCCCCCTGTATCGTTGCCAAACAAGCTGTTGCCACGTAGCGTTGCCTGGCTTTGTCCTGCGAGGACAAGACCCAATCCCACGGCTGATTGTTTGCCGTTGGTGTCGTCAACCAGAGCGAGGTGACAGGCTCCCCCTTCACAGAAGTAACCTTGGGGACATTGGCAAGACGCTAACTTGGTTGGGTAGCCTGCAATCCCCACCGGACCGTTGTGGTGGATCAAGTTTCCTTCCAGCGTCGTACGGTGGTTGTTGGTGATGGTGATGGCGATGTTGTCGTCGCTTCCGATCCTGTGGTTGTTGGTGATGGTAATTCCGATGGTGCTGTCGCTGGAGATCCAGACTCCACCCGCGCCGTTGGACGACACTTCGTTGTCGCGCAAGTCAACTGTGGGAACACCAACGATCTTGATGCCAAAGTCCAGATCTTGCCAGTAGGGGGTTGCTCCCGAAGTGTTGAGCTGGCCGCCGTTCTTCACAAAGCGACTCTGGGTGATTGTGACGTTTTGCCCTTTGTTGACCCAAAGTCCAGCGCGAAGGTTGACTGTGTGATGGTTGTTGGTGATGGTAATCTTCACACAGTTGTCGGCGTAAATACCGTTGCCTTGACCAGATATGACCATCCGTTCAATGGTAACGTCGGACATGTTCACGAGGCGCAACGCTGCATAATCGGCGGCCGTTCCCGTTGGCTTGGGCGCGATGAGCCAAGTTCCTTTGGCTTTGTCTGCTGCGTCGTTGGACTCGCCGACGATTCGTAAGGCCCGCTGGACGTTTTGGAACGTAACGCTCTCGTTGTAGACGCCACGAGCCACAAGAACAGTCGTGATGGCGCTCTCGGTGGCTACTTTTTGCGAAGCTTCGGTTAGGGTTTTGACTTCGCCTTGGGGACCTACACACAGAATCTCAGGTTTGCTGCAATCGTTGAAGAAGCCCGAAGGTGCCGTGGATGCAGTGGTTGGAACCTTGCTTGGCTGGCAGCCTCCCGTTGTGCAGGCAGACTGTCGGCTGTCTTTCTGGCAGGGTGTGTTGGTAAAGGACAGGCTCGTCTTGGTCACCAGCTTGTCGGGACAGGCTCGCTGCTGCAAGGTTGCCGGAGGAAGGGCCGGTGGGGCAATCGCAGGTGGAGTGTAATCTGCGACTCCTCCGTCAGGGTTGGTTCCTTCCTGCTGTGGATTCAAGCCTGAACAACCTGGAGAGGCTAACGTAAAAAAGACCACCCAAAACAGGCCAAACACCCATCGCAGGAAGTATTGGGTTTGTGGTACTTGTTTTGCTTGCATGTCCATGGTGCTCCTTGCCAAATGACTTTCTTTCTCTTGATGCAAGGTGCAGGCCAAGTTCGTTTTGTGTCGCGATTCTTGCGTATGTTCTCGAAGGTTCATGAAAGTACAATGGTTGCTTGCTAGAGAAGGTTGGGTTCAGATGGTGTGCCTGTCCAGGATCGTAGACAGCCTGAACAAGACATTTCTTCCTGGTTTCATGTCTGCTATAGTTTCGCTTGGATTGCAAGGCTTCGCAAGGACGCGAGTGATGGAAGGAGATCCCCCAGTTGTGAGTGACTCAACAACACATGAATACCTGTACCGGGTCTTTGTTGCGCTCGATTTGGGGTACCTCAACGCGGAGCAGGCCATCGAAAGCGTGCAGCATCTTCACCAGACGAAGACCCAAGAGCCGCTCGCTGCTCTGCGTCAGCTCTGGTTTCGACGGGAGTGGATGGCCAAGGAGGAGTGGGATGAGATCTGTGAGGCCGAAGCCTTCGCAGCGCTGGACAAATTCAAGCCGCTTCCTGTGGGGGAGAAGCCCAACACATTAACCTTATCGACTCTGGAAGATGCTCGACCTTACTTGCAAGTGTTTCAGCATGTGTTGGAAGCCGAACATTCGTCTGACTCTCTTGTGACTCGGAGCTTGCTCAAATCGACGGAAGGACCTGGGGAGCGTCCTTCTTCGTCTCCGGAAAACTCCCCATCCAACAAGCTCTCCGATGATGAGGTTCACACACCAAGCAAGTCAGACAATTCCTGGCGACCGATCGCTCTGCCCCATGAGAGGTACGAGGAGGGACGAGAGCTAGGGAAAGGTGGCTTGGGTACGGTCGTGGAGGTGTTTGACCAGAACCTGGGTCGCAAAGTGGCTCGCAAGACTCTTCACGAAGCCAAGGCTGTCTCTCCCAAACAACTCAAACTATTGATTGATGAAGCCCGTGTGACGGGGCAATTGGAACATCCCAATATTGTTCCCATCTACGAAATCGGCGAGCTACCGGGTGGAGACGTGTATTACACCATGCGTTTGCTGCCTCCCAACAATCTGGATTGGGCCATCTACCAAGCAGAGACCTCGATCTTGGAGATGGTTAAGATCCTCCAGCAAGTCTGCATGGGGTTGGAATACGCCCACTCTTTGGGGGTTGTTCACCGGGATATCAAACCATCTAACATCTTGCTGGGACAGTTTGGTGAGGTGTTGATCATTGACTGGGGTGTAGCGAAAGTCTTTGAAGAGACAAGCCTGAAGCTGAAGAACAAAGAGTCGTGGGGAACGGAGCAAGCCATCAAGGGGACGCCCTCCTACATGGCACCCGAACTCATTGAGCAGGGCAGCGTTTCGCCCAAGGTGGATCAGTACGCGCTGGGCGTGATTCTGTACGAAGTGTTGACCAAGGCGCTTCCTTTCCATTCGGATTTGATGTTTCAGCTGCTGATGTCTGTCATACACAAGGAGCCTGTGCCTCCGAGTTCCCTGAATCCAGACGTTCCCGAAGAGTTGGAACAGATCTGTTTGAAGATGCTCGCCAAAAAACCAGAGGAGCGGTTTGCCTCCTGTCGAGAAGTGTACGACAGGCTGGAAGAGTTCTTGGACGGTACCAAGGAGAGAGAGCGCCGACGTATGGCTTCGGAAGCTCGAATCGAAGAAGCCCGCCAGCTCTCCAACCAATACAAAGAGAACTTGCAACAAGCGGAAGAGCTCGCGCAAAGCCTGGAAGAAAAAGCCAAAGGCCTGAAACTGTGGGATCCTGTCGAGAAAAAACGCGAACTGTGGGACGTCCAAGAGCAACTGAAACAAACAACCCAAGAGGGAATTAAGCTGTTTCGTGCGGCGATTAAGGCGTTTGAGCAAGCCTTGGAGCACGAACCCAGAAACCCCCAAGCTCGACGAGGTCTTGCCGACCTGTATTGGAGCAAGCTTCTAGAAGCTGAGCAACAGCACGATGATTTGCAACAATTGTTTTACGCAGAAGCCGTCGCGTCTTACGACGATGGGACCTACGCAGCGCTGCTTAAGGGAGACGGAACTCTTCAACTGACATCCGAGCCAACTGGGGCAAACATTCGGTTGTTTCGGTACGAAGAGGAAGATTGTCATCTTGTCCCCAAGCCTGTCGCCCTGGAAGCCAAGACTCCTGTTGAGGTTCCTCTTGCGATGGGCTCGTACCTTCTTGAGTTGGAGCACGAAGGCTTTCAAACCGTACGTTATCCCGTTTGTTTGAGCCGCTGCGAAGAACGTTCTGCCCACGTTCGACTGTTTCGAGAAGAGCAACTGGGAGAGGGTTACATCCTCATTCCAGGTGGGTCTTTCCCCTTCGGAGGAGATCCGGAAGCACCCATGGGCTTGCCGTTGGAGTTGGTTCCCCTCGATGACTTCCTTATCGCAACGTATCCCGTCACATTCCGGGAGTATCTTGCGTTCCTCAACGAGGTTCATCAACAAGATCCCGAACTCGCCGAGAGCATGGTTCCTCAAGCCGACGGTGAGAAGTACGCTCGTCTTGCGGAAGATGAGTCTTACATTCCCAACTGGGGAACGCTCTTTCATGGTCCTATTGTAAAGCGTTATCTGGAAGGAGCAGGGCACGAATGGAACCTGCCCATTCTTGGGGTGAGTTGGTTTGATGCGGTTCGGTATTGTCGTTGGCGCTCGGAGAAGGAAGGTCGTCGAATTACGTTGCCCACAGAGCAGCAGTGGGAAAAAGCGGCTGCTGGTGACGACCGACGCATTTATCCTTGGGGCAGCCAATTTGAAGCGACTTATTGCAAGATGGGTCGCTCTCGCGAACCCGAAGAGCTGCAGGCCGAACCCGTAGGGACTTTTCCTCGCGACCGTTCTCCGTACGGAGTCTGCGATATGGTCGGGACCATCAGCGAGTGGACGCTGTCGTACTCCCAAGATGAAGTGGACGCCATGACCCAAGACCCGAAGCAGACAGTGATTCAGCGCGGGGGAGGGTGGATTGCTTCCAATGAACCTGCGATACGTATTGGCAACCGTGTTCCTCGTCAGGACGGTGGGCGCTCGTACAACACAGGATTCCGAGTGGTCACGTACCCTCTTCCTGGCAAAGACAAAGCCTGACTTCTTCTCCGAGAGTTGAACCGGATGAAGTTTCAGCTCTCATGAATTCATTCTTCAGGATTGGAGCAAGTGAGCCGTTTCTCCATTTTTAACATGTGAAGAGCATGTTGGAGCCTCATGCCTTGGTTGGGTGTGAGGGTCTTCTGTTGCTGTGACCCAAGAGGTAATGGCCTCTGTGTGTCGATTCTGTAACCCCAAGCTGTTGAGCCAAATGTTATGTCACAAATGCTGTCCAACCTTCGTCAATGGGTCAAGAAACGTGAAACTCCAATGGCTCGGATGGTGTACAACGTAGGGATGTGGTCCCGAAAGGCGAGCATGCCTGTGATCCCTGGCTTGCACAACGGCCTGTATCACTTGCACCAATTTGGAGCCAACTCGATCGCAACAGCAACACGGACTCTTTGGTACACACCTCTGTTTCAATCGCGTCTGGAAAAGCCGGCGCCAGGTTTGCATCTCTACGGCGGAATGCCTCTCATCTTGGGCAAACTTAAGATGACCCTTGGTCGCGACTGTCGTGTGGCGGGCATGATGACCATTTCAGGACGTACCTCAGCGGAGATCTCGCCGGAGTTGATCGTTGGGGACAACGTTGACTTGGGTTGGGGTTCTTCCATTGCTGTGGGCAAGCGCATTGTGATTGGGAACAACGTTCGGCTCGCCCAGGGCATTTTGTTAATGGGGTATCCAGGTCATCCTCTGGATGCGGAGGCTCGGGCACGTGGCGACGCCGATACCGTCGACCAGATCGGGGATATCGTCCTCGAAGATGATGTCTGGTTGGCCAGTCGAGTGATCGTGTCGGCTGGAGTCACCATCGGCCGTGGAACCATCGTTGCGGCAGGAAGCGTCGTGACCAAAGACCTCCCTCCATACTCTCTGGCTGCCGGAGCACCTGCCGTGGTAAAGAGGTCACTCAAAAATTCCTGACCCTACAGGGATTCCTGACATTTCAGGAGCGCGTGCTCGGCTTTGTTTCTTGTCAGTGTCTTCAGGTCTCTAAAACAAAAGGGTTTCTTGGGTGTTGTAGAGTCGGTACAGGCCTTGCTGTAGTGGGTGGCATAAGACGCTGGACGACATCTTCGTCAACTTCCCAGCGAGTCTTTTTACCCAAAGGAGATTTCCGATGAAGACCAACCAACAAGACACCAAAACCAAAACCCCCCTCTTCGCTCGTCAGATGAAGGGCAAGCCCCTCTCTGTCAAGACCCGTATCCGCGCAGGTGCTCGGGAAAAGCATTACAAAAACTAAAGTTTCTACAGGCTCACCAAGGTCTGCTAGAAGAAGGCTTCATGACACTCCTCAAGTACGAAGTGCTTGGGGAGTTTTGGCGTCGTTGCATCAAGAAATCCAAGGGCAATACCTCATGATCTTATTTTGTACGTCCTCGGACCAGATCGACCCTTCGCTTCAGAGTGTTCGTGAGGCGATTGTGTCAAAAGGTGGTGACGTCGTTCACTTTGAGGCCGATCGAGTACCTGCAGACCGAAGCCTCTCCGTTGAGTGGAACGACATAGACTTGATACGTTTGGATTGTCGGGAAGGTGAGGTCGCCAGCCATGACATCTCGGCCGTTTGGATGCGCCACTTTGAGCCAGGGGCCCAACCTCCCGAAGGCATCGACCCCGACTTTGCTCACGCTGTTGCCTTACAAACGGAAGTGCTGGTGTGGGACATGCTCGCCTGCCTGGACGTGTTTATGTTGGATCCACCTGGGCCGTTGCGTCACGCTCCTCAAAAGGTGAGGCAACTTCAACTGGCAAGGTCTCTTGGTATCAATATCCCCAAGACCCTGGCGACCAACAATCCTGAGGCTGTTCGGCGTTTTGCGAAGACCTGTCCCAACGGGGTGATTACCAAGCTTCCCGATAGCGCGATGGTCTTTGCTGAAGGTGACGAGGGAGAAGAGCCCATCTACACTCGGCGAATGACTGACGAGGAGTTGGAGCATCTCGAAGGGCTCGAACTTTGTCCCATGTTGTTCCAGGAGTTTGTTCCCAAACACAAAGAGCTCCGCCTTACAGTTGTTGGGCATCAGATCTTTGCCGCCGCGATTGGTGGACAAGGAACAGAGTCTCTCGACGACTGGCGTAGCGATTCACAATCTGTTTCTTCATTTGAACCGTACCCTTCTTTGCCAGATAGCTTACACAAAAAGATCCTACAATTGTTTGATGCTATCGGCTTGAACTTTGGAACGGTGGATCTGATCCTGACACCGGATGGAAAGTATGTATTCTTGGAGTTGAACTCGATCTCTTATTTCGACTTTGTTGAACAGTCAACAGGGTTGCCGATTTCGGACGCCATTGCAGACTTGTTGTTGGGCCATGCAAAGCCACGAGTCTGAGGGTTTTCGTGCGTTGCGTTGCTAGCGTTGTTGCAACAGATCAGCCGAAAGGACACGTGACGCTAGCTCTCCTGAAATTAAGCTTGGCGGCATTCCAGGTCCTGGTACTGTGAGTTGGCCTGCAAAGTAGAGACCTTGCACTTTGTCCGAACGTAGCTTGGGTTTCAGCGGGCCTGTTTGTCGCAGTGTGTTGGCCATCCCGTATGCGTTGCCTTTGTAGGCATGGTAGTCATTGACAAAGTCGGTCATGGCATAGCTACGTTTCAACACCACTCGGTCGCGTAGAGGTTGGCCCGTGTGATGCTCCAGGCGGGCCATCACGGTATTGTAACATTGCTCGCGCAGATCGTTGCTGTCGTGGAGTCCGGCAGCGAGTGGGATCAACAAGAATAGATTCTCGTGTCCTGGAGGCGCACATGATGGGTCTGTCTTGGATGCGACGCAGGCATAAAAGAGCGGTTTGTCCGGCCATACGGGCTTTTTGTACACAGCGTCCATGTGCTGTTTCATGCCCTGGTCAAAGAAGAGGTTGTGGTGTTGCAACGGTAGCTCACCTTGGACCCCCAGATAGAACAAAAGGCTGGAGGGTGACATCACTCGTTTGTCCCAGTACGAGCGACTGTATTGACGGTGTTGGGAAGACAGCAAGTTCTGTTCAACATGGTGGTAGTCGGCGGCTGCAACGACGGCTTGTGTGGGCCATACACGTTGGGAAGTCACCACGGAGTTCACTTGGCCCTGTTCGACTTGAATGGACTCCACCTCTTGTCCGAAGTGAAAGTTCACACCCAACGACTCGGCTACTTTGACCATCGCTTCGATAATCCGGTGCATACCACCTTGTGGAAACCATGTTCCCAGGGCTGCGTCAGCGTAAGTCATTAAGCTGTACATCGCCGAAGTTTGATCGGAAGGTGCGCCCAAAAATAGCACCGGCCATTCCATCAATTGAACCAGGTTGGGGTGCCGGAAAAACTTCTTGGCATACCCCCGCATCGAGCGCATCATCCGAAGCTTATAAAGCTCGCGTACAATGCGGAAGTCAAAGAACTCTGTGAACGAGAGCGACGGGCGAAGCAGGTAGTCTCCTGTAGCCGTTTCGTAGATGTATTGTGTCTGGCGGATAAATTCATCAAACGCCTGACTCGCTCCTGGCTCCCACTGCTCCAAGAGGGCGCGGCGTTCTGCCAAATCGGCTGGAATGTCGGCTTGGGTTCCATCATCAAAGTAGACACGGTAGGATGGATCCAGTCGCTCCAGGGTATACAAATCAGACACTTGGTAACCAAACGTTTGGAAAAATCGGTCGAACAGATCGGGCATCCAATACCAACTGGGACCCATATCAAAACGAAAACCTTCCGATTCCCATATCCTGGCTCGACCTCCAGGCTGGTTATGCTTCTCCAAGACGTCCACATGGAAGCCTGCTCTGGCCAGATGGCAGGCTGCTGACAAACCAGCGATTCCCGCACCTATTACGACTACATGACGTTGTGAACGAACTTGATTCATGGTCAGTATCCTGCCTGTGGAATGTTTCTTCGTGTTTGAAACGATTCGTCTGATCAGAAAACGGCCGATGGTTTTGGCTTATTCCTCTTGCCAACGAGCAGGCAGGTTCGTGTCAACGTTGTAGGTGAGAGTTCATGTACAGAAACCTATGGCGAAAGGATGTTTCGTATCCTGAGTTGATGGAGGATGTTGTCAGATGTGGGTGAAATTAAGAGCGCAAAAGGAGGGTGTGGTCAACTGAACGGAATGGGAGTTTTTTGCATACGTTTTTGCGACAGCAGCCACTCGTATACGCTTGGATCTTGCACTGCATTAAGCTCTCGGTAGAAGCTGTCTAGCCGCTCACTGGGTGTCCAGTCGGGGTTGAGGTAAAACGTTTGGGCCAGCTTGTTCCAAAACAACTCTGCTTCTTGTGCTTGCGCACCCAAAGCGAGGGGAGCATAGGGGGAGTCGGCTTGGTAACCAGGATCATGGAAGAGTTCGTGGCTCCATTCCTGGGGAAACTCGTCTCTAGGGAAGAACACCAGCTTTTGTACGGACAGATCCAGACGTTGGTTGCTAGAAGGAGCCATCAACAGCCCCGCAAGGACTGCATCGTCAAAGCTTGGAACCTCCACGCCCAAATCCAGAATTCGTTGCACCTCTTCTTGAAGTTGTGGGACACGAGACTCTGTCTCTCCGGCGATGGGCTGGGTCCGAAGACCGATGTGGTCCAACAAACTTTCGATGCGTCGGTACGTCCCGATAGTGTCCTTGTAGTCGAGGCTTTTGGCGGCAAAGAGCTTGACGAGCTTCTCTTCCTTCTGGTTGTGTTCCGACTCGAATTGTTGGCGCTGCTGTTCGTAGACTTCCATCCGAGGTCCGACACAATGAACTTCGTCATGCAAGCGATAGCTGCTAGGGATGCTGAGATAGAAATCCAACTGCTCCAGCCGTTCTAGGTGTTGTTGTACCTCTTCGCTCTCAATAAGTTGCGTTGCTTCTTTGGACAGCGACAATCCGTGTTGGGCAAGCTGTTGGCGAGCAGAGTCCTTGTCTGTGGGGTTTTCCCGCAGGTTCTCATGGAGAGGACGGTAGGACTCTTCTGGCAACAACTCCGGTAGCTTGCGCTTGAGGTATTCATCACAAAGACAAGCAAACACATCGGCGTTGGGCTCGGCTGGCATCTGACCACGCCAGTACACCAACAACTCTGTGGGGAGCTCCCGGTACAATTCGGCGTGAGCAAGAGCTTCGTCTTGTGCCTTGGCTCGGGCTTCTCGGAGCGCCTTGACGTACGCCGTTTGGCCCAAGAACTTTGCGCCTGGGGTAACTGAGTGAGGCTTGCCCAGATCGATCCAGGCTTGTTCCATGTGCTGCAGGAGGAGTGTTTTGGACTCCTCAAAGGAGATCTTGAGGCGGTCGGCGAGGGGTTGAATGAACAACCGAACGGTAGAGGGAACAGCTCCTCCTGGTATCTTGACTCGGCGTCTTTCTTCTCCGGATATCACCGATGTATCGATGCGGTAATCCTGGTACATCGCCCGAACTTCTTCCAACGCTTGGCTCATCTCGGCCACTATCGTTTCTTGCTTTTCTGTCAGTTGGGCTGTGGGGTTCTTGCCCTGCAGATGGTGGAGAACCTCGTTGATGTGTGCAAAACTTTGCCCTGAAGGTAACACATCCGGACGGAAGGTTTGACGTTGGGAACAGGCTACATCCATGGCTGCAGCATACGCTTCAGTGGAAAAGCCTGTGTCATGGCTGTGAAGGGCAACCACAACATGTTCGTCGGCGTTTTGCCGAACGACCTCGGTTAACGCTCGGGTTAAGGTCGCTGCATCCGCATACTCAGGGGTTTCTGGGTCGCGCCATTTGCTGTCCAGGCCACCGATCATATCTTTGAGGCTAACAGCTGTTAGGATCTCAGGGAGTCCAAGGAAGTCTTCGTGGTGAACGTTTAGGGAGAGACGCGTGCACTCCTGGTAATGCTCGGGTGGAAACGCAGCGTCTGCTGTAAAGCAGATCGCGTCTTCGAGGAGAACAGAGAGGCCTTGTTCTCGCAGCATCTTGATGATCCGGCTGGAGGCTCGCTTTTCATCAGGGTTGTTTTGGGCTTCAAACAGCTTGAAGATAACAAGTCTTCCATCGGCCGCGCCGCTCGCGAGAGCGAGCTCTTGAAGCATGAAAAACAGGTCGGGAGTGGCCAACGGTGTCAGTCCAACACCAAACGGTCCACGAATGAGGATGCGCGCAGCGATCCCGTAGGGAAGGGCGCTGTGGATCTTTCGCATGGTCTCCAAAGGCCAGCGCCCTCGGAACACATCGACCTGTGGTTGTGCTCCACACGGTGTTTCTACCGCTTGAATCTGGAGTGGCCCTGACGCATTAAAGTCGGCAATGCGAGGGTAAAATCGCTCCAACAGGATAGGGTGAGCAATGTCGAGAACGTTGCCATTCTCGGATTGACTGAGATCACGAACAGGGAGTGTGAGCTGCAAAAGTGTACCGGGGTGCATCGGCGCATTCATGGGCCTGTACCTTGTATCCTGAGAGCTTGAAGTGTTGGGGAACGATGCTTGAAAGCATCCGTCATGGAACTGTCTTACGAACAGCTTGGACGCATAATGTTCGCTATGAAGGCAAGATGCAAGGGTAGGGAGCGACAAAGGTAAGAAAAGACAAACCTTCCTCGCATGAAGAGTTCTATCTTAGCGAACTTGCAAGCGAGTCGGAGTTGAAGAGGCTTTGATCTCAGGCTGGTAGTACAAGTACGCTTTGGATACAGGGGATTGGGCACGCAAGGGGAAGCGAGCGCGAAGTCGATACTTCATCACAAACGGTTTGCCTTTGCGGAGGCTGCGTAGGTACAGAATAACCTGACGTCCAGCGATTTGGTATCGATCGATACGTCCTTTTTGGCGTAGCTTTGCGAAGTCATCGGCGACGACGTCAAAGCCTGGAGGAATCCCTAAGTCTATCAGCGGAAGCGGGGCCACTCCTGAGCGGTGGTAGCTTACCTTCACTGTGCAAGTTAGAGTTTCTGTGCGTTGCAGCTGGGTCTGGTCGTAGCTTTGCTCCATCGTCAAGGGAGGTTGAACGCCAGGCTCAGGTTCTTCTTTGGGACGCTTCATGTAGTGAACCGCAACGATCTGGTAAGCCAGATTGCCTTTCCCAGAGGTCTCTAACGCTACGACATTGCGTCCGGCTCTCACCCATTTTCGCAAGCTGATGAGTCGGAACACATCGCTGTTTTTCTTTGTGATGGTGAGTTTTTGAGCGACCTTTCCGTTGGCTGCAACGGTGATGTTTAGAGCTTTCTTCCCAACCGTTTTCATGGAAGCTCCTGCAATCAACGCACGCAAGGCTTGCACCGTGGCTTGTGTCGAGTTCCAGGTTCCAAAACGGTTCTTCTTCTGTATCAGCCACTTTAGGCCTTTGTTGATGCTTGGTAAGTCACGCTTCGCCCGAATCAAGGCTTGAAGAACAAGGGCTGTGTTTACGGTCGTAAGGGATTCTCCCGAAGAATAAAAGATCCCAAACATCTCGCGTTGCTTTTCGTTCCAGAAGTAGGTGTTGTTCTTGCCCTCTCTGCGGAAGAATGTGAGCGCTTCCAAGTAGGGTGTGGCTTCTTTCTCTCGTCCTGCCGCAAGGAGTGCATTGGCGGTGAGAGCCGTTACATACAAACTCTCCCGAAACTCAGGCGCTTTGGCGTTCTTCTTAAGGTAGGCAAACGCTTTGTTGAGGGCCGCTTGTGAGCCTTTGGAAGCGGCCAGGGACCAGGCAATGTAGGCTGTCAGACGCAGTGTGTTGTACAGCGGGTAGTCAAACCCTTTTTTCTGTGAGCGGAAGTAGCCTTTCTTGGCGTACCAGGAGCCGTCCACCTGTTGCCTTTGTTCGAGCCATGTTTGGGTGCGTTGAATCAACGACGGGTCCACGTACGAAACGCGGTTCATATCGAGGAACTCCATCAACCCATACGCTGTGAGGGAAGTTGAGGCAGGTCTACGTCCATACAGGCTGAAGCCGCCACCGGAGACTTCAAACGATACCAACCGCTGGTATCCCATCTTGATGAATCGAAGCGCTTTGAGTTCAATCGCTGCCCTTGCCATCTTTTGGCTGCGAAGGTACTGCAGCACAAGCACATTGGGATAGGTGGTGGATGAGGTTTGCTCAAAGCATCCATAGGGCATTCGGAAGATGTTATCGAGCCCTTCGACAACCTGACTGAGCAGCCCTGGGTAGATCTTGGCGTACAAATCCAGCGAGCCGCGCAGGGCCTTCTTGGGAATGGTGATGGTATGGGTTCGGTTGGTCTGCAAGGATCCGTTAAACACCTGAACCATCCGCTTTCCATCCGGTTTGACTCGGACGCTCCGCTGGATCGCGTCAGCCATCTTGCTGCCATACGCCTTGACTGTCAGCGTATGCCGACCGGGTTTGAGCGCGCGGATCCGAATCATGGTCTTCGTGACCTCTCCCGGCTTCAGCCGCAGACGTCGACGCTTTCCCCGAAGCACCCGACACCATCGGCAACGACTGACTTGGAGTCGAACCGTCTGGCGTTTGTCCAGATAGTTGAACACTGCCACAGGTACATCCACTTCGTCGTTTTGTGTGAGCGTTGTTGGGAAATCGATATCCACAAAGAACGGCTGGAACACTCGGATGCCGCTGACGCTTCCTCCCAGCTTTCCTTGCGCGGTGACTGCGCTGGCCGAAAGCCTCCAAGTGGTGATGGAGTCTGCGAGCGGGATCGTTACGCTGGCCTTTCCTTTGGCATCTGTGAGAAGTTGAGGTAGCCAGAGCAACGTCTCCGGAAAGTACTTGCGAATGCGGGTGGGAGCTTTGAGCTTGCTTCCTGTCTTCGCGTCGGACTTTGGGCCAAGAGCCGTACTTCGATTTGACTTTTTGGCTCCATCGAACCCTCCAAATTCCTGCCGAAGAACGGCCGTTTTCGGGATCGCTGTTTGGTTTACCATAGGAGGATTAAGGCCTCCTTTTTCCAAGAACAAGGCTCCAAACACCACAAAGAAGGGGAGGGCTGCGAGGACAAAGCGGCTGGATAGCATCCAGAAACCACGGGCAAATCCGATCGGTCTCGCGATGCCGAAGCGTTGGGAGTGGAGGTCAAATCCTGTGGCGAGGAGGATACGACGGCTGAGCACAGACAAGAATCCTGCTACCAAACAGGCCATGACTACGGTTGCAATGGCAAACATACCGAACCAAAAACGATAGCGATACGGGACCATTCGGTCAGCCTGAAACATCAGCCAGGGAAATCCGACAACTCCAATCACGTAAAGATACGGAAGCGCTCCAACCCAACGACGGAAATGGGGAACATCTTCGGAGAGAGGGTGCTCGCGGACTTCTTTGCCCGCTCGTCGGAGAAGATAGGCAGACAACAGAACCAGGAACACCAGAACGCCCAACACAAGCCACCCTGAGTACCTTGGAAGCCTGAAATACACCATCGCGATGAAGGCCAAAAACGGTAGCCCCAGCGCAAGAATCCATGTGCGGATGAAGCGTCGTGTGTCCGTGTGGTACCATGACAGGGAAGAGGTCTCTTTGATCCCAAAACGACGAACGGTGATGGAGGCAAATAGCGTCAACCGAGCGAGTTGAAGGGCAAAGAAAAGGAACAACAGCACCATCCCAAGGGGCACATAAAAGAAGAAGCGACGCTTGTATTCTCGCTTCTCCGACGACAGCTTGTACGTGCGTGTTGCATACGAGTCTCCTGCTGCCAACGCTGGCTTTTGGGAAACCTGTGCTGTGGAGAATAGCGTGAGCTGTGCATCGCGTACGGCTTTGGCATCAAGCCCTTTCTTTGGGGCTAAGACCTGACGAGGCGAAAGTGGCGGGCGAACCAAGACCGGTGGTGCTGTCGATGAAATCATCCCAGGTCGAAGTTGGTAGCGAGGCTTGAGCAGCTCCCGTTGCAACTGAAAGTACAGCCGGGTTAGGTCGGGGTGAAGGTTGTAGATGGCAAACACCGCTTCATCGACAGCGGCGAGGCTTAAGGCTGCCTGGACAGGTTGACCTTTTGGGGTGGTCACTTGAAAGCGTACCGTTGCTTTCTCGCCTGGGCGATAGGTTGTCTTCTCCAGGCTCGCCTTCACCTTGATGGCGTCGTTGCGGACCGCTTGAATGATGCGCACCTGCCGAATCATCCGTCCGTTGTCGCTGACCCGATACAGATGCAACTCCAAGGTCCCAGAGAGATGCGGTGGTATCTCAAACGCATGTGCCGCTCGGCCTTCTTTGAGGTCAAGAGCATGAGTGACAAAGGTCTGGCCGCCTTTCACGACATCCAGGAACAAACGACGTTGCTTGGCTTGGGAGAAAGCCTCCACTTTGACCGTATCACCTACGCGGTAGACGGCCTTGTCTGTGCGGAACAAAAAGGAGCGTTGGTCGTTTTGGGTAAGCGTCTCTGTCGATGTAGAGGAGAACCCCTTGGCGTCGGTTGCTTTGGTGGTAAAGGTATGTGTGCCTTTGCCCGGCGTCCAGTCGAGTCGGGCAATGCCCAAGGTTGACGTTTTCAGGTTCCAGGTTTTGGTTTTTCCTTTGGATTGGTAGGTGACATCAAGCTTGCTAGGAGCAGGTCGCCCATCGGGATACATGGTCACCAGATAGAGTCGGTTGGGCACCCCACTTATGACCTGTCCGCTACCTGGAAACAACCCGATACGAATCAGAGAGCGAGTGATACGAAATGTCATGGTGCGTTCCTGCTTTTGGCCTGTCGCGTCCGTGACTTTGGCCAGCACCCGGACCAACGCATCTTTCTGGAAAGAGCGGTTGCCAAAGAAGGTGCGGTTCAACGTCACCTTCTTCGCGAAGCTACCGTCTTCGTCTGTTTCTCCCTGTAACTCTGCGAAGCCTTTTCCTGTGACCACTCCAGAATCCCAACGCACATGCACCTTGGCTTCTTCTACAGGCTTGCCGAATGTGTAGCGAGCGCGAAGCTTAAATTGTACGGTCTCTCCAGGCAGGTAGTATCCTTTGTCTGTGCTCAACTGCAACTTGAAGCGGGGCAAGGTATACCACTTCACCTGCACATTGCGCGATGACTCGGTGTTCTCAAGCTTGGCTGTGATCTTGTAGCTTCCCAAATTGACTTGTTGCGCGAGGCGGAACTTGGCGCTGGCGAGCCCAAATCGTGAGAGCTTTGCCTCGTTCTTGAACACTTTGTTGCCTTTGCCATCCTGCACAAAGAAGGTGAGGGTTTTTCCTGTGACAGGAACTCCGTCTGTTGCAGACAGAGCCAGAGCGCGAAACTGTATGGTTTGCCCAGGCTGGTAGAGGGGTTTGTCTGTGCTTACCAGGATGCGATAGCTGCGTTGGATCCGAATGGAGGTTGAAAGCTGGTTGCGTCCCAAGGATGATCGGACTGATGCTTCAAGCCTGTAGCGTCCTCTGGGAGCAGTTGGCGGCAAAGAAGGCCGCCACTGTACGAAGCCGTTTGCGTCGGATTGCAACGTGGTTTGCGTCAGTCGCTTTCCTTCTTTGGAGGTGACGTTGAGCGTGACCGTTGCGTTGGGAATAGGAGCCCGAGTTTGAGAGTGGAAGACCTTGGCGCGAACCATCGCTTGCTTTCCCGGTATCCACTGAGGCTGGCTGTAGAGAGTGACGCCTGTGGGATCGGGAGACTGCAACAACAAAAACCAACCAGAGTAACCTGCGGCTGCGAGAAGGCCGACGACCAGTAGCACAAGGCCCCAACCTCCAGGACGCTTCCACCATGCCTGTTGCTCTCTTCTTCGACTCATTGGAAATCCCTTCTTGGGTCAATGGAAAGTAAATCGTTGGGATGTGAGGCAGCAAAATAACGCCTTTTGCCCTCAGGTTGCAAGCGCAACGTACACCAATCCATCCCCGTCTTGCTAAGAAACGAAAGACTCTTCATTTGGGTCTTGGAGTCGGTATGTTTTGTGTTGGGGTCTCCTCGTGTTACGTTGCTGTGTGTTCCGATTGTCTTCTGCAAACAAGGAGCCTGTGAGGCTATGGTATTCTCTCCCTATTTTGCTGCGTTATCGATTCCTTCGTGGGACCAACTGCCTCCGTGGTTCCTATACCTGGCTGGAGCTTTGCTGAGTGGGGTCCTCTTTTGGGCAGGGGTCGCCTTCTTTGAGCTGTGCGAGAGACGTCGATGGCTGCAAATATATCGCATCCAGCCCGACCAGTTTCCTGAGCCTGAGCTGTTGGCCAAAGCTCACAAACAGGTGCGTTGGAACCAAACTGTGATCCAGTGGCCTTTCTTGGTTGCGTACTACTTCTTATTCCTCTGGGCAGGCATGCAGTTTGCTCGACCGTTTCCTGCCTGGTATGTCATCGCCCTTCAGTTTGTTGTGTTTATGTTGATAGAAGACACTCTCTTTTACTGGGTGCATCGGGCCTTTCATCACCGCTCGTTGTTTCGTCGGTTTCATCGGCTGCATCACGACTTTCGAGTATCTTCTGCGATTGCCTCGCAGTACATGCATCCCGTTGAGTTTGTTGCAGCAGGGCTGATCCCAACCTTTACAGCGCCGTTGGTGGTTCTTGGGTTGGGTTGGCCGGTTCACATCCTCACATTTTGGATCTGGCTGAGCCTTCGAGTCCTAGAGACCATTGATGGCCACTGTGGGTACAACCTGCCGCTTTGGTTTCCTCACAAAATTATCTACGGTGGAGGCTCGCCTGCCCACGACTTTCACCATGCCTGCAACAAGGGGAACTTTGGCTCCTTCTTCCATCACTGGGACTGGTTGTGCGGCACATCGTACAAAAACCCGACCCGCCGAGCTTCCAAAGAAGCAAAGTCGAAATCATAAAGGCTTGAGGTTCAGACCGTGTCGATGGGCTACACTGGAGGAGTCAGGTCGTCGTTGGCGAGAGGTCTTGCCTGGCTTGCGGTGCGTTCTTGCATAGAATCTTCTTCCCTGAACGACCGTGCTGTGGTAAAGTGTCGTTTTTGCAAGGCCATCTGCCATTCGGATGCGCGTATGCGCCCTTCATGAGTACAACAAGGACCTGACATGACTGTTCGTTTGCAAAACGCAACCTTACAAAATCTGGTGGAGCAACTCACGAGCCAGAGCTCAAAGCTGTCGGAAGCTGATGTCAACACACTCATTGATGCAGCGTTCGAGCAAGGTGGGACTCTCTCCGCTGACGAACAGGCTTCTTTGCAAACCTTGCTAGAAGGGCACCCTGATCTGTTTGAGTCGTCCTCTGCACGGGAGCGTCTGTCTGCCTTTCAATCGATCACCGACGGTGATATCAGAGACGCCGCTCATCGCTTCGCCAGCGATGGGAAGATTACATCGACAGAAGCCCGAGAACTTCAAGAGATCGCCCTGCGTGATGGTTCGCTCTCCCAGCCTGAAACCATGTCCTTGAAAGCGCTGATGGGATTTTACTCTCCAGAGTTGGAGTCAGGTGCTAAGACCCTTCTTCAAGAGTTGACGGCTGCCGGTCCGGTGGATGCTCCCTCTCCCTCCCCGGATTCCGAAGTGGACGCAGCAGCCCAGGCGTTGCATGTTTCTCTCACGGAAGGCGGAACCATTGAACGTTCAGCCATCGAAGAAGCAGAAGTGCAGCTGGCTGCTCAATACGGTCCAGAGAAGGCCAAGGACATTCTGATTCGGGCTTTGGGCCAGGACCCAGCGAAGATCTCGTTTGACGCGATCGATTATCTTCAAGGGAACATCGGCTCCATGGACGATCACGTGGACGAGTATCAAGACGTTCTCGTCGATCGTTTGGAAGGTGCCAAGCTGCTTGATGCCAACTTTGATGGAAAGCTCGACGAAAACGACCTCATCTTCCGAAAAGGTGCCAACGGTGAAGTGAACGTCGAGCGAATTGGGAAGTCTCTTCGTGATCGCGTCTTTATCGGCGCAGCCATGGTCGACGCTGCCGGTGAAATGGCCAAAGCCAAGCACAAGTTTGGAGACCTGGAAGCCAACCCTGTGGTGTGGGAAGTGGACGAAGACAACCCCAACACCATGTACCTCAACTCTGAGTTTGAACCTTCTGTGGCCTTGATGGATATCTTCAACAACCCAGAACTGTATTCGTTTGAATGCGCCACCGCGATGGTCATTCTCCGCTATCGAGCGATGCTAGAAATGATCGGAGAGGACGATTTCAATCGAATCTGTGGCGACTTGCGCATTGGCGTATGGGACCAAGAAGACGATGCAGCGGCGATCTGGGAAGTGACGGGCAAGTCGGCGAAAGGTGAAGATGTCGACATGACCGAAGAAACCCAGAAAGAGGTGCTGCCTGGAGACTACGCCTACTTCAAAAATTGGGATGTGTCAGAGGCTGCTTTCAAAGGCGGGTGGCAAGGTGAAAACGTCATCTATCTTGGAAAGGGCAAATACTACGGGCATCCCTTCGGTATTACCGAAGGAACCAAGATTATTGATTACCTGAACAAACATCGCAAAACCGGAAGCACCCGCTCTGCCTCCCTCCTGGATCTGCACGCTCGTGTGCATGAAGATGTGTTGGCCTACGACAAAAACACCAACGAATAGGCTCTCCCTCGCTTCTCGCTTTGTATTCGTTTTCTATCCTATCTTTGCCTCCGGCTTTGTGAAGGACGATGTCGATGACCTCAAAGCAACCCATCGATCCTGTCCTCGCGAAGTCCCTGCTTGATACTCAATTTCCTGAATGGTCCGACCTACCTTTTGTTCCTGTCGCTTCTGCTGGAACCGATCACGACCTGTTTCGCGTAGGGGATGATAAGTTGGTCCGTTTGCCCCGCGCCGATTGGACAGCGAAACAAGTCGAGAAGGAGCAACGGTGGCTTCCGTTCCTGGCTCCTCACCTCCCGTTGCACGTTCCTGTGCCTTTGGCCAAAGGTCAGCCCACGGATGCTTTTGCAAGACCTTGGTCGGTGTACACATGGTTGGAAGGTGAAAACGCCATCCTTGCGCCTTTGAGAGACCTGGAGCAAGCCGCTCTTCAACTGGCCAGCTTCTTAAAGGTTTTGCAGGGAGTGGATGCTTCACAAGGTCCTCCTGCAGGCGCTCATAACTTTTCTCGGGGTGTTCCTCTTTGTGAGCGTGATGAGTTGGTTCACAACGCCATTCATGAATTGGGCGATCGTGTGGACAGTCAGGCTGTCACAAGGCTTTGGAAACAGGCGGTCCATGCTCCTGTTTGGGAAGGCCCTTCCGTATGGATTCATGGTGACATACACGCAGGAAACCTTCTCACTCTCAAGGGAAGCCTTCATGCTGTGATTGATTTTGGAGGGCTGAGTGTGGGTGATCCAGCCTGTGACCTGATCGTTGCCTGGAATCTACTCTCATCAAACAGCCGCCGTGTGTTTCGAGAAGCGATAAATGTTGACAACGCAACGTGGCTGCGGGGGAAAGGCTGGGCTCTCTCCATTGCGCTCATTGCTTTGCCCTACTACTATGACACGAACCCAACCATTGTCGCGAACTCACGAAGAGTTCTTACAGAGTTACTTGCGGAATGATACATCGCAGCGAGTGGTCATGACGCCTGACCTTCTTCGACGGTTCCCAAAACTACGCCGATTTCTGATATTCCAAAAGGATGCAAATGACGGAGGCAAGATGGTAATGCGCTGGCCATGGACTTTGGGGATAGCTTGGTTGGTTCTTTTCTGCTCTACCACCATCTACGCGACTCCTCCGCGACTTGCGAAGTCTCTACCTTCTCTTTCTGCCTTACCCCCAGGTTCTTCCGTTCTACAACGTTATCTGCAGCAGCTTGTGGTCGCTCAGAATGAAACAATAGCGTATCAGGCTTGTCTGAAGCTATTGCAGCAACAGGGTGCGATGCACGCTCTTGTTGATGCTTTCTTTGAGAGCGAGTGGATCGAGACTCCAAGGATAGCTTCTTGTTTGGGAACGTTGCTTCCACGTCCTCTTCCTCTGCTGCGTAAAAACATTGTGGACCACTCCACAAGAGAGGCTCCTTCCTTTCGAGGACTCCTGTTGCTAAAGGCATGGGCTCCTTCTTCTCGGATGGTTCGGCGCGAGCTGGCTGTTTTGGCAAGTTACAAAACACCCAAAGGATACACCAGCAAGGCTGAGCAAGTTGCCTCGCTGTATCGTGACTGGAATCTACGAAGGGTGGCTTTTCATCTTCTGTTGCGTTTGGGGCCTCAAGCGATTCCAGACGTATCCTTCGTTGCCATGCATGGTGCGAGGCGGGAGCGCCGCGAGGCTTTCTTGCAATTGGCTCGTTGGTCCCAACAGAACAAGGTCGCTGAGACTGTTCAAAACGCGTTGGTGCAGGAAGGCTTGAAGCGATGTTACCAAAGCCGCTTTAAACGATGCCTGGGAGTCTTGTTGTTCCTCCATCACACCCAAAGACGGTCGTTGCCGTGGCTGCTGGCTCAATGGAAACGAGCACGTGTGCGTTGGCTTCTTTCCGTGTGGGGGCCTCGGTTTTTGGAGCGAGAAGTTCGGGGAATCTATTCACTTGGCGATCGTTACCAAGAACAACTTCGGACCACGGCGAGCAACAACAAACGTTCTGAGGAACAACGCATAGATGCCATCCTTATGTTGGGCCATCTTCTTGCAGTTGACCGCCGCTCCTTGGAGACATTGTCTCGCTTGGTTGTGACCTCTTCGTCTCGTTCTGTGGCGTCGGTCGGATTGCGGGTTCTCGCAGGAATGGGACCTCCGGCTGAGCCATTCCTGCTCCATGTGTTTTCCAAGCTCAACGACTACCGGAAAGGCTACCTTGCAGAGACGGCTTCTGAATGGAACAACATCTCACCACGGATGTTGGAGCAGTGGTTACGCTATCTTAAGCAACATCCCACCATGCTTGACATTGGCAAGGTCTGGCTTGTTTCTGCGCTGGGTCCGTTGGTTCGAGCTTCTCCTCCAACTGTGTCTCTCTTTCGTCGAGAAATGAATCCGCAATCATCCGAAACGTTGCGCATCTATGCCCTGGAAGGCTTAATCCACATGCTTCCTTTGTCCTCTCCTGTGTTGTGGAGTGTTCTTGAGCAAGCTTTGCGTGACCCCAAGCTTCGTGCTCGCTATGGCCTGGCCAAGCTTCTACAGAAGCATCCACAACATCCTTACACCCTTCGATTTCTCCGCCGTGTCTTTCACAAACACGGTCCGTTAACCCGCGAGATGTTGCGTGTGGTTAACCCCAAGCACCCTACGCACAAGAAGGTCTTGCTTTTGCTGTTGCCGGATATCATCAAGCTGTTGAGGCATCCTTACGCGTACTCACGATGGGCGGCTGTGAGTGTCTTGGAGCGAATGGGTACTGGTATCTGGCCACAGCTTATCGCAGCGACCAAGACGCCAGACTGGTTGTTGTACGCCAACCTTCTTGTGGTGATGGGGCGGCATCCTTGCGTTCGTACGCCAAAGGTGCGTTGTCCTGCGGCTCTCCATACCGTTCTGGCCCGAGCTATCCACCACAAGCATCCGATGGTTCGCTGTCGGGCCTTCACGACCCTTCGTTACCCCAGCGAGTTTGCAACCCTCCGCAATGTTTTGTTCAAGCGGTGGTTTCCCAACCGAAGCCGGAAAGAACAACGCAAAGCGCTGTATCTGTTCTTGAAGAAACATTGTCTGTATCGGTGAAGGAAGGCCCCATGGGTCTCTGGAATGAAACGATGTAGACCTGATGTTTCTAAGGAGTCGCCACTTTTCCTCTTTGCTTGTAACGGAAGCAACCACCATGTCCGAACTTCAGCGGTCTCTTTCCAAAGATGAGTCTTCAGCCCAGGCTCCCCCCCGCTTGCCATCGGGAATCGCTTTGCCTCTTTTGTACCAGGGGGAGTTCCTTCAACTGTTCCAAGAGGCTTCCCAGTTCCCTGGAATCGTTCGACTGGATGGTGCTTTCTTTCGCCTGTTCCAGGTGAACGACGCGACCTTGATTCAAGAGATCTTGAGAGACAAGCAGAAGCGATACCGCAAAGGGAAGCTGATGCGTCAGCTCATCGACGTGACTGGCGATGGACTCTTAATCAACGATGGAGAGCTTTGGCGACGACATAGGCGCTTGGCCAGTCCAGCGTTTTCGCCCCGTAAGCTCGATGGATATGCAGAGTGTATGATGCGAGCCGCCCATCTTTTGGTGGACCGCTGGCGCGACACGTCGGAGCCGGTCGATCTGCTGCACGATATGTCAGAGATTACGCTGGTCAGCTTGTTGGAGACCATCTTTGGTATTGGCTTTGATGAAACCTACGCTGGTGTTAGCGAAGTCATTCATCAAATGTTGGAGCAGGTCGTTCTGCGAGGCCGTTCATTTTTTCCGATGCCGCTGTGGGTGCCCACCCCTTCCAATCTACGTTTCCGAAAGAAAATCGCGGAGGCCCACCGCACCTTGGACCAGATCATGGCAACCCGTCGAGCCTCTGCGCAAGACGATGAACCTGTAGACTTGCTCGGTCAATGGCTTCAGCAAAGCGACGAACAAGAGGATGGAGAGCAGCATTTCTCTCCTCAGGAAATGCGCGACGAGCTAATGACGATGTTGATTGCAGGTCATCATTCGTTGGCGATTGCGTTGTCTTGGAGTTTGTACGAAGTGGCCCGACGGCCGGAAGTGCAAGCCCGTTTGCAAGCCGAAGTGGATGCCTTCGAGACATTGCCCCAAGGCTTCAAAGCGTTTGAGCAAATGACGTACACACGTGGGGTGTTCCTGGAGGCGTTGCGCTTTTATCCGCAGCCTCCGATTCTGCTGCGTGATTGCATGGAAGACCATCGCTTGGGAGAGTTCTCCATCAAGCAAGGCGATCAGCTGCTGGTCAATGTGCTGGCGGTTCATCACGATCCAACGTGCTGGCCCGAACCTGAAGCGTTTCTGCCGGAGAGGTACGAGGATATCGCGCTGGAGAAGATGCTGCAACACCATTACCTGTCGTTTGGTGGAGGCTCACGGAGCTGCATCGGTCGGCGCTTTGCTGTGTTGGAAGGTTGTATGCTTCTGGCGATGATTGTGCGTCACATGGAGCTTACGTTGTGCGATCCTGAGCCTGTTCCCCCCAAGTTTGCTGCGATGATGGTCCCTGAAACTCCCTTGCGACTGCGTCTTTCTCCTCGTTGATGTGGATTACTTTGCTCCACTCTGTCCTTGGTAGACAAAGTCATCGGGGAGTTCGAGCGGTTTGACGCCGCCTCCTGTTCCTTTGGGGTCGCGGATAAGCTTCACGCAAGGTGGCGCTGCGGATTGGTCTCCGTTGATGATCTTTTTGATCTGTTCCAGTCCCTCCCCTTGCTGCTGTAAGTCTCGTAGCTTGTAAGCTGCGCGGAACATACGTTTTCCAACTCGTACGCCAGCGAGAAACTTCACCGCTGCGCTGTCTACGGCTCCGCCCACAATTTCGTCAACGCTCTCTTCCAACCATGTTTTGGCGGCGTGAACCATACAGCATTTGACTTGGGGGTGAAGTCGTGCACCCCGAAGAGCCAGAACCGCTTGGGTTGCCAGGCATTCGTTGAACGAGGAGACCGCTTTCGCAACAGCAATTCCTCCATAGAAAGTTCCGTCATAGCGAATCTCGCCGAGTGCCATTCCTGTATCGCGGTTTATGCGCCACCACGCGATGAGGTCCTCCCCAAGGAACGACATAGGTCCTGGCGTCATGAGGAGAATCTCTCGGTTGCGACGTCGCTGCCTGCCCGCTTCGATCACTGCTACAGGCAGCTGTCGTGCTATCTGACTGGGAGGAGGGAAGGGAAGCCAACGTTCTGCTCGGGAGTTTCGAAACATAGCTGATGTATTGAGGATACGGGTTGTTCCTGTGTACATAACGGCAGCCATACGTTCGGCTTCGGTCAACAGAACTCCAACGCTCAGGTTGGCACGCAATCGTGTCTCTGCCGACTGCGCTTGGGATGACGGTGGGACAACCCATAGCGGCCAGTCAATGATGTCGAACAGTGTCTGGTCAGCAACGACCAATCGCTTGGATTGAGTCTGAAAGCCTCGCCGAAGCACCGTGGAAAAACGCCAGGGTCGTGGCTGAAGAACCCACATCCCTTTGGGGACGAATTGTGGTAACAAGCGCCGGACAAGTCCCAGCGTTGCCCAGGGTAAGGGGGGTGGAGAAGAACGAGCAGATGAGGGGTTTTGATCCCGCAGATTGTGAGAGAGAGCCTGCTTCCAAAACTGACGACGCTTGGACAGACTCGCCAAGAGCTGATCGAGGATTGTGGCTTGCGTGGGAGTGCCTTGTCCTACCCAGAGGGTGACCTTCATGGGGAGCAAATGTCGGGCTGTCTTGGCAGAGTACATCGGTCCGCTTTGCAAACCATACCTTCGATCTCTGACGTACCCAAACCGATCCAGTAAGACTCGGTCCAAAGGCCACATCCATCGACCTTTCCACCGCACTGAAGAACGCAAGATCACTTGAGCCAACACCCGCCCTGGCTGAGGAGGGATTGTGTTGGAGCCACATGTTGCTTCATCGGCGGATAGGATCGGAAAGGTTTGGCTCGTGCTTGCCTGCTTGCCTATCGCAAACATTCCTTTCAGACACCCAGAACGGGCTGCCGGTGGAAGCCCCTTGGGCATCGATGACGTTGAAGAGTCTACTATCGCAAGGTGCAGAGGCTTCATCCCTTGTTGGTAGGGAAACCATTCCAACTGGCCGACTCGTGTTAGCTTCCGGGACCATTTGCCGTGGGCGACATAGCGAACCCATAGCTCAGCTTTCATCTTGAGCGCTTGTTGGGTCAGGTCTCCAACCTCAAGGGTACACGAAGGAGCTTGAGCGAGAACCGGGTCGTAGGACCCTTTGGGTGTTTGTACAACAAGATGATCACGGACTTGTCGGGTCCATTGTTGCTGGACCCATTTTTGTGCTTTCGCTGCGTTGATCTTGAGCCTTGGTTGTAGCTTTTCTACTACGGAACGTATGTTACTCTTCACCACAGACGCTGTTAGCTTCTCCATAGACTTCACGACTTGGTTGAGCGTCTTCTCTTGTTGGGCTGTCGGCTTTAAGATTTGCACAAAAATCTGGTTGAGCTTGGCTACAATCGCTTGCGTTGAGGGCTCTTCTCCTTGCGTTCCTGCAGCTTTCAATAGTTGGTTGCGATCCTTTGGACGGAGCTGATTGTATCGACACTTTTGTAGAGTCGCGGAGAGTCCATGGTGCTTTAGGCAAGCCTGCAGCACGAGCGCGCGATCCCATACGTTGCATCGACGAGTGGCCAAGCACCCAATGACACCTTGTTGAACTCCTGGATAAGGAACAAACCCCATCGAATGGACCAGGCGCTGACAAGCTTTTGCTTTGCCCACAGATGCATGCTTGGCACCCCAGCGGTTGAAGATGTCGGCAGGACGAAGGAGCGGCTGCAGCTTCTTTCGTCGCAGTGTCTCCACCGCTTGTATCATTGTTTCTTGAAGTTTTTGCTTGTCAGCGACCCGCTTGGCTGGATCTTGAAGAGGTGGGCCTGCTTCCATCAAACTGTCGGTGGGTGCCTTGGGGGAGTGACTGCATCCTCGAAGAGAGCACCCAGTACATACCAACCCAACGAGAAAACCGAACAAGAGCACAAGTTGACATCTGTTTCGATGGTAGGATTCTCTTTGATAGGTCTTCGCAACGCTTGATGTTATTGCCTTGACGTTGTGATGGCACTTTTTTCGCCGACGGATGAACAAGAGGCCCCAGAACGTCAGGAAACATAACCAGAGGGGAGGGCTTGTCGGTGGGGTTTGGGTTGTGTTGCAACCTGTACATCCTTGCGGTTGTTTCGCGCCGACTCCCTGCGTAGATTGGGGGAGGCCGATGCGTTGAGGCGCAACGCCGGAAAGCAGACATGCTTCTGGAGCGAGGCGTCCTTCGATACGTGAAAGGACCTTTAGGAATGCTTCTTGTTCATGGGCACCAAATACCTTGCCTTGTGAGCGGTCCTCGCGTCCCATTTGTGCGATGGTACGGGTGAGTTGGGTGGAACTTTGGAACGAGAGTATCAACGTTCGGATGTCTTCTTTTTGAGCTACATCCCGTAGCTCTTGCAATGCTTGTAAGCGCGCACCACCGGAAGAACAGGTGTCTTTTCCATCCGTCAAGATTACAATCCATGCGTTGACACAGTTTTGCTGTGGCGCGAACATTCGTCGTGCTCGAATGTAGCGAACGATCAGCCGAACAGAGTCCAACAGAGGCGAGTGCCCCAACGCTTGTATTTCTTGTTGCCCGGGTCCGTGTTTTCCATCCGTCCAACGCTGGATCTCACTCGCTGTATCATGTCCAACACCGACAAGAAGGTCGCCCACTCGTTCGCATTGTTTGGGGTCTTCCGAAACGATCGTTTTTTTGCCCATGCCCGTGTTGACCACGGAGTCTTGCTGTCGAAAGCGATAAAGCCCAACACGATGTCTGGCCTTTTGGGCGGTCTGAGCGATTCGCTGCGCCAACGCTTTGGCCACATCAATCTTTCGCATGGATGTGCCTGGAAGTGTTTCTTTCATGCTGCTGGAAGTGTCTAGTAGCAATACGATTTCAGCGGGGACAGACCATGCTAGCGACGTGCTACTCAACCACAACAGGATGGTCAGGAAGAGGCGAGTGAATGTTGAGGTATTCATGCTCAATGTCCTATCTTGTTGAAGGCTTGGGATGTAGCACAAGAGTGAGAGCGTCGAGGAAAGAGAGGCGGTTGCGCTGCGATGTATGCATCTCGACTTCCAATTCAATCATTGCACCACGAAGCGGCAATACAGCCTGCTGCTTGTTGAACTTCAAAAGGGTCCATGGTTGTTTGTTGAGAAGCTTTTTGTCGTCAGCGGCGCGAGCCCGGATTCGAAGCCCTGCGTTCGGAGCGAGCGAACCTTTCCATGAGAGCGAACGCCACCTCGCTCCTTTCCAACCTGTCGTGTAACGACCTCGGAACACTCCTCGTAATGTACGGAACACGTGATAGGCAGAGCCTGTCATGTCACTGTATGTGTAAGGGTACTTTCCAACAGGGTAGGTGCCAAGTGTTTGGCCTTGTACTGATAGCTTGGTTGCGTCATGGGACATCAGGTTCACAGCCCAAATGGCGCCGTCATGGTCGACAGCAACGCCCACTGGAGAGCGACCCACCTCGTAGGAGCCTACTGTTTCTCCCCGAGTCAACGAGACTTTGTGTACCTTGTTCTTTCGAGAGTCTGCCACCCACAGCCAGCCTCGATGGTCGACAGCAACGCCTCGTGTTTGTCCTCCCACAACGATGGACCGCTTGAGCGTCCCTGTGGCACCGTCGAGTTGTAGAATCATAGGTCCATTGGAGCCAAACCACAAAGAGCCCTTGCCATCCGAAGCGATGCCATAAGGCCAATTGTTCCGTATCTGGGATAGCATCACTTTGCGATCTACCTGGTAGGTCAGTGGGTCTATCCGCAAGACGGCAGCTTTGCCCCTTCGTGAAGCGACCCAGACAAAACCTTTTTCATCCACGGCAAGGCCGTAGGGGCCAGCGTTATCAGGGAGAGAGATGCGTCGACGTATCTCGCCTGTGCGACCGTCCAGATGGAGCACTTCCGACGCAGCAAAAGACCCCACCCAAACTTCGCCTGTGGCATCCACTGCAATTCCTCGTAGCAAGTTGCCAACGTTAGGGATGTCCAGGAGGATACACTCCCTTGTTGCTTGAGGCGGGCGAATGGTGGGGGTGCAAGAACCATCAATTTTGACTACGTTCTCCAACTGTTTTCCTCTACCTTTGTCTGAGGTTCTCCCCCGCATCGCAACCCATGCATTTCCATCGCTATCAACGGCGGTTCGGGAAGGGTTGTCTCCCACATAGAAGCGGCCTACTTCAACGCCGTCCTGTATGCGCAACTTGCTGATCGTACCTTCTCTTGAGTTTGCGATGTAGATATACAAGTTACGCTTGGGTTGTAGAGGTAGCGTGATGCCATGATCATTGCCCAATGTGAGATTTCTAGCCTTCCCTGCAAACCAGGAGCCTCCAATCACTTGAGCCTGAATGCAATGCTTTGATTGTGGGGTTACCTTTTTCTCACAAGGCTGACAGGCCAGTTGAAACCCTTCATCCATTTGACCATCGCAGTCATTGTCTTTCCCATCGCAAACTTCGGGTGTGGGAGAGAGGCATGGGCGCTTTGTTGGTTTTGAAGTCTTGCTTGGGTTGGCCTGCTGGGAGGTTGAAGGAGGTGCTAGACTGGAACTGCAACGCAACCTCCAGAGTCCCAAGAGCAGTAACAGCAACAGCAACAACAACAGCAACCAGGGCCAACTTCGTCGCTTCTTCGAACGTTCAGGAGCATTTTCCATGTGTGTCTCGTATCATTTGTAGTCTGTTTGTGCCGGAAAAAAGTAATGTCTCCAACTTTCTTCCATTTCTGCGTGCTTAAGTTCAAACCATACACAATCCATGGAGCAAAGAGAAGTCGTTCTGTTTGTCTGGGGGAGCATTCTGCATGGTTGGACGTGGGGAGCGTTGAAGCTTTTTCTCTTGTTTTCTTTGGGTCCATCTTGATGTCGTCGTGTTGTTGGGTGAGGTCCTTCTGGTTGCAGGCAAGCGATTGACGGTGTTGAGGGATGGTGCTAGGTTTGCCTCTCTGTTGCGAAGGTTCTCTTCCAACCCCCTGTCGTTTTCGAAAGTTGAGCTGTTGAGCCTATGTCGTTCAAGTCGTGGAGCTTTCTATTCTTCTTTGTTGTGGTGTTCGTGGTACACCACAAACTCCCAGAGCGGTTCCGATGGGTCTGGCTTCTTTTGGCCAGCTATGTTTTTTACATGGGATCCTATCCCGCTTATGCTATTTTGCTAGCGTCCTCGACCCTTCTCAGCTATGGATTTGGCCTTAAGATTGAGCAGTCTTTGCCAGAGGACAAAGCTCGCTGGCTTGCCTTGTCCATCAGTCTTCAACTCAGTTTGCTGCTATGCTTTAAGTATCTGGCGTTTGCCATCCACACATGGAACGCTTGGACGCCGTGGTCTCTTCCTGTTTGGAAGTGGGTTCTCCCTGTAGGGATATCGTTTTATACCTTTCAGGCTTTGAGCTATACGATTGATGTTTACCGAGGTGATATTCCGGCTACTCGTGACTTGGGGCGTTTTGCGCTCTATATCTCGTTTTTTCCTCAGCTTGTCGCTGGGCCGATTGAGCGAGCGTCTCGGATCTTACCGCAGCTTAAGGTGTTTCGAGGTTGGGATGCGAACCTGGCCCGAAGAGGCTTGCGGCTTATGTTGGCGGGGTTCTTTTTGAAGATCTTCATCGCTGACCAGATTGGAGTGGTCGTCAATCCCATCTTCAAGTCGGTGGCGATGGTGGAGAGTCCTTCCCTTGTTCTGGCAACGATGTTGTTTGCCTTTCAGATCTACAGTGACTTTGCTGGTTATTCGCTCATTGCAATCGGAGCTGCCAGCACATTGGGAGTTCGCCTCACCATTAATTTTAACCGGCCCTATTTGGCCACGTCTGTCGCGGAGTTCTGGCGACGTTGGCACATCACGTTATCCACGTGGTTTCGGGACTATGTCTACATCTCATTGGGCGGGAATCGGGTCCATGTTCGGCGGTTGTATTTCAACTTGTTTGTGGTCTTTGCTCTGAGTGGCTTGTGGCACGGTGCCAAATGGACCTTCGTGATCTGGGGTGTCTTGCACGGTATGTTCATGATTGTAGGGCATGCAACCCAAGGGCTTCGGCAGCGCTTCTCTGCGCTCATCGGACTTGATAGATTCCCTCGGACTGTCCGGGTGTTTCAAGTCTTCGTTACCTTTGTGTTGGTCTGTTTGGGTTGGGTGTTCTTTCGGGCGGATAACCTTGATGTTGCGATGTACATACTCTTTCATCTGTTTGACGATTGGAGCCTGAAGGCCTGGATGGAAGCGATCACAAGGCTCTACTCTCTTCCCTTTGTGTTAAGTTGCCTCTCCATTCTAGGCTTGTGGGTTTTTGATGCCTGGACAGACAACGTTGACACAGAAGAAGCTTTCGCCCGGTGGCCCGTTGTGTTGCGCTGGTGTACGTACTTGCTTGCGTTGTTGCTTCTTTTCTTTTGGGGTGCTTTCCAGAAAGAGCCCTTCTTTTACTTCCAATTCTAGGTCGGGCGTATGACTCGCTTTCTCTCACGAGCGCTTGGGTTTCTTCTCTTGTTTTCCGGGAGTTTTGTGCTTTTGCACGAAGGATTGGAGCGTGTCACTCATACCTGGAGCTTGTGGGACATCAAGAAACCCAAACAGGCCATCTACGTTTGGGGAGACTCTCGAACCTACAGAGGTCTTGACCTTGTGCAATTACGAAGGCTCTCAGGACGACATGTGATAAGCTATGCCTACCCAGGAGCTGGAGTGTATGACCTTCACTATGTTGTGGAGCAAATCCCCCACAACAGTCTTGTGTTGTTGGGTGTGAGCTTTCCCATTATGCAGGGGAAGAAGCGCTTTGAACGGAGCGGCTTGTCCTTCTCTGCGATGCGCATTCTTCAACTGCATGGAGCTTCTTGGTCTCACCTGTTTTCCATTCTCAAGTGGAACCGAAACCCTCTGCGTACGGTGGCCCACCGACGTGCTCCTGTGTATCCCACAGAGCCTCACATGACGAATGTGGCGCATTACCTGAAGTATGCTGTACCTGAACCCAAAAACCGTCCCTTGGAGCCGAACAGATTGCCTTATCTTACCAACCAAACTCTCTTCCATTTGGCGATTCAGCGTCTCCGAAAGAAAGGTTGCACGTTGATGTTGCTGCGTTTTCCTGTTGCTCCCATTCTCCACAACAAGTTGCTTAAGATGGAGCAATACAGGAAGGCCTTTGCTTCGTTTGAGGCTCTCAACAAACAGAAAGGGGTGCATTCGTTGTTGAAGCTCAAGTTGCGTTGGCAGAAGAACCCCTGGTTTGACCCGTCGCACCTCAACGCCCGTGGTCAGAGGCGTATGACGTTGGCTGTCTGGAAGCAGATTCAGCATCATTGACAACGTGAAGTTTCAGAAGTATTCGGTTGTGGGGCACATTGTGGTCTCGACTTGGCTCTGTCGTTTCGTAACGAAAAAGGAAAATGTGGATGAAAGCAGCGATCATTCGTTCGTATGGTGCCCCCAATGTGTTTCAGGTGGAGGAGTTCTCCCGTCCCTCCGTTGGACCTCGTGATGTCTTGATTGAGGTCCATGCCTCCAGCGTAAACCCTGTGGACTGGAAGATTCGAAGCGGTGGTCAACGAGGCGCCATTCGGTACAAGCTCCCTTGGGTCCTCGGTATGGATGTGTCCGGTGTGGTCGCTGAAGTTGGGAGCAGCGTAACGAAGTTTAAGCCGGGGGATGAAGTGTATAGCTCCCCCACACATCGCCGCTCAGGTACTTATGCAGAGTGGGTTGCGATCGATGAAGATGCGGTCGCTCTGAAGCCCAAGAACATCAGCCACTACGAAGCGGCTTCCATCCCTTTGGTTGGGTTAACGGCGTGGGAATCTCTGGTTGTCAAAGGCAACCTTCAGCCTGGTCAGAAGGTCCTGATTCAGGCTGGCTCTGGAGGTGTCGGTTCGATAGCTATCCAGCTTGCCAAACATCTCGGCGCCTATGTTATTACCACCTGCAGCGGACGGAACATTGAGCTTGTGAAGTCCTTGGGGGCCGACCAGGTGATTGATTACACCCAAGAGAACTTTGATGAGGTTCTCAGCGACATCGATCTGGCGGTTGATGCTTTGGGCGGAGAGTCGATGTTTAAAGCTCGAAAGGTGCTTAAGAGGGGAGGGCGTCTTGCGATGCTTCGCGCTGCTCTCCCCGAAAACACCAAACGGTTTGGACCCAACCTGGGACTCCTCATCACCGGGTGGCAGCTTGTGACATTCATCCTGTCATCTCGTCTGCTGTATGGCATCAAAGCATCGTCCATTCTGCGTCAATGCAGCGGCGAGTTTCTCAACCAACTGACGAATCTGATTGAAGCCGGTCAGATTAAGCCGTTGGTCGACAAAGTGTTTCCCTTGGATGAGATTGCCGAAGCCCACAAGTACAGCGAAACTGGACGGGCGCGAGGCAAGATTGTGATTGCCGTGAAGCCCGAATAAATAGAGCCTGTGGTGCTTGTTTGGGGGAGCGCTTGGGGTATCCGGAAGGAAGAGAAGGGAGAGAACGAGGGCAAGTCAGGCTCTAAAATGTGACAGGGTTGGTGTCAGGCTTCTCTCGATGTACTTTGTCCCTGCAATCTCGCTGACCATAACGAATGGACTTCCCAGCATTGAACGAAGTTCTCATCCAACGCTAGAAACCAATGGGCCACGTCGCAAATTTGTGATCGTTATAGGATAAGTTGGAACTCCAGGTACTGGTTAGGCTTGATGCCGATTTGTAGTAGGTTTTCTGATCCATCGCCCCACCCTCTTGGATTCTGGGATAACTCGAACCTCCTATGAGTATGTGTGTCATCCAGTAGATGCCTGCAGGGAGCGTCACCCGGGTATCGATCGGTACGACTTGGACTCCTGCAACGAGTCGCCGCATCTTCGACTTTGCTTCCAGCGTCCCAGGCTTACCATTGTTATCTTTGTAGAGACCCATCTCTACGCCGGCCCCAGAAGGGGTGACGATGTGAATGCCAAAACCTGTGATGGTGACACTGGAGGTGAAGGTAATCTTCTGAGCGAGGAGGACGTTTACTCCGTGGGTGGCAGTGCTGCCTGAAGCAGTGGAGCCATTAGGAATGCCAATCGGCGCAGAACAGGCGCTGCTCTGGCAGGTTTTACCCACCGAGCAAACAACCCCGCAGGCACCGCAGTGATTGTCATCTGTTTGCACCTTGACACAGGTTCCACCGCAGTTGGTTTCCCCACTACCGCAAAGCACCTTACATGCTCCGTTGACACAAACCTGCCCTGTCGCGCAGGCGTTGCCGCACGCTCCACAGTGGCTCGTGCTGGTTTGGGTGTCTACACATTGGCTGTTGCAGTTGGTTTGCCCGCTCGGGCAAGAGATACAAGCGCCGTTTCGACAGAAGGTTCCGTTTTGGCAAGGTGTTGTGGTTTCTTGACCGTTCGGATTGTTCGACTCTTTACAATACTTGCTCTCGGCTGGATTGGTCCCACAAAAGTAGGTGTACGCCTGAACCCCCCCCGTACATTTGCAAGAGGCCTTTGTGGAGCTAATGGTATGACACCCATGGCTGCAGATTGTTGCTTTGCTAGAACCATAGGAGCTTGTGACACGTTGGCATTGGTAGTAAGCATTTCCAGAGCAGTAGCTTTGCCCGCTCTCTAGTCCCCCCACACATTTGCAGTAGGCTCCGTTTTGCGACTCATAACATCCATAAGCGCAACGGTTGTTTTGGGTCACTTTTTGGTTGGAGCAACTGTAACGGTAGTTGTTGTCGCAGAAAAAAGCACCGTGGGGGTACGTTTTCCCATTGAAAAGGCAGTCCGGTATCATACACACGCCAGCCACACAGGATTGACCGGTGGTGCAAGCTTTGCCACACGCACCACAATGGCTTGTGCTGGTATGTAGGTTGACGCAGGTTCCACCGCAGTTGGTTTCCCCTGTTTTGCAAAGCACCGTACAGGCTCCGTTGAAGCAAACCTGTCCTGTCGCACAAGCCTTGCCGCACGCACCACAATGGCTAACGCTGACGTTGGTGTCCACGCACTGGTTGCTGCATCGAGTTTGCCCTAACAAGCAGGTGCAGGCGCCGCCTTGGCAGATCTCATTGGGGCTGCAGGCGTTGCCACAGCTTCCACAGTGCGCTGCGTTGCTGGCCGTATCGACACAAGAGCCGCTGCAGTTGGTCTGGCTGCTAGGACAACTCACCACGCAAGCGCCGTTGGAGCAAACTTCTCCGGACTTGCACGCCTTTCCGCAGCCTCCACAATGGGCTCGATCGTTGGTCGTGTTCACGCACTGGCCGGCGCAATTGGTGAGCCCGCTTTGGCAGGACAACTGGCATCTGCTGTTTTGGCAGACTTCCCCTGCGGCGCAAGCCTTGTTGCATCCGCCGCAGTGCGCTCGATCCACTTTGGTGTGGACACAGCGGTTGTTGCAGCTGGTTTGCCAACTCAAACAGACCAGCTTGCAACGTCCTTGACCACATACTTTTCCTTTGGGGCAGGCCTGACCGCACGCTCCGCAGTGTCTGCGATCGGTCTGGGTGTCGATGCAAGAACCGGAACAGTTCGTTTGGTTGCCAGGACAACTCACCACACAACTTCCACTGGCACACACTTCGCCAGCGTTGCAAGCTTTACCACATCCGCCACAGTGGGCGCGATCGGTGCTGGTGTTGACGCAAGAACCAGAGCAATTCACTTGTCCCGTCAGGCAAGACACGACACAGCTACCACTGGCGCAGACTTCACCAGTGTTGCAAGCTTTGCCGCATCCGCCACAATGGGCGCGATCCGACTGGACATCGACACAAGAGCCATTGCAGTTGGTTTGACCGCCAGGGCAGCTCACCACACAGGTCCCGTTGGAGCAAACCTCTCCAGCGCTGCATACCTTGCCACATCCGCCACAATGAGCGCGGTCCGATTGGACATCGACGCAGGAGCCGGAACAGTTGGTTTGGCCTGTGGGACAACTCACCACACATTTGCGATTGGAGCACACTTCTCCGGTCGCACACGACTTGCCACAGCCGCCACAGTGGGCGCGGTTGGACTCGATGCTGATGCACGCACCGCCGCAGTTGGCTTGTCCGTTGGGACAAGAGGTTTGGCATTTCCCGTTGGAGCACACTTCGCCCGACTTGCAAGCTTGGCCGCAGCCACCGCAATGGGCTCGATCCGATTGAATGTTATAGCAAGAACCTGAGCATATCGTTTGGCCCACAGGACAGGAGGTTTGGCACTGTCCATTGGCGCAGACCTGACCCGAAGCACAGGCTTTGCCACAGCCACCACAGTGGGCGCGATCCGATTGGGTGTTGACGCAAGAGCCGGAGCAATCGGTTTGGCCGCTCAGGCAGGACACCACACAGGCTCCATTCGCACAGACTTCGCCAGACTTGCAGGCTTTGCCACAACCTCCACAGTGGGTTCGGTCGTTCGCTGTGTTCACACACTGTCCGGCACATTTGCTCAATCCTGCTTGGCAAGACAACCGACACTTGCTTGACCAACAAACTTCACCTGAGGAGCAGCGGTTGCCACAAGCTCCACAATGCAAACGATCCAACTGGGTGTTGACGCATTGTCCGTTGCACTTGGTCTCCCAGCTTTGGCAATCAACAGTGCACTTGCCTTGCTTGCAAACTTTGCCTTTGTCGCAAGCGGTCCCACAGGCTCCACAATGTCGGCTGTCTGTGTTGATGTCGACACAAGAACCCGAGCAGTTGGTTTGGCCGCTGGGACAACTCACCACACAAGCTCCGTTGGCGCAAACTTCACCGGAGCTACAAGCTTTTCCACATCGACCGCAGTGAGCCCTGTCGGAGTCTGTGTTGACGCAAGCTCCCGAGCAGTTGGTTTGACCGCTAGGACAACTAACGGAACACGAACCCTTGGAACATACCTCGCCTGTTTGACAGGCTTTGCCACAGCCGCCGCAGTGAGCGCGATCGGATTGGTCATCGACGCAAGAGCCGTTGCAGTTGGTTTGGCTGTTGGGGCAACTCACCACGCATGCGCCGTTGGAGCAGACTTCGCCGGTTTGGCAGACCTTCCCGCAGCCTCCGCAATGAGCCCGGTCGGACTGTACGTTCACACAAGAACCGGAGCAGTTGGTCTGACCGAGAGGGCACGAGACGGTACACTTTCGATTGCTGCAGACCTCACCCGAAGCACATGACTTTCCGCATCCCCCACAGTGAGCGCGGTTGGATTCGATGCTGACGCAGGAGCCGCCGCAGTTGGCCTGGCCGCTGGGACAAGAGGTTTGGCATTTCCCGTTGGAGCAGACTTCGCCAGTTTGGCAGGCGTTTCCGCAGCCACCGCAATGAGCCCGGTCGGACTGAATGTTGTAGCACGAGCCGGAGCATGTGGTTTGCCCAGTAGGACAGGAGGTTTGGCACTTGCCGTTGGCGCACACTTGACCCGAGTCGCAGGCTTTGCCACAGCCACCGCAATGAGCCCTGTCGGACTGGGTATTGACGCAAGAGCCAGAGCAGTCGGTTTGACCGTTGGGGCAGCTCACCACACACGCACCGTTGGAGCAGACCTCGCCTTGTTGGCAAGTTGTACCGCAGCTTCCGCAGTGGGTTCGATCGGTGTTGGTGTTCACACACTGTCCCGAGCAGTTGCTCAAACCTTGCTGGCAGGACAACTGACACTTGCCTTGCGAGCAAACTTCTCCCGAGGCGCAGCGGTTGCCACAAGCTCCACAATGAGAGCGGTCGTTCTTGATGTTGACGCATTGACCGCTGCACTTGGTCTCCCATTTGGGGCAGTCAATGGTGCATCTGCCTTGCTTGCAAACCTTTCCTTTGTCACAAGCATTTCCGCAGGTTCCACAGTGTCGGCTGTTTGTGTTGAGTTCGACGCAAGAGCCGGAGCAGTCGGTTTGACCGCTGGGACAGCTGACGACACAAGCTCCGTTGGCGCAGACTTCGCCAGAGTTACAGACCTTGCCACAGCGACCGCAATGAGCCCGATCCGAGTCCGTGTTCACACAAGAACCGGAGCAGTTGGTCTGGCCTGTCGGGCAACTTACGGAACACAAGCCTTTGGCGCAGACCTCGCCGGAGTTGCAAGCTTTGCCACAGCCGCCGCAGTTAACCCGGTCGGATTGGACATCGACGCAAGAGCCGTTGCAGTTGGTTTGGCTGTTGGGACAGCTTACAACACATGTGCCGTTGGAGCAGACTTCACCTGTTTTGCAGACTTTTCCGCAGCCACCGCAGTGTGTGCGAGCCGACTGGGTGTTCACACAGGAACCACCGCAGTTGGTTTGTCCCAGCTGGCAGGAAACCACGCATCTTTGGTTGGAACAAACCTCACCGGAGGCGCACGACTTTCCGCACTTTCCGCAGTGGGCGCGGTTGGACTCAATGTTCACACACGAGCCACCACAGTTGGCTTGTCCTGTGGGGCAGGAGGTCTGGCATGTTCCGTTGGAGCAGACTTCGCCGGAGTTACAAGCTTTGCCACAGCCGCCGCAATGAGCCCTGTCCGACTGGACATAGAAACAAGAACCAGAGCACGAGGTCTGACCGACAGGACAGGAGGTTTGGCACACTCCGTTGGCGCACACTTCGCCAGAGCTACACGTTTTGCCACACCCTCCACAGTGGGAGCGGTCGGATTGGACATCCACACAGCTGCTGGAACAATCCGTTTGTCCGGCAGGACAGGACACAACACAGGCACCGTTGGAGCAAACTTCCCCGGACTTGCAAGTCTTTCCGCAGCCACCACAATGAGCCCTGTCCGACTGGATATCCACACATTGTCCGTTGCATTTGCTCAAGCCACTTTGGCAAGACAGTTGACACTTGCCCGACCAACAAACTTCACCAGAGGCACAGCGGTTTCCACAAGCTCCACAGTGCAGCCGATCCAGCTTGGTGTTGACGCACTGCCCGCTGCACTTGGTCTCCCACGTTTGGCAGTCAACGGTGCATCGTCCTTGCTTGCAAACTTTGCCTTTGTCACAGGGGTTGCCACAGCTGCCACAGTGTCGGCTGCTTGTGTTTGTATTCACACACGAACCTGTGCAGTTGGTTTGGTTGTTCGGGCAGGACACAACGCAAGCACCGTTGGAGCAAACTTCCCCGTTGCTGCAAGCTTTTCCACAGCGGCCACAATGGGCTCGATCGGACTGGACGTTGACACAGGAGCCACCGCAGTTGGTTTGACCCAAAGGACAGGACACCACGCAGGATCCGTTGGAACAGACTTCCCCTGTTTTGCAGATGGTTCCACACTTGCCACAGTGAGCCCGGTCGGACTGGACGTTGACGCAAGAGCCACCACAGTTGGACTGTCCTGCAGGACACGACGTCTGGCAGCGGACGTTGGCGCACACTTGACCGGAGCTACAGGCTTTTCCGCAGGCTCCACAGTGAGCCCGATCCGATTGCACATCGACACAGCTACCGGAGCAATCGGTTCGTCCGACCTGGCAGCTCACCAGGCAGGCTCCGCGAGAGCAGACTTCTCCCTGCTGGCAGGCGTTTCCACAAGCTCCACAATGTGACCGATCGGACTGTGAGTTAACACATTGTCCAGAGCACTGAGAGAGTCCGTTCTGGCATGAGAGCTGGCACGAACCCTTTGTGCAGGCGTTACCTTGTGGACAAGCGTTTCCGCAGGTTCCGCAGTGACGGGAGTCGGATTGGACATCCACACAAGACCCGTTGCAGTTGGTCTGGCTACCAGGACAGGACACCGCACACGTCCCACCAGCACAGACTTCACCGGAGGCGCAGGCGTTGTTGCATCCTCCACAGTGGGTCCGGTCCGAGGCCAGCGTGACACAACTTCCGCCACAGTTCCTTTGGCCGCTGGGACAAGAAACCTCGCATGCTCCTCGGGCACAAACTTCCCCGGCCTTGCAGGCTTTTCCGCACCCGCCGCAGTGGGCTCTGGATATCTGGACGTCAATGCAGGAGCCGCCGCAATTCTTCTGGCTCTGTGGGCAGGATGTCACACAAGCTCCATTCGAGCAGACTTCCCCCGAAGCGCACACGTTAAAGCACTTTCCACAGTGGGCTCTTGTGGTTTGCAGGCTGACACAAGAGTTTCGGCACTGGGTTTGTGCCGATGGACAGGATGTTTTGCACTGTCCGTTGGTGCAGACTTGTCCGTTTTGACAGACCCTTCCACAAGTACCACAGTGAGCGCGTGTGGTTTGGACGTCTACACAGGAGCCGCCGCAGTTGGTTTGACCGGCAGGACAGGACGTTACACACTTTCCGTTGGAACAAACTTCACCGGTTTGGCAAGCGTTTCCGCATCCACCACAGTGAGCCCTGGTGGTTTGGATGTTGACGCAAGCATCCGAGCAGTTGGTTTGGCCTACAGGGCAGGATGTTTCGCAGGTTCCACCGGTACAAACCTCGCCACTTTTGCAGGCGTTGTTGCAGGCTCCGCAATGTTGGGGAGCCGAGAGGGTGCTGACACATTGACCGCCGCATCGGGTTTGGCCGACAGGGCAGGAGAGCGTGCAGGCTCCCTTCTCGCAGATCTCTCCGGAACTGCATGCTGTGTTGCAGGCTCCGCAATGGGCCCGATCGCTGTCCAGCACCACGCAAGAACCATCGCAGTTGGTCTGTCCCGCGGGGCATGACACCTGGCAGGTTCCGTTTCCACAGACTTCGCCAGGGTTGCAAGCGTTGTCACAGGCTCCACAGTGGTCCCGGTTGTTGGTGACGGAGAAACAAGCATCAGCGCTCTTGCAATACGTTTGTCCTACGGGGCATTTGGCCTTCTGGCATTGTCCATTTACGCAATACTCATCGCGGTCACAACTGGAGGGCTCTTTCTCCCACATCATGCAACCCACATCGTTGGGAACACAGGCTCGAAACTTTCCTGGGAACTCCGTGGAGGAGGTGGTGCACTTCCGCTCTCCCTGTTTGCAAACCGCAGGCTCAGGGCAATCGGGAACACAGGTGTCGTTGTCGCACTTTTCTGTATCTTTGCACACGAGAAACCCTTCGCATTCGCCCCAGACGGCGCGAGCTGTGCAAAGCTGTGAGCCTTTTCCACAACCTTTACCTGGAGGCGGTGTACACGAACGGGTCTCTCCGCGCTGGCAGACTTCACACTTGTTGGCCACACACACCGGCTTGTCGGATGATTTGGCGGCACAGTCTTTGCTGTCTCGACACTCCACGCAGCCTTCCAAGCCTTTGCAGAATTGACCTTCGGGACAATCTTTTTCGGAGCCGCAGACGCATCGATAATCTTCGGTGCATCGGCGAGTGGGGCTGTTTTCTTCCTGGCACTGGCTGTCGTTCAGGCAGCGGACACAACGACCTTGGCTTGAACCGAGAGGAACCAGGCATCGATCAGGGCAGTCGTTGCAACCCTTCGTCGCAACCTGAATCTCTCCCCCACAACCAACAATGAGAAGGAGAAGAAACAGAAAGGAGAAAGGTCGGGCGCATTGGCGAAGTCTCTCAAGGTTCTTGATCATTGCGGAGTCCTAAAGCAGTGCCGTGTAAGAAAGGAGTGGAGCAGTCGATTGCACACAGAGTTCTGGAGAACAGAACTGCACACTCATTCCATGTAGAAATGCAGTTTGTGCTAGAGTGTGAGAGCCGCTGGATTTGGATTCAAAAAAGATGAAAAAACAGAAATGTGGTCAGCGGAATATATCGGGGGAGGGTGTTAGGTGTTTTGTGAACGCTTGGCTTTTTTGGGAGGCTTCGAGGTCATGTTCTCATCTTGTTGTTGGGAAATGACGTATCTCTCCACCTGTCCTCCTATGGGTTATTGGAGATCTGAAGTGGAAGTCGCGTTACAACGGGTACGAACCTTTAACTTCTCACTCGTTGGACATTTGCTGGAGAGCAATGTGAAGTTAGAAAGGGGCGGCTTTGGGAGGTTGAGCGAGAGCTTCTTCGGGTGAGAGCAACCAGGGCCCTGGTCCAGGGGATAGGTGATCACGGCCAGCGTTCCAATCGCGAATCAACCATCTTGCTTGGGTTCGCCATGCAGCGAGGGTCCATCGCCCAAACAACGTCATGGCACTTTCGTATCCTTGCTCTTCAAACTCTTCGGCTGTCGTGCAATAGCTTCCGTAACCGTTGGCGTAGCCATTCACAATGACATGTTGGACACCTGCCTCTTTCATCAGCGCATGGACTGTTCCGGCCATACGGCGTCCTGCCATCATGGTGGGCTCGCAAGACATTCCAACAATGGCAATGGGTCCTATACGAAGGATCTGAAGAGGCAAGGTTGGAGGAACCCATGGTTGGTTTTTTAAGCCCCCACGTCCGGCCTTAAGCATGTAGTTAAAGGCGGGGTCAATAGCTTCCGGAATGTATACCTTTTGCAAGGGTAAAATGCCCAGTCCTTTTCCTCGGATCCCCTTGCCCACTTCCAGCAAGGGCCAACGTGGTGCATCAAGCAACGTGCGACCCAACAAGCCTGTGACAGTGCGTTGTACGCGTCGCAGTCGGTTGGTTGTCGCTACAATCCAAGGAAGATCTCCGAGCGGGCCTGGACCTTCCAAGGTCCCCAACGTTGCGCCAAACCCGACGATAGCTTTTGTGGTGCGTGGATGGGAAGCACCCCAAGCAAGATCTGGATCGACAGGCTGCTCTTCCATCTGGAGCCACCGCAACGTGCTGTCTAGGGTTGCATCTTCTGCGATGGCAGTGCCGCTTTCCCATGCCGCAGCCGCCGCCTCTTGTTGCATTCGTCCTACCGTTTCTCTTGCGCGCAGGTCATCTGTGTCAAACGCCATAATTCCGCGCTTGGGGTCCCATTTGTCGTTGGGTGTAATATCACCTGCTGGTGCTTGCGCAAAGATGGCGACGAAGTCACGTGCTCCTTCGGGTGGAGACGCCTCCCATAACCTTGAAGACATCCCTTTGTGGTCAAAGCGGATCTTTCGGTTGTCAGCGTGAATGAGCGTTCCATGAAGTCCAAACCAATGAATTGCGCCTAGCGGCTCACCTGCCTTGGATTCGACCATTAACAACGTGGCCGTGCGGTCTACGGCTTGGTCTTTGGTGGATTCATCAACAGGGCGAACGCCGCGGTTGCGATTCCAGGCTTTCCAGGCTCGATTGATGCCCAGCACGCGGGGCATTCGATGACGGGTCCAACGTAAGCGTCCGGGCTCCAATCGAGCGACAGCTTTACGGATGCAGTCCGCGATACCGTCGGCAACATCGGACAACACTTCCGGATGAAACCCATGGTTAAACATGTTGTACAGCAACCCATGAGAGAGACCTGAAGGACCGCTGTGGTTGTGGGTGGCTGTTAACATCCAATCGGAGTCATGGATGGAGAGGTCGGCGATGCGTTTGAAGACTTCGTGCCGCAGGATCTGTGTGGGAAAGCATAGCTCCGCCGACACAAAAACGAAGGTTCGCCCCTCTTGGCGGATGGCGAGAGCGCGTGCTTCGATGCGGTCAGCGACTCCCTCGCAGCGGTTTTTGATGTCAGCCCAACCCATCATCAACATACCTGTTTGGTACGCAGTGATATCTGATTTTGCAAGTCCAACGTACATTAGCTGGCCCTCTTCATTCGACGGAGAAGGCGCTGTGCAACGCGACCCATCTTACTTCTTGAGTTTGTGGCTGTCTGTCCCAGTACTGCGGATGCAGCGCGTCGACCGTTGTGTATGGCGCCTTCCAGATAACCACAGAAGCGGTCCGAAAACTCGGCAGCGCCGAGGTGTATACGTCCATGAAGAGGGCGACCCCACCAAGGAGCGGCAGCCGTTAACATTCCTGGGCGAAAGTTGGTGTTGGGTCCGCACTGGACTCCTTCTACATCGCGCCAGTCGATCATGTCTATGCTCTCAAACTCTCCTGCGTGAGGGTTCTGCGTGAGGTCAACGATGGCTTGACGTACCGCGTCTTCCCACTCGTCACGGGGAAGTGGGTCGAGCAACTCAGGAGTGATAAAGCAGACAAGCTTAAAATCGCTGTCGGTCTTTCCTGACATATCCAACATCCAGTCAATGCCACCTTTGCCACGACCGTTCAGCCAACCAAACACATGTTTCTCTTTCCCGAGGCCATTGCGCCACCAGGGTGCTTTGTAAAACACAGATGCTTTGATGGAGAAGCCTGGTGCGCCCTTGGATAGGTTCATGATGGGTTCTGGCAAAACAGGGTCAAAGGAGATGTGTCGAAGCTGTCCTGGCGTGATGGCAACGATAACATGCTCACAAGCCAGAGTCGTGCCGTTGTCTGTTGTTACGAGGCAGCCGCTCTCGTGTGTTTCAATGCGGGTGACTCGCTGTTTAAGCTCCGGAGGATGGAGCAGCTTTTCAGCCCATCGCTCCAACAGAGTTCCTGCGCCACAGCGCAAACCATACTGTTGGGGAGAGCCTTCCTGGTCGCAAAATATTTCAGAGAAGCCACCGTTGGTCTTCATGTACCAAAACACGGACAAGACGCTCATGTTCTCTGGAGATTGACTCCACACTCCTCGAACACCGCTGTACATCAGATCGGCGAACCAGGGGGGCAATGTCTTGGATTCGATATACTCCGCAAAGGTAATGGTATCAAGACGTTCCGCGCCAGGGGTCAGAGCGGGTTGCTCTGCGTCCACAAGCTGCGTGAGTGCGGCCATCTCTGCCAACGCGCGTAACATCGCTGCCTGTTCGCGAACAGGCGCTGCTGCATCCAGGCCTTGAATCTTGAGGTAGGTGTCCGAGACGGCTGTTACAACCCGTCGCCCTGCCATATCCGAGACGGAGCAGGGATCGGGGCCAAAACCTTCGACATAATCCACCAGCTGGTCGCTGTAGCCAAGCTCATCAATGAGGGCCATCAAGGCACGATGCTTGACCCCCAAATAATGAGCGCCTCGATCGATGGCTCGTCCTTGCGCATCTCGAACGGTCCAGGCTCTCCCACCTATCCGATCGCTTGCTTCCAGTACCCGAACTTCTTTGTGGTCTTGCAATGCCATGGCGGCTGCAATGCCCGCGTATCCGGCGCCGATCACAACAACATCCGTTTGCTCTGATGATGTCAAAGCTTCCCCCTTTTGCTGTAAAATTTTCCTTAATCCTAAAGTGATTTTGCCATAAGAGTCACGAACGACACAAAAGTTAGTCTACGATGAGGCTCCTAAGCTACCAGCAGCACAGGGTTTCGTCAAGGGGATCTGTTTGGGAAGAAGGGGGAGCGTTGGTGTGGACGTTGGTGTTTCTCGCTTCGCGTTGGAATGCTAGGGCTGGGTCTGCATTTCTTTCAAACCCTCTTCCACGCTGATGGTTTCGGCGTAGCCCAACTCTCTTCGGGCTTTGCTGTCGTTCACGGTGACTTCTTCGCCCATGAGCAAAAGCTCTGAACGATTCAAAGGTGGCTGGCGCTTGATCCGGAAGAGGTTCCAGATCTTTTCACAGACCCAGGCCAGAGCGTAGGCCAGCTTAAAGGGCACGCTTTTCTTGGGAGCCTTTACTCCCTTCGCTGCTAGCATCTGGGTAATGAACCAACGAAACTCAACAGGCTCGCCGTCCGTGAGGAAGTAAGCTTCGCCTCCTTTGCCTTTCTCTGCTGCGAGAATGGCTCCTTCGCATACGTTGGCAACATGACATGTGGAGGTTTTGTAATGTCCCCCATCCAGCCAGGCAAATCGTCCTGACTCTACGGCCTTGATAATTTCGGTTAAAACAGAGGTATCGTCTCGGCCCCAGATGAAACGAGGACGCACAGAGACCGTTCGGAAGCTCGTGTTGTTTGCCGACAAAACGGTACGTTCGGAGAGCCCCTTGGTAAGAGGATATTGACCGATGGGCTTCTCGGGTAGCTGTCGTGTCTCATCGGCGTTACGAATGGGGCCTCCACCCACAAGCAAAGCCTCTGTGCTGATAAAGACAACGGTGGACACGTTGGCCTTTTTGGCTGCAGCAAGTACAATGGCTGTTCCTAAGATGTTGGCGTCGTAGAAGTCTTCGGGAGTGCCCCAACTTTTCACGTACGCTGCGGCATGAAAGACGGTGTCGCATCCTTCCATTCCGTTGCGCATCGCGACTTCATCTTGGAGGTCACCACGAACAGCCTGGGCGCCGAGCTCTTCTACGGTCGCTGCAGAGCTATCCGAGCGGGCAAGGGCTCGCACTTCTACATTCTTTTCTCGCAACGCTCGGATGAGGTTCCGTCCTACAAACCCAGAACCACCAGTGACAAAAACACACTTCATACCAACAACCTCTTGTTACAGGGAAGATGATTCGTTCTTACCAGAGCGGCGCATTTGTAGCAACTCAAAGAGGAAGGGGTCTTCGTCGTCTTCCACCCGGTACTCTTCGACGACCTCGCCCTGTTGGTTCCACACCGTTTGTGTGATGAGGATTCCCTCTTCGATCATCGCAACACTCTTGCGTTGACCGTTTTCGTACCAAACACGCTTCTCGCCTTCCGCGGCGCCGTTGATGTTGGTGTGAGCGGAGCGAAGTTGAGCAGACTCTGGATACCACCGTCGCTCTGGACCGTGGGCCAATCCGTTGAGGAAGGTCATCTCGTGGAGAGGGTGTCCTTCGAAATGCTCGATCGCTACACCTGTATACGGTTTTCCTTCGTGTAGGTACTCGTAGTCTTCTGTCATGTGGAGGTCAGACATGGAGACATGTTTGGACTCTGTCAAAGCAAACCCACCCTTGCGTCAAAAGGTTCGGTGATGACTTTATTCTTGCTTCTGGTTCTACGCAATATGAATGTGGAAGGCCTTAGAATCAAAGCAAAAAGCTAGAGAACGTATCCAAACGAATCAACAAATCGCTTGAGTGATACACTCGCGATACGCTTTGGATACGCCAAAAACGTATTTTGGTTGTCATCGCGCGAATTTTGTTTGCGCAGTCAATGGATACGATGGTCTTCTCTAAGTGTAGGAGTGGTGAATGTTCCAAAGAACTTTCTCCAAAGTAGTATTGCTGGTTTTCTTGTCGGGTGTTGTCAGCTCAGTGGCCTGGGCCAATGGCACCTCTCCCAATGTATTGGTTCTTCCTCAAGGCCCTGGTTCTATCGGTGGGTTGGGGGAGAACGTCCAGGCGAATCTTAACATGGGCTTAATGAGCTACAACAATCGCGTGGTGTTACCCGAGGGACGAAAAGGGCACACTCCTGCAGTGGGTATCACATACAGCTCTGGCGGTAGCCCCGGCGTGATGGGGATTGGTTGGAGCTTTAACGCAGGGGGAAGCATCTCCCGCTTGACCGTTCGTGGATTGCCCAAGTACGACAACAGCGACCGTTTTTTCTCCGGCGGTGAGTTGGTGAAGGTGCCCAATTCCTCGTTCTATAGAGCCCGCATTGAAGGTGGCTTCGCACGGTATCGTTGGGTTCAAAAAGACAGCAACGACCAACAAGGTTACTGGGTCGCAGAGTTCCCGAATGGCTCCAAAGCTTACTTTGGTGCGAACTCCAAAGGAGTCATCAACACGGATGCACAGATTTACGGAACAGAAGGAACCTTCCAGTGGGAGATGGTTTCCGCCGTTGACCGCAATGGCAATCGCATTGAATACAGCTACTCCAAGGATGGTACACAAAGTTACCTGGACTCCATCTCCTGGGTCTTTGACAAGTCAGGAAAAGCCTTGTACCAAGCCGAGTTTATGTACGAAGCACGCACCGACTTTGTCTCGGATGGTCGCCCCGGCTTTGACTTGCAGACCAAGAAGCGCGTCAAGGAAATCCGCATCACCTCGAACGGTCAGCCTATTCGCAGCTATACGTTTGAATACGAAGATGCCACGGGTCTCTCCCGTCTTACCAGGGTGAATCGCTACGGTCGGGATGGAAAGACCCCGTTTCCTGTGGCGTTTGCGATGAAGTACAGCGACGCTACTTTCTCGGCGTCGAACAGCAAGCTTGTTACAATGAAGACCAGCTTGGGCTTGAACCTCCAAAACGGTGACGCTGACTTCGTTGACATCAACGGCGACGGCTTGCCCGATGTTGTCGATACTTCCGTAAGCCAGCACCAATTCCACATCAACAAGTTAACGCTCACCCAAGACCTGAAGCAAGACACTCATGACTTTCCCAAGGCAGAGATGCTTATCAATCCGAAGGGGTTGAGTTCCAAGTTGAGCAACGCCTCCGTTCAGCTGTTGGATTACAACGGTGATGGCTTCACCGACCTTGTTAACGCAGCCACACAGATCAAGCAGATCTATCTGAACAAGGGCAACGGCAAGTGGGAAGACCAAAGCCAATCGGTGGAGGAGTTCCCCGTGAAGGGCGACGACCCGAACCTTCGCTTCTTTGATTACAACGGCGACAAAGCCATCGACATCATCCGCTCCAACGGCGACACCACGACCTACTGGATCAATGACAAAGGTGGAAAGTGGGTCAAAGTCGAAGGCGGCAAAGGCATCGGTGCCTCCTTTGACAAAGACAAGATCCGACTGATCGACATTAACGGCGACAACCTCTCCGACGCAGTCTGGATCACCAAAACCAGCCTCCGCTACAAGAAGTACCTTGGGTATGGAAAGTGGAGTGACTGGATCAACGTAACTGTTCCAGGGATCGAGAATTATGAGCTGTCGACCAAGGCTCAGTTTGCCGACGTCAACGGCGACGGTATGGCCGATATGGTCACCTTCTTGGGCAACAAGATTGTCTACTTTGTGAACAAAAACGGGATGGAGTTTGCGCAAGGTCAGGAGCTTCAATCCTTCCAAGGCCAGAACATCCCGGACAGCACCAACACCATCATCCGAATTACCGACATCAACGGCAACGGCTCACGTGACATCGTGTGGCTGACCAAAACCGGTCAAATTACTTACTTGGAGCTGTTCAGCAAGCGTCCCAATTTGTTGACAGAGATCTCCAACAACATGGGCCAACGCATCAACGTCGAGTATGGCTCCTCGGTGTACTTTTATCTGCGGGATAAGGCGTGCGACCCCAAAACGGACACCGCTTGTGAAGGACCCTGGCAGAACAAGATGCCCATGGCGTTTACAGTCACGACCAAGATCACGACCTGGGCCTCCCAGTCGGATACACCCACAGGTCAAAGTGCTCCCACGCCAGATGAAAAACCGACGGTTCAGCAGATCTACTACCACAACGGATTCTACGACGGAACAGAGAAACAGTTCCGTGGCTTTCGCAAGGTCGAGTCGGTGTATGTGGGTGATGACTCTGTCGCCACTCGAAGAGACCTCATCGAGTACAACGTGGGTGATACAGACATGTACTTCCACGGAAAGCCTCTGCGTACCGTTATGGTCGATGACAAGGATAAGGTCTATCGGGAAGTGAAGAACGAGTGGAAAGACTGTGGAACTCCAGCCGGCGCTGAAGCCAATCTGGATCCGCCCGTCCGCTTCATTTGTATGGCTTCTTCCGAGAGCATCATCAAAGAGGGTCAAACCCAAGCCGACTGGAAGACCGTCCGAAACGAAGTTGCATACGATGGCTACGGCAACATGGTCCTGAGCAAGAACCTAGGACTGAAGGACAAGGAAGGCGATGAAGTCATCAAAAAGTATACCTACATTGTTCCTCAAGACCCTAAGTCAGACAAAGCCCTCTGGAACGTGCGAAGCCTGCAAAAGGTGGAACATTGCTCCAAAGAGTCTGGTCCGTGTGCTGAAATTAACTACTTCTACGATGGGGAGGCGTTCAAAGGCCTGCCTGCTGGTGAACTGACGGTTGGAAACTTGTCACGGGTTTCGATCAAGGCAAGCCTTACAGATAACTCTACGGTAGAGACCAAGCTTCGCAAACACGATAGCTATGGCAACGTGATAGAAGAAAAAGGACCCACCACGCAGCGTCGAACGTACGAGTACGACGCAACCTACAGCCGCTTTCCCGTTAAGGAAACCATTTATGTGGGGGACATCACTCTGACGGCGAGTACAGACTGGGATTTTAGCTTGAACCAAGTGACCCGTTCGACCGATATTAACGGCCTTGTGACAACTTATACCTACGACAACTTCGGTCGAACTCTGGCCATCTTTCAGAATGGCGATCCGCAAGACAAGCCCTCCATCCAGTACAAGTATGAACTGCAGCCGCCCTTAAGCAAAATTGTCACGCTACAACGGTCCGTTCAGGGTGGTGAACAAGATCGTATTAAAGTCGATTGCTTCGATGGTCTGGGTCGCAACCTGTCACAGCATATTCTGGTCTCCGGAAGCAAGTATATGGTGATGGATCATCATCGGTACAACTCGCGCGGGCAGAAGTATATCTTCTGGGCGAACTACGAGAGTGATGGTAACTGTAGCTTCTTGCCGCCGGAATCTGTTCGTTCGGATGCTACCTCTCTCCAGTTTGACGCGATGGGTCGAGAGGTAAAGAAAACCTACCCGGACAAGTCCTTCAGCACGATGGTCTACAAGCCTCTGCGTGTGGAGATGTTTGACACCGAAGACACCAAAGAAGGGTCACCCCACTTCAACACTCCCCGCATCATTTTGATGGATGGTTTGAACCGAACCATCGAAGATATCCGAACCCTTGCTCCTGGAAAGACTTTGTCGACCAAGTTTGCGTACAGCAACGTCAACGCATCCATGACCAACTTGATTACCAAGATGACGTTCCCAGATGGTTCAGAGAAAACACAAGAGTACAACCTCCTGGGTCATCTGATTAAGATTGTTGACCCCGATCGCAGCACCATCACTATGAAGTACGATGGAAACGGAAGCTTGATTGAACGTACGGATGCTCGCGGTATCACGACGCAGTACTCCTACGATGATCTGGGTCGTATTCTAACTCGTCAGGAAAAAGACAAACCTGCTACCAAGATTAGCTACCGGTATGACTTGCCCAGCCCAGACTTTCCAACGGCGACAAACCTCAAAGGACGCCTGGTCAGTTTGTCCTTTCCTAGCGGAACCATGTATTACTCCTATGCCAACCGGGGTGATGTTCTCATCTCTCGACATACCACCATGGGAATGAACTTTGACATTGAGCGAACCTTCAACAACGTCGGGGAACTTCTCACTGAAACCTTCCCCGATGGGCGAAAAGTCTCCTACAACTACGATGCCGCCGGACGCATTACTTCAATTCCAGGTTTTGTAAAGAGCATCCAATACCTTCCCAATGGAGCAGTCTCCACTCGTACCATGGAGAATGGCGTCGCTACCAACTTTGTCTACAATGCACGCCAGCGCATCAAGTCGATTGAGGTTAAAAGCAACCCCGGCTTTAAGTACGAGATGACACACGATACTTCAGGCAACATTACGGGAATGCAGGAAGCCTACAACGGCCAAACGATTCAGAACAGCTACACCTACGACGCCTTGTACCGGTTGACTCAAGCTTCCTTGGATGGTGGAAAAGAGGTCCTTCGCTACGGGATTAACGACAACCACAACCTGACCAGCAAGTCTTCCAGTCTGGGCAAGGAGAGCATGGCTCATATTGGAAACTATACGTACGACGCCAAGAAGATTCATGCTGCGACCCAGGCTGGCGATACCAAGATGACGTACGATGCCAGCGGCGCGATGAAAGAGTGTGGACCGTACAAGTTTTTGTGGGATTATGCAGGTCGGTTGAGTCAGGCCACTGTCAACGGAAGGTCCGGTCGCTATTGGTATGACCACCGCTTCTTCCGAATGATCAAGGAAGAGGATGGGGTTCACACCTTCTATCCGTTCTTCAACTATCGAATCCAAGACGGTCACGCGAAGATTTACCTCCGCCTTGCAGGGGACGTGGTTGTTGAATGGCGTAGTCACAAGGGTGCAACGACGTTCTTTGACGATGTTGCCCCAGCTACCGGTGACTCCAACCTCACACCCAAACCGGACGGTGTCATCTCTGCAGGTGATGCCTGGCTGTACCATGCCACTCGAAGCAAGCTCGTGACTGTCGAACTCAAAAAGCGAAACGTGGATCTGGATCTTACCCAGGATATGCTGGATGTCGCTATCGATCGAATGTTGCAAGATGGTGATGTGAAGTATTTCCCCCACACAGACCACATTGGCTCGGTGCGCCTTGTTACTGACAGCACTGGAAAAGCTGTATTGTACAAGCGTTACTATCCCTATGGAGCAATTCAGAAGCAAGAAGGCAGCTTGCATGTTCTCGACTTCCAAGGACAAGAACGGGATCGTCTGACAAACTTGGCCTTCTTTGGCGCGCGTTATCTCGACACCAAGCTTGGCAAGTGGCTAAGTCCTGACCCGCTGTTTGAAGAAGCTAGCGGCGCTGATGACGAATGGAACAGCTATGCAATGGTTGTGAACAATCCCATCCGCTATCGAGACCGTGACGGTATGGCATCGGAAGACGGCGCTTCCTGGTTGTCGGTGGCGAGTGGTTCTGCCGGTGCTGTGATGGCTCTGACCATGGGAATCAAGTTTGCCATCAACAACAACGCAGCGAAAGCCTACCAAGGCAAAAAGTCCAACTACTCCCAACGTGCTCTTTCTACTGGAGCGTTTATCAACGTGGCTTTGGGTGGAACAGCGATTGGCTTGCTCGCCGATGGAAACACCGAAGCCGCTCGAATTATTGGTATCGCTGTGGGTGCGGTAGCTTCCGTTCGTGGCGCAATCAACACGTTCTTGGAGCATCGAAGGTACAACTCCGTTCGCCAGTTCAACCCGAGTGAATACAGCAAAACACGTCATTACGTTGGGGTGACAGCGCGGGCCGTGAGTACAATGGCCAGCACTGCAGGGACGATCTTGCTTGCGACGGGTGGTGATGATCCTGCCAGCAACATCGCGACTCTTGCGATGGTCGGTCTTACGGTTGCTTCCAGCATTACGGCCCTTGTCGCTTCACGAGCCTCATGGTCGCCGAAGAAGCCCTTTACATTAACGTCTTCTTACTCCAGGGCTGCCTTCCAGAAAAAGTTTTGGCGCACACGTGGAACTAGGGCACGAGGCGGTACAAGAGTTGGAGTTCATGGAGCGGGTGTAGCACAAATGACGCAAATGAACCGGGGAAGGTTTTTGCCTTCGGGTCCAGGCGAAGCCCCCAAAGGTCCCGGTCTCTTCAAACGTATCATGTCCAAGCTCAAACGGAAGAAGTAACTCTTCGTTGGCTCCTCCCTTCTTTCTCTCCTTCGATGTCAAAAGCCCCATTCAGCCCACCTTGTGTTTTCTTTTTCAACATTGGTCCGAAGCGACAAACCTCTTTGTTGAAGGTGGAGCACATGCATGGCTTCACCCTCCTTGGACACTGCTTTCAAACTGTGCGATAGTACGCGAAAGATAGAGGTGGAGGCATCACAACCATGTCTCTGTAGCTGCAATCCAACGGATGGACCTTGTACGATGAAGAACCGCTCCCTTCCTATGTCTGCGCTCTTTGCTTTGGGGTTTTTTCCCGCTTTGTTGTTGATGTATGCCATCTTTAATCCAGAAGGGATGTCCTACTTTCAGAATGTTCTGAAGCCTCTTTGGAAGCTTGCTGCGGCAGGGAAACTCAAGATCTCCGTGCATTTGAATTCGGTTCAGGCGTTTGTTGGCGTTTGCTTGGCGATTGGAGTTGTCTTTTTCACGAAGCAGGTGATTCGTTTTGTTGGTGTCGCTGGACTCTTGCTGGCGATCGCTTTCTTTGGAACATTTTATTGGATGCTGATGGAACAAAAGCTCCTGCCAAGCGAGCGAGTGAGCGCTCACCTCATCCTTCTTTTGGTTTCTGTCTTCCTTGGGGTAAGTGTTGCGTGGCCTGTTCGTTCTCAGTCTGAAGCGTCTGAACCTGCTCTTCCGCAAGAGACTGTCTCCACTCCACCACAATAGATGCAGAAACGCCTGAACGAATGGAGGAGGCCGTCTTGTGAGTACCTCAAGAGTTTCCCATAAATATTCCATTGTTGCGTTTGTGTTCCAATGGGTTGCGTCTGGTCTTGCCGCGACAGGCGGTGTCTTGCTGTACACAAGAGACTTGGAAACTGCGGCCTTTGGGTTACTTTCAGGTACATTCCTGCTGGTTCCGAGTCTTCTTGCTTTGGGTGTTCATCTTTGGACACAACAGAGAGTTTGGACTGTTGTTTCTTACCTTGTTCCTCTGGTGTTGGTCTGGTTGTGGCTGGGAGTCGGATGGTGGATTGAAGGGCAAAAACGTGTCACCGATGGCTCCGATCAGTGGTTGGCGGTCACGTTGGTGTCCTTGTCAGTGGGTGGTCTTGTGGGAGCATTGTGGCTTGGCGTTATGAAGACGAAACCGATTGATGCTCCAAGTTTGTAATCATGAACTCCGCACACTGCCTTGACCATTGGAAGAGAAGCAAGCCAACCCTTCTTCTGTGTCGTGGGGTGCAAGAAAGATCTTGCGAGGGCGTCTGTTTCATCTGTACTCTACATCTATAGGTCTGTGTTCAATGAGTCAGAGGGGAAACCCCCCGATCCAAGAAGTCAGTAACAGGTGAATGGCGTGCTCTACCAAGATTTAACAGAAGCGCTTTGGGAGATGGAGGATTCTCTCAACGAAGGAGAGTGGCCTGTTCAGGGTGTTGCTCTGTTGGCGCAACATAGGATGTGGGGTGGAACCCTTGATGCAAAGTGGCAAGGGTCCTCCTTCTCTCCCATCGAACAACTCCAGGCTTACGAAGCGGTCGCTGCAGGCAGCCTCAGTCTGGCTTTGATTCTGACCCAGCACGATGGAGCTTGTCAGCTACTTCAGAGCGGTGAGAACGAAGACCTGGCAGGTCGTGTGTTGCCTCGTCTGGCGGTGGGGGAGTGCCTGGCAACGATTGGCATCAGCCAGTTGACGACATCTCACCAAGGAGGGAGTCCTGCGTTGCAAGCTATCCCTAACGAGGATGGCTACCTGCTCAATGGCTTTATGCCATGGGTCACGGCAGCTGCGCAGGCAGACTTCAACGTCGCGGGCGCGGTTCTTCCGGATGGGCAGCAGCTGTTGGTGTGTTTGACCACACAATCTCCAGGGCTTCACATCAACGCACCGTTTCAACTCCTGGCCCTGGACAGCAGCTGGACCAGCCGAGTGCGATGCGAAAATGTTCAAGTCAAACCTGCGATGGTTGTTCGTGGCCCTGCGGAGGCTGTGTTGGCGCGTCGGGCTCCCGTTAAGTCTCTTACTGTCACAATCGTTGGTATGGGCGTGGCCAAGCGAGTCTTGCGCAAATGTCGGAGCCTTGTGCACAAAGAGGGCGGACTCGGTGGGAGCGTCTTAAGTGAGGCGGAGCGGCGTTGGGCGATTCTTCGCGACAGTATCTTTCGGGCCGTAGAGCAGGGCGGAGCGCCTCCTGAGCAAGCCAGAGCCTTTCGGGTCGAAGCCAACGATATCCTGGCGCGGCTTGCACCAACCTTGTTGCTTCTGGCGAAAGGGACTGGCTACACCCAACCCCATTGGGCGCAACGGTATGTTCGAGAAGTGCACTTCTTCCAGGTCTGGTCAGCCACCCAAGAAGTCCGTGCGGCCTCGCTTGAGCGTTTGTGGGGGCTGGAACATTAGACGCGCTCTACCAAACAACCTACATCGTTTTGCTTTAGGTGGATGTTGTTGAGTGTGCGGCTTTCGATGAAGTGCAAATGAATTTTCTTAATTCTTGGGCAAAGTGTTTAAGATCTTGAAGGGTGTCTTGTTCTTTGTTGAAAACACAGAACAAGAAGAGGGACATTCGTTGGATATTTGTGAGGAGGACCGACCTGCATGTGACTGAAATGTATGGGCTTGGTTCTCCTGAAGCCTCCTGTGGATCGATATCTGCTTGAAGGGAAAGTATCGCTGTCGGCAGAGGTGAGCTTATTCTTCAGCGGTTGTCCTCAACGTATCCAGGAGCAGGAGGCTTATCGTGACGAGTCCAACGAATCCAAGATGGTGGGATGCACAACACGTGCTCAACCGACTTCGTTTGCAGCTTGTTCGTGACCGGCACTCCAAAGAGTTGAGACAATTCTTGAACGAAGACGGCGTTCTTGAACAGCTCCAGGTTGCTCTGACACAGGCAAGCACTGCACCGACAAGCACACAAGCCTTGGAGGAGGTGGAAGCCTGGATCGAAGAGCAAAAAGCAGGCTCTCGTTATGTGTATTTGTACCGTCAATTGTTCTCTTCGCTACGAGCTGTTCTGGAAACGATACAACCACCTCAGCCTCCATCTCCCAGCGTTTCGCAACGTAGAAAACCCATCGAAACGCCGATGCCAGGGCGCCGATTCTCACAAGTGTCCAGCGTCTCTCGGCATGACAGCGTGGAAGTTCACGTAGTCTCTTCACGTGATGCGAACCCCGCGGTGGCGCGAGCTTCGGGTGAACATTCTTTGCCGTCTTTTTCCGCCACGTCGAAGAAGCCGCAAACCGTAACAGACATGCCTTACGTGACTCGTACCCTTCGCGGGGAGATCTCTTCGCGGCGTTCGGGTGATACGGTGGAAGAGTCGAAAGGTTTTTTGTGGTGGGACAGCGGCACCGTCGTGGACAGCATGAGACTTCGCCTTGAAAGTCTACCTGTGGGAGCGCCCCTGCGTCGTTTGCTTCTTGTGTCTGACTTCTTTTCAACCTTGCTCGGCGTTCTGAAGGCCATGGAAGGGATGCCTGACTTCGTGGAGTCGCAGCGTCAGGTCGCTGTTGTGATGGAGCGGTACTGCAACAAACTTAACTTCCAAGTTCCTCTGGCTGACTTATGGTCTCTTCTCCAGCCGTTGCTGAATCTCAAGCGAGTGAGTTCGACATCGATCACTTCGTGCGAAATTCCATGGCTTCGTCTGCGCGAGATCGAAGCACAAGAGAAACAGCACACCAGACCCCGCAAAGAGAAAGTCTTGCACAGCGAAGAACTGTGGGACTGGGATGATGAAAACAAGGACATTAAGAATTTTGCGACAGGAGCGGTGAGTCAATTGATTGAGGCTACACGTTCCAGTGATAACCTGAAAGCACCGAGTCCTTCTAGCATCCGTAACCTTAAGCCTCCTATCACATCCTCCAAATAACTACATCTTTCTGCTTGGTATAGCTACCCACACGCCATCGAATCTTCTTGCTCCATGACAAATCGTACGAGGCACACGATGACTTTTTCGAGGGAAGAATCTTTCTTTGTATGCACCACATAGGTTTCAAGCCTGAACTTCTTTGCCTGTTGACGAAACAAGGCTAGCGACTAGTATTCAATCATCGAAGATCTTGAAGGAGTCGTGAAGCAAAGGAGGTTCTTGTATGAAGAAGTCGCATCTCGGGTGGGCATTGCTCTTGGTTTTTGGAGTGTCTTGGATGGCTTTTGCCAAGACATCTCATCCGGTCAAAAACTTTGAGTATCTGTGGAAGAAGTTCCAGAACAACTACGCCTTCTTTGCTTTGCGGAGAGTGTCCTGGTCGAAGCTGTATGAGCGCTACAAGCCCCGAGTGAAAAAGACCAAGACCAAGAAAGAATTGTTTTGTGTGTTGAACAGCATGCTGGGCCATCTTCGCGACGGTCATGTCTCTCTGACATCCAAAGAATTCCACGTTGACAAGTGCAACCTGCCCCACGTTCCGAAGGATCCTGCACGCCGTTTCCTCAAGCTCGCGCGTCGTCTTGCGAAACGTCATGTCATTAAAATGCAAACCTACAAAAAAGGTGTGATGTATTGGGGGCGGCTGAAACAGCAACCTTCCATTGGATACATCCAACTCAATGACCTGGATGAAATGGTGGACTGCAAGTATATGTTTGCTCGACATGCCCGAGAGCTTCGGCAAATCAAGTACAAGGGCAAATCCCGCAGGAAGGGAAAGAAGATTCCTTGCAAAAAAATTAAGGATATCCATGTCGCCAACATTCTGATGCGTAAGGTCTTGCGGCAGTTTAAGGGAACGCAAGGTTTGATCTTGGACGTTCGCTTCAACGGAGGCGGGGATGATGAAGTCGCAGCCGCTGTCATGGGTTACTTCACAAAAACCAAAGCGCTCGTATACACCAAGCGTGAGATGAAGAAAGGAAAGCTCACCGGGTTCAAAAAAATGTACGTGAACCCACAGCCCATCCAGTACCCCAAACATACGGTGGTGTTGGCCAGCCCCATGACGATGAGCGCGGCTGAGATTCTGACCTTGGCGGCGCGGCAACTGTCCACTGTTACGTTGATGGGAAGCAACACCAACGGTATCCTCTCCGATATGCAGTATGGCTACTTGCCCATCGGATGGAAGTACACGCTCTCCAATGAAATTTATTACAGCCCCAGCGGCAAAACGTACGAGAAGGTGGGTGTTCCGCCTCAGGTACGGATTCCTTACCCCCGCAAGGACGTGGAAGGTCTCTACCGAATGTTGGGAGCGCCCAAGGATGTGGGCATCCAAAAAGCTCTTCAGGTGCTCTTGCCTCGTCGTCAGTGAATGGAGTTGACGGCCTTCTCCCCCAGTGCTAACGTCTTGTTTCCTCAACAATCTGGATAGGAAAAGCGCATGAAAGGTGACGTCAAAGGGAAGCATCTCAAGCACATACCCGGTGAGGTAGGTTATCCCTATCTGGGAAACTTCCCGCGGATTCTTCGGGACCCTGATGGGTTTGACCAGCGTATGGTTGAAACCTACGGGACTTGTTTTCGCAACCGAACCTTTCATCGCACCTCGGTTTGTTTGGCGTCGGCCGACCACAACACCGAAGTGCTGTTGGACCGAGAACAAAACTTCTCCAGCCAGAACGGTTGGGGGCATTTGATTGGTGATTTGTTCCCACGTGGACTTATGCTTCGCGATTTTGACGATCATCGAAAGCATCGTCGAATCATGCAAGATGCGTTTCGACCGTCTGCTCTCAAGGGCTACCATGAGAAGCTACAACAAGAGACATTAACCACTCTTAAAGCTTGGGAGCAGGAAGCTTCCTTTTTGTTCTACCCCGCTTTAAAGAGAGCGCTCTTTGAGCAAGCAGCTACCGTCTTCTTGGGGGTGCCTTTGGGGGAACGCGCCGAAGAATTGTCCAACGCTTTTTATGCCGTTCTTCAGGCTACCATCACTCCGTTTCGGCTCAACGTCCCAGGAACAGCCTGGCATCGTGGCTTGCAGGGAAGAAAGACACTCGAACACTTCATCCAAAGTGAGCTGGAAGGGCGCCGTGACAGTGACGCCAAAGACGTCTTTACCTTGCTCTGCAAAGCGGAGGACGAAGAGGGCAATCGCTTCGATGACAGCGAGATTGTTGACCACATGATCTTCCTGTTGATGGCAGCCCACGACACCACATCAACAGGCTTAACGACGCTAGTGCAAGAGCTTGTGTTCCAACCAGAATGGCAAGACCGACTGCGAGAGGAGTGCACGCAGGTCTCTGCATCGAACGATGACTTACCGTGGGAGTCTCTCGCCGAGCTTCAACAGTCGGATTGGGCCTTTCGAGAGGCCTTGCGTCTGAACCCTCCCGTTCGTTATGTCCTTCGTCGGACTGTTCGTCCCACAGAGCTGGGAGGCTATGAGGTTCCAGAGAACACTCCCATTGCTTTGCTGTTGGGCGCGACACACAAAGATCCCGACATCTGGTCTGAACCCGACACCTTTGCACCCGATCGATTCTCCCCAGAACGCGGAGAAGACAAACAGCACAAACATGGCTGGGCTCCGTTTGGTGGTGGAGCCCATACCTGCATTGGGATCAAGTTTGCCATGCAACAAGCCAAGGGGTTTGTCTACCATTTGCTGAGCCGCTATGAAATGGTTGCGACGGGGGAGAAAAAGCGCGACTGGCAACTGCTACCGTTTCCTCGTCCCAAAGATGACCTCCCCATCATGCTTAAGCCTCTTTCTTGAAGTTCGTAGGACTCGTGGAGGCCGGCAACAAGGATACGTTCCTTGGTGTTGCGTCGTCTCTTTCTTGGTAACTTGGTCAGGAACATGAAGTGACAGAGAACAAACAACCCAAGTCATCAGGGCCTTCTTCACCACAGTCTCAAGAGGAGTTGGATCGGCTATCCTTGCAACAGTCGCTCCATACCTTTCCTGGTTTGCATCGTATGCTACCGCTGGCGGAGGAGGGCTCCTTTTCCAGGCTGTACAAACAGTGGTACTTCTGGCCTGCTCTAAGCACGGTTGTTGTGGGCCTTGCGCTGTTTGTCTTGTTGCAACTGTTGCTTCATACCAAGTGGGTAGGGTACGCCTTTGCGTACGAAGTGGTGCTGGGGCTGTATCTTGGCGGCTTGATTGTTTTTGCCGTCGTAAGGATTGCCGGCCTTACCATGCCTGTGTGGCTGATCCTTGGGCCTGCTCTTCTCACGGCAGTGCTTCTTTGGATAGGGCTTCCTTTGTCATGGCTCATGTCTATGTTGGCCCCTGCTCCTCTCCGTGAACTCGCTCGCTCTCCTTCTTTCCCTGCATCCTTTGTCGGTTACTTTTTTCAGGCAGGTCTCACCGAAGAGCTGCTTAAGTCGATGCCTGTGTGGGTCACATTGGCTTTCTCTGGGCTGTTGGCACGACGGTACAGTCAACTCTTTACCAAAGGTCGCATGCATCCTTTGGTCGCTGTTGTGATAGGGGCCGCCTCCGCCGTTGGTTTTATGTTGGTGGAGACTCTGCTTGGGTATGCTCCGCAGCTTCGTCAACAAGGCGTGTCATCGTTGGGTTTGATGGTGGTGATTCCGCGGATGCTAACGGGGCTTTGTGGACACGTCGCGTGGGCTGGGATTCTCGCCTACTTCCTGGCCCTGTCACGGTATTACAAGTGGCGTGGCTCTCTTGCTATTCTTGGCTTGGGGTGGGTGATGTCGGCATCCCTTCATGCTCTTTGGAATGCATGCCAACATACGAACATTCCTATCACTGGCGCAATCATCGCGCTCACTTCGTTTGTGATGTTTGTGGCTTATCTCAGCAAAGCCAAGGAGTTCTTTTCCAGGCCATCCATCGCCAAGGTTGCTTCTTCTGCGGCAGGTCGGTCCGAAGCGATGGAGCCTGCGTCCACATCGATGATTCCTTTGGCCCTGGCCCAAACATCTCCGCTTCAAACGTTGATGTTTGGAAGCTTTCAACCCCAAGTTCCCAAGGAAGAGGGAGCTACATTCTTGGAAGAGTCCGTCCCGTCGAGAGAGAGGGAGCAAACTCTCACAGGAACGCAGGTTCTGCATGACATCCAGGCCACCGACATTTGGGGAGGTGTCCCTCCGGAGTTAATGAAGACACAGGTTGACTCGGAGTCACCGTCAGCATCCTTTCGTGCAAAGCCAAGCATGTTCGAGCCAACGTTGCACGATGGTTCTTCGACGAGAGTCGATGCTTCTCCACGTGACGTGTCAGGAGAGTCATCGTCCAACAAGAGAAACGAAGGAGAGTGAAGAAGGGAGAGAGGGGAGAGAGGGGAGAACAGAAGGTCACAAGCTAGAGTATGGTCGTGGCCGTAAAGGACAAGGTCGCCTTGGAATCTCCTGGGGGGTCTTGCAGTTTCACTCCGTCAAAGGTATGGGTGCGAATGACATCCTGGTTGGTGTTCAGGAATTGAATCTTAAACCGGAAGCTTGCGTCCTTCGATGTGTTGCAGTCTTTCACCTGTTGGTAAAAGGTCGTGAGATCTGGGAGTGTCCCTGCATCGGAGTTCTTGGCGTCTGTGGGGTTGATGACCACAAAATGGTACTTCATGGAGAGGGTTGTTGGTTGGTCTTTGGTCTCGCTTGGCTTGGGACTCAGCAACAAGCAAGCGTTGGCATATGGATTGTTGGCCGAGACTTCTGCGTACGAAATCTTCCCAAACAGACAAGGTTTTTGGGTCGCTTGACCATCAACAAACACGGAGGAAGACACAACCACTCGTGTGGTTATCTTTTCCGGCATGCAATATTGGTAGTTGGTGGTTGCAAGAGTCTGTTGGTTCCAGGCTTTTGCAACCCAATCTCCTTTGCAAGCGATAGCTGTGTCTTTGGGCTGTGTGCAAGAGCTTTGGTACAAGCTATACTGGTAGTTTCTCATTTGGTTGATCGGTGGGGTCGTTGTGGTCGTTTGTGTAGTGGTTGACTTCGGTTCGGTCGTTTCTGGTGGGGTAGAGGACCCGCATGTGAGCTTGCCGCTGTAGCTAAATCCTCCAAGGGTGAACCCTGAGTTTAACTTGCCTGAGTCATAACCTGCTTCGATGCCACTTCCTGGCCACTTTCGACACTCCATAAAGTTGGCTTGGGTGACGGTGGTACCGGACTTCTCAATCGGTTGGGTTGGGGTCTGCTCACAAAGGAACATCTCAACCTGCTCTGCTTTTCCAACCGCCACACAATGCTTGGGCTGGTTGGTTCCGAGTGTCTGTGAACCACACATCTCAAGTGTGCAACTCGTGCCCTGGTACGTCCAATGGCTGTGATCGCCAGCCGCTCCGTTAAAGGCAGCTTTCTTTGTTCCAAGCCGGGTCTGTGCTGTGTTGTCCATTCCACCACAGCCCATCATTGGAGTCTCTTTGGCTGAGCTTTTCCCAACTCTCTTGAACCGGGTTTGAAGAAAGCTACCAAGAATGGCAACAAGGGCTACCACCAAGACAACCCACCCAAGGCGCTTGAGTGAGGCGCTACGAGACGGGTTGTCGGGGGAGTCCTCACGAGGTTGTGGCGACTTCGTATCGGTCATTCGATTCTCCTTTGCTTGCGGAAGTAGCTTCTATAGCACAACCTATGCCATTCCTGAACACCGAAGCTCTGCGAGGCAGCTTTCCCTGGTTGCCTTGGGACAGAGAGAGAAAGGTCGGAGCGTCAGGTCCCAAACATTCTCTTTTTGGAGAAGCGTATTCTCTTTTCAGAGAAAGGAATTCTCTCATGTGAGAACTCATCCAAGGATGGCCTGTCCCACGTTCCTGGGTGGGAGGGTTATGGTGTGCATGTGTTGGATTGGCATGTGTGTGGCGTTGTTAGGATGGAGCAGTCTTTGTCGGTGGTGCAATAGAACGGTTGCAGCAAGGTTCGAGCTGGACGAACCCCCATAAAGTACAACGTAAAAGTGTTCGACGAACCATCGGGAGACAAGTTAAAGCGCATGGAGGCGCGGAGGTGAATGACTGTGAATCTGTTGCTTCCGCCCCGGTGACCTCGCCACGACCCTGAGGTCGGCCCAAGTGGGTCTATCTGTGCGCTGGTTGTGTAGGGACCCCACCAATCTTGCACCCACTCTGACACATTTCCGGCCATATCGTGCAAGAACCATGGATTGGCCTGCTTTTTTCCCACAGGCTTTAATTGAGCGTAGGAGCTGCTATAACCGGTAACGCTCTCTTTCGACGATTCTCCGTACCAAGCGATGCTATCCACAAATGCTCGTGTTGTTGTGTTGGCATAGGAACAGACCGTTTGCGAAGAGCAGTTGTAGCCGTTGTAGAACATGCTCGTGGTTCCTGCCCGGTACGCATACTCCCATTCTCCTTCGGTGGGCAACCGGTAGCCAGGGCACCGCAAAAAGTTGGCCCCTTGCCATTTGGTGGCAAGCCGACAGGAAGGTAAGGTCGGTGGGGTCGCCTTGGTGCAGCTATAACATTCTTCCAGCCCTGCTGCCTTGGAGAGGGCGTTGGCGTACAAGGCAGCATGATGCCATGTCACATTGTAAACAGGGCACTGCTTGGCGTTCTTGCAATTTCCATAAATCTTAAGGTAGTTGGTGGGTGCAGTGGTAACGGTATCATATCCAATGAGCTTTACGAATTCGTCTCGTGTCGCTTCAAATCGCATCATCGCGAAAGGTCGTGTGATGGTCACGGAGTGGTCCGGCTTCTCGTAGGAATAGGCGATTGCATCGCTTGTCGGAGTTCCCATGGTGTATGTGCCTGGAGGTAGCCAGCTTTCTTGGGTGTTGGGTGGGGGGATGCACACGATATTACCAGCCTGACACGTGACGTATCCCAACGTTCCATTCCCGGCAGTCAAGACACAAAGTTTGCCTGTGTGGGGGAAGGTCTCATCGATGCTCCCGTCGCAGTCATCATCTTTGCCGTTGCATCCAATCTCCAACACGGGCGTCAAGATCTGCGTGCACACAATCTGGTTTTGGCTGTTGCAACGTTTTTCTCCCTGGGCGCAGTTGCCTTTGACGGATGTCAGAGTGCAGGGGCCAAAGTTGTCGGTGATTCCGTCGCAGTCGTCGTCTTTCCCGTTGCAGCTTGTTCCCTCGGGTACTGGCACTTGGGCGGTGCAGTTGATCCATTGTCCCTGGCGGCAGGTCTCGGTTCCTTGGCCGCAGGGGGTTTGGCAGGGGCGCGCCGCTATCCCATTGTCGACTTTGCCGTCACAGTCGTCATCTTCGTTGTTGCATGATTCATTCAACGGTTGGGGGTTCTTGGGGATACACTCCACCTTTCCGTTTTGGCACTGGGTCACACCAGCTCTACAGGCTCCCAGTTTGTTTGTGTCAACACAAGGTTGGCCGGCTCCTTGTACATCGTCGACGGTGCCATTGCAGTTGTCGTCCAGACCGTTGCATACCTCTGTTCCTGGAGCTTTGGCTTGGCACTGCTCTTCCCAGGCTTTCTGTGTTGTGTTGTAAGTGCAAGTTCTGATACCTTGGCGGCAGCTTCCCTGTATCTTTGGATCCTTCACAGCACAGGTACCACTTAAGTTGTCGGAGAGTCCGTCACAGTCGTCATCTTGACCGTTGCAGATCTCGGCAGTGGGTGACACCGCGGGCAGACAGGTTTTGTTGGTGCCTTGTGATGTTGTGACGCAAGCCCATTTTCCTGTGGCGCAGTTGCCTTTCCGGGTGCTATCGGAGCAGGCCGCTCCCAAGTCTTTGATGTCATCGATCGTGCCGTTGCAGTCGTCGTCTTGGCCGTTGCAGATCTCCGGGAGGGAAGGGGCCGGCTGGCACTTGGACTCCCATACATAGCTGGTCCCTTTTTGTACACGTTGACACAGGGTTCGGCCGTACTGGCAGTTGCCTGACTGGTTGTTCACAATGCAGGGGGTGCCGATGTTATCGACGATGCCATCGCAGTTGTCGTCTTCGCCGTTGCAAATCTCTGCTTTGGCAGGTTTGATGGGTTGGCATGTCTTTTCGATCGTGGTGCCGTTGAGAACACAAAGCCATTGTCCCTGTTGGCAGTTTCCTTTCTCTTGGGAGCGCAAGCAGGCTTGTTTGTAACTGGCAATGTTATCGATGACGCCGTCACAGTCGTCGTCCTTGCCATTGCAGACCTCTGTCCCTGGTTGGACGGTGGGTTCGCAAGCTTGGGTCCATTGTCCCGGTTGACTCTCTTTGCATCGGGTGGTCCCTCGGCTGCACTCTCCTTTGCGCTGGGTGTCAACACAGGACTTGCCCAAGTCTGTGATGTTGTCGACTGTTCCATCGCAGTTGTCATCTTTTCCATTGCACACTTCGGCTTGGGGAAGCACAACCTTGGAGCATGCGCTCCATGCGTTGTTGCTACAGACTTGTTCTCCTTCCTTGCACTCACCCTTGCTCCGGGTGTCGTTTGGACCTGTGTAGCAAGCCTGCTTTTGTCCTTCAGTGCAGACACATTGTTCATCGACGGCGCCATTGCAGTCGTTGTCGAGACCGTCGCCACATTTCTCTTCCGCTGCAGCCAGTGTTTGTCCCTGGCAGTCGGTCCATTGGCCTTGCTCGCATCGCTTTAAGCCAACCGAGCAATTGCCTTTGCATTGGTAGGTATCTCCAACCTGCAAGCATCCTGTTTTGCCTTCAAAGCAGGGGATGGGTTTGAGGTCATCGATCTTTCCATTGCAGTCGTCGTCTTTGCCGTTGCAGGTTTCATCCAAGGGAACGACCTCTCCCTGGCATGCGCTCCATTTTCGATCCACGCAGGTGGAGAGTCCTTGTTGGCAAGGCGCGACGGCTGTTCCTGGAGGACCGGAGTAACATCGCTTTTTGAGCGGTTCTTGAGTTCCTGAGACGTTGTCGGCGTGGCCGTCACAATTTTCATCCAGGCCATTGCAGATCAGGTCGCCCCCAGGGCTTTCTTCGAGAACAGGCAATACCTGTCCCTGGCAGGCTTCCCACTTGCGCTCAGGGTTGCAGACCTGATTGCCTTTCTGGCAGAGGCCTACGCCGGCCGTTCCATCCGGTCCTGAGTAGCATTCACGGGTGGCGCCGGGTTCGCAATCGCAGCTGATCTGGTCGTCGATCCGGCCGTTGCAGTCGTTGTCCAGGCCGTCGCAGATCTCACGTCGGGGTCGAACCTGATCGAGGCAAGCGCCCCATCGACGTTGGCTGGTGCAATACTGAATCCCAGCACGGCATAAGCCTTGTTGGACGGAGTCCAGAGGGCCTGTGTAGCAACGTCGAGAGTCTCCTTCTTGGCAGTCGCAAATCAGCTTCTCGTCGATCTCTCCGTCGCAATCGTTGTCTGTCCCATCGCAGATCTCTGCCACAGGAATGGTCTGTTCGTAGCAGGGGGACCAGCCGCTACCATCGGGCAAGCAAAGCTGGAACCCACCTCGGCATGGGCCTTTGTCTTGGGTTGCAGGGACGCCTGTGTAGCAATCGCGTTTGTCTCCTAGCTTGCAAACGTTGGCGACGCACTTGCTCTCTAAGCATGTTTGTCCAGCCTCACACTGTTTGCTTTCACGGCAACCTTCCAGACAGGTTCCCTGGACGCAGATCTGTCCTTTGCCACAGATCTCATCTTTGTTGCAAAGCTTCTCTGGGGCCTGGGAGCACCCCAGTAACACAAGAAACACCAAGACCAGGCTCACATGCAAAGTACGATACATGGACGCAGACTCCTACAACGCTTGAAAGATTCTTTCACCACGAGGAGAATAAAAAAGGTAAGCGGTTTTGGCAAGCAGCCTGAGACCTTATCTCTCTAAGAGGGCACATGCCTGATGGACGAACCTTCAACCGGCAGCGTCTGTGGAAGACTTTGCTTGAGGAGGGTGTGGATCTTATTAACACAGATGACCTGACCGGGCTTCAGCAGTTTTTGCTACGACAGTGTCCATCTTTGAAGTTGCAACAACCTACGAAGCGATGATAATGCTGAGGTTGTCAGTTGCCATTGACTTGTCAGGCTCCATGTACGAATCGGGTGTGGTCCTTCGGTGGCTACTTTTCAAGAATAAGAAAATCGCAGAACAAGAGGCAAGAACAGGTTGAGTTCAAACGAGCTACAGAAGACGAAGAAGCTACGGTTGTTTGCAGATGTGATGGGGCTGTCTCCCTGGCGGGAACGCTGGAGGCAAACAAAGATCGCGCTGCGTGGGGAAGAAGACGTCCCACCTTCTCGCTTTGGTCTATCGAGTCTCTCACAGTTGAGGCCAAGGTACGCGATCCCTCTTTGGATGGGTCGTCAGCCTGTGAAGGGCAAAGTGCTCGTTACGAACTTGTTCAATCATCGCCAAACTCCGATTGAGGACGGGTGGTCTGTCAAAAAGACCCAGCTGCTGGACTTTCGAGGCCGAAAGCTGACCTACGACAGTCACAACGGAACGGACTTCTCCATACCGATTGGCACAAATGTCCTCACAGCGGCTCCGGGTGTGGTGGTGTGTGTGAAGTCCGAGTTCAACCGGGGTGGACTGAAGGTGTTTGTCGATCACGGCAGAGGCTTAATGACCTGTTATGCTCACCTCGCTCGTAGCTTGGTTCAAACGGGCGATGTTGTCTCCAGAGGGCAAGTTATCGCGCTGTCGGGGTACAGCGGCTTGGATGCGTTGGTCACCTTTCCTTTTGGTGTGCCTCATATCCATTTTAACGTTTGGTTGAACTGCGAACCGATCGACCCTTTTCCTTACGGGGAAGAAGCTTCTTTGTGGTGCGGTGGGACCTTGCCCACGTCATGGCTTGGAGAAGCGAGCGAGGAGTCTTCCTTCTCGCCCTCGGTCTACCGAGAAGAAGCGATTCAAGAGGCGCTGGATGTTTGCAAAACTCCGAAGGTACGAGAGCGTTTGCAAGCTATCGATGACGTCGCAACCCAAGCCGCTGAAACCATCATTGAGATGAATTATTATCCCACTCGCTTTTCTCGACGCGTCAACCTTTACGATGAGACATACCCCCGAGAGCCGCGACTGGATCTGCCTTTCTCTCACGAAGACTTTGACGGTCTTGCGTTTGTCGACGATCTGTAAACTGTACCGATAGAGAACAAGGAGAGATGATGAAGCGCATATTGGTAACTGGAGCCAACAAAGGGATTGGCTTTGCTCTGGCAGAAGCTATCTTAACACATGCTGAGGATACCTTTTTGTTCTTGGGCTCCCGTGACGCTGGACGTGGTCAAGACGCAAAGGCCAAGCTAGTTGCAAAGCAATCTACCTGGGGCGAACGCATTGAGGTTGTGGAGTTGGATGTTTCCCAAGATGAGTCTGTGACCCAAGCAGCTGCAAAGGTAAGAGAGCTTTCTTCATCGGAAGATACGCCACTGTATGGTGTGGTCAACAACGCGGGGATTGGCCAGGGTTCGCTTCAGCAGGTGCTCAATGTGAACGTTCTTGGTATTCACCGTGTTTGTTCTGCGTTCCTTCGGCTGCTTCAGCCTCAAGGTCGTGTTGTCATTGTCTCCTCTGCGTCGGGACCGAACTTCGTGAACCTCTGCAGCCAAGAGAAGCAGTTGTTCTTTTTGAAGAAGGATGTGACGTGGTCAGAGATTTCTGCCTTGATCGAGGAGTGTCTTCCTTTGGAGGGCAACGATAAAGCGTTTGAAACACGCGGACTCTGGGACGGTCGGGCCTATGGCTTCTCGAAAGCTTTGGCCAATAGCTATACCTTAATGCTAGCCAACGAGAATCCTTCTCTGCAAGTGAACGCTTGCACTCCGGGTTTCATTGAAACGGATCTGACGCGTCATTATGCAGAGTCTTCGGGGCAAACGCCGACGGAGTTGGGAATGAAGCCTCCGATCGCCGGGACAAAAGCTCCCATGTTTCTGTTGTTTGGTGAGTTGGAAGGAAACGGTCGTTACTACGGAAGTGATGCTGTGCGGAGTCCCATGGATTCCTATCGCTCTCCCGGTGACCCTCCTTACGAGGGTGACTGAGAGGTTCGCAACACTTATGGAGCATTGCAGATGGGGGATGCTCCACAAGTATCTTTGTTGCATGACTGGCTTTTGCATTCAAAGGAACCCAGGCACTTTTCGTTGTCAGCTTTGAGAGGTTCACACTTCTTTGAGCCTGTGATATCACACCAACTGTCCTTGCATGTACCCAACAGGTTGTAGCTCTTGTCTGCGCAGACGTCTCCTTGTTGTAAAGTTGCGTTGCTGGGAGCGACACACTGGCGGGTGCCAGAATCACAACTCAATCCTGTGGCACACACTTGGATGGGCGGAAGAGACTTGCAAGACTCTCCTTCAGCAGCAGCTTGCTTGCAAACCCCTTTGGAGCCTGTCTTTGGGTAACTACACTTGCTAGGATCTCCTGAAGAGTCAGGGTAACAACAGAAGCCTTGCTTTGGATTGCAACTTCCAAAGAACCCCGAACCTACACCGTCTCGAATCACAACACATTTCCCTCCAGGTGCGGTTGTCCGCTTAAACATCTTGCGTTGTAGATCTCCTCCTCCTGGAGGGCTGAAACCAAAACAGGTTGAATCAAAGAGCGCTGCCCGAATTTGGGTTCCACAGGTGGCATTCTTTAAAGCATCCAGGCACGTTTGTGCTTCTGCTGCCTGGAAGGTGACAAGGCCCTCTTTCGACGCTTTGATCCAATCTCCAAAAGGTACAACATCAATCATTGCTTTGACCAAAGCTGGGCAGCTTTGCGCGTCAAGCGGTACCTCTGGCGGCAGCTTTTTCGAGAACTCCGGAAGGTTGGGGCTGTTCTTGTACGGAGAAAAGTAAAAGTTAACACTATCTTTGTTGCAGCAACGAAACAACGCTCCGCATATACCCTCAGCGATCTTTTGCGTTAAGTTGTCGATGGTGACTGGATTGGTTGGTGGACTTTGTTCCGGTGTGTTCTCCTCAACACTAGTACCCTGCTCTTGGTTGGATGCTTCTGGCGTAGGTACTGCTTCCGCTCCTCCGTCTTGAGCTTGGGGTTCTTCTGCTGGACTTGCCTTCTCTTCCCCCTGTGTTGTTTCTTGCTGAGTTGAAGAGGTGGGCTCGGCTTGAGGTTCTTGTGCTGTCACAACCTCTTTTGATTCTCCCGCATCCGATGATGATTGGTCAGAGCCTGGGCCACATGCCTGAATAAGTACCAAGGTGCAAATGATACCCAGAAACATGCTCATCGATAGTCTTGCTCTCATTGTGAGCCTCCCAACAAAACAGGTGGTGAGTCCATCCATCAGCCCGAGTGGTCATTCATTCGAGCGAATGGTTTACGGAGTCTTTTATTTAAATCGATCGTTCAATAAAAGCATATTCCGTTTATAATCGAACAAGTGTTCTGTCAAGATTTTTTTTGCACAAATGGTTAGGAGAGAAGTGTGGTGTGTTGATAAAGAACCGATGTTTACGAGATCTTGGATTTGTTCTGAAAGGTGAGTATCAGAGAAGAAAAGCTGTTTGTGAGCAGGTTGGTGAAGTTGTGGGAAGAAGAGGTGGGGTTGGTTCGTTGTTAGCCGACGTCTACAATCTCTGCGGTTTCGAGAACGGCGTGGAGGAGAACATTGGCTCCTGCTGTTGCCCACTCCGGTGAGATCTCTTCAGCTTCGTTGTGGGACAGGCCATCCACACACGGGCACATAATCATGGAAGTGGGAGCGACACGGTTGAGCCAGCATGCGTCGTGGCCTGCACCTGAGACCAGATCGCGATGGGAGTATCCAAGCTTTTGAGCGGAGCGGCGGACCGCTGCGATACAACCTTCATCAAAGGCTACAGGGTCAAACTTTCCAGATTGTTCGATCTCCATTTGCAGGCCGAGTTCTTCACAGATCTCTTGGGCGCCTTGGCGGAGTCGAGCTTCCATATCGTCGATGACTTCTTGGGTGGGGTGTCGGAAGTCGATGGTGAACACCACCTTGCCTGGGATGATGTTGCGTGAGTTGGGATACACGTCGCAGTGCCCGACGGCACCTACTGCGAGAGGCGCATGGCTCCATGCGATCTCATCCACCAGTTGGGTGATTTTCGCCATACCGAGGCCTGCGTTGACGCGTTTCGGCATGGGAGTGGAACCTGTGTGGGCTTCTTTCCCTTTGAGGGTCACTTGCAGCCAGTTGAGTCCCTGACCGTGAGTCACGACGCCGATATCAACGTTTTCATCTTCCAGGATGGGGCCTTGTTCAATGTGCAACTCAAAGAAGGCAGCGAGGTCTCGTGCGCCGACTTCTTCGTCACCAATCCAGCCGATGCGCTCAAGCTCTTCACCAACATTCTTTCCGTCTGCGTCGGTGCGAGCGTAAGCCCATTCCAGGGTATGAATGCCAGCAAACACACCCGAAGCAAGCATGGGTGGAGAGAAGCGGGTTCCCTCTTCGTTGGTCCAGTTGACCACAACGATGGGTCGCTTGGTCTTTACGTTGTTTTGGTTCAGGGTGCGAACCAGCTCCAAGCCAGCCAACACGCCAAGAACGCCGTCGTATTTGCCGCCTGTGGGTTGGGTGTCGAGGTGGCTGCCGACCATGACGGGCTTAAGGGAAGGATCGGTTCCTTCTCGACGGAAGAACATGTTCCCCATCTTGTCTACACCCATGGTGAGACCTTCAGCCTCGCACCATTTCTGGAACAAAGCGCGACCTTCAGCGTCTTCGTCGGTGAGGGTTTGGCGATTGTTTCCCCCTGCTACGCCAGGTCCGATCTTGGCCATTTCCATCAAGGTGTCCCACAAGCGGTCTCCGTCAATCCGAAGGTGAGCACCTTTGCTGGATGCCTCTGTGACCGCTGCGTTCGATGTTGTGGATGTTTCGATATGGCTCATGATTCCTCTCCTATTGGGCTCGCTGCTCCTACATGGAGTTGCGATGCATCTCATTGTAAGCAAAGTTCTTGGAGAAACAAGGAGATAATACTATCCGAATGAGGCAGAAAGAGCAAGCCTTTTTGAGAGGAGGAGGATTGTCAAAGGGTTGGGGCAGGCGAAGCATCAACTCTTGTTTCTTGCCTTCTTCTTGTGTTGGCCTCTTGTTTCTGTGGGCAAGAGTCGATATGAGGGGAGGGCAATTTAGGCTTCCAACGAAGGAGAGAGTCACATGGAAGGTGAACCCTTACCCGAATTTCAAATGCACTTGCCAGCCATCATCGGCTTCACAGAGGCGCAAGAGTTGTTTGCGTATGTGGATAAGAATCCATCGGTCGGCAACAACGACTTTCTCCTTGACGGGCTCGATCTTGCGCTGCAATACGCAAGACAGGGTGAAACGACAGGTGCGATTGTTGTTAGCGGGAAGCTCTTGTTGATCACCAAACATGTGGACTCTACCCTGCAAAATCTTGCCACTCTTGTCGTGGGTTACTGCTATAGCCAGGAAGAAGAATGGCAAAACAGCTCCATTGAGTTGTTGTTTGGTCTTCTATCCTCTGCAGAAGAGCAGGGCGACGTTGAAATCGGTCGGTTGGCTTACCTCCTTCTGGGCAAGCTCCACCACAAAGCTGGCAATCACGATCAAATGGAGATTGCTTTCATCAACTCCCTGGCTTTTCTCGCCGATACCGAGCAAGAAGCACAGGCTTTTTCTTCCGAAGAGCTACAAACACACCTGATTCTCTTGTCGATGTACGAGGAGGGTGAGCTCTTTCTTGAGAAAGCAGGACAGCTGCAGCAAGAAGGTCAATCGTTGCTGTCCAAAGATGAGAACGGCAAGGAGTCGTTGGAGCAGGCCAACGTTCTTCAACAAGGCTACGCGGTGTCAATGATGGAAGCCAGCCTCGCCTTTTACCGAGAGTCTCTCCAAACCGTTGGAAGAGCCCATGCCTTAACGTCCTTGGGCAATCTCTATCTCGAGCTGGAGCGATTCCAGGAGGCCGAAGAGTTGTTCTTCGCAAGCCTCTCGTTTTGTGAAGCCAAAGAACACACGGAAGGTGCCGCTGGAGTGTACCTTGGTATTGGGAAGCTGCTGCAAGCTCGATCTCGACCAGGTGACGCCAAGATTATGTTTGGGAAGAGCTATGAGTTGTACGACGAGATTCAACACAGCAAAGGCAAAGAACACGTTCTGCAACTCTTGAACACCCTCTCTCCACAACCTGCAGACAACAACTAAAGGGGAGGCGAAACTCAAAAGTACTCTCCTTGACTTGTCTAACGATGTTGTTCCAACCGGTTTCTCCACGTTCCGTCTATTATTTTGGACATGTCTACGAAACTCGTCCTGTTTCTGGGATTGTTCTTCTTTGCCTTTGTCGGGCTTCGATTCTAAAACGCTGTGGGGTATAAGAAAGCGTCGGTTTCTTGTGTGCAAGCACAGTGTTTGCTTTGTTGGAGAGGACAAAACGTCTTTCGAACGATAGAAGGAGAAGGTTATGAGAAAAGGGTTGATGATTCTAGTTGCGGGAGCCATGTGTTTGACAGGTTGTGCAAGTCATCTTGTGAGCCTGGACAAACAGAATGTCGCGAGGGCCAAGTTCGAGAGGTTGAATTTGCGGTTCAAGCAACTTGAGGAAACCCGCTTGTCGGTCACGTATGATTATGTAAAGGACCGACGCTCCTTTAAGAGACATGCCGATCGTGCAGGGCGCCTTTTGAAAGAGTTTGTGGTCCAAACGCGAACTGTAGGGAAAGGAAAGGCCCCTCATGAGTGGACCTATGCCGCGTTTTATCGAGCAGCTGGTCTCTCTGAAGTGGTGGGAATGAGTGCAAGGCGTTTGGAAGACGCTTATCGAAGAAGAGGTCAAAGACACATCGCAAACGCATATGGAAAGATCTCTCAGAAGTTCTTGCGTGGGAGTTATGCAGCGTACATGGCCGTGCTGTTTCTTGCTGACTACTTTCATCAGCGTTATCCGGACGATCAGGTTCACACAACCCGTCAGAACAACTGGCTGATCCGTTCCAACTCTGCTCGCTGCAATGTGTCGAGCATGGCAAAGCTATCGAGGGTGAACCACAGCAACCTGACATGGGGCTTAGCAGATAAGATCAAATGGGAGGGAATGACTCCCGGTGACATGCGAAGTCTGTTGATGAAGTTTATGAAGAAAGAGCGGTTCAAGTACTGCAAGTCTATCTTTCGCAAGTGAGGAGGTCTGAAACAGTAGCGCTGATCTCCTTCGCTTCCCTTTCATTTCAACTCTGCTACCACTTCCAGACAAAGACGGAGAACCTCGATGCGTTGGGCACTGCGATGCTCCCAAAGAGGCCGTTGTTGTCGAACCATCCCGTCGTATCAACCTTCCCACCCTTGTTAAGAACAACATCAGAGATAGACACACCGCTCTGGTCCTGGATGGTAGCGTTGAGCGCCTTGCTCCAGGTTCCGTTGGGTGTGGGGTACATTATGTTTGTACATTTCTCTGTGCAGTTTGGGTTTGGCGTACGACCTATCGAGTAAGGTCAACACAACACCAAGCAGAAGGACACAAACGTGACATCATCCAAGTCTTCTCAATCCGAGGAAAAAGCAGGCGGCAAAGCGGTTGTCTCACCCAGTACAAACACTGTCACTTCACCACAACCGTATCGGATGTGGAGTCCGCTTAAGTGGCTTTCGGTTGGCGTCAGTGTTGTTCTTTTCGGTAGCTGCTTTTATTGGGGCTGGAACCCTGAGTTGGCTCCGCTTCCCCCGTTCTTCAGTGTGCCTTTGGGGCTCCTTCATCTTGGATTGTTTGCTTTGTTCGCTGGCTTCTTTCGTTCGCTCATCTTGCAGGAGGCCCAACAAGCCAAGGGAGAGGTGCCTACGTGGCACAAGCTCGTGTTGGGGCTATGGGTTGCCACTGCTGGAGGGGCCCTTGGGCTTCTTGGATTCTCGGGGAACGTTCTCGGCTTGGCAGCGCTGGCTGCAGGGCTTCTTGTTGGAGTGTTTCATAAGCTGAACGATTGGTTTGGAACTCCCTATCCTCACGCAGCGTCCAAGAGCTCCAAGCGTACCTCTTCGCCCAAGGCGATCTTCCAATGGTACGAGCTGTGTCTTTTTGGTGTTCTTTGGTTGGCTGCTTCGTTTGTCGTTCTCTTTTATGGGCTGTGGTTTTCCATCGCTGCGCCCTTTTTGAATCTTGCATGTGGCATTCTTTGGGTGCTTTGGAGCCGGGGTCGATTTCAGAGTTCTACGCTTCACTGGGCTTTGTTGCTTGGCCTGTTGGTTGTTCCCTTCTTCTCCCATTCTGTGGTCTCTCGAAATCAAATTCAAACGCACCAAGTCTCTTGCCATCCAGGTTTCTTGCTTGGCGTGAAGTACGCTCCTTTCTGGTCGACAGAAAAACGTATCAAAACGCTCCTTGCTGATCGTGTTTCTTCTTGCCTGCCGAAGCAGCAACGAACGAAGGTTTACGTTTTCTTGAGCCGACTTTGGCTGGAGGGAAGAATCTCTTCGCCGTTGCACCGAGAGCTTGCGGAGTACATGTCGGTTCGTTGGCTTCAGCATCTTCAACACGACAGCAAGCTCCAAAAGGCTGTCCTTCACAAAATGTTGGAAGGGTTCTTTCAATATCGCAAAAGCAACGGAGGTGTTGGGTACCAGTATGACTTGCAGCGAGAGTTGGTTGAGGTTCACAAACAATTCCCCAAGCTACGTACAACCCTTGAAACCTCACTGCTGCAAGCTCTCACTACACCACCTCCTTGTGCAAAGCAGCAGCGCCCTTGTCCTCAACAGAAGGCTCAAACCTTACTCAAGGCCTGGCTGTCCGATATGCTTCGTCTGGGAAAGAGTCAGCAGGTTCCTCTTCCCAGCTTGTTCCCCCTCAATGATCTACTCTGGGAGACCTTCTACAAGCTTCCTCTCACTCATCAACAACGATACCATTTCTTGGTAAGCTATCTACGTTCCAAGACTCTGGAGTCTGCAGGTCCAACTTCCATCTTTGCCCGGATCTTGATCCATTCGGTGTTTCAGTCTGATAACTTCTTCTTGGACAACGTGAAGCCCAAGGCATCGAGAGCTCTTATGGATCGATGGCTTATTCAGCTTATTCAGCACGATCTACGTTCCGATCAAGAAGAGTATCAATTTATGGGGTTCTTGCTCTTTGGACAGGCATGTCGAAGCCAGCAAAATGGGCTGCCATTGTCTGAGTGCAACCAACTGGTTCGTCTCTTTCAGCCAACGACATGGAGAGCGTTTCGTGCGCGAGTCAAAAACAAGACTCTTCAAGAGGTGATTCATTCCATAGAGAAGCCTTCTCTTGATCGTTTTAAGAGGATGGAGATGGAGCGAAGGCTTATGTCTCTTCAGATCAAAGGGACACCTCTTCTCTCCCAAAAGAACCGTTATCTTAGCGTGTTGTTCTTGAAAGGAGACAAGATCTCCCAGGGGGAAAAGAAAAAAATACTCAATGCGATAAAGAAGCTTGATTTGCAAAGGAAGAAGCTTGAACTGCAAGGGAAGAAAGTTCGGGCGAACTACACCATGGATGTCCCACAAACTTCAAAAAAGGAGACTCCTCAAAAGCCCTCAACTCGGCCCAAACAAGGGGTAACTTCTCAGCCTGCATCCCGCCCACGTAGCCTTCCCACCAAGCCGTAGGATACAAGCCGGAGCCATGTCGGTGTACCTTTTGGATGGCTTGTTCCTAGGTGTTGGCTTGCAACTTGGCCTGGAATACGCGAACGTTGTCCTCTCCATAGAGGCGAGCAGAGCGTGGTTTGGGTCGCAGGTTTGGTGTCTTGCTGGAATAGATGGAATGCAGTCTGGGAAGTTCTGCAAGGCCCGATGCATCTGTTAAGTTGCGACATCGTGTGATATGCAATTCTTCCAAATTCGGCGTGTTTGCCAGCCCATTGAGGTGTTGCAACTCCCGGCAGCCATCCAGGTAAAGAACGCGAAGGTTCTCCAGCCCTGCAAGCTCATCGACATGTGTGAGCTTCCAACATTCCGAAAGGTTAAGTTCTTCCAATCCTTGCAAGGAAGCCAAAGGTTCCAATGACTCCAGTCGGACGCAACGGTAAAGAGATAGCTTCTTGAGCTTGGGCAAGTTTCTGAAACTATCAATGTTCTCGATTTTTGGGCTACCGTATAGAATTACCTCTTCTAGCTCTTTCATCTCTTCGAGCGCATGGATGTCTGCGAGCTTTTTGCAATCAATCAACTTCAGAGAAACAAGCTGGACACATCCTGCAAGAGCGGAGAGGGAGCGAAGCGGTGCTTCAACCAGTCGCAGATGCTTCAGGGATGGAAGTGTGGAGAGAGGCGCGAACGAGTCGACCTCGGTTGTGCAATCTAGCTCTATTTCTTCCAACGTTGAGAGTGGTGTCAGCCCGCTTAGGTCGGAAGGATAGCTACCACATACAAGGCGAAGTACCTTGAGTTGGGTGAAGGCTTGAAACATGGAGAGGTCGTCACAGTGACCAAGTGCGTCCAGTGTGAGCTCCGTCAATTGTGATACATCGTTGTGTTGCGCCTGTGAAGAGAGCTGTTGGAGGTCGAGTTCTTTGTACAGCGAGCGAACCAAGGGCCAGGCTGGATGGGCTTGTCCGCTCTTGGAGGTTACCCAGTCCAGCTCAGAAAATCCTGCTTGTCGCCATGCATCAGGCCAATGTTCCAAACGCTCTTCGGCGTAAGTCAATGCTTCATCTTGCTGGCTTTCGGGGTAGGATGAAACCGCCCGTACAAGATCCCACCAATGTGACTCTTTGGGTTCTTTCTCCAGTATATCCTTGAGCTTCTGCATTGACATGGTGTCTACCTTTGCATGGGAAACAGTGTTCAGAGGATGCTACGAACGTTGTTGTCGTTGGGCGCTGTTCTATCTGATAACATCCTGGACATCGAAAGTCACATTCACCTCATGCTTCTTCAGGGGAGCCATTGAGCAAACGACTGCACTTCGTCCTTGTTTTTGCTGCGCAGTTCCTCACTTTTTTCTTGAAGGCAATTGCCCGTCTCCAAAGATGAAACGTTGGTCCGGTGAAGCCGTTCGCGCTTGGCGGTTTGCGACGTCTGGCGGCTCAACACCTCTTTAGAAAAGTTCGTATGGTTGGTTCATTGATGTACGAAAAAAGGAGGTTTTAATGTTCGCAAAACGAATTTTATGGCAGTGGTCTCTCTTCGTTGCAATGGTCGCAACATTGTTGATTGTCCCGAGTTTGTCGATGTCGTCACAGCCGCCTCCCTCCGGGGATTGGCTCTCTCTCGATGATGAAGACGAAGACGATGAGGATGATGATGACGAAGGTGATGAAGGTGACGAAGACGATGACAAAGACAACCAAGTGAACAGGCAGCGTAGGTCGCCCCAACGCAAAGCGAAGTCTGCTCCTTCGGCTTCGGGTAAAGTCACAGTGCTCGGTAAGAAAAACCTCACAAAAGGGCAGAAGCTTGTTTCTTACTTTTGTGGAAGGGGAGGCGGTCATGGCCACGGTTGGCGTGGAGGCCGAGGTCATGGGCGAATGGGACAAGGGCACGGCGGCAAAGGGCACGGCTGCAAGTGTCGCGGTGGTCAAGGTTGTCAACGTGGTTGCCAAGGAAGAGGTGGTCACCGTCATGGACAAGGTTCTGGTGGAAGAACGGGCCAGGAAAGACACCATCGCTTCTATATCCAGCGTTTGCTTGACTATCACGACAAGGTTCAACGCAAAGTCACGTTTCTCCCAAATGGTATCAAGACGGTGACGACCAGCAACGATCCCAAGGTTGCCAAGTATCTTCAGATCCATGTGATGCAGATGAAACGACGTGTTGACGCAGGTCGAACCGTTCGTTGGTGGGACCCTCTGTTTCAGGATATTTTCAAGCACTACCAAAGCATCGAAATGAACGTGAAGAAGGTGCCCAAAGGGATTGCTGTCTATGAGGTTGGCAAGACACGGATCGCCATCGGAATCATACATGCCCACGCGCAAGCGGTCAGTAAGTTTGTGCAGCGGGGGCGAAACGAAGCCAGGATGTGCCACAAGATCAAGCGCAAGTAGCCTACATGATGCGTGGTAGCTGGATGCTTCATGTTAGAAGTGCGCCATGTTTAGAGGCTTGGAATATTCCAAGATTGTGTACGCGCGGCCCTCCAAGCGTGGACGCAAACTGTTTGGTGGTTTGGTTCCCTTTGGGCAAGTTTGGCGTGCAGGAGCCAACGAAGCAACCACTCTGGAAACCAATCGTGCTCTGAAGCGAAAGATGTCTTCCGCGTAACTGTGAAAGCTCGAAAGAATAAGTTGGCCGAGAAGTTTACCATTACGGCTAATGCTAGCCAGCTTCTCCTCGAGTGGGGCAACACTCACGTCAAGATTCCATACTCCCTCTAATCCGCTCCCTTCCCTATCCCTACCTTTGTTTGATAGAATCCGAAAAGACCGCTACGTTAACAAACAGAATGAGGAGCTATCGATGCAATGGTTTCGGTTGACTGTCTTGGTGATTGTTGTTGTGGTGTTTGGTTTCCAGGAGGTGAAGGCTCAACCCCGACGCAAGGCATGCTTTCACCTTCTTAAGGTTAAGAAGCTAGCGCGCAAGCACAATATAGAATTGCGCAACTTGCAAAAGCTCGTGCGTTTGTATTGCCCACGATCCAGAAAACTCAGGGCGCAGATCCTTCATCGCAAACGCAGAAGTCCCAGCTTTGCGATTTTTGACAGCGACCAGTGCTCCGACTCCTATTTAAAGGTTACGGTCGGTCCTCGAACCAATTGTTACCAACTCCCGAACACGCCTGGAGAGGCAGACGCTGTTTGGGCTGATGGCAAGTGTATCAACATTCAAGATACCAGCCTTCGTGTGGCATGCCTTAAGTACAATGGTCTGCTGGAGCCACCCCACCGGAGGTTTGCCATTTATGATAGCAGCACCTGCCTCTCAGGTTACTTAAAAGCGATTGTTGGGGTGGATACTGATTGTGGATGGTTGCCGGCAAAAGGGCACGACGCAGAAGGGATTCGTGTGGGTAACAAATGTGTCGATATTCCCGACACCAGCCAAAGCCACGCTTGTTTTCGGTACAAGGGCTTGGCTGCACCACCACGTCAGAGAGTTTGGGTCTACAACATGGACACTTGCGGGGAAAAACACGTAAGCGCAACGTTCTCTCCCAGCGTCACTTGTGCCCAACTCCCCGCAACGGGCAAGTTAGCGCAGGCCCTCCGTATCAAGAAAAAGTGCATTAACATCGCCGATACAAGTCTGCAAAAGGCTTGCTTTCAATACAGGGACTTGGGCCATCGTCGGTCTGCACAGGTCCGCTTCTACAGCAGCGACTCTTGCGCCAGAAACGAATTGATCGGCGCCGTGAGCGCATGGACAGATTGTTCCAAGTTGCCAACTCAAGGTCTCAAAGTCGAAGCGATTAAGGTCGGCAAGCAGTGTATCGATATCGATGACACCAACTTCAAAGGCGCTTGCATCAAACACCAAAACTCAGCGGGAAGGTAATCTTGCAGAGACAAGGATGGGATCTTTTCGAGGTGTCGGTTTTGGAGGGGGATTGGCAACCTGGAACAATCTTCAACAAAGCAAACCATCACTAGGCAGGGTGGAGGGGTTCCCTCTTCTACTTGATCTCCAGGCAGTATTGAAGCACACGGTAGCCTGCAGGAATGTTGGTGTTTCGGGAGTCCACCTTGGAGACATAGAGGTTGTTGCTTGTGGTGTAGGTCAGGTACACAAGATCGTAAGTGCCAGGTACCATACGAATGTCATAGGTGTTCCCGTATAGCTTGTAGGTACCACTGCTGGAAGAGTACTTCACCGTACCTACAAAGTGGAGTGACTTTGTATCTTGTGACCTGAGGTAGAAGGTGCCGTTGCCATAATAACTAGCTGTGGCAGGGAACGGTAGGTTGTTGAGATAGAAGTCTCCTTTCACCACCGCTGCGTTGACGTTGAAGTCAAGGCTGTTGGTCCCCTGGCCCACAGATATACCTGTTTTCAGTACCCGGTAACCAGCAGGAATCAGGGTGTTCTTCGCGTCCACTTTGGAGACATAGAGGTTGTTGCTTGTGGTGTAGGTCAGATACACCAGATCGTAAGTACCAGGAACCATACGGATGTCATAGGTGTTTCCGTAGAGCTTGTAAGTGCCGCTGCTGGAGGAGTACTTGACTGTACCTACAAAGTGGAGCGACTTGGTGTCATGGGAGCGAAGGTAGAAAGTTCCGTTCCCGTAGTAGCTAGCCGTCGCTGGAAAGGGTTGGCCGTTTAGGGTGAACTGGCCCTTCACTGTGGCGGAGTCAACGTTCAGATCGATCGCGTTGGCTCCTTTGTTGAGCACAATACCTGTTTTCAGAACGCGATACCCTGCAGGAATGTTGGTGTTTCGGGAGTCAACCTTGGAGACGTAGAGGTTGTTGCTTGTGGTGTAGGTCAGATACACCAGGTCATAGGTGCCAGGAACCATTCGGACATCGTAGGTGTCACCATAGAGCTTGTAGGTGCCGCTGCTGGAAGAGTACTTGACAGTACCTACAAAGTGGAGCGACTTGGTATCACGTGACTTAAGGTAGAAGGTACCGTTTCCGTAGTAACTTGCTGTCGCAGGGAAGGGTTGACCGTTTAAGGTGAATTTCCCTGCAAGGGTCGCCGAGTCAACGTTGAAGTCGAGGCTGTTGGCCCCTGAACTCACGGTAATATTTGTTTTCAGGACGCGATAACCAGCAGGAATGTTGGTGTTGCGGGAGTCAACCTTAGAGACATAGAGGTTGTTGCTTGTCGTGTAGGTTAGATATACCAAGTCGTAGGTGCCGGGAACCATACGGACATCGTAGGTGTTCCCGTATAGCTTGTAGGTGCCGCTGCTGGAAGAGTACTTGACAGTACCTACAAAGTGGAGCGACTTGGTGTCATGGGAGCGAAGGTAGAAAGTTCCGTTTCCGTAGTAGCTAGCAGTGGCAGGGAAGGGTTGGCCGTTCAAGGTGAACTGACCCTTCACTGTGGCAGAATCGACGTTGAAGTCGATGTTGTTGGCGCCCTGGCTGATGGTGATGTTTGTTTTGAGTACACGGTAGCCGGCGGGAATGTTGGTGTTTCGGGAGTCCACCTTGGAGACATAGAGGTTGTTGCTTGTGGTGTAGGTCAGATACACCAGATCGTAAGT